>NZ_JANAVK010000001.1:0-1071841 GCF_024213425.1 Micromonospora sp. A3M-1-15 | reverse complement strand
ACACCGAACGGCCCGTCTCGCTCCCGCGAGACGGGCCGTTCGCCTGTCTGGCGGTGGCTCAACGGTCGTCGCCGCTGCCGCCCAGCACGCCCCGGCCCTGGCGGCTGGCCAGCTTGGCCAGGTTGGCCGTCGCGATGTCGTCGAGCGGCAGGTCGAGGTAGTCGGCGAGCACCGCCACGTACCAGAGCACGTCACCGAGTTCCCTGGCGATGTCGGCCCGGTCGATCAGGGACTCGTCGCTGTCGAGGTCGCGGACCCACTTCTTGAACTTCTCGGCGATCTCACCCGCCTCGCCGACCAGCCCGAGCACCAGGTGCAGCAGCTCGTTCCGTCGGTCCCGCGGCGCGGCGGTACGAAGGGCACCACGCTGATACTCGTCCAACTCCATGGCCGACCAGTCTGCCCAATCCCCACCCCACCTCACCCCGCCGCCCCGCCCGGCGGTGTCGACCAAGAAGTTTGCGTCCGGATCGGGCCGGAGCGTGACGCAAACCTCTTGATCGACGCGTGAGGGGGAGGGGTTACAGGCCGGAGAGGCGTTGGCCGGCGCGGACCACGGCCATGGCGTGGCGTTCGCCGGGGCGGCGGCCCAGGCGCTCGATGGGGCCGCTGATGCTGATGGCGGCGATGACCCGGCCGGTGCGGTCGCGGATCGGGGCCGAGACGCTCGCCACACCGGCCTCCCGCTCGGCGACGCTCTGCGCCCAGCCGCGGCGGCGTACCTCGGCGAGGGTGCGGCCGGTGAACTTCGACCGGGGCAGCAGCGGCATGACGGCCTCGGGCGGCTCCCAGGCCAGCAGGATCTGCGCCGCGGAACCGGCCGTCATGGGCAGCACCGAGCCGACCGGCACGGTGTCCCGCAGGCCGCTGGCCCGCTCGGCCGCGGCCACGCAGATCCGCTCGTCCGCACGGCGCAGGTAGAGCTGGGCGCTCTCCCCGGTGGCGTCGCGCAGCGCGGCGAGCAGCGGCTCGGCCGCGGTCAGCAGCACGTCGGGTGCGGCGTTGGCCAGCTCGCCGAGCCGGGGGCCGGGGCGCCAGCGGCCCTGGGTGTCCCGGACCAGCATCCGGTGGATCTCCAGCGCCTGTGCCAGCCGGTGCGCGGTGGCCCGGGGCAGCTTGGTCCGTTCAACGAGTTCGGCAAGGCTGGCGCCGTCGACGCAGGCGGCCAGGATGACCACCGCCTTGTCGAGAACGCCGACACCGCTCATACTGTGTCCCACAAGCCGAAATTTACCTCCCAGAATTTAGGATGTCCAGATGGTGGGAGTCACTCAACCGAGGACCCTGGCCGAGAAGGTCTGGGACGCGCACGTCGTCCGCTCCGCCGCCGGCGAGCCGGACCTGCTCTTCATCGACCTGCACCTGCTCCACGAGGTCACGAGCCCGCAGGCGTTCGACGGGCTGCGCCTGGCCGGCCGTCGGGTCCGCCGCACCGACCTGACGATCGCGACCGAGGACCACAACACCCCGACCGGGTACGACGACCCGGCCTTCCGCTCCCGGCGCGGCGACCTGCTCACGATCGCGGACCCCACCTCCCGCACCCAGATCGAGACGCTGCGCCGCAACTGCGCCGAGTTCGGCGTACGGCTGCACCCGCTGGGCGACGAGAACCAGGGCATCGTGCACGTCATCGGCCCGCAGCTCGGCCTCACCCAGCCCGGCATGACGATCGTCTGCGGCGACTCGCACACCGCCACCCACGGCGCGTTCGGTGCGCTCGCCTTCGGCATCGGCACCAGTGAGGTCGAGCACGTGCTGGCCACCCAGACGCTGCCGCAGGCCCGCCCGAAGACCATGGCCGTGAACGTCACCGGCCAGCTCGCCCCGGGCGTCACCGCCAAGGACCTGGTGCTCGCCCTGATCGCCCAGGTGGGCACCGGCGGCGGGCGCGGCCACATCGTGGAGTACCGCGGCGAGGCGATCCGGAACCTCTCCATGGAGGGCCGGATGACCATCGCCAACATGTCCATCGAGTGGGGCGCCAAGGCCGGCATGATCGCGCCGGACGAGACCACCTTCGCGTACCTCAAGGGGCGGCCCCACGCGCCGCAGGGCGCCGACTGGGACGCGGCGGTGGCCTGGTGGCGGACGCTGCCCACCGACGAGGGGGCGACCTTCGACACCGAGGTGACCCTGGACGCCGCCCGGATCACCCCGTTCGTCACCTGGGGCACCAACCCCGGCCAGGGCCTGCCGCTGGGCGCCGCCGTGCCGGACCCGGAGGAGTTCGTCACCGAGCCGGAGCGGGTCGCCGCCCGCCGCGCCCTGGAGTACATGGACCTCACGCCCGGCACCGCGCTGCGTGACCTGGCCGTGGACGTGGTCTTCGTCGGCTCCTGCACCAACGGCCGCCTGGAGGACCTGCGGGCCGCCGCCGACGTGCTGCGCGGGCACCAGGTCGCCGACGGCGTACGCATGCTGGTGGTGCCCGGCTCGGCCGCGGTCCGCGAGGCGGCCGAGGCGGAGGGGCTGGACAAGGTGTTCACCGACGCCGGCGCCGAGTGGCGCTTCGCCGGCTGCTCCATGTGTCTGGGCATGAACCCGGACACCCTGAAGCCGGGCGAGCGCTCCGCCTCGACCTCCAACCGCAACTTCGAGGGCCGCCAGGGCCGGGGCGGGCGTACCCACCTGGTGTCCCCGCCGGTCGCCGCCGCCACCGCCGTGGTCGGCCGGCTGGCCGCCCCCGCCGACCTGTAGAAGGGCAGCCGAGAGATGGACAAGTTCACCACCCACACCGGCACGGCCGTGCCGCTGCGCCGATCCAACGTGGACACCGACCAGATCATCCCCGCCGTGTACCTCAAGCGGGTGACCCGGACCGGATTCGCGGACGGTCTGTTCAACGCGTGGCGGGAGGACCCGTCATTCGTCCTCAACGATCCCGCCCATTCGGGTGCGTCGATTCTGATCGCCGGCCCCGAGTTCGGCACCGGATCCTCCCGGGAGCACGCCGTCTGGGCGCTGCGGGACTGGGGCTTCCGGGCCGTCATCTCGCCTCGCTTCGGCGACATCTTCCGCGGCAACGCGCTCAAGGAAGGTCTCCTTCCGGTCGAGCTGGAATTGAAAGCCGTGGAAGAACTGTGGGATCTCGTGGAATCCGAGCCGACCACGCCGATCACTGTCGACCTCGCCGCCCGCCAGGTCCACGCCGGTGACGCCACCTGGGCGTTCCCGCTGGACGACCACAGCCGTTGGCGGCTGATGGAGGGCTTGGACGACATTGGACTCACCCTCCGGCACGAGGCTGAGATCAGCGCCTACGAGGGGTCCCGGCCGTCGTTCCTGCCCTCGATCGCCTGACCGCAGATAGCTTTTCGCCCCCACCGGCCCGACCGGTGGGGGCGAATCCGTTACGACACAAGGGCTTTTTTCCACCGAATGTTTGTGTCCAGGCAGCACAGGGCATACCGTGCGCGCAGAATGGCTCGCGTCGAGTCAGTTGCACAATCGGGAGGAAGTCGTGAACAAGGCCGAGCTCATCGAGGCGCTCGCCGTTCGCCTGGGGGACCGGAAGACGGCGACGGCCGCGCTCGACGCGGTTCTCGCTGAGGTCCAGGCGGCGGTCACCAAGGGCGAGAAGGTGGCGATCACCGGTTTCGGAGCGTTCGAAAAGCGCATCCGGGGCGCCCGAACAGCGCGCAACCCGCGGACCGGCGAGGCGGTGAAGGTCAAGAAGACCTCCGTCCCGACGTTCCGTGCGGGCGCGGGCTTCAAGGAGATGGTGGCCAGCGGCAAGGTGCCGAAGGCCACGGCCGCCGCCAGGAAGACCACCACAGCCGCCGCGAAGACCACGGGCGCGAAGGCCACCGGGGCCAAGGCGACCGGCGCGAAGGCGACCGCCGCGAAGAAGACCACGGCGGCGGGCGCCGCCAAGAAGACCACGGCGGCGAAGGCCACCAAGACGACCGCCGCGACCAAGAAGGCCGCGCCGGCGAAGAAGGCCGCGACCAAGACGACCGCGGCCAAGAAGACCACCGCGGCGACGAAGTCCACCGCCGCCAAGAAGACGACGGCCGCCAAGAGCACGGCCGCCAAGAAGGCGCCGGCGAAGAAGGCTCCGGCCAAGAAGGCCGCCACCCGGCGCTGACCGCACGGCCGGAAAGGGCGCCCACCGTCCGCGGTGGGCGCCCTTTTCGTGGGTACGCGTTGACCGGCCCTCGCGCGGACCCGCAGAATCCTCGTGCCGAAACCCCGTCGGTCACGAGAAGAGGGGGCGCCCGTGCGCCACCGTCACCTCCCCACCGTGGCGCTCGCCCTGGGCGTCGTGGTCCTGCTCGACGTGCTGCGGGTGTGGCTGCCGTCGATCATCACCATCTTCGGCCGGGCGGCCGAGACGCCGGCCGAACTCCTCGGCGCCTTCGCCCTCGGCTGGTTCGTGCTCGCGCTCGCCGCGCCCGTCCTGGTCCGCCGGGTCGGTGCGCGCCCGGCACGCCTGGCCGCGGCCGGGCTCCTGGCCGCCACCCGGCTCGCCCTGACCGCCGCCCCCGGCGGTCGGGTCCAGCTCTGGCTGGCCTGCGCCGGCCTGCTCGCCGGCCTGGTCTGGCTCGCCGCGACCGCCGCGACGGTCGCCCGCCCGGTGCCGGGTCTGGCGTCCGGCCTGGCCGGGGCCGCCGGCGGGCACGCCCTGCTCGGCACCGAGGACCTCGTCTGGCGGGGCGGCGTGCTCGGGTGGACGGTGAGCGTCCTGCTGGTCGGCGCCTTCGTCGCCGCGCAGTCGGCCACCGGTCCAGCGGCCGGGCTTCGCGGGCGCGGGGCGGCGGGCCGGGTCGCCTGGCTGCTGGTGGGTCCGGTGCTGCTGCTGGCCGGTCAGCTGGCCCTCGCACCGGCCGTGTGGGACGCCGCGGCCACGTACTGGCACGACTCGGCCGATCTGTCCGGCCTGGGACTGCCGCCGGCCCACCTCGCGGCGGTCCCCGAGTTGGCGATCGGCCTGTTCCTGGTGACGCTGCTCGTGCGGCCGCCCCGGCCGCTGGCCCGGCTGCTCTGGCCGGTGGCGTTGGCGGCCGGCGCGGGACTGTTCGCCGCCGACCGGGCCGGCTGGCTGGCGGCGGCGGTCCTGCTGACCGCTGCCGGCCTCGGTGGCTGCCTCGCCCTCGTCGACACCGCCGCCGACCGCGCGAACGCGCTGGTGCATGGCCGCTCCGGCAAGGCTCCCGTCCGCGCCACGACCAGCCCGGGCAGCGGCCGCGACCCGGCCACGGCGCTGGTCACCGCCGCAACGTCCCCTGATCGCGCCGCGGGCCTGGATTCCGCCACGGTCCCGGGGTCCGCCACGGCCTCCGGCTCCGTCGCGGGCACAGGTGCTGCCTCGTTGACCGGTCCGGCCGAGGCTGCGGGTTCCGGTGAGCCGGCCGAGCCGGACCCGGGCGGCAGGGACGGTGGCCGGCGGCGCGGGTTCGCCGTCGTCGGCGGGATGCTGGGCTTCGCGGTCGGCGCGGTGGCCTACTACGCCGCCTACGACCTCGGGTACCCGAACGGCTGGGTGCCGGTGCTGGCGGCGCTCGTCGTCGCCGCCGCGGCCGTGGCCGCCCCGCCGGGCGCCGCGCGCCTGTTCCGCACGCCGGTGCCGGCGTGGACGGTGGTCCTCGGCGCGATGCTGCTGACCGCCGTCGGCGGCGGCATCCACCGGCCGGCACCGGCCCCGCACGCGCCCGCGAACCCGCCGGCCGCGGTGCGGGTGGTGGCGTACAACATCCGGATGGGGTTCGGGCTGGACGGGCGGCTCGACCTCGACGCGCTGGCCCGGGCGGTGGACGGCAGCCGGCCCGACGTGGTGCTGCTCAGCGAGGTGGACCGGGGCTGGCTGCTCAACGGCGGCCACGACACCCTCGCCCTGCTCGCCGGGCGGCTGCGGATGCCGTACGTCTTCGCGCCGGCCGCCGATCCGGTGTGGGGCGACGCGGTGCTGAGCCGCTTCCCCGTGCGGGCCGGCGAAACCCGGCCCCTCGCGGCGCACGGCGCGCCGACCGGGGCGCAGGCGCTCGGCGTCACGCTGGACCTCGGCGGCCGGGACCTCGCCGTGGTCGCCACCCACCTGCAACCGCCTCCGGGGCAGGGCCCGGTGGCCCAGGCCCGCGAGGTCGCCGCCTTCGCCACCCGGTACGCGGCCGGCCGCCCGCTGGTGCTCGGCGGCGACCTGAACACCGAGCCCGCCGACCCGGCCTTCGCCGAGTTCACCCGGGCCGGCCTGGTCGACGCGCTGGCCGCGGCCCGCCCGCTGCGCACCAGCCCGGCCGACGACCCGCGCACCCAGATCGACCACGTGTTCGTCTCGCCGGGTCTCACCGCGTCCGGGGCGACCGCCCCGCGCACGACGGCCAGCGACCACCTGCCGGTCGCGGTCACCATCGCCCTGCCCTGAGCCACCAGGCACGCGCGGCGGCGGTGGTCCCACCGGACGGGCCGCCGACGGAGAACTCCGGCTCAGAGGCGGTCGGCCGCGAGCAGCCGGTCGCCGCTGAAGGCGAGCAGCCAGCCGCCGCCCTTCGGGGTGGTGAAGTCGTCGGCGGTGCCGGCCAGGTGTTCCAGCGCGCCCGGGATCACCTTGCCCTGGCTGCACACCGCGATCCGTTCCCCGTCGGCGGCCAGTGCGGCGAGCCGGGCCGCGGCGGCCAGAGCGCACTCGTCCGGCTGCTGGCCGGGCCGCGGCTCGTCGAGGTCGCCGACCACCTCGATGGGCAGGTCCAGCAGGGCGGCCGCCGGGTCGAGGGTCTGCACGCAGCGCCGGGCCGAGGCGGAGACGAGGCGGGTGGGGCGGACCAGCGCCACCAGGGCGGCGAGGGCCTGCGCCTGGGCCCACCCCTCGGCGTCCAGCGGCCGGCCGGTGTCCGGGCCGGTCCAGGTGCCCCGCTTGCCGGCGTGCGCGTGCCGGACCAGCAGCAGGGTGGCGGTGACCGGCGGCAGCGTCGCGAACGCGGCGATCACCTCGGCGTCGTGCGGGTAGCTGACCTGGCGTACCGCCCGGTCGGCGGGGAACCAGGCCACCTCGTCCACCTCGGTGTCCGGCTGGAAGCCGCCCTGCGCGGCGGCCCGCATCGACCAGTAGTCGACCGCCTTGGGCCGGCCCTCGCTGCGGTAGCGGGCGGTGGGCAGGCGCACCTGCGGCACGGCACGGACGTCGGTCTCCTCGGCGACCTCGCGGACGGCGGCCCGCAGCGGGTGCTCGCCGGCGTCCAGCTTGCCCTTGGGCAGCGACCAGTCGCCGTAGCGGGGGCGGTGCACCAGGCAGACCTCGACGCCGTCGGCCGCCGGGCGCCAGACGACCCCGCCCGCCGCCCGGATCCGCACCGGCTCGTCGTCCGTCATCCGCTCACCGTATGCCCGCCCGGAGCGTGCCGTGGTCCGCTCAGCCCGCCCTCCCGCCGACCCGGTGCAGCAGCAGGTCCTGCAGGTGGGTCAGCGGCGTGTCGTCGGTGCCGGTACGCCGCTGCCAGCTGCCGTCCGCGGCCAGTTCGAAGGCGTCCACCTCGGGGCTGAACGCGGCGGTCAGCACGTGGTCCAGCTCGGCCCGGGCCACCGGGTCGCTCACCTGCACGAGAGCCTCCACCCGGCGGTCCAGGTTGCGGTGCATCAGGTCGGCCGAGCCCATCCAGAACTCCGCGTCGCCGTTGTTGCCGAACCGGAAGATCCGCGAGTGCTCCAGGAACCGCCCGAGGATCGAGCGCACCCGGATGTTCTCCGACAGCCCCGGCACCCCGGGCCGCAGGGTGCACATGCCCCGGATCAGCAGGTCCACGTGCACCCCGGCCCGCGACGCCCGGTAGAGCGCGTCGGTGATCTCCTCGTCGACCAGCGCGTTCACCTTGAACTGCACGAGCCCCGGCATGCCCAGCCGGACGTGCTCGATCTCCCGCTCGATCCGCTCGACCAGGCCGCTGCGGATGCCCTGCGGGGCCACCAGCAGCCGCCGGTACGCGGTCTGCCGGCTGTAGCCGGTCAGCACGTTGAACAGGTCGGTGAGGTCGGCGCCGATCTCCGGGTCGGCGGTGAGCATGCCGAAGTCCTCGTAGAGCCGGGCGGTCTTCGGGTGGTAGTTGCCGGTGCCGATGTGGCAGTAGCGGCGGATCTGGTTGCCCTCCTGGCGGACCACCAGCGCGGTCTTGCAGTGCGTCTTCAGGCCCACCAGGCCGTAGACCACGTGGCAGCCGGCCCGCTCCAGGGTGCGCGCCCAGCCGATGTTGGCCACCTCGTCGAAGCGCGCCTTCAACTCGACGAGCACCACCACCTGCTTGCCGGCGGCGGCCGCGTCGACCAGCGCGTCGACGATGGGGGAGTCGCCGCTGGTGCGGTAGAGCGTCTGCTTGATGGCCAGCACGTTCGGGTCGGCGGCGGCCTGCTCGACGAAGCGCTGCACGCTTGTCGCGAACGAGTGGTACGGGTGGTGCACCAGCACGTCCCCGTCCCGCAGGGTGGCGAAGACGCTGCGCGGCACCTCGCCCTCGGCCAGTCGGGGATGGGTGGCCGGCACGAACGGCGGGTCCTTGAGGTCCGGTCGGTCGGCCTCGCCGTACACCTGCCAGAGCGCGGAGAGGTCGAGCAGGCCGCGGACCCGGAGCACGTCGTGGCCGTCCATGTCCAGCTCGCGGACGAGCAGCTCCAGCATGTGGTCGGAGATGGAGGCGGCCACCTCCAGCCGCACCGGCGGGCCGAACCGGCGCCGGGCCAGCTCCCGTTCCAGCGCCTGGAGCAGGTCCTCGTCGCGGTCCTCGTCCACCTCCACCTCGGCGTTGCGGGTCACCCGGAACAGGTGGCACTCGACCACCTGCATGCCGGAGAAGAGCTGCCCGAGGTGCACCGAGATGACGTCCTCCACCGGCAGGAAGCGCACCCCCGGCTGGTCGCGCGCCACCCGCACGAACCGGGGCACGTTGTTCGGCACCTTCACCCGGGCGAACAGCTCCGAGCCGCCGTCCGGGTCGCGCACCGAGACGGCCAGGTTCAGCGACCGCCCCGAGATGTACGGGAACGGGTGCGCCGGGTCCACGGCCAGCGGGGTGAGCACCGGGAAGATGTGCTCCCGGAACCAGGTGCGCAGCCGTTCCCGCTCGGCGTCGTCGAGGTCGCTCCAGCGCAGGATCCGGATGTCCTCGTCGGCGAGCTTCGGCAGCACGTCGTCGACGAAGCAGGCGGCGTGCCGGGAGACCAGGTCGGCGGTCTTCTCGGTGATCAGCTCCAGCTGGGTCCGCAGCGGCAGCCGGTCGCCGCCGCGTACCGGCAGGCCGGCGGAGAGCCGGCGCTTCAGGCCGGCCACCCGCACCATGTAGAACTCGTCCAGGTTGCTGGCGAAGATGGCCAGGAACTTGGCCCGCTCCAGCAGCGGGGTGCGGGGGTCCTCGGCCAGCGCCAGCACCCGGGCGTTGAAGTCGAGCCAGGAGATTTCCCGGTTGAAGAACCGGTCCTCGGGCAGCGGCAGGGCCGCGGTCGGCTCCGCCTGCGGGCCCGGACCCTCGACCGGGTCCAGCGACTCCTCCAGCCCGGCGGAGGCCGCCGCCGCGGGCTCGGGGCTGACGCTCTCCTCGGGCGGGCGGACGCGGCGGAAGCGGCCATCGACGCCGCGCGTGGACGTGCCGTTGCGGGGCGCGTCGGGGTCGAGGACGTGCCGGGGACCGTCGGGGTGCTCGCGAGGGGTGCTCACCACCTCATGATTCCCCGACAACGGTGAACGGAAAATGAACTCGGGGCAGGTTGGTCACGCCATCGTCGGCAATGTCACCCGGACGACCTCGCCGGCGGCGTCCCGCTCGATGCGCACCCGCTGCCCGAGCCGGAGCAGCCGCAGGCCGGAGGCGTCGAAGGCGCGGGCCGGGAACGCCAGCTCGGTGCCGTCGTCGAGGAGCAGCACCCCGCTGCGGGTCGACGCGTCGTAGGTGGCCACCGTGCCCTGCATGCCAGCACCGTACCCGACGCCCCCGCCGGCCCGGGCCAGCAGCGCGGCCGTGCGCGGGCCGGCGCCGAGCCGGACGGCGGCGGCCAGGTCGGCCGCGGTGTCCACGTCCCGGCGCAGGGTGGGCCAGCCGCCGGCCAGCGGCAGCGCCCCGCTCGCCGTGTGCGCCGCCGCCGAGCCGGGGCCGAAGCGGGGCGCCAGCGGCACCCCGGGCGGCGCGGCGAGCAGGACGGTTCCGCTGCCCGGGGCGTCGGCCACGAAGCCGCGTACCCCGTCGGAGGGGACGGCCCGCAGCGCCGCGGCCAGCTCGGCCGGGCGCAGCGCCGGCAGGTCGGCGGTCAGGCCGGCCACCGGGACGCGCGGGCCGGCCACGGCCGCGCCGTGCCGGAAGGCCCCGTTCAGCCCGGCCGCCGGGTCCGGCGCGACCTCCGCGCCGGCCACCGTGGCCTCCGCCGCCACCCGGGGGTCGTCGGTCACCACGAGCACCCGGGCCACCGCCGGGCAGGCCCGCACCGCGCCGACCGTGTCGGCCGCGAGGGCCAGCGCCAGCTCCTCATGGGGTACGCCGGGCAGCGCGCCGCGCAGGCGGCTCTTCGCCACCCCGAGGCGCTTCACCGGCACCACCACTGTCCAGGTCGGCTCGGGCACGTGACAATCCTGCCAGTCGGGCGGCGGTACCCTCACTGGCCGGACCGGGGGCGAGCAGGCATGATTTCGTCCCGGGGCGTGCGCGCATGGGGCGGAACGAGGAGGCAGGGTGGCACCGCGGAGGCTGGGATTCTGGCCACGGTTCGCCGTGGTGCTGGTGAAGCCGGTGTTGACCGTCTGGACGCGGCGCACCTGGCGGGGCATGGAACACCTGCGCCGCGACGGCGGCATCATCATCGTGCCCAACCACATCTCGCACGCGGACCCGCTGGTGTCCGCGCACTTCATCTACGACTCGGGCCGCTGGCCGCAGTTCCTCGGCAAGGCCAGCGTGTTCAAGGTGCCGGTGATCGGTTGGATCCTGCACCGCTGCAGGCAGATCCCGGTCGAGCGCGGCAGCATCGAGGCCGTCAAGTCGCTGGACAAGCTGGTCGCGGCGCTGGACGAGGGCGGCGCGGTGGTGATCTACCCGGAGGGCACCACCACCCGGGAGCCGGACCTGTGGCCGATGAAGGGCAAGACCGGCGCGGCCCGGCTGGCGCTGGCCACCGGCGCCCCGGTGATCCCGGTCGCCATGGTCGGCCCGGAGCGGATGTTCGACCCGCGGACCGCCCGGATCCGACTGCGCCCGCGTACGCCGGTGACGGTGGTCGCCGGTCCGCCGATCGACCTGAGCCGGTGGGCGGGCGCCACGCCGACCCGGGCGATCCTGGAGGAGATGACCGACACGATCATGCTGCGGATCCGGGACCTGGTCGCCGAGATCCGCGGTGGCACGCCACCGCCGCTGTGGGAGCGGCCGGCCCGGACGCGTACCCCCGAGGTGACCGAATGAGCGAGCGTAGCGAGCGAATCAGCCAGCTCAGTGCGCTGGAGCCTCATGCCGTCGCCGACCGAAGGGAGGCGACGGCATGAGCGGGCACGTGGCCGTGCTGGGTGCCGGGTCGTGGGGCACCGCGTTCGCCAAGATCCTCGCCGACGCCGGCCGGGACGTGACCATCCTGGCCCGGCGCGCCTCGGTGGCCGAGGCCATCCGGACCGGGCGCCACAATCCGGACTACCTGCCGGACGTGCGGCTGCCCGACCGGGTCACCGCGACCGGTGACGCCGAGGAGGCGATCGCCGGGGCCGAGGTGGTGGTGCTGTCCGTGCCGTCCCAGACGCTGCGCGCCAACCTCGCCGACTGGACCCCGTACCTGGACGCCGACGCCACGCTGGTCTCCCTCATGAAGGGCATCGAGCTGGGCACCACGAAGCGGATGAGCCAGGTGATCATGGAGACCGCCGGGGTGCCGGCCGACCGCGTGGTGGTCGTCTCCGGGCCCAACCTGGCACCGGAGATCGCCGCCGAGCAGCCGGCCGCGACCGTGGTGGCCGGCACCGACAGCCGCCGGACCGCGCTGGTCCAGTCGTCGATCCGGACGCCGTACTTCCGGCCGTACACCAACGACGACGTGATCGGGTGCGAGCTGGGCGGGGCGGTGAAGAACGTGATCGCGCTGTCGTACGGCATCGCCACCGCCATGGGCTTCGGCGACAACACCCGGGCCATGCTCATGACCCGCGGCCTGGCCGAGACCGCCCGGCTGGGCGTGGCGCTGGGCGCCGACCCGATCACCTTCGCCGGGCTGGCCGGCATGGGCGACCTGGTCGCCTCCTGCTCGTCGCCGCTGGCCCGCAACCGCACCTTCGGCGAGCACCTGGGCCGGGGGGAGACCCTGGAGCAGGCCCAGGCGGCCACCCGGCAGACCGCCGAGGGCGTGAAGAGCTGCCTGGCCATCCGCGACCTGGCCCGGGCGCACGGTGTGGAGATGCCGATCACCGAGCAGATCGAGCGGATCTGCCACGAGGGGATGGACCCGCGGCTCGCCGTGGACGCCCTGATGAGCCGGACCGCGAAGCCCGAGTCGTACGAGTGAGGTGGCGATGACCGACGAGTGGGGTGACGGCACGCGCAGCGTGCACGCCGGGCTGCCCGCGCCGGAACCGGGCCAGCCCTTCCTGCCCGGGCCGGTCTTCGCGGCGCCGTACCACCTGGACCCGTGGCGGGGGCCGGAGGCGACCCCCAACGGGTACGGGCGGCCGGACAACCCCACCCGGCGGCTGCTGGAGGCGGCGATCGGCGAGCTGGAGGGCGGCGACTGCCGGGTCTTCGCCAGCGGTCAGGCGGCCATCACCGGGCTGCTGCTGGCCGTGCTGCGCCCCGGTGACACCGTGCTGCTGCCCGCCGACGGCTACTTCCCGGTGCGCGCCTTCGCCACCGCCACCCTTGAGGGCATCGGCGTGCGGGTGGGCTTCGTGCCGACCGCCGGGCCGTACCCGTCGTTCGAGGGCGTCCGGCTGGTGCTGCTGGAGACGCCGGCGAACCCCGGGCTGGACGTGGCCGACGTGACGGCGCTGGCCGTCGCCGCCCACGGTGCCGGGGCCCTCGTGGCGGTCGACAACACCACCGCCACCCCGCTCGGTCAGCGCCCGCTGGAGCTCGGCGCCGACGTGGTGGTCGCCTCCGGCACCAAGGCCCTGACCGGCCACTCCGACCTGCTGCTCGGCTACGTGGCGACCCGCTCGGCCGAACTGCTCGACGTGGTGACCGCCTGGCGGACCACCACGGGTGGGGTGCCGGGGCCGTTCGACTGCTGGCTGGCCCACCGCTCGCTGGCGACCGTGGACCTGCGGCTGGGTCGGCAGACCGCCAACGCCGAGGCGCTGGCCCGGTTGCTCGCCGGCCGCGCCGACGTCACCGGCGTGCGCTGGCCGGGGCTGCCGACCGACCCGGCCCACGCCATGGCCTCGGTCCAGATGCGACGGATGCCCGGCGTGCTCTCCTTCGACCTGGGCGACGCGGACCGGGTGGCCCGGTTCCTCGACGCGTCCCGCCTGGTGGCCGCCGCGACCTCGTTCGGCGGGCTGCACACCACCGCCGACCGGCGGGCCCAGTGGGGCGACGACACCCCGCCCGGCTTCGTCCGGCTTTCCTGCGGCATCGAGGACGCCGCCGACCTGGTCGCCGACGTGACCGCCGCGCTGGACGCGGCCTGACGCGGGCCGGCCCGCTCGGCTAAGGTGACGGGCAGCACGGCCCGCGTGGGCCCCGACCGGAGGAGGTGAGACCGATCCCCCAGCAGAGGACCGGCGTTCCCTCCGAGTCCGCCTCGCCCCAGGGTTAGGCGACGCCGGGAGCGCCGACGAGCGTTCCCGAAAGGCCTGCCATGACACCCACCCTGTTCACTCCCGACCGTCCCGCCGTCGTGGGGCGGCTGCGCGCCGCCGGCTGCGTCTTCGCCGAGGACGAGGCGGAGCTGCTGATCGCCGCCGCCGGCTCGGCCGAGGCGCTGGCCGACCTCGTCGACCGCCGGGCCGCCGGCCTGCCGCTGGAGCACCTGCTCGGCTGGGCCGAGTTCTGCGGCCTGCGGGTCGCCGTGGATCCCGGGGTGTTCGTGCCCCGCGGGCGGACCGCCCTGCTGGTCGCCGCCGCCGCGGCGGTGGCCGGTCCGGCGCCCGCCGTGCTCGACCTCTGCTGCGGCTCGGGCGCCGCCGCGCTGGTGCTGCACGGCCGGCTGGCGCCCCGCTGGCTGGCCGCCGCCGACCTCGACCCGGCCGCGGTGGCGTGCGCCCGGCGCAACCTCGACCCGCTGGGCGTCCCGGTCTACGAGGGCGACCTGTTCACGCCCCTCCCCTCGCGGTGGCGGGGGCGGCTGGACCTGGTGGTGGCGAACGCGCCGTACGTGCCGAGCGGCGCCGTGGCGATGCTGCCGCCCGAGGCGCGGCTGTACGAGGCCCCGGTGGCGCTGGACGGCGGCGTGGACGGGCTGGCCGTGCTGCGCCGGGTGGCCGCCGGCGCGGCCGAGTGGCTGGCCCCCGGCGGGCACCTGGCCGTGGAGGTGAGCGCCGGCCAGGCCGCGGCGCTCTGCGCGGTCCTGGCCGACGCCGGCCTGACCCCGACCGTGGTGCGCGACGACGAGCTGGAGGCCACCGCCGTCACCGCCCGCCGGCCCGGCTGAGCCGGGCGCCCGGCCCCCGCCCGGTCCCGGACCGGGCGGGGTCGGTGCGACCGTGGCGGGACGCCGCGCCGCCCACTAGCCTCGGATCAGGCTCGGTGGGAGGCGGTGGCGGTGGGCAGCGCGGGTGTGCCGGTGGTGGTGGGTCTGGACAACGGCGGCACGAGCAACAACGCCACCGTGCTGACCGTCGACGGCCGGTTCCTGGTGGACGGGCTCGTGGAGATCCCGAGCGAGGTGCAGGCCGGGCCGGAGGCGGCGATCGAGGCCCTGGCCCGGGCGCTGGACGGCGTGCTGGCGCTGACCGGCGTGCCCCGCGAGCTGGTCCGCGCGGTCGGGCTGGACACCCCCGGCCCGGCCAGCGCCACCGGCGTGATCTCCTCCCGCGGCTCGACCAACTTCTCCCAGCCGGCCTGGCGCGGCTACGACGTGCGCGGCGCGCTGGAGCACCGGCTCGGCCTGCCGGTGGTCTACGCCAACGACGGCAACGCGGCGGCCCTCTACGCGCACCACGTGCACTTCGGCGCCGACGCGATGGATCGCTCCTCGGTCGCCGCGATCGTCGGCACCGGGCTCGGTGGGGGTGTGGTCGAGGGCGGCCGGGTGGTCGGCGGCGCGGCCGGCATGGCGGGCGAGTTCGGGCACGTGCACATCCCGCTCGACGGGCTGCTCGCGCCCGGCCAGCCGGTGCCGGTCTGCGCCTGCGGCTTTGCGGGGGACGCGGAGAGCGTCGCCTCGCTCACCGCCATCGTGAACAACCTGCTGCCGTACTGGCTGGGCCGGTTCCCGGGACATCCCCTCGCCGCCGAGGAGCCGGCCCGGGCGGCGAAGCTGGTCCGCGGCTACGGCGAGCGGGGCGACCCGTTGGCCCGCGAGGTGTTCACCCAGCAGGCCATGGCGCTGGGCCGGCTGTTCACCATCGCGGCCAACTTCACCGACCCGCACGCGTACTTCGTCGGCGGCGGGGTGGTGGAGGCCGCGCCGGAGTTCCGCGACTGGTTCCTGGCCACCGTGCGGGAGCACACCGTGCTCCGCGCCGAGCAGCGCGCGGTGGCCTCCTTCGCCCTGGTGCCGGACCGGGACATGGCCGGGGCGCGTGGGGTGGCCATCGCGGCGCTGGAGGCGGTCCGCGGCGGGGCCGCCGCCGGCCCGCTGGTCGCCGGCTGAGCCGCGGCGTCGCCGCCGCGACCGGTCAGGGGCGCGGCGGGGCGCCGGCGAAGGTGGCCCAGGCCGCCGGGGGGAAGACCAGCACTGGGCCGGCCGGGTCCTTGGAGTCGCGGACCGCGACCGCCTCCGGCAGCAGGGCCATCTCGACGCACGCGCCCTCATCGCCGCTGTGGCTGCTCTTGCGCCAACCGGTCGCCACGGGGGCGCTGTTCGTGCCGTTCATCGCTTCTACCTCTCGTTCAGCAGGCGGAGGAGCTCGTCCCGGCTGGCCGCCGGGCTCAGCGCCACGGTCCGCAGGTGCTCCATGATCTTGGTGCAGGTGCGCAGGTCGCCCGGCCGGTCCAGCACCATCTGCCCGGCGACCGTCTCCACCGAGGCGATGATCGGGTCCTCCGGATCCGCGAACTCCAGGATGTGCAGCGACCCCCGCGTCCCCCGGTGGTATCCGGCCGCCAGGGGGATCACCTGCACGGTGATGTTGGGCAGCTCGGCCATCTTCAACAGGTGCTGCAGCTGACCCCCCATCACCGTCCGGTCGCCGACGGGGCGCAGTAACGCCCCCTCGTCGATGATGGCGTCGAGGATCGGCGGATCGTCACCCGTGAGCCGTTGCTGGCGGTCGAGCCGCAGCTTGACCCGCTGCTCCACCTGCTCGTCGCTGAGTGTGTGCGGGCCGCCGCGCATCACCCCGCGGATGTAGTCGGCGGTCTGGAGGAGGCCCGGCACCACCGACGGCTCGAAGTTGGCGATCCCGGTCGCCTCCGCCTCCAGCGCGATGAAGTCGATGGTCCGGCGGTCCAGCAGGTACGAGTAGGAGACCCACCAGCCGGGCTTGCGGGCGTCCTTGGCGAGCTGCACGGCCGCGGCGATCTCGTCGGGGCCGACCCCGTAGAGGGTGAGCAGCGCCCGCACGGTGGCCGGGTTGACAAGCGTCTGCGCGTTCTCGTAGCGGGACAGGGTGCTGCGGGTGCTGTTGATCTCGTCGGCCGCGGACTCCAGGGTGAGGCCGGCGGCCTCCCGGTGGGTCCGCAGGGCGATGCCGAGCCGTCGGGCCCGGGCGGTCTTCGGCGCCATGCATCGATGGTCGCACATCAATGGGAGGATGGGCATGAGAGAAATCCGATGAGAGTTGCATTCACGCGTGTCCACCTGTCAATCTGTGACGGCGTCCTCACCGCCGGTTGTCGTGGCGACGGTGGTGGTGAGCGACCGGAGGGGATGGGGCGCGCGGCGATCGGGTTTTACTCCCCCACGACCCGATCGTCGCGTGCCCGTACCGGCACCAGACGGGGAGGAGACGCGATGACGGCGACGGCCCGCCACGCCGGGGGTGGACGGGGATGACGCGGTTCCTCGTGGTCCTCACCGACGTGCGCCCCCTCGACGGGGTCTGGCGCAACGAGCGGACCAGCCCCGAGCGCCGCCGGCAGGTCGTCGGCGCGAACAACCGCGAGGCGGCGGACCGGATCGCCGGCGCCTTCATGGCGCTGGGCATGGTCCGCGCCGGCCGGCAACGGGTCAAGGTCATCGCGGTCGGGCGCCGGCCGCGGACCCCGGACCACCTGAACTGAACCGGGCCCGCCCCCGGGACGCGGTGACGGGGGCGGGGGAGCCGGGCGGCCGGTGGCAGGTCCCGCCACCGGCCGCCCGGGCTCGTCACGGCTCGCACCCCCTTCGATTCACCTCTGCGCACGTGCAGCCGCCCGGTTACTCCGCGTATACGGGTCACTGACCGGATGACGGCCGCTGCGTCGTCTCCCCGGGTATCGGCTACCGGCGCTCGCCACGCACAGTAAGGTCAGCGGGTGAGCGCCACCGGCGAGCACGGCCAGCCGCAGTCGCGAACGAAGAGGTGACTCCAGTGACCACCCCAGGCAAGACCCGCGTGGCGATCGTCTTCGGCGGCCGCAGCCCGGAGCACGGCATCTCCTGCGTGAGCGCCGGCAGCGTGCTGGCCGCCCTCGACCCCGACGAGTTCGAGGTCGTGCCGGTCGGCATCACCCGGCAGGGCCAGTGGGTGCTGGCCAGCGGCGACCCCGGCCAGCTCGCCATCGCCGACCGCAGGCTCCCGGAGATCACCGCCGGCTCCGGCGCCGAGCTGGTGCTGCGCGCCGACCCGGCGGTGGGCGGCCTCATGGTGCTCGACCCCACCCAGGGCCCGGTGGCGCTGGCCGACGTGGACGTGGTATTCCCGGTGCTGCACGGCGCGTACGGCGAGGACGGCACCATCCAGGGGATGCTGGAGATGGCCGACATCCCGTACGTCGGGGCGAACGTGTTCGCCTCGGCGGCTGCCATGGACAAGGAGTTCACCAAGAAGCTCTGCGCCGCCGAGGGCATCCCGGTCGGCCCGTACGTGGTGCTGCGCGCCGGAATGACGCTGACCGAGGAGGACAAGGAGCGCCTCGGGCTGCCGGTCTTCGTGAAGCCGTCCCGGGCGGGTTCCTCGTTCGGCATCACGAAGGTCGACGACTGGGCGCAGCTCGACGCGGCGGTCGCCACCGCGCGGGAGATCGACACCAAGGTGCTGGTCGAGGGCGCGATCGTGGGCCGCGAGATCGAGTGCGGCGTGCTGGAGGGCGAGGCCGGCGGCGCGCCGGAGGCGTCGGTGCTGGCCGAGGTGCGGGTGGTCTCCGGCCACGACTGGTACGACTTCGAGGCCAAGTACATCGACGACGCCTGCGAGTACGACATCCCGGCGAACCTGTCCGAGCAGGTGACCCGGCAGGTGCGGGAGTACGCGACCCGCGCGTTCACCGCGCTGGACTGCTCCGGCCTGGCCCGGGCCGACTTCTTCGTCACCCCGGAGCTGGACGTCTACCTCAACGAGATCAACACCATGCCGGGCTTCACCCCGACCTCGATGTTCCCCCGGATGTGGGCGGCCAGCGGGCTGGAGTATCCGAAGCTGGTCAACCGGCTCATCCGCACGGCCCTGCGCCGCGCCGGCCGCTGACGCCGGGGCGTCGCGACCGGCAGGCGACGGTCAGGCGGAGCAGCCGGAGGGGGCGGTCTTCGCGGCCGGCACCGAGGCGACCACCGCGTCGGAGATCGGCGTGACCCACTGGAGCGGCTGCTCGTACTGCTTCGGGACGCGCACCCGCACCGGGGTCTCCCGGTCGACGGTGGTCAGCACGGTGGCGTCCGCCTCCTGCACGGCGTGCCAGCAGACCTTGTTCACCGACCAGACCTCGTCGGTGGGCTGCACCACCGGCGGCGTGCCGCCGCAGGCCACGGTGAGCGCCGGGTCGCCGTACGCGGCGTTCTGCTCCGCGCCCGCGGTGACCGGGCGCTGCGCCAGGTCGCGGACGGTCGCCGGGAGCTGCGACACCAGGGCGCGGCACACCGTGGCCGGGCGCTCGGCCAGGGCCGGCGCCGGCAGCTCGACCGGCGTGGTCGACTGCGGCCGCACGGCGCTCGCCGACGGGCTCGGCTCGGCGGCCGGGGTGTCGGGGGCGAGCTTCGCGAAGGTGAACCCGGCCACCGCCAGGGTGACCGGCAGCGCGACCAGCGTGGCCCAGAGCGCCGCGCTGCGGTTCGACCGGTCGCGACGCGCCGGGCCCGACTCGTCGGAAGTGGGGGAGGACGTGACTTCTTCCACTTACAGCCGCACCACCGAACACGTGAGGGTGCGGGTGATGCCGGGCACCATCTGCACCTTGCTGACGATGAGTTTGCCGAGCTCGTCGACGGTGTTCGCCTCCGTGAGGACGACCACGTCGTAGGGCCCGGTGACGGCGTCGACGCGTACCACGCCGGCAAGGTCCGCGATCAGACCGGCCACGTCACGCGCCCGACCGACCTCCGTCTGGATGAGGATGTACGCCTGTACCACGACTCGACCTCCGTCCGTCGCCGCCTGGGGCGGCCCGAAGGGTGAAACTACCCTACGGAGCGGCCCTGATCCGTATCGGTCGCCGGCGGGACGCGGTGAGCGAGCCCACGTCGGGGTAGTGGTGACGGGACGGCCAAGCGGTGAGAGCGCGACGAGGGGACGGCATGACGGTCGCGAATGTCGGTGAGTTCGGGCTGATCGACCGGGTGACCGCCCGGTTGGCCCAGGGGGAGAGCTGCCTGCTCGGCCCCGGAGACGACGCGGCCGTGGTCGCGGCGCCGGACCGGCGGGTGGCGGCCTCCACGGACGTGCTCGTGGAGGGGCGGCACTTCCGGCGGGACTGGTCGGGGGCCCGCGACGTGGGACACCGGGCGGCGGCGGCCAACCTGGCCGACATCGCGGCCATGGGGGCCACCCCGACCGCGCTGCTGGTCGCCCTCTGCATGCCGGCCGACCTCGACCCGGCCTGGGCCGAGGAGCTGGCCGACGGGCTGGGCGCCGAGGCGGCCCTGGTGGGCGCGAGCGTGGTGGGCGGGGACATGTCGGCCAGCCCGACGCTGACCATCGCGGTGACCGCCCTCGGCGATCTGGCCGGCCGGGCACCCGTGGTCCGCTCCGGGGCCCGCCCGGGCGATGTGGTGGCCCTCGCGGGGCGCACCGGCTGGGCGGCCGCCGGCTACACCGTGCTGTCCCGGGGGTTCCGCACGCCCCGGCTGCTGGTGGAGGCGTTCCGCCGCCCCGAGGTGCCCTACGCGGCCGGCCCGGAGGCCGCCCGGCACGGCGCCACCGCCATGATCGACGTGTCGGACGGGTTGCTGGCCGACCTGGGACACGTGGCGAAGGCCAGCGGGGTGGCCGTCGACCTGACCCGGGAGGCGTTCGAGGTTCCCCGGCAGATGCGCGACGCGGCGCAGGCGCTCGGCGTCGACCCGTACACCTGGATCCTGGCCGGGGGCGACGACCACGCCCTGGCGGCGACCTTCCCGGCGACCGCGACGTTGCCCGAGGGCTGGCGGCCGGTCGGCCGGGTGACCGAGGGCGCCGGGGTGACGGTGGACGGCGCGCCCTTCGCGGGCACCGCCGGCTGGGACCACTTCCGCCGGGCGGAGTGATCTGCGTCCGATGCCGGGGATCGGGCCCCGGTCGACCCCGGTCCCGGTCGTACGCTTCGGTCCGTGAGCGAGATCGAGATCCGGGTGCGGCGCTTCGACGCGCCCGAGTCGCAGGCGTTGATCCGGGCGGCCCTGGCCGACCTCGGGGCGCGGTACGGCGGCAGCGGCGACGAGACGCCGGTCGACGCGAACGAGTTCGAGCCGCCGGCCGGCACCTTCCTGGTCGCCTATCTCGACGGGCAGCCGGTGGGCTGCGGCGGCTGGCGCAGCCACGGCGACGACGGCGAGACGGCCGAGCTGAAGCGCATGTACACGGCGCCGGCCGCCCGTGGCCGGGGCGTGGCCCGCGCGGTGCTCGCGGCGGTCGAGCACTCCGCCCGGGACCAGGGCCGCAAGCGGATCATCCTGGAGTGCGGCGACAAGCAGCCCGAGGCGATCGCCATGTACACCTCGGCCGGCTACGAGCGGATCCCGAACTTCGGCTTCTACCGGGACGCCCCGGGCTGCCTCTCCTTCGGCCGCCCGCTCTGACCCCGGTCAGCCGACGGTGATCCGGATCTCGCCGGCGGCCTTGCGGGCGGCGCTCTCCGCCTCGGCGGGGGTGGCGCCCCAGGCCAGCAGGTGCCCGCTGCGGTGCGCCGACGAGAGCAGTTCCGGCACGTGGTCCCCGACCTTCGCCTCGACCTGCACGTCGAGCACGCCGGGCACCCGCAGGGCATCCCGCCGGCCGTCCACGGCGGTGACCCGGCCGGGCGGGGCGACCAGGAACTCGACGGCCGCCGCGCCGGTCGGCCGCGCCGGCGGCGTGGGGCGCTCGCCGCGCAGCACCCGCAGGTACGCCTCGATGAAGTCGACCTCGTAGGCGATCGAGACCAGCGCGGTGATCATGTCGCCGGGCATCCGGGCGGCACACTCGACAAGCGTCGGCACGCCGTCGACCAGGATCCACTCGCTGTGCAGCATGCCGCTGCGGAAGCCGGCCGCCTCGGCGAGCCGGACCGCCGCGTCCCGCAGCGCCCGCCGCCGCGGCTCGGGCAGCGCGGACGGCACGGTGTGCCCGGTCTCCACCGGGTACCGGCCGCCGGCGACCCGCTTGTCCGTGACGTTGGCGAAGATCGTCTCGCCCTCGGCGACCAGCAGCTCGACGCTGTGCTCCGAGCCGACCAGCAGCTCCTCCACGAGCACCCCGGTGGGCAGGCCGCGCTCGGTGGCCTCGGCCGGCTCGGGCGGGGTGGCGCTGGCCGCCCAGCGCACGGCGATCTCCGCCGGGTCGGTGACCAGCTGCACGCCCAGGCTGCCCGAGCGACGGGTGGGCTTGAGCACGCACCGGCCACCGTGCGCCCGGGCGAACTCCGCCGCCCGCGCCGGGTCGTCGACCAGCTCGTACGCCGGGTTGGCCAGGCCGGCGGCGTCGGCGAGCAGCCGCATCCGGTGCTTGTCGGAAAACACGTCCGCGGCGGCAACCCCGGCGCCGGGCAGGCCGAGCCGGTCGGCCAGCCGGGCGGCGGCGCCGACGGCGTACTCCAGGCCGGGCAGGACCAGCCGGGCCGTGGCGAGGCCGGGCTCCCGGGCGAGCAGGGCGTCCGCGTCGAAGCCGGTCTGGTACTCGGCCGGCACGAGACGGGCGATCATCGGCAGCTCGGCGGCGAGGCGTTCCAGGCCCCGGCGGCGGATCACGTCCGGCTCCTCGACCAGGACCACGCTGCCCGGCGGCAGCTCCTGGTCGAACCAGCGCAGCGAGCCGAACGACCCGCCGACCACCACCAGCTGCTCCCGCCCCAGGTCCAGCTCCACCGGTCGTTCCTCCCCACGCCTGGCGCCGGAACGGACGGCCGGCGCAGCAGCACCCTAACCGGGCCGGCCCGGCCGGCCGCCGACCGGTCGGGGAACCGTCAGCGCGGGACCGTGGACACGACAGAAGCCGGCGGACCCGAGGGGTCCGCCGGCATCCGGCGAAGCGATGAAGGCGGTGCTACCGCGTCAGGCGCGGGTGACCTTGCCGGCCTTGATGCACGAGGTGCAGACCTGCAGCTTCTTGGTGGTGCCACCACCGGCCGGGGTACGCACCGACTGGATGTTCGGGTTCCAGCGGCGGTTGGTCTTCTTCTTGGACCAGGGCACGTTGTGGCCGAAGCCCGGCCCCTTGCCACAGACGTCGCACACGCTAGCCACGGGATACTCCTGGGATTGAAACGTTCATGAGGTCGCCGCCAGGCGCAGCCCGGGCAACCTCGTCAGGTTACCCGATGACCCGCCGGGACGCCCAACCGGCCCGGTGGGGACCGGCCCAGCGTACCGGGGGCGCCGGTGGGGCCGCGCCGGCCCGGGCACGCCGGACACGCCGGCCGGAGGCGGCCGGGCCCGGCGCGTGTCGGTGCGCGCCAGTAGGCTTCCCGACGTGCTGGAGACCCTCGACGCCGCCGCGGTGCGCCGCTGGTGCGCGAGCGGGCTGGCCGCGCTCCAACGGCACCAGGGCGAGATCGACGACCTCAACGTCTACCCGGTCCCCGACGGCGACACCGGCACCAACCTGGTGCTCACCCTCACCTCGGCCCAGCAGGCCCTCGCCATGGACCTGGAGACCCTGCCCGACGACGGCCACACCCCGCACGGGCACGCCCTGCGGCTGATGGCCCGGGGCGCGCTGCTCGGGGCGCGGGGCAACTCCGGCGTGATCCTCTCGCAGATCCTGCGCGGCTTCGCCGACGCGCTCGCCGCCGCCCCGGCGGTCCGCGGCCGGCAGCTCACCGCCGCGCTGGCCGACGCCGCCACCGCCGCCTACGCCGCGGTCGCCCACCCCGTCGAGGGCACCCTGCTCACCGTGGTCGCCGCCGCCGCCCGCGCCGCCGAGCAGGCGGACACCGACGACCTGAGGGCGGTGGCCCGGGCGGCGGCCGGCGGGGCGGCCCGCGCGCTGGCGCGTACCCCCGAGCAGTTGCCCGAGCTGGCCCGGGCCGGCGTGGTCGACGCGGGCGGGCGCGGCCTCTGCCTGCTGCTCGACGCGCTGGTCGAGGTGGTCACCGGGGAGAGCCCGGCCCGGCCGGCGCCCGCGCCGCCCGCGGCCCGCCCGCCCGCCACCGCGGTCCGGGAGACCGGCTCCCCGGCGTACGCCTACGAGGTGCAGTACCTGCTCGACGCCACCGACGAGGCCGTGGCCCGGCTGCGCGGCGAGCTGGACGGCCTCGGCGACTCCCTGGTGATCGTGGGCGACGGCGGCACGTGGAACGTGCACGTGCACGTCAACGACGTCGGCGCGGCCGTCGAGGCCGGCGTGGTGGCCGGCCGGCCGCACCGGATCACGGTGACCCGGTTCGCCGACCAGGTGGCCCCGGCCGCGCCCCTGCCGGCGCCGCTGCCCGACGGCCGGGCCGCCGTGGTGGTGGCCACCGGCGCCGGCATCGCCGAGCTGTTCGGCGCCGAGGGCGCCACCGTGGTGCCGGCCAACCCGTCCACCGGCGAGCTGCTCGACGCGATCCGGGCCACCGGCGCGGCCCGGGTGGTGGTGCTGCCCAACGACCCCAACACCCAGTCGGTGGCGAGCGCGGCCGCCCGGGAGGCGCACCGGCTCGGGGTGAAGGTGAGCGTGGTGCCCACCCGATCCCCGGTGCAGGCCCTCGCCGCCCTCGCGGTGCGGGACCCGAAGCGGCGCTTCGAGGACGACGTCATCGCCATGGCCGAGGCCGCCGGCGCCTGCCGCTACGCCGAGGTCTGCCAGGCGAGCAAGGAGGCGCTCACGGTGGCCGGGCCGTGCCGGCCGGGCGACGTGCTGGCGCTGGTCGAGGGGGAGGTGCACCTCATCGGCGCCGACCTCCTCGACACCTGCACCGCCATGGTCGACCGGATGCTGGGCGGCGGCGGCGAGCTGGTCACCCTGCTCTGCGGGGCCGACGCCCCGGCCGGGCTGGCCGACCGGGTGCGCGAGCACGTCGAGCGGTCCTGGCCGTTCGTCGAGGTGCAGGCGTACGAGGGCGGGCAGCCGCACTATCCGCTCCTCGTGGGGGTCGAATGACGAGCGAACCGGCCACCGTGGACACGCCGCTGAAGAAGCTGGTCGGTGACCGCACCGCCAAGGCCCTGGCGAGCCACCTCGACCTGCACACCGCCGGCGACCTGATCTACCACTTCCCCCGCCGCTACGACGAGCGCGGCGAGCACACCGACATCCGCTCGCTGGACGTGGGGGAGCAGGTCACCGTGCTGGCCCAGGTGCAGCGCACCGCGGTCCGGCCGATGCGGCAGCGCCGGGGCAACCTGCTGGAGGTCACCGTCGGCGACGGCTCCGGCGGGGTGCTCACCCTCACCTTCTTCGGCAACCAGGCGTGGCGGGAACGGGAGCTGCGCCCCGGCCGCTGGGGGCTGTTCGCCGGCAAGGTCACCGAGTTCCGGGGCAAGCGGCAGCTCAACGGCCCGGAATACGTGCTGCTCGGCGAGGGCGGCGACGGCGAGGCGGCGGCCAACGAGGAGGTCGAGGAGTTCGCCGGGGCGCTGATCCCGGTCTACCCGGCCGCGGCGGCCGTGCCGACCTGGGTGATCGCCCGCTGCGTGCGGGTGGTGCTGGACACCTTCACCCCGCCGGACGACCCGCTGCCCGCCACCGTGCGGGCCAGCCGGAACCTGGTCGGTATCGGCGCCGCGCTGCGCGAGATCCACCGGCCGTCCAGCAAGGAGGAGCTGTACAAGGCGCGCCGCCGGCTGAAGTGGGACGAGGCGTTCGCCGTGCAGCTCACCCTGGTGCAGCGCAAGCACCGGGCGGCGTCCTGGCCCGCGAAGGCGCGGCCCGCGAGGCCGGGCGGGCTGCTGGACGCGTTCGACGCCCGGCTGCCGTACGAGCTGACCTCCGGCCAGCAGGCCGTCGGCCGGGAGATCGCCGCCGACCTGGCCACCGCGCACCCGATGCACCGGCTGCTCCAGGGCGAGGTGGGCAGCGGCAAGACCGTCGTGGCGTTGCGGGCCATGCTCCAGGTGGTCGACGCCGGCGGGCAGGCCGCGCTGCTCGCCCCGACCGAGGTGCTCGCCGCCCAGCACCACCGGGGCATGCTCGACCTGCTCGGCCCGCTCGCGCAGGCGGGCGAGCTGGGCGCCGCCGACGACGCCACCCGGGTGGAGCTGGTCACCGGCTCGCTGGGCGCGGCGGCCCGGCGGCGGGCGCTCGCCGAGGTGGCCGAGGGGCGCGCCGGCATCGTGCTCGGCACCCACGCCCTGCTCTACGAGGGGGTCGACTTCCACGACCTGGGGCTCGTGGTGGTCGACGAGCAGCACCGGTTCGGCGTGGAGCAGCGGGACGCGCTGCGGGCCAAGGCCGACCAGCCGCCGCACGTGCTCGTCATGACCGCCACCCCGATCCCGCGTACGGTCGCCATGACCGTCTACGGCGACCTGGAGACCTCGACGCTGTCCCAGCTGCCGCAGGGCCGCTCGCCGATCGCCTCGCACGTGGTGCCGGCCGCCGAGAAGCCGGCCTTCCTCGACCGGGCCTGGCGCCGGCTGCGCGAGGAGGTCGGCAAGGGACACCAGGCGTACGTGGTGTGTCCGCGGATCGGGGAGGGGCCGGCCTCGGACGAGGAGGCGCCCCGCGAGGACGACAACGGCCGTCGGCCGCCCGTCGCCGTCACCGAGGTGGCCCCGCTGCTCGCCGAGGGGCCGCTGCACGGGTTGCGGATCGGGGTGCTGCACGGGCGGTTGCCGGCCGACGAGAAGGACGCCGTGATGCGCTCCTTCGCGGCCGGCGACCTGGACGTGCTGGTGGCCACCACGGTGGTCGAGGTGGGCGTGAACGTGCCCAACGCCACCGTGATGATCGTGCTGGACGCCGACCGGTTCGGCGTCTCGCAGCTGCACCAGCTCCGCGGCCGGGTGGGCCGGGGCTCGGCCGCCGGCCTCTGCCTGCTGGTGACCGAGGCGATGGAGGGTTCCCCGGCTCGGGAACGGCTGGACGCGGTCGCCTCCACCACCGACGGTTTCAAGCTCGCCGAGCTGGACCTGGAGCAGCGCCGGGAGGGCGACGTGCTGGGCGCCACCCAGTCCGGCCGCCGGTCGCACCTGCGGCTGCTGTCGCTGCTGCGCGACACCGACCTCATCCGGGACGCCCGGGCCGAGGCGATCGCCCTGGTCGAGGAGGACCCGGAGCTGGCCAACCACCCGGCGTTGGCCGCCTCGGTCGCCGCCCTGGTCGACGAGGAGCGCGCCGAATACCTGGAGAAAGGCTGACCCGCCGCCCCCACGGGCCGGCCGGCCGGGCCTAGGCTCGGGCGATGCCGACCCCATCCCTCGACCGCGGTGTGCTCCTGCTGGCGCGGGGCGACGATCTCCAGGTGGAGCGGGTCACCGGCTCCGCCGGCGCCGGATCGCCCTGCACCCCCGCGACCCGCTTTCAGATCGCCTCGATCAGCAAGCAGATGGCCGCCGTCGCGGTGCTGCTCCTCGCCGAGCGGGGCGCGCTGCGCCTGGACGATCCGATCAACCGCTGGCTGCCGGACCCGCCGGCGGCCTGGTCCGGGATCACCCCGCACCACCTGCTCACCCACACCTCCGGCCTGGGCCATTGGGAGGACTACCCGATGATCGACCTGGCCGGGCCGGCCGAGCCGGACAAGCTGCTACGGGTCTTCGCCGGCCTGCCGCCGCTGTTCGCCCCGGGCGCCGGCTGGCACTACAGCAGCCCCGGCTACGTCCTGCTGGCCCGGGCCGTCGAGCGCGCCTCCGGCCGCCCGTACGCCGAGTTCCTCGCCGAAGAGGTCTTCGCGCCGCTCGGCATGACAGGCAGCTTCGCCGGCGACGCCGCCGGGCGGGACGACGTGGCGACGGGGCACGAGGGCGGCCGGCCGGTGCCGTCCTGGAACCTGGACACGGTGAGCATGGGCGCCGGGGACGTCTGGTGCACGGGTGCCGACCTGCTCACCTGGCTCGACGTGCCGCGCCGGGGCCGGCTGCTCGGGCCCGCCGCGGTGGCCGCCATGATCACCCCGCACGCGCCGACCGGCCGCCCCGGCGAGGCGTACGGCTACGGCTGGTTCGTCGGCCCGCTGGCCGGGGAACGGGCGATCCACCACTCCGGGGACAACGGCGGCTACAAGGCGTTGGCGGCCTGGTTCCCCGACTCGGACCGCCGCCTCGTGGTGCTGACCAACCAGGCCGAGATCGACCGCGCGCTGCTGATGGCGCAGCTGGAATGAGTCGAGGGCGCGCCGACCGGGGTGGTCGGCGCGCCCTCGGGCAGGCTCACGTCAGGCGGTGAAGCGGATCCGCCGCCGTCGGGTCACCACGAAGAGCACCGCGCCGGCCGCCACCAGGGCACCGGCCACGGCCGCCATGACGCCCGCGGCCGCGCCGGTCACCGGCAGGCCCGGCTCGGCGCCCCCGCCACCGCCGCCACCGCAGTTCCGCTCGGGGGCGTAGACGGCCTCCATCTCCAGGTCGAGGTCGGGCAGGGTGACGGTGGCCTGCTCGTCCTTGCCGGCCTTGAAGGTCACCTTCTCGGCCCTGCCCGGCGCGACCGTGCGGGTCTCGGTGCGCCCGCCGTAGGTCAGCTCGGCCCTCACGGGCAGGCCACCCTTCGGGTTGGCGACGGTCAGGGTGAAGGTGTCGCAGTCGGCCTTGGCGGCCACCGTCGGCAGTGGGCAGTCCTCCGGGCGCTGCCACGAGTAGGTGCCCTTGTCGAGCACCTTGCCGTCGACCAGCACCTCGACGGTGCCGGCGTTCGCGGCCGGGACGACGGTGTCGGTGTCCGCCTTGCCGGGCTCGACGGTCACCTTCTTCGACCAGCCGTTGGCGCCGCGCACCTCGAACTCGACCGGGTAGCGGCTCAGGCTGCCGTCGTTGCTGAGCGCCACGGTGACCGTGCCGTCGCAGTTGGCGGTGAAGAGCGAGGCGGGGTTGGTGCAGCTGCGGCCGCCGCCGTTGTACCAGCCCCGCGGGCCGTGCGACCGGTTGCCGGGCGCGCCGGGGGAGCCCAGCTTGAGGTTGCCGTACCGCTTGCCGTCCCCGGTCAGCGGGTCGATGACCTGGCTGGTGTCGCCCCAGATCAGGTCCACCTGGGTGTTGCAGTCGGGCAGGTCGACCTTCAGCTCGACGGCGGTCTTCGTGCCGCCGAGCCAGTCGCTGGCCGGCGTGCCGTGCACGTACTGCGGGGTGGTGAAGCGCGGGCGCGGGGCGAAGTAGGAGACCAGGGTGAACCACTGCCTGCCGTCGCCGCAGAGCGGCAGGTCACCGTCGAGCTTGACGGTGGCCGTGCCCTTCGGCCCGTCGAAGGTGTGGCTGTAGGTGGCCTTGTCCAGGTCCACGCACCTGGGCGCGGGGGCGCACGGCGCGTCCCGGGTCAGGTCGACGGTGCCGGTGTCGGTGTGGTCCTGGCCGTTCTTCTTCCACAGCGCGTACACGGTCAGCGAGGCCGACCGGGTGTCGCCGGGGACCCGCTGGACCGCCTGGACCGAGCCGCCGTCGGGGACGACCGTGCCCTCCAGCGGGATGGCGGGCGCGCCGTCGACGGCGACGGTCACGTCGGTCTTCGGGTTCGGGGTGACCTGCTGGAGCGTGGCGGCCTTGTCCCGCTCGCTGTTCTCCACCGTCCAGGTGAGGACCCGCTCGCCGGTGAGCTGGTCGCAGGCGGAGGTGGCGCTGATGGTGGTGTGGTGGGCGCTGGCGGGGGCGGAGACCGCCACGGCCCCGGCGAGGCCGAGCAGGGCGGCGCCCAGCACGGCGAGCGGTCGCCGCGGCGACAGCCTGGTACGGATCACGGGTACTCCCGGATTGAGGGGGTTCGGGGTGTTGGCGTGGGGCGGGGAGCGGGCACGGAGAGGTTTGCGGATCCGCGCGACGGCGCCGTCCCGACGCCGGTGCCGGCGAGGCGAGCCGACAACCGGGCAGACCCTAGCGAAATCGACACCGCGGGCGTTACCGCGATCGACGGCTCGCAAAGGGTCTGTTATAGATTTGAGATCATTGATGTACGGCAGGTGATCGGCCGTCGCGCCGGGTGGTCCGCCCGGCCCGGTCCCGCCGTCGCGTAGCGTCTGGGGCATGTGCGGGAGCAGGCGGTGACCCGGATCGTGGCCGGGGCCCTCGGCGGCCGGCGGATCGCCGCGCCGCCCGGCGCCGGCACCCGGCCGACCTCGGACCGGGTCCGCGAGGCGCTGTTCAGCGCCGTGCAGGCCGAGCTCGATCTCGACGGGGCCCGCGTGGCCGACCTCTACGCCGGCTCCGGCGCGGTCGGGCTGGAGGCGCTGTCGCGCGGCGCGGCCCACGTGCTGCTCGTCGAGTCCGACCCCCGGGCCGCCCGGGTGATCCGGGAGAACATCGCCGCGCTCCGGGCCGCCCCGGCCGCCCGCCTGGTCACCGGCAAGGTCGCCACCGTGCTCGCCGCCGGCCCCGACGGCGGGGCGTACGACGTGGTCTTCGCCGACCCGCCCTACGCCGTACCCGGCGAGGAGATCACCGCGATGCTGGCCGCGCTGGTCGGCGGCGGCTGGCTGGCGCGGGACGCCCTGGTGGTCGTCGAGCGGTCCACCCGCAGCGGCGAGGTGGGGTGGGTGGAGGGCATCACTGCCGGGCGCAGCCGCCGCTACGGCGAGACCACCCTTTGGTACGGTCGCCGATCATGAGACGTGCTGTCTGTCCCGGCTCGTTCGATCCGGTCACCAACGGACACCTCGACATCATCGGCCGGGCCAGCCGGCTCTTCGACGAGGTGATCGTCGGCGTGCTGGTCAACCAGTCGAAGCAGGGGCTGTTCACGGTCGAGGAGCGGATCGACATGCTCCGCGAGGTGACCTCCTCGTACGACAACGTGCGGGTCGAGTCGTTCCGCGGCCTGCTTGTCGACTTCTGCCGCGCCCAGCAGGCGAGCGTGCTGATCAAGGGCCTGCGCGCGGTCAGCGACTTCGACTACGAGCTCCAGATGGCCCAGATGAACATCGGCCTGGCCGGCGTGGAGACGCTCTTCATGCCGACCAACCCGCTCTACTCCTTCCTCTCCTCCAGCCTGGTCAAGGACGTGGCCAAGTGGGGCGGCGACATCTCCGCGCACGTCCCCGACGTGGTCCGCGAGGAGCTGGTCGCCCGGCTGCGCCGCTGACCGCCCCGCGGGCGACGCGCCGGGCAGGGGTGCAGCGGCGCGGGTGGAGGGCGCGTTACATGATGTGTGCAGCGCCGAACCCGGGCGCAGGCCGCATCATGAAGGTCGGCCGACGAACGACAGGAGTGAGGTACCGGTGGACCCGCTCGATCGCATCGACGAACTGATCGCCATGGTGGAGCAGGCCCGCTCCGTTCCGATGTCGCGCAACAACTGCATGGTCGACCGGGGCGAGATGATCGCCGCACTGGACGAGCTGCGTGTGGAGCTTCCCGCCGACCTGCGCCGGGCCGCCGCGCTGCTGGAGGAGCGGGACAAGATCATGGAGGCCGGCAAGCGCGAGGCCGACCGGATCATCAGCGAGGGTGAGGCGGAGCACGCGCGCCTCGTCTCGGTGAACGAGATCACCGTGTCCGCCGAGCACGAGGGCGCCCGGATCATCGCCGAGGCCCGGGCCGAGGCGCAGCGCCTGCGCGAGGAGGTCGACGACTACGTCGACACCGCCCTGGCCAACTTCGAGCAGTTCCTCACCCGGGCGCTCGCCTCGATAGAGCGCGGCCGGGACAAGATGCACGCGCTGCGGGAGATCGGCACCTTCGCCGGTGACGAGGCGGACCGCCCGCTGCCCTTCTGAGCGCCGCCGGCGGCAGCCGGGGGCCGCGCTACGCTTGCCAGCGGCACGCGGGCCGGTGGCCGACAGCCGGCACCCGACGGGCCAGGGACGACGCCCCGGTTCGACGGTCCGCCGGTCGTCCAGGTAACCTTCTTTGTCGGCCTCTCACCGGCCGGAGTCTAACTATGCCCAAACACACGCCAAGCCAACTCGACCCCAGGTCGCCGCTGGTCCTCGACACGAGGGACCTGCCGCGTCGGCCTGGCGCGTTGCGTACGCATCGGCGCGTCGTGCCGGCACCGGCGGACCTCGGCGTGGAGTTGATCACTGTGCCGGAGGGCGCGGACCTCGACCTCGACCTGAGGTTGGAGTCGGTGTCCGAGGGCGTGCTCGTCTCCGGGACCGTCACCGGTCCCGTCAAGGGCGAGTGCGGCCGCTGCCTGCGCGAGATCGACGACTCGGTGGCCGTGACGATCCAGGAGCTGTACGCGTACGAGAACAGCACCACGGACGACACGACCGACGAGGACGAGGTGGGCCGGATGCAGGGCGATCTGATCGACCTGGAGCCGGCGCTGCGGGACGCGGTGGTGCTCGCACTGCCGACCAACCCGCTCTGCCGGGAGGACTGCCCAGGGTTGTGCCCCGAATGCGGGGTGCACTGGGACGATCTGCCGGCCGACCACAGTCACCAGCAGATCGACCCGCGTTGGGCGGGCCTGACGCAACTGACCAGTACAGAGGAGTAGGAACCGTGGCCGTCCCCAAGCGCAAGATGTCGCGCAGCAACACCCGCGCCCGCCGGGCGAACTGGAAGGCCACGGCGGTCGCGACCGTGCCTTGCCCGCAGTGCAAGTCGGCCAAGCTGCCGCACGCCGCCTGCTCCGTCTGCGGCACCTACAACGGCCGTCAGGTCCTCGAGGTCTGACGGACGCCGAGTGACGTCCCCGACCACCGGTCGGGTGGCGCACGCACCAAGGCTCTCGCCCGGTGCCCCGGCTCCCTCCGCCGCCGGCCGTTCCCCGGCCGGCGCGCCCGCGGAGCCGGGCACCGCGCGGATCGCCGTCGACCTCCTCGGCGGGGACGATGCTCCCGCCGTCGTGGTTGACGGCGCTCTGCGGGCCGTGCGTACCGACCCTGACCTGCACCTGCTGCTCGTCGGACCGACCGAGGTCGCCGACGGGCTGATCGGTGCGCTCGACCCGGAGCAGCGCACCCGGGTCACCGTCCGCCCGGTGCGGACCGCCGTCGGCATGGCCGACCATCCCACCGCCGCGCGCGGGGAGAGCACCGTCCGCGCCGCCGTGCACGCCGTCCGCGACGGGTTCGCCGACGCGCTCGTCTCCGCCGGCTCGACCGGCGCCACCGTCACCGCCGCCGCGCTCGGCCTCGGCCGCTGGGCGGGCGTACGCCGCCCCGCCCTGGTCGCCACCCTTCCCGCCGTCGAAGGGCCGGTGGTGCTGCTGGACGTCGGCGGCACGCTCGAACCCGGACCCGCCACCCTGGCCCGGCACGCCGTCCTCGGCGCCGCCTACGCGGCCGTGGCGCACGCCGTCGCCGCGCCCCGGGTCGGGCTGCTCTCCGTCGGCGTCGAGGCGGGCAAGGGCGACCGGCTCCGCCGCTCCGCCGACCGCGCCCTCGCCGCCGTGCCGCTGCCCTGCGGCGCCCGCTACGTCGGCCTCGTCGAGGGGTACGACCTCTCCCTCGGCGCCCGCGCCGACGTGGTGGTGACCGACGGCTTCACCGGCAACGTGCTGCTCAAAGCCATCGAGGGCGCGTACGCCATGGCCGGCGGGCCCCCGGCGGGCGGTGGCGCGCCCCGCGCGGCGGCCCTGCTCGGGGTGGCCGGCACCGTGGTGGTCTGCCACGGCGCGGCCCGGCCCGACGACGTCGCCTCCGGCATCGCCCTCGCCGCCCACCTGTGGCGCCGGGGCGCCACCCACACCGTCTCGACCCTGCTCGACGACGTTCCGCACGATCCCGCACCTGACCGCAACGACACCGAGGTAGCGCCATGACCAACGACAAGCGGCGGCGTGCTCCCGTCGGCCACCTGGAGGCGGCCTTCGGGGTGTCGCTCGACCCGGAACTGCTGGAGCGCGCACTGACCCACCGCTCCTACGCGTACGAGAACGGTGGCCTGCCCACCAACGAGCGGCTGGAGTTCCTCGGCGACTCGGTCCTCGGCGTGGTGATCACCACGGCGCTCTTCCACAACCACCCGGACCTGCCCGAGGGGCAGCTCGCCAAGCTGCGGGCCAGCGTGGTCAACATGCGGGCCCTCGCGGACGTGGCGCGCGGCCTCGGCCCGGACGGGCTGGGCGCGTACCTGCTGCTCGGCAAGGGCGAGGAGGCCACCGGCGGCCGGGACAAGGCCAGCATCCTGGCCGACACCCTGGAGGCGCTGCTCGGCGCCATCTACCTCCAGTACGGCCTGGACACCGCGGCCCTCGTGATCCACCGGCTGTTCGATCCGCTGATGGCGGAGTCGGCCGGCCGGGGCGCGGCGCTCGACTGGAAGACGAGCCTCCAGGAGCTGACCGCCGCGCTGGGGCTCGGGGTGCCCGAGTACCGGATCGAGGGCACCGGCCCGGACCACCTCAAGACCTTCACGGCCTGGGTGGTGGTGGCCGGCAACCGGTACGGCGGCGCGGAGGGGCGCAGCAAGAAGGAGGCCGAGCAGCGGGCCGCCGAGTCGGCCTGGCGGATGCTGACCGAGCAGGCCGAGGCGGAGGCCGCCGCGAAGGCCGCGGCCGACGGGGTGGAGCCGGCGGGCGACCCCGCCGAGACCGGCGCCGGCCGTGCCTGAGCTGCCCGAGGTCGAGACCGTCCGGCAGGGGCTGGCCCAGTGGGTCGTCGGCCGGCGGATCAGCGCCGTCGAGGTGCGCCACCCCCGGGCGGTCCGCCGGCACGAGCCGGGCGGCGAGCACTTCGCCGACGTGCTGACCGGCCGGACGATCACCGACGTCCGACGCCGGGGCAAGTACCTGTGGCTGCCGCTGGACAGCGGGGACGCCCTCATCGGCCACCTCGGCATGTCCGGCCAGCTCCTGCTCCAGCCGGTCGGCGCGGCCGACGAGCTGCACCTGCGGGTCCGGTTCCGGTTCGCCGACGACGGCCCGGAGCTGCGGTTCGTCGACCAGCGCACGTTCGGCGGGCTGTCGGTCTCCGAGGGCGGGGCCGAGCTGCCGGCCGAGATCGCCCACATCGCCCGGGATCCCATGGACCCGGAGTTCTCCGACGCCGCCTTCGTGGCCGCGCTGCGCAAGCGGCGGACCGAGGTGAAGCGGGCGCTGCTCGACCAGACGCTGATCTCCGGTGTCGGCAACATCTACGCCGACGAGGCGCTCTGGCGGGCCAAGCTGCACGGCGCCCGGCCGACCGACGCGCTGACCGGCCCGGCGGCCGGCCGGCTGCTCGGCCACGTCCGGGACGTGCTCGGCGAGGCGATCAAGCAGGGCGGCACCAGCTTCGACGAGCTGTACGTCAACGTCAACGGCGAGAGCGGCTACTTCGACCGGTTGCTGAACGCGTACGGGCGGGAGGGCGAGCCCTGCCCCCGGTGCGGCACGCCGATCCGACGCGAGGCGTTCATGAACCGTTCGTCCTACAGTTGCCCGCGCTGCCAGCCCCGCCCCCGGGGCGGCCTCCGGGGATGACCCCGAGCCGGCTCGGGGTTGCGCCGGTGTGCCTCGCCGGACGCCGCCCGGCGGGTCCCCCGGTCGTGCCCTGAAAAGTCCTTTCTGGCCGGTTGGCCGACCCGATTCCGGCCGCCCGGACGGAGCCGGCCGGATGGGGGACGAGCGGGGGCCCTTCCCCGATGTCCGGGACCGCTCCGCTCCCTAGCGTCAGCAGAGGTCGGCACTGGGCCGACGTCTGGAGGGGGATCCCGGGTATGGGCAGGCGACCGGTGACCGTGCGGCTGGCACGGTGGAGTGCGGAGCATCCGTGGCGGGCCATCGCGCTCTGGGTGGTGTTCGTGGCGGTGTGCTTCGTGGGCGGCAACGCCGCCGGCCTGAACGAGGCGACCGACGACGACCAGGCGATCGGCGAGTTCGGGCGGGCGCAGTTGATCGTCGACAGTGGCGGCTTCCACGAGCCGGCCACGGAGAACGTGCTCATCACTCCCCGCGCGGGCACGCTCGACGCGGCCGCCGCGAAGGCCGCCGCCGAGGACGCGACGGCCCGGCTGCGGCAGGTCGACGGGGTGACCTCGGTGGGCGCGCCCATGCCGTCCCGGGACGGCAACGCGCTGCTGGTGCCGATCACCATGTCGGGCGACCCGGAGACCGCCTCGGACCGGGTGCAGCCGCTGCGCGACACCACCGCGAAGGTCCAGGAGGCGCACCCGGCGCTGCGCGTCGAGCAGGTCGGCGGCCCGTCGATCGGCAAGGCGCTCGACGACACCCTCGGCAAGGACTTCAAGCGGGCCGAGCTGCTCAGCCTTCCGGTCACCCTGGCCATCCTGATCATCGCGTTCGGCGCGCTGATCGCGGCCGGCGTGCCGGTGCTGCTCGCGCTCTCCTCGGTGGCCGCGGCCATGGGGCTCTCCACCCTCGCCTCGCACCTCGTGCCGGCCACCGACACCACGGCCAGCGTGATCCTGCTGATCGGCATGGCGGTCGGCGTGGACTACTCGCTCTTCTACGTCCGGCGGGAACGCGAGGAGCGGGCCAAGGGGCGTTCCGGGCTGGACGCCGTGGAGATCGCGGCGGAGACCTCCGGGCACGCCGTCGTGGTCTCCGGCACCGCCGTGATCATCTCTATGGCCGGGCTGCTGCTCGCCCAGGACGCCATCTTCTCCTCACTCGCCGTCGGCTCGATCCTGGTGGTCGCGGTCGCGGTGATCGGCTCGCTGACCGTCCTGCCGGCGCTCCTGGCCAAGCTGGGCCGCTGGGTCGACCGGCCCCGGGTGCCGCTGCTGTGGCGGCTCACCGCCCCGCGCGTCGGGCGGCACGGCCAGACGTCCCGGCCGCGGTTCTGGCCGGCCGTGCTGAGGCCCGCGCTGCGCGCCCCGCTGGCCACCCTGGTGGTCTCGGTCGGGCTGCTGCTCGCCCTGGCCGCCCCGGCGCTGGGCATGAAGCTGAAGTTCCCCGGCATGGAGGACGTGCCGCGCACCACGGCGGCCATGCAGGCGTACGACCGGCTCACCGCGGCCTTCCCGAGCAACGGCACCAGCCACACCGTGGCGGTGAAAGCGCCGGCCGAGCAGGCCGACCGGGTGAAGGCCGCGCTGACCGGGCTGGCCGACCGCGCCGCCGCCGACCCGCTCTTCGCGCCGGCCGAGGGGGACGGCCCGAAGATCAAGGTGTCGGCCGACCGGCGGGTGTCGGTGCTGGAGGTCGCCACGCCGTACGCCAGCCGCACCGACGAGGCGTCCCGGTCCCTGCACGAGCTGCGCCAGGACCTGGTCCCGGCCGCGCTGGGCGGCATCCCGGGCGTCGAGTACGCGGTCGGCGGCGGCGTGGCGGCCAGCGAGGACTACGCGGACCACATCTGGGCGAAGCTGCCCCTGGTGGCGGCCTTCGTGCTGGCGCTGACCTTCCTCGTGATGGCCTGGACGTTCCGGTCGGTGGTGGTCGCGGTCACCTCGATCCTGCTGAACCTGCTCTCCGCCGGGGCCGCGTACGGGCTGCTCGTGCTGGTCTTCCAGGGCACCTGGGCGGAGGGGCTGCTCGGCTTCACCTCGATGGACGCGATCGTCACCTGGCTGCCGATGTTCCTGTTCGTGGTGCTGTTCGGGCTCTCCATGGACTACCACGTGTTCGTGGTCAGCCGGATCCGCGAGGGGATCCGCCAGGGGATGTCGAACAAGGACGCGGTGGCGTACGGGATCACCTCCTCGGCGGGCGTGGTGACCAGCGCGGCGATCGTCATGGTCGGCGTCTTCTCGATCTTCGCGACGCTGAGCACCATCGACTTCAAGCAGCTCGGCATCGGGCTGGCCGCGGCCATCCTGCTGGACGCCACGATCATCCGGGCGGTGGTGCTGCCCTCGCTGATGACGCTGCTCGGGGACGCGAACTGGTGGGCGCCGCGGTTCCTGCGCGGCCGGGCGGCGACCCCGCCGGCCGAGCCGCCCGCGCCGGCACCGGAGTTGGTCGGCGCGCGCTGACCGCGGACACGGGGGAGGGCGGGCCGGTCGGTCCGCCCTTCCCCGTGTGACGGGGGTGTCACCGCAGGATTAACGGCCGCGACGGCGGGGCATCTGGGCCGCCATGGACGAACAGCTCACGCCGGCGGCCCGCCGCGCCCCGGCCCCCGCAGCCCTCCGGAGCGCGTCATGAGCACCGACGTGCGGACCGGCACCGTACGGACCAACGTCCCGGCCCGCCTGGACCGGCTGCCGTGGTCCCGCTGGCACTGGATGATCGTGATCGGCCTCGGCACGGTCTGGATCCTCGACGGCCTCGAGGTGACCATCGTCGGCAACCTCTCCGGCAAGCTTGCCGAGCCGGGCAGCGGCCTGAGCATCACCCAGAGCCAGGTCACCGGCCTGGCCGCCGCGCTCTACGTGGCGGGCGCCTGCACCGGCGCGCTCTTCTTCGGCTGGCTCACCGACCGGTTCGGGCGCAAGAAGCTGTTCCTGCTGACCCTCGGGCTCTACCTGGTGGCGACCGCGCTGACCGCGCTGTCCTTCGACACCTGGTGGTTCTTCCTGTTCCGGTTCCTCACCGGCATGGGCATCGGCGGCGAGTACGCGGCCATCAACTCGGCCATCGACGAGCTGATCCCGGCGCGGCACCGCGGCCGCATCGACATCATCATCAACGGCACCTTCTGGCTCGGCGCGGCGCTGGGCGCGCTGCTGACCGTGCCGCTGCTCAACGGCCTGCCGACCAACCTCGGCTGGCGGGTCGCGTTCGGCCTGGGCGCGGTGCTCGGCGTGGTGATCCTGCTGGTCCGCCGGCACGTCCCGGAGAGTCCACGCTGGTTGTTCATCCACGGCCGGGCCGAGGAGGCGAACCATCTCGTCGACTCGGTCGAGGCCGAGGTGAAGCGGGAGACCGGCAAGGATCTCGCCGAGGCGGACAACTACATCGAGATCAAGCAGCGGAAGAGCACCAACTTCCTGGAGATCGCGAAGACCCTGTTCGCCCGCTACCCCAAGCGCGCCACGCTGGGCTTCTCGCTCTTCATCGGTCAGGCGTTCCTCTACAACGCGATCACCTTCGGCTTCGCCCAGATCCTCCAGACGTTCTTCGACGTCCCGCCGGGCAACAGCGGCTACTACTTCGCGGTGATCGCCGTGGGCAACCTGCTCGGCCCGCTGCTGCTGGGCCGGCTCTTCGACACCGTCGGCCGCGTCCCGATGATCGCCGGCTCGTACATCGGCTCGGGCATCCTGCTGCTCGGCACCGCCTGGCTGTTCCACTCGGGCGTGCTCAGCGCGGTGACCATGACCGCCTGCTGGTGCGCGGTGCTCTTCTTCGCCTCGGCCGGCGCCAGTGCCGCGTATCTGACGGTCAGCGAGATCTTCCCCATGGAGACCCGGGCCATGGCCATCGCGTTCTTCTACGCGATCGGCACCGCCGCCGGTGGCATCACCGGCCCGCTGCTCTTCGCCAAGCTGGTCGGCACCGGCAAGGTCGGCGACACCGTGGTCGCCTTCGTCATCGGCGCCGCCGTGATGATCATCGGTGGCCTCGTGGAGCTGACCCTCGGCATCAAGGCCGAGGGCAAGTCCCTGGAGGAACTGGCCACCCCGCTCAGCGCCGAGCACGCCGACATCCCGTCCCAGCGCGGCGCCGGCACCCCGGCCCCGGTCACCGGCGGCGCCCCCGGCTGACCTCCGCCGCTCCCCCCGGCACCGCCCCCGTCCGTCCAGGCCGGGGGCGGTGCCGCTTCATCCAGGGGTACGCGGGGCACGAGCACATTCCGGCTGACGCGCTTGCCGGTTTGTCGGTGACCGGTCCGGTCCGGTAGGAAGCTCGCATGCTGAGGGGCAACACGGTCGGGCTCAGGGCCCGGCACGAGGACGACATCCCGACCCTGCGGGCCGAGCTCTACGACGACGTGGTCAACTCCTCCCGGTCCGAAGGCGGGCCGTGGCGGCCGATCACGCCCGGCTCGAAGGATCGGCGGCTCGTGGTGGACGACCAGGAGCAGGGAAGCGTCTCGTTCTCGGTGGTGGAGCTGGACGGCGGCACGCTGGTCGGCACCGCCACGCTGTGGGGCATCGACAACCACAACCGGTCCGCGCACATCGGCCTGGGACTGCTCCCGTCCGCGCGGGGAAAGGGCTTCGGCACCGACGTGGTGGCGGTGCTCTGCCACTACGGATTCGTCGTGCGCGGCCTCCAGCGGCTCCAGATCGAGACACTTGCCGACAACGCCGCGATGCTGCGCTCCGCCGAGCGCAACGGCTTCGTCCGCGAGGGCGTGCTGCGCTCCTCGGCCTGGGTGCTGGGCGAGTTCCTCGACGAGGTGGTGCTCGGGCTCCTCGCTCAGGACTGGAAGCCGGACGTGGCGGCTTAGCCTCCGCCCCGGGGCGCTCAGGGCAGCACGCAGGGCTCGCGCCAGGCGTCGAGTTCGCGGTCCTTGAGGATCGAGGCGAAGCCGTAGCCGACCGTGGTGACGCAGAAGTCGGCCGGGTCGCCGGTGAACTCGACGTGGAAGACCGGCTTGTGCGCGTCGGCGAAGGGGAGCAGCTTGTCGCACCCGCCCCGGCGGACGCACTCCTGGTTGACCGCGAAGTCGAAGTCGGGGGCCAGCGCCGCCACCTGCGGCAGGTCGTCGACGAGCCCGGGGGAGAGCTCCAGCCGCCGGGCCAGCGCGGCCAGCCGCCGGTTGAACAGCAGCTGGTCGTCGAAGGTGAGCGGGAAGCCGGAGCGGTGCAGGTAGCCGTCGGCGTCGTCGAGAGCCACCGCGCCGAAGCCCTTGCCCCGGCAGAGCCGGAACCGGTCGGCCAGCACCGGCTCCAGCGAGTCCCACCGGCGGACGTCCAGCCACCGGCTGCCCGGCCGGCCGGGCACCGCCGCGCCGCGTACCGCCGCCGGGAAGCGGCTGGCGTCCGGGTCGGTGGCCGCGTACGTGCCGACCCGCACCTGGCACACCAGGCGGCGGTGGCGGGCGCGTAGCGCGCCGGTCTCGCCGGAGGTGGTCCGCACCGCGTCGAGCAGGAAGACGTCCGCGTCGACGGTGACGTCCACGGGGCCGGTGAGCTGCCACTGCCACTGCCAGCGGCGGGCCTGCGCGACCGGCCACGGGGTGGGCGCCCCGGGCGGGACGATCGGCTCCCGGCAGGCCGGCACCGGGGCGAGCAGCAGCGCCGTCAGCACCACGGCAACGCCCCGGCGCGGTCCACGTCGGCGGACGCGGACCGGCCGGGGCAGCATGGCCCACGCCGGCCGGATCCGCATGGACAGCTCCCGGGTCGCGGGCGGCACCCCGCCCCCTGCCGGTACGTCTCCGGTGGCCCCGGTGCGCCGGCGACAGGGCCGGCACCGCTCAGGCGTCCCCGGCGTACCTCACCCGGTCAACGAGCGCGGACCCGGTCACGACGCGACCGCTCAGCGCGGCGTGCCGAAGTCCTGCGTCCAGTACGGCCCGTTGCTCCGCGCCACGCCCACGCCGATCTCGGTGAACGAGCAGTTCAGGATGTTCGCCCGGTGACCCGGGGAGTTCATCCAGGCGTCCATCACCGCGGCCGGGCTCTGCTGGTTCCAGGCCACGTTCTCGCCGTACGACCGCCAGGCGTAGCCGACCCGGTCGAGCCGGTCGCCCACGTCGCTGCCGTCGCTGCCGTCGTGCGACATGGTCTTGTGGTCGGCCTGGTCCTGGCTGTGCCGCTGGGCGGCGAGCGTCAGCTTGTCGTCGACGGTCAGCGCCTTGCAGCCGGCCTTGGCCCGCTCCTGGTTGACCAGGTCGACGACCTCCCGCAGTTCGGCGGTGAGCCCCTTGGTCGAGGTCGTCGTGGCGCCCGTGCCGCTCGGCGCGGTGCTCCGCGGCAGCTGCCGGGACGGCGCGGTGGTCCGGCTCGGCGTCGGGGTCGGCTTCTTCGTCGGGCTGGGCCTGGCGCTGGTCGGCGCGGCGCTGGGGCTGGTCGACTCCGGTGCGAGCGCGTCGGCCGGTCCCGCCTCGGCGCCGTCGGAGGAGAGCGGGGCGGCGGCCACCGGGCCGTCGGCGGCGGTCCGCTCGGTCGGCTGGTCGTCGCCGGGCAGCAGCACGGCACCCACGCCGAGGCTCACCACGAGGGTCGCCGCGGCGGCGGCCCCACCGATCAGGAGGGGACGGGGCAGCCGGCGCCGCTGCCGGTGCCGGCCGGTGTCGTCCGCCGGATCGTCGGTGACCGGCTGCCACGCGGCCGTGGGCCGCTCGTCGGCGACCGGCTGCCAGGCGGCGGTCGGCTGCTCCTGAGGGCGCCAGGCGGGCTGCTCGTCGGCGACCGGCTGCCAGGTAGCGGTCGGCTGCTCCTCGGGGCGCCAGGCGGCGGGCTGCTCCTCGCGGCGCCAGGCGTCGGCGGGCTGCTGCTCGGGGTGCCAGCCGGCGGCCGGCTCGTACGGGGCGCCCGGGTGGGCCGCCGGGCCGTACGCCGGCGGCTCGACGGCCGGGGAGTACCCGGTCCGGTCGGCGTCGGCGTACCGCCCGGCGTCGGCCCACCCGTGCGCGGCGGCACCGGCGGCGGGGAGGTTGCCGGTGCGCTCCGTGGTGTGGTCGTCCCGCCACGGGGTGGTCGGTTCATCGGCCCGCCAGGCGCCGGTGGGCGCCTCGGCGCGGTGCGGGGCGGGCTGCTCCGGCTCGTCCCCGAAGAGGTACGACGACCGCGGCTCGGGCCGGTCGGTGAGCCAGGCCGGTCCCTCGTCGGTCGGCGGCTCGGGGCGTCGAGGAGCGCCATCCGGTTCGATCGGGTCGGTCCAGCGGTACACGCCTGTCCCCTCCACGGGTCGGTTGCGGGCCGCAGTGACGCTACGGGCGGGCCACGAGCTGCGGCAACGTGGCTAAGAAAGAGTTAAGGGGAACCAGACAGCAAGGGTGAGGTGTTCACACATTCCCGGGCGTACAGTAAAGGCGTCCGGACAGAGCGTGTCCGCGCCTTGTGGCAACCCCCCGACAAGTGGACCGGGCGACGTGGAGATGATCTACGGCCTGCGGGAACTTGACGAAGGAGGGGGGTTCGGCTCAATATATAGGTGTCGCCAGTCGCGCCCAGCCATGCCCGGATTTCGCGGGGATGGCAGCCGCGAACATCATGGGCGCGCGTTGGCCGGCCTTTCCGGCAGCGCATATCAAGGAGTCAGCATGGCGAAGGCCCTCTACGGCCACGTAGGTGCAGCGCCCGACCGGCGTCTGCTCGACGAGGTCACCCGACTGCGTGCCAGGGTTCAGGCACTGGAGTTCGAGATCACGCGTCTGCGCGCCGACAACGATCGGCTTGCGGCGGCTGCGGCGGAGGCTGACGACCTCCTCCGACTGGCCGAGCCCGCGCTGACCTGATCTCCGGTTGTCGGAAAACTGAATCGCACCACACAGAAAACGCGCGCCGACACCCAGTGCCGGCGCGCAGCTTTTTGTTTTCGGGGCCGTATTTCGCGATCTTGGCGGGCCTCCCGGAATTGCGTCCCGCAATTCTGATCTTGCACTTTCCCGTGGCGTACGCCACATCGCCGGAAACCGGACAGCTCCGGCACCGGGTGGGTCGCGTACCAGGCTCTCCCCGCCCGCGGGTTAGTCTGCGGGTTCACCAGGTCCGCGCAGCCGGCGACGGTACGGCGGCCACCGGACGAGGATCGAGAAGGTGCATCTCAAGAGCCTGACGGTGAAGGGCTTCAAGTCCTTCGCCTCCGCGACGACGCTGAAGCTGGAGCCCGGGATCACCTGCGTGGTCGGCCCGAACGGCTCCGGCAAGTCCAACGTCGTCGACGCCATCGCCTGGGTGCTCGGCGAGCAGGGCGCCAAGGCGCTGCGCGGCGGCAAGATGGAGGACGTCATCTTCGCCGGCACCGCCGGCCGGGCGCCGCTCGGCCGGGCCGAGGTCACCCTCACCATCGACAACACAGACGGCGCGCTGCCGATCGAGTACACCGAGGTCTCCATCACCCGCCGGATGTTCCGCTCCGGCGAGAGCGAGTACGAGATCAACGGCGACTCCTGCCGGCTGCTGGACATCCAGGAGCTGCTCTCGGACTCCGGCATCGGCCGGGAGATGCACATCATCGTCGGCCAGGGCCGGCTGGACGGCATGCTGCACGCCAAGCCGGAGGACCGGCGGGCGTTCATCGAGGAGGCGGCCGGCGTCCTCAAGCACCGCAAGCGCAAGGAGAAGGCGCTGCGGAAGCTCGACGCGATGCAGACCAACCTCAACCGGCTCACCGACCTCACCGCCGAGCTGCGCCGCCAGCTCAAGCCGCTGGGCCGGCAGGCCGAGGTGGCCCGCCGCGCCGCCGCCATCCAGGCCAACCTGCGCGACGCCAGGCTGCGGCTGCTCGCCGACGACCTGCACACCCTGCGCACCACGCTGGACCGGGAGATCGCCGACGAGACCGCGCTGCGCGAGCGGCGCGAGCAGATCGAGGGCGAACACGGCGAGGTGCAGGCCCGCCTCGGCGAGCTGGAGGCCGCGCTGGCCGAGGATGCCCCGCTGCTCGCCGCGGCCCAGGACACCTGGTACAAGCTCTCCGCGCTCCAGGAGCGGTTCCGCTCCATCGAGCAGCTCGCCCGGGAACGGCTGCGGCACCTCAGCGCCACCGGCGACGACGAGCGCCCCGGCCGCGACCCGGACCAGCTGGAGGCCGAGTCCCGGCGGGTCCGCGAGCAGGAGGAGGAGCTGCGCGCGGCGCTCACCGAGGACCAGGTCCGGCTCGCCGAGGCGGTCGAGCACCGGCAGGAGCTGGAACGGCAGCTCGCCGCCGCCGAGCGGGAACTCGTCGCCGCGGCCAAGGCCATCGCCGACCGGCGGGAGGGGCTGGCCCGGCTGACCGGCCAGGTCAACTCCGCCCGGGCCCGGACCACCAGCGCCGGCGAGGAGATCGAGCGCCTCGCCGCCGCGCACACCGACGCCCTGACCCGCGCCGAGAAGGCCCAGGCCGAACTCGACGCCGTCGCCGAGCAGTCCACCGAGGCCGACCGGGACAACGCCGACCTGGACGCCCGGCACGCCGAGGCGGTCGCCGTGCACGAGCAGGCCCAGGCCGCCGTGCGCAGCCTCGCCGACGCCGAGCGTGCCGCCGAGAAGGACGCCGCCACCTGGAAGGCCCGCGAGGAGGCGCTCGCCCTCGGCCTGCGCCGCAAGGACGGCGCGGGCGCCCTGCTGGCCCGCGCCGACCAGGTGCCCGGCCTGCTCGGCAGCCTCTCCGGTCTGCTCACCGTCGCACCGGGCAACGAGGCGGCGCTCGCCGCCGCGCTCGGCGGGCTCGCCGACGCCGTCGCGGTCAGCGGGGTGGACGAGGCCGTCGAGGCCATGCGGCTGCTCAAGATTGCCGACGCCGGCCGGGCCGGCCTGCTGGTCGGCAGCCCCGCCGGCCCCGGCATGGCCGGCTCCGCCGACGCGCTGCGCCCGAAGCTGCCCGAGGGCGCCCGCTGGGCCCCCGACCTGGTGGAGTGCTCCGCCGAGCTGCGCCCGGCCGTGCACCGGGCGCTGCGCGACGTGGCGCTTGTCGACGACCTCGCCGCCGCGGCCGAGCTGGTCGCCGGCAACCCGGAGCTGCGCGCGGTCACCCCCGACGGCGACGTGGTGGGGGCGTACGCGGCGGCCGGCGGGTCGGCCAAGGCGCCCAGCTACATCGAGGTGCAGGCCGCCGTGGAGGAGGCGCGGGCCAACCGGGCCACCGCCGAGCGGACGAGTGCCGAGCTGCGCGAGCAGCTGGTCGAGGCGCGCGCCGAGGTGGCCGCCGCCAAGGAGGCCGTGCAGCACGCCGCCGCCGCCAAGCGGGAGGCGGAGAGCCACCGCAACGCCGCCGCCCGCCGCCTCGCCGAGCTGGGCGCGGCCGCTCGGTCCGCCAAGGCGGAGACCGACCGGCTCGGCGAGTCCCGGGCCCGCGCCGAGGCGGCCCGGGAACGAGACCTTCAGGCCCTCGCCGAGCTGGAGGAGCGGCTCCGGCTGGCCGAGGTCACCCCGCTCGACGCCGAACCGTCCACCGAGGAACGCGACCAGCTCGCCGCCATGGTGCCGCAGGCCCGGCAGAACGAGATGGAGGTCCGGCTCGCCGTGCGTACCGCCGAGGAGCGGGTCTCCTCGATCGCCGGCCGGGCCGACTCCCTCGCCCGGCAGGCGACCGCCGAGCGGGCCGCGCGGGAGCGCGCGGCCGCCCGGCGCGCGGCCCGCACCCGCGGCGCGGAGATCGCCCGGGCCGTGGTCGGCGGCGCCCGCGAGGCGCTCACCCGGCTCACCGTCTCCCTGGCCCGGGCCGAGGAGCACCGCGACGAGGTGGCCCGCGAGCGCGCCGCCCGCGAGGCCGAGCTGTCCGAGGTACGCGGCGCGGCCAAGCGGCTCGGCGCCGAGCTGGAGCGGCTGACCAGCCAGGTGCACCGGGACGAGGTGGCCCGCGCCGAGCAGCGGCTGCGCATCGAGCAGCTGGAGGCCAAGGCGGCCGAGGACTTCGGCCTCGACGTGGCCACCCTGATCGCCGAGTACGGCCCGGACCAGCTCGTCCCGCCCACCGACGCCGACGTCGCCGCGGCGGAGAAGGACGGCACGCCGGTGCCCGAGCCGGTCCGCTACGAGCGGCCGGTGCAGGAGAAGCGGGCCGCCAAGGCGGAGCGGGAACTGGCCCTGCTCGGCAAGGTCAACCCCCTCGCGCTGGAGGAGTTCGCCGCGCTGGAGGAGCGCTTCAAGTTCCTCTCCGAGCAGCTGGAGGACCTCAAGGCCACTCGCCGGGACCTGCTCACCGTGGTCAAGGACGTCGACGACCGCATCCTGGAGGTCTTCGCCAGCGCGTTCGAGGACACCGCGCGGGAGTTCGAGCAGGTGTTCACCGTGCTCTTCCCCGGCGGCGAGGGGCGGCTGGTGCTCACCGACCCGGAGGACCTGCTCACCACAGGCGTCGAGGTCGAGGCCCGGCCGCCCGGCAAGAAGATCAAGCGGCTCTCCCTGCTCTCCGGCGGGGAGCGGTCGCTCACCGCGGTGGCAATGCTCGTGGCGATCTTCCGCGCGCGGCCCAGCCCGTTCTACATCATGGACGAGGTGGAGGCGGCCCTCGACGACGTCAACCTGGGTCGCCTGATCACGCTGCTGGCCCAGCTCCGGGAGAAGAGCCAGCTCATCGTGATCACGCACCAGAAGCGGACCATGGAGATCGCCGACGCGCTCTACGGCGTGACCATGCGCAGCGGGGTCACCCAGGTGATCAGCCAGCGGCTCAACCGGGCCGACGACGAGGGGCAGGGGAACAGCGAGTGAGTCGGGAACGCGCCACGGCGCTCCTGGTGGACTTCGACGGCGTGCTGCGCCGCTGGGATCCGGCGGTGGCCGCCCGGGTCGAGCGGGAGTACGGGCTGACCGAGGGCGTCCTCGGCGAGATCGCCATGTCCTGGGGGCTGCTCCAGCCGGTGCTCACCGGCAGGGTGAGCCACGCCGAGTGGATGAACAGCGTCACCGAGGCGCTCACCCCCTCGGTCGGCGACCCGGGCCGGGCCCGGGCCGCGGTGGACGCGTGGCAGCGCTACCGGGGCGAGGTCGACCCCGACGTGCTCGCCTTCATCCGGGAGGTCCGGTCGGCCGGTGTCCGGGTCGGGCTGGGCACCAACGCCACCGACGTGCTCGACGCCGACCTGGCCGCGCTGGACCTCACCGACGAGCTGGACGTGGTGGTCAACTCCTCGGTGATCGGGGTGCACAAGCCGGCGAAGGAGTACTTCCAGGCGGCCTGCGAGGCGCTCGGCACCCCGCCGGCCCGGGTGCTGTTCGTCGACGACGAGGACCGGGCGGTGGCCGGCGCCCGGGTGGCCGGGCTCTCCGCGCACCGCTGGAGCGGCCCGGCGGACCTGCGCTACCTGCGCGCGGCGCTGGCGTACTGAGCCGGCCGGGTGGCGGGTTCCGGTCGGCCGGGACGCCGCCACCTCGCTGTGCCGCGGGAGGTCAGTCGCCGGTGACGCCGTCGATGCGCTCGCGGATCAGGTCGGCGTGGCCGTTGTGCCGGGCGTACTCCTCGATCATGTGCACGTAGACCCAGCGGACGCTGATCGTCCGGGTCTCGGCGCTCCCGTCACGCCGGGTGCGCTGGAAGGTGTGGTCCAGCGACAGGCCGGCGGCGGCCTTCCGGGCCGCCTCGACCTCGGCGCGGAAGGTGGCGAAGGCCTCCGCCGGGTCGGCGTCGGCGACGGCGTTCAAATCCGCGTCCGGGTCCTCGTCGCCGTCGTAGAGGCCGGGGATGTCCTCCCCGGCGGCGCGGATCCGGAACCACCAGCGCTCCACGTCGGCCATGTGGCGGACCAGCCCGAGCAGGGTCAGGGTGGACGGCTCCACGCTCGCCGTCCGGAGCTGCTCGGCGGTCAGGCCGGCGCACTTGTACAGCAGGGTGTCGCGGTGGTAGTCGAGCCAGCCTTCCAGCATGGTGCGCTCGTCGCCGACGTAGGGCTCGTGACTGCGGTCGATCTCAGGTGCTCTCCAGGTCATCGGGCCATCCTCCGGCCCGCCGACAACGGCCGCGACCCGATTTCAGGGCACCACCACGACCGGCCAGCGGCCGGTGCGGACCAGCCGGGTGGCGACCGAGCCGACCAGCTTGTGGCCGGCCTGCTCGGACGACCCGACCACCACCAGGTCCGCGCGGTGCTCGTCGGCCGCCTTGCACAGCTCGGCGTACGCGTCGCCGCGCCGGCACAGGAAGGTCACCGGCAGGCCCAGCTCCTCGGCGCCGCGCCGGCACTCCTCGCGCAGCTCGGCGGCCAGCTCGTCGTGGGTCTGCTGGACCGCCCCGGCCACCACCCCGGACATGATCCCCGCGTACGGGGCCGGCGAGCTGACGAAGACCACCACCAGCCCGGCCCCCTGCCGGCGGGCCAGCCCGGCGGCGTACGCGGCGGCGCGCAGCGAGGTGCGGCTGCCGTCGACGCCGACCAGCACCACCCGGGGCCCGTCCGTGCCGCGTTCGAACGGCAGCGGCCGGGCCTGCGGGCCGTACCTCTCGCGCTCGGGTGCGTCCATCGGGTCAGTCCCGCCCGCCCGTGCGTACCACCGGGGCGGCCGCGCCGGCCGCGACTGTCGACTCCCGCTCGACCTCGGCGGAGATCGCGTCGCCGTTGGTCCGGCGCAGCGGCACCTCCTTGATGAAGAGGACCGCGATCAGCGCGATCAGCCCGAACGGGGCGGCGGCCAGGAAGATGTCCCCGGCGCCGTGCCCGTACGCGGCCTCGACGACCGCGCGGATCGGTGCGGGCAGGGTGTGCACGTTGGGCAGGGTACCGCCGCTGCCCGAGCTGGAGGCCGGGATGCCGAGTCCGGCGAGTCCCTCGGCGAGGTAGTCCTTGACCTTGTGGCCGAGGATGGCGCCGAGCGCGCTCACCCCGATGGCGCCGCCGAGGCTGCGGAAGAAGGCCACCACCGAGCTGGCCGCGCCGAGCTCGTGCGGGCCGACGGTGTTCTGCACGGCGAGGACGAGGTTCTGCATGGTCATGCCCAGGCCGAGGCCGATCAGCGCCATGAACACGGCGAGTCGCCAGTAGGGGGTGTCCGCCCGCATGGTGCCCATCAGCGCGAAGCCGACGGTGAGCAGCGCCGAGCCGGCGACCAGGTACCGCTTCCAGCGGCCGGTGTTGGTGATGATCCGGCCGACCACGGTGGAGGCGATCAGAAGGCCGAGGATCATCGGCAGGGTCATGAGGCCGGACATGGTCGGGCTCTCGCCGCGGCTGATCTGGAAGTACTGGCCCAGGAAGACCGAGGCGCCGAACATGCCCACGCCGACCGCGATGCTGGCGACCACGGCGAGGGTGATGGTGCGGTTGCGGAACAGGCGCGGCGGGATCATCGGCTCGGCGGCCCGGTTCTCCACCCGGAGGGCGAGCGCGCCGAGCAGCACGGCGCCGGCCACCATGACGGCGCTCTGCCAGGACATCCAGTCGTACTTGTCGCCGGCCAGGGTGACCCAGATGAGCAGCAGGGAGACGGCCGCGGTGATGAGAGTGGCCCCCCACCAGTCGATCTTCGCCTCGCGCTTGACCACCGGCAGGTGCAGGGTCTTCTGGAGCACGACCAGGGCGAGGACGGCGAACGGCACGCCCACGTAGAAGCACCAGCGCCAGCCCAGCCAGTCGGTGTCGACGATGACGCCGCCGATCAGCGGGCCGCCGATGGTGCCCACGGCCATGACCGCGCCGAGGTAGCCGCTGTAGCGGCCGCGCTCGCGCGGGGCGATCATCGTCGCCATGATCACCTGCGCCAGGGCGGTCAGGCCGCCCGCGCCCACGCCCTGCACCACCCGGCAGGCGATGAGCTCGCCGGTGGTGTGCGACTGCCCGGCCAGCACCGAGCCCAGCACGAAGACGCCGAGGGCGAGCTGGACGAGGATCTTCTTGCTGGTCAGGTCGGCGAGCTTGCCCCAGATCGGGGTGGTCGCGGTGGTGGCCAGCAGCGTGGAGGTGACCACCCAGGTGTACGCGGACTGGCCGCCGTGGAGGTCGGTGATGATCCGCGGCAGCGCGTTCGAGACGACCGTGGAGGAGAGGATCGCGACGAACATGCCCAGCAGCAGGCCGGAGAGCGCCTCCAGGATCTGCCGGTGGGACATGTCGACGGCGGTCGCCCGGGTGGGCACTGTCGCCTGCGTCATCGTGGAAAGCCTCCGGGAAAGACGGGGGAAGAGTTGCCTCGGGCAACCGTATGGCTTGGTTGCCCCAAGCAACAACCGCACGTGGCGCAGGTCTTATTCCGGGCGGACCCGGTCAGAAGGTCTCGTTGAACCGGTGCATGAGCCGCGCGAAGTCCTCGACGTCCTGTTTCGGCCACGATTCGAGCGAGCGCCGGATCTGCCCGAGTCGGGCCGCCCGTGCCGCGTCGAACCGGCGGGTGCCCTCCTCGGTGAGGCTGAGCTGGGCGGCCCGCCGGTCGGTCGGGTCCGGGTCGCGGCGGACCAGCCCCAGCGCCTCCAGGCCGCCGATCTGCCGGCTCAGCGTGCCCTTGCCGATGCCCAGCTTGCCGGCCAGGTCGGTGAGCCGGGTCGAGCCGGACCGGCGCAGCCAGAGCAGCAGCCCGTAGGCGTTGGGCTCCAGGTTGGGATGGACCTCGCGGGCGATCTCCCAGGACAGGGCGCGCCCACGCCGCAGCAGCGCGGTCAGTTCGTGCTCCACGGCGCGCAGGCTCTCGTCCACGCTGAGAGGGTACTCACACCCCGTCGCTGAGCCGCTGCCGCGCCACCGTGCGGAGGTGCCCGTCGCTCGTGGTGCCCTCGATCACCACGTCGGCCGTCCGGCCCTCGTGGGTCAGCGTGGCCACCGCGTTGCCGAAGTAGGGTCCGGCCAGCTTCTTCCACCGCACCAGCGGGCGGCGCACCCCGGCCGAGCGGGCCAGCGCCCGGGCCGCGCCGGCCGGCCCCGGGTTCCAGCCCAGCTTCATGAGCGGGCGCATCCCGGCCGGCACCTGGTTGTGGATCGGCGAGCAGGTGAGCTGGTGCACCGGGGTGCGTACGCCCCGGTCGGCGAACCGGGCCCGGGCCACGTACGAGTGGTGCACGTCCCCGGAGAGCACGCTGATCGAGGCCGGCCGCGAGTACGCCGGGCCGGCGCCGACCCGCGCCCCCTCGCGCGGCGCCGTGCCGCTGCCCAGCCGGGCGAACAGTTCGCCCAGCGCCTCGAAGGAGCGCCGGAACGAGGCCCAGTGCTCCAGGTCCCAGGCCCGCCGCATCTGCTCCGCCAGCTTCGCGACCCACGGCCGGCGGGAGTCGGCCAGCTTCTCGTTCCAGGACTCGACGTGATGGATGCCGAGCGGGAGCAGCCAGGGCAGCGAGGCGCCGACCACCAGGTGGTCGTAGACGCCGTGCGCCCGGTCCAGGAACCAGGACCACTCGCCGGGCGGCAGCATGGCCCGGTTGCCGGAGTCGAGCACCCGGCTGGAGCGGTTGTCCAGCATGACCAGGCGGGTCCGCCCCAGGTCCAGCGCGTAGCTCCACTGGTACTGCACGGCCCGCCAGCGCTCGGTGTCGTGCGCGACGTCGGCCTCCTGGTCGACCCGCTCGCCGAACTCGTGCAGCACGCCGGTGGCGTCCTCGGCGGCCATCACCTTGGCGTACACGGGGTCGGCGGCGATCTCGTCCGGGGCCAGGTTGCCCAGGTGCTGGTAGACCCAGTAGGAGGCCAGGCCGCTGCGGATCCGCTCCGCCCACCAGGGCTGGGTGCGCATGTCCGCCCGCCAGGACGCCGAGGTGTTCCAGTCGTCGATGACCTCGTGGTCGTCGAAGATCATCACGCTCGGTACGGTGGAGAGCAGCCAGCGGATCTCCGGGTCCCGCCAGGACTCCAGGTAGAGCTTCGTGTACTCGTCGAAGCTGACCACCTGGGTGGCCGGGGCGCCCTTCGGGCGGCGGCGCCGCCGCTTGAGCAGTCGGCGCACGGTCGGCGAGGTCTCGTCGGCGTAGACCTGGTCGCCGAGGAGCACCAGCAGGTCGGGCAGCGAGGCCGGGTCGGGGGCGGCGATCTGCCGCCGGGCGTACGCGTCCAGCGCGTCCGGGGGCAGCCGGCGGGCCGTGGCGTGCTGGGTGGTCTCCCGGCAGGAGCCGAAGAGCAGGTTCACCGGCTGGTCCAGGTCGTCCTCCGCCCGGGTCCGGATCACGCTGGCCGGGAAGCCGCTCTCCGGCACCGGCCAGGCCACCTCGTCGTCGATGAGCACCTCGTAGGTGGTGCTGCTGTCCGGGGCCAGCCCCGACACCACCACGATCGCGTAGTGGTGGTCGTACGCCGAGAAGGTGGGCGCGCTGCCGGTGGCCCCGCCGGCCGTGCGGACGGTGACCACCGCGGGGGCGCTGGTCTCCACCCAGACGGTGGCGCGCGTGCCCACGACCCGGCGCAGCAGCGGGCCGATGAGCAGACGGGGACCGGTCACGGCGCACCTCCGACGAAGATCATTAGCCCTTTCCTACCCGGCCGGCGGTTGCGGCACGCCTTCCAGCCGCGAGCGTACCCGCAGCTTGTTCACGTGCCGAGGCGGTGAGTGGGACGCCGTCGCCGGCATCTGACAGGATTTCGGGCATGAAGGAATACCTCCTCGTCGCACTCGCCCTGCTCGTGGCGCTGATCCTCGGCGGCCTCAGCCTCGTGGTGCCCCGGCTGCGCCGGCGCCCCGAGCCGCCGCTGCCGGAGACGGAGGTCGACACCAGGGCCGAGGAGGACCTGGCCGGGCCGCCGGTCGAAGCGGCGGAGTCGGACCTGCGCACCGGCGTGCTGGTCGAGCCGCCGCCCGTGGTCGAGGCGCCGCCGCTGCCCACCATCGAGGTCCCCGAGCCCACCGCCGGCCGGCTGGTCCGGCTGCGCTCCCGGCTGTCCCGCTCGCAGAACGTCTTCGGCAAGGGCCTGCTCGGCCTGCTCAGCCGGGACCGCCTCGACGAGGACACCTGGGAGGAGATCGAGGACAGCCTGATCACCGCCGACGTCGGCATCGACTCCACCCGCGAGATCGTCGACCGGCTGCGCGAGCAGACCCGGGTGCTCGGCACCCGGTCGGTCGACGAGCTGCGCACGCTGCTCGCCGCCGAACTGGTCAACGCGCTCGACCCCACCCTGGACCGGTCGCTGAGGACCGCACCCAAGGAGGGCGTCCCGGCGGTGCTGCTGGTGGTCGGGGTCAACGGCGCCGGCAAGACCACCACCTGCGGCAAGATCGCCCGGGTGCTCATCGCGGACGGCCGGACCGTGCTGCTCGGCGCGGCCGACACCTTCCGGGCCGCCGCCGCCGACCAGCTGGAGACCTGGGGCGGCCGGGTGGGCGCGGAGACCGTCCGCGGCCCCGAGGCCGCCGACCCGGCCAGCGTCGCCTTCGACGCGGTCAAGCGGGGCATCGACACGGCGGTCGACACCGTGCTGGTGGACACCGCCGGCCGGCTCCAGAACAAGGTCGGCCTCATGGACGAGCTGGGCAAGGTCAAGCGGGTCGTGGAGAAGCACGGCCCGATCGACGAGACCCTGCTGGTGCTCGACGCCACCACCGGGCAGAACGGCCTGGAGCAGGCCCGGGTCTTCACCGAGGTGGTCAACGTGACCGGTGTGGTGCTGACCAAGCTCGACGGGACCGCCAAGGGCGGCATCGTGATCGCCGTGCAGCGCAAGCTGGGCATCCCGGTGAAGCTGGTCGGCCTCGGCGAGGGCCCCGACGACCTGGCCCCGTTCGACCCCGCGCAGTTCGTCGACGCGCTGCTCGGCAATGAGCCGCTCGCCCGGGACGCGTAGCCTCGACGTGACGACTGACGATCGCGCCTACGCGGGGTGGCGCGACCCCAGCCACCCGTCGCCGCGCCTCGGGAGACCGTACGTGACTTCGCAGGAGATCCCGCTGCACGGCGGGAACGTGAGCACCGTCGTCCGGGTGGGCGACACGGTCCGGCGCAACGCGGGCCCGTGGACCCCCTCGGTGCACGCGCTGCTGCGCCACCTGGAGTACGTGGGCTTCACCGGCGCGCCCCGCGCCCTCGGCATGGACGAGCGCAACCGCGAGGTCCTGTCGTACCTGGAGGGGGAGTGCGGGGAGTACCCCCTCGCCCCGCACTGGGTCACCGACGAGGCCCTGGTCACCGTGGCGACCATGCTGCGGATGTTCCACGACGCCCAGTACGGCTTCACCCCGCCGCCCGGTGCGGTCTGGCGCTCGTTCGGCCCGCCCCCGCCGGACACCGAGGTGATCTGCCACCACGACGCCGCCCCGCACAACGTGATCTGGCGGCCCGACGGCACCCTCGGCCTGATCGACTTCGACCTGGCCTCGCCGGGCGCCCGGATCTACGACGTGGCGTACGCGGCCTGGACCTGGGTGCCGATCTTCTCCGACCGGGACTCGATCACCCTCGGCTGGAAGCACCCGGACCGGCCGCGCCGGCTGCGCCTCTTCGCCGACGCGTACGGGCTGATCCCGCGGGACCGGCACCGGCTGATCCGGACCATCCGCAAGCGGATCGTCGACCACGTGGAGGGCATCCGGCGGATGGCCGCCGCGGGGGAGCCGGCGTTCGTCCGGATCGTGCACAAGGGCCACCTGCGCCGGCCCATGCGCGACCTGCGGCTGCTCGACTACGAGCGGCACGCCCTGGAGTACGCCCTGCGCTGACCTGGAGTACGCCCTGCGCTGACCGCGTGGCGAGGAAGAGTGGCCGGTTCCGCGTCGGAACGACCACTCTTCCCGTTTTCCCCGGGCATGATCGTCGTTCTTCACACGCCGGAAACAACCCGTCACGCGTCGGAAATCGAGCGGTGTCGGTGAAGGAAACAGCCGCCGAGCAAGCTTCCGCGCAACCGGCTGACGGGCGATGCTGCCAGGTCTCAGTCGGAGGGAGGACTACGACACCGAGAGGAGGCAGCGTGGAGATCGATACCGGGAACACTGCCTGGCTGCTTGTTTCGACTGCGCTCGTGCTGCTCATGACGCCCGGTCTGGCCCTGTTCTACGGCGGGCTGAACCGTTCCAAGGGCATGCTGAACATGATGATGATGAGCTTCTCGTCCATCGGGCTCGTCAGCATCCTGTGGCTTTTCTACGGCTTCACCGTCGCCTTCGGGGAGGGCGGCAAGTTCATCGGTGACCTGGGCCAGTACCTGGGCACCAAGACGTTCGTCGGTGAGAGCGACCTGTGGGGCGAGACCGGTATCCCGCTCTACGTCTTCATCGCCTTCCAGATGATGTTCGCCGTCATCACCGTCGCGCTGATCAGCGGGGCGCTGTCCGACCGGACGAAGTTCGCCGGCTGGCTGGTGTTCGCGGCCGGCTGGGCCACCCTGGTCTACTTCCCGGTCGCCCACATGGTCTGGGGCGGCGGCCTGATCGGCGGCGACATCGGCGCCCTCGACTTCGCCGGTGGCACGGCGGTGCACATCAACGCCGGCGCCGCGGCGCTCGCCCTCGTGCTGGTCCTCGGGAAGCGGGTCGGCTGGCCCCGGGAGAGCACCAAGCCGCACAACATCCCGCTGGTCGCACTCGGCGCCGGTCTGCTCTGGTTCGGCTGGTTCGGCTTCAACGCCGGTTCCGAGCTGACCGCCGACGGGGTCACCGCGCTGGCCTTCATGAACACCCAGGTCGCCACCGCCGCCGCGCTGCTCGGCTGGATCGTGGTGGAGTGGGTGCGCGACGGCAGGCCGACCCTGGTGGGCGCTTCCTCGGGTGCGGTGGCCGGCCTGGTCGCCATCACTCCGGCGTGCGCCTTCATCACCCCGGCCGCGGCGGTGCTGCTGGGTCTGGTCGCCGGTGCGGTCTGCGCCCTGGCCGTGGGCCTGAAGTACCGGCTCGGCTACGACGACTCCCTCGACGTGGTCGGCGTGCACTTCGTCGGCGGGTGGATCGGCTGCCTGTGGATCGGCCTGTTCGGCACCGCCTCGGTCAGCTCGCTTGTCGCCAGCGACGGCCTGCTGGTCGGCGGTGACGCCACCCTGCTGGGCAAGCAGGCGCTGGGCGCGCTGATCGTCACGGTCTACTCCTTCGTCGTCGCGTACGCCCTCGGCTTCGTGATCGACAAGACGATCGGGTTCCGGATCTCCGCCGAGGCCGAGGTCGAGGGCATCGACGTCGCCGAGCACGCGGAGAGCGCCTACGATCTGTCGCCCACCACGGGCGGCAGCGGGGGCGCGTTCGCGATGGCCGGGATCGGCGCGACCAGGCCGGCCCCGGAACCCACCGACCCGGCGGAGGAGCCCGCCGAGCCGGTCAGCGAGAAGGTCGCCGGTTAACGTTCCTGGGATGGAGGGGTTGGACATGAAGCTGGTGACCGCGGTCATCAAGCCGTACCAGCTGGACGCGGTGAAGGAGGCCCTGCACGCCCTCGGCGTGGCCGGCCTGACCGTCAGCGAGGTCCAGGGCTACGGCCGGCAGAAGGGGCACACCGAGGTCTACCGGGGTGCCGAGTACACGGTCGAGTTCCTGCCCAAGATCCGGGTCGAGGTGCTCACCGACGAGATGGACGTCGACAAGATCGTCGACGCCATCGTGGGGGCCGCCCGGACCGGCAAGATCGGCGACGGGAAGGTCTGGGTGACCGGTGTCGAGGAGGTCGTCCGGGTCCGTACCGGCGAGCGCGGGCTCGACGCCCTCTGACACCGGAGCCGACGACATGACCTCGTTGACCACGACGACCGGCCCCACCGGGGACGGCCAGCTCGTGGTCAACGAGGTCGTCGGCGTACCCGGGGGGATCGGCGCGTCGGCCCGGGCGGCCCGGGCCGACGCCCTGGACGCCTGGCTGCGCGGCATCTTCCCCGTGCGGGCGGGGGTCGCCCTGGTCGCGGTCGGCGGGCTGGGGCGGCGGCAGTGCGCGCCCTACGGCGACCTCGACCTGGTGCTGCTGCACGCGGGGGTGCCCGGCATCGACGAGCTCGCCGCCTCGCTCTGGTATCCGATCTGGGACGCCGGCCTGCGGCTGGACCACTCGGTGCGGACCGTCCCCGAGGCGCTCTCGGTGGCCCAGGACGACGTCAAGGTCGCCCTCGGGCTGCTCGACGCCCGCCACGTGGCGGGCGACCCGGCCCTGGCCGACCAGCTCGTCCGCACGGCGGCCGACCACTGGCGGCGCACCGCCGTCCGGCAGCTCCCGGGCCTGCGGGAGATCACCGCGGCCCGGTGGGAGGCCCACGGTGAGCTGGCCTTCCTCCTCGAAGGCGACCTCAAGGAGGCCGCCGGCGGGCTGCGCGACGCCGGCATCCTCCGGGCCATCGCCACCGCGGGGGTGACCGACGCGCTGCGCCCCGCCGTGCACGCCGCCCACCGGCGGCTCCTCGACACCCGCGACGCCCTGCACCAGCAGGTCGGCCGCCGGGTCGACCGGCTCGTCGCCCAGGAACGCGACGGCGTCGCCGCCCTGCTCGGGCTGCGCGCGTCCCTCAGCGGGGACGCGGACGCCGAGGCCGTGCCGGTCGGTGACGGCGACGCGCTGCTGCGCCGGGTGGCCGGGGACGCCCGGACCGTCAGCCACGCCCTCGACGACGCCTGGCGGGCCGCCGACCGGCTCCGGGCCGGCCGGCACCGGACCGCCGGCGGCCGGCCGCTGCGCCGCCCGGTCGCCCGGGACGTGGTCGAGCAGGACGGCGAGCTGGTGCTCGCCCGCGCCGCCATCGGCGCCCGCCCCGACCCGAGCCTGTCGCTGCGGGTCGCCGCCGCCGCGGCCACGACCCGACTGCCCATCGCCCGGGCCACCTGCGAGTGGCTGGCCGCGTACTGCCCGCCGCTGCCCGCGCCCTGGCCGCCGGCCGCCCGGGCCGCGCTGATCACCCTGCTCGGGGCCGGTCCCGGCCTGGTACCCGCGTGGGAGACCTGCGACCGGTACGGCCTGATCGACGGCTGGCTGCCCGAGTGGACCCGGCTGCGCAGCCTGCCCCAGCACAACCCGGTGCACCGGTTCACCCTCGACCGGCACCTGGTCCAGGCCGCGTACGAGGCGAGCCGGCACACCCGCGACGTGGAACGCCCCGACCTGCTGCTGCTCGGCGCGTTCCTGCACGACATCGGCAAGGGACTGCCGGGCGACCACAGCACCGTGGGCGCGCCCCTGGCGGAGGCGGTGGCCACCCGGGTCGGGCTGCCCGAGGACGAGGCGGCGCTGATCGCCAAGCTGGTCCGGCTGCACCTGCTGCTGCCCGACGTGGCCACCCGGCGGGACCTCTCCGACCCGAAGACCGTCGCCGGTGTCGCCGAGCGGGTCGGCGACACCACCACCCTGGACCTGCTGCACGGCCTGGTCCGGGCCGACGCCGCGGCCACCGGGCCGGCCGCCTGGTCCGACTGGAAGGGGCGGCTGGTCGCCGAACTCGTCGCCCGGGTGCGCACCGCCCTGGACACCGGCGTGGTGCCCGCCCCGCCGGCCCCCGACCCGGCGCTGGTCGCCGGGCCGCTGCCCGTCGTACACCTCGGGGAGGACCGGGTGTCGGTGGCCGCGGCCGACCGGCGGGGGCTGCTCGCCACGGTGGCCGGCTGCCTGGCCCTGCACCGGCTGGACGTGATCTCCGCGGACGCCGCCACGGTCGACGGCCGGGCCCTGGTGCAGTGCCGGGTGCAGCCACGCTACGGGCTGGCCCCCGACCCGATCGCGCTCCGCGCCGACCTGCGCCGCGCGGTCGGCGGCGACGTCTCGGTCACCCAGCGGCTGCGCGGCCGGGCCCTGGCCGCGCGCGGCCGGGGCGCCGCGCCCCGGGTGGTCTGGCACCGCGAGGCGGCCACCGACGCGGTGCTGCTGGAGCTGCGCGCCGCCGACGCGGCCGGGCTGCTCTACCGGGTCACCTGTGCCCTCGACGAGGCCGGCGCCCAGGTTCGGGCCGCCCGGATCTCCACCCTCGGCGGCGACGTGGTGGACGCGTTCTACCTGGTGGGCGGCTGGCCGTCCGACGCCGACCGGGCCCGGATCGAGGCCGCGGTGCTCGCCGCCGTCTGACTACGTCACCGGACGTAGGCCGGAAGCCGCCGCCGGGACGACGTGCCGGGGGCCGCGCGGCGGGACGCTCGGTGGCATGAACCTGCCAGTGCAGACCGAAGGGCTCACCAAACGGTACGGCGGCCTGACCGCCGTGCAGGACCTCCAGCTCACCGTCCGGGCCGGCGAGGTGTACGGCTTCCTCGGCCCCAACGGCGCCGGCAAGACCACCACCCTGCGCATGCTGCTCGGTCTGGTCCGCCCGACCGCCGGCACGGTCCGGCTGCTCGGCCGCCCGCCCGCCGCCGGCCGGCTCACCGGGGTCGGCGCGCTCATCGAGGGGCCGGCCTTCTACCCGTACCTCTCCGGCCGGGACAACCTGCGGGTGCTGGCCCGCTACGCCGGGGTCGGCGCCGACCGGGTCGCGCTCGTGCTCGACCTGGTCGACCTCGCCGACCGGGCCGGCGACCGCTACGCCGGCTACTCGTTGGGCATGAAGCAGCGGCTCGGGGTGGCCGCCGCCCTGCTGAAGGACCCCCGCCTGCTGATCCTGGACGAGCCGACCAACGGCCTCGACCCGGCCGGCATGGCGGACATGCGCACCCTCATCCGCCGGCTCGGCGCGGCCGGCTGCACGGTGCTGGTCTCCAGCCACCTGCTCGGCGAGGTCGAGCAGGTCTGCGACCGGGTCGGGGTGATCGCCCGGGGCCGGCTGGTCGCCGAGGGCAGCGTCGCCGAGCTGCGCGGGGCGGCCGGGCTGCGGCTGCTCGCCGAGCCGCTGGACGACGCGGCCGAACGGGCGCGGGAACTGGTCGGCGCCGAGCGGGTCCGGGTGGTCGACGGCGGGCTGGAGCTGGCCGTCGACCCGGACCGGGCCGCCTGGCTGAACGCCGAACTGGTCGGGGCCGGGCTCGCCGTGCGCGAGCTGCGCCCCCGGGAACGGGACCTGGAACAGGTCTTCTTCGACCTCGTGGAGAAGGGAACGGCCGATGTCGCGTAGCTTCCGCGCCGAGACCGTCAAGCTGGTCCGGCGGCCGGCCACCTGGCTGCTGCTGGCCATCACGCTGGTGCTCTCGCTGATCTTCACCTACGTCTTCCCGTACGCCGGCGTCGCGGGCGGCACCGACGGGCCGAACACCGACCGGGGGCTGCCCGCGCTGCTCCCGGACCAGCTGGTCGGGAACTCCCTCGGCGGCCTGCCGGTCTTCCTCGGCGCGATCCTGCTGATCCTCGGCGTGCTCACCGTCGGCGGCGAGTACGGCTGGGGCACCTGGAAGACCGTGCTCACCCAGGGCCCGACCCGGCTGGAGGTGTACGCCGGCAAGCTGCTCGCCCTGGCCGCCGCCGCGCTGGCCGTGGTGCTGGCGGTGTTCGTGGTCGGCGCGGTGGCCAGCGTGCTCATCGCGTCCGCCGAGGCGCAGCCGGTGACCTGGCCGTCGGCCGGCGGCCTGCTCGCCGGGGTCGGGGCGGGGTGGCTCATCGCGACGATGTGGGCCATGCTCGGTGCCGTGCTCGCCGTCGCGCTGCGCGCCGTGGCGCTCCCGGTCGGGCTGGGCCTGGTGTGGATGCTCGCGGTGCAGAACCTGCTCGCCGCGATCGCCGCGCCGCTTGTCGACTGGGTGGCGACGGCGCAGGAGGGGCTGCCCGGGCCGAACGCCGGTTCGCTGGCCGCCGCGCTCGGCGCGCCCGGGGACACCCCCGGGGTGGCGGCCACCGTCGGCGGCGGGCAGGCGGCCGTGGTGGTGGCCGCGTACCTGGTCGGGTTCGCGGCGGTCGGCGCGGTGCTGCTGCGCCGGCGGGACATCGGCTGAGGCGGGGCGGGGGAGGGCACGTGGACCGCGAGCGTGGCGACCGGGGCCGGCGGCTCCTGGACGGCCTCGTCGCCCTGGCCCTGCTGGCGATCGGGCTGGCCGGCACCGCGCCGGCCGGCCTCAACCAGGGCGTGGAGGCCGGGCCGGCCGCCTACCCGCTGGTCGTGGTGGCCGCGCTCGCGGTGGCCGTCCGCCGGCGCTGGCCGGTGGCCACCCTGGCCGTGGTCACCGCGGCGAGCACCGCGTACCTGGTGCTCGGCTTCCCGTACGGCCCGATCCTGCTGTCGTTCTTCGTCGCGGTCTACACGGTGGCCGCGTTCCGGCCGGTGCGGGACGCGGCGGTGGCCAACGGCGTGGCGCTGCTCGTGCTGCTCACGCACGTCTTCGTCGGGGTGCGCCCGCCCGGCCTGGTCGGGGTCATGCCGGCCGCCGCCTGGGTGGTGGTGCCCTTCGCCGTGGGGGTCACCGTGCGGCTGGGCCGGGAGAACGCGGCGCGCAGCCGCACCGACGAGGCGCGCCGGCTGGCCGACGCCGAGCGGCTGCGGGTGGCGCGGGAGGTGCACGACGTGGTCGGGCACGGGCTCGCCGCCATCCACCTCCAGGCCGAGATCGCCCTGCACCTGCTGGCCCGCAAGCCCGAGCAGGCCGAGGCGGCGCTCACCGCGATCAGCCGGACCAGCAAGGAGGCGCTCGACGAGTTGCGGGTGACGCTGACCGTGGTCCGCCGCGACGAGGCCGCCGACGAGCGCGCCCCCGCGCCCGGGCTGGCCCAGCTCCCGCAGTTGCGCGAGCGGCTGGCCGGCGCCGGGCTCCCGGTCGCCGTCGAGGTGGCGGGTGCGCCGCGCCCGCTCCCGGTCGCGGTGGACCTGGCCGCGTACCGGGTGGTGCAGGAGGCGCTGACCAACGTGCTGCGGCACGCCGGCCCGGCCACCGCCACGGTCCGCCTGCAGTACGCGCCCACCGAGGTGGCCGTGGAGGTCACCGACACCGGCCGCGGCGCGGCCGCCCCGGCGGGCCGGCCCGGCGGGTACGGGCTGGCCGGCATGCGGGAGCGGGTCACCGCGCTGGGCGGTTCGTTCGCCGCCGGCCCCGCCTCCGCCGGCGGCTTCCGCGTGTCCGCCACACTGCCTCTGGAGGAGGTCACATGATCCGGGTGCTGCTCGCCGACGACCAGGACCTGGTCCGGATCGGGCTGCGCGCCCTCGTGGAGAGCGAGGACGACCTCACCGTTGTCGGCGAGGCCGCCGACGGGCTGGCCGCGGTCGAGGCGGCCCGCCGGGAACGCCCCGACGTGGTGCTCATGGACGTGCGGATGCCCGGCGTCGACGGCATCGAGGCGACCCGCCGGATCGTCGCCGACCCCGCGCTGGCCGGCACCCGGGTGGTCGTGCTGACCACCTTCGAGCTGGACGAGTACGTCTTCGACGCGCTCCGGCACGGCGCCAGCGGCTTCCTCACCAAGGACACCCGCCCGGCCGAGCTGCTGCGGGCCATCCGCCTGGTCGCCGAGGGGGAGGCGCTGCTGTCCCCGTCGGTGACCCGGCGGGTGGTGCGGGAGTTCGCCACCCGGCCGGCCCGGGTGCCCCGCCCGCACCCCCGGCTCGGCGCCCTCACCGACCGGGAACGCGAGGTGGTGGGTCTGGTCGGGGAGGGGCTGAGCAACGTCGAGATCGCCGAGCGGCTGGTGGTCAGCCCGGCCACGGCGCGGACCCACGTGAGCCGGGCCATGGTCAAGCTGGGCGCCCGGGACCGGGCCCAGCTCGTGGTCTTCGCGTACCAGTCGGGGCTGGTCGCGTCGTGATGGACCGGCAGCCCGGGGCCGTGGTGATCTCCCGGCGGGGGTCGGGCCGGCGGGAAGCAGTGCGGAGGCGGGACCGTTACCCTTGCGGGTAGCCGGACGTGTGCGTGCCGGCCGACTGTGCTCGCCAAACCGACAAACGGGATGTTCGCGTGTTTGACACCTTGAGTGACCGCCTGTCCGGGATCTTCACCAAGCTCCGCGGCAAGGGTCGGCTCACCGACGCCGACATCGACGCCACCGCGCGCGAGATCCGCATGGCGCTGCTGGAGGCCGACGTCGCCCTGCCGGTGGTCAAGGGCTTCATCGCGAACGTCAAGGAGCGGGCGCGCAGCGCCGAGGTCTCCGAGGCGCTCAACCCGGCCCAGCAGATCATCAAGATCGTCAACGAGGAGCTGATCAACGTCCTCGGTGGCGAGGGGCGGCGGCTCCAGTTCGCCAAGCACCCGCCGACCGTGATCATGCTGGCCGGTCTCCAGGGTTCCGGCAAGACCACCCTCGCCGGCAAGCTGGCCCGCTGGCTCAAGGCCCAGGGCCACCAGCCGCTGCTGGTCGCCGCCGACCTCCAGCGCCCCAACGCCGTCGGGCAGCTCCAGGTGCTCGGTGGCCGGGCCGGCGTCGAGGTGTACGCCCCGGAGCCGGGCAACGGCGTCGGCAACCCCGTGCAGGTCGCGCGCGACTCGATCGAGCACGCCAAGCGGGCCGCCCGGGACATCGTCATCGTCGACACCGCCGGCCGGCTCGGCATCGACGCCGAGATGATGCAGCAGGCCGCGGACATCCGCGACGCGGTCCAGCCCGACGAGGTCATCTTCGTCATCGACGCGATGGTCGGCCAGGACGCGGTCCGCACCGCCGAGGCGTTCCGCGACGGCGTCGGCATCACCGGCGTGGTCCTCTCCAAGCTCGACGGCGACGCCCGCGGTGGCGCCGCGCTGTCGGTCCGGGAGGTCACCGGGCAGCCGATCCTGTTCGCCTCCACCGGCGAGAAGCTGGAGGACTTCGACGTCTTCCACCCCGACCGGATGGCCAGCCGGATCCTCGGCATGGGCGACGTCCTCACTCTGATCGAGCAGGCCGAGCAGGCCTTCGACGCCGATCAGAAGGAGAAGATGACCGCCAAGCTGATGGGCGGCGAGCAGTTCACCCTGGAGGACTTCCTCGACCAGCTCATCGCGGTCCGCCGGATGGGCCCGATCGCCAACGTGCTGGCCATGATGCCCGGCATGGGGCAGATGAAGGACCAGCTCGCCGAGCTGGACGACAAGCACTTCGACCGGGTCACCGCGATCATCCGGTCGATGACCCCGGCCGAGCGCACCACCCCGAAGATCATCAACGGCTCCCGGCGGGCCCGCATCGCGAGCGGCTCCGGGGTCACCGTCATGGACGTCAACCAGCTGCTCAACCGCTTCGCCGACGCGCAGAAGATGATGAAGCAGATGGGCGGCATGATGGGCCTCCCCGGTGGGGGCCGGCGCAAGGCGACCAAGTCGCCGAAGAACAAGCGCAAGGGCACGAAGGGCGGCGGGCGGCCGCGCACCGGCGCCGGGGTGCCGGGCGGCTTCCCGGGCGGCATGCCGCAGCTCCCGCCGGGCCTCGACCCGGGCGACCTGGCCGGCGGCCAGGGCCTGCCGCCGGGCTTCAAGCTCCCGAAGATCGACTTCAACAAGCTCGGCAAGGGCGGTGACAAGGGCCCGCGCTGACCCACCTGCCGACGGCCCCGTCCCCACCCCTGGGGGCGGGGCCGTCGGCGTACCGGGGCGGGCTCGTCACACGTTCGCGGACGTGATCCGGTAGGACTGTGCACATGGCTCTGCATGTGCGCGGTGTGCTCCTGCCCGACGACGAGGTCCGGGACATCTGGCTCGTCGACGACCGGGTCACCTTCGAACCGGTGACCGGCGCCGAGACGGTCGTGGAGGGCGGCTTCGTCCTGCCCGGCCTGACCGACGCCCACTGCCACATCGGCATCGCCCGCGGCGGCGCCCCGATCACCTCCCTCGACCAGGCCCGCGAGCTGGCCCGCACCGACCGGGACGCCGGGGTGCTGGCCATCCGCGACGCCGGCTCGCCGTACCCGTACCCCGAACTCGACGACGAGCCGGACCTGCCGCGACTGGCCCGCGCCGGCCGGCACGTCGCGCCGCCGAAGCGCTACCTGCGCGACATCGGGGTGGAGGTCGGCGCGGCGGAGGTGGCCGCGACGGTCGCCGCGCAGGCCGCCGCCGGCAACGGCTGGGTCAAGCTGGTCGGCGACTGGATCGACCGCGGCGTGGGCGACCTCGCGCCGGCCTGGGACGCCGACACCCTGACCGCGGCGGTCGCCGCCGCGCACGACGCCGGGGCACGCGCGGCCGTGCACACCTTCTCCGAGTCGGCCGTGGAGATCATGGTGCGGGCGGGGGTGGACTCGGTGGAGCACGGCACCGGGCTGAGCCTCGACCTGATCGACCTGATGGCCCGGCAGGGCACCGCGCTGGTGCCCACCATGATCAACATCCGGACCTTCGGCCACATCGCCGAGCAGGCCCGCGCGAAGTTCCCCGGGTACGCCGACCACATGCTCGCCCTGCGTGACCGCTTCCCCGGGGTGGTCCGCGCCGCGCACGAGGCGGGGGTGCCGATCTACGTGGGCACCGACGCGGGTGGCGGCATCGACCACGGGCTGGCCGCCGAGGAGATGCTGCTCCTGCACGAGCAGGCCGGCATGTCCGCCGAGGACGTGCTGGCGGCCGCCTCCTGGCGGGCCCGGGAGTGGCTCGGCTTCCCCGGCCTGGTCGAGGGCGGCCTGGCCGACCTGACCGTCTACCCCGAGGACCCCCGCCGCGACCTGCGGGTGGTCCGCACCCCGTCCCGCATCATCCTGCGCGGCCGCGTCCTGCGCTGACCGCCTGCGCTCCCCCCGGTTGATCAAGAAGTTTGCGTCAGCGGACGGGCGTTTCCTGACGCGAACTTCCTGATCAACCCGCTGGCCGGGTGGCGGCGGCGTGGAAGAGGTGCACGGCCAGGTCGGACAGTTGGTCGGCGGTCTCGTCCACCGGCGCCTGGGGGAGCACGATGTGGCTGACCACCAGGCGGACGACGGTGTCGGCGGCGAAGGCCAGGGCCGCCGGGTCGCCCTCGGGCAGGTGTTGGCCGGCCCACTCCAGCAGGGCCGCGGACGACTCGGCGAGCACCAGCTCCGACCGGGTGGTCAGGTAGGGCAGCAGCTCGTCGGAGCCGCCCCGGGCGCTGGTCAGGATCGCCTTGACCAGGGGGTTGTCCGCGGCCGCGGCGAGGGTGTGCCGGATGGCCGCGTACGCCGCCGGCCGCACGTCGGGGCCGTGCGCCGCCAGGGCCGCGCGGACCTCGCCGACGAACCGGTCCACCTCGCGCCGGGCGAGCGCCTCGGCCAGGCCGGCCTTGCTGCCGAACTCGTTGTAGACGGTCTGCCGGCTCACCCCGGCGGCCTGCGCCACCCCGCCCATCCGCACGCCGTCCCAGCCGGCGGCGATCGCCTGCGCGCGGGCGGCGTCCACGATCGCGTCCCGCAGCCGTTGTTTGGACTCCGGCACGCCGCGCGGCGGCCCGGCGCCGTCGTTCGGAAGCTCACCCATCGCTGTCGAAGTCTACGGTCGGGCGGCGCGACACGGCGTGCGCCGACTCCCGGGCGCAGCGGCGGCCCGCCCGGCGCATAGGATGTGCGGTCATGGCACGCGTGCTCACTCCCCGTGCGGAGGACTTTCCCCGCTGGTACCAGGACCTGATCGCCAAGGCGAAGCTGGCCGACAACGGCCCGGTGCGGGGCACCATGGTCATCCGACCGGCCGGCTACGCCATCTGGGAGCGGATGCAGGCCGAGATGGACGCCCGGATCAAGGCGGCCGGCGCGGAGAACGCGTACTTCCCGCTGTTCATCCCGGAGAGCTACCTCAAGCGCGAGGCGGAGCACGTCGAGGGCTTCTCGCCGGAGCTGGCCGTGGTCACCCACGGCGGTGGCAAGCAGCTCGCCGAGCCGGTGGTGGTGCGCCCCACCAGCGAGACGGTGATCGGCGAGTTCATGGCCAAGTGGATCGACTCCTACCGGGACCTGCCGCTGCTGCTCAACCAGTGGGCGAACGTGGTCCGCTGGGAGCTGCGCCCCCGGATCTTCCTGCGCACCAGCGAGTTCCTGTGGCAGGAGGGGCACACCGCGCACGCGACCCGCGAGGACGCCCGGGCCTACGCCCGCCGGATCCTGCACGAGGCGTACGAGGACCTCATGGTCAACGTGCTCGGCATCCCGGTGGTGGTCGGCCTCAAGACGGCCCGCGAGCGCTTCGCCGGTGCCACCGCCACCTATACCTGCGAAGGCATGATGGGCGACGGCAAGGCGCTCCAGCTGGGCACCAGCCACGAGCTGGGCCAGAACTTCGCCAAGGCGTTCGACATCAGCTACTCCTCGGCCGAGGGCGGCCGGGAGCACGCGTGGACCACCTCCTGGGGCACCTCGACCCGGATGCTCGGCGGCCTGATCATGTGCCACGGCGACGACAACGGGCTGCGGGTGCCGCCGAGGCTGGCGCCCATCCAGGCGTACGTGATGATCGTCAAGGACGGCGAGGGCGTGGGCGAGGCGGCGGCCAAGCTGCGCGACGCGCTGCGCGACGCCGGGGTCCGGGTCGCGCTGGACGACCGGACCGACACCGCGTTCGGCCGCCGCGCCGTCGACGCCGAGCTGCGCGGCTACCCGGTGCGCGTCGAGGTCGGCCCCCGGGACCTGGCCGCCGGCAACGCGGTCGTGGTCCGGCGTACGGACGGCTCGAAGGCGCCGGTCGCGGTCGCCGACGTGGTGGGCGCGGTGCTCGCCGCGCTGGATGCGGACCAGCAGGCGCTGCACGACCAGGCGCTGGCGTTCCGGCAGTCCCGCACCGTCGAGGTCGGCACGCTGGCCGAGGCGATCGAGGCGGCCGCCACCGGCTGGGCCAAGGTGCCGTGGTCGGCGGTCGGCGTCCAGGGCGAGGCCGAGGCGAACGGCCAGGGCGTCACCGTCCGGTGCCTGCTGCGGGCCGACGGCTCGGTGCCGGACTCCGAGGACGAGCCCGACCTCGTCGCCGTCCTGGCCCGCGCCTACTGAGGTGCGGCCGGGCGGCCCGGCCGGCCGGTTCACGCCGGGCCGGCTGATCATGCACCGGAACGTGCGGCACGGCCGGATCGGCTGGGTCCGGCCGGCCCGCGTGGTGTGCGACGACGACCGGGGCCTGCTGCTCTGGGTGGCCCGGAACACGCCGGTGGCGCACGAGGTGACCGAGGCGGGGCTGGGCATGCGGGCGATGCCCTTCGCCGAGTGGGTCACCTCCACCTACCGGCTGGCCCGGGGGCGCTGGAGCGGGCCGCCGGTGCTGAAGTTCCTGCCCACCGGCGCCGCCCACTCGGTCTGGTGGTTCCGGGACGCGCACGGTCGCTTCCAGAACTGGTACGTCAACCTGGAGGAGCCCGGCGTCCGCTGGGACGACGGCACGGTGGCCGGGGTCGACATGGTCGACCAGGACCTCGACGTGGTGGTCCACCCCGACCTGAGCTGGGAGTGGAAGGACGAGGGCGAGTTCCTCGAGCGGCTCGCCTTCCCGGAGCACTACTGGGTCACCGACGAGAAGGCGGTCCGGGCCGAGGGGGAGCGGGTGATCCGGATCGCCGAGGCCGGCGAGTTCCCCTTCGACGGCACCTGGTGCGACTTCACCCCGCCCGCCGACTGGGACGTACCGGACGAACTGCCGCCCGGCTGGGACCGCCCGCCGGTGCGCTGACCGGGTGTCGTTCGTCACCGTCGCGGGCGACCCGGGTGGCCTGTCCGGGTCCGGTGTGAGAGATCGGGGCCGGACATGGCAGAATGGGTCGCTGGTATCCGGCGCGCGTCCGGCGCCCTCTAACCCGGGCGCGTCGCCAGTTAACCGAGCAGTCTCCGGCCCAAACCCCACTGTGCCGGTCGGCGCTCACCCGCCAACACGGCCCGCACCGGGCCGGTGAGATCGCATCAGGAGCGAAACAACTGTGGCCGTAAAGATCCGGCTCCTGCGGATGGGCAAGATCCGCAACCCGCAGTACCGCATCGTCGTCGCCGACTCGCGCACCAAGCGTGACGGTCGCGCGATCGAGTTCGTCGGTGTGTACCAGCCGAAGGAAGACCCTTCGGTGATCGAGGTCAAGTCGGAGCGGGTCCAGTACTGGCTGTCGGTCGGCGCGCAGCCGAGCGAGGCCGTGCAGCGCCTGCTGGAGCTGACCGGTGACTGGCAGAAGTTCAAGGGCCTGCCGGCCCCGCCGCCGCTGAAGGTCGCCCCGGAGCGGGCCGACCGCAAGGCGGCGTACGAGGCCGAGGCGAAGGCCGCCGCCGGCGTGGCGGAGACCCCGGCGCCGGCCAAGAAGGCCGCCAAGGCCCAGGCCCCGGCTGCCGAGGCCGAGGCGCCGAAGGCCGAGGAGCAGACCGGTGCCGAGTCCGGCGAGCAGGCCTGACATGGCACTGCGTCCCGCCCTGGAGCACCTGGTCAAGGGGATCGTCGACCACCCGGACGACGTCCGGGTGCGCATGGTCGACTCCCGTCGGGGCAAGCGGCTCGAGGTCCGCGTGCACCCGGAGGACCTCGGCACGGTGATCGGGCGGTCCGGCCGGACCGCCAAGGCGCTGCGCCAGGTGATCGGCTCCATCGGTGGGCGCGGGGTGCGCGTCGACATCGTCGACTCGTACTGATGCTTCTCATCGTCGGCCGGATCGGCAAGCCGCACGGCATCCGCGGTGAGGTCACCGTGGAGGTGCGGACCGATGAGCCCGAAGCACGCTTCGCGCCGGGCTGAGTCCCAGGACCGCGTGCTCGTCACCGACCCCGGCGCGGTCGCGCCTCCGGCGCCCGGGGCCTACCGGGTGCCGGACAAGCTGACCATCGAGTCGGCCCGCTGGCACCAGGGGCGGCTGCTGGTCGCCTTCGAAGGCGTGCTGGACCGCGACGTCGCCGAGGCGCTGCGCGGCACCCTGCTCGGCGTGGACAGCGCCGACGTCGCCGCGCCCGAGGACCCGGAGGAGTTCCTCGACCACCAGCTGGTCGGCCTGGCCGTGGTGACCCCGGCCGGCGAGCGGCTGGGCGAGGTGGCCCGGATCGACCACGCCCCCGCCTCCGACCTGCTGGTGCTGCGCCGCCCCGACGGGCGGAGCGCGCTCATCCCGTTCGTCAAGGCGATGGTGCCCGAGGTCGACCTGCCGGGCGGCCGAGTGGTGGTGGACCTGCCCGCCGGGCTGCTCGACCTCTGACTGGAGAGCCACCCCTCATGCGCGTCGACATCGTGTCGATCTTCCCCGAGTACTTCGCCCCGCTGGACCTCTCGCTGATCGGCAAGGCGCGGGCGAGCGGCACCCTGCGGCTGGCCGTACACGATCTGCGGACCTGGACCCACGACGTGCACCGCACGGTCGACGACACCCCCTACGGCGGCGGCCCCGGCATGGTGATGCGGCCGGAGCCGTGGGGCGAGGCCCTCGACGCCCTGGCCCCCCACGAGCTGAGCCCGGACGGGCACACCCTGCCCCGGCTGCTCGTCCCGTCGCCGGCCGGCGTGCCGTTCACCCAGGCCATGGCGCACGAGCTGGCCGCCGAGTCGCACCTGCTCTTCGCCTGCGGCCGTTACGAGGGCATCGACCAGCGGGTGCTCGACGACGCGGCCGGCCGGATGCGGGTGACCGAGGTCTCCCTCGGTGACTACGTGCTCTTCGGTGGCGAGGTGGCCGTGCTGGTCATCCTGGAGGCGGTCACCCGGCTGCTGCCCGGGGTGCTCGGCAACGCCGGCTCGCTGGACGAGGAGTCGCACGCCCACGGGCTGCTGGAAGCCCCCATGTACACCAAGCCGGCGAACTGGCGCGGGCACGAGGTGCCCGAGGTGCTGCGCTCCGGCGACCACGGCAGGATCGCCCGCTGGCGGCGCGACGAGGCGCTGCTGCGGACGGCGTCCCGGCGCCCGGACATGATCGCCGCGCTGCCCCCGGAGAGCCTGGACAAGCGGGACCGGGCGGCGCTGGACCGGGGTGGATTTCAGCCGCGGCCGGGGGATGTGGCAAAGTAGAGGGGTTGCCGCAACCGTCCACGCCGTGGGCGGCTGCGAGGACCCTCGACCGGGGTCGGCGTCGCCGGCCACCACCCGGGGGTCAGAATCACCCATCCGCGCATCGACTGACGGTGCGCCGTGAGCCTCACGAGGACGCAGCGATGAACATCCTGGACGCCCTTGACGCCCAGTCGAAGCGCGTTGACCTGCCCGACTTCCGCGCCGGTGACACCGTCAAGGTGCACGCGCGGGTTGTCGAGGGCAACCGGTCCCGGGTCCAGATCTTCCAGGGCGTCGTCATCCGCCGCCAGGGTGACGGTCTGCGCGAGACCTTCTCGGTCCGCAAGGTCAGCTTCGGTGTGGGCGTGGAGCGGACCTACCCGCTGAACAGCCCGGCCCTCGACCGGATCGAGGTCGTGACCCGCGGTGACGTGCGGCGCGCCAAGCTCTACTACCTGCGCGAGCTGCGGGGCAAGAAGGCCAAGATCAAGGAGCTGCGCGAGAAGCAGCCGGCGAGCTGAATTTTCGTTCGCCACGCCGCCCGAGCTGCGCGGATGTCGTATCGACAGGATCGCATTACCCTGTTCGGTACGGGCGCAGCCGGACGGCGCGAAGCGGTCCACTACCGCCCGTGGGGTCTCCGAGGGGACTCCCGGGCGGTAGTGTCGTTTCCGCGGACCGGAGAGTGGCATGGTGCAGATGCTTGACGAGGACGGCACCGTCGACCCGTGGCGCCGGCGAGCCCGGCGCACCCGCCGGCAGATGCCGCTCTGGCAGGAACTGCCGCTGCTCCTCGTCGTGGCCTTCTGCCTCGCGGTGCTGATCCGCACCTTCCTGCTCCAGGCGTTCTTCATCCCGTCCGGGTCGATGGAGAACACCCTGCTCATCGGCGACCGGGTGCTGGTCAACAAGGTCGTCTACGACGTCCGTGACCCGGTCCGCGGCGAGGTGGTGGTCTTCCGGGGCACCGACAGGTGGGTCGCCCAGGAGGCCCCCGCGCCGCCGACCAACTTCGCCGGCAAGGTGGGCCGCACCCTCGGTGACCTGGTCGGCATCAGCCGCCCCGGCGAGAAGGACTTCATCAAGCGGGTCATCGGCGTGCCCGGCGACCGGGTCTGGTGCTGCGACAAGGGCCGCGTCGTGGTCAACGGCGTGCCGCTGGACGAGCAGGGATACGTCTCCGAGGACTCGCCGGTCGAGCTGCCGCCGAACCCGAAGGAGTGCCGCTCGCGGCAGTTCACCGAGATCGTCGTGCCGCCCGGGCAGATCTTCGTGATGGGTGACCACCGGCTGGTCTCGCAGGACGCCCGGTGCCAGGGTCCGGTGCCGATCGACAACGTGGTCGGCCGGGCCTTCATGATCGTCTGGCCGTCCCAGCGGTGGACCACCCTGCCGGTCCCGGAGACCTTCGCCGACCTGCCGCGACCCAACGCCGCGCCGGCCCGGCCCGCCCCGGTGGATCCCGACCCGGTGGGCGGCGTCGTCCTCATCCTCCCGGTCACGGCCGCGCTCTCCGTTCTCGCGCGTTCGGGGCGACTGCGCCACGACCGGCAACGTAGGCTCCACCCGTGATTGACGAGCAGACCGAGAAGCCGCGCAGCTCTTTCTGGAAGGAGCTGCCCATCCTCCTGGGTGTGGCGATCCTGGTCGCAGTGCTGGTTCGTGCCTTCGTGCTGCAGACCTTCTTCATCCCCTCCCCGTCCATGGAGAACACCCTCAAGATCGACGATCGGGTGCTGGTCAACAAGCTGGTGTACGACTTCCGCTCGCCGCACCGGGGCGAGGTGATCGTCTTCAAGGCGCCCACCGAGTGGAGTGGCAATCCGGAGGGCGAGGACTTCATCAAGCGGGTGATCGGGGTCGGGGGCGACCATGTGGTCTGCTGCGACCGCACCGGCGGCCAGGAACGGCTGATCATCAACGGCAAGGCGATCGACGAGCCGTTCATCTTCCCCGGCAACAAGCCCGCCGACCAGGACTTCGACATCACGGTGCCGAAGGGCCGGCTCTGGGTGATGGGCGATCACCGGGAAGCCTCCGGAGACTCGTTGGAGCACTGGCAGCAGTCCGGCGAGGACATCACCGAGGCCACCATCCCCGAGGACCAGGTGGTCGGGCGGGCCTTCACGATCTTCTGGCCGGTCGGCCGGGCGACCTGGCTCAGCGTGCCGGAGCAGTTCGACGGCGTCCCCAATCCCTGACTTGTCGGCCCGGCTCCGTGATGATGCCCGCCCTCCGGGAGCCGGAGGGCGTGGTCGTTCGTCGGAGGCGTCTGGCAGGCTTGTGCGGTGACCGTCTACACCCCTCGTCGCGCGGCCCGGGTGCTGCTCGTCGACGCGTCCGACCGGGTGCTGCTGTTCCAGGGCAGTGATCCGGCCCGGCCGGGCCACCGCTACTGGTTCACCCCCGGCGGCGGCCTCGACCCGGGGGAGACCCCGGCCGCGGGCGCGGCCCGCGAGCTGGCCGAGGAGACCGGGCTGCGGCTCGCCCCGGCCGAGCTGGGCCCGTCGGTCTGGGCCGAGACGGTCGAGTTCCCGTTCGACGGGGTCTGGTACCGGCAGGATCAGGAGTTCTTCCTGGTCCGGGTGCCGAGCTGGGAGGTCGACACGGCGGGCTTCGACGCCGTCGAGCAGGCCAGCGTGCACGGCCACCGCTGGTGGTCGGTCGACGAGCTGGCCGGGACGGCCGAGCGCTACTACCCGCCGGACCTGGCGGACCGCCTCGCCCGGGCGCTCGCCGGAGGTGGCCCGTGCTGACCCCGCCGCGCACGGTGGTGCGCCGCGACGGCGGCCTCTACGCGCTGGAGCGGGCCCTGCAACGGCGGGGCTTCCGGCACGTGGCCGGCGCCGACGAGGCCGGCCGGGGCGCCTGCGCGGGGCCGCTGGTGGCCGCCGCCGCGGTGCTGCCCGAGGGGCGGCGCGGCGAGATCGACGAGCTCGCCGACTCCAAGCTGCTCACCCCGGCGGCCCGGGAGCGGGTCTACGACGAGGTGGTGGCGCGGGCCCTGGCGTACGCCGTGGTGGTCATCCCCGCCGACGAGGTCGACGCGCGAGGGCTGCACGTGTGCAACCTGGCCGCCATGCGCCGGGCGCTCGCCTCGCTGAGCACCCGTCCGGAATACGTGCTGACCGACGGCTTCGGCGTGGACGGGCTGGATGTCCCCGGGCTGGCGGTCTGGAAGGGTGACCGGGTGGCCGCCTGTGTGGCGGCGGCGAGCGTGCTGGCCAAGGTCACCCGGGACCGGATGATGGTGGAGTTGGACGAGCGGTACCCGGGCTACGGCTTCGCCGAGCACAAGGGCTACATCACCCCGGAGCACAGCGCCGCGCTGCGCGAGCGGGGGCCCTGCCGGGAGCACCGCTTCTCGTACGTGAACGTGGCCACCGTCTCCGGACGGGACGGGCGGCCGCCCCGCTCGCGCCGGCCGGCCGCCGGCAGCCCCGAGGAGGCGCTGTTCGGCGTCCCCGACGAGGCGTTCGCCGGTGGCCCGGACGAGCCGATGGAGCGCTCCGGCGCGCCAGGGGGTACCGTCGGCGTGGCGTTGGGCGAGCAGCCGCGACCTCCAGCGCCGGTGGGGGAAGATGTGGTCATGGAAGGCGGAGTGCGATGAGCGCGGAAGATCTCGAGAAGTACGAGACCGAGATGGAGCTGCAGCTCTACCGGGAGTACCGCGACATTGTCCGCCAGTTCTCCTACGTGGTGGAGACCGAGCGCCGCTTCTACCTGGCGAACCAGGTCGACCTGCACGTGCGCAACTCGGACGGCGAGGTCTACTTCGAGGTCGAGATGCACGACGCCTGGGTGTGGGACATGTACCGCCCCGCCCGGTTCGTCAAGAATGTCCGGGTAATGACGTTCAAGGACGTCAATGTGGAAGAGCTCGAAAAGCCCGACATCTCGCTTCCCGCAGACTCCGGATTCGGCGGCTGACCCGGGTCGGCGCGCCGCCCGGCCCGCCGACCGAGGCGGATCACTCCGCCAGCACGACCACCTCGACCCGCTGCACCAGGTTGTTCGCGAACCCGCCCCGGTTCCACGGCTGCTCGACCGGCTGGGTCCGCCCGGAGGCGTCGATCGCCCGGGCGCCCAGCACGTGCCGCCCCGCCGTCGCCTGCCAGGACACCTGCCACCGCCGCCACGCCCACGCGCTTCCGGTGGGCTCGTCCAGGGTCGCCGGCACCCACGTCGCACCCCCGTCGAAGGTCACCTCGACGGCCGTCACGGGCGCGTGACCCGACCAGGCCCGACCGTCCACGGTGCACGGCCCCGGCCGCAGCACCCGGGTCCGTGACATGAAGTCCGGGAAGCCCGGCGGGCGGACCAGGGCGCGGGGTTCGATCCGGGTCACCGGCACGCCCGGGTCGCCGGCGTCCTGCCGAAGCCGGTACGCCACCGCGTTCTGGTAGCCGTCGAACGGCTCGGTCAGCACGCGGATGTCGCGCAGCCACTTGACGTGCGCCATGCCGTACCAGCCGGGCACGATCAGCCGCAGCGGCGCGCCGTGCTGCGGCAGCAGGGGAGCGCCGTTCATCTCGTACGCCAGCAGCACCTCCTCGCGCAGCGCGTCCGCCACCGGCAGCGCCCGCTGGTAGTCCTGCTCGACGCCGCGCTCCACCCCGTGGTCGGCGCCGGTGAAGACCACGTCCACCGCGTCGGCGGCCAGCCCGGCCTCGCGCAGCAGCGGGGCCAGCGGGGTGCCGGTCCACTCGGCGTTGCCCACCGCCTCCACAAGCCACGGCTAGCTGACCGGGCGGGGGTGCAGCAGCGCCCGGCCGTTCCCCGCGCACTCCAGGGTGACCCGGTGGGTGACCCGGGGCCGCTCCCGCAGCGCCGCCAGGTCGAGGCGGAGCGGCCGGTCAACGGCGCCGCCCACGGTCAGCGCGTGGGCCGCCGGGTCGACGTCCGGGATGTCGTAGTGGATGAGCAGGTAGTGCAGCCCCGCCGGGGTCACGTCGTAGCGCAGCGCCTCCAGCGGGATGCCGTGGTTGCGTGCGGCCAGCTGGAGTTCCTCGGCACTGATCGCCTCGTCCGGCCCGGCGACCCGGGAGGGCCCGCTGACGTCGTCCACAGTGGTCATGTTGCTGCTCCTCGGCCGGCTCAGGATTGGGTCAGGCGGTCGTGGCCGGTGAACTCGAACATCGTCGCGCCCGGCTCCAGCGGGCGGGGCGGGCCGGTGAAGCGGTGCACGCCGACGCCCACCCCGTCGGCCGGGCTGCCCACCGCGACCGGCGCGAAGCCCTCCTCGGCGAACCAGTCGCAGATCGCGGGCACCAGGTCCGGTTCGTGGCGGTGCCGGGTCCAGAAGACCGTGCCGCCGGTGGCGCAGAGCGAGGCGCAGTGCCGCAAGGTGGCGCGGATGTCGGCGTCGGAGATGTTGCCGAAGATCCCGCAGGCCACCACGAGGTGCGCCGGCACGAGGTCGGCGTACCGGTCGGTCAGCGCCGCGTCGCCGACAACCACCTCCACGCCGGTCAGCCCGGCCTCGGCGGCGGCGCGCCGGGCCACCTCGGCGTTGCGCGGGTCCAGCTCGACCAGGCGCGCCGTCACGTCGCGCCCGCGAGGGTGGGTGGCGAGCACCGGGATCAGGTCCCGCCCCTGGCCGGCGCAGAGGCTGATCGCCCGCAGCGGCCCGGGCGGCGCGCCGTCGAGGGCCTCCGCGATGCGGTCCCGCACCTCGGCGAGCCGCCGGGACAGGGCGGAGTCCGGCTGGTCGTAGTCGGTGTGCCAGGCGTACCAGTCCTTCGTCACGCGGCCAGCATAGGCGGGGCGCCGGTAGCAGATCCGCCCCGTCGACGGGGGTGCGTCCACAGGTGAGCGGCTGTCCACAGTGGCAGCGGTCGCGCGGTCGCGGGGGTGGGGTGGGGCCGGCAGAGTGCGGGGCGTGTGGATCCTGTCGAACCGGGCCGGGGCGGCCCTCGTGACGGTGCTGCTCGTCGCCCCCTCCCTGGCGGTCGCCCGTCCGGTGCCGGCCGGCGTCCGGGCGATGTCCGTGGCCCGGCCTTCCGCGGCGTCGTCGCCCGACGTCGCGGTTCTCGGGGCAACGGTTCCCGTCCGTCTGCGGGCGGGCCGGTCACCGTCCGCCGGCGCGCCGGCGGCGCGGTTCCGCTGGCCGCTGGCCGGCACGCCCCGCGTCGTGCGCCGGTTCGACCCGCCGCCGCAGCCCTGGCTGCCCGGGCACCGGGGCGTGGACCTGGCCGCCACCCCGGGCGTCGAGGTCCGGTCGGCGGGCGCCGGGGTGGTCCTCTTCGCCGGCACGGTGGCCGGGCGGCCCGTGGTCACCGTCGGGCACGCCGACGGCCTGCGCACCACCTACGAGCCGGTCCGTCCCGGGCCGGCCGCCGGTGCCCGGGTCGCCGCCGGCACACCGATCGGCCTGCTGATCGCCGGGCACCCCGGCTGCGGCGCGCCGGCGTGCCTGCACTGGGGGCTGCGCCGCGGCGACGAGTACCTGGATCCGCTCGCCCTGCTCGGACTCGGCCCGGTCCGGCTGCTCCCGCTCGACCCGCCGCCCGCCGGACCCGCCGCTCAGCCCCCCCCCCCGCTCGACCCGGCGCCCGCCTGACCCGCCGCTCAGCCGCGGGCGAGCAGCGTGGGCAGCCGGACGGCCAGCCGGTCGTACTCGTCGGGGGTGTTGTAGACCTGGCCGCACAGGCGCAGGTAGCCGCGACCGTTCCAGGCGGCGGTCGAGACCTCGACCGAGAGCTGGTCCGCGATCCGGGCCCGCAGTTCCCGGGCCGCGTCCATCGTGGTGGCGACGCCGGGCGGCAGCGGGATCAGCCGCATGGCGACCCCCGGTCCGCCGGGCTTCGGCAGGTCGGCCGGCGCCACCCCGAGCGCGTCCCCGACCACCCGTTGCCCGTACGCGGCCAGCGCCGCGTTGTGCGCCCGCACCCGGTCCACACCGAGGCTGCGCAGGGTGAACAGGCCCACCGGGGCGGCCAGCCAGCCGGTGTAGTCGAGAGTCGCCTGCCACTCCACCCGGGTCGGGTAGCCGCTGCCCTGCTCCCAGGAGACGACCAGCGGCTGGATCCGCTCCCGCCACGGCTCGGCCACCACGAGCGCGGCGGTGCCGCGCGGCGCGTACGCCCACTTGTGCAGGTTGCCGACCCAGAAGTCGGCGCCCACGGAGGCCACGGTGGTCGGCAGCATGCCCGGGGCGTGCGCGGCGTCGACCAGCACCGGTATCCCGTGCTCCCGGGCCACCCCGACGATCGCCGCCGTCGGGAAGAGCCGGGCCGTCGGCGAGGTGATCTGGTCGACGATCAGCAGCCTGGTCCGCCCGGGACGCAGCCCGGCCCGGACGATCTCCACGACCTCCTCGTCGGTGGCGGTCAGCGGCACCGGCAGCGTCCGGGAGACCGCCCCGGTCCGGGCGCACTCCCGTTCCACCGAGAGGCCGACCGCCCCGTACCCGTGGTCGGTGGTCACCACCTCGTCGCCGGGACCCAGCGCCAGCGACTGGAGCACGACGGCGGCGCCCGTGGTGGCGTTGCCGACGAGGGCCGTGCCGTCCGGATCCGCGCCGAGGAAGGTGGCCAGGTGCCGCCGGGTGTGCGCGATCCGGTCGACCAGACCCTGGGTGAAGAAGCGCAGCGGGTTGGCCTCCATCTCGTCACGCAGGCGCTGCTGGGCGCGCTGCACGACGATCGGGACCGCGCCGAACGATCCGTGGTTGAGGTGGCTGACCGACGGGTCGAGGGAGAAGAGCAGCCGAGCCCCGGGAATCGGCTCGGGCGGCTGCGGGACCGTCATCGGCTGATCCTAGCCCGCCGTGGATCATCAACCCCTGCTGTTGAGCCGTCCGGCGGCCCCATGGTCAGGCCCGCGGGTGCGCCTGCCGGTACGCCGCCCGCAGCCGCTCCACGGAGACGTGCGTGTAGATCTGCGTGCTGGCCAGCGACGAGTGCCCGAGCAGTTCCTGTACGGCGCGCAGGTCCGCGCCGCCCTCCAGCAGGTGGGTGGCCGCCGAGTGCCGCAGGCCGTGCGGGGTCACCCGGGGCAGGCCCGCGGCCTCGGCGTATCCGGCGACGATCCGGCGGGCGGTGGTGGGGTTGAGCCGGCCGCCCCGGGCCCCGAGCAGCAGCGCGCCACCCGAGCGGGGCGCCGCCAGCGCCGGCCGCCCGCGGGCGAGCCACGCGTCCAGCGCCCGCTGTGCGGGCACCCCGTAGGGCACGGCACGCTCCCGCCCACCCTTGCCGAGGACGCGTACGACCCGGCGGGCCTGGTCGACGTCGGTGACGTCCAGGCCGCAGGCCTCGCTGATCCGCACGCCGGTGGCGTAGAGCAGTTCGAGCAGCAGCCGGTCCCGCAGCAGCACGGCCTCGGGCTCGTCGTCCCCACCCGCGGCCGGTGCGTCTCCCCGGCCCGCGGTGTCGACGGTCCTCCCGTCGGCCGGCGCGACGTCGTCACCCGGGCGCCTTGTGTCGCGGCCGTCCCGATCCGTCCGGTCCGGGGCGGCCATCAATGCGGCGGCCTGGTCGGCCCGCAGGACGGTGGGCAGCTCCCGGTGCGCCTTGGGGCTGGCCAGCGGAGCGGCCACGTCGCCGGCGAGCAGCCCGGCGCGGTGCGCCCAGGCGCTGAACGTGCGGGCGGCGGCCGCCCGCCGGGCGAGGGACGTCCGGGCCGCGCCCATGGTCCGCTGCTTCGCCAGCCAGCTCCGCAGCACGGTCAGGTCCAGCTCCGACAGGTCCGCGCACCCCATCCGCACCGCGTGGTCGAGCAGCGAGACGAGGTCCGTCACGTACGCCCGCACGGTGTGCGCCGACCGGTTGCGCACCCGGGCCAGGTGGTCGGCGAAGTCGTCCACCGCCTCCCGCATCGGCGCCGGCAGCGCCTCGTGGGCCGCCCTCGTGCCGCGCCGCTGGTCAGTCACGGGGAGCTCCGGCTGCCGCGTCGGTGCGGAGGGTGCCCGGGGCGCGCTGCGGGGTGGGCGGGGGACACCGGTTCAGCCTAAGGGCGTGGGAAGGTGGCTGCCGGCCGCCGCTCCGGCCTGACGCCCACGGGTGCCTTCGGGCAGGCAGAACCCCGAGCGGCTCACTGAGCGCTCGCCACGGCACCGCTCGTGCCGATGGCCCGCCGGGCGGTGCTTCCGGGGCCGGACTGGCGGCCAAGGGCGACGCCTCGGGACCCGACGGTGGCGCGGCACGCCGTTCGGGGTGGCTGACGCGGCCCTGGACAGGGGAAACTGTTACTACGAAGAGGACGGTGGCAACGTCCCGGGTTCGCCGTCGGGCGATCCACCGACGTTGCCGGCAGGTGCCGACACCCCGCGCATGGCGGGCGACCGGGCGCTGGGGCGTACCGGGCGTGGTGGCGGCGCGGAAGGGTGATTCGCGAGACCGATCGGAACGGGCGTCCCCGGGGTGGCGACGCCGGTGGGAGGAGGTACCGAGCGTGGGGGTGGATGCCGTCCTCTACCGGCAGGTGCGGGCCGGGCCCGCCCGGCGCCGGCCGTCGTACGTCTCGACCGAGGTCGTGGCGGACCCGCACGACGTCCTGCTGGACCTGCTGAAGCGGGTGCGGGGCAGTGGTCGTACGCCGCTGCTGGACCGGGTCGACCCGCTCGGTGAGCTGGTGGTGGACGCCGAGGCGGTCCCGCAACTGCTGGCCGAGCTGCCCTGCCTTGCCGAGGTGGCGCGGGAGCCCGCGGAGGTCGACCAGATCCGACGATTGGCCATCCTCGCCCGGCGCTGCCTGAACAGCCGGGACGCCGAGATCCGGTTCGAGGGCGACTGAGCGCACAGCCGAGGGGGCCGGCAGGTCCGCTCGGCCGAGCCGTCTCAGCCCGGTGGAGCCGTCGACGGGCCCGGACCGGCGGCGGTCGGTGCCCGACCACCCCCGGTTCCGCGCTCGGGCGGCGGCGCGAGGGCGTAGCCGTCGTCGCGGCGTACCACCATGGCCAGTTCCTCCAACATGGAGAGCTTGCGCATCGCCGTGCGGAGGTCCACCCCGGCGCGCGCCGCGACGCGCTCCAGGCCGAGCGCCTTCCGCCGGGGCAGCGCCTCCAGCACCTGGGCCGCCTCGTCGTCGAGCAGGTCCCGCGGGCGCTCCGGCGCGCGGGCGGGCGGCGCCAGGTCGTAGCCGATCCGCCCGACCTCCTCCAGCACGTGGGCGGTCCCGGTCACCAGCCGCGCCCTGTCGTGCTCGCGGAGCACCTCGTGCGCGCCCACGGACATGGCGGAGGTGACCGGCCCGGGCACCACCATCGCCGGCCGGCCCACGCCGATCGCCCGGTTGAGGGTCTGGGTCGCGCCGCTGCGGGCCGCCGCCTCCACCAGCACGGTGCCCACGGTCGCCGCCGCGATCACCCGGTTGCGGATGAGGAAGCGGGGCCGCAGCGGCTCGGCACCGGGCATCCACTCGCTCACCAGCAGGCCCGTTTCGGCGATCCGGTCGAACAGCGCGGCGTTGCCCATCGGGTACGGGCGGTCCAGCCCGCAGGCCAGCACGGCGACCGTGAGCCCGCCGGCGGTCAGCGCGCCCCGGTGTGCGGCGGAGTCGATGCCGAACGCCCCGCCCGAGACCACCGTCCAGTCCCGCTCGGCGAGCCCGTAGCCCAGCTCGGTGGCGACGTGCGTGCCGTACGGGGTGGCCGCCCGGGCCCCGACCACGGCGACCGATCGCGCCAGGGCATCGCCCAGCGGCCACGCCCCGCGTACCCAGAAGCAGAGCGGTGGCGCGGTCTCCAGGTCGACCCGGCGGGCGGCCCCCGACAGCAGCAGCCCGCGCAGGTCCGCCACCCGGGCCGGCCATTCCTCGTCGTCGGGGGTCACCACCCGCGCGCCGAGCCGCTCGGTCCGGGCCAGCGCCTGCTCGGCGACCGCCCGCGCCTCACCTTCGGCGGAGCGGGCCGCCACGGCCGACCGCAGTGTCCGCTCGGGTGCCCCGCCTGCCAGGAGCAGGTCGAGCGCGGCGACCGGGCCGAGCTGGTCGACCAGCCGGTGGACCGACCAGGTGCCCGGCTCGGCGAGCCAGGTCAACGCCACCCGTGCCAGCAGGCGTTCCGCCCTGCCCGTCATGCGCCCTCTCCCGTCCTCAGCTGGATGGCCTCCGCGATGTCCCCGCCGTCGGGGCGGGCCCGCCCGTCCAGGTCGGCGATGGTCCAGGCGAGCCGGATGACGCGGTCGAAGCCGCGCGCCGACAGCGAACCGCTGTCGAGCCGCTTCCGCAGTTCCCGGGTGTCCCGCCCGGGCAGGCACCAGGGCGGCCGGCGCAGGTACGGGCCCGGGATCTCGGCGTTCAGCCGGCGACCGGTCGAGGCCCAGCGGTCGGCCGCGGCCCGGCGCGCCTCGGCGACCCGGGCCGCCACCGTCGCGGACGACTCGCTGGGCGTGCCGGTCTGCAACAGCTCCGCGGCGCGTACCGGGGGCAGCCGCACCTGCACGTCGACCCGGTCGAGCAGCGGCCCGGAGAGCCGGCCCAGGTAGCGCCGCCGGGCCAGCGGCGTGCACTCGCAGGCGGCGTCGCCGGACGGCTTCGCGCAGGGACACGGGTTCGCGGCCAGCACCAGTTGCGTACGGGCCGGGTATTCGGTGGAGCCCTGCGTCCGGGCGACCCGGACCCGGCCGTTCTCCAGTGGCTGGCGCAGCGCCTCCAGCGCCCCCTTGCTGAACTCGGCCGCCTCGTCGAGGAACAGCACGCCCCGGTGGGCCAGCGACACCGCCCCGGGCCGGGCCAGCCCGGACCCGCCGCCCACCAGCGCCGGCACCGTGGCCGTGTGGTGGGGCGCCTGGAACGGGGGTCGGCGGAGCAGCCGGCCACCGGGCGGCAGCAGGCCGGCGATCGAGTGCAGGGCGGTGACCTCCAGGGCGGCGTCGTCGTCGAGTTCCGGCAGGACCGACGGCAGCCGCTCGGCGAGCATGGTCTTGCCGGCGCCCGGCGGGCCGAGCAGCGCCAGGTGGTGCCCGCCGGCCGCCGCCACCTCCAGCGCCCGGCGGCCGAGCCGCTGCCCGGCCACGTCGGCGAGATCCGGTCCTCCGGCCTCGGCGGTGGGCGCGTCGTCCGGCGGGGCGAGCAGCGGCGTGCCGTCCCGCACGAAGGCGACGAGCCGGTGCAGGGTGTCGGCGGCGCGGACCCGGACGCCGGGGATCACCGCCGCCTCGGCGGCGTTGCCGGCGGGCACCACGACCTGGGGGAAACCGGCCCGGGCCGCGGCGGCGACCATCGGCAGCACGCCGCGCACCGGGCGGACCGTGCCGTCGAGGCCCAACTCGCCGAGGACCACCGTGGCCTCCAGCGGCACCAGCGGCAGCTCGCCCGAGCCGCCGAGCACCGCCACGGCGATGGCCAGGTCGAAGGCGGAGCCGTACTTCGGCAGGGTGGCCGGGAGGAGGTTGAGGGTGATCCGGCGGTTCGGCCAGCGCTGGCCCGAGTTGACGATGGCGGCGCGGACCCGGTCCCGGGCCTCGTGCAGCGCGGTGTCGGGCAGCCCGGAGATCACCACGCCGGGCAGCCCGGGGGCCAGGTCGGCCTCGACCTCCACCACGTGCCCGGCCATGCCGACCAGGCCCACACAGAGCACCTTGGCGTAGCTCATGATCAGAACGCGCCCCTCAGGTGCTCGACCCGGGCCGGCCCGGTGACCGGGAGCCGGACCGCGAGAACGTCGAAGCGGACCTCCTCGGCGGTCGTACCCGTCTCGGCGAGCCAGCGGGCGGCCAGTCCGCGCAGCCGGCGCGCCTTGGCCCGCACCACCGCCTCGGCCGGGCTGCCGTACTCCTCCGTACGCCGGGTCTTCACCTCGCAGATGGCGAGCACCGGCCCGTCCCAGGCGATGATGTCGATCTCCCCCTCGGGGCACCGCCAGTTCCGGACGACCGGGCGCAGCCCTGCCTCGATCAGGTGCCGGACCGCGCACCGCTCGCCGTACGCCCCGACGGCCTGGTTCCGCTTCGTCATGCCGGAGAGCGTGCGGCGTCGGAGCGGCGGCGGGGCGCCGAGCCGGGCGCCCTGTGGACGACGGGGCGCCCTGTGGACGGGCGGACGATCATGCGCTCCCCGTGCTAGGCCCTGGCCGGCCGATCACCCAGCGTGTGTTCGTGGTGACCCGTCGACGCAAGCCGTGACCAGCGACGACAGGGCGGCCGGCCCGGATGGCGCGCGTGGTGCCGGTCGCATACCGTGCCGGTCGTGGACGGACGACGGAGCTTTCCCGAGGATGAGCAGGGGTCGCACTGGGGCGACCGCGGGTACGAGCAGGACTGGCGCGCCGCCGGCGAACCGCGCTACCGCGACGACGACTTCCGCGCCCCGGAGCAGCGCACGGGGGAGAACCGGTACGGCGAACCGGGCCGCTTCGGGACCGCCGACCCGCTGGGCGACGACACGGGCAGCTGGCGCCCGCACCGGCTGGACGATCCGGTGGAGACCTCCGGCGAGCTGCCGGGGGAGCGCGGCGGCCGGCGCGCGGCCCGCGAGGCCGCCGACCCGCTCGGCCCGCCGGCGCACAACACCGCCGGCCCGCTCGGCCCGGCCCCGCACGGCACCGGTGACCCGCTCGGCCCGGCGACGCACAGCACTGGCGCCCCGCTCGGCCCGGCGTCGCACAGCACCACGGGCCCGCTCGGCGCGGGGCCGCACGGCGCGGGCGACCCGTTCGGCGCGGACCGCGCCGCCGACCCGCTGCGCCCCGGCCCGTTGGGCGGCTACCCGATCGTCGAGTCGGGCCGTACGGGCGAGCCGGCCCACGCCGGCGCGATGCCGATCAGCGTGGGGGACCGGCCGGGTCCCGGCGCGGCGACCCCGCTGGTCGTCGGGGAGCGGCCGGGTGTCACCGGGCCGGAGCCGGCGGCCGGGCCGACCCCGCACCCGCTGGAGATGCCGACCGGGCCGATGCCGTCGGTCGCGCCCCGACTCGACGGTCCGCCGCCCGGGGACGGCGTCTACCGGACCCGCCGTCCCGCGCTCGCGGTCCTGCTGGCGGTGATGGTGCTCGTCCTGGAGATCCCCGCGCTGCGCGTGCTGCTGCGCGGCCTGACCGGTGACCCGGTCTCCACCTCGCACGTCGTGGTGGGCACGTTCCTGGTGGTCGGGCTGCCGATCTTCGGGACCGGTCTGTACGGGCTGCGCACCGGAGGGCTGGCCCTGGCCGACGGCAGCCGCGGCTGGCTCCGCCCGCCGACCGCCTACCTGACCGTCGGACTGGTGCTCTTCCTCGCCGCCGCCCTCGCCGCCCGCTGACCCCGTCAGGCGGCAGGACGCGCCGCGCTGCATCCGCCGCCCGCTGACCCGGTCAGGCGGCAGGACGCGCCGCGCTGCACCCGCCGCCCGCTGACCGAGTGGAGCCGGCGGGTGCCCGCGCCGTCCCGCCCTCGCCGCCTGCTGACCCGGTCAACCGACGGGTGCGCGGCCCGCCCCGCCGGTGCCGGGTGTCCGGTCTCGGCGTGGCGGCGTCGGTCGTCCGGAATGGGGCGAGATGGGGGTTCCCGAACCCCGGGACCGGGGGGCGGGGAAGGGGCGTACACTGGTCGACTGGCGACCGCCTCGCGCGGTCGACCTCGCGCGCCCTCTCCACGGACCTCTCGTGGGGCGGCGGCCTCCCTGGTCCCGATCATGATCGGGCCCACCCTGGCCGACGACCGGGCGCCAGGCGTCCGGCCGCCGGCCGGACGGGACAACCAGGGATGAACAGGGAGTACCCACCATGGCCGTCGTGACCATGCGTCAGCTGCTGGAAAGCGGTGTCCACTTCGGGCACCAGACCCGGCGCTGGAACCCGAAGATGAAGCGCTTCATCTTCACCGAGCGCAACGGTATCTACATCATCGACCTGCGCCAGACCCTCGACTACATCGAGAAGGCGTACGAGTTCGTGCGCACCACGGTGGCCGGGGGCGGCAGCATCCTCTTCGTCGGCACCAAGAAGCAGGCCCAGGAGGCCATCGCCGAGCAGGCGACCCGGGTCGGCCAGCCGTACGTCAACCACCGCTGGCTCGGCGGCATGCTGACCAACTTCCAGACCGTGTACAAGCGGCTGCAGCGGATGAAGGAGCTGGAGGCCCTGGGTGACCTGAGCGGCACCGCCGCCGGTTACACCAAGAAGGAGACGCTCCAGCTCTCCCGCGAGAAGATCAAGCTCACCAAGACCCTCGGTGGTCTGCGGGACATGCAGAAGCTCCCGGCCGCGGTCTGGATCGTCGACACCAAGAAGGAGCACATCGCCGTCGACGAGGCCCGCAAGCTGGGCATCCCGGTGATCGCCGTGCTCGACACCAACTGCGACCCGGACGAGGTCGACTTCCCGATCCCGGGCAACGATGACGCCATCCGCTCGGCCGAGCTGCTGACCAAGGTCGTCGCCGCCGCCGTGGCCGACGGTCTGATCGCCCGCTCCGGCCGTGGCCGTGGCGGCGACGAGAAGCCGGAGCCGGGCCAGGTCGGTGCCGACGAGCCGCTGGCCGAGTGGGAGCGCGAGCTGCTCGAGGAGCCGAAGAAGGCCGACGAGCAGCCCGCGGCCGCCGCCGAGCAGCCCGCGGCCGCCGCCGAGCAGCCCGCGACCGCCGAGCAGCCGGCGACCGCCGCCGCGGAGTGATCTCGCCGTCGCGTCCCCACCGTCCGATTTCCCGGCCGGTGGGGCGCGACGGGTACGCCGGGCAGAACCGGGCCGGATCCGGGTAACCGGCAGCCAGACCATCCCACGCAGTCTCAAACACCGAAGAGAGAGTCATGTCCAACTTCACCGCCGCGGACGTCAAGAAGCTCCGCGACCTCACCGGCGCCGGCATGATGGACTCCAAGAAGGCGCTGACCGAGGCCGAGGGCGACTTCGACAAGGCCATCGAGATCCTGCGCGTCAAGGGTGCCAAGGACGTCGGCAAGCGGGCCGGGCGTACCGCCGCCAACGGCCTCATCGCCCACGCCGGCCAGGCGCTGCTCGAGCTCAACTGCGAGACCGACTTCGTCGCCAAGAACGACGCCTTCATCGCGCTGGCCCAGCAGCTGGTCGAGCACGGCGTGGCCAGCGGCGCGACCAACGCCGAGGAGCTGCTCGCCAGCACCATCGACGGCAAGAGCGTGGCCGACCTGATCCAGGAGCAGTCCGCCAAGATCGGCGAGAAGCTGGTGCTCAACCGCTTCGCCAAGCTCGACGGCACCACCGCCGTCTACCTGCACCGCAAGAGCCAGGACCTGCCCCCGGCGGTCGGCGTGCTGGTGCAGTACTCGGGCAAGGCTGACGAGGCCGGCGACGCGGACGCCCGCGGCGTGGCCATGCAGATCGCCGCCATGCGTCCGAAGTACCTGACCCGCGACGAGGTTCCGGCCGAGACCGTCGAGTCGGAGCGGCGCATCGCCGAGCAGACCGCCCGCGAGGAGAACAAGCCCGAGGCGGCGCTGCCGAAGATCGTCGAGGGTCGGGTCAACGCCTTCTTCAAGGACTTCGTCCTGCTGGAGCAGGCGGCGGTCGCCGACAACAAGAAGACGGTGAAGCAGCTGCTGGCCGACGCCGGCATCGAGGTGACCCGCTTCGTGCGGTTCGAGGTCGGCCAGGCCTGAGCCGCCGCACCGGGCGCATGACGCGCCCGGGCGCAGGGAATCTTCGACGAGGAGGCCGCCGGTGTACGTGACAGGCACCGCGGCCTCCTCGTCACATAGGGTCGGCAGCGGCAGGTACGCGGTACGCGGCACCCACGAGGTGCGCGATGGAAGGGGCGGGTCGGATGACGCAGGTTGTGAGTGACCGGAGCCTGGCGGCGGATGATCCCACCGCTCCGCCGCCCGGTCGGGCCCGCCGGGTGGTGCTGAAGCTCTCCGGTGAGGTCTTCGGCGGCGGCGCCATCGGCGTCGACCCCGACGTCGTGCAGGCCATCGCCCGGCAGATCGCCACCGTGGTGCGCCGCGGCGTGCAGGTCTCCGTGGTGGTCGGCGGCGGCAACTTCTTCCGCGGCGCCGAGCTGCAGAAGCGCGGCATGGACCGGGCCCGCGCCGACTACATGGGCATGCTGGGCACCGTGATGAACTGCCTGGCCCTCCAGGACTTCCTGGAGAAGGAGGGCATCGAGACCCGGGTGCAGAGCGCGATCACCATGGCCCAGGTCGCCGAGCCGTACATCCCGCTGCGGGCGATCCGGCACCTGGAGAAGGGCCGCGTGGTGATCTTCGGCGCGGGCGCCGGGATGCCGTACTTCTCCACCGACACGGTGGCCGCGCAGCGGGCGCTGGAGATCCGCGCCGACGTGGTGCTGATGAGCAAGAACGGCGTGGACGCCGTCTACACGGCCGACCCCCGGGTCGACCCGACGGCGAGCAAGCTCGACTCGATCACCTTCTCCGAGGTGCTGCGCCGCAACCTGCGGGTGGCCGACGCCGCGGCGTTCAGCCTCTGCATGGAGAACGGCCTGCCGATGCTGGTCTTCGGCGCCCAGGGCGACGACACGATCGTCCGTGCCGTCGGCGGTGAGAAGATCGGCACGCTGATCACCGCCTGAGCGGCCCCGCCGAGCCGGCAACGGTCCTCCGACACACCAGCACCAGCACAGCCCACGACGAGCGACAGAAGGAGGCGAGGAGACCGGTGATCGACGACACCCTCCTCGAGGCAGAGGAGAAGATGGAGCGTGCCATCGAGCACGCCAAAGAGGAGTTCGGCGGGATCCGCACCGGTCGCGCCAACGCCGCGATGTTCTCCCGGATCGTCATCGACTACTACGGCAGCCCGACCCCGCTGCCGCAGATGGCGTCCATCGCCGTGCCGGAGCCGCGCATGGTGATCATCAAGCCGTACGACAACTCGCAGATCAACGCCATGGAGAAGGCGATCCGCGACTCGGACCTCGGGGTCAACCCGAACAACGAGGGCAACCAGCTGCGCATCGTGCTCCCGCAGATGACCGAGGAGCGGCGCCGCGAGATGATCAAGGTCGCCCGGCACAAGGGCGAGGAGGCGAAGGTCGCCGTCCGCAACATCCGCCGCAAGGGCAAGGAAGAGCTGGACCGCCTCGTCAAGGACGGCGAGGTCGGCGAGGACGAGGGCCGGCGCGCGGAGAAGGAGCTGGACGACCTGACCCAGCGCTTCGTGGCCACCGTCGACGAGCTGGTCAAGCACAAGGAGAACGAGCTGCTCGAGGTCTGAGCACCCGCGTACCCGCCACGGCACCGGTGCGCCGTCGCCCGACACGGGTGGCGGCCCGGTGCCGTCGTCGTGCCGGGCGGCGTCCGCCGTGCGAGCTTCCCGGGTGCAGTAGGCTCGGCACGATTCCCGCCCCACCACCGGGTGAACGGCGGGGATCGGCCGGCCGTCGGGCCGGTCAACCGGAACTGCTCGCGGCTGTAGGGGATGGTCTTGGTCTTGCGTCATGTGGTGGCTCCCGTACCGCCTGCCGGTGCGTGATGTCCCACCCCGACCCCTACGGCAACGTCGAGCCGCGCGGCTGGGACCGCCCGGCCCCGCTGCCCTGGCCGGAGACCGACCTGGAGCCCGGGCCCTGGCGCCGGCCGGACGCCGGGCCGGAGGCGTACGCGCGTCCGCCCGGCCGCCCCGCCGCAGACCCGTACGCCCGCCCGGTGGACGGCTACGACGCGCCGCGCGGCCGCCGGCCGTACGACGGACCGCCGGTCCCCGAGCGGGGCTGGGGCGACGAGCCGGCCCCCCGCGGTCCGGGCCACGCGGACGCCGGGCGGGGCCGCCGGGACGCCGGTCCGGGCGGTTTCCGGACCGCGGACCGGGACCCGTGGGACCACGACCCGCGCGACCGGGGCCGGGGCGCCGACCCGCGGGAACGGTACGACGCGACCCCGCGGGACGACGAGTACCCGACCGCCCAGATCGCTCCGGTACGGGACGAACCGACCACTCAGCTCCCACCGGTGCGGGACGAGCCCGGACCGGACCCGGAGCAGCCGGCGGCCCGCCGGTCGCGGGGCCGGCGACGGGCCAGCGCGGACCGTCCCCCGACCGTCCAGCCGAAGACCTCCCGGGCGGGGCGCAACCTGCCGGCCGCGATCGGCGTCGGGCTGGCCCTCGGTGCGGCGATCGTGGTGCCGCTCTTCTTCTACCTGCCGGCGTTCCTCGCCGTGATCGCCGCCGCGGTGGCGATCGGCTCCTGGGAGATGGCCCGCGCGGTACGCCGCAGCGGCGCCCACCCGCCGCTGGTGCCGCTGGTCGCCGGTGGCGTCATCACCATCGGCCTGGCCTGGTTCGCCGGCCCGGACGCGCTCTGCCTCGGCCTGCTGGTCACCGTGCTGGGCACGATGATCTGGCGGCTGGGCGACGGCCCCGGCAACTACCAGCGCGACCTCACCGCGGCCACCCTGATCGCGGTCTACGTGCCCTTCCTCGGCGGCTTCGTGGCGATGCTGGCGGCCGCCCCCGACGACGGCCACCTGCGGGTGCTGGTCACCCTGGTCGCCGTGGTGCTCTCGGACACCGGCGGCTACGCGGCCGGTGTGGCCTTCGGCAAGCACCCGATGGCCCCCACGATCAGCCCGAAGAAGTCCTGGGAGGGCTTCGCCGGCTCGGTGACCGCGGCCGCCGCGGGCAGCGCCCTGCTGCTCTGGCTGCTGCTCGACGTGGCGCCCTGGTGGGGCGCGCTGTTCGGGATGGCGATCTCCGTCGCGGCGGTGCTCGGCGACCTCGCCGAGTCCATGATCAAGCGTGATCTCGGGGTCAAGGACATGAGCAACCTGCTCCCCGGGCACGGTGGGCTGATGGACCGGCTCGACTCGATCCTCTTCGCGGTGCCGACCGCGTACCTGCTGCTGGCCGTCTTCGTGCCGATGGCGGGTTGAGGCGTGAATCACGCGGCTGGCGTCGCACCGGCCGGCCGCCCGGTGCCGATTCGGCACCCGCGGACAGGTGCGTCCCCCGTTCGGCGTGTCAGACTGGACGCGCCATGACGAGCCTCCCGCTGATCTCCGTAGACCCCGACGCCCGCGGCCGCCGGCCCGCGATGCCACCCCGTCACCTCGCCGACCTGGACCTGCCGGGCCGGCAGGCGCTCGTCACCGAGCTGGGTGAGCCCGCGTTCCGCGCCAAGCAGGTCTCGAACCACTACTTCGGCCGGCTGGTCCGCGACCCGGCACAGATGACCGACCTGCCGGCGGCCACCCGGGAGCGGCTGGCGGGCACGCTGCTGCCCACCCTGCTCAACCCGGTCCGCGAGATGGCCTGCGACGACGGCGCCACCCGCAAGGCGCTGTGGCGGCTGCACGACGGCTCGCTGGTGGAGAGCGTGCTGATGGGCTACCCGGACCGGGTGACGGTCTGCATCTCCAGCCAGGCGGGCTGCGGCATGGCCTGCCCGTTCTGCGCGACCGGCCAGGCCGGGCTGACCCGCAACCTGTCCACCGCCGAGATCGTCGACCAGGCCGTCTACCTGGCCGGGGTGGCCGCCTCGGGGGCGGTGGCCGGTTCCCCGCCGCGTCTGTCGCACGTGGTGTTCATGGGCATGGGCGAGCCGCTGGCCAACTACTCGCGGGTGGTGGCGGCGATCCGCCGGCTGGTCGCCCCGGCTCCGGAGGGGCTCGGCCTGTCCCAGCGGCACATCACCGTTTCCACGGTCGGCCTGGTCCCGGCCATCCGCCGACTGGCCAGCGAAGACCTCTCAGTGACCCTTGCGTTGTCGCTGCACGCCCCCGATGATGAGCTGCGCGACGAACTCGTGCCGGTCAACCAGCGCTGGAAGGTGTCCGAGGTGCTGGACGCGGCGTGGGACTACGCGGACACGACGGGGCGTCGCGTGTCCATCGAGTACGCGATGATCAAGGACGTGAACGACCAGCCGTGGAGAGCCGATCTGCTCGGGCGGCTGCTGGCCGGCAAGCTGGCCCACGTGAACCTGATCCCGCTCAACCCGACTCCGGGCAGCCGCTGGGACGCCAGCCCGAAGCCGGTCGAGCGGGAGTTCGTCCGGCGGTTGCGCGACGCCGGGGTGTCCACCACGGTGCGGGACACCCGGGGTCGCGAGATCGACGGGGCGTGTGGGCAGCTCGCCGCCGCCGAGGACAGGGACAGCGACCCACGCGCCGCAACGGCGTAGCGGTAGAGACCAGGAGACATAGTGGCGAGTCAGGGGCAGCGTTTCCGGCGTAAGGCGCTCCGCCGGGGATACAAGGTCGACGAGGTGGACGCCTTCCTGGACCGGGTGGAGGCGACACTCGCCGGCCAGCCGGTGGGCGCGCCCGTGGCCTCCCAGGAGGTCCACGACGTCGTCTTCCGGGTCCGCTTCAACGGCTACGACGAGTGGCAGGTCGACCTGCACCTCGACCGGGTGGAGCGGCAGCTCGCCGAGCTGGAGGAGCGCTCCGGCGCCCCCGGCGGGCGGGGTGGCGACCCCCGGATGGCCGACCGGCTCGGCCCGCCGATGCGCGACGACCGTGGTCTCTCGCCGGTGCCGCAGCCCCCGATGCCGCCGCGGCCCATGCCCGCGCAGGCCGGCCCGCCCGCCGACCGCTACGGCAACCGCTACGACGAGCCGACCGGCGCCTTCGCCGGCGGGTACGACGGCCCGCGCGGCGGCTACGACGCCCCCCGCGGCCCGGGCGGCCCCGGCCCGATGGGTCCGGGCGCCCCGATGGGGCACGGCGGCCCGCCCTCCCGCGGCCTGCCCCCCGGCCCCGGCGCTTACGGCCAGGACGAGCCGCGCTTCGACGGCTTCGAGGCCGGCCGGCACGGCCGCACCGACATGACCGCCGAGATCCGGATGCCCGAGCGGGACCAGCGTGACCCGCGCGGCCGTGGCCCGGCCGGCCCGCCGCCGCTGCCCCAGCAGGGCTACGGCCCGGACCAGGGCTACGGTGCTCCGGACCAGGGCTACGGCGGCCCGGACCAGGGCTACGGCGCCCCGGACCAGGGCTACGGCGGTGGCCCCGGGATGCCCGGCCCGCCGATGGCCGGTCCGCCGATGGTGGGCCCGCCCATGGCCGGCCCGCCCGGCAGCGACCTCTACCGGGTGGACCAGATCCGCCGCAGCTTCCAGGTCCGCCGGTTCGGCAGCGGGTACGACCCCGACCAGGTCGACCGGTTCTTCGAGACCCTGCTCGGCGGGATGCAGGGCCGCAACCCGATGCCGGTGAACCCGAAGGACCTGGACACCCTGCGCTTCGGGCTGGTGCAGGGCGGCTACTTCGAGGCCGAGGTCGACGCCGCGCTCAAGGACGTGCAGGACATCCTGCTCGGCCGCTGAGCCCGCCAACGACGCCGAAGGGCCCGCCCCCGACCGGGGGCGGGCCCTCGCGCGTACCGGCCGAGTGCGGGCCGGTCAGGACCGCAGGCCGTTGCGGCGCAGCACGGCGTCGCCGATGACGATGGCCAGCAGCAGCGCCGCGAGCCCGAACAGCCAGATGTTCTCCACGTTGCCCTCGTGGTTGCCACAGAGCGCCATGAGCACCAACACCGCCGCCGACAGCACCGCCCCGATCCGTCCGGACCTGCGGTGTCCGGGCTTGTGCTGATCTGGCGCGGTTACCGGCTCGCTTCCTGCCACTGTCGGTCCTTCCCTCGCGATCGGATCTCCGGTTAGTCTGGCACGCCCCGTGGCGGCCCCGGTGCGGGGTCCGACCTGATGGGGGACACGTGACCCGCGAGGACGACCGCGAGCTGTACAAGCGGGCCCAGCAGGCATGGGAGGCCGAGGACTGGCCGGTCGCCGGGGACCTGTGGGAGCGCCTGGCGCGACGGTATCCGGACATCCCCGCGGCCGAGTCGTGGTGGTACAACGCCGCGCTGGCGCACAAGTTCCTGCGGAACTGGGCGAAGGCGTACGACCTGGGGCGGGAGGCGGCCGCCCGGTCGATGCCCGGCAGCGAGGACCCGGCGTTCTGGAACCTGGGCATCGCCGCGACGATCGTGGAGGACTGGGCGACGGCGCGGCATGCCTGGTCGGGGTACGGGCTGGACGTCCCGGACGGCGAGGGTGAGATCGAGGCGGACTTCGGCACCACGCCGATCCGCCTGAGCGGTGGCGAGGTGGTCTGGGCCCGGCGGCTCTGTCCCACCCGCGCCCGCGTGCTGAACGTGCCGACGCCGGGTTCCGGCCGGCGGTTCGGCGAGGTCGTGGTGCACGACGGCGCGCCCAACGGCGAGCGGACGGTGGACGGCCGGACCTACCCGGTCTTCGACGGGCTGCTGCTGTTCCGGGCCTCGGAGCTGCCGACCACCACCGTCGAGGTGGTCGCCGAGACGCCGGAGGACGTCCGCGCGCTGGCCGCGCTCTTCGATGAGCACGGGTACGCGGCGGAGCCGGCCAGCGGTGTCCGGGCCCTGTGCGCCTGCTGCAGCGAGGGGACCGTCCGCCAGGACCGCGACCACCACGTCGCCGGCGGGCAGCGGGTGCACCTCGCGGCGCCCGCGGACCGCGTCGCCGGGCTGATGGATGCCTGGTCCGCATCGGCCCCGCGGCGGCGGAGCTGGACCGGAGCTGTCGAGAGCTGACGCCGCCCGGGCCGTTGGACCCGCCCCGTCGGGGCGGAAGGCCACTACCGGCGTCGCGGGACGGTGACCACACTGCCTCCGGTAGCGTCTTGACGTACGCCTGATTGTCTTTTTGAGGGGGACTGCGGTGCGAGTGACCGGTACGGGCCATGCCAGCATGCGGATCGACACGCCCGCGGGCAGCATCCTGTGCGACCCGTGGGTCAATCCCGCCTACTTCGCCTCCTGGTTCCCCTTCCCGGACAACTCCCAGCTCGACTGGGCGACCCTCGGCCAGTGCGACTACCTGTACGTGTCGCACCTGCACCGGGACCACTTCGACGCCAAGCACCTGCGGGACCACATCTCCAAGGACGCCACAGTCCTGCTTCCCGAGTTCCCCACCTCGGAGATGGAGGACGAGCTGCGGGAGCTGGGCTTCACCAAGTTCCTCAAGGCCCCGAACGAGCAGGTCGTGGAGCTGCCCGGCGGCCTGAAGATCATGATCCAGGCGCTGACCAGCCCGACCGACGGCCCGATCGGCGACTCGTCGCTGTGGGTCGAGTACGACGGGGTCCGGCTGCTCAACCAGAACGACGCCCGCCCCACCGACCTCACGGTCTTCGCCGAGCTGGGCCACGTGCACGCCCACCTGCTCCAGTTCTCCGGCGCGATCTGGTATCCGATGGTCTACGAGCTGCCGCAGGCGGCGAAGACCGCGTTCGGCAAGCAGAAGCGAGAGCGGCAGTTCGACCGCACCTGGCGCTACATCGACGACCTGAAGGCCGACCACGTCTTCCCGATCGCCGGCCCGCCCTGCTTCCTCGACGACGAGCTGTACCAGTTCAACGACATCTTCGGCGACGAGGGGAACATCTTCCCCGACCAGTCGGTGTTCCTGTCGGAGTACGCCAAGGTCGGCGGCACCAACGGCATCGTGCTGCTGCCGGGCAGCGTCGCCGAGGTCACCACCGAGGGCGCGACCACCACCCACCCGGTGCCGGTGGAGGAGTTCTTCGCGAACAAGCGGGCCCACCTGGAGGAGATGCGGGAGCGCAAGCGCCCGATCATCGAGGCGGAGAAGGCGTCCTGGCGGCACCCCGAGGTCGACGTGCTGGGCGAGATGAAGCGCCGGATCGAGCCGCTGCTGGACGAGTCGATCTACCTGGCCAAGGGCGTCGGCGGTCCGGTCCGCTTCGACCTCGTCGGCTACGACGGGGAGTCGGTCGAGTCGATCGTGGTGGACTTCCCGGGCAAGGAGGTCCGGCCGTACGCGGACGAGAAGGTCCGCTACCGGTTCCGCACCGAGCGGGCGCTCATCGAGCACCTGCTGCACATCGGCGAGGTGGACTGGGTCAACTCGCTCTTCCTCTCCTGCCGGTTCTCGGCGGCCCGGATCGGCCAGTACAACGAGTTCGTCTACGCGTTCTTCAAGTGCCTCTCGGAGGAGCGCCTCCAGTACGCCGAGGGTTGGTACGACGAGCACGAGCGGGCCGTCGACGCCGAGGACATCACCCTCGACGGCTGGGTGGTGCAGCGCCGCTGCCCGCACCTGAAGGCGGACCTGAGCCGCTTCGGGATCGTGGACGGCGACCAGCTCACCTGCCAGCTGCACGGGTGGAAGTTCGACCTGTCCAGCGGCCGCTGCCTCACCAGTGTCGGGCACAAGATCCGCGCGCACCGCGCCGACGCGGAGACCCCCGCCCCCGCCGGCGAGGCCATCAGCTGAGTTTTCCTCCGCCCGCCGCCCCCGCCGGGTGACCATCAGGTCGGGAAGGGGGCGGCGTGGCGGACGGCGCGGGCAGGGGCGGCTACCGGTTCGGGCGCGACCGGGAGATGGCCCGGGACGCCTCCCGGGTGGAGACGTTCAGCGACGGCGTCTTCGCGGTCGTGCTGACGGTGATGGCCGTCGAACTGCTCCAGAACGGGCCGGCCCGGGATCCCGGGCGGCAGCTCCCCGACGCCCTCGTCCAGGCCTGGCCGACCTACCTGGCGTACGTGATCACCTTCGGGATCGCCGGCCAGATCTGGCTCGGCCACCACAACATGTGGCGGTACGTGGTCCGCGTCGACCAGGCGCTGGTCATGTTCAACCTGCTCGTGCTGCTCTTCGTGGCGGCGATCCCGTTCACCGCCGACCTGCTGTCGGACAACCTGCGCGGCAGCGAGGCCGAGCAGCGGCTGACCGCCGCCCTGTACCTCGGCACGGTGCTGGGCGAGTCGCTCTTCTTCAACCTGAGCTGGTGGTGGGCCCGCCGGCGCCGGCTGCTCCACCCCGACCTGGACCCGGCGCTGGCCCGGGCGGTCTCGCGGCGGCTGGTGGTGCGCCCGCTGCTCTACACGGTGGCCTTCGCCTTCGTCTTCGTCGACCCGATCCTCAGCCTGCTCCTCTACCTGCTGCTGCTCGTCGGTCTCTCCCTCGTCCGCCGCCCCGGCGACCTGCCCCGCTCCGCCGGGGCCGGCGGCGAGGTCAGCGACCGAGGTCGCTGAGGATCCGCCGGGCGGCGTTGTGCCCGGCCGCGCCGATCACGCTGCCGGCCGGGTGGCAGCCGGCGCTGCCCGCGTAGACGCCGTCGATCCCGGTGGCGTAGGGCATCCGGTCGGTGAACGAGACGGTGTTGTCGACGTGGTGGATGTGCCCGCCCGTGATGCCGAAATGCGCCTCGATGCCCGGCGGGGGCAGCGGCACCGCGTCGGCGATCAGGTCGCGGGTGCCCGGGGCGTACCGCTCGCAGATGTCGATGAGGCGGTCGACGTAGCCGGGCAGCGCCGCGTCCCAGGTGGTGCCGGCCAGCTCGTAGGGGACCGACTGGACGAAGAGCGCCGACGAGTGGTGCCCGGCGCCGTCGGAGAGCGACGGGTCGACGGTGGTGTGCAGGTACCACTCGATCGTCGGCTCCTCGGGCAGCCGCCCGGCCTGCACGTCCGCCCACATGGCGCGCAGCGCGGCCATCGGCGGCTCACCGCCGGCGCCCACCAGCGAGGCCGAGCCGGGGAGCAGGTGGATGGTGGAGCCGAACGGGCTCGCCGTGTTCTCCGGCAGGCAGGAGAAGCGGGGCAGGCCGGTGAGCGCCAGGTTGAGCTTGAGCGTGGTGCCGGGCCGGCGGACCGCCGCCATCCGCGCGCCCAGCTCCGCCGGGAGCGCGCCGCCGGGCAACAGGTCCATCAGCCGGTACGGGTCGCAGGCCCCGAGCACCACGGAGGCGGCAACCTCACGCCCGTCGGCCAGCACCACCCCGGCGGCCGCGCCGCCGTCGAGGGTGACCGCGGTGACCGGCGTGCCGGTGAGGATGCGGGCGCCGGCCGCGCGGGCCGCGTCGGCGAAGGTCCGGGAGACCGTGCCCATCCCGCCCTGGGCGATCATCCAGGTGCCCTCCGAGCCGGGCAGACGGCACATGTTGTGGACCAGGAAGTTGTGCCCGGTGCCCGGGTCGTCCGGGCCGGCGTTCAGCCCGGAGAGGCCGTCGGTGACCGCGTACATGCTGACCAGCAGCTCGGAGCGGAAGTCGAAGCGGGCCAGGTAGTCGGCGACCGAGCCCTGCACCAGGTCGACGAAGACCTGCCGGAGGGCGGGCCGGACGTACCGTTCGGCGGTCTCCGCCACCGGCAGCGGCTCGGCCAGCCAGGCCGGCGCCAGGTCCTCCCGCAACTGGGCCAGCTCGGCCTGGAGCGCGTCGTCGGCGGCCACGTCCGCCGCCGAGAACATCTCGGTGAGCTGCCGCCGGGTCGCCGCGGTGTCGCTGCCGAAGAGCAGGTACGGCGAGCCGAGCCCGCCCGGGGTGGGCAGGAAGTAGTGCGGGTCGCGGCGCAGCACCGGGATCGCCACGTCGAGGGTGGCGAGGAGTTCCGGCGGCATCAGCCCGAGCAGGTACGACCCGGTGGAGTGCCGCAGCCCCGGCACCTTCGGGAACGGGTTCTCCGTGCGGGTCGCCCCGCCGATCACCTCGGCCGCCTCCAGCACCAGCACGTCGAGGCCGGCGCGGGCCAGCAGGATCGCCGACACCAGGCCGTTGTGCCCGGAGCCGACCACGACGACGTCGGCGCGGGGCGGCAGCTCACTCGCTTCACTCATGCCCGGGCAGCCTAGTGGCGCGGGGCCTGGTCCGGGGAGGGGTCGGCCGGAGCCGGGCAGCCGGAAGATCGGCTCCGGCCGGTCAGGAGCCGGCGGCGGCGCGGCCGGCCCGCCAGCGGGAGAGCACCAGGGTGGCCGAGTAGCCGGCCAGCACGATCACGTGGAACAGGTAGAGCCAGAGCAGCACCGCGACCCCGCCGCCGATCTCGTCGAACCCGCCGAACGGCGCCCCGAGGTCCAGCGGCAGCGAGCAGAACAGCACGAAGCCGTGCAGGAAACCGGAGAGGTTCGCCGCGGTGAACGAGCCCAGGACGAGCGTGGCGAGCCAGTCCGGGGCGGTCGGCCCGACCACCCGGAACACCCACATCAGCACCGGGGTCAGCACGAGCCAGGTGGCCAGGAAGGAGAGCACCACACCGAGCGCGCCCAGCCAGCCGCCCTGCCGGACCAGGTGGGTGGTGAGCGGCAGCGCCAGCAGGACCGACAGCAGCAGCGCAGGGGCCGGGGCGAGCAGCGGGAGCAGCAGCAGCCGGCCCCGCCAGCCGACCAGGGTCCCGGCCTGGCCGCGCGGGATGGCGACCGAGACGAACGCCCGGCGCAGCCCCTCGCCGTAGAGCGACGCCGGCAGCAGCGAGGCCAGCGCCAGCAGCGGGGTCAGCCCCAACCCGGCCTCCACGAGCGCGGCCACCGCCCGGTTGGCGCCGATGTCGGTGGGGAGCGTGTTGATCGCGTACGAGGTGAGCCGGCGCACCCGGCCGTCCCCGGCCACCAGCCCGGTCAGCCAGATGGCCAGCAGCGCCACCGGCACCACGGCGATCGCACCGTAGAAGGTGATCGCGGCGGCGTGCAGCGAGAGGTCCCGCCCGCGTACCGGCCGGAACGCCGCCCTGGTGATCCGTTTCGCCGTCTGCCACCGCTCACCCATCGCCATCCGGTTCCCCGTACGGCCGGTCGGCACGCATTACGATCCGACGTGTGATCGCCTCGACGGAGCGGCTTGTGGTCCGGGACTGGACGGAGTCGCCGGACGACCTGGCCCGGATCTACGACATCTACTCCCGCGACGAGGTGATGCGCTGGCTGGGCGGCGGTGCGGGGCGGATGACCGACCCGGCCGAGGCGCGCGAGCGGGTGCACTCGTGGCGCGAGCGCTACGCGCCGTACGCCGGCCGCTGGGGCCTCTGGGCGATCGAGCCCCGCGAGGCGGGCCGGGCGGTCGGCAGCGTCCTGCTCAAGCCGCTGCCCGGCCGGGACGGGGTCACGCCCACCGACGACATCGAGGTCGGCTGGCACCTGCACCCCGACGCCCAGGGGCACGGCTACGCCACCGAGTCGGCCCGGGCCGTGCTGGAGCGCGAGTTCGCGACCGGCACCCGGCAGGTCCACGCGGTGGTGATGGCCGGCAACGAGCCGTCGATGGCGGTGGCCCGCCGCCTCGGCATGACCCACGTCGGCACCCGCACCGACTGGTACGGCGGCACCGAACTCGAAACCTTCATCCTGGCCCGCCCGGCGTAGCCGTTCGGCGGAGATCATCCGGCGGGCGCGGACCGTATCGTCCGCTGTCGTGATGATCGAGTTCGAGGCCGCACCGGACCGGGTCAGGCTCACCGCCGCCTACCGCCGGCACCTGCGCCGCGCCTTCATGCCCTATCGCGGCACGGGACTCTCCCTGGGCGTACTGGCGGTCGTCGCCCTGCTCCCAGCTCCCCGGATGGTCGCGACGCTCCTCGCCGCCGGCGCCGTTCTCTTCTTTTTCTTCTCCCCGGCCCTGCTGCTGCACCGGGTGGTGGAACAGGCCTGGCGCCGGAACCGCGGGCTGACGTGCTGGACTCTGTCGGAGGAGGGCCTGCGGGCCGAGAACGAGGGGGGATACGGCCTGACGCGCTGGTCGGAGGTGACCCGGGTCGAGCAGTTCCGGGACCAGCTGTACGTGAAGCTCGACGGGGGCACGGCGATATTCGTCCCGATTGTCACCCTTCCCGCCGAGAAGCAGCAGGAGCTGCTCACCTTCCTCCGGTCCCGCGACCTGCTCGCGTGATCGTTTTCCCGCCCGCTCTGAATCTTGGACACTTATCGTTCGCAGCGAACGGTAAGTGTCCAAGATCCGCTGTCCCGACCGGGTACGACGCGGGGGAGTGAGGCTCCCAGCGGGCGCTCAGGAGGGCTGGGGAAGAATGGGCGGGTGACGTCTCCCCGCGCCCTCGTTCTGCTCGGCTCGACCGGCTCGATCGGCACCCAGGCCATCGACATCGTCCGGCGCAACCCGGACCGGTTCCGGGTGGTGGCCCTCGGGGCCGGCGGCGGCAACGTGGAGCTGCTCGCCGCGCAGGCGTTGGAGCTGGGCGTGGAGGCGGTCGGGGTGGCCCGGGCGTCCGCCGCCCAGGACCTCCAGCTCGCGTTCTACGCCGAGGCGAGCCGGCGCGGCTGGGCCACCGGCGACTTCAAGCTTCCCAAGATCGTGGCCGGGCCGGACGCGATGACCGAGCTGGCCGGGTGGCCGTGCGACGTGGTGCTCAACGGGGTGGTGGGCTCGCTCGGGCTCGCGCCGACCCTCGCGGCGCTGCGCGCCGGGCGTACCCTCGCCCTGGCCAACAAGGAGTCCCTCGTCGCCGGCGGCCCGCTCGTCAAGGCCGCGGTGACGCGGCCGGGGCAGATCGTTCCGGTCGACAGCGAGCACTCGGCGCTGGCGCAGTGCCTGCGCGGCGGCACCCGGGGTGAGGTGCGCCGGCTCGTGGTGACCGCCAGCGGCGGGCCGTTCCGGGGCCGCCGGCGCGACGAGTTGACCGAGGTCACGCCGGAGCAGGCGCTGGCCCACCCCACCTGGAACATGGGGCCGGTGGTGACGATCAACTCCGCCACCATGGTCAACAAGGCGCTGGAGGTGATCGAGGCGCACGAGCTGTTCGACGTGCCCTACGCCGACATCGAGGTGATGGTCCACCCGCAGTCGGTGATCCACTCGATGGTCGAGTTCACCGACGGCTCCACCCTCGCCCAGGCCAGCCCGCCGGACATGCGGCTGCCCATCGCCCTCGGCCTCGGCTGGCCGGACCGGGTGCCCGGTGCCGCCGCCGCGGTCGACTGGACCACGGCCCACACCTGGGAGTTCTTCCCGCTCGACGATGCCGCGTTCCCGGCGGTCGCGCTGGCCAAGGCCGCCGGCGAGGCCGGGCGCTGCCGGCCGGCGATCTACAACGCGGCGAACGAGGAGTGCGTGGCGGCCTTCGTGGCCGGCCGGCTGCCCTTCCTCGGCATCGTCGACACCCTCCAGCGCGTGCTGGAGGACGCTCCCGACTTCGACGAACCAGGTACCGTCGAGGACGTGCTCGCCGCCGAATCGTGGGCACGGGCGCACGCCCAGGAGATCATCGTCGGGTCGGTGGAAGGAGCCTGATGAGTTACCTGCTCGGGGTGGCGCTGTTTGCCCTGGCGATCCTCATCTCGGTGAGCCTGCACGAGGCGGGGCACATGCTCACCGCCAAGGCGTTCGGGATGAAGGTCACCCGCTACTTCGTCGGCTTCGGTCCGACGCTCTGGTCGTTCAAGCGGGGCGAGACCGAGTACGGCGTCAAGGGCATCCCGCTCGGCGGCTTCTGCAAGATCGTCGGGATGACCCCGCAGGACGACGACGTCGAACCGGGCGACGAGAAGCGCGTCATGTGGCGCTACCCGGTCTGGAAGCGGACGATCGTGATGTCCGCGGGCTCGATCACCCACTTCGCCCTGGCCCTGGTGACCCTCTGGATCCTCGCGGTCTCCGCCGGCCTGCCCAACCCGCAGTTCCCGAACACGGAGGACGGCTTCAAGGCCGAGCCGGCCGTGATCGCCCTGGCCCCGTGCGTGGTCGTGGAGAACGCCGCCCGGGCCTGCCAGACCGGCGACCCGGCCAGCCCGGCCGCCAAGGCCCAGCTCCAGGACGGCGACCGGATCACCTCGGTGAACGGCCGCCCGGTCGCCACCTGGGGCGACATGCTGGACGTGGTCCGCGCCACACCGCCCGGCGCGGCCACCGTCGAGTACGTCCGCGACGACAAGCCGGGCACCGCCACGGTCGACCTGGCCGCCGTGCAGCGCCCGCCGCTGGGCGACCCCAAGGGCACCACGTCGGCGGTCTCCGCCCTCGGCGTCGCGCTCCAGCCGACCACCCCCACCCGGGTCCAGTACGGTCCGGCCGCCGCGTTCGGCGCGACCGCCGACTTCACCGGCAACATGGCGGTGCAGACCCTGCACGCCATGCAGCGGATCCCGCAGAAGGTCCCCGCCCTGTGGACCGCCGTCACCGGCGGCGAGCGGGACGTGGACACCCCGATCAGCGTGGTCGGCGCCAGCCGGCTCGGCGGCGAGGCCGTGGAGAACAACGCCTGGCTGGTGTTCTTCATGCTCTTCGTCTCGCTGAACTTCTTCATCGGCGTGTTCAACCTGCTGCCGCTGCTCCCGCTCGACGGCGGCCACATCGCCATCGCCTGGTTCGAGCGGGTCCGCTCCTGGCTCTACGCCCGGATCGGCCGGGCCGACCCCGGCCGCGTCGACTACCTCAAGCTCATGCCCCTCACGTACGCGGTGATCCTCATCGGTGGCGCGTTCACGCTGCTGACCGTCACCGCGGACGTCGTCAACCCGATCACGCTCTTCTCAAGGTGAGTGCCTGAAGTGACCGCTGTCAGTCTCGGTATGCCCCCCGTGCCGCCGCCGCCGCTCGCCCCGCGCCGGGCCAGCCGCCAGATCATGGTCGGTTCGGTGCCGGTCGGTGGGGGCGCGCCGGTCTCGGTGCAGTCCATGACCACCACCCTGACCGCCGACGTGAACGCCACCCTCCAGCAGATCGCCGAGCTGACCGCGTCCGGCTGCCAGATCGTCCGGGTGGCCGTGCCGTCCCAGGACGACGTCGAGGCGCTGCCCGCGATCGCGAAGAAGTCGCAGATCCCGGTGATCGCCGACATCCACTTCCAGCCGAAGTACGTCTTCGCGGCGATCGACGCCGGCTGCGCCGCCGTCCGGGTGAACCCGGGCAACATCCGGCAGTTCGACGACAAGGTCAAGGAGATCGCCAAGGCGGCCGGCGACGCGGGCGTGCCGATCCGGATCGGCGTGAACGCCGGTTCGCTCGACAAGCGCCTGCTGGCCAAGTACGGCAAGGCCACCGCCGAGGCGCTTGTCGAGTCGGCGCTCTGGGAGTGCTCGCTGTTCGAGGAGCACGGCTTCCGGGACATCAAGATCTCGGTGAAGCACAACGACCCGGTGGTGATGATCCGGGCCTACCGGCAGCTCGCCGAGAAGTGCGACTACCCGCTGCACCTGGGCGTGACCGAGGCCGGCCCGGCCTTCCAGGGCACCATCAAGTCCGCGGTGGCGTTCGGCGCGCTGCTGGCCGAGGGGATCGGCGACACCATCCGGGTCTCGCTGTCCGCCCCGCCGGTCGAGGAGATCAAGGTCGGCGCCGCGATCCTGGAGTCGCTGGGCCTGCGTGAGCGGGGCCTGGAGATCGTCTCCTGCCCGTCGTGCGGCCGCGCCCAGGTCGACGTCTACAAGCTGGCCGAGGAGGTGACCGCCGGCCTGGAGGGGCTGCCGGTGCCGCTGCGCGTGGCCGTCATGGGCTGCGTGGTGAACGGCCCGGGCGAGGCCCGCGAGGCCGACCTCGGTGTCGCCTCCGGCAACGGCAAGGGCCAGATCTTCGTCAAGGGCCAGGTCGTCAAGACCGTGCCCGAGAGCCAGATCGTGGAGACGCTCATCGAGGAGGCGCTGCGGATCGCCGACGAGATGGGCGCCGAGATCCCCGAGGAGCTGCGCGGCCTCGTGCCGGGCGCCACGGTGACCGTGCACTGACGCACCGGTCACGCCGTCGACGTGCGGCCGTCCCCACCGGGGGCGGCCGTACGTGTCGTCTCAGGCCCGCGCAACCGGCCGGGGCACGGCCGCGAACTCGGAGAGCGTGAACCACCGGGGCAGGGCCCGCCGCAGCGCCTCCGGCCCGGCCACCGCCACCGCGCCGCTGCGCAGCGCCGCCGGCCAGTCCAGGTCGCCCAGCCACACCGCGACGAGGGCGCGCAGGTCGGCCGTCACGGTCACGGACACCTCGTGCCCGGGGTCCACGTCGCAGACGTCGGCCTCCCCGGTGGCGATGACCAGCCACCAGTCGCGCAGGTCCGCCGGCACGTCCCGGAAGCGGAAGCGGACGACGGTGCGCCCCACCGGCACGGCGCCGTGGTCGACGTGCCGGTGCATGTCCCACAGGAGGAGCTTCGGGTCGAGGTCGGCGTCGCCCAGTTCGCCGATCCAGCGCACCCCCCAGGCGCCGAGCGCCTCGAGCACCGGCCGCAGCTCGCGTCCGGCCTGCGTCGGGACGTACCGCACGTCGGCGCCGTCGACGTGCCGCTCCACCACGCCGGCGCGCACGAGCTGGTGCAGCCGCCGGGACAGCAGGGTGGGCGACATCCGCGGCAGGCCCCGGCGCAGCTCGTTGAAGCGCTCGGACCCGCTCACCAGTTCCCGGATGACGAGCAGCGTCCAGCGTTCGTCGAGCAGCTCCATGGCCTTCGCGACGGGGCAGAACTGGTGGTAGGAGGCCCCCATGGCGGGGACGCTACGCCGGGGCCGACGGCGGGACCAGGAACCTGTCGGGACCGGTACACATCTCGTACTGGGTGGCCGCTCCTCCGCTGCCTACCGTCCCCCTCAGGACGAGACGGAGGAGCTCATGATGATCGACGAAGTGGAGCAGGACCGGGCCGTGAAGGCCGGCCACCGGCGGATGTGGGCGCTCGGCAGCTACGCCACGGTGGCCGCGGAGGTCATCCCGGAGCTGGGGGCCACCCTGGTCCGGGCGGCCGGCGTGGGGCCGGGTGACCGGGTGCTGGACGTGGCCGCCGGCACCGGCAACGCGGCCGTTCCGGCGGCGCTGGCCGGGGCCGACGTGGTGGCCAGCGACCTGACGCCGGAGCTGCTGGAGATCGGGCGGGATCTCGCGGCGCGGCACGGGGTGACGCTGGAGTGGCAGCAGGCCGACGCCGAGGCGCTGCCGTACGCCGACGGCGAGTTCGACCGGGTGCTGTCCTGCGTGGGGGTGATGTTCGCGCCCCGGCACCGGGCCGCCGCCGACGAACTGGTCCGGGTCTGCCGGCCGGGCGGCACGATCGGCCTGGTCAACTGGACTCCGGAGGGCTTCATCGGGCAGTTGTTCGCCACCATGAAGCCGTACGCGCCCGCGCCGCCGCCCGGCGCGCAGCCGCCGCCGCTGTGGGGGAGCGAGGAGCACGTCGGCGCCCTGCTCGGTGACCGGGTCACCGATCTCGTGCTGCGCCGCGAGGTGGTCACCGTGGACCGGTTCGCCGCCCCGGAGGAGTTCCGCGACTACTTCAAGGCCCACTACGGGCCGACGATCGCGGTGTACGGGGCGAACGCCGGGGATCCCGAGCGGGTCGCCGCCCTCGACGCGGACCTCGCCGACCTGGCCCGGCGGCACACCGAGGCCGGGGTGATGCGCTGGGAGTACCTGCTGGTCACCGCCCGCCGGAGCGGCTGACGGCGGCGCCGGCCGGGGTGACGGTCCCGTGACCACCCCGGCCGGCGAACGCGTCGCGGCGACTCACTCGGACTCGGCGAGGATGGCGTAGAGCTTGCGCCGGGTCTCGTCGAGCACCTGGGCGGCGCGCGCCCGCTGGTCGTCGGTGCCGGTCATCATCACCTGCCGCAGCGCGTTCATGGCCTGCGCCCCGGCGTCGCGGATGTCGTGCCAGCTGTTCACGGTCTGCTCGGCGAACTCGCCCCAGGGCGGGGTCTGCGCCGCCTCGGCGGCCTCGGCCTGCCCCTGCTCGGTGAGGGCGAACCGCTTGCGCCCGCCGTCGGAGTCGGCGGCGGCGGCGACGACGCCCTCGTCCTCCAGCAGTTGCAGGGTCGGGTAGATCGAGCCGGGGCTGGGCCGCCAGGCCCCGCCGGTCCGGGAGTCGATCTCCTGGATCATCTCGTAGCCGTGCATCGGCCGCTCGGTGAGCAGGGCCAGCACGGCCCCGCGCACGTTGGGCCGGCGGCCGCGCCCGCGGCCCCGCCCGCCCCGGCCGTGGCCGTGGCCGAACGGTCCGGGCGGGAACGGCGGCGGGCCCGGGGGTACGGGCGGGAAGCCGAAGCCCCGCATCCGCATCTCGTCGTGCGCGGCGTGCATCCGTCGGTGGAAACCCATCGGGTAACTCCTTCTCTGGGCTATCGCTGATGCATCAACGATATATCGGCAATGCATCGTCGACAAGTCAACATGTGAGACGGGTCCGCAAACCGTACGTACGTCTTGCTAGTGTGTCGGCGTGCGCCTGCTTCCGGAACCGGGCCCCTCCCGGACCCTCGCCCTCTCCACCCTGATCAACACCGTCGGCCGGGGCACCTGGCTCACCGCCAGCGCGCTCTTCCTCACCCGCTCGGTCGGGCTCACCGTCACCCAGGTCGGCCTCGCGCTCACCATCACGGCGCTGGTGAGCCTGGTGACCAGCACGCCCATGGGCTACCTGGCCGACCGGCTCGGGCCGCGCGGCCTCCAACTCGCCGCGCTGCTCGCCTCCGCCGGGTTCACCGCCGCCCTCGTGGCCGTCCGCTCCTTCGCCGGGTTCCTGGCGGTCGGGGTGCTGATGGCGGTCGCCGACTCGGCCACCCGGGGCGCCCGGGGCGCGCTGATCGCCGGCGCGGTGCCGCCGGACCAGCGGGTACGCACCCGGGCCTACCTGCGGGCGGTCACCAACGTCGGCATCTCGGTGGGCACGGTGCTGGCCGGTTTCGGCCTGGCCGCCGACACCCGGACCGCGTACGTGTCGCTGATCCTGCTCGACTGCGCCACCTACCTGCTGGCCGCGGCGGTGTTGCTCCGGCTGCCGCCCGTGCCGCCGGTGCCGGCGCCCACCCACGGCCCGCGGCTCATCGCCCTGCGGGACCGCCCGTTCCTCGCCTTCACCGTGCTCGACGGGCTGATGTCGATGCACTTCAGCGTCATCAACATCGCCCTGCCGCTGTGGATCGCCGGGCACACCACCGCCCCGCGCTGGCTGATCTCGGCCTGCCTGCTGGTCAACACCGTGGTGGTGGTGCTCTTCCAGGTCCGCGCCTCGCGGGGCACCGAGGACCTCGCCGGCGCCGGCCGGGCGGCCCGCCGGGCCGGCGCGGTGATCGCCGTCGCGTGCGCGCTCTTCGCGGCCGGCGGGGGCGTGTCCGTGGCGGTGGCGGTGCCGCTGCTGCTCGCCGGCGCGCTGGTGCACGTGGTGGGGGAGTTGTGGCACGCGGCGGCCGGCTGGGGGATCTCGTTCGGGCTCGCCCCCGCCCACGCGCAGGGCCAGTACCAGGGCGCGTACGGGATGGGCATGCAGCTCGGCTCGATGGTCGCCCCGGTGGTGGTGACGACCCTGGCGGTCGGCTGGGGCGTGCCGGGCTGGCTGCTGCTCGGTGGGCTGTTCCTGGTGCTCGGGGCGCTGGTGCCGCCGGTGGTGCGCTGGGCCGCCCGGACCCGCCCCGCCCTGCCGGATTCGGCGCCGGTCCCGGTCGGCTGAGCCGCCACTCACCACCGATCGTCCGGCGTCCTCAGGTCGGCCCGCGCGGGCCCGGGTGCATCTGGCAGGCTGGTATCCGTGCTCACGGTGCCGGTACGCCAACTCGGGGAGTCGGAGCGCCGCGCCGTCGAACGGCTGCTCGACCTCGACCCCTACGCCGGCGCTCAGGTCGCCGAGCGGGTCGCGGCGCGCGGGCTGGCCTGGTGGCGGGCCGAGGGGCGGATCCTCGGCTACGGTCCGCGCCGCAACCTGGAGTCGATCTGCTGGCTCGGCGGCAACCTGACCCCCGTGCTCGCCTCGGGGTCGGCGGTGGCCGCCTTCGCCGAACAGTTGAGCGCCGAGGAGCGGCTCTGCTCCTCGATCGTGGGCCGCGCCGACGCGGTGCTCGGCCTCTGGGACCGCCTCTCCGCCTACTGGGGGCCGGCCCGGGACGTACGCCCGAACCAGCCGCTGCTGGCCACGGACGCGCTGCCCGCCGTGGCGCCCGACCCCGAGGTGCGCCGGGTGCGCGGCGGCGAGGTCGACCGGCTCTTCCCGGCGGCGGTGGCCATGTACACCGAGGAGGTCGGGGTGTCGCCGCTGGCCGAGGACGGCGGCCGCGGCTACCGGCGGCGGGTGGGCGACCTGGTCCGCGCGGGCCGCGCCTACGCCCGGTTCGTGGACGGCAAGGTGATCTTCAAGGCCGAGCTGGCCGTGGTGACCCGGCGCACCGCCCAGGTGCAGGGCGTCTGGGTCGCGCCGGAGTGGCGGGGCCGGGGCATCGCGACCGCGGCCATGGCGGCCGTGGTGCGGGACGCGCTGGAACGCGTGGCGCCCTCGGTCAGCCTCTACGTCAACGACTTCAACCTGCCCGCCCGCCGGGTCTACGAGCGCTGCGGGTTCCGCCCGGTCGGCACGCTCGCCACCGTGCTTTTCTGAGGCCGCTCGCGCGGCAGGGCCGGTCTGAGGCCGCTCGCGCGGCAGGGCCGGTCTGAGGTCGCCGCTCTCGCGGCAAGGGCCGGTCTGATCTCCCGCCCGGCGGCATGGCCGGGATCACGCGACGTCGTCTTGCCTCGAACCGGACACCCGACGCTATGCTGGGCATGTTTTTGTACTGACCAGTCAGTCTAGAAGTCGGGATACAGCGCGATGAAGATCGTCGAGGCCAACGGACTCGGCCTGCGGACCCGCCGCGGCTGGGTCTACCGGGACGTCGACCTCAGCGCCGAGGCCGGCGAGCTGCACGCCGTCACCGGCCCGCCCGGCAGCGGGCGCACCTCGCTGCTCCTCGCCCTGGCCGGCCGCTTCCCACACAGCCACGGGGAGCTGCGCCGCCGGGGCCCGGCCGCGCTCGGGCAGGTCGCCGGGGTGCACGAGCCCGACCCCACCCTGACCGTGGCCGAGCACATCCAGGAACGGCTGCTGCTGCTCGGGCCGGTGCCGCGCCGCCGCCGGCAGCTCGTCCCGGTCGCCGCCGTGCGGGCCCGGCGGGCCTACCGCCGCGACGCCTTCGCCGCCGCCATCGCCGGAGCCGGCTTCACCGACGCCCCGCTCGACCCCGACCGGTACGGCCGCGACCTCACCCCCGTCGAGCGGCAGGTGCTCGGGCTCGTGCTGGCCAGCCTCAGCGGCCCGAACCTGATCGTCGCCGACGACGTGGACGCAGGCGCCGACGCCCCCGAGCGGGCGTGGATCTGGGCCGCCCTGTCCCGCCTCGCCGACCAGGGGTACGCCGTGGTCGCCAGCGCCCGCGCCGTCGAGCCGGGCGCGACCGCGATCACCCACCGGATCGGTGACCCGGCCCTGCCCGGCCCCGCCCTCGTCGCCCCCCGCGCCGCCGCGGAGGCGGACCTGACCCCCGAGGTGACCGCATGAGTGTCGTTCGACTCGCGCTGTTCGAGCTGCGCCGGATGACCCGGGGCCGGCTGCCGCGCGCCGCGCTCGCCGTCCTCACCGTCATCCCGCTGCTCTACGGCGCCCTCTACCTCTACGCCTTCTGGGACCCGTACGGGAACCTCGACCGGATCCCGGTCGCACTGGTCAACGCCGACCGCCCGGCGAAGGCGAGCGACGGCAGCGAGGTGCACGCCGGCAAGGACCTCACCGACGAACTGCTCGACCGGAAGGTCTTCGGCTGGACCGTGACCGACCAGGACGACGCCACCGAAGGGCTCCGCGACGGCCGCTACCACCTGGTCTTCTCCATCCCGGCGGACTTCTCCGCGACCCTGGCGGCCAGTCCCGAGCCGGACCGGCCGGCCCGCCGCGGCGAGCTGAAGGTGGTCAACGACGACGCCACCAACTACCTGTCCGGGCTGCTCGCCCGCTCCGCCTTCAGCGAGATCCGGGCCGCCGCCGCGGAGAGCACCGCCGCGTCGTACTTCGACAAGATGCTCATCGGCTTCACCGACGCCAAGGCCGAGACGGGCCGGGCCGCCGACGGCGCCGGGAAGATCCACGACGGGCTGGACACCTCCCAGCAGGGCGCCGGCCAGCTCGCCGACGGGCTGGGCACCGCCGAGGACGGCGCCGGGCAGCTCGCCGGCGGGCTCAACACCTCGGTGCAGGGCGCGACGAAGCTCGCCACCGGCCTGGACCAGCTCTACACCGGCGCGGCGCAGATCGCCGACGGCGCCAACCGGGCGGCCACCGAGACCCGAGCCGCCGCGAAGCAGGTCGACGCCGCGGCAAACAAGTACGAGCCGCTGCTCCGGAAGAACGCGGGCGACATCCAGCGGGCCGCCACCCTGGTCGCCGAGGGCGCGCAGGCGCTCGCTGACGGCCTCGACGCGCTGCCGGCCAGGGCCGACGAGGTGGTCGGCCAGGCGGAGAAGGTGCGCGACCGGCTCGACGCGCTGGTCGAGGAGCACCCGGAACTCGCCGACGACCCGAACCTGGTCGCCGCCCGCAAGGCCGCCGACCAGGCGGTCACCGCCGCCCGGGCCATGGTCGCCGCGCTGGACCGGACCGACCTCGCCGCGCTCAAGAAGCAGATGACCGAGGTGGCGAAGACCGCCCGCGAGGTGGCCGCCGCCGCGCCGCACCTGGCCGACGACGTCGCCTCGGCACGGGCCAAGGTCGACCAGCTGGCCAGCGGCCTCACCACCCTGGCCCAGGGCAGTGCCAAGCTGCGCGACGGGCTCGGTGACGCCGCGGACGGCGCCGACCAGCTCCGCGGCGGCCTCTACCGGCTCGCCACCGGAGCCCGGCAGCTCGACGGCGGCCTGGCCCAGCTCAGCAGCGGCAGCAACCGGCTCGCCGACGGGCTGACCAAACTGGAGGGCGGCGCCGGCGACCTCGCCGACGGCCTCGCCGCCGGGGAGAAGAAGCTGCCCGGGTACGACGACGCGGACAGCCGCTCCGACATCCTCGGCGACCCGGTGGGCCTGATCCGCCACTCCGACCACCCGGCCGGCTCGTACGGGGTGGGCTTCGCCCCGTACTTCCTGGCCCTGGCGCTCTGGGTGGGCGCGATGATCACGTACATGCTGCTGCGGCCGGTGAACCGGCGGCACGTGATGTCCGGCGCGCCCGGCTGGCGGGTCGTGCTCGCCGGCTGGCTGCCCGCCGCGGCGATCGGGCTGGCCCAGGTCGCGGTGCTCTACACGGTGGTCACCCTGGCCCTCGGCCTCGACCCGCGGCACGGGCCGGCCACCTTCGGGCTGCTCGCGCTCACCTCGCTGGCGTTCACCGCGATCATGCAGCTGCTCGGCGTGGCGCTCGGCCCGGCCGGCCGGCTCGCCGCGCTGGCCCTGCTCATGCTCCAGCTCACCTCCTCCGGCGGCACCTACCCGGTGCAGACCTCACCGGGCTTCTTCCAGGCCATCCACCCCTGGCTGCCCATGACGTACGTGGTGGGCGGCCTGCGGCACACCATCAACGGCGGGCCGGCCGGCCCGGTGGTCACCGGGGCGCTGGTGCTGCTCGCCTTCGGGGTGGGCGCCATGGCGCTCGCCGTCGGCGCGGCGCGCCGCTCCCGCCGGCTCACCCCGGCCAAGCTGCACCCCGAACTGACCATGTGAGGATGGGCGGGTGACGGACGGACGGACCCGCCGGCGGGAGGACACCCGGCAGCGCCTCTTCGTGGCGGCGGTGGAGCTCATCGCCGAGCAGGGCTTCTCGGCCACCACGGTGGACGACATCGCGGCCCGGGCCGGGGTGGCGAAGGGGACCGTCTACTACAACTTCGAGTCCAAGACGGTCCTCTTCGAGGAGTTGCTGCGGCACGGCATCGGCCTGCTCACCGCCGACTTCCGGGCCGCCGTCGACGGGCTGCCGCCGCGCGAGGCGCTGGCCGCGCTGGTCCGCGCCGAGCTGGAGTACATCCGCCGCTACCGGGCCTTCGCCCAGCTCCTGCTCTCCGAGATGTGGCGGACCAACCGGGAGTGGCAGCAGACCCTGCGGCTGCTGCGCGGCGAGGCCATCGAGGTGATCGCGGAGACCGTACGCGCCGGGGTGGCCAGCGGCGACCTCCCCGCCGACCTGGACGTGCGCACGGCCAGCTCGGCGCTGTTCGGCGTCGGGCTCGTGGTGGCCGTGGACTGGCTGGTCTTCCAGCCCGACCGGCCCATCGAGGACGTGCAGGAGGCGCTGCTCGGCATCGTCCGCCGGGTCGCCCAGACGTGACACCGGAGCGGTAAATCGTTTGAGTGGCCGGGGCCGGCCGGGTGAGGCTGGGGGCACCGCCCCCACCGACCCGAGTCCGGAGGACTGTCCATGCGCCTGCTCCGCGATCTCCGGGCCACCGCTCCGCGTCGGATGGCGGTCGTCCTGCTGCTGATCCTGCTCGGCGCCGGCGGCCAGGCCGCCGCCTCCGCGCTGGCCGGGCCGGTGCTCGTGCACCGCTCGGTCGGGTGGTTCACGGCGCTGGCCGTGGCGCTGGTCGCCGCCGTGGTCAGCGACCTGCTCATCGGCCTGCTGATGGCCGGCCTCACCGCCGACTGGTCCGCCGACGTCCGCCGCCGGCTCTGCCGGGTCGCGCTCGGGCAGGACCTGCCCACCCTGGAGACCACCCCGGTCGGCGAGCTGCTCGACCGGATCGACAACGACGTCTACCAGGTCGCCGCCGAGATGCGGAACACCGGCGTACGGCTCGTCCAGGGTGTCGCCGTCTGCCTGCTCGCCACGGTCAGCGCGCTTGTCGTCTGGTGGCCGGCCGGCGTCGGGATGATCCTGCTCACCGCGCTGCTCGGGGTGGCGCTGCGCGGTCCCACCGCCCGGATCGCCCCGGCCCGGATGGTCGAGGAGGAGGCCTGGTCCGACCTGGCCGCCGTCATGGAGGAGGCGGTGCACGGCCAGGACGACGTGCGCACCAGCCTGGCCCGCCCGTACGTGCTGCGCCTCTACGCCCGGCGGGCCGCCGAGGTGATCTCCCGGGGTGGGCGGGTGTTCCGGCTGTCCGCCCGGGTCACCGCGCTGGCCGCCGGCGGCGTCCGGGTCGGCATCGCCGCCGTCATCCTGGCCGGCGCGTGGGCGCTCGCCACCGGCCGGGTCGACGCCGCCCGGCTCACCGCGATCTGGCTGCTCGCCCTGGCCTTCGGCGCGACCGTCGAGCACATCGCCCGCTGGGTGCCGCACCTGCAACAGGCGCTCGGCGCCTGGGCGCGGGTGCAACTGCTCGCCGACTCCCGGCAGGAGCCGAGCGGCGGCGCCGCCCCGGTCGACGGGGACCTGACCGTCCGGGGGCTCACCTTCCGCTACCCCGCCACCGGCGAGGATCGCGGCCCGGCGCTGCGCGACGTCACGCTCACCTTCGCCCGCGGCCGGTCGTACGCCCTGGTCGGCCGGACCGGATCCGGCAAGTCCACGCTGGCCAAGGTGCTCACCCGGGCCGTGGACGTGCCGCCCGGCACCGTCCTGCTCGGCGACACCGACCTGGTCGACCTCGACGTCGAGGCGCTGCGCCGGTGGATCGCCGTGGTGCCCCAGCGCACCGAGATCCTCGCCGGCACCCTCGCCGAGAACGTCGCGCTCTTCGACCCCGACCTGCTCGACGACGCCACCCGGGCGCTGGAGGAGCTGGGGCTGGCCGGCTGGATCGCCGAGCTGCCCGACGGCGTGCACACCCGGCTCGGCGAGGGCGGGCACGTGCTCTCCGCCGGGCAGGAGCAACTCGTGGCGTTCGCCCGGATCCTGGTCCGCGACCCGCACGTGGTAGTCCTCGACGAGGCCACCGCCCGGCTCGACCCGGTCACCGAGAACCGGGTACGCCAGGCCACCGAACGGCTGCTCACCGACCGGATCGGCATCGTCATCGCGCACCGGCTCTCCTCGGTGCGCCGCTGCGACGAGGTCGTCGTGATGGCCGACGGCGCGGTGCTGGAGGCCGGCCCGCTGCGCGAGTCGGCCCGCTTCGCCGAACTGCTCGCCACCAGCCACGCCAACGCCTACGCGGGCGCCGGCGCCCGCCGCGGCGGGGTGGAGCTGCTGGACGGCCCGGACGGGTGGCCCGACGAACCGGCCGCACCGCCCGAGCCGTCGACCGTGCCGCGCCAGGTCGCGGTGCCGCGTACCGACCCGCCGCCGCTGCCCGCCCCACCGCCCGCGCGGACCCTGCGGGAGATCCTGCGGCTGGGCACCAACGACCCGCGGTACGGGCTGGTCTCCGTCTGCCTGTTCATCGTCATGACCCTGCTCGGGCTGGACGGCTCGGTGCTGCCGTGGCTCTGGGCCGAGGTGGTCGGCGGGGGAGACCCGTGGCTGCCGGCGCTGGGCATCGTCGCCGCGCTGCTGGTGGTGCTGCCGTTGCCGTACCTGACGAACCTGTGGTTCCCGCAGTGGTGGATCCGGCAGATGCTGCGGATCAGCGCGCGGCTGGTGCACGGGCAGACCGGGGCCCGCCGGGTCAGCGGGCACACCCCGGCCGAGGTGGTGGCCCAGGGCGGCGACACCGACCGGGTGGTGCAGCTCGCCGACAACCTGATGGACCAGTTCATCTCGCTGGCCATCGTGATCACCATGACCCTGGTGACCCGCAGCTTCGTACCCGCGCTGTTCTTCGTCGGGACCATGGTGGTCTCCGGGCTGGCGGCGACCCTGTTCGGCCCCCGGCTGGAGCGCACGGCCGCCGGCACCGTCAAGGCCCGCGCCGCCTTCGCCACCGCCCTGGTCTCCTCGCTCTCCGCCGCCCGTACGGTGAAGCTGGCCGGCGCCACCCGCCCGGTGCTGCACCACCTCGCGAAGCTCGACACCGTGCGCAGCGACCGGCAGCGCCGGGAGATCGCCATGCAGGTGTGGGCCCGATCGACCCCGTCGATCGCCAGCGGGCTGCTGCCGATCGGGGCCTGGGCGCTCTACCTGGCCGGTGGCCTCTCCGCCGGCGCCACCCTGGTCGCGGTGTCCACGCTCGGCGCGGCCCGCTGGTTCGCCTGGACCACCGCGTCGCTGGTCTCGCACTACCCGTCGGCCCGGGTGTGGACCCGGCGGACCGTGGCGATGACCGGGGAAGCCACCTACTCGGCCACGGTGCCCGGGCTGGACCTGGCCGCCGGCACCGCCCCGGCGCCCGAGCCCTCGCCCCGGCACCCGCTGCGCCGGCTGGAGCTGACCGGCTTCGGCGCGCTGCACTCCGACGGCACCCTCGCCGTCCGGGACGTCGACCTGACTGTCGAACGGGGACAGCTGGTGCTTGTGGTCGGGCCGGTCGGCGCGGGGAAGTCGTCGCTGCTGCGGGCCCTCGCCGGGATCGTGCACCACACCGGCACGCTGAGCTGGAACGGCGAGCCGGTCACCGAGCCGGAGCTGTTCCTGCGCCCCAACCAGGTCGGGTACGTGGGGCAGCTGCCCCGGGTGCTCTCCGGCACGGTGGCCGACAACATCGCGCTCGGGCACCAGGTGGACGCCGCGGGCGCGGTGTCGACCGCCCAACTGGACCACGACCTGGCGGCGGCCGGGGGCGGGCTCGGCCTGCTCATCGGGCACAAGGGCACCCGGCTGTCCGGCGGGCAGCTCCAGCGGCTGGCGCTGGCCCGGGCGCTCGCGCCGCGTACGGAGCTGCTGGTCGCCGACGACGTCTCGTCCGCGCTGGACGTGACGACGGAGCTGGCGCTCTGGGCCGCGTTGCGCGAGCACGGGGTGACCGTGGTCGGCTCGACCGCGAAGCGGGCCGCACTGGTCCGCGCGGACCACGTGGTGGTCCTGGTCGACGGCACGGTGACCGCCCAGGGCCCCTGGCACGACCTGGAGCCCCGCTGGGGCCACCTGGCCGGCTGACGCACCCCCGACCGACCTCGCCCCCCCTCCCCCCGGGTGATCATGAAGTTATTGCCGACAAATGGGACGCCTGGTGGCGACAACTTCATGATCACCGCGCGGGGCGGGCGGGGCGGGCGGCGGCGGTGGGCGGGTGGGGGGTGGGGGGTTAGAAGGCGCGGGTGTACTGGTCGGGCCAGGTGGGGGTGGGGGTCAGTTTGGCGGCGGCGCGGTGGGGCCAGTAGGGGTCGCGGAGGAGTTCCCGGCCCAGGAGGACCAGGTCCGCCTCGCCGCCGGCGACGATCTGCTCGGCCTGCTCGGGCTCGACGATGAGGCCGACGGCGCCGGTCAGCACGCCCGCGTCGCGGCGGATCCGGGCGGCCAGGGGCACCTGGTAGCCGGGCCCGATGGGGATGCCCGCCGCGGCCGAGGCGCCGCCGGAGGAGGCGTCCACCAGGTCCACGCCGGCCGCGGCCAGCTCGCCGGCGAGCACGACGCTGTCCTCGACGGTCCAGCCGCCGTCCACCCAGTCGGTGGCGGAGATGCGGGTGAGCACCGGCACCCCCTCACCGACCGCGGCGCGGACCGCGCGGGCCACCTCCAGGGTCAGCCGCATCCGGCCGGCCCGGTCGCCGCCGTAGCCGTCGGTCCGGTGGTTGGTGAGCGGGGAGAGGAACTCGTGCAGCAGGTAGCCGTGCGCGGCGTGGATCTCCACGGCGGCGAAGCCGGCGTCGAGGGCCCGGCGGGCGGCGGTGGCGAACGCCTCGACCACCCCGGAGATGCCCGCCTCGTCCAGCGCGGCCGGTGTGCGGTAGTCCGGCAGGAACGGCTCGGCGCCGGGGCCGACCGGGGTCCAGCCGCCCTCGGTGTCCGGCACGCCGCCCCGGTGCCCGGCCCACGGCCGGTACGTCGACGCCTTGAACCCGGCGTGCGCGAGCTGCACGGCCGGCACCGAACCCTGGGCGGCGATGAACGCGGTGATCGGCCGCCACGCCTCGACGTGCGCGTCGGACCAGAGCCCGGTGTCCTGCGGGCTGATCCGGCCCTCGGGCACCACGGCGGTCGCCTCGGTGATGATCAGTCCGGCGCCGCCGACCGCGCGGGAGCCGAGGTGGACGCGGTGCCAGTCGGTGGGCAGGCCGTCGGGGCCGGCGCTGTACTGGCACATCGGGGCGAGCGCCACCCGGTTGGGCAGGGTGACGCCGCGCAGGGTCAGCGGGGTGAACAGGGCACTCATGGGGTGATCCTCCAACGACGGAGGAGGGCCCCGGTCGGGGCCCTCCTCGATCAGCCAGGTCAGGCGGGGACGGGTGCGAGCCGTTCCGCGGGGCGGTCGGCCTCGTCCGGTTCGACCAGGTCGCGCTTGCCGGCCGAGTCGTACGCGGTGCGGTCGAGGGTGCCCTCGCGGGCGGCCACGACGGTCGGCACCAGGGCCTGGCCGGCCACGTTGGTGGCGGTGCGGATCATGTCCAGGATCGGGTCGATGGCCAGCAGCAGGCCGGCACCGGCCAGCGGCAGGCCCAGCGTGCTGAGGGTCAGCGTGAGCATGACGATCGCGCCGGTGAGGCCGGCCGTGGCGGCCGAGCCGACCACCGAGACGAAGGCGATCAGCAGGTAGTCGGTGACGCCCAGGTCCACCCCGAAGACCTGCGCCACGAAGATCGCGGCGAGGGCCGGGTAGATGGCGGCGCAGCCGTCCATCTTCGTGGTGGCGCCGAACGGCACGGCGAAGGAGGCGTACTCGCGGGGGACGCCGAGGCGCTCGACCGAGCGCTGGGTCACCGGCATGGTGCCCACCGAGGAGCGGGACACGAAGGCCAGCTCGATGGCGGGCCAGGCGCCGGCGAAGAAGCGCACCGGGTTGAGCCGGCCGGCGGCGACGAGCACCAGCGGGTAGACCACGAACAGCACGATGGCGCAGCCGACGTAGACGGCGGTGGTGAACTTGGCGAGCGGGGCCAGCAGGTCCCAGCCGTACGAGGCGACGGCGTTGCCGATCAGGCCGAGGGTGCCGATGGGGGCGAGCCGGATGACCCACCAGAGCGCCTTCTGCACGATGGCCAGCACCGAGCGGTTGAGGGTCACGAACGGCTCGGCGGCCTCGCCGATGAGCAGCGCGGCGGCGCCGACCACCAGGGCGAGGAAGACGATCTGGAGGACGTTGCCCTCGACGAACGCGCCGACCGGGTTGGTCGGCACGATGCCGGTGAGGAAGTCGGTCCAGGAGCCGGTCTTCTTCGGCGCGGCGGCGCCGGCCACGTCGAGGGTGACGCCCTTACCCGGGTTGGTGAGCAGGCCGAGGCCGATGCCGATGCTCACCGCGATCAGCGCGGTGATGCCGAACCAGAGCAGCGTCTTGAGGGCCAGCCGGGCGGCGTTGGCCACGCCGCGCAGGCTGACCACGCTGACCACGATGGCGGTGAAGACCAGCGGCGGCACGGCCAGCTTGAGCAGCTGGACGAAGAGGCCGCCGACGGTGTCGAGGGTGCTGGTCAGCCAGGCGAGGTCGTTGGCGCGGGCGAGGAAGCCGAGCGCCACGCCGAGGACGAGGCCGAGCAGGATCTGCACGGAGAAGGGGAACTTGCGCAGGGCGGAAGCCATGGGGATCTGTCCAAGGTCTGGGTGGGGTGAACGGGGCAGCGTCAGGAGAGCGGCTGCGCCGGACAGATGCCGCTGGCCTGCCGTCGGAGGTCGACGTACAGGCGCACGGTGAGGTGCCAGACGTTGGTCATCGCCTGTCGACGCTACTCCCGGCCGGCTCCCAGGTGGAAGGAGCGATAGGCGTGACGCTCCTTACAGGGGCGATCCGCGCCGTTCGTCACGATCGACGGTGCGCCAGACCCAGCACCGCGGCGGTGACCAGCCCCCACCCGGCGGCCACCGCGAGCAGCAGCCGCTCCAGCACCCCGACGAGGCCGCCCCGCCCGACCAGCAGCATGGCCAGCCCGACCGCCCCGGCCAGCGGCAGCGCCAGGGCCGCGCCCACCCCGGCGACGCGGCGCAGCGCCCGGCCCGCCGCCGGATGCAGCACCAGCGCCAGCATGGCGAAGACCACCGCGGCGGTGGCCGCGATGCTCGCGCCACCGTGCACCAGGTCGGCCACCGTGGCGGCCTCGAACGGCGGCAGCGGGCAGCCGGTGGAGCAGGCCACCGCCCCGGAGAGCGCCGTGCCGGCGGCGCCGGCCAGCAGGAGCGCGGCCGCGGCCCGCAGCGCCGGGGGCAGCGCCGCGGCGAGCAGCAGCAGCGCCGCCGCCAGGGCGAACACCCCGATCCGGTACGCCCCGGCGTACCCGCTGTCGGTGACGCCGGCCTCGCTGACGTACCCGGTCAGGCCCGGACCGGGACCGGCGGCCACGGCGACCGTCGCGGCGACCGCCCCGGCCACGACGCAGCCGGCGGCGGCGGACGCGGCGGCGGCCCGGAGGACGTCGGCGTCAGCCACGCCCGTGCGGCGTGGTCCAGCCGGACAGGTCCGGACCGAGCGGCACGATCCGGGTCGGGTTGATCATCTCGTGCGTGGCGTAGTAGTGCCGCTTGATGTGGTCGAAGTCCACCGTCCCGCCGAAGCCCGGGGTCTGGAACAGGTCCCGGGCGTACGCCCAGAGCACCGGCATCTCGGTGAGCTTCTGCCGGTTGCACTTGAAGTGCCCGTGGTACGCCACGTCGAAGCGGACCAGCGTGGTGAAGAGCCGCACGTCGGCCTCGGTGATCCGCTCGCCCATCAGGTAGCGCCGCCCGGCCAGCCGCTCCGACAGCGCGTCCAGCCGGGCGAACAGCGCCGTGTACGCCTCGTCGTAGGCCTCCTGAGAGGTGGCGAAGCCGCACCGGTAGACGCCGTTGTTGACGTCCCGGTGGATCTCCGCCATCAGCGCGTCCAGCTCCGGCCGCAGCTCGACCGGGTAGAGGTCCGGCGCGCCCGGCTTGTGGAACCGCCGCCACTCGGTGGAGAAGTCGAGGGTGAGCTGCGGGTAGTCGTTGGTGACCACCCGGCCGGTCAGTGTGTCGACCAGCGCCGGCACGGTCACCCGGCCGGTGTAGTCGGGGTCGGTGGCCAGGTACGCGTCGCTGAGGTACCCGATGCCGAGCACCGGGTCGAAGCCGTCCTGGTCGAGGCTGAACCGCCAGCCCCGCTCGTCCCGGATCGGGTCGACCGTGCCGAGCGAGATCACCTCGTCGAGGCCGAGCAGGCCGCGCACGATCCGGGCCCGGTGCGCCCACGGACAGGCCCGGCACCAGATCAGCCGGTAGCGGCCCGCCTCCAGCGGCCAGCGGCCCTGGTCGTCGGGGCCGCCGCCCTCGGGCGAGGTGGAGTGCGGGGTGACCCGACCGGTGAACCGGTTGGGCTGGCGGACGAACGCGCCGCCGCCGGCGTTCTCTGCGCTGAACTGGGCCCGGGCCATGCGGCCAACCTATCCGTTCGAGGCGCGGATATCCTGGCGCCGGGCGTCCCCGTGACCCGGCGGGCGACCCGCCACCCCCGCCCACCCCCGAAGGACTGAGCGCCGATGACCGTCGCATACCTCGTGGCCGGTGTCCGCACCCCGATCGGCCGGTACGCCGGCGCCCTCGCCGGGGTCCGCCCCGACGACCTGGCCGCGCACGTGATCCGCGAGCTGGTCGCCCGCCACCCCTCGGTGGACTGGGCCCGCACCGACGACGTGATCCTGGGCTGCGCCAACCAGGCCGGCGAGGACAACCGCAACGTGGCCCGGATGGCGGCGCTGCTCGGCGGGCTGCCGGAGGAGGTGCCGGGCAGCACGGTCAACCGGCTCTGCGGCTCCGGCCTGGACGCCCTCGCCACGGCCGCCCGCGCGATCGTGGCCGGGGAGGCCGACCTGCTGGTCGCCGGCGGTGTGGAGAGCATGAGCCGGGCGCCCTTCGTGATGCCGAAGGCCACGGCCGCGTTCGCCCGCTCCGCGGAGGTGTACGACACCACCATCGGCTGGCGGCTCGTGAACCCGCTCATGAAGAAGGGCTGGGGCATCGACTCGATGCCCGAGACGGCGGAGAACGTCGCCGCGGACTTCGGCGTCGACCGCGCCACGCAGGACGAGTTCGCGTTCCGCTCGCAGCAGCGCGCCGCCAAGGCGCAGGCCGACGGCCGGCTGGCCGAGGAGATCGTGCCGGTGACCGTGCCGGCCGGCAAGCGGGAGACGAAGCTGGTCGAGGCCGACGAGCACCCCCGGGAGACGTCCCTGGAGAAGCTCGCCGCCCTGCCCACCCCGTTCCGCGAGGGCGGCACGGTGACCGCCGGCAACTCCTCCGGCGTCAACGACGGCGCGGTGGCCCTGCTGGTCGCCTCCGCGGCGGCCGTCGAGCGGTACGGTCTCACCCCGCTGGCCCGGGTGACCGGGTCGGCGGCGGCCGGCGTGCCGCCGCGGATCATGGGCATCGGCCCGGTCCCGGCCACCCGCAAGCTGCTCGACCGGCAGGGCCTCGGCCTGGCCGACGTCGACGTGATCGAGCTGAACGAGGCGTTCGCCGCCCAGTCGGTGGCGGTGCTGCGCGAGTTGGGGCTGCCCGAGGACGCCGAGCACGTCAACCCGAACGGCGGGGCCATCGCGCTGGGCCACCCGCTCGGCGCCAGCGGCGCCCGGCTGGCCCTCACCGCGGCGCTGGAGCTGCGCCGGCGGGGTGGGCGGCGTGCCCTGGCGACCATGTGCATCGGCGTCGGGCAGGGCATCTCGCTGCTGCTGGAGTCGGCCGGCTGACGCCGGGCGGGTCGGCACCGTCGACAGTGGATCTCCCGTTCGTGGGTGTGCGCGCATAGAGTGGTGTGGACCACACCATGCCGCGGGTCGGCCCGGTCGCCGGGCGCCCGCGTACCGCGGCGACGACCTGGGGGACCGAGCGATGCAGACGCCGGACGGACTTCCCGCCGAGATCGACCTGAGCCGGCCGAGCGCGGCCCGGGTCTACGACTACTTCCTCGGCGGCGCGCACAACTTCGAGATCGACCGGCAGCTCGCCGAGCAGATCGCCGCCATGACGCCGAACCTGGCGGCCACCATGCGCTCCGGGCGGGAGTTCCTGCGCCGGGCCGTCCGGGTGCTGCTCGACGCCGGCATCGACCAGTTCCTCGACATCGGCTCGGGGATTCCCACCGTCGGCAATGTGCACGAGGTCGCCCAGGCGGCCAACCCGGAGGCCCGGATCGTGTACGTCGACATCGACCCGGTCGCCGTGGCGCACAGCCGGGAACTGCTCGCCGGCAACGACCGGGCCACCGCGATCCTGGCCGACCTGCGGGAGCCGAAACTGATCCAGGACCAGGCCCGGGCCAGCGGCCTGATCGACTTCGACCGCCCGGTCGGCATCCTGCTCGCCGGGGTGGTGCACTTCATCCCCGACGAGGACCGGCCGGGCGACATCCTGGCGACCCTGCGGGCCGCCGCGGCGCCCGGCAGCTTCCTCGTCATCTCGCACTCGACCTTCGAGGACCAGCCGCAGGAGATGCTCGACGCGCAGCGGCTGTCGGCGCGCACCGCCACCGAGATCACGCTGCGCTCGCGGGCCGAGATCACCGGCTACTTCGGCGACTGGACGGTCCTCGAACCGGGGGTCGTGCACATGCCGCTCTGGCGGCCCGACTCGCCGTCGGACGTGGACGAGCACCCTGAGCGGTTCGGGGCGTTCGGCGGCGTCGCCCGGCACGACCACACCGCCGGCTGAGCCGACATGCGCGCCCCGGACCCCGACGGGGGCGACGTCAGCCGGCCGGGCGCCGCGGCGTACGCCGCTGAGTGGGCCCGGGCGGTGCGGCGCATCGGGTTCGTGCCGTTGAGCGCGGCCGAGACCGAGCGGCTGCTGCTGGCGCACACCGTCCGCCTCGGCCGGGCCCTGCTCGCCCCGGCGTTCTCCGCCCAGCCGGCGGAGGACGTCGGGCGGGCCCTGGTCGAGGCGCATCTCACCGAGCCCGGGGTGCTCGACTGGTCGGTGCAGGCGCTCGGTGACCGCCTCCTGCCCTGGGTGCTGCCCACGCTCGTGGAGGCGCCCGAGGTGCGGGAGCGGATCGCCGCCATGCAGGGCGCGTTCGCCGCCGGCTTCAGCCGGGCCCTGCGCGACCGGGTGTTCAGCCAGCAGGAGCGGATCGCCCGCTCGGCCTGGCAGGCCCGGGACGCGGTGGAGCAGGCGTTGCGCGACAGCGAGGCCCGGTTCCGCGCGGTGTTCACCGGGGCGGCCATCGGCATCGGCATCGCCGGGGTGGACGGGCGGATCATCGAGGTCAACCAGTCGTTCGCCGACATGCTCGGCTACACGATGGCCGAGCTGCGCGAAATCACCGTGGACGGGCTGTTCCACCCCGACGACGCCGCCGGGATGTGGGAGCTGTACCAGGAGCTCATCGAGGGCAAGCGGGACAGCGTCCGGGTGGAGAAGCGCTACTACCGCAAGGATGGCAGCGTGGTCTGGACCGACCTCGCGGTCTCGCTGATCCGCCACGACGACGGCCGCCCCCGGTTCACCGTGGCGATGATCGAGGACATCACCGAGCGCTACCAGCTCCAGCAGCGGCTGCGCTTCCAGGCGCTGCACGACCCGCTCACCGGCCTGCCCAACCGGACGCTCTTCTTCGAGACGCTCGGCCAGGTCTTCGACACCGCCGAGCCGGAGCAGCGGGTCGGGCTCTGCTTCATCGACCTGGACGGCTTCAAGGCGATCAACGACAGCCTCGGCCACGACCTCGGCGACCGGCTGCTCAAGGTGATCGCCCGGCGGCTGGCCGACTGCGTGTCCGGCCGCGGCCACCTGGTGGCCCGGATGGGCGGCGACGAGTTCGTCATCCTGGTCGACTCCGACGGCGGCCTCGACGACGCGGTGGAGGTGGCCGAGCTGGCCCTGGCCGCGGTCTCCGCCCCGGTCCACGTCGGCGACCAGCAGCTCGCCGTCTCGGCGAGCATCGGCATCGTGGAGTGCCCGGCCGACGAGACCAGCGTGTCCGACCTCATGAAGGCCGCCGACACCACGCTCTACTGGGCCAAGGCCGAGGGGCGGGGCCGCTGGGCGGTCTACGACCCGGAGCGCAGCGCCGCCGACATCGCCCGCTCCGCGCTGGCCGCCAACCTGCCCGCCGCGCTGGACCGGGGCGAGTTCGTGCTGCACTACCAGCCGATCGTCTCGCTGCTCGACGGCTCGATGGTGGCGGTGGAGGCGCTGGTCCGCTGGCAGCACCCGGAACTGGGGTTGATCGGCCCGGACCGGTTCATCGGGCTGGCCGAGGAGACCGGCCTGATCGTCCGGCTCGGCGCCTGGGTGCTCCGGCAGGCGTGCCGGGACGCGGAGAGCTGGCGGCGGGCGTACCCGGACGCGCGGCTGGTGGTCAGCGTGAACCTGGCCGCCCGGCAGGCCGACGACCCGGCCATCGTGGAGACCGTCGCCGAGGCGTTGCAGCGCACCGGGCTCCCCGCCGAGCTGCTGCAACTGGAGCTGACCGAGAGCGCCGTGATGGGCACCGCCGGGGAGCCGCTGCGCGCCCTGCACCAGCTCGCCGACCTCGGCCTCCGGCTGGCCATCGACGACTTCGGCACCGGCTACTCGAACCTCGCGTACCTGCGGCGGCTGCCGATCCAGTGCCTGAAGCTGGCCGGCCCCTTCGTCGAGGGGATCCGGGCCGACGGGGCGGACGCGGTCGCCGACCACCGCGACGAGCGGATCGTGGACGCGCTGGTCCGGCTGGCCCACGCGCTGGAGCTGTGGGTGACCGCCGAAGCGGTGGAGACCGAGGTGCAGGCCGAGCGGCTGCGGTCGCTGCGCTGCGACACCGGGCAGGGCCGCTGGTTCGGCCCCCCGATGCCCGCCGCCGACATCCGCACCCGGCTGGCCGCCGCGGCGGCACCCCTTCGGGACGCCTCCGGTGGCGCGGGGTTCCCCGCCCACCTGCCGGAACAGCGAGCCGGGCGGGCGCAGGCCCGCGCCGCCGGGGAGGAGACGCGGTGAGCCTGAGCGACTCGCAGGCCGTGGTGTCGGTGGTGGCCGCGCTGGCCATCGTGGCCGGCCTGGCCGGGGTGGTGGTGCCCGGGCTGCCGGCGCTGCCCCTGTGCTGGGGCGGCGTGCTGGTGTGGGCGCTCTTCGGCGACGCCGGCCCGGGCCGCTGGGCGGTGCTGGCCGCCGCCACCGTGGTCGCCGTCGGCGGCGTCGTCGTCAAGTACCTCTGGCCGGGGCGGAACCTGAAGCGGACCGGCGTGCCCACCTCGTCGCTGCTGGCGGGCGGGCTGCTCGGCGTGGTCGGCTTCTTCGTCATCCCGGTGGTCGGCCTGCCGATCGGTTTCGTCGGCGGGATCTGGGGCGCCGAACGGCTGCGGTTGGGCAGCAACCAGCTCGCCTGGCCGGCCACCGTGCAGGCGCTCAAGGCGGCCGGGCTGTCGATGCTCGTCGAGTTCCTGGCCGGCCTGGTCATCGCCGTGCTCTGGGTGGCCGGGCTGCTGTTCGCCTGACCGGCTCGGGGCAGCGTTGCGCCGCGTCGGCCGGTTAGGGTCGCGGGCGTGCGGATCACCGTCCTCGGTGGGCTCGGCGCCTGGCCCACCGCCGAGCAGTCGTGCTCCGGCTTCCTGGTCGAGGACGCGGGCTTCCGGCTGCTGGTCGACCCCGGGTACGCGACCCTGCAACCGCTGCTGGCGCGCGTCCCCGCGGCGCGGGTCGACGCGGTCTACGTCAGCCACGGCCACCCGGACCACTGCGCCGACCTGCAACCGCTGCTGCGGGCCCGGGTGCTCGCCGACCGGTCCGGCCCGCCGCTGCCCGTGTACGCGCCCGCCGGAGCGCTGGACCGCCTGCTCGCCGTCGACGAGCCGGGCCTGGTCGACGGGGCGTACCGGCTGGCCGCCCTCGTGCCCGGAGTGGCGTTCGATCTCGGGCCGTTCCGGGTGGACACCTGGTCGCTGCCGCACTGGGTGCCCAACGTCGGCGCCCGGTTCACCGGCCGGGCCGCCGTGCTGGCCTACACCGGCGACACCGGAAGCAGCCCGGACCTCGTCGAGCTGGCCCGGGACGCCGACCTGCTGATCGCCGAGGCGACGTACCCGGTGGAGATCCCGGACCGGCACGCCGGCAACCTGTCCAGCGCCGCCGAGGTGGGCCGGTACGCGGCCGCGGCCGGGGCGCGCGGCGTGCTGCTCACCCACCTGTGGCCCGGGACCGACCCGGCGGAGGCGGTCGCGGCGGCGCGACGCGGGTACGCCGGGCCGGTGGACGTCGCCGTGCCGGGCCTGGTGCGCACGGTCGGGAGGTAGGGAGCGGCGGCGCGGGCGTCCGGGGGTACGGCGAACCGCCGTACTTCAGTGAGAGAGAGGTGGACGCCGCGCGCCGCCGCGCACCGGGCGTTGCCGAGCGCCCGGCGGTGGCCCGTCGCGATCGGGCCTGGTCACGGGCTCAAGGATGCCCCGGAACGGTCTGGCGCGGCAACGCAATTAGCCGTGCCGGCCGTGAGATTCCCACGCCTGCCGTATTGACCGCCTTGATCGGCGGGATCACACTTTGCCCACTCGCACCGGGGAATCCACCTCGAGGAGGTGTGCAGTGGCCACGACGCCCGCGCCGACCGCCGAGCAACCCATGGACGACGACGCCCGACGGCTCGCCGAACTCGGCTACAAGCAGGAACTCCACCGCAAGTGGAGCGGCTTCTCCAACTTCGCCATCTCGTTCTCGATCATCTCGATCCTGGCCGGCTGCTTCACGACCTTTGGCCAGGCGTGGAACAACGGCGGTCCGGTCGCCATCTCCTGGGGCTGGCCGCTGATCTCGCTGTTCATCCTGATCATCGGCTTCTGCATGGCCGAACTGGTCTCCGCCTACCCGACGGCCGGCGGGATCTACTGGTGGGCCGCGACCATGGGACGGCCGGTGCACGGCTGGTTCACCGGATGGCTCAACCTCATCGGCCTGGTGGCGGTGACCGCCTCGGTCGACTACGGCTGCGCCACCTTCCTCAACCTGACCCTCTCCGCGCTCTTCGACGGCTGGGCCGGCACCGCGCACCAGACCTTCGGGCTGTTCGTGGTGATCCTCGCCCTGCACGGGCTCATCAACATCTACGGGCACCACGTCATCGACGTACTCCAGAACGTCTCGGTCTGGTGGCACGTGGCCGGCGCGGCCGCGGTGGTGCTCATCCTGGTGCTGGTCCCGGACGACCACCAGAGCTTCAAGTTCGTCTTCACCGAGCGGTTCAACAACTCCGGCTTCGGCGACGGCGACACCGGCGGGCTCACCTTCTGGTTCTACGTGCTGCCGCTGGGCTTCCTGCTCACCCAGTACACGATCACCGGCTTCGACGCCTGCGCCCACGTCTCCGAGGAGACCCGGGGCGCGTCGAAGGCCGCCGCCCAGGGCCTCTGGCGGTCGATCTTCTATTCGGCGGTGGGCGGCTGGATCCTGCTGCTCGCGTTCCTGTTCGCGGCCACCGACGTCGACGCGATCAACTCCGCGGGCGGCTTCTCCGGGGCGATCTTCGAGTCCGCGCTGACCCCGTTCTTCTTCAAGGCCGTCATCATCATCTCCACCATCGGCCAGTTCTTCTGCGGGATGAGCTGCGTGACCTCGATGTCCCGGATGGCGTACGCGTTCAGCCGGGACCGCGCGGTCCCCGGCTGGCGGCTCTGGTCCCGGGTGGACCGCAACGGCACCCCGGTCAACGCGATCATCGCGGCGACCCTGGCCGGGCTGGTGCTCACCCTGCCGGCGCTCTACCAGAAGGCCGGCGTGCCGGTCGCGTTCTACGCGGTGGTCTCGGTCGCGGTGATCGGGCTGTACCTGTCCTTCCTCATCCCGATCTTCCTGCGGCTGCGGATGGGGGACCGGTTCGTGCCGGGGCCCTGGACGCTGGGCCGCAGGTACAAGCTGCTCGGCTGGATCGCGGTGATCGAGATCGCGATCATCTCCGTCTACTTCGTGCTGCCCATCGTGCCGGCCGGCGTGCCGGGCAACGCGGAGTTCAGCTGGACCGCGGTGAACTACGCGCCGCTCGCCATCGGCGGGGTGCTGCTCGGCGTGGCCATCTGGTGGTACGCCTCGGCCCGGAAGTGGTTCACCGGCCCCCGCCGTACCGTGGACGTTCCGGCCCAGCGCCCCGCCGCGGACGCCGCACCGGCCGACGAGCCGGCTTGATCCACTCTCCTCGCCGGCGCCGGCTCACCCGGCGCCGGCGAGGAGAGCCGGGGGTGATCGACGGTATCGCGGCGGAAACCCATTGCCCTGGTTCGGGCGGAGTTAACCTGAAATGGTCTGTTCCAGCGACCAACCGAGCCGGTAGAGGAATCGTGACCATGGCGGACGACGAGGTCTCCCGCAACCTGAAGAGCATGGACGAACTCGACTTCACGGCGTGGAACGGCGCCGACTGGGAAGGTCTGTTCGCCCACCTCCACACCGACGACGTGCTCGTCGACGTCCACGGACAGCCCGCGACGCACGGCATCGCGGAGCACATCGACGCAATGAAGGCGCTTGTCCCGGCCGGCGCTGAGACGCCCCCGCAGATAGCGTCCCATCCGATCAAGTTCGGCTCGGGCGAGTGGACGTGTGTCGTGGGAGAGTTCGAAGGCGGCGGCCGGATGGTGACCGTGGCCAAATGGCGCGACGGGGCGATCGCCGAGGAATACATCTGGATGTAGCCACCAGCTGCTTACGGAAGAAGGCCCTCCAGCGCTCAGGTGGAGGGCCTTTTCGGGTGCGATTGCCGGCGACGTCGACCGTCGCCAAGTCAGGAGCAGGCGTGCGTTGCCGAGCGGCTGGGGTTCACCCAGGAGTGCATCCTGCGGGAGGCGGCGGCGTTCCCGACGAACGACGTGACCTCGTGGTCCACGGCCTCCTGGCACGGGAGTGGCACAGGACGGCGAACTGACCGCAACCGGTTGCCCCCATCACTCAAGAATCTCCATCTCCGCGACGAGGTCGTCGACGAAGCGGTAGACGTGCGTGACGGTTCGGTTCGCGAGTGTCGTTCCTGCTTTGTCCCGCACAACCTGCCGCACGGTGACGGCGATGCGACCGTCGCTCTCGGTCCGGAAGGCGGTCGGCACGACGGTCGGTTCGATCTGCGCCCACTGTCGGGTCCACTAGGCGCGCACCTCGTCGTGGCCCCGCACGGTGCCGCCCTCCCAGCCGTTCGGCCACCGGACGTCGGACGCCATGGCAGCGAGCAGCGCCGGTATGTCGCGCTGGTTGAACGCCAGGTAGAGGTCGGTGAGCCGGCGTTGCTGGTCCGCTGCCTCCTGGTCCGTCATGTCGCCAGTGTTACCGGGTGAGCCTGCCGGGGTGGTCCGTTTTGCCGCGGGCAGAACGCCCCTGGAACGGCAGGCGGTCTGCCGGTGAACAGTGCCCTATCCACACGCCTCGTCCGGGTCCGGTGATCTGATCAGGAATCAAGAAGCTCCCCGGATGCTCGCGGGCCTAGCCTTCTCCCAGGCAGCCGGCAGGACGCCGAGCCTGAACAGCGAGGGAGCCCAGAATGTCCGCGAAGAACGCCACGACCGTGTCCGATGGTTTCAGCGCCGAGGAGCGCGCCGCCATGAAGGAGCGCGCCGCCGAGCTGCGCGCCGAGGGCAAGAAGGGCGCCAAGAAGGCCGACGACCTCCAGGCGGTGCTCGACCGGATCGCGCAGATGGCGCCGGACGACCGTGCGCTCGCGGAGCGCGTGCACGCGACGGTGACCGCAGCCGCCCCGCAGCTCTCGCCGAAGACCTGGTACGGGATGCCCGCCTACGCGAACGCCGAGGGCAAGATCGTCTTCTTCTTCCAGGACTCGGGCAAGTTCAACTACCGGTACTCGACCCTGGGCTTCCAGGACCCGGCCAACCTCGACGACGGGGACATCTGGCCGGTCGCGTACGCGCTCCAGAAGTGGAGCCCCGCCGTGGAGAAGAAGGTCGTCGAGCTCGTGAAGGCCGCGGTCTCCTGACCCGTCGCGGGCAACCGCGAGCCCGCCCCGGCATCTATTGTGCGGGCATGTCGATCAACGACCGGGATCTGGTCATCGAGGCGGCGGCAGCCGGGGCCGCGGTCGTGCGCTCGCACTACGGGACATCGCTGACACGCTTCGGGAAGTCCGCGGGAGACTTCGCCACGACGGCCGACATCGAGGCGGAGAAGGCCATCCTCGACGTCCTGCGGGCGGCCCGGCCGGACGACCTGGTGCTGGCGGAGGAGAGCGGGCGCACGGGCATCGGCGGGAACGGACGCACCTGGCTGGTCGACCCGCTGTGCGGGACGTTGAACTATGCCGTACGGAACATGCTGGTCTCGGTCAACGTCGCGCTGCGCACCGGAACGCAGGTCGTCGTGGCGGCCTCGGCGGACCCGTTCGCCGACGAGGTGTTCTGGACCGACGGCACCGGTGCCAACGTGCGTCGGGGCGGCGTGGACGAGCAACTCGCCCCGTCGGCCGAGTCGAGGCTGGTGGACGTCAATCTCGATCCACCGTTCCCCAACGAGCGGGTCTTCCGGGCCGCGCGGCTACTTGCCGACCAGGGGTTCATCGAGCGGTTCCGACCCCGTGTCGTCTCCACCACCCTGGCGGTGGCCTGGGTCGCCGCCGGCCGGCGCGCCGCCTACGTGACCGACGGCCACCTGCGCGACAGCGTCCACTTCGCGGCCGGCATCGCCCTCTGTGAGGCGGCCGGCTGCGTGGTGACCGGGATCGACGGCCAGCCCCTGCACACCGGGGCGGGCGGTCTCGTCGTGGCCGCCGACGAGCAGACCCACGCCGCCCTGCTGGCCCTTGTCGAGAACCAGCGTGCAGGACGGGACTGATCGGTATCCGCTTCTCGGCCGAGGCGGTTCCACGTACGAGCGTCTGAAGGTGGGCGACGACGTGGAGCGGCCCTTGGCCGGCGGGCGCCTGACGGCCGGCGTGGTGCGGGTCGGAGCCACGGTGCGTCGCCCGGCCTCGCCCGCGTCCGATTTCGTGGCCCGGCTGCTGGCCCATCTCGCCGGAAAGGGCTTCGACGGCTGCCCTCGGCACCTGGGGTGGGACCAGCTCGGCCGCGACATGTTGTCGTTCGTGCCCGGCCACGTTCCGCCGCGATGGCAGCGCTTCACCGACGATCAGGTGTGTCGAGCGGCGAGGTTGCTACGACGACTGCACGACGCCACGCGGGACCTCGCGCCGACACTCGGCGGTGAGGTGATCTGTCATCACGATCCCGGCCCGAACAACACCGTCTTCCGGGGCGGCCAGCCGATCGCGTTCATCGACTTCGACTTCGCCGCACCCGGCGACCCGTTGGAGGACGTGGGCTATCTGGCGTGGGCCTGGTGCGTCTCGTTCCGGCCGGACCGGGGACCGGTGACGGAACAGGCCCGCCAGGTGCGGGCCCTGGCCGACGCCTACGGCCTGGGTCCGGCCGACCGCGCCCGCCTACCAGCCGCGATCGACGAGCGGTTACGCCGCAACGAGGCGTTCTGGCGGGACGTCCAGGACGACGCAGCCGCGTCGGTCCCTCGCGGCCGCTCTGCCGAAGTGCTCGCGTGGACCCGATGCGAACGCGCCTACATCGAGACCAGTCAGGAGGCCTTCATCGCCGCACTCGCGGCACCCTCGCCCAGGCGCGACTGACCGTTGCGTTTGCCGCGGTGTCCGGAACGGGCATTGACGGTGATCCGGTTCTGCCAGTAGACCTTGGTGATGGAGGCGCGCCGATGAGGAAAGCTCCGCTCACGCTGGAACAGTTGCGCGTCGCGGTCGCCGAGGGCGAGATCGACACGGTGGTGCTCGCGCTGACCGACATGCAGGGCCGCCTCCAGGGCAAGCGGTTCCACGCCCCCTACTTCCTGGACCAGGTGGTCGCGCACGGCAGCGAGGGCTGCAACTACCTGCTGGCCGTGGACGTCGACATGAACACCGTCGACGGGTACGCCATGTCGAGCTGGGAACGCGGCTACGGCGACTTCGCCATGCGGCCCGACCTGGACACCCTGCGCCGGGTGCCCTGGCAGGCCGGCACCGTGATGCTCCTGGCCGACCTGGAGTGGCTGGACGGCTCCGGCCCGGTGGTCGCCTCGCCCCGGCAGATCCTGCGCCGCCAGCTCGACCGGCTGGCCGCCCACGGGCTGACCGCGTACGCCGGCACCGAGCTGGAGTTCGTGCTGTTCCGCGACTCGTACGAGGAGGCGTGGCGGCGCGGCTACCGCGACCTGACCCCGGCCAACCAGTACAACGTGGACTACTCACTGCTCGGCACCGCCCGGGTGGAGCCGCTGCTGCGCCGGATCCGCAACCAGATGGCCGGCGCGGGGCTGGTCCCGGAGAGCGCCAAGGGCGAGTGCAACCTCGGGCAGCACGAGATCGCCTTCCGCTACGACGAGGCGGTGGCCTGCGCCGACCACCACGTCATCTACAAGAACGGGGCGAAGGAGATCGCCGCCCAGGAGGGCATGTCGATCACCTTCATGGCCAAGCCGAACGCGCGCGAGGGCAACTCCTGCCACATCCACTTCTCGCTGCGCGACGCCGACGGCCGCTCGGCCATGCTCGGCGACGGGCCGGCGCACCTGTCGACCACCGGGCAGCGGGTGCTGGCCGGGCTGCTCGCCACCATGCGCGAGTTCAGCCTCCTCTTCGCCCCCAACATCAACTCCTACAAGCGCTACCAGCCCGGCTCGTTCGCCCCGACCGCGCTGCGCTGGGGCACCGACAACCGCACCTGCGCGCTGCGGCTGGTCGGGCACGGCCAGGGGATGCGGGTGGAGAACCGGGTGCCGGGCGCCGACGTCAACCCGTACCTGGCGATCGCCGGGCTGGTGGCCGGCGCGGTGCACGGCATCGAGCGGGAGTTGGAGCTGGGCGAGGAGTGCGCCGGCAACGCGTACGACGACGGGGACGCCGAGCGGGTGCCCGGGACGCTCCGGGACGCCCTCACCCTCTGGGAGTCCTCGGAGACGGCGAAGGACGCCTTCGGGGACGAGGTGGTCGCCCACTACGCCAACAACGCGCGGGTGGAGTTGGCCGCCTTCGACGCCGCCGTCACCGACTGGGAGCTGACCCGTGGCTTCGAGCGCCTCTGACCTTGCGCTCCCCGTCGGCCAGGAGAAGGGTGGGGCGCGTGACCCAGGTGATCAACCCGGCGACCGGTGAGCCGCTGCGCGAGGTGCCGGCCACCTCGCTCGCGGAGACGGACGCGGCCATCGAGCGGGCGGCGGCTGCCTTCGAGACGTGGCGGGCGGTGGGACCGGGAGATCGGGCGCGGTTGTTGCGGCGGTTCGCCGCCGTGGTCGACGCGCACCGGGAGGAGCTGGCCCTGCTGGAGGTGCGCAACGCCGGGCACACCATCGGCAACGCGCGCTGGGAGGCCGGCAACGTCCGGGACGTGCTCGACTACTACGCGGGCGCGCCGGAGCGGCTGACCGGGCACCAGATCCCGGTGCCGGGCGGGCTCGACGTCACCTTCCACGAGCCGCTCGGCGTGGTCGGGGTGATCGTGCCGTGGAACTTCCCGATGCCCATCGCGGGCTGGGGCTTCGCCCCGGCGCTCGCCGCCGGCAACACGGTGGTGCTCAAGCCGGCCGAGCTGACCCCGCTGACGGCGCTGCGCCTGGCCGAGCTGGCCCTCGACGCGGGCCTGCCGGAGGGCGTGTTCACCGTGCTGCCCGGCCAGGGGAGCGTGGTGGGCGAGCGGTTCGTCACCCACCCGGCGGTCCGCAAGGTCTGCTTCACCGGCTCCACCGAGGTCGGCACCCGGATCATGGCCGGCTGCGCCGCCCAGGTGAAGCGGGTGACGCTGGAGCTGGGTGGCAAGTCCGCCAACCTGGTCTTCGCCGACGCCGACCTGGCGAAGGCGGCGGCCAGCGCGCCGGCCGCGGTCTTCGACAACGCCGGCCAGGACTGCTGCGCGCGCTCCCGGATCCTGGTCCAGCGATCGGTGTACGACCGCTTCCTCGAACTGCTCGAACCGGCCGTCCGGGCGTTCCGGGTCGAGGACCCGGCAGCCGAGAGCGCCGAGATGGGTCCGCTGATCTCCGCCGGGCACCGGGACCGGGTCGCCGGGTACGTCGACGGGGCGAAGGTGGCCTTCACCGGCGCCCGCCCCGACGGCGCCGGTTTCTGGCACGCCCCCACCGTGCTGCTCGCCGACTCCCCGGCCGACCGGCACTGGCGGGAGGAGATCTTCGGCCCGGTGGTCTCGGTGCTCCCGTTCGACGACGAGGCGGACGCGATCCGCCTGGCCAACGACACGGAATACGGTCTCTCCGGCTCGATCTGGACCCGGGACGTGGGCCGCGCGATCCGGGTGGCCCGGGCGGTCGAGTCCGGCAACCTGAGCGTCAACTCGCACTCCTCGGTGCGCTACTGGACCCCGTTCGGCGGGATGAAGCGCTCCGGCCTCGGCCGGGAGCTGGGCCCGGACGCGCTGCACGCCTTCACCGACGTCAAGAACGTGTTCATCAGCACGGAGGAGTGAGATGCAGGGACGGCTTCAGGACCGGGTCGCCGTGGTGACCGGGGCGGGCAGCGGCATCGGCCTGGCCACGGTGCGGCGGTTCGCCGCCGAGGGGGCCCGGGTGGTCTGCGTGGACATCGACGCGGAGGCGGGCAAGCGGGCCGCCGACGAGGTGGCCGGCGAGTTCGTCGCCGCCGACGTGGCCGACGAGGCGGCGGTCAGAGACCTCTTCGACGGGGTGGCCGAGCGGCACGGCCGGGTCGACGTGGCGTTCAACAACGCCGGCATCTCCCCGCCCGACGACGACTCGATCCTGGAGACCGGGCTGGACGCCTGGGAGCGGGTGCTGCGGGTCAACACCACGAGCGTCTACCTCTGCTGCAAGTACGCCATCCCGCACATGCGGCGGCAGGGCAAGGGCTCGATCATCAACACCGCCTCGTTCGTGGCGCTCATGGGGGCGGCGACGTCGCAGATCGCGTACACGGCGAGCAAGGGCGGGGTGCTGGCGATGACCCGGGAGCTGGGCGTGCAGTTCGCCCGGGAGGGCATCCGGGTCAACGCGCTCTGTCCCGGCCCGGTCGCCACCCCGCTGCTGCTGGAGCTGTTCGCCAAGGACCCGGAGCGGGCCGCCCGCCGCCTCGTCCACGTGCCGATGGGCCGGTTCGGCAACCCCGAGGAGATCGCCGCCGCGGTGGCCTTCCTGGCCAGCGACGACGCCTCCTTCATGACCGCCGCGCAGTTCGTGGTGGACGGCGGGATCACCGGCGCGTACGTGACACCACTGTGAGCGCGAGGAGTGAGCCGGGGTTGCGAGCCCCGCAGTCGCGAACGGTGCCGGCTCAGTGAGTCGGCCGGTGATCGGCGTCACCGCGTACGTCGAGCCGGCCGACTGGGCGGTGTGGCGGGGCGTGCCGGCGGCGCTGGTGCCGCAGGCGTACGTCCGGGCGGTGACGGCGGCCGGCGGCCGGGCCGTGGTGCTGCCTCCCGACGACACCGACGCCGACGTGCTGCGGGTGCTCGACGGGCTGCTGCTGGCCGGCGGCGCCGACGTCGGCCCGGAGCGGTACGGCCGGCCGACCGACCCGCGCACCGAGAGCCGCCCGGACCGGGACGCCGGGGAGCTGGCGCTGCTGACCGCCGCGCTCGCCGCCGACCTGCCGGTGCTCGGGGTGTGCCGGGGCATGCAGCTGCTCGCCGTCGCGTACGGCGGCACGTTGCACCAGCACCTGCCGGACGTGGTCGGGCACGACCGCCACCGCCCGGCGCCCGGGGTGTACGGGTCGCACCCGGTCCGGTTCGCCGACGGCAGCCTGGCCGGGGCGGTGATGACCGGGGTGGAGGAGGTCAACTCGTACCACCATCAGGGGGTGGCCGACCCGGGCGGCCTGGCCGTGACCGGCTGGGCCGACGACGGGGTGGTGGAGGCCGTGGAGGATCCGGCGCGGCGCTTCCTGCTCGGCGTGCAGTGGCACCCGGAGAACGACGCCGATCCCCGGCCGGTGAATGCGCTGGTCCGGGCGGCGGCCGGCACCGCCCCGGCGCGCCCCCGGCCCGCCCGACTCGCCGCCGGCCGCCAGTTGCGTCAGGATGAGGCGTAGGTAACCAGCGTCCGACCGGCGACATGCGTTACGTTGCTCCTCCGTCGGGGTAGTAGGCGGGGACGACCGGCGTGATCGCGCCGGTCGTCGTGGACATTGTCCGGAGCGGGAGGCTGCATGGGCTCGGCCCAGGGGGGCGGGGACGTTCGTCATTCGTCCTCGGGGACCGGGGAGGCGAAACTCTCTCCACTGCTGACCGCGGCGTTCGCCGCCGGCGGCGAGATGGGTGAGCGGCTGCGCGGCTTCGACTGGTCCACCACCCCGCTCGGCGCCCCGGGCGGCTGGCCCCCCGCGCTCAGTCACGCGGTCAGCACCATGCTCTCCTCGCGGGCCCAGATCGTGCTGTTCTGGGGTCCGGACCACCTGGCCTTCTACAACGACGCCTACCGGCCCACCATCGGCGACAAGCACCCGGCGGTGATCGGCCAGTCCGCCCGCCGGTACTGGGCCGAGACCTGGGACGTGCTCGGGCCGCTGCTCGAAGGGGTGCAGCGCACCGGCGTGCCCTACCGCGGCGAGAACCACCCCTTCGTCCTCAACCGGCACGGCTTCCTGGAGGACGTCTACTTCGACATCTCGTACGACCCCGTCCGGGACGCCGACGGCAGCGTGAACGGCGTGTTCTGCTTCGTCAACGAGACCACCGGCCGGGTGGTCGGCGAGCGCCGGCTGCGCGCCCTGGCCGAGCTGGGCACCGAGCTGGCCGACGTGCGCAGCACCGTGGAGCTGGGGCGGACCGTCGCCCAGGTGCTCGACGGGCACCGCGCCGACGTGCCGTTCAGCGCCGTCTGGCTGCACGACGACGACGGCGTCCCGGCGTTGGCCGGCTGCGCCGGGCTGGATCCCGCCGCGATCGCGGGCGGGCCCCCACGCCCCGGCGACTCCCCGGAGGAGCCCCGCTGGGTCTCCACCGCCGAACTGCTCGGCGCGGTGCCGCCGGACGCGGCCGACCAGGCCCTGTTGCTGCCGCTCACGGCGACCCACGAGCCGGCCGGCATGCTGCTGCTCGGGGTGGCCCGCCGGCTGCCCTTCACCGACGACTACCGCCACTTCGCCGATCTGGTCGCCGCCCAGATCTCCCGGGCCGTCGGCAAGCAGCGGGCGTACGAGCAGGAGCGGGCCCGGGCCGCCGAGCTGGCCGCGCTGGACCGCGCCAAGACCAACTTCTTCGCCAACGTGAGCCACGAGTTCCGCACCCCGCTCACCCTGGTGCTCGGGCCCCTGGAGGACCTGCTCGCCGACCGCGCCCTGCCCGACACGTACCTCGACCGGCTGGCCATGATGCACCGCAACGCGCTGCGGCTGCTCAAGCTCGTCAACACCGTGCTCGACTTCTCCCGGCTGGAGTCCGGCCGGCTGGCCGCCCGCTACCAGCCCACCGATCTGGCCGACTACACCGCCCGGCTGGCCAGCACCTTCCGCTCGGTCACCGAGCGGGCCGGGCTGCGCCTCGTGGTGGACTGCCCACCGCTGCCCGCGCCCGTCTACGTCGACCGGGACATGTGGGAGAAGATCGTCCTCAACCTGTTGTCGAACGCGGTCAAGTTCACCTTCGACGGCGAGATCCGGGTCCGGGTCCGCGCCCGTGACAGCGTCGCCGTGCTGGAGGTGACCGACACCGGCGTCGGCATCGCGCCGGCGGAGCTGCCGCAGGTGTTCGAGCGGTTCCACCGGGTGCCCGGCGCCCGCTCCCGCACCCACGAGGGCACCGGCATCGGCCTCGCCCTGGTCCGCGAGCTGGTCGAGATGCACGGCGGCACGGTCGACGCGCACAGCGTCGTCGACCGGGGGACCACGTTCACGGCGCGGGTGCCGTTCGGATACGCGCACCTGCCCGCCGACCGGGTGGCCGCCCTCGCCCCGGTGCCGCTGAGCGAGCCCGAGCAGGCCCGGCTCTACGTCGCCGAGACCGCGCTCTGGACCGACGAGGTGGCGCGGCCGGGCGGGCTGCCGGAGCCGGTCGGCGTGCCCGGGGGAGCGGGCCGGATCCTGGTCGCCGACGACAACGCCGACCTGCGGGAGCACGTGAGCCGGCTGCTCTCCCCGTCGTACGAGGTGGTCACCGTGCCGGACGGCGTGGAGGCGCTGCGGCTGGCCGTCGACTCCCCGTTCGACCTGGTGCTGACCGACGTGATGATGCCCCGGCTGGACGGCTTCGGGCTGGTCACCGCGCTGCGCGCCAACCCGGTCACCCGGGGGGTGCCGATCGTGCTGCTCTCCGCCCGGGCCGGCGCGGCCGAGGAGGTCGCCGGGCTCTCGGTCGGCGCGGACGACTACCTCACCAAGCCCTTCTCCAGCCAGGAGCTGATCGCCCGGGTCCGGGCCAACGTCGAGCTGGGCCAGCTCCGCGGCCAGATCGTCCGCCGGCTGCGGGCGCTCGCCGACGCCGCCGTGGCGATCAACACGGCACGGTCGACCGCCGACGTGGTGCGGGTCGCCGCGCGGCACGCGCTCGGCCTGGCCGAGGCCGCCCGGGTGGTGGTCACGGCGACCGGCGCCCGCTACGAGGCGGACGGCGGCGGGGACGTCTCCGCCGAGCCCTCGGTGGTGCTGGCGCTGACCGGCACCACCGACGAGCAGCTCGGTGAGCTGCGGGTCTGGCGCCGGGAGGGCGGCGGCGCCGAGCAGGCGGCCCTCACCGAGCTGGCCCGGCTGGTCGGCGTGCGGCTGGAGAACGCCCAGCTCTACGAGGCCGAGCACCGGATCGCCACCACGCTCCAGCACAGCCTGCTGCCGCGTACCCTGCCGCAGCTCCCCGGCGCCGTGGTGGCCAGTCGCTATCTGCCGGGCAGCGCCGACGTCGAGGTGGGCGGCGACTGGTACGACGTGATCGGCACCGCCGACGACGAGCTGGTGCTGGTGATCGGTGACGTGGTCGGCAAGGGGGTGCGGGCCGCCGCCGCGATGGGCCAGCTCCGCAACGCGCTGCGGGCGTACGTGCTGGAGGGTTACGACCCGGGCGAGGCGCTGACCCGGCTCAACCGGCTGGTCGGCTCCACCGAGGGCGGCTCGTTCGCCACCGTGGTCTGCCTCCGCTTCTCCCCGCGCACCGGCCGGCTCCGGTACGCCAGCGCGGGCCACCCCTCCCCGTTGCTGATCCGGGACGGTGACGCGGTGTTCCTGCACGACCGGGCGCTCGGGCCGCCGGTCGGGGCGATTCCCGGCACGGCGTACCGGACCGTCGACGGTGAGCTGGCCCCGGGCGGCCGGCTGCTGCTCTACACCGACGGGTTGATCGAGGACCGGCAGGCCGGCATCGACGCCGGGCTCGGCCAGCTCCGGGCGGACGCGGCGACCCCGGGCGAGCACGTGGCCGATCTGGTCGACGCGGTGGTCGAGCGGGTCGCCGGGCGCACCCGGCACGACGACGTGGCGGTGCTCGCGCTGGAGGCGACCGAGCTGAACCGCTTCGCGCTGCGGCTGCCGGCCGACCCGACCCGGCTCAGCGTGCTGCGCAAGCGGCTGGAGGACTTCCTGGTCGCCCACCACGTCGGCGAGACCGATCTGTTCGACCTCACGGTGGCCATCTCCGAGGCCGCCGCCAACGCCATCGAGCACCCGGTGGCCCCGGCCGAGCCGACGATCGGCGTCGAGGTGACCATCGAGGACCGGACGGTCACCGCCACGATCCGCGACAGCGGCCGGTGGCGGGAGTCGAGCGGGACGAGCTTCCGGGGCCGTGGCCTGGCGCTGATCCAGGCGCTCGGCGAGATGAGCGTGACCCGCACGGAGAACGGCACCGAGCTGATCCTGCGCCGCCGGCTGGCGGACTGAGGCCGCCTGCGCTCCACCGGCGAGCGGCCCGTGGCCGGCACCGCGCCGGCCTCGCGAACGTGGATCAGGGTCGGTTGCTCTTCGCCTTCTGCCGGGCGTAGTAGGCGCGGGCGCGGTTGCGGTCGCCACAGTCCTTCGTGTTGCACCAGCGGCGGTTCCGCCGCGGTGACGTGTCGAGGTAGACCCAGCCGCACTTGGCGTCCTCGCACTGGTGGAGGCGGTCGAGGTCGTCGCGCTGGATGAGGGCCACGAGCCCGCGGACGATGCGGTCGCGGGGCAGGCGGAGGTCGTTTTCCGGGTCGCGCCACTGCCAGCGGTCGCCCGTGTGGACCAGTTCGGCCGCGGCGATCGCCGCCCGGTACATGCTCGCGAGGTCCGCGGCCGCTTCGGGGTCATCCTCGAAGAGGGCTGCGTAGACCCGCTCGCGCGCTTCGATGACGTGTTGCCGTTCCCGCTCGGCCCGGGCGCCGTCCTGGCCGGCGAGGTCGCGCAGGGCCGCGGCCTCGGCTGCGCTGATCAGGTCGGACTCGACGCACCAGTCGACGACGTCGGAGAAGGTCTGCAGGTGCTCGGTGCGTTCGCGCCCGCCCAGGCGCCAGGCAACGGTGTTCACCAGGTCGAGCATGCGGTCGCCTGCGATGTGGCCGAACCTCACCCACCAGCTCCTCTCATGGTTGGAAGCATTGTTGCATGTGAGACTGTCCGCTGGCATGCTCATGCCCGATTCACCAATCATCCATGAGAATGCCGCGAGGAGACCGATCATGCCTGCCGCCGCCCCGCGCAGATCGTTCGCTGCACTATGGGCGTCCCAGGCGTCCTCGAACCTCGCCGACGGGCTGCTGCAGGCCGCGGCGCCGCTGCTCGTCGCCACGCTGACCCGTGACCCGCTCGCCGTGGCGGGCATGACGGTGGTGCAGTTCCTGCCCTGGCTCGTCGCGACCCTCCCCGCCGGCGCGATGGCCGACCGGGTGGACAGGCGTCGGATACTCACCGCCGGCAATTGGCTGCGCGCGGCCGGGTTCGCGCTGCTGGCCGTGACCTTGGCCAACGGATGGCGCCACGTCGCGCTGCTCTACGTGGCAGTGTTCCTGGCCGGTTGCGCCGAGACGATGGTCGACAACGCCGCCCTGACCATCCCGCCCCGGCTCCTGCCACGTCAGCAGCTCGAGCGCGCCAACGGCCGGTTGTTCGCGACCCAGTCCGTCATCAACACCTTCATCGGTCCGCCCGCCGGGGCGGCGTTGTTCGCGCTGGCGGCATCAGCGGCCTTCTACACCGGCGCGGCCGCGTTCGCCCTCGCCGGCCTGGCAGCCCTGCTGCTGCCCGCGCTGCGGCCCACCGGCGAGAAGGAGGAGCACCGCTCGACCCCGACCACCGTCGCCCAGGACATCCGCACCGGATGGGCCCACTTCTGGCGCCATGACCTGCTGCGCCGGGTCGCGTTCATCTCGGCGGCGATCAACTTCTTCGGCTCGGTCACCGGCGGGGTGCTCGTCCTGCTGGTCACCGGCCCGTACCAGCTGCCCATGTCGCGCTACGGCCTGTTCATCGCCGTTCCCGCCGCCGGTGCGATCGCCGGCTCACTGCTCGCCGAACACGTCGTGCCCCGCATCGGCGGCGGCCCCACCACCTGGCTCGCCGCCCTCACCCCGGCCGCCAGCTACGCCATCCTCGGCCTGGGGCACCACACACCCCTCGCCCTCGCCGGCATGTTCTGCGCAGCCGTCGCCACCTCGCTGAACCAGATCGTCGTCAGCACCCTGCGCCAAGCGGCAGTCCCCGACGAACTCCTCGGCCGCGTCACCGCCGCCTACCGCCTGGTCGTCCTGGGTGTCGTGCCCCTCGGAGCACTCGCCGGCGGCCTGCTCGGACGCAGCCTGGGGATCCGCGCCCCCTTCATCGCCGCGGCCCTCGGACTGGCGCTCGCCGCGCTCCTGCTCGCCTCCCGGGTCACCACCCGGGCCCTCCGCGATGCCGAAACGCCCACCGTGCGCGCAGAGCCCGCCGGCCGGGACGGACCGGGCGACGACGAAGCGATGTGTCAGCCTGCGAATCCGGTTGCGGGAGGGGCCGGCGACCGGTGAACAGCTCAGGCCTGCGCCAGCCAGTCCTGCTCGCCCAGGCCGGAGATCTCCAGCACCCGCCGGACCTGCCGGGACGGCAGCACGGTGAGCGTGCCGGGGAGCTGCTGGGCCAGCCGGACCACCGCGTGGATCGCGGCCGAGTCGAAGAAGGTCACCGACCGCAGGTCGAGCGTGACGTGCCGGGCGGCCTCCCCGAGGACGGTCCGGTACATGGTGTCGGCCGTCGCCATGTCGACCTCGCCGGCCACCCGGACGCGCAGTTGATCACCGTCGAGCTCCGCGGTCGCGGAGAAGACGGGCGGTGCGCCCCCTTGATCCACGGAGCAACAATGGCACAGCGGTTGCGGCGCGGCAACAACCTGACCGAGCGGGCCGTGGCGGGGGTCACCAGGGGCCCGGCGATAGGCTGTCGCCATGACCGTCCGTGCGCCGCTGACCCCAGGCACGCTCTCCCCGTGGCGGGCGGTTCCCGCCCACATTCCGCGTCCCGAGTACGTGGGCAAGAAGCGGCCGCAGGAGTGGCGCGGGTCGCACGTGCAGACGCCGGAGACCATCGAGAAGATGCGGATCGCCAGCCGGCTCGCCGCCCAGGCCACCCAGCTCGCCGGGGAGCACTGCAAGCCGGGGGTGACCACCGACGAGATCGACAAGGTGGTCCACGAGTTCCTCTGCGACCACGACGCGTACCCCTCGACGCTGGGCTACAAGGGCTTCCCGAAGTCCTGCTGCACCAGCCTCAACGAGGTGATCTGCCACGGCATCCCGGACTCCACGGTGCTCCAGGACGGCGACATCATCAACGTCGACGTGACCGCGTACATCGGCGGGGTGCACGGCGACACCGACGCCACCTTCTGCGTGGGCGAGGTGAGCGAGGAGGCCCGCCTGCTGGTCGAGCGGACCCACCAGGCCATGATGCGCGGGATCAAGGCGGTCGCACCGGGCCGGCAGATCAACGTCATCGGCCGGGTCATCGAGTCGTACGCCAAACGGTTCGGCTACGGCGTGGTCCGCGACTTCACCGGCCACGGCATCGGCGAGTCCTTCCACAGCGGACTCTACGTGCCGCACTACGACAGCCCGCGCCCCACGGACGTGATGGAGCCCGGCATGACCTTCACCATCGAGCCGATGATCACCCTCGGCACGCACCAGTACGACATGTGGGACGACGGCTGGACCGTCGTCACCAAGGACCGCCGGTGGACGGCGCAGTTCGAGCACACCATCGTCGTGACCGACGACGGCTACGAGATCCTGACCCTGCCGTGACCGACACCCCGGCGGCGCTGCGCGAGGCGCACCACGCGGACGTGTCCGGCGGCTGGCTCCGGCCGGCGGTGTTCGGGGCGATGGACGGGCTGGTCACCAACATCGCCCTGATCGCCGGCGTCGGCGGCGGCGGGGTCTCCCCGCGCAGCGTCGTCCTCACCGGCGCGGCCGGTCTGGTGGCCGGCGCCATCTCGATGGGACTGGGCGAGTACACCAGCGTCCGCTCGGCCAACGAGCAGGTGGCCGCCGAGGTGGCCAAGGAGCGGCGCGAGCTGGAACGGCACCCCGAGGCGGAGGCCCGCGAGCTGGCCGACGCGTGGGTGGCCCGGGGGTTGCCCCGGGACCTGGCCACGCAGGTCGCCGAGGCGGTCCGGCGCAACCCGGAGGAGGCGCTGCGGGTGCACGTCCGGGAGGAGCTGGGCGTCGACCCCGACGAGCAGCCCAGTCCGTGGGCGGCGGCGGTCTCCTCGTTCCTCTGCTTCTCGGTCGGCGCGCTGGTGCCGCTGGTCACCTACCTGCTCGGCTTCACCAGCCTGGCGCTGGCGCTCGGCGTCGGCGGGGTGGGGCTCTTCGTGGCCGGGGCCATCGTGGCCCGGTTCACCAACCGCCCCTGGTGGGCCGGCGGGCTGCGGCAGCTGCTGCTCGGCGCCCTCGCGGCCGGCGCCACCTACCTGGTGGGCGCACTGATCGGCATCCAGGGCGGAATCGGCTGACAAGCCCGGCGGGCGTCAGCCGATTCCGAATCGGCATCCAGGGCGGGATCGGCTGACGCCCGGCGGGCGTCAGCCGCCGAGCAGGTCGTCCACCGTGCCGTCGACCGGGCGGCCCCGGGCGGTCAGCTCCTCGGCCTGGCGGGCCAGCACCGTGCCCACCTCGGTCATGTCCGCCCCGGCCAGGCCGGTGCGCCGCACCGCGTCGCCCGGGTCGCGGAAGTAGGTGCGGCTGAGCAGCCCCTGCACGGTGGCCGCGGCCAGCCGGGCCTCGCCGAGCATGAGCAGCGCCTGGTCGGTCTCGTACCACTCGGCCAGCCGCAGCGCCCGGGTGTGCGCCGCGCTGCCCCGGTACCACGCCTGCCGGGCCGCGGCGGTGAACTCGGCGGGCCGGGCCCGGGCCAGCCGGGCCAGGTGCTCGTCGCGGAGGGTCCGCAGCCAGCCGGTCGGGTCGTGCAGGGCGCGGGTGGTGACGTACCGGTCGGCGGTGAGCGGCCAGAGCGCGGTGATCGTCGTGGCCTGCCGCAGGTAGTCGTCGGCGCCGGCCACGGTGAGGTCGACAAGCACCCCGTCCACCCGGCGGGTGGCCGGCGACGGCCCGCCGCCCGTCCGGTAGGTCACCACGAGCAGCCCCACCTCGCCGTTCCCGCCGCCGTCGTCGTCGCCGTGCGCGAGCGGGCCGTGCACCGCGACCGCGAGGACGCCCGCGGCGAACCGGCGCAGCACCCCGTCACCCACCCGCTCGGCGACCCGCCACCGGGGATCGTCCAGGTACCGGTCGGTGTCCAGCTCGGCGCCGCTGGCGTCCACGGTCCACCTCCGTTCCGCACGCGGCCCGCCCGGCGGCGGCCCGGCGCGCGTCGACCGACCACCACCCTAGCCAGCCGGACCGGCCCCGCCGGCTCGCCGCGCCCGAGGGGTCAGGCGGCCGGCTCACCCACCGGGACCAGCCGGAACACCCGGATCTCCCGGCCGCCGGCCCGTTCCACGTACGTGCGGTAGGCCGGCCACTCGGCGACCAGCCGGGTGAACAGCCGCTCCCGCTCCTCGCCGCTGATCGGCTCGGCGCGCACCGGGATTCGGCGGCCCTTGACGTCGACCTCGGCGGCCGGCTGGGCGAGCAGGTTCAGCGACCAGGCGGGCTGGTGCTGCTGCCCCCAGTTCGAGCCGATCACCACGTACGCGTCGCCGTCCGGCACGTAGAGCAGGGGATTGCTGCGCGGCTTGCCGGAGCGGCGGCCGGTGGTGGTGAGCACCAGCGAGGGCACCAGCCCGAAGGCGACCACCCGTCCCTTCGTCAGCCGGCCGACCAGCCGGTCGGCGGGAACGAGCAGGCGCATGGTGGCGGCGAACCACTTCTGGTGACCGAGACGACGGGTGAGGGACTGCACGGCGGACACCCGCCCAGTGTGCCGGCCGCACCCCGCCCGCGACACCCCCCGACCGGCCGGAGCGGATCGAACACCGTCAGTCCAACCGGCGTTCCACCGGCAGCCGGGACCGCGTGAGCAGGGCCGCCCCGACCATGGCCACCACCGGCACCACCACCAGCACGGTCAGCGTCGACCCGGGCACCACCAGCGGGTACGGCGGCTTCACCGGCCAGGACTGCGCGTACCGCCGGTTGAGCGAGACCAGGATGATGGCCGCCGAGCCGAGGCCGGCCAGGATGCCGAGCACCGAGCCGAGCCCCGCGATCACCCCGGCCTGCCAGAGCGACAGCACCCGGCGTACCCGGGGATCGGCGCCGACCGCGGCGAGGGTGGACAGGTCCCGGCGGCCCTCGGCGGCGGCGAGGCCGGTCGCCACCGCGGCCGCGCCCAGGGTGATCACGCCGGCGGCACCGGCCAGCAGGAGCAGCAGCGGGCGCTGGTCGGACGGCGGCCCGGCCGCCGACACCTGGACCGCCAGCGGAGCGACCCCGGCCAGCTCGGCGGCCAGCCGGTCCCGCTGGTGGACGGTGGGCGGGTCGGCGGTGTCGACCAGGTAGCCCAGCGGCGCCGCGGCGAGGCCGAGCGCGGTGGCCGCCGCGGGGGAGACCACCAGCCGGTCCACCGGCAGGCCGCCGCGCAGCACGTACCCGGGCAGCGTGCCGGCGGCCGTCGGGGCGAGGGTCCCGTGGCTGACCTCCACCCGGACCCGCCCGTCCACCAGCTGCCGGGGATCGGTGACCACCACGCCGCCCGCCTGGAGGGTCCGGCGGGCCGCGGCCACCTCCTCGGCCGGTGCGCCGGTGAGCGCGGGCAGCCCCGTCCCGTCGTCCACAAGCGCCGGCAGGTAGAGGTCGCTCGGATCGCGGAACGGCCGCACGCAGCGCGGGTCGGTCCGCGCCGGGGCGTGCCCGGGGTCGACGGGGTCGTACGGGCAGCGCTGCTCGGGCGGGCGCACCGCGGTGGCGACGCAGTAGTCCTCCGGGGTCGCCGGCCGGGCGCACTCTGCCCCGGCGATCGGCACCACCGCGGCGCCCGGCAGGACCGCCCGGACCCGCTCCGCCACCTCGCCCGCGGCGGGCAGCGTGCCGGTGGTCCGCCCGTCGGTGCGCTGGAGCAGCACGTGGCCCGGCGGCAGGCCGGGCTGCCAGGCCGCCCGTTGCCGGGCGTCGTCGCTGGCCACGTAGACGCCCAGGGCCACGCTGCCGGCCACCGCCGCCATCACGGCGGAGATGGCGGGCGCGGCCGACGAGCGGTTGCGGCTGGCGTCGCGCAGCGCCAGCCGGGGCGCCAGCGGCAGCAGCCGGCCGGTCCGGGCCAGGACGCCGATCAGGGTCGGGGTGCAGAAGACCAGCCCCAACTCGCCCAGGACCACCCCGGCCAGGACGCCGGTCGGGGTGGTCCGGGTGGCGCCGAACGCGGCCACGGCGGCGCCGGCCACGGTGAGCAGCGCCCCGAGCACCAGCCAGCGGCGGCGTGGCCGGGGCGGCTCGCGCCGGCCGGCCAGCCCGGCGACCACGTCCTGCCGGGCCGCAGCCCAGGCCGGGGCGAGCGCGGCCAGCACGCCGGCCAGCACCGCCACCACGGCGATCGCCGCCAACGCCGCCGGGAAGACCCGGTACGCGCCGAAGCGCTGCTGGAGCAGGTGCTGCTCGACCAGTGGCCGCCCGGCGAGCGCGGCGCCGGTGCCCAGCAGCAGGCCGACCACCGCCCCGCCCGCGCCGAGCACCACCCCGTCGGCGAGCACGATCCGGCGCAGGTGCGCGGCGTCCCCGCCGGCCACCGCGACGAGGGCGAGGTCCCGCCGCCGGCGGCGTACGCCGACCGCGAAGGCCGGGCCGACCAGCAGCACCACCTCCAGCAGGCCGAGCCCGCCGACCAGCACCACGTTGCCGGTCTGCTCGGCGTCGGGCAGGTCGGGGCCGGCGCCGATCTCCTCCCGGCCGGGAAGCGGGTTCCGGGCGGCCACCAGGACGCCCCGTGCGTTCAGCCGGTCGACCAGCGCCCCGTCCAGCGGCCCGGGCAGGTCCACCAGCCAGCTCTCGTCGCCGGGGCCGAGCGGCCCGGGCGGCAGCTCCGGCCGGAGCGCCACCACCTCGCCCAGGTTGTCCGGGAACTCCACCACGCCGACGACCCGGTAGGTCGTGCCGTCGACCGTCCGCACCGGCGCGTCGAGCCGGACGTCCAGCCGGCGCAGCGCGGCCCGGCTGACCGCGATCTCGTCGGGGCGGGTGGGCCGCCGGCCCTCCCGCAGGGTGGCCAGCGGCCGGCCGATCGGGTCGGTCAGGTCGACGGCACGGGCATCGAACGAGACGGTCTTCGCGTCGATCCGCACCTCGAACGGCACCCACCGGCGCAGCCGGGTGAGCCGGGTGCCGGCGGGCAGCAGCGCCCGCAGCTCGTCGGTCGTCGCCGGGCGGGTCCGGGACACCGGATCGCCCTCGACCGGCCAGGAGCCCTCGCCCCAGGCGTCCTGGAGGATCGGGTTCAGGTCGCCCCAGCGCAGCTCCGCGTCGGCGCCGCCCAGTCGCCGGTCCACCTGCTCCGCCCGGGTCAGCTCGGCCATGTCGTAGCTCGCCGCGGCGAAGCTCAGCCCGAGCACCGGCAGCGCGATCATCGCCAGCACCAGCGCGGTACGCCGGCGGGCCCGCCGGGCCTCCCGCCGCGCGATCCGCAGCGCGGCCCGCCACGACCCGAGCGTGGCGGCGAGCCGGCCCCGGTTCACCGACCGCTGCCGCTGAGCAGGTGCTCGACGCCGACCAGCGGGGCCGTCGAGTCGACCAGCACCCCGTCGCGCAGGAAGACCACCCGGTCGGCCCAGCCGGCGTGCCGCGCCTCGTGGGTGACCAGCACCCCGGCCGCCCCGGCGTCCACCCGGCGGCGCAGCAGGTGCAGCACCGCCTCGCCGGCCTGCGAGTCGAGCGCGCCGGTGGGCTCGTCGGCGAGGACCAGGCGGCGCTCGCCGACCAGGGCGCGGGCGATCGCGACCCGCTGCTGCTGGCCGCCGGACATCTGGTCGGGGAACCGGTCCGCCAGCCCGGCCACGTCCACCTCGGCGAGCGCGGCGAGGGCGAGCCGGCGGGCCGCCCGCACACCGGCGCCGTCCAGTTCGAGGGGGAGCGCCACGTTCTCCACCGCGGTGAGGCTGCCGAGCAGGTTCAGGTCCTGGAAGACGTACCCGATCCGGCGGCGGCGCAGCCGGGCCAGGTCACGGGCGGGCAGGCCGCCGAGGACCTCCCCCTCGACCAGCACCTCGCCGCCGGTCGGCCGGTCCAGCCCGCCGGCCAGGGCGAGCAGGGTGGACTTGCCGGAGCCGGAGGGCCCCATGACCGCCACCAGCTCGCCCGCGGCCACGGTGAGGCTCACCCCGCGCAGCGCGTGCACGGCGGCCTCCCCGGCGCCGTGGGTCCGGTGCACGGTCCGCAGTTCCAGCACACCGTTGATCTGCTCAACTCCCGGGGTCACCGGCGGGCCTCCTCGTCGGCCCGGTCCACCGCCTCCGGGTGGCCGGCCGGCCGGCTCGGCGCCGGTCGGTGGCGGACCAGGCTGGTCTCGCAGTGGTCGAGCCAGCGGACCTCGGCCTCGGCCTGGAAGATCATCGCGTCCAGCACCAGGCGCCAGGGCAGGTCCTCCGGCTTGTCACTGGCGTACTTCAACCGGGTGAACTCCTGCAGGGCCCGCATGGTGGCGCTGCGCTGGGTCTGCACGACCGCGCGGACGTCCACGCCGGGGGTGGTGAGGGCCAGGGCCAGCTTGATCGACAGCTCGTCCCGGGGCCGGTCGGCCCGGCTGATCGGCGTGGCGAACCAGAGCGCCAGGTCCGCCCGCCCGGCGTCGGTGATCTCGTACGGCCGCTGCCCGGCCTCGCTCTCCGGCAGCGAGCGGACCAGGCCGTCGCGCTCCAGCCGGGCCAGCGTCGTGTACACCTGCCCGATGTTCAGCGGCCAGGTCGACCCGGTCGACTCCTCGAACGCCGAGCGGAGCTGGTAGCCGTACATCTGGCCGCGCTCCAGCAGGGCGAGCAGGCCGTGGCGGATGGACATGGCGTGGAGTATGCATACCTGGTATGCGGTCCGCAACCGCAGGGTTCCGGCGGGTGACCAGGGCTCCGCTCAGGCCTGGCGGCCGGGGAACGGGACGGTGACCGGGTTCACCCCGGCGGTCCGCCGCCAGCGGGTGGCCCGCAGCGCGCAGTCGGTGAGCGCCGCGAGGGCCTTGTTCCGGTCCGCCCCGGTGGTGTGCGGCAGCGCCGCCCGCCAGTGGCCGGCGGTCCGCTCCTCGATCTCCACGGCCAGCTTGAGCGCGCTCGCCCGGTCGGTGACCGGGTAGGGCAGCGCGTAGCCGGCCCGGTCGGCGGGGACCTGACCGCCACCGGAGCTGAGCTGGAGGACGAGGGCGTCCCGGCGGGACCGGTGGGCCGCCTCGGCGGCGCGGGCGGCGGAGCGGGCCGCCTCGGTCAGGTGCACGCCGATCACCCCGTACGCCCAGATCGCCGCGTACTCGGCGGCGAGCGCGTCGCCGAGGGCCTGGGCCGGGCCGCTGGTCGGGCTCACTTCAACGCCTCCACGTGGGTCGCCCGGGCCGCCGCGATCGAGCCGAGCAGCGCGGCCCGCTCGGCGGGCGCGGCGGCGCACGCCCGCGCGGCGTTCTCCCGCCCCTCCTGCTCGGCCTGCCGCAGCTCGGTACGGACCGTGTCCGGGTCCGCGGCCGGCGTGGTGGGGGCGGCCGCGGGGCTGCCGGACGGGGCCGGCCGCCCGATCACCTTGCGCAGCTCCTCGGCGTGCGCCCGGTGCGCGTCGGCGATCGCGGTGAGCCGCTCGGCCAGCGCCGGGACCGCGGTGGCGGCGGCCCGGTGGCGGGCCTCCAGCGCGGTGGCCTCGGCCGCGAGCGGCTCCAGCGGATCCGGGGGCCGTGACTCGTCGTCGCGGTCGAAAAGATCACAGCCGGTCAGCGGCACGGCCGTGCCGCCGAGCGCCAGCAGCGCCCCGGCGCGCAGCAGCATCCGCCGGGAATGTCCCGGTGCGCCCTGGTCCGTTGTCGTTCTGCCCGTCGCCACCGGACAAGTCAACACCATCTCCGGCGAGCTGTGGGCCAGTGGCGTCGGTGCGCCGCCCGGGCCGCCGCCCGGCCCGCGCGTTACGCTCTGCGCAGCCACCGGGCGCGGACGCCCCGGTGGCGTGCCGGCATGGCGGGCCGACCGGCCCGCCCGGGCAGCGACACGACCGGGCCCGTGGGGTCCGTGGCAACAGCAGAGAGGTGCGCCGAATGACGCAGCGTGGCCGTGCCACCCGGCCGACGGGGCCCTCCGGGCGCCCCCGCCGGTCCGACGGCCCCCGTGGCGCGGACCGGGGCGGCGCACCCCGCAGCGACCTGAACGCCCGCAAGGCGCGGCTGCGTGAGGTGATCGAGCCGGTGGTCACCGCCGCCGGCTACGACCTGGAGGACCTCTCCGTGTCCCGCGCCGGCCGCCGGCACGTGGTCCGGGTGATCGTGGACGCCGACGGCGGGATCAACCTCGACGCGGTCGCGGACATCTCCCGGGCGGTCTCGGCGGCGCTGGACGCCGCCGAGGAGGCCGGCGGCGACATCGTGGCCGGCGAGTACCAGCTCGAGGTCAGCTCGCCCGGCGTGGACCGCCCGCTCACCCTGCCCCGGCACTGGCGGCGCAACGCCGGCCGGCTGGTCAAGGTGACCGTCCGCGGCCCCGAGGGGGACCGGCAGGTCACCGGCCGGATCGCCGCCGCCGACGACGAGCGCGTGGCGCTGGAGACCGACGCCGGTCGCGCCGAGCACCCGTACGCCGAGCTGGGGCCCGGCCGGGTCCAGGTGGAGTTCCACCGCCTGGACGAGGTGTCCGACGAGGACTTCGGTGACGACACCGACATCGACGACGACGACGAAGATCTGGAGGACGAGGAGAGGTGAACATCGACCTCGCGGCGCTGCGCGCCCTGGAGCGCGAGCGGGAGATCCCGTTCGACACGATCCTCGCGGCGATCGAGACCGCGCTGCTGACCGCCTACCGGCACACCGACGGCGCCGAGCCGCACGCCCGGGTGGAGATCGACCGCAAGACCGGGGCCGCCTCGGTGTACGCCCAGGAGGTGGACGCCGACGGCAGCGTGGTCCGGGAGTGGGACGACACCCCGCACGACTTCGGCCGGATCGCCGCCATGACCGCCAAGCAGGTGATCCTCCAGCGGCTGCGGGAGGCCACCGACGAGGTGCACTTCGGCGAGTACGTCGGCCGCGACGGCGACCTGGTCACCGGCGTGGTGCAGGCGCACGAGGCGCGGTCTGAGAAGGGCATCGTCAGCGTCGACCTGGGCAAGCTGGAGGGCGTCCTGCCCCAGTCCGAGCAGGTCCCCGGCGAGCGGTACACGCACGGCGAGCGGATCCGCTGCGTCGTGGTGCACGTGGCCAAGGGAATGCGCGGTCCGCAGATCACGTTGTCCCGGTCACACCCGGGGCTGGTGAAGAAGCTCTTCGCCCTGGAGGTCCCCGAGATCGCCGACGGCACCGTGGAGATCGGCGCCATCGCACGTGAGGCAGGTCACCGCACGAAGATCGCGGTGCGCTCGACCGCCCCGGGGGTCAACGCCAAGGGTGCCTGCATCGGCCCGATGGGCCAGCGGGTCCGCGCGGTGATGAGCGAACTCCACGGCGAGAAGATCGACATCATCGACTGGTCGGACGACCCGGCCACCTTCGTCGGCAACGCGCTCTCGCCGGCCAAGGCGCTCCGGGTGGAGGTGGTCGACCTGGCCAGCCGGACCGCCCGGGTGACCGTCCCGGACTTCCAGCTCTCGCTGGCGATCGGGCGGGAGGGGCAGAATGCCCGGCTCGCTGCCCGGTTGACCGGTTGGCGGATCGACATCCGCTCCGACGCGGAGCAGAGCGGGGCACCCGGCCGGGGCGGAGCTGATCACGTTCCCGAGGCGGGCGGCGCGATCTCGAGCAGCTAGGGGTAGACTTCCTCCAGTGGCACGACGCGCGCTGCCGGAGCGCACCTGTGTGGGTTGCCGGAAGCGAGCGCCGGCCAGCGAGTTGCTGCGGATGGTCGCGGTCGGGGACGAGGCTGGTCATTACAGCCTCCGGCCCGATCCGGCTCGCAGACTGCCGGGTCGGGGAGCGAACATGCACCCGGATCCGGCCTGCTTCGCGCAGGCGGTGCGGCGCCGCGCCTTCGGGCGGGCACTGCGCGTCACCGGGGTCCTCGACCACGGTGCGCTCGCGGAGCACGTTGACGCGCAAACCCCGACGACCGGTCAAACCCGACCGGCCGAGGGTCGCTAGCAAGGTAGGACGACCGACATGAGCACACGATGAAGTCCCTGAAATGACCAGGCTTCAAGTGCACGAGTGAGGTCGCTGCGGGTGCTGCCCGCACGACCTCGGAGTGAGGAGTGCAGTGGCAGGAAAGGCCCGCGTACACGAGCTCGCCAAGGAGCTCGGGGTCGAGAGTAAGACCGTTCTCGCCAAGCTCAAGGAGATGGGCGAGTTCGTGAAGTCCGCGTCCAGCACCGTCGAGGCGCCCGTCGCCCGACGGCTGCGTGGCGCATTCGTCGCGTCCGCCGGTGGTGCCTCGGCCCAGGCCGCCCCGCCGGCGGCCGCCCCGAGCCCGGCAACGACCCCGACGCCGTCCCCGACCCCGGGCGCCCCCCGGGTCTCGGCCAGGCCGATGCCGCCCCGGCGGCCGGCCGCGCCGACCCCTGGACCGAAGCCCAAGGGCCCGGTCCCCGGCCCGCCGCAGCCGGCGACCCCGGTCGCCAAGCCGGCGAGCGCGCACGACATCGAGGTGGCGGCCGCCGAGGCGCGCGCCGCTGCCCTCAAGGCTGAGCAGGAGGCCGCGGTCAAGGCCGCGCAGGCCGCCCGCCAGCAGCAGCGGGAGAACGTCCGCCGCGAGCCCCCGACCGAGGGTGGTCCCCGTCCGGGGCCGCGTCCGGGTCCGAACGCGGCGCCGCCGCGTCCGGGTGCCCCGGCCGCCGGCCGTCCCGGTGGACCCACCCCGGGTCCGGGTGCCCGGCCGGGCGGTCGTCCGCCGGCGCGCGGCGCCGGCAACAACCCGTTCGGTATCCAGGGTGGCCAGCAGCAGCGGCCCCCGGCCGCCGGTGGCGGTCCCCGGCCGAGCCCGGCGGGCATGCCGCCGCGGCCCAGCCCGGCGTCCATGCCGCCGCGGCCCAGCCCGGCGTCCATGCCGAGCCAGCGGCCGACCACGGGTCGCCCCGGCGGTCCCGGTGGCGGTCGTGGCGGACCCGGTGGCGGCGCGGGCCGTCCCGGTGGCGGCGGCGGTGGTTTCCGCGGCGGTCCCGGTGGCGGTGGCGGCGGCGGTGGTTTCCGCGGCGGTCCCGGTGGCGGTGGCGGCGGCGGTGGCTACCGCGGCGGTCCCGGTGGCGGCGGTGGCGCTCCCGGTGGCGGTTTCCGCCCGGGTGCTCCGGCCGGCGGCGGTGGCCGTCCGGGTGGTGGCGGTCGTGGCCGTGGCGGTGGCGCCGCGGGTGCCTTCGGGCGTCCCGGTGGCCGGCCGACCCGCGGTCGCAAGTCGAAGAAGCAGCGCAGACAGGAGTTCGACAACCTGTCGGCCCCGACCATGTCCTCGGGTGCCCCCCGGGGCCAGGGTCAGGTCGTCCGGTTGTCCCGTGGCGCCTCGCTGTCGGACTTCGCCGACAAGATCAACGCCAACCCGGGTTCGCTGGTCCAGGAGATGTTCAACCTGGGCGAGATGGTGACCGCGACCCAGTCCTGCTCCGACGAAACCCTGCTCCTGCTGGGTGAGCACCTCGGCTTCGACGTGCAGATCGTCAGCCCGGAGGACGAGGACCGTGAGCTGCTCGCGCAGTTCAACATCGACCTCGACGCCGTGGTGTCGGAGGACCGCCTGGTCAGCCGTGCGCCGGTGGTGACCGTCATGGGTCACGTCGACCACGGTAAGACCAAGCTGCTCGACGCGATCCGCAAGGCGAACGTCGTGGCCGGCGAGGCGGGTGGCATCACCCAGCACATCGGCGCCTACCAGGTCCACGTCCCGCACGAGGGCGAGGACCGCGCGGTGACCTTCATCGACACCCCGGGTCACGAGGCGTTCACCGCCATGCGTGCCCGTGGTGCCCAGGTGACGGACATCGTGATCCTGGTGGTGGCGGCCGACGACGGCGTGATGCCGCAGACGATCGAGGCGCTCAACCACGCCAAGGCGGCGGACGTGCCGATCGTGGTCGCGGTCAACAAGGTCGACAAGCCGGAGGCGAACCCGGACAAGGTCCGCCAGCAGCTGACCGAGTACGGCCTGGTCGCCGAGGAGTACGGCGGCGACACCATGTTCGTCAACGTGGCGGCCAAGCCCGGCATCGGCATCGAGGAGCTTCTCGAGGCCGTGCTGCTGACCGCCGACGCGTCGCTGGAGCTGACCGCTCCGATCGACGGGCCGGCGCAGGGTGTCGCCATCGAGGCGCACCTGGACAAGGGCCGTGGTGCGGTGGCGACCGTGCTGGTGCAGAAGGGCACGCTCCGTGCCGGCGACTCGATCGTCGCCGGTGGGGCGCACGGCCGGGTCCGCGCCATGCTGGACGAGAACGGCAAGCCGGTCGACGAGGCCGGGCCGGCGCGTCCGGTCATGGTGCTGGGTCTGACCACGGTGCCGGGTGCGGGTGACACCTTCCTGGCCGCCGAGGACGACCGGACCGTGCGGCAGATCGCCGAGCAGCGGCAGGCACGGCGGCGGGCGGCGTCCTTCGCCAACTCCCGCGGCCGGGCGACTCTCGAGACGCTCATGGAGCAGCTCAAGGAGGGCGAGAAGACCTCGCTCAACCTGGTGCTCAAGGGCGACGTCTCCGGTTCCGTGGAGGCCCTCGAGGACGCGCTGTTCAACCTCGACATCCCGGAGGAGGTCCAGCTTCGGATCATCCACCGGGGCGTGGGCGCGATCACCGAGAGCGACGTCATGCTCGCGAGCGCCTCGTCCGAGGCGGTCACGATCATCGGCTTCAACGTGCGGGCCGCCAACAAGGTCCGCGAGATCGCCGACCGCGAGGGCGTGGAGATCCGGTACTACACGGTCATCTACCAGGCCATCGAGGAGATCGACGCCGCGCTCAAGGGTCTGCTCAAGCCGGAGTACGAGGAGGTCGAGCTCGGCACCGCGGAGATCCGCGACGTCTTCCGCTCGTCCAAGATCGGCAACATCTCCGGCTGTATCGTCCGGTCCGGCCTCATCCGCCGCAACGCCAAGGCGCGGCTGCTGCGGGACGGGGCGGTCGTGGCGGACAACCTCACGATCAGCTCCCTGAAGCGGTTCAAGGACGACGCGACCGAGGTCCGCGAAGGCTTCGAGTGTGGTCTGACGCTTGGCGGTTTCAACAACGTCCAGGTCGGCGACATCATCGAGACCTTCGAGATGCGGGAGAAGCCGCGCGCCTGAGCGGTGTGAACGACGGAGACGGCCGGGGCCTGCGGGTCCCGGCCGTCGCCGTTTCCGCAGGCTGCGACAATCTCGGGCGTGCTCAGGTACGCGCTGCTCCTCGCCCCCTCCGCCAACCGCGTCTACGCCGACGCCGCCGGCCGGCTGGCCCGCGCCGAGCTGACCGTGTTCGCCGGGTCGGGGGTGCTCGACGCCCCGCCGGTCGACGCCGCCGTGGAGCGGATAGGCGGGGTGGAGTACCTGACCTTCGCCGCCCCGGAACCCGGCCTCGGCGCCCGGGACCTGGCCCACCTGGCCAACCTGTCGGCGGCGTACGCGCTCTTCGAGCGGGTGGGTGACGACCTGCTCCGGCCGGTGCCGCTGCACCCCCTCGCCCGGTACGACTCCGACCTCATCACCATCCCCAAGTACGCCGGCAAGACCAACGAGCAGTTCACCCGGCTGCTGCTCAACGTCACCCTGCTGGCGTCGGCCTCGGCGCCCCGGATGCTGGACGGGCCGGTCGTGGTGCTCGACCCGCTCTGCGGCCGGGGCACCACCCTCAACCAGGCGATGATGTACGGCTACGACGGCATCGGCGTGGAACACGACGGCAAGGACGTCGACGCGTACGCGGCGTTCCTGCGTACCTGGCTGCGCCGCAAGCGGCTCAAGCACACCGCCGAGATGGTCCCGGTGCGGCGGGACCGGAAGCTCGTGGCCCGGCGGTTCGAGGCGGTGATCGCGCCGTCCCGGGACGCGCACCGGGCCGGGGCGACCCAGCGGGTCACCGTGCTGCACGCCGACACCACCCGGGCCCGCGAGGCGCTCCGTCCCCGCTGCGCCGACGTGATCGTCACCGACGCCCCGTACGGGGTGGCGCACGGCAGCCGCACCGACGCGGGCCTCTCCCGCAGCCCGCTGGACCTGCTGGGCGCCGCCGTGCCGGTCTGGCGGGAGCTGCTGCGCCCGGGCGGGGCGGTGGGGCTGTCGTGGAACACCCACGTGGCCCCGCGGGCGGCGGCCGAGGCGGTGCTGTCGGGCGCCGGCCTGCGCGTCGTGGACGGGCCCGGCTGGCGGGACCTCGCGCACCGGGTCGACCAGGCGATCGAGCGGGACGTGCTGGTGGCGGTCGCGCCCCAGGACTAAAACGGGTGACCGGGGCGGCGCTCCTGCCGTACCGTTGCTCGCCGTGTACACCGGAACCGCGCAATTCGACCTGTTGCTCCCGGGGGACTCCCGGTCCCTGAAGGCCAAGCGGTCGTACGTCCGGCCGATCGTCGCGGCGCTCCGCCGGTTCGAGGTGTCCGCCGCCGAGGTCGGGGCGCTCGACCTGCACGGACGGGCCCAGATCGGGGTGGCTGTGGTGGCCGCCGAGCCGGCGCACGTCCGCGAGGTGCTCGACTCCTGCGAGCGGCTGGTGGCCGCCCGCCCGGAGACCGAGCTGCTGTCGGTCCGCCGTCGCCTGCACGGCGAGGAGGACTGAGCGGGCCCTCCCCGCCGGCACGGGCGGCCCCGCGCGGGGGCGGCGATCGCGCGGGTAATGTTCGGGATGTTGGGCGGTCGGACCCGGCGGCGCCCGTGCCGTCCGTTTCCGGCCGACGGCTCCCGCGACGGCTTCAGGTCGCGGCGCGGCGTCAGGCGCGCCGAGCTGATGTCGTCGTAGCGGGCCGGCGTCAGACGCGCCGGGCCGGAGCCGTCGTAGCAGGCACGAAGCCCTGGAGGTGGGGGACATGACGGATCCGGCCAAGGTACGCCGGCACGCGGAGCGCATCCGTGAACTGGTCGCGTCGGTGGTGCGGAGCCAGATCAAGGACCCCCGGCTCGGGATGATCACCATCACCGACGCCCGGATCACCGCCGATCTCCGCGACGCCACCGTCTTCTACACCGTGCTCGGCGACGCGGCGGCCCAGGCCAGCACCGCGGCCGCGCTGGAGAGCGCCAAGGGCATGCTCCGCAGCACCGTCGGCAAGGCGCTCGGGCTGCGCCACTCGCCGACGCTGACCTTCGTCCTCGACGACGTGCAGGACCAGGTCAAGCACATCGACGACCTGCTCGCGGCGGCCCGCAACGCCGACGCGGAGGTCCAGCGCCTGGCCGCCAAGGCCCAGTACGCGGGCGAGCCCCAGCCGTACCGGGTGGAGGACGAGGACGCCGACGCCGAGGTGGAGGACTCCGACACCGAGGACGACGAGCCGCGCGGCGGCGACCGCCGGTGACCGGTTCCGCCGCGGGCGGGCCGCCGGCCGGTGCCGGCCCGACCGACACCGACTGGGCGGCCGCCGTCGCGGCGGTACGCGGGCTCCCCGCCACGGCGCGGGTGCTGCTCATCTGCCACGTCAACCCGGACGGCGACGCCCTGGGCAGCATGCTCGGCTTCGGGCTGGGCCTGCGCCGGCTCGGCGTGCGGCAGCTCCAGGCGACCTTTCCCGGCCCGCCGGAGGTGCCCGAGCCGTTCCGCTGGCTGCCCGGGTCCGACCTGCTGGTGGCGCAGGACGACGCGTACCCCGATCCGGACCTGGTGATCTGCTTCGACGCGGCGAGCGAGTCCCGGCTGGGCGACCTGGTCGACCGGCTGGACAAGGCGGGCACCTCGCTGGTGCTGGACCACCACGCCTCGAACACCGGGTTCGGCGGCATCCACCTCGTGGACCCGCACGCGGCGGCCACCTCGGTGGTCGCGCTCGGGCTGCTGGACCGGCTCGGGGTGGCGCTGGACGCGGAGATCGCGGCCTGCCTCTACGTAGCGCTGAGCACCGACACCGGCTCGTTCCGCTTCGAGGCCACCACGCCCGCCGTGCACGAGTTGGCGGCCCGGCTGCTGGCCACCGGGATCCGGCCGGGGGAGATCTCCCGGCGGATCTTCGACACCCGGCCCTTCGGCGCCGTCCGCCTCTTCGGCGAGGTGCTGGGCCGGGCCCGGCTGGAGCCGGCGGCCGCCGCCGGGCACGGGCTGGTCTGGACCTACGCCACCCGCGACGACCTGGCCCGGCACGACCAGCCGGCGTACGTGCTGGAGGCCCTGATCGACTCGGTGCGCTGCACCGCCGAGGCGGACGTGAGCTGCGTGGTCAAGCAGGCCGGCGACGCCGAGTGGGCGGTCTCGCTGCGCAGCAAGGGCGCAGTCGACGTGAGCCGGGTGGCCACGGTGCTCGGCGGCGGCGGCCACCGGTTCGCGGCCGGGTTCACCGGCCGGGGCACGGTCGACGAGGTGGTCGAGCGCATCCGCGCCGAACTGTCCGGCGCCCTGCTGCCCGCCTGACCCACCCCGGTTCGGGGTCGGAACCGGGGGTTACTCCGGGGCGTGCCGGTCTTCCCGCGCTCGGTGACGCTGGGGACAATCGGGTGATGGATCACCCCCGTGAGCTCACCGTCGAGGCGCCCCGGGCCTGGGACCGCCCGGTCGTCTCCGTGCCGGTGCTGATCTGCCTCTCGCTGGTCGGCGGGCAGCTGCCGTCCTTCTCCGCCGCGGCCAACCTCTACACCCTGGGCACCGGCGGGGCGTTGATCTGGGTCGGTCTGAGCAACCGGGTGCCGCCCCGGCGGCCGGCGCCGCGGCGGCTGCCGCCCGGCGCGCTCTGGTGGCTGCTGCCGGTCACCGTGTTCGGGGTGTTCGAGGGGGCCACGTTCGTGCTGTCGGTGGGAGACGAGTTCCCCACCTTCTCCCGGCTGGCCGACCCGCTGCTGGAGGACCACCTGGTCCGCTCGGCGGCCTGGTTCGCCTGGCTGACCGCGTTCTGGGGGCTGGTCCGCCGATGATGCGCGCCCTGGCGATCGGCGGCTTCCTGGCCGCGCTGCTGCTCTTCGCGGCCGTCGAGTGGGCCGCCCGGCGGGACGACTCCCGGATCCCGTCCCTGGCCGATGTCTGCGCCTTCGTGATGCGGTACGAGGTCGGCCCGGTGCCGGTCGGCCGGATCGGCCTGTTCGGGTTCTGGTGGTGGCTGGGCTGGCACTTCCTGGCCCGGTGAGCGCCGCCCGTCCCGTTCCCGGCTGTCCGTATCGCGGGAACAGTGGGCAGCATCTGGAAAGTGAACGTTAATTTGGGTGGGGGCCGGCGCTTCGGCGCTGGTCATGGGCGGTGGTGCCACACCCGGTGCCGCCTCCCTCCAGGGTCAGACCGACCCGGGCTCACGCTGCCAGGGAGCCGCTCCGGTGATCCCGGACCGCTGCCGGCGCTCAGCAGACCGACGGCTTCACGTCGCGGCGCGGTGGACGCGCCGTGCGGGAGGGTCGGACGCCCCGTAGGGCCGCCGTGTGCCGGTGGTCCGCACCCTGGAAGGGAACTCCCATGGCGACCAAGCGCAAGCCGCAGACCGAGAACACCACCGACGAGGCGCGCGAGCAGATGCGCCGCGCTCTGCAGACCTCGATGGACACCCGTCAGTGACGGTGGCCGCCCGGCGGTGACGCCGCACCCACGACGTCACCGCCGCCGCCACCCTCCCCGCGCCGCCGCCTCGACCACGAGGTGGGCGGCGTTCGTCGTCTCCGGAGCCGCCACCGTCCCGGGGTGGTAAGTAGTGGCCGGGGTTGCGTGCCTTACGGGGGGCGTGCCAGGATCGGCGGCGATGAGTCAGACCGTCGCCTCCGTCCCTCCGGCCGTCACGGCCCGTCGGATCGCCGCGCTCGCCCTGCCGGCCCTCGTGGTGCTCGCCGCCGAGCCCCTCTACGTGCTTGTCGACACCGCCGTGGTCGGGCACCTGGGCCGGGTTCCGCTCGCCGCGCTCGCCGTCGGCGGCACCGTGCTGACGCTCACCGCCTGGCTCGGCACCGTCGTCGCGTACGGCACCACGGGGCGGTCGGCCCGGCGGTTCGGCGCGGGGGACCGGGCCGCCGCCGTGGCCGAGGGCGTGCAGGCGTCCTGGCTCGCCCTGAGCGTCGGCGTGCTGGTGGCGCTCGCCATCCAGGTCGGGGGCGGCTGGCTGGCGCGTACCCTCGTGGGCGGCCCCGGCGAGGTGGCCGACGCCGCCGCGACGTGGCTGCGGATCGCGGCGCTCGGCGCACCCGGCCTGCTGCTCGCGGCGGCCGGCAACGGCTGGCTGCGCGGCATCCAGGACACCCGCCGGCCGCTACTCTTCGTGCTCGGCCCCAACCTGCTCTCGGCGCTGCTCTGCCCGCTGCTCGTCTACCCGGCCGGGCTCGGCCTGGCCGGCTCGGCCGTGGCCAACGCGGTGGCGCAGACCATCTCGGGCGGCCTCTTCGCGGCGGCCCTGGTCCGGGAGCGGGTCCCGCTGCGCCCCCGGCCCCGGCACATCGGCCAACAGTTGGCGCTCAGTCGCGACCTGCTCATCCGGGGCGTCGCCTTCCAGGCCAGCTTCCTCTCGGCGACCGCCGTGGCGGCCCGCTTCGGCGCCGCCGCGGTCGGGGCGCACCAGATCGCCGTACAACTCTGGTTCTTCACCGCCCTGGTGCTGGACGCCCTGGCGATCGCCGCGCAGTCCCTGATCGGCGCGGCGCTCGGCGCCGGGGAGGCCGCCGCGGCGCGCGCCCTGGCCCGGCGGATCGCCCTGCTCGGCGGCCTCTGCGGCGTGGCGTTCGCCGTGCTCATCGCCGCCGGCGCCGGCCTGGTGCCGTCGTGGTTCAGCTCCGATCCGCAGGTACGCGAGCAGGCCATGGTCGCCTGGCCCTGGTTCGTGGCGCTCCAGCCGATCGGCGGCGTGGTGTTCGCCCTCGACGGCGTGCTGATCGGCGCGGGGGACGTCCGCTACCTGCGCAACCTCACGATCGTGGCGGCACTGGGCGGCTTCCTGCCGGCCATCTGGCTGGCCTACGGGCTCGACCTCGGGCTGGGCGGGATCTGGGCCGGGCTGACCCTGTTCGTGGTGCTCCGGCTGGTCGCCCTGCTGCTGCGGCTGCGCTCCGGCGCCTGGGCGGTGGTCGGCGCGGTCCGCTGACCGTCTCCGCCAGCACTCGCCGTCGCCCGGGCGCCGGGGTCAGATCTCGTGTTGCCTGATCTTGTGGAACAGGTAGAGCGTGCCGACCACCAGGGCGGTGGCCACCACGGCCACCACCACGAAGGACACGATCGCGGAGATCACCGGGTGCCGCTCGCTGAACCGGGTGCGCCCCTGCCACGCCCAGAGCCGGCGCCGCGCCGCCGCCAGCGCCGGCACGCCGTCGACGACGTCGGAGAGGCGGCGGCCGAGGGTGCGCCGCGGCGGCTCCGGGTTCCGCATCCAGTCGGGCAGGTCGACCCGGGGACGGTGCTGGTGCGACGGCGGGGTGGTGCTCATGGTGGCTCCTGGGGGCGAGGAGGGGGTGGCGGCAGTGTGCCGGAACGCAGCCTCCCGCGCGACCCCGCTCAGCAGGTGTCCGGGAGGTCCAGCGTCGCGGCGGGGTCGAAGACCGCGTCCAGGTCCGGGCCGTCCGGGCCGTCGAAGCTGTGAGTGCCCAGGTCGAGCAGGCCCTTGTCGTACGCCGCGCAGTCGACGTTGGCGGCGTACGAGTTCGCGTCCTCGATCCAGAGACCGGTCGAACTGCTCTCGACGTCGTCGGGATGCGGCACGCTCCAGACCACCGTGTCGTGCACGACGACCAGCCCGTCGCCCGGTACCGTGCTACTGGTCGGGAAGGCGTACGACCAGACGAAGTTGGTGGTGACGGCCAGGATGCGGATGCCGTCGTCGTCCTTCGTGGCGCGGTAGCTGATCCGGCCCTGCACCCTGGGCTGGTCGGCGGTGAGCCGGGCGCCGGGCGCCAGCCGGGTGGCGTACGCGGCGAAGGTGTCGGACGCGAAGGCCTTACGCAGGCCGGCGCGGGCGTCCCGGGCGAACTGCCGGACCAACGGCTCCGGGTCGTCGTCGGTCATGAACCGGCGGTCCAGCCGCGCGGTCACCAGCACCTTCCGGACCTTCGCCAGCGCGGCCGCGACCTGCTTCTCGGTGAACGGGCCGGTGCGCTTGGCGGCCGGCAGGACGATCCCCGCCTCCCCCTGCGGGAACGCGGCGGCCGGGGTGCCGTCGAAGGGGCCGGACGCCCGGGGCGGCGCGGTGGACGTGGGGGCCGGCGCGGCGGACGTGGGGGCCGGTGCGCCGGACGGCGGGCCGAACGTCGGGAACACCACCGGCCGCCCGCGCGCGGACGGCATCGACACCAGGACGGCCCCGCCGACCACTCCGACGAAGGCGAGCAGCAGCAGCGCCGTGATGCCGGTCAGCAGGGAACCGGAGCGCCGGCCCGGCCAGCTCCGCGGGCCGCCGTCGCGGCGCGGACCGACCGCGCCGGGCGGCGGCCAACTCCGCTGGCCACCGGCGTGGCCCGGGCCGGCCGCGCCGGGCGGGGGCTGACGCGGCCACTCCGGCCCCGCCGGCGGTCCGGGCCGGTGGCCGGGCGTGGGGGCGGGGTGGCGCGGTGGTGTGGAGTCCGGCCGATCGTCGGTCATCGCAGCCCCCCGAGTCAGGAGTGGGCGAGATGTCAGTGAGTGTCCCACCTTGTCGCTCCGCGCGGTATCCCCCGGGCGGACCGGGACGGGTATCTGGCAGGCTTTGCGGTCGTGAGCACAGACGGTCTGATCGTTGTCGACAAGCCCGGCGGCATGACGTCGCACGACGTGGTGGCCCGGATCCGGCGGCTCGCCCGGACCCGACGGGTGGGGCACGGCGGCACGCTGGACCCGATGGCCACCGGCGTGCTGGTGATCGGGGTGGGCCGGGCCACCCGGCTGCTCACCTACGTGATCGGCGCCGGCAAGAGCTACGCCGCCACGATCCGCCTCGGCCAGGCGACGGTCACCGACGACGCCGAGGGCGACGTGATCGCCAGCATCCCGGCCGGCGCGGTCACCGACGAGGCGGTCCGCACCGCGCTCGCCGCGCTCACCGGCGAGATCGACCAGGTGCCCAGCGCGGTCAGCGCCATCAAGATCGACGGGCAGCGGGCGTACAAGCGGGTGCGCGAGGGGGAGAGCGTCGAGCTGCCGGCCCGGCGGGTCACCATCTCCCGGCTGGACGTGCTGGCGATCCGCCGGGACACCCCGGACGTGGTGGACGTGGACGTGGACGTGACCTGCTCGTCCGGGACGTACATCCGGGCCATCGCCCGGGACGCGGGCCTGGCGCTCGGGGTCGGCGGGCACCTCACCGCGCTGCGCCGCACCGCGGTCGGCGGGTTCACCCTGGCCGAGGCGGCCACCCTCGACGCGCTGGAGCAGCGCGCGCCCGACGTGGTGAACCTGCCGCTGGACGCGGCCGCCGGCCGGTACTTCCCGCGCCGGGACGCCACGCCGGAGGAGGCCAGGGTGCTCTCCCACGGCGGGCCGCTGGACCCGGCCGGCATCGCCGGGCCGTACGCGGTCTTCGGCCCGGACGGCGGGCTGATCGCTATCGTCAGCGAGCGGGACGGCCGGGCCCGCGCGGAGATCGTGCTGGCCCCCGCCTGACGGCGCGTGGGCGGACAGGGGAGGAACGGCATGCAGCGGTGGCGGGGGTACGAGGCGGCGCCCGGCGGCTGGGGGCGTTCGGTGGTCACCATCGGCGTCTTCGACGGGGTGCACAAGGGCCACCAGGCGACCATCGGCCACGCCGTGGCGCGCGCCCGCGAGCTGGGCGTCAAGTCGGTGGTGGTGACGTTCGACCCGCACCCGGCCGAGGTGGTGCGCCCCGGCTCGCACCCGGCCGTGCTCACCGAGCCGGCCCGCAAGGCGGAGCTGATCGAGGCGCTCGGCGCCGACGTGCTCTGCGTGGTGCCGTTCACCCCGGAGTTCTCCCGGCTGCCCGCCGAGGCGTTCGTGCACGACATCCTGGTCGAGCACCTGCACGCCGCGCTGGTGGTGGTCGGCGACAACTTCCGGTTCGGGCACCGGGCGGCCGGCGACGTGGCGCTGCTGGAGCGGCTGGGTCGCACCTTCGGCTTCGGCGTGGAGGGCGCCCCGCTCGTCGCCGAGGCGGGCACGGTCTTCTCCTCCACGTACATCCGTTCCTGCGTCGACGCGGGCGACGTAACCGCGGCGGCCGCCGCCCTGGGCCGCCCGCACCGGGTGGAGGGCGTGGTGGTCCGCGGCGACCAGCGCGGGCGTGAGCTGGGCTATCCGACCGCCAACCTGCTGACCCACCGGTACGCGGCCGTCCCCGCCGACGGGGTGTACGCGGCCCGGCTGGTGCGCCGCGGTGGAGAGCCCCTCGCGGCCGCGGTCTCCATCGGCACCAACCCGACCTTCTCCGGGCGGGAGCGCCGGGTGGAGGCGTACGCGCTGGACTTTTCCGGTGACCTGTACGGCGAGCGGCTGGCCCTGGACTTCGTGGCGCACCTGCGGGAACAACGGACGTACGACGCGATCGAGCCGTTGGTGGCCCAGATCGCCGAGGACGTGGAGCGGACCCGCCGGGCGGTCGGCTGAGCGTGTCGAAGCTGGCCGGCGGGCGCTTCGTGGCCCTTCACCGGGCGGTTCCCCGCCGGGCTGGTAGGCTGGCAGGGACGTCGGCTGACCGACGTGGGGCCTCGCGTGCCTGCACGACGCCGCGGGTGCGAGGAACCGGTCCGTTTCCCGGTCACTCCGACCGATCCGGACCTCATCAAACGTTCCACGAAACAGGGAGAACATGGCGCTCGACCAGGAAGCCAAGGCCAAGATCCGCTCGGAGTACGCGACCGCCGAGGGCGACACCGGGTCGCCGGAGGTGCAGGTCGCGGTCCTCACCAAGCGGATCGCCGAGCTCACCGAGCACCTGAAGGTGCACAAGCACGACCACCACAGCCGCCGCGGGCTGCTGCTGCTGGTCGGCCGTCGCCGCCGGCTGCTCAACTATGTCCAGAAGAAGGACATCAACCGCTACCGGTCGCTCATCGAGCGGCTCGGCCTGCGCCGATGACGTGACGGGGGAGTGGCCACTCGGCCGCTCCCCCGTTCCGGTACCACCAGAAGAACCCGGCCACGCGACCGACCGAGAGGGAACCGGTCAGCGCACCGGTCTCCGGTAGTGGCCCCCGGGAACCCCGGCATCATGCCGGCCACCCGGGCGCTTCGATCGAAGACCGGCCGCCTGAGCAGTTCCCCGTGTCGTGGGCCGACGACGCGAAGGAGCACCACAGCACATGACCGAGACCAACCTCGGCACCGAATCCCGCACCGCCGTGATCGACAACGGGTCCTTCGGCACCCGCGAGATCACCTTCTCCACCGGCCGGCTGGCCCGCCAGGCCGCCGGCTCCGTCATCGCCCAGCTCGGCGAGACGGTCGTCCTCTCCGCCACCACCGCCGGCAAGCAGCCCCGGGAGCAGTTCGACTTCTTCCCGCTGACCGTCGACGTCGAGGAGCGGATGTACGCCGCGGGCCGGATCCCCGGCTCGTTCTTCCGCCGCGAGGGCCGGCCCAGCGAGGACGCCATCCTCACCTGCCGGCTGATCGACCGGCCGCTGCGCCCGTCGTTCGTCAAGGGCCTGCGCAACGAGGTCCAGGTCGTCGAGACCGTGCTGGCGCTCGACCCGCAGCACCCCTACGACGTGGTGGCGATCAACGCCGCCTCCATGTCGACCAAGCTCTCCGGCCTGCCGTTCTCCGGCCCGATCGGCGCGACCCGGGTCGCGCACGTCGACGGCCAGTGGGTCGCGTTCCCGACCCTGGAGGAGCTGGCCCGGGCCACCTTCGACATGGTCGTGGCCGGCCGGGCGCTGGCCGACGGCGACGTCGCGATCATGATGGTCGAGGCCGAGGCGACGCCGAACGCCGTGGCCCTGATCTCGGCCGGCGCCACCGCGCCGACCGAGGAGATCGTGGCCAGCGGCCTGGAGGCCGCGAAGCCGGCGATCCGCGAGCTGTGCCGCGCGCAGAGCGAGCTGGCTGAGGTGGCCGCCAAGCCGGTCGCCGAGTTCCCGGTGTTCCTGGACTACCAGGACGACGTCTACCAGGCGGTGGCCGACCTGGCCCGCGCCGAGGTCGCCGAGGCCCTCAAGATCGCCGGCAAGGCGGACCGCGAGGAGGCCCTGGACCGGGTCAAGGCCAAGGTCGCCGAGGAGCTCGGCGGTCGGTTCGAGGGCCGCGAGAAGGAGCTCTCCGCCGCCTTCCGGTCGCTGACCAAGTCCGAGGTGCGCAACCGGGTGCTGCGCGAGCAGGTCCGCATCGACGGCCGCGGCCCGCGCGACATCCGCCCGCTGACCGCCGAGGTCGGCGTGCTGCCGCGGGTCCACGGCTCGGCGCTGTTCGAGCGGGGCGAGACCCAGATCCTGGGCGTCACCACGCTGAACATGCTGCGCATGGAGCAGATGGTGGACACCCTGTCCCCGGAGAACCGCAAGCGCTACATGCACAACTACAACTTCCCGCCGTACTCGACCGGTGAGACCGGCCGGGTCGGCTCGCCGAAGCGGCGCGAGATCGGCCACGGCGCGCTGGCCGAGCGGGCGCTCATCCCGGTGCTGCCGTCGCGCGAGGAGTTCCCGTACGCCATCCGGCAGGTCTCCGAGGCCCTCGGTTCCAACGGCTCCACCTCGATGGGCTCGGTCTGCGCCTCGACGCTGGGCCTTCTCTCGGCCGGTGTGCCGCTGAAGGCGCCGGTCGCCGGCATCGCCATGGGCCTCATCTCCGACGAGGTTGACGGCAAGACCCAGTACGTGACGCTCACCGACATCCTCGGCGCCGAGGACGCGTTCGGCGACATGGACTTCAAGGTCGCCGGCACGCCGGAATTCGTCACCGCGCTCCAGCTCGACACCAAGCTCAACGGCATCCCGTCGGACGTGCTGGCCGCCGCGCTCCAGCAGGCGAACGAGGCCCGGCAGACCATCCTCGACGTGATGAAGCGGGCCATCGAGGCGCCGGCCGAGATGTCGGAGTACGCGCCGCGGGTCACCACGGTGAAGATCCCGGTCGACAAGATCGGCATGGTGATCGGCCCGAAGGGCCAGACCATCAACGCCATCCAGGACGAGACCGGCGCCGAGATCTCCATCGAGGACGACGGCACCATCTACGTCGGCGCCACCAACGGTCCGTCCGCGCAGGCGGCGGTGGACCGGATCAACGGCATCGCCAACCCGACCCTGCCGAAGGTGGGGGAGCGGTTCCTCGGCACCGTGGTGAAGACCGCCGCGTTCGGCGCCTTCATCTCGCTGCTCCCGGGCCGCGACGGCCTGCTGCACATCTCCAAGGTGGGCGACGGCAAGCGGGTCGACAAGGTCGAGGACTTCCTCAACGTCGGCGACAAGGTCGAGGTCGAGATCGCGGACATCGACGCCCGCGGCAAGATCTACCTGGACAAGATCCGTCCGGAGGGCGCCGAGGCGCCGGCCGCCGAGGAGGCCGCCGGTGGCGAGCGTCCGGCCGGCCGGGACCGCGGCGGCGACCGTGGCCCGCGGGACCGCGGCGACCGCGATCGTGGCGGCGAGCGTGGCGGCCGGGGCCCGGAGCGTGGCGAGGGCGGCGGCGAGGGCGGCGGCGACGGCCGTCCGCGGCGCCGGACCCGGCACAGCTGATTCACCGACCGGCCGGGTGACGCCCAGGGCGTCACCCGGCCGGCTTCGTTCGTCACCCCCGCACCACCCACCCCTCGTCGAACTGAGAGCAGGTTCCTCGTGAGTCGGACCCGGCGTTCGTCTTCCCCTGCGGCTCGACGGGGGGTGACGTCGTCCGAGGCCGCGCGCCCCGCGGGCGGAGCGGCCCGGGCGGTCACCCGCACGCTCAGCGACGACCCGCTGGGCGGCACCGTCCGCCGCACCGTGCTCCCCAGCGGCCTGCGTGTGCTCACCGAGGCGATCCCGGCCATGCGCAGCGTCTCGTTCGGCATCTGGGTGGCGGTCGGCTCGCGCGACGAGACCGGGCCGCAGGCCGGCGCCGCGCACTTCCTGGAGCACCTGCTCTTCAAGGGCACCAACAAGCGCGGCGCGCTGGAGATCTCCTCGGAGATCGAGGCGGTGGGCGGCGAGACCAACGCCTTCACCACCAAGGAATACACCTGCTACTACGCGCGGGTGCTCGACGAGGACCTGCCGCTGGCCATCGACGTCATGTGCGACCTCGTCGCCGACTCGGTGCTCGCCGCCCCCGACGTGGAGACCGAACGCGGCGTCATCCTCGAAGAGATCGCCATGCACGACGACGAGCCCGGCGACGAGGTGCACGACCTCTTCGCCCGCGCCGTCTACGGCGACCACCCTCTCGGCCGGCTGATCTCCGGCACCGATGAGACGGTCACCCCGATGACCCGGCGGCAGATCCAGAGCTTCTACCGCCGCCGCTACACCGCGCCGCAGATCGTCATCGCCGCCGCCGGGAACCTCGACCACGCCGCCGTGGTCAAGCTGGTCCGCCAGGCGCTGCGCGGCACCCCGCTGGACACCGACCCGGCCGTGCCGGCCCCGCACCGGTCGGCCACCCCGGCGGTACGCACCAGGCCGGCCGCCACGGTGGTCGAGCCGAAGGAGACCGAGCAGGCGCACGTCATCCTCGGCTGCCCCGGCATCGACCGTCTCGACGAGCGGCGCTTCGCCCTCGGGGTGCTCAACAACGTGCTCGGCGGCGGCATGTCCAGCCGGCTGTTCCAGGAGATCCGCGAGCAGCGCGGCCTGGCCTACTCGGTCTACTCCTACGCCAGCCAGTACGCCGACAGCGGCCTGTTCGCCGTCTACGCCGGCTGCGCCCCCGGCAAGGTGGACGAGGTGCTGGACCTGACCCGCGCCGAGCTGGCCCGGGTGGCCGCCACGGGGATCACCGAGGCCGAGCTGGCCCGGGGCAAGGGGATGAGCAAGGGCTCCTTCGTCCTCGGCCTGGAGGACACCGGCTCCCGGATGAGCCGGCTGGCCAAGGGCGAGCTGCTCTACGGCAACCTCATGCCGGTCGACGAGCTGTTGGCCCGGGTCGACGCGGTGACCCTGGACGACGTCAACGCCCTCGCCGCCGACCTGCTCGGCCGGCCGATGTCCCTCGCCGTGGTGGGCCCGTTCGACGAGTCCGCCTTCGCCGTGCGCTGACCGTCCCGCTTCCCGGTCCGTAGGGGTGGCCCCGTCCCGATTGGGATAGGTTGTGCCCCGTGACTGACGAGCAGGAGAAGAACCCGGCCGAGGCGGTCCGGGTCGGCGTTCTGGGCGCCCGCGGCCGGATGGGCATGGAGGTCTGCAAGGCCGTCGATTCGGCCGGCGACCTGGACCTGGTGGCGACGATCGACCAGGGCGACGACCTCTCCGCTGTCGCCGGCGCCGAGGTGGTCGTCGACTTCACCACCCCCGACGTCGTCATGGACAACCTGCGCTGGTGCATCGACCAGGGCATCCACGCGGTGGTCGGCACCACGGGCTTCACCGAGCAGCGGCTCGATCAGGTGCGCGGCTGGCTGGCCGGCAGGCCCGGCGTCGGCGTGGTGATCGCCCCCAACTTCGGCATCGGCGCGGTGCTGATGATGCAGTTCGCCGCCCGCGCGGCCCGGCACTTCGAGTCCGTCGAGATCATCGAGCAGCACCACCCGCGCAAGCTGGACGCGCCCAGCGGCACCGCCACCCACACGGCCCGGCTCGTCGCCCAGGCCCGCGCGGAGGCCGGGCTGGGCCCCACGCCGGACGCCACGAGGGACGAGGTGCCCGGCGCCCGCGGCGCCGAGATCGACGGGGTACGCGTGCACGCGGTCCGCGCCACCGGCCTGGTCGCCCACCAGGAGGTGCTCTTCGGCACCACGGGCGAGACGCTGACCATCCGGCACGACTCGTACGACCGGGCGTCGTTCATGCCGGGCGTGCTGCTGGCGGTGCGCGAGGTGCGCCGCCGTCCGGGCCTCACCGTCGGCCTGGACGCCCTGCTCGACTGACCCCGTCCGTGCCCGGCGGTGGCTGACCCTTGCGGCGGCCGGCCGGCCGGGTGCGAGGGCGATCGGCCCCCACCGTGCCGGCCGTACCTGACTGCGGGCGGCCGCGCGCAGGTGCGCAACCGCGATCAAGCGGCGCGGCCGCCGGCGGGTGCAGGCTGTCCACATGACCACGACGGACGGACTCACCGGCCTCCTCGACGTGATCCAGGTCGCACTGGACGATCCGGAGGCCGGCCCGACCGGTCTGGCCGCCCGGGCCCACCTGTCCCGGTTCCACTTCGACCGGCTGGTCGCCGCGGCCACCGGGGAACCGCCGGGCGCGTTGCGCCGCCGGCTGCTCCTGGAACGCGCGGCGCACCGGCTCATCACCAGCGACCGGACCGTTCTCGACATCGCCGTCGAGGCCGGATACGGCTCGCACGAGGCGTTCACCCGCGCCTTCCAGCGGTCGTACGGCATCCCGCCGACCGCGGTCCGGCGGCGCCCGCCGCTGACCTTCCGCGAGCTGGAGCTGCCCTGCCCCAGCGGCGTCCACTTCCAACCGCCCGGTGGCCTGCGGCTGCCGGCGGCACGTCAGGAGACTCCCATGAACGTTCTCCAGCACCTGGTCGACCACCACGTCGAGACTCTCACGGCGATCATCGACCGTGCGGGCACCCTCGACGACACCGTGCTCGACCGGCCCGTCACCGTGTCCGTGGAGACCATCGACGAGCAGCCGACGCTCCGCTCGCTGATCAACGCCATGGTCACCCAGGAGGAGCACTGGCTCTCGGCGCTTCGTGGCGGCGAGTGGCCCGACGAGAGCGACCGCTCGGTGTCCGGGCTGGCCGCCCGGCACGCGGTCGCCGGCCGCGACTGGCGGGCCTTCGTGGCCCGGACGCTGGCCGCCGGCACCCTGGCGGACACCTTCGTCGACACCACCTGCGCGCCCCCGACCACCCACACGCTGGGCGGCACCATCGGTCACGTGATCACCTTCGCCGCCGTGCGTCGTACCCTGGCCATCGGCGCCCTGCAGAGCGCCGGCATCACCGACCTCGGCGCCGGCGACCCCCGCCCCTACCTCGACGCCGCCGCGACTGCGGCGGCCGGCTGAGCACCACGGCAAGGACTGACCGACCCCAGCTCGCCGAGGTGGCGGTGTCGGACGCCCGCCGACACCGCCACCCCGGCGAGCTGGAGCCGATCATGGGGCCTGCGGCGAAAGCGATGGCCGCGTGGGCGGGCCGGCCCTAGGCTGACCGCAATGATCGATTCCGGGCAGTGTGACCGCGCCGGCCGACGGGTGACCCTGCGGCCGGTGGACGACGACAACTGGCGGGCGGTGGCCGACGTGGCGCCCCGCGACGACCAACGGAACTTCGTTCCGGCGCTGGCGGCCCGCTACCTGGTGCTGACCATGCGCTCGGACGTCTGGACCTCACTCGCCGTCTACGCCGACGAGACGGTGGTCGGCCACGTCATGTGGGGCGTGGACGACGACGGCTCCCGCTGGATCGGCGGCATGGTCATCGACGCCGCCGAGCAGGACCGCGGCGTAGGCCGCGCCGCGGTGCGAACCCTGACCGACTGGCTCGCTGAGGCGGGCCACCCGATCCGCCTCAGCTACCACCCCGACAACACCCCCGCCAAAACCCTCTACGCCTCCCTGGGCTTCACCCCCACAGGAGCCATGGAAGACGAAGAACTCATCGCCGAACTAACCCAACCCTGACCCCACCCTGTTGATCAAGAAGTTTGCGTCGGGAATCGGCCTACTCCTGACGCAAACTTCTTGATCAACCCGGGGGGGGGACTGTCCGGATCTTTGTGTGTGAGGCGGTGATCGCCTTCTCAGTTTCCGGTGATGCGCTCGCCGTAGAACATGGCGAGGGAGTTCAGGGCCTGCTTCCAGCCGCCGGTCTTGCCGGTGACGTTAGCCCGGTTCGGTCGCGGGCTGCGAATGACGAGGTAGAGGACCTTGAGCGCGGCCTGTTCGTTGGGGAAGTGCCCGCGGCGGCGGGTGGCCTGGCGGAACCGGGCGTTGAGCGACTCGATCGCGTTCGTGGTGTAGACGACCCGGCGGATCTCCGGCGGGAACGCTAGGAACGGGGTGAACTGTTCCCACGCCGAGCGCCACAACCGGATGATCGCCGGATACTTCGCGCCCCACGCCTGCTCGAAGTCGGCGAACCGCTGCTCGGCGGCCTCGACCGTCGGGGCGGTGTAGATCTGCCGCAGGGCTTTGGTGATCTGGCTCCAGTGCGCCTTGGACGCATAGCGCAGGCTCGCGCGGACCAGGTGAACCACGCACAGCTGCACTGTCGCCAAGGGCCAGATCTCGCCGATGGCGTCGGGCAGACCCTTGAGCCCGTCGCACGCCACGATGCACACGTCCTCGACCCCGCGGTTACGAAGCTCGGCGAGGGTGGCCATCCACGCCTTGGCGCCCTCACCGCCGGTGCCCACCCATAGGCCCAGCACATCGCGTTCGCCGGCGAGGTTGATGCCGACGGCCACGTAGACGGGCCGGTTGGCCACCTGACCCTCGCGGATCTTCACCACGATCGCGTCGATCAGCACCACGGGGTAGACGCGGTCCAGAGGCCGCGACTGCCAAGCGTTCAGTTCGTCGACGACCTTGTCGGTGACCCGGGAGATCAGGTCCCGGGAGACGTCGACGTCGTAGATGTCGGCCAGGTGCGCCTGGATCTCGCCCGTCGTCAGGCCCTTGGCATACAACGAGATGATGGCCTCGTCGAAGCCCTCGACCCGGCGGGCGTGCTTGGGCACGATCTGTGGCTCGAACGCCCCAGCCCGGTCCCGCGGCACCTGCAACTGCACCGGGCCGACCTCGGTCTGCACCGTCTTCGGCGAGCTGCCGTTGCGGTGGTTGCCCCGCCCCCGCCCGGCCGGATCGCCCTTCTCATAGCCAAGGTGCTCGGTCATCTCCGCCTCGAGGGCGGTCTGCAGCACGGTGCGAGTGACCTGACTGAGCAGGCCACCAGGCCCGACCAGCGACACACCCTGCGCCCGGGCCTGATCGATCAGCTCTTGGGCGATCCGCACGTCCAACCCCGCCGGGGCCTGACCTTCGACAGTGCCCATGTCCTCGGCTGCGGTGTCCTTGTTCGTCAACGGTGATCCTTCCCGGCCGGAGCAATCGCTCCAGCCTGCCGGATCACCGCCTCACACACGATCTTTCTGACAGACCCACCCGGGGCAGGGCCGCGCGGGAGGCGGTCAGGTGGGGGAGTGGGTGGGGGCGGTGGGTTGGCGGGGGGTCGGCATGTGGAGGGTTGCGGGGAGGCCGGTCAGAATCGGGTGGCCGGTGTTGTTGATCGTCACCTTTACCGGGGTGTTGGCGATTGTCAGTCCTTCGGCCGTCAGGGCGCCCAGTTCGGGGCCGGCCAGGGGGCGGAGGTCGACGCGGTTGGCGGGCACGTCGGGGTAGACGCCGAGGGCGGCCTGGAGGAGGAGCACGGCGGACGCCGCCGACCAGGCCTGCGGGTGGCACGCCGCCGGGTACGGCACCGGCCGGCCGAGCGCCGCCCGGTCGTCGCCGCCGTACAGCTCGGGGAGGCGGTAGTCGAACGCCTCGGCGGCCGCCAGCAGGCCGTCGGCGAGCCGTAGCGCCGCCTCGCGGTGACCGGCCCGGGCCAGCCCGCCGAGCACGATGGCGGTGTCGTGGGCCCAGATCGACCCGCAGTGGTAGGACAGCGGGCTGAACCCGGCGTCGTCGGTGGACATGGTGCGCAGCCCGAAGCCGCCCGCCAGGGCCTCGGTCGAGAGCAGGGCGGCGACCTGCGCCGACTCGGCGTCGGAGAGCAGCCCGGTGCCGAGCAGGTGGCCGATGTTGCTGGTCAGCGAGTCCACCGGGCGCTTGTCCCGGTCGAGGGCCAGGGCGGGCTGCGGGCCGTACGGGCCGTCGACCCAGAACGCGCCGCGGAACCGGGTGGCGAGCCGGTCGGCGTAGGAGCGCCAGCGGTCGGCGCCGGGGCGGCCGAAGGCGTCGAGCAGGTCGGCGCCGTTCACGGCGGCCTGGTACGCGTACCCCTGCACCTCGGCCAGCACGATGGGCGGCGCGGCCAGCCGGCCGTCCCGGAAGCGCACCGCGTCGCCGGAGTCCTTCCAGCCCTGGTTGGCGAGGCCGTGGCCGGTGGCGTCGACGTACTCGACGAAGCCGTCGCCGTCGGCGTCGGCGTGCTCGGCGAGCCAGTCGAGCGCCGCCTCCAGGTGGGGGAGCAGCGGCTCGACCTGGTCGGCGGCGAGCCCCCAGCGCCAGGCGTCGTGCAGCAGCCCGATCCAGAGCATGGTGGCGTCGACCGTGCCGTAGTACGCGGGCGGCAGCCGCAGCCCCTCGTCCAGGGTGAACTCGTGCCGGCGCAGCTCGTGCAGGATCTTGCCGGGCGCCTCACCGGTGACCGGGTCGACCCGGGCGCCCTGCCGGCGGGCCAGCACCCGCAGCGTGCCGGCGGCCAGGTCGGTGCCGAGCGGCAGCATCATCCGGGCGGCCCAGAGGCTGTCGCGGCCGAAGAGGGTGAGGAACCAGGGCACGCCGGCGCCGAGGAAGACGTCCTCCGGGTGGGCGGGCTCGGCCAGCCGCAGCCCGCGCAGGTCGGCCAGGGAGCGGTCGAGGAGCCGGACCAGGCGGCGGTCGTCGGCGCGTACCGCCGGCTCGGACCAGCCGGGACCGGGCGGGGCGGCGGTCACCACGGCCTTCGGGTCGGTGACGGCGAGGCGCCAGCGCAGTGTCGCCGACCCGCCGGGGGCGAGCGTGACGGGCCAGCTCAGCCGGGGTGCGGTGGCACGGTCGCCGGTGGCGTCCACGGTGGCCGCCTCGCCGGTCACGGTCACGGTGAGCCCCTCGGCGGCCCACTGGACCCGGCCCGGCTCGCCGGCCTTGGCCTCCAGCGGCGTGCCGCTCCCCCCGGACTTGACCAGCTCGATGGGGGCGAGGTCGCAGCCGAGGTCGACGCTGACCGTGGTGCGCACCGGGCCGGTGGCGGTGGACGACACGACGACCTCCTCGGTGAGGCCGTGCGGTCCGGCCTGCCGGGTGCGCTCGACCCGTACGGTCGGGTCGGGGGTGGGGTCGCCGAGCCAGCGGGCCAGGGCCACGAAGCGGGCGCCGTGCGGCCCGGCCGATCCCCGGGTCAGCGGCTCCGGCTCCCGGTCGTCGAGGCGCAGTTCGGCGCGGGAGAGCACCCGGGCGTCGGCGTGGAAGGCGCCCTGGACGCCGTGCGGCCGGATCTGGCCCGCCGCGTCGCCCAGCGCGCTGGTGGGGGCGTGCACCACGCCGACCAGGTCGTGCAGCAGGGGTTGCAGGTGGCGTTCGGACAAGGGGAACTCCCGGTGCTGATCGGTGGGCCGGGGATGTCTTGACAGATGGCTCCGGCCGGTGCAAAGTGCGAAACATTCCAGAAACTTTGAACGATCTAATCCTGCCGCATCGGAGTTGGATCGTTCAAGGCGGCGAGAGGGATTTCGTGGCTGAAAAGGTGACCATCGCGACGGTGGCGCGGCACGCCCAGGTGAGCCGGCAGACGGTCTCCAACGTGCTCAACGCCCCGCACATCGTCCGCGAGGAGACCCGGCGGCGGGTGCAGGAGGCCATCGACGCGCTCGGCTACCGGGCCAACCAGGCCGCCCGGCAGATGCGGACCGGTCGGTCCCGGCTCATCGCGGTCCGCATCGAGCCCACCCGGGACGGGATCAACGGCTCGGTGCTCGACCGGTTCCTGCACGGCCTCACCGAGACCGCCGACGCCGCCGGCTACCGGGTCCTGCTCTACACGGCCCGGGACGACGACCAGGAGATCACCACCTACGACGACCTGCTCGGCGCGTACGACCTGGACGCGTTCGTGCTCACCGGCACCAAGCACGGCGACCCGCGCACCGCGTGGCTGGCCGAGCGCGAGGTGCCCTTCGTGACCTTCGGCCGGCCCTGGGACGCCCTCGACGGGCACCCGTGGGTCGACGTGGACGGCGCCGCCGGCACCGCGCAGGTCACCCGGCACCTGCTCGACACCGGCCACCGGCGGATCGCCTTCCTCGGCTGGCCGACCGGCTCCGGCGTCGGCGACGACCGGTGCGCCGGCTGGCGTACCACGATGACGGCGGCCGGCCTCGACGTGGCCGGCCTGCGCCGGGAGACCGAGGACGGCATCGCCGAGGGTGAGCGGGAGCTACGCGACCTGCTCGCCCGCGACGCGCCGCCGACCGCGGTGGTCTGCGCCAGCGACTCGCTCGCCCTCGGCGCGCTCCAGGCGGCGCGCGGCGCGGCGGCGCCGGTCGCCGTCGTCGGCTTCGACGACACCCCGGTGGCCGCCGCGGTCGGGCTGAGCAGTGTCAGCCAGCCGCTCTCCGCGGCCGCCGCCCGCTGCGTCGACCTGCTCACCGGCCTGCTCGACGGCCAGCCCACCGACCCCCATGTGCTGCTCGCTCCCGCGCTGGTGCTCCGGCACACGGCGTGACCACATCCCCCACCAGGAGAGTCAGATGACACCTCGCACCCTCACTCGGGCGGCGGTGGCCGGCCTCGCCGCCGTCGCCCTGTTCGGCTCCGCCGCGTGCGGCAGCGGCTTCGACGACTCCGCGAACGACACCAAGCAGTCCAGCGGTCCGGCCAGCCTCCAGATCCTGATCGGCTCCTCCGGCGAGGCCGAGACCAAGGCGGTGCAGGACGCGGCCGCCAAGTGGGCCTCGTCCAGCGGCAACACCGCCACCGTCACCCCGGCCCAGGACCTCACCCAGCAGCTCGGTCAGGCCCTCGCCGGCGGCACCCCGCCGGACGTCTTCTACGTCGACGCGAGCCGCTTCGCCGACTACGCCAGCGTCGGCGCGCTGGAGCCGTACGGCGACAAGATCAGCAACAAGGACGACTTCTACGAGAGCCTGCGCACCACGTTCACCTACGACGGCAAGCTCTACTGCGCGCCGAAGGACTTCTCCACCCTCGCCCTGGAGATCAACACCGACCTGTGGGCGAAGGCCGGCCTGACCGACGCCGACGTGCCGACCACCTGGGACCAGCTCACCGCGGTCAGCGAGAAGATCAAGGCGAAGAAGATGGTGGCGCTCGCCCTCGGCGACACCCGCGACCGGATCGGCGCCTTCATGGTGCAGAACGGCGGGTGGCTCATGAGCAAGGACGGCAAGCAGCCCACCGCCGACACCCCGGAGAACCTCCAGGCCCTCCAGTACGTGAAGTCGCTGCTCACCAACGGCTACGCGAAGTTCCCTAAGCAGCTCGACGCCGGCTGGTCCGGTGAGGCGTTCGGCAAGGGCAAGGCCGTCATGACCATCGAGGGCAACTGGATCAAGGGTGCCCTGCAGAACGACTTCCCGAACGTGAAGTACAAGGTCGTGCCGCTGCCGGCCGGCCCCAAGGGGCAGGGCACCCTCTCGTTCACCCAGTGCTGGGGCGTCGCCGCCAAGTCGAAGTTCAAGGACCAGGCGATCAAGTTCGTCGAGGCGATGACCGCGGGCGACCAGCAGGTGACCTTCGCCAAGGCGTTCGGCGTGATGCCGTCCCGGCAGTCCGTCCGCGACCAGTACACCGGCGCCTTCCCGGCGGACAAGCCGTTCATCGACGGCGCCGCGTACGCCCAGGGCCCGGTGAACGCCCCGAAGATGGACAGCGTCCTGCGCGACCTGGAAGCCGGCCTCCAGGGGCTCGCCACCGGTGACCCGAAGACGATCCTGGCCAACTTCGACAAGAACGCCAAGGCGGCGCTCGGCGGCTGAGCGGTGGCGGAGGGGCCCGGACCGGGCCCCTCCCCGCCTGCTCGCACGGACAAGGAGGGAGGGACGAGATGGCAACCGAAGCGCTGCGCGCCCCGGCGACCACGCCGGCGCAGCCGCGCCGCCGTCGCGGCGGCGGCGTCCGCGGCAACGAGAACATCGCGGGCTGGCTCTTCGTCGCGCCGGTCATCGTGATCCTCGGGCTCTTCCTGCTGCTGCCGATCCTCATGGCACTGTGGGTGAGCCTCACCGACTGGAACGGCCAGGGCAGCCCGTTCACCGCCGACGTGCCGTTCGTGGGCGGCGACAACTACACCCGGCTGTTCGCCGAGGACGGGCTGGACCGCCGCGACTTCATGACCAGCATCCGCAACAACATGTACTACGTGGGCATCGTCGTGCCGGTGCAGACCGTGCTCGCCCTCGGCCTCGCCCTCGTGGTCAACAACCGGATGCTCAAGGGGAAGGGCTTCTTCCGCAGCGCCTTCTACTTCCCCTCGGTCACCAGCTCCGTGGCGATCAGCGTGGTGTTCCTGTTCCTGTTCGCCAACTCCGGCGCGGTCAACCGGCTGCTCGGCCTCCTCGGGATCAACGGGCCGGAGTGGTTCGCCGACTCCCGGGGCGTGCTGCACCTGCTGTTCGGCGCCGTCGGGGTGGACACCCCGCCCGGCGCGCTCACCTCCGGCGGCCCGTTCGGCCTGACCTGGTGGGACTGGCTCGCCGGCCCGAGCGTGGCCATGGTGTCGATCATCAGCATGGTCATCTGGACCACGTCGGGCACCTTCATGCTGATGTTCCTGGCCGCGTTGCAGAACGTCCCGGTGGCCCTCGACGAGGCCAGCACCCTCGACGGGGCGAGCCGCTGGCAGCGCTTCCGCCACGTCACCCTGCCGCTGATCAAGCCCACCATGTTCCTGGTGCTCACCCTCGGCCTGATCGGCTCCTGGCAGGTCTTCGACCAGGTGTACGTGATGAGCCAGGGCGACCCGGCCAAGACCACGCTCACCCCGGCGTACCTGTCGTACCGGACCGCCTTCCGGGACTTCGACTACGGCTCCGGCGCGGCCATCTCCTTCGTGCTGTTCCTGATCATCATCCTGCTGACCCTGCTCCAACGCCGGGTGATGGCCGACCGGGACGAGCCCCGGCGGGCCCGGTGGTGGCGGCGACGCGTATCGGAGGGGTCCTGACATGGCCGTGCTCACCGACCGGCCGGCGGCGCCCGTCACGCGCCGCGCCGACCGCGGGCCGCGCGCCCGGGTCAACCGCATCCTGGGGTACGCGGTCCTGATCGCCTTCGGGCTGGTCTTCCTCTACCCGTTCGTCATCCAGCTCGGCAACTCGTTCAAGACCGAGCCGGACGCGGCGGCGAACCCGCTCTCGCCGGTGCCCGACCCGCTGACCCTGGCCGGCTTCGAGCGGATCTTCGCGGGCACCAACTTCCCGCTGTGGCTCGGCAACTCGCTGCTGGTCACCGTGCTGGTCACCCTCGGCCGGGTCTTCTTCGACTCGCTCGCCGGCTACGCGCTGGCGCGGCTGCGCTTCCGGGGCCGGGCCGGGCTCTTCGCCGCGATCATCGCGGTGATGGCGGTGCCCGGCGTGGTGCTGCTCATCCCGAAGTTCCTGGTGCTCAAGCAGATCGGCCTCTACGACAGCTACGCGGGCCTGGTGGTGCCGCTGCTCGCCGACGCGGCCGGGGTCTTCATCATGAAGCAGTTCTTCGAGTCGGTGCCGGTCAGCGTCGAGGAGGCCGCCCGGATCGACGGCGCGGGCGTGTTCCGCACCTTCTGGTCGGTGGTGCTGCCGATGGCGCGGCCGGCCCTCATCACGCTGACCATCCTGTCGTTCCAGGGCTCCTGGAACGAGTTCCCGCACAGCCTGGTCTCGGTGCAGAACCCGGACCTGTTCACCCTGCCCCGCGGGCTGGCCGATCTGGTCAGCGGGTCGCTCGGCAAGGGCACCCAGTATCCGCTCAAGCTGGGCGCCGCGCTGCTCGCCACCATCCCGGTGGCGGTGCTCTTCGTGATCTTCCAGCGGTATTTCGTCCGCGGCGCGAACGAGGGCGCCGACAAGGGCTGACCGGAGGCCGGCGGTCCCGCCCCGTGCCGGGACCACCGGCCCCGGCTCAGCTCTCCTGGAGCACCGAGATCACGTTGCCGGCCGGGTCGGTGAACCAGGCGATCGTCGGGCCGTTGCCCCGCATGACGCCCTTGTCGTCCTGCGGCATGCCCTCGTAGCGCTCGAACCGCACCCCGCGGGAGACCAGCTCGTCCACCGCCCGGTCGACGTCCGGGACGGGGAAGTTGAGCACCGTGTAGGTGGCCGGGCGGTGGTCGGACTTCGGGTAGACCAGCACCGGCCGGTCGCCGGCCAGGTGCAGGGTCAGCAGGCCGCCCATCGCGTCGTCCCGGGACACCCGCAGCCCCAGGACGTCGGTGTAGAACCGCTCCGCGCGGTCCGGATCGTCCACCGAGAACCCGGTGAACGCCTTCGTGTCCCTGAACATGACCCGCTCCTCACTCCGCCGGTGCGCCGCCTCCGTCGTGCCTACCAGGGGTGGACGCCGCAGGGGGCGGAAACTCATCGGCGGGTCGCGGATCGAGCCGGGTCGGCAGCCCGAAGCGCGGGAAGAGCCGGGGCTCCAGGAAGTGGGTGAGCCGGGCGATCCGCCCCTCGGCGCACTCCAGCACGGTGATCGAGAAGGCCTGGTGGCCGCCGGCCGGGTCGACCCGGTACTGCGCCAGGGCCGGCACGCCGTTCGCGGCCACAGGCACCAGCCGGGAGCCCCGGCACTCGGCGCCCGGCCCGCCCAGCCAGCGGCCGATGTCCGCCGCGCCGCGCAGCCACATGGGGTAGGGCGGCATGCTCTGCACGGCGTCCTCGCGCAGCAGCGCGACCAGGGCGTCGATGTCGTAGCGGGCGAAGGCGTCCACGTAGCGGTCGAGCAGGTCGCGGTCGACCGGGTCGAGATCCGGACCGACGCGCCGCTCGGCGCGCACCCCGGCCAGGGTCGCCCGGGCCCGCTGGAGCGCGCTGTTGACCGCCGGCACGGTGGCGTCGAGCAGGTCGGCGACCTCGTCGGCGCGCCAGCGGAGCACGTCCCGCAGGATCAGCACGGCGCGCTGCCGGGGCGGCAGGTGCTGGAGCGCCGCGACGAACGCCAGCCGCACCGACTCCCGGGCCACCGCCAGCTCGGCCGGGTCGGCCGGGAGCACCGCCGTGTCGGGCACCGGCTCGACCCAGCCGCCGGCCGGCGTGCCGAGCGACTCGACCACCGGCACGGCCGGGCCGCCCAGGTCGACGGGCAGGGCCCGCCGGCCGCGCCCGCGCAGCAGGTCGAGGCAGACGTTGGTGGCGATCCGGTAGAGCCAGGTGCGCAGGCTGGACCGGCCGTCGAAGCCGTCCCGGCCGCGCCAGGCCCGCAGCAGGGTCTCCTGCACCGCGTCCTCGGCATCGAACACCGAGCCGAGCATCCGGTAGGCGTAGCCCGTCAACTCGACCCGGAACGGCTCCAGGTCACTCGTCGCGGGCGCCGGTGCGGTCGTCATCCCGCCACGGTAGGCGCTACCCCCGACAGCGCCTACTCAGGAGGCCACCGGCTCGGCGGGAACGCCGACGTGCAGGCGGACCTGGGGGACCAGCATGTCGTCCACGTCCAGCGCGCGGGCCGCGCCGTCCGGCTCCCAGCCCGTCGAGGTGAGGAACTTCCGGGTCGCCGCGTCGGCGTCGAACGCCCAGGCCACCGCGCGGGTGAAGCCGTCCTCCCGCCAGTGGTCGACCATCGCGGCGAGCAGCCGGCTGCCGTGCCCGCGCCGGCCCCAGCGCGGCTCGACCAGCAGGTCGGTCACCGCCGCCACACCGTCGGCGAGCGCCTCGGCCGGCTCGCCCGGCGCGAGCGCCTCGGCGTCGGCCGGACCGGAAGCGGCGAACCCCACCAGATACGATTGCTCGGCCTGTTCGACGGCGACCAGCACGCGGTGCGCGCCCGAGGGCGGCTCCTGCACGGCGGCGCTCCACCGCCGGGCGAGGTACGCCTCGTCCAGGTTGTCGAGCACGTGCCGGGGCAGGATCCGGCGGTACGCGGCCCGCCAGGTGGCGAGCTGGAGGCGTGCGATCTCGCCGGCGTCGGACGGACGCGCGGGGCGGACGTACCCGAGAGCCATGGCACGTGAGCCTACGCAGGGCGAGGAGGGCGACGGTGGCGCAGGGTGCCAGGCGGACGATCGCGCAGGTCGTCGCCGTGGTGGCGCTCGCCGTCGCGGTGACCGTCTTCCTCTCGGTGGCGGCCGTGCGGCACGGCTTCTTCGACCTCAAGGTCTACTACGGCGCGCTGACCTTCTGGGTGCACGACGGCGGGGAGATCTACGACTTCCTCAAGGGCGGCACCCAGTACGGCTTCACCTACCCGCCGTTCGCCGCGCTCGTCATGCTGCCGATGGCGTACCTGCCCTGGACCGCGGCGATCGCGGTGAGCGTGGCCGCCACCGTGGTGGCCAGCGCGGTGGTCATCTGGTGGCTGCTCGACCCGGTCGCCCGGCGCGCCGGCTGGACCCGCTGGTTCGTCCTCGCCGTGGCGCTCTGCCTGGCCGCCGCCTACGAGCCGATGCGCGAGACGGTGAACTTCGGCCAGGTCAACATGCTGCTGCTGTTCCTCGTGGCGGTGGACCTGCTCCGGCTGCTGCCGGCGCGCAGCCGCTGGGCCGGGGTCGGCATCGGCCTGGCCACCGCGATCAAGCTGACCCCCGGCATCTTCATCGTCTACCTGCTGGTCACCGGCCGCTGGCGGGCCGCGTTCACCGCCATGGGCGCGGCCGCCGCCGCGACCCTGGTGGCCGCCGCGCTCTTCCCGGACGCCTCCCGCGAGTTCTGGACCGAGGCGCTGTGGAACACCGACCGGGTGGGCGAGCTGGCCTTCGTCTCCAACCAGTCGCTGCGCGGGGTGGTGGCCCGGCTCGACCCGGAACACCCCAGCACCGTCGCCTGGCTGGCGCTGGTCCTCGCCACCCTGGTCGTCTGGGGCTGGCGCTCCCGGGCCGCGGTGGCCGCCGGCGACGAGGCCACCGGCCTGGCGCTGACCGGCGCCACCATGTGCCTGGTCAGCCCGGTGACCTGGGTGCACCACCTGGTCTGGCTGCTGCCGGGGCTGATCCTGCTGGTCGACAACGGCATGGCCGCGCCCGCCCGCAGCCGGCGGCGCCGCCTGCTGCTGGCCGCCGCGCTCGTCGGGTACGCCTTCCTGACCAGCCGGATCGTCTGGGCCTGGGAGAAGGACTTCACCGGGGTCGACGGCTTCCTGGGCAGCAACACCTACGTCTGGATCAGCCTGGCGCTGCTGCTCGCCCTGCCGGTCCGCCGCGGGGCCACGCCGACCGGCGGCGGTCCCGCCGGTCGGGGCGGGCCGGCCGGGTCAGCCGTCGAGCCGGGCGGTGTAGCGCAGCTCGCGGAGCCGGACCGGGTCCCGCCCGCCGTGCAGCGGGACCGGGTAGGTGGACTCCTCCCCGTCCGGTGACAACCCGGCCCGCTCGTAGAAGCGGCGGGCCCGGGCGTTGTCGGCGAGCACCCAGAGCCGGTACTCCGTCCACGCCCGCTCCGCCAGCCCGGCGCGGGCCGCCGCGTGCAGCGCAAGCCCGAGCCCGCCGCCCCAGTGCGCCGGCTCCAGGTAGAGCGCCAGGACCTCGCCGTACCGCGCGTCCAGGTCGCCCCGGTCCTGGTTGTTCCGGTACGGCCCGAAGGTGGTGAACCCGACGACCGCCCCGTCGACCTCGGCGACCAGCGTTGTGAACGGGTGCTCCGGGTCGGCCGTGCCGAGGTCCCGGCGGCGCTGCGCCCAGGCGGCCGGGTTCAGCCGGTTCAGCACCTCGTCCGGCATGATCCCGGCGTACCCGGCCTGCCAGCCGCGGATGTGCACCCGGGCGATCGCCTCGGCGTCGTCCGGTTCCTCCCGGCGGATGGTGGGCACCCGTCCGTTCTATGCCGCGTCGGGCGATCGGTCCAGCCGCCGCACTGCGACAACTCCAGATCGGCGCGTCTGACGCCGCGCCGCGACCTGGAGCCGTCGTGTCGTACCGGTGGATTAGGGTCCCCGACGATGGCCGCACCGGAATCGCTCTCCCTCGCCCAGGCCCGCCGGATCGCCCTGGCCGCCCAGGGCTTCGCCGATCCGGCGCCGACCGGCGTGCCCAGCCGCCGGCACCTGCGCCGGGTGCTCGACCGGGTCGGGCTCATCCAGATGGACTCGGTCAACGTCCTGCAACGCGCGCACTACCTGCCGCTCTACAGCCGGATCGGGCCCTACCCGACCACCCTGCTCGACACCGCCGCCTACCGGCGCCCGCGCGACCTGTTCGAATACTGGGCCCACGAGGCGTCGCTGGTGCCGGTGGGGCTGCACCCGGCGCTGCGCTGGCGGATGGCCAAGGCCCACGACGAGGCGTGGGGCGGGATGCGCCGGATCGCCCAGGAGCAGCCCGAGCTGGTCGCCTGGGTGCGCGACGAGGTGGCCGCCCGGGGTCCGCTCACCGCCGCCGAGATCGAGCACGACGCGCCGCGCGAGACCGGCAACTGGGGGTGGAACTGGTCCACCGTCAAGCGGGCGCTGGAGTTCCTGTTCTGGGCCGGCGAGGTGACCGCCGCCGACCGCACCACGTCGTTCGCCCGCCGCTACGACCTGCCCGAACGGGTGCTGCCGGCCGCCGTGCTCGACGCGCCCACCCCGAGCGACGCCGACGCCCACCGCACGCTCGTGGCGATCGCCGCCCGGTCGCTGGGCGTGGCGGCGGAGCCGGAGCTGCGCGACTACTTCCGGCTGCCGGTGGCCGGCGCCCGGCAGGCCATCGCCGAGCTGGTCGAGGCGGGTGAGCTGACCCCGGTCACCGTGTCGGGCTGGCGGCAGCCCGCCTACCTGCACGCCCAGGCCCGGCTGCCCCGCTGGGTCCGCGGCAACACCCTGGTCAGCCCGTTCGACCCGCTGGTCTGGGAGCGGGCCCGCGCCGAGCGGCTCTTCGACTTCACCTACCGCATCGAGATCTACGTGCCCGCGCCGCAGCGGGTCTACGGCTACTACGTGCTGCCCTTCCTCCAGGGCGAGCGGTTCACCGCCCGGGTCGACCTCAAGGCCGACCGGAAGGCCGGGGTGCTACTGGTGCCGGCCGCCTGGGTCGAGCCCGGCGCCGAGCCGGGGGAGACGGCCGTGGCGCTCGCCGCCGAGCTCTACCGGCTCGCCGGCTGGCTCGGCCTGGACGCGGTCGCCCCGCCCGCCGCGGGCGACCTGGCGGCCCCGCTGGCCGCCGCCCTGGTGGGCGTGGCGGGTGTACGGTGAGCGCGTGACGAGCGTTGACCGGCCGGCCGCCGCGCCCGACCCGCACCCGACCGCCGATCCCTCCGGACCGGCCCCGGCCGGGTCGCCCACCACCGTCACCGGACCGCACGGGGAACACGCCGTGCCGCACGTCCACCACGGGCCGCACGCGGAGCACGCGGCCGGGGCCTGGCCCGCCGGGGTGGCCTACCCGCCGGTCGAGCCGGACCGGTTCACCCGCCTGGTGCTGCGGCTGCACGCCCGCGCCCCGCGCTGGGCGGTGCCCCTCGCGGCGCTCGGCTGCGTCGGCCTGGGCATGGCGTACGCCCTGCTCAGCGACCCCACCCACAGCGATCCGGACGCCCGGCCGACCTGCCTGCTCAAGCTCACCACGGGGCTGGACTGCCCGGGCTGCGGCGGCACCCGCGCCCTCTGGTACGTGCTGCACGCCGACCTCCCGGCCGCCGCCCGCCACCACTTCCTCTTCGTCTTCTCGCTGCCCTTCCTGGCCTGGCTCTTCGTGAGCTGGGCGGGCAACCGGGCGTTCGGCTGGCGGCTGCCGGAGCTGCGGATCAGCCCCAAGGTGATCGGCGGCTTCCTGGCCCTCTGGCTCGCCTTCTCGGTGGCCCGCAACCTGCCCTGGGCCCCCTTCACCTCGCTCTACGTCTGACCGCTGCCCGCCGCCGGTGTGCTGGTTCACGTCCGCGCGTCCGAGTTTCCCCGGAAGCCCAGGGGCCACTACAGTCGCAGGAATGCCGGAGATGGTGCAGCCCCAGGTCAAGCTGATCGCGTGGACCCAGTTCCAGGCCCCGGACGACGTGCCGTGGTCGACCGACGCGGAGGGCGGTCAGGCGCTCGCCGAGTTCGCCGGCCGGGCCTGCTACCAGAGCTGGAAGAAGCCGAACCCGGCCACCGCGACCAACGCCGGCTACCTGGCGCACATCCTGGACGTGGGGCACCTGTCCGTGCTGGAGCACGGCTCGGTGAGCTTCTACTTCAGCGGGGTGTCCCGGTCCTTCACCCACGAACTGATCCGGCACCGGCACTTCTCCTACTCCCAGCTCTCCCAGCGCTACGTCCCGGAGCGGGACGCCGCCATGGTCGAGCCCGCGGTGATCGCCGACGACCCGGAGCTGCACAAGAAGTTCGTCGAGGCGAGCGAGGCGGCGGTCCGGGCGTACACCGAGCTGCTGGAGGGCCTGGAGGCCCGGTACACCGACGAGCCCAACCCGACGCTGCGCCGCAAGCAGGCCCGGCAGGCGGCCCGGGCGGTGCTGCCCAACGCCACCGAGACCCGGATCGTGGTGACCGGCAACTACCGGGCGTGGCGGCACTTCATCAAGATGCGCGCCACCGAGCACGCCGACGTGGAGATCCGCGAGCTGGCCGTGGAGTGCCTGCGGCAGCTCCAGGGGGTCGCTCCGAACGTCTTCGCCGACTTCGTGATCTCCACGCTGCCCGACGGCACCGAGGTGGCGGCCTCTCCGCACGCCGAGTGAGTCGTCGCCCTTCGCCGCCGGGGCCCCGGTGGTCGTCCGCTAGGTTGTGAACATGACGCACGACCTCCCTGCCGCCCCGAACCGGGGCGCCTCGCGCCCGTTCGGACGACTGATCACGGCCATGGTGACCCCGTTCACCGCCGACGGGTCGCTCGACCTCGACGGGGCCGTCCGGCTTGCCAGCCACCTCGTCGACGAGCAGGGCAACGACGCGCTGGTGCTCAACGGCACCACGGGCGAGTCGCCGACCACCACCGACGCGGAGCAGGAGGCCCTGATCCGCGCCGTCGCGGAGGCGGTGGGCGACCGCGCCCGGATCGTCGCCGGGGTGGGCACCAACGACACCCGGCACACGATCGAGCTGGCCGCGCAGGCGGAGAAGGCCGGCGCGCACGGTCTGCTGGTGGTGACGCCGTACTACAACAAGCCGCCGCAGAGCGGGCTGCTGCGCCACTTCACCGCGGTCGCCGACGCCACCGGGCTGCCGATCATGCTGTACGACATCCCGCACCGGGCGGGCACCGAGATCGCCACCGACACCCTGGTGAAGCTGGCCGAGCACGGGCGGATCGTGGCGGTCAAGGACGCCAAGGGTGACCTCACCGCCACCTCCTGGGTGCTGGCCCGCAGCGACCTGGCGTTCTACAGCGGCGAGGACGCGCTGACCCTGCCCGCCCTCGCGGTCGGCGCGGTCGGCGTGGTCGGCACCTCCACGCACTTCACCGGTGTGCAGACCAAGCAGATGATCGAGGCGTACGAGGCGGGCGACACCGCCACGGCACTCGCCCTGCACCGGCGGCTGCTGCCGCTGTACACCGGCATCTTCCGGACCCAGGGCGTGATCCTGGTGAAGGCGGGCCTGGCGGCCAAGGGCCTGCCGGCCGGCCCGGTGCGACCCCCGCTGGTGGACGCCACCGGCGACGAACTGGCCCAGCTGCGCGCCGACTGCGCCGCGGCGGGCCTGCCCCTACCCGAATGATCGAACAACACGACGGACGCCGCGCGACGGCGTCGCAGAATGAGGTGACGCGTGACCGAGGCGCACATCGAGGGTGAGCTGCCCCCGCCGCTGCCGGAGGGCGGCCTGCGGATCATCCCGCTCGGCGGACTCGGCGCCATCGGCCGGAACATGACGGTCTTCGAGTACGACGGCAAGCTGCTGATCGTCGACTGCGGGGTGCTCTTCCCCGACGTCGAGCAGCCGGGCGTGGACCTGATCCTGCCCGACTTCGGGCCGATCCTGGACCGGCTGGGCGACGTGCAGGCCATCGTGCTCACCCACGGCCACGAGGACCACATCGGCGCGGTGCCGTACCTGCTCGCCCACAAGCCGGACATTCCGCTGGTCGGCTCGCAGTTCACCCTGGCGCTGGTCGAGGCGAAGCTGGCCGAGCGGCGGATCCAGCCGTACACGCTGACCGTCGCCGAGGGGCGGCGCGAGCGGCTCGGCCCGTTCGAGTGCGAGTTCTTCGCGGTGAACCACTCGATCCCCGACGCGCTCGCGGTGGCCATCCGCACCGGCGCCGGCCTGGTGCTGCACACCGGCGACTTCAAGATGGACCAGCTCCCGCTGGACGGCCGGATCACCGACCTGGCCGGCTTCGCCCGGCTCGGCGCCGAGGGCGTGGACCTGCTGCTCTCGGACTCCACCAACGCGGAGATCCCCGGCTTCGTCACCCCGGAGCGGGAGATCGGGCCGGTGCTCGACTCGATCTTCGCGAAGGCGCGCGGCCGGATCATCGTGGCCTCGTTCGCCTCGCACGTGCACCGGGTGCAGCAGGTCTTCGACTCGGCGGTGGAGCACGGCCGCAAGGTGGCGCTGATCGGCCGGTCGATGGTGCGCAACATGGGCATCGCCCGCGACCTGGGCCTGCTCAACATCCCGCCGGGCCTGGTGGTCGGGCTGGAGGAGGCCACCACGCTGCCGCCCGAGCAGATCGTGCTGATGTCGACCGGCTCGCAGGGCGAGCCGATGAGCGCGCTGGGCCGGATGGCCAGCGGCGACCACCGGCACATCACCATCGCCCCCGGCGACACCGTGGTGCTCGCCTCCTCGCTGGTGCCGGGCAACGAGACCTCGGTCTACCGGGTGATCAACCGGTTGGCCCGGGCCGGCGCCACGGTGATCCACAAGGACGTGGCCAAGGTGCACGTCTCCGGTCACGCCCCCGCCGGAGAGCTGCTCTACCTGCTCAACGTCACCCGCCCGAGCAACCTCATGCCGGTGCACGGCGAGTGGCGGCACCTGCGGGCGCACGCCCGGCTCGGCATCGAGTCCGGCGTCGCGCCGGACCGGGTGGTGCTCTGCGAGGACGGCGACGTGGTCGACCTGGTCGACGGGCGCGCCAGCCTGGTGGGCCACGTGAAGAGCCGGTACGTCTACGTCGACGGCCTCGCCGTCGGCGACGTCAGCGAGTCGCTGCTCACCGAGCGCCGGATCCTCGGCGACGGCGGCTTCATCGCCACCACCGTGGTGGTCGACTCGGTCACCGGCAAGGTGGTCGGCGGGCCGACCCTCTCGGCGAAGGGCTTCTCCGAGGACCCGGAGGCGTTCAACCCGGTCATCCCGCTGGTCACCGAGGCGCTGAACCGGGCCGCCGCGGACGGCATCACCGACCCGCACCAGCTCCAGCAGATCGTCCGGCGCACCGTCGGACGCTGGGTGAACGACGCGTACCGCCGCCGGCCGATGATCGTGCCGACGGTCGTCGAGGTCTGACCGCCCCGCGCGCCGCACGCCGGTCCACCGTCCGCGGTGGGCCGGCGTCGCGTTCGGCGGGTACGCCCCGAAGCCGTCCCGCCACGCTCCGTCGATCCTGACCGGTCGCCCTCAACCGATCGGCGTCCGTCTCCGTATACCGCTCCGGCAGGCGTACCCGCGCCGGCCGGGAGGAGCGTGGCGGATGGACCGCAGACGGATGACAGCCATCGGCGTGCTGGTGGCGGCGGCGGGCACGGCGGCGGCGGTGACCCTGCCGTCGTTCGCCGGCGAGAACCCGGCGACCCGGCGGACCGCCCCGGCGGCGTCCGACGGCGTCGCGCCCGAGGTGCTGGACGCGCTGAGCCGCGACCTCTCGCTCACCCGGGACCAGGCGGCGCGGCGGCTGAAGACCGAGCGGTGGGCGTCGGGCACGGTCGCGAAACTCCGCACCGAACTCGGCGCCGACTACGGCGGCAGCTGGCTCGGCGCCGACGGCGCGACGCTCAACGTGGCGGTGGCCGATCCCGGCCAGGCGGCCCGGGTGACCGCCGCCGGCGCGGTGCCGAAGCCGGTGGACCGCGGGGTCGCCGAACTCGACGCCGTGAAGACCCGCCTCGACGCGGCCGGCCGCGACGCCACCCCGGACGTCGCCGGCTGGTACGTCGACGTGCCCACCAACTCGGTAATGGTGGTCGCGCAGCCCGGCGCCGAGGCGGCCGGCCGCCGCTTCGCCGAGGCCGGCGGGGCGCCCGCCGGCGCGGTACGGGTGCGGACCGCCGACGAGGCGCCCCGCCCGCTGTTCGACGTGCGGGGCGGGGACGCGTACTTCATCAACGACGCCGGACGCTGCTCGGTGGGCTTCTCGGTGGTCGGCGGCTTCGTCACGGCCGGGCACTGCGGCCGGCCGGGGGACCGGACCACCGGCGCGAACCGGGTCGCCCAGGGCACCTTCGCCGCCTCCTCGTTCCCCGGCGACGACTGGGCTGTCGTCGAGGTCAACGGCCAGTGGACGCCGCAGGGCGTGGTGAACGACTTCAACGGCGGCACGGTGCCGGTGAACGGCTCCACCGAGGCTCCGGTCGGCGCCTCGGTGTGCCGCTCCGGCTCGACCACCGGCACCCGCTGCGGGGTGATCCAGGCGAAGAACGCCACGGTGAACTATCCGGAGGGGACGGTCACCGGGTTGACCCGGACGAACGTCTGCGCCGAGCCGGGCGACTCGGGCGGGGCCTGGCTCTCCGGCGACCAGGCGCAGGGCGTCACGTCCGGCGGCTCCGGTGACTGCACGCGCGGCGGGGTGACCTTCTTCCAGCCGGTCAACGAGATCCTCCAGCGCAACAACCTGACCCTGGTCACGGCGGGCGGCCAGCCGGCGCCCTCCGCGCCGCCGGCCGGCGGCGGGTCCACCGCGCCGCCGGCGAGCACCGCGCCGGCCACCCCGCCGGCCGGCGACGCGGCCGACTGCACCGGGCAGGTGAGCCGGACCGGCCGGATCGCCGCCGGTCGGGCGCAGGTCCAGCCGGACGGCCGCTTCTTCCGGGTGTCCGGCGGCGCCCAGGAGGCGTGCGTGTCCGCGCCGGCGGGCGCCCGGGTGGCGCTGGAGCTGCAACGCTTCACCGGCGCCGCGTTCCGCACCGTGGCCCGCGCCGACAGCACCGACGGGGTCGCCCGGCTGACCGCCGACACCCCGGCCGGCGCCTACCGCTACCGGGTGGTGGGGCTGGCCGGCGCCGGCGAGTACACCCTGGCGTTCTCCGCCCGCTGAACCGCCGCCGGGTCGACCCCGGCGGCCCCGGACCGCGGCCCCCGTCCACCACCGCCCGGTGGCCGGGGGCCGCGCCACGTGCGGGCTCAGGGCAGCGCGGCGACCGCCTCGGCGAACGCGGCCCCGGTGCTGACCGCCGACGTGACCAGCACGACGAGCTGCGCCGGGGCCACCCCGTACGCCAGGTCGGTGGTGACGTCGGCGGCCAGCAGCAGCGTCCCGTCGCCCGGGTCGTGCACGTACGCCGCCGGCAGCAGCCGGTCGTGGTTCCAGGCGTTGCAGAACGCGTACGCCTCGGCGCGCCGGGCGGCCGGCAGCCGGCGCAGGGCCACGGCCCGGGCGTGCAGCACCTCGCCCTGATCACCGAGCCGGCGGAACTGGACCACCGCCTCGCCCCAGCGCCCCACCACGGTGCCGTCCGGCTCCAGCGTGTACGCGTCGCCGCGCGCGTCGAGGGCGGTGGTGAGCAGCCGCAGGCTCAGCGGGGCGACCTCCTCCTCGCCGGGCGGCCCGGGCTCGGCCGGGTCGTCGTCGGACGCCACGTCGTCCTCGTCGGGCAGTGGCGCCGGTGCGGCGAGCGGCCGCTCGGCCAGCCAGGAGGCGATCCGGCCGGACTGGTGGCCGGTGCCGTTGCGGGCGTCGAAACTGCCGGCCAACGTGGTGGCGAGGGCCTGGAGCTGGCCGCCGAGCGTCGCCACGTCCACCTCGGCGGCTGGCCGGGGCCCGTGCCCGGGGCGGTGGATCCGCCGCCCGCCGAGACCGGCCTCGGCAGCCAGCCCGCAGAGCAGCGCGCCCGCCGCCGCGAACTCCATCGCGGACAGGTCGTCGGCCGGGTGGTCCAGCCGGGGCAGCTGCTCGGCCAGCACGTCCAGCCCGTGGGCCAGGTGCCCGCCCAGCGCGCAGAACCGCAGGTGGGCGGCGAGCTGCGGGAAGGCCGCCCGTTCCCGGCGGTGCCGGCGGTAGGCCCGCACGTGCGCCCGGGCGGCGCGCGTCGCCTCGCCGGTCCGCAGCCACGGCAGCAACCCCACGGCGAGGGCCCGCTCCGGCTGGTCGGTGCAGCCCGGCTCGCCGTCGAGCGCCGGCTCCAGCGCGGCCAGGGCGGCCGCCGGCTCGCCCCAGCCGGCCAGCAGTTCGGCCCGGCGGGCCGGGGCGCAGCCGGCGCAGCCGGCCACCGGGTCGGACCCGTCGCCGGCGGACCAGCGGTCGTACTCGCGCCGGGCCGTCGGCTCGTCGCCCAGATGGTCGGCGAGCCGGCAGCGCAGCTCGGCCACCGGCCCGGCGTCCGGGCCCAGCCGGTCGGCGAGATCGTCCAGCAGGGAGCGGGCCTGGTCCAGGGCCACCCGGGGGGTGCCGAAGAGCGCCTCTACGGCCTGCCGCTGGTGCCGGCACAGCCGTTCGGCCACGTCGGGGCCGTCGAGCAGCCCCGGTTGCCGGTCCACGATGGCCAGGCAGCGGCGCACCGGCTCCACGGTCCGCCACCGCTCGCCCAGGTGCAGGTACGCCTCGACCAGCGCGAACCGCGCCGCCAGCCCGGTACGCGGATCGCCCGTGGCATCGGCCCGGGCGGCGATGCGTTCCAGCTCGGCGCAGCGGGCCTCGCCGTCGGGCAGGTCCCGGGCGTCGGCGAGCGCGTCGGCCAGGCCCCGGTCCCGGAAGGTGGTCACCGGACCGCCCCGCCGGGCAGGTCCGCCACGGCGGCGGCGAGCTGGCAGCCGGTGGTGACGCCGCAGTCGACGAGCTGGTCGAGCTGGTGCGGGGTGACGCCGCGTTCCAGGTCGGTGGTCACCTCGCCGCAGACCTGGGCCAGCCCGTCGTCGGCGACGTGCACGAACGCCTTCGGCCAGAGCCGGTCGTGGTTCCAGGCGTTGCAGAAGGCGTGCAGGTCGGGCACGCGCTCGATCCCGAACCGGTGTGCCGTGACGGTGCGCACCTGGAGCAGCTCACCGGCGCCGCCCCGCCGGGAGAACCAGATGAGGCTGGAGTCCCAGCGGCCCACCAGGTCGCCGTCGGCGTCCCGGGCCACCGCGTACCCCCGGTTGGCCAGCACGGCGGCGATCAGCTCGCCGGTCAGCGGTCGCAGCGCCTGCGGGTGTCCGGCCAGGGGGCCGTCCGGACCGTCCTCGATCTCCGGCGACGCCATGAGGGCATCCCTTCTGAGGCGAATAACACAAACGGCGGTGGATTCGTGCCGCGACGCGCGGACACGACCCGGAAAAGCGGCGATCTGCCGGGTCCCGCCGTTACGGTGACTCTATGGCGGGCCGTACCTCTCAGGCGAGCCGGCGGCGCGGCGCGTCGCCGCGCGGAACCACGAACAGCCGTGCCCGCCAACCGGCCAAGAAGACCACCCGGGCGACCGCCCGACGGCGCCCCGCGCCCGGGCCGAGCCCGGCGGCGTTCCTGGGCCGCGCGCTGGGCGCACTGTGGATGGGGCTGGCGCACGGCGTCGGCTGGACGTTCCGGGCCGCCGGGCGGCAGGCCGCCACCACCCGCGAGCTGGACCCGGAGCACCGCCGCGACGGCGCCGGGCTGCTCCTGTTCGGCCTGGCCATCCTCAGCGCGGTGGGCATCTGGTCCGGCGGCGCCGGGCCGGTGGGCCGGCACCTCGCGGACACCGTGCGCCTCTTCGTCGGGGCCATCTCGATCGTGCTGCCGGTGCTGCTCATGGTGGGCGCCTGGCGGCTGATGCGGACCCCGGCCGATCCCGCGCACCGCGGGCGCGGCCTGGTCGGCTGGGGCTCCATGCTGCTCGCCACGGCGGCCATGCTGCACATCGGACAGGACCCGGTCGACGAGGTCCAGCGCGACTACGCGGGCGGCCTGCTCGGCGCCGGCGTGGGCGACCTGCTCAAGTCCGCGGTCACCGCCTGGGTGGCCATGCCGCTGCTGATCCTGCTGCTGGTCTTCGGTCTGCTGGTGATCACCGCGACCCCGATCAACAAGATCCCGGAGCGGCTCGGGCTGCGCGCCGCCCCGGTCCCGCCGCCCGACGCCGAGGAGGCCGAGGCCGAGGCGCCGGCCAAGCCGGCCCGCAAGCGGGCGGCCAAGCGCCTCCCGCCGCCGGTGGACCCGCTGGACGCGGACGACGACCTCGACGGCGTCGACCTCCAGGACACCCTGGTGCTGCCGCGCAAGAGGGTGCCGGCGAGCCGCAAGCCGGTCGAGCCGCCGGAGCACTCGCCGCTGCCCACCCGCGCCGAGCAGCTCGCGCTCACCGGGCTGGCCGGCGACTACACCCTGCCGCCGGCCAACATGCTGGGCAGCGGGGCCGCGCCGAAGACCCGCAGCAAGGCCAACGACGAGGTGATCGCCGCGCTGACGGGCGTCTTCGAGCAGTTCGACGTGGACGCCGCGGTCACCGGCTTCACCCGCGGCCCGACGGTCACCCGCTACGAGGTCGAGCTGGGGCCGGGCGTCAAGGTCGAGCGGATCACCCAGCTCTCCCGCAACATCGCGTACGCCGTGAAGTCGCCGGACGTGCGGATCCTCAGCCCGATCCCGGGCAAGAGCGCGGTCGGGGTGGAGATCCCGAACACCGACCCGGAGAACGTGGCGCTCGGCGACGTGCTGCGCTCGCGGGCCGCCACCAGCGACCACCACCCCATGGTGGTGGCGCTCGGCAAGGACATCGAGGGCGGCTACGTGGTGGCCAACCTGGCCAAGATGCCGCACATCCTGATCGCCGGCGCGACCGGCGCGGGCAAGTCGTCCTGCCTGAACTCGCTGCTCGTGTCGGTGCTCACCCGGGCCACCCCCGACGAGGTGCGACTGCTGCTCATCGACCCGAAGCGGGTCGAGATGACCGGCTACGAGGGCATCCCGCACCTGGTCACCCCGATCGTGACCAACCCGAAGAAGGCGGCCGACTCGCTGGAGTGGGTCGTCCGCGAGATGGACATGCGCTACGACGACCTCGCCGCCAACGGGGTCCGGCACATCGACGACTACAACCGCAAGGTGCGCAACGGCGAGATCAAGGCCCCGCCGGGCAGCGAGCGGGAGATCCGGCCGTACCCGTACCTGCTGGTGATCGTGGACGAGCTGGCCGACCTCATGATGGTCGCGCCGCGCGACGTGGAGGACTCGGTCGTCCGGATCACCCAGCTGGCCCGGGCCGCCGGCATCCACCTGGTGCTGGCCACCCAGCGTCCCTCGGTGGACGTGGTCACCGGCCTGATCAAGGCGAACGTGCCGTCCCGGCTGGCCTTCGCCACCTCGTCGCTGGCCGACTCCCGGGTCATCCTCGACCAGCCCGGCGCGGAGAAGCTGCTCGGCCGCGGCGACGGGCTGTTCCTGCCGATGGGCGCGTCGAAGCCGATCCGGATCCAGGGCGCCTGGGTGACCGAGCGCGAGATCCACGACGTGGTGAAGTTCTGCAAGGACCAGCGCGAGCCGGACTTCCGACCGGACGTGCTCGCCCCCGCGCAGGACAGCAAGAAGAAGATCGACGAGGACATCGGCGACGACCTGGACCTGCTCGTGCAGGCGGTGGAGCTGGTGGTCACCTCGCAGTTCGGCTCGACCTCGATGCTCCAGCGCAAGCTGCGGGTCGGCTTCGCCAAGGCGGGCCGGCTCATGGACCTCATGGAGACCCGGGGCGTGGTCGGCCCGTCCGAGGGGTCCAAGGCCCGCGACGTGCTGGTCAAGCCGGACGAGCTGGAGGAGGTTCTGGCCGGCCTGCGCGGCGGCGAGGACTGATCCCACCCGGACAGACGTCAGGGCCCGCCGGTGCTCCCGGCGGGCCCTGACGCGTGCGGGTCAGGAGTTGTAGATGGCGTAGCCGATGATCATGCCGATGACCGCGCCGACCACGCTGGCGGCGGCGGCGTACCAGCCGAGCGGCTTGTCGCCGAGCACCGCGCCGACGATGCCGAGCACCAGGCCGACCAGGCCGAACAGCGGCGGCAGGAAGAAGATCGCGATGACCGCGAAGACGAACGCGAGAATCGTGCAGACGCGGGCGGCGCTGCTGCGCGGGCGGGCGGTGGCGTGGATGTCGGCCATGGTGTCCTCCGTAAGTGGGTCTCCTCGGGTGGGGCGAGGAAGAACTACCCGCCCGGACCCGGCGTCCAAACCGGACGTCCGGCCAGGCCGGAGGCGGTCAGTGGAAGAGCTTGAGGCCGACCACGCCGGCGACCACGAGCAGGAGGCAGGCGATCCGGGGCAGGCTGGCCGACTCGCCCAGCGCCACCATGCCCACCACGGCGGTGCCGACCGCCCCGATGCCGACCCACACCGCGTAGCCGGTGCCGACCGGGATGTCGCGCAGCGCGTACGCCAGGCCGGCCATGCTGGCCACCAGCGAGACGGCGAAGACCAGGGAGGGGAGCGGGCGGGTGAAGCCGGCGCTGCGGTCGAGGGCGATCGCCCAGGCGGTTTCCAGCAGTCCGGAGAGCACCAGCACGAGCCAGGCCATGGGTCACCTCTGACGGGACGGGCCCGGCCACCGGGGCCGGGACGGGCGGTCACACGGGGCGTCTTGGCCTGACCGGGTACGCCCACCACTCGTCCGGGGCGGCGCGGGGCCGCCGAGGCCGACGCTAGCACCGCCGGGGCGGGCGGGCCGGCACGGTGACGAACCCCACCCTCGCTGGAGTTCACGCGAACTTCAGGTTGCACCATGGTCGGCATGACCGTGCTCTTCTCCGACGAGGACGTCGCCGCCGCCGTGGACGCCCCGCTCACCGTGGCCGCCATGCGGGACGCGCTGCTGGCCGCGTACGAGGGCCGGCTCATCGCCCCGCCCCGGGCGTCCGCCCCGCTCGGCGGCGGCCGGATGGTGCTCACGGCCGGGCACCTCACCGGCGAGTGGTACGGCTTCCGCTCGTACGACACGTTCGGGCACCCGGAGAGCGGGCAGCTCGTGGTGCTGCACGACGCGGGCACCGGGGCGGTACGCGCCATCGCGGTCGGCGAGGAACTGGGCTCGCGGCGCACCGGAGGGCTGGGCGGGGTGGCCGTGGACGCGCTGGCCCGCCCCGACGCGGCCACCCTCGGCGTGGTGGGCTCCGGGTGCCAGGCGTGGACCCAGGTCTGGGCCGCCGCCGCGGTGCGCCCGCTGCGCGAGGTGACCGTGCACAGCCGCTCGGCGGCCCGCCGGGAGGCGTTCGCCGCCCGGGTCCGGGCCGAGCTGGGCGTGCCGGCCCGCGCCGTCGACTCGGCCGCCGCGGCGGTGCGCGACCGGGACCTCGTGGTGCTCGCCACCACCAGCACCACCCCGGTGCTGGCCGCCGCCGACCTCGCCCCGGGAACCCACGTCAACACCGTCGGCTTCAAGCAGGTCGACCGGCACGAGTTCGGGCCCGACCTGCTGGACGCCGCCGACCTGCTGGTCACCGACTCGCCCGCGCAGGCCGTCGCGTACGCCCCGCCGATGCTCGCCGCCGTCGAGCCGTACGCGGACCGGCTGCGCGACCTGGGCGCGGTGCTGGCCGGGGCGGTCCCGGGAAGGACCGGCGCGGACCAGATCTCGGTCTTCTGCTCCACCGGCCTGGCCGGCACGGAGGTCTTCCTGCTCGACCGCCTGGCCCGGGTCGGCGCGGCCGCCCGCTGAGCCGCGGCTGAGTGTGAGCCGGCCGATGCCGGCGGCCCGCCGTCGTGGGGTTCCCGCCGCGGCCCGGTACCCTCGGATGGTGTCTGCCACCTCCTCTTACGACGACTCCAGCTCGGCGCGTCCGACGCCGCGCCGCGACCTGGAGCCGTCGGCTGCCAGCGCCGACGGCCGTCGCGTCGCCCTGCTGACCCTGGGTTGCGCCCGTAACGAGGTCGACTCGGAGGAGTTGGCCGCCCGGCTGCACGCCGACGGGTGGCAGGTGACCACCGACGGCGAGGGCGCCGACGTGGTGGTCGTGAACACCTGCGGTTTCGTGGAGAAGGCCAAGCAGGACTCGATCCAGACGCTGCTGGCCGCCGCCGACACCGGCGCCAAGGTGGTCGCCGCCGGTTGCATGGCCGAGCGGTACGGCCGCGAGCTGGCCGACAGCCTCCCCGAGGCGCAGGCGGTGCTCAGCTTCGACGACTACCCGGACATCGCGGCCCGGCTGGACGCCGTGGTGGCCGGCGAGGCGCTGGGCGCGCACACCCCGCGCGACCGGCGCGAGCTGCTGCCGCTCACCCCCGTCAAGCGCCGGGAGGCGGCCGTGTCGCTGCCCGGCCACGGCACACCGACCCGGGTCGCCGCCGAGGCCGACGAGCACACCCCGGCGCACCTGCGGCAGGTGCTGCGGCACCGGCTCGACACCGGGCCGGTGGCGTCGCTCAAGCTGGCCAGCGGCTGCGACCGGCGCTGCGCGTTCTGTGCCATTCCGGCGTTCCGTGGGGCGTTCGTCTCGCGTACGCCGGACGAGCTGCTCGCCGAGGCCGAGTGGCTGGCCAAGACCGGCGTCCGCGAGCTGGTGCTGGTCAGCGAGAACTCCACCTCCTACGGCAAGGACCTGGGCGACCCCCGGGCGCTGGAGAAGCTGCTGCCGCAGCTCGCCGCGATCGACGGCATCGTGCGGGTGCGGGCCAGCTACCTCCAGCCGGCCGAGACCCGGCCCGGCCTGGTCGAGGTGATCGCCACCACGCCGGGCGTGGCCGCGTACTTCGACCTGTCGTTCCAGCACTCCAGCGAGCCGGTGCTGCGCCGGATGCGCCGGTTCGGCTCCACCGACCGGTTCCTGGAGCTGCTCGCCTCCGCCCGCGCGCTGGCCCCGGAGGCGGGCGCGCGGAGCAACTTCATCGTGGGCTTCCCGGGCGAGACCCGGCAGGACATGGCCGAGCTGGTCCGGTTCCTCACCGAGGCGCGCCTCGACGCGATCGGCGTGTTCGACTACAGCGACGAGGACGGCACCGAGGCCGCCGGCCTGCCCGGCAAGGTCTCCGCCGCCACGATCAAGCGGCGCTACGACAAGCTCGCGGCGCTCGCCGACGAGCTGTGCTCGCAGCGGGCCGAGGAGCGGCTCGGCTCGACCGTCGAGGTGCTTGTCGACTCGGTCGCCGACGGCGTGGTGGAGGGGCGGGCCGCCCACCAGGCGCCCGAGGTCGACGGCTCGACCACCCTGGTCACCCCGGCCGGCGGCGGGGTGGACCTGGCCGCGCTGCGCCCCGGCGACCTGGTCCGGGCCACGGTCACCGCGACCGAGGGTGTCGACCTGGTCGCCGTACCGGATGAGATGATCTCGGCGGCGCCCGGCGCGGCACGGTGACGGCGGGTCCGGACAGAACGGGGAAGCCACGTGGGGCGGTGTCGGACATGACCGGGGCGGAGTCGACGGTGGCGGCCCCGGTGCCCCTGCTCAACGCGGCCAACGTGCTGACCGCGGTGCGTCTGGTGCTGGTGCCGGTGTTCGCGGTCACCGTCGTCGCCTCCGCGATGAGCCACGCCGGCTGGCGGATGGCGGCCTGCCTGATCTTCGTGGTCGCCTCGGCGACCGATCTGGTGGACGGCTGGATCGCCCGCCGGTTCGGGCTGGTCACCTCGCTCGGCAAGGTGGCCGACCCGATCGCCGACAAGGCCCTCACGGGCGCCGCACTGGTGCTGCTCTCCTGGTACGACCGGCTGCCCTGGTGGGTGACCGTGGTGATCCTCGCGCGCGAGCTGGGCATCACCGCGCTGCGCTTCTGGGTGATCCGGCACGGCGTGATCGCGGCCAGCCGCGGCGGCAAGATCAAGACGGCGCTCCAGATCCTGGCGATCACCTGGTACCTCTGGCCGATGCCGGACGCGCTGGCCCCGGTCGGCCCCTGGATCATGGGCGCGGCCGTGGTGGTCACCGTGGTCACCGGCTTCGACTACATCGCCCAGGCCCTCCGGCTGCGCCGCCCCACCCGCTGAGCCGCGGCCGGCGCGGCGCGTCGCCGGCGATAACCTCATGATCGGCGCATCCGTGCGCAGGATGAGTAGGTCGCGGCGGTAGGGGAAGAAGGGGCCGGCATGGGGACGGATGCGAATCACGAACGGCCCGCCGGCAGTCCGGCGGCCTCGGTGGTGCACAGCCTGCACGAGCGCAAGGAGACCCTGGCCACCGTCGAGTCGCTGACCGGCGGTCTGCTCTCCGCCGCGATCGTGGAGATCGCCGGGGTGAGCGGGATCTTCCGGGGCGGCCTGGTGGTCTACGCCACCGAGCTGAAGTCGGAGCTGGCCGGCGTACCGGAGGACCTGGTGGCCGAGCGCGGGCCGGTCGACCCGGACGTGGCCGCCGCCCTCGCCGAGGGTGGGCGGCGGCGGTGCGGCGCCGACTGGGGGCTGGCGACCACCGGCGTGGCCGGGCCGGAGCCCCAGGACGACAAGCCGGTCGGGCTGGTCTACGTCGCCGCGTCCGGACCCGACGGCACCGAGGTACGCGAGCTGCGCCTCGACGGTGGCCGGGACCACATCCGCGCGGCCGCGGTGATCGAGGCGCTGCGCCTGCTCGCCGAGCGTATCCACGCCGCGGTCGAGGCCGACGAGGCGGAATCCGCGGACGGGGCCGACGAGACGGAATCCGCGGGTGACGCCGATCGGGCGGGGGCGGGCCGGCGGTGAAGGCGGGCGTCGGCCCGCCGATTCCGGGAACACCGGCCTGGGGCCGTGGATCCGCCCGCGCGCCCGGTTCCGCAGGATTGGAGAGGCGGGGTGGGATGTCGTCGGGGCGACCAACGGGTACGGTTGCGGGAAGGCTCCGGCGGGCGACGTCGGCGCCGGGCCGGTCCACCGCGCCCGGCGCGGCACGCGCGGCCGGAGATGGTGGTCCCGTACAGGGGGAGGTGCGATGGTCCTGCTACGCCGCGTGATCGGTGACGCACTGCGGGCGCGCCGGCAGGGGCAGCACCGCACCCTCCGCGAGGTCTCGTCCGCCGCCAACGTGAGCCTGGGTTACCTCTCCGAGATCGAGCGCGGCCAGAAGGAACCCTCCAGCGAGCTGCTCGCCGCGATCTGCGACGCGCTCGGCGCCCGCCTCTCCGAGCTGCTCCGCGAGGTCAGCGACACGGTCGCGCTGGCGGAGCAGATGCCCGGGGTGCTGGTCCCGATGGCCGACGAGCCCGTCGAGTCGACCTCGGTCGCGCCGGCGGCCGTGCGCAAGGCGACCAACCGGGGGGTCCGCCAGGTCACCTCCGACGGCTCGGTGGCCGTCCAGGTCCGCCAGGACTCGCCGCTCAAGGCGACGCTGCGCAGCACCCGGGTCCGCCCCGCGGACCGGGACGTGGTCTGCGCCGCCTGATCCCACCCGCCGCGCCATGGCCGCCCGTGGCGGCCACGTCGTAGTGTTGATCAGGGTCGTACGGGTGCCGGGTTGGCGTCCGACTGGGACGATGGAGGCACACCGCGCGGCTCGCCGGTCGACCCCGGTCGAGGCGACGTGACGCTACTGAGGGGACAAGGCGGAGATGGCGAACCCGTTCGTCAAGGGTTGGAAATACCTGATGGCGCTCTTCGGTGCGAAGATCGACGAGCACGCCGACCCGAAGGTGCAGATCCAGCAGGCCATCGAGGAGGCCCAGCGGCAGCACCAGGCGCTGGTCCAGCAGGCGGCCGCGGTGATCGGCAACCAGCGCCAGCTGGAGATGAAGCTGTCCCGGCAGATGACCGAGGTCGAGCAGCTCCAGGGCAACGCCCGGCAGGCCCTGGTCCTGGCCGACCAGGCCCGTGGCCGCGGCGACGAGACCGAGGCGGGCCGCTACGAGCAGTCCGCGCAGCTGCTCGCCAGCCAGCTGGTCTCCGCCGAGCAGGCGATGGAGGACCTCAAGACCCTGCACGACCAGGCGCTCGGCGCGGCCGCGCAGGCCCGCAAGGCGGTCGAGAACAACTCGATGATCCTCCAGCAGAAGCTGGCCGAGCGCACCAAGCTGCTCAGCCAGCTCGAGCAGGCCAAGATGCAGGAGACCGTGGCCCGCTCGCTGGAGTCGATGTCCGCGCTCACCGCGCCCGGCACCACCCCGTCGCTCAACGAGGTCCGCGACCGGATCGAGCGCCGCTACGCCGACGCGATGGGCCGGGCCGAACTGGCCGGCAACTCCGTCGAGGGCCGGATGCTGGAGATCCAGAAGGCGACCCTCGACTCGGCCGGATCGGCCAGACTGGAACAGATCCGGTCGAGCATGGCCGGCGAGCAGCTCGGCGGCCGGCAGGAACGCCCCGCGGTGGAGGAACCCGCCGACCCGGCGGCCGCCGCCCGGCTCGACCAGATCCGGTCGAGCATGAGCCGGGAGCGCGGCACCGGGGAGAGCACCACGAGCTAGGGGACGGGGGAGACCGATGGTCGACGAGCGAGCGCGGCACTTCCGCCGGCTGCGCAGGTTGCGCCGGTCCGCGCGGCGCTGGAGCGTCCTGGCCGGTGGGCTGGGCGGCGCCGCCGCCGTGCTGACCCCGTACGCCGGGCTGGGCCTGCCGGACGCGGCCTGGGCCGGCGCCGCGGGCAGCGCCATCGCCGTCGCCGCCTGGCGCTGGGTCGACCTGCGTGCCCTCACCGCCGTGCCGGCCCCGCCGGCCCTCGACCCGGCCGAGGCCGCCGCCCGCTCCCGGGCCCGGCTGGTCGCCGCCGTCGAGCGGCTGCCCGTGGGCCCGGGCGTCCTCGCCGAGGTCCGCCGGGTCCGCTCCCGCCTCGCGCTGCGCGGCACCACCGCGGCCGAGGCGTGGGCCCGGCTCGACCGGGCCGCGCTGACCCTGGCCGGGCTGGCCGGCCGGCTCACCGGGCTCGCCGAGCCGGCCGTCCGCGAGGCGGCCGAGGCCGACCGCTCCCTGCGTGACCTGGCCAACCGGGTGGCCGGCGTGGAACGCGCGCTGAAGCTCGCCCCGGCCGAGGCGCGCGGGTCGCTCGCCGAGGCGCACGCCACCCTGGTCGGCCAGCTGGAGAGCGGGGTGGCCGCGTACGAGCGGCTCGTGGTGGCCGCGGCCGGCTACGTGGCCGAGGACGCCCGTCCGAGCACCCAGGACCCGTCGGCCGCCCGCCTCACCGAGGCCACCGACCTGCTGCACGGCGTAGCCGGCGCCCTGGCCGAACTCCGCACCACCCAGACCCCCCTCCGCACCCCCTGACCGCCCGCCTTCGCGGGGTTGGGCCGTCAGTCGGGGGTCGTCACCTGGGTGGGGGTGGTCCAGGGGGACGTGCCCACCACGTTGGTGGAGCGGATGCGGTAGTGGTAGGTCGTGCCTCGGGCCAGGCCGGTGTTCGTGAAGCCCCTCCCGGTGACGCTGAAGGTGGCCACGTCGTGGGTGAAGCCGGCGTCGGTGGCGCGCTGCACCACGAAGCCGGCGCCCGCCCCGGTCGGTGTGCTGGCCGACCAGCTCAGGATCACCGTGGCGGTGTCCGGGGCGGGCGCGGTGGCGGTGGCGAGCACCCCGGTCGGCAGGCCGGGGCGGGGCGGGGTGGTCACGGTGGCCACCGTCGACCAGGGTGACGCCGCGCCCAGGTAGGTGGTGCGTACCCGGTAGTAGTAGGTGGTGTCCGGGGCGACCGCCGGGTCGAGGTGGGCCTCGCCGACGGCGATGGCGGTGGTGCCCGGCCCGCTGGTGAACGTCGGGTTGGTGGCCCGCTGCACGTCCACCCCGGTGGCGAAGGAGCGGTTGGCCCAGCGCAGCGCGACCCGCAGCGGCGCGGCCGGCGGCACCACGGCGGCCGCCTTCGCCGGCGCGGTGAGCTGCACCGAGGCGGGGACGCTGTTCGACCAGGCCGAGCAGCTCACCGCGTTCTCGGCCCGGATCCGGTAGTGGTAGGTGACCCCCGGGGTGACGGTCGCGTCGGTGTACCGGGTGGCGGCGGCCGCCACGGTGATCTCGGTGAGCCCGGCGGCGAAGGCCGCGTCGGTGGCGCGTTGCAGCCGGTGGCTGGTGGCCGGCGGGCGGCTGCCGTTGCCGGTCCAGGCCAGCGCGATGGCGGGCAGCGCGGTGGCCGAGCCCGGCGCCGGGGTGGCGGTCAGCCCGGTCGGCGCCCTGGGCGCCACCCGCAGCACCAGCGGCCGGCTCATGCCCTGGTCGCGCAGCCCCGCCGAGCGGGTGTGCCAGCGGTACTCCCAGCCCAGGTTCACCAGCTGGTTGACCACCGCGGCGGGCCGCCCGTCGACCGGGCTGACCGGGCTGGCGTCCAGCCGGGCGCCGGCCGGCCGGGTCGGGTCGAGCAGCCGTACGCTGTCGCCGATCTTGAAGGGCAGGGTGGGCGGCACCGGGCGCAGGGCGACGATCACGTCCTCCCGCGGGTTGACCCGGACGGTGTCCTTCCACCCCAGCTCGCCCGCGTCCGGCGGGCGGACCGTGCCGTCCCAGCCCACCCGGTTGACCAGTTGCACGTCGCAGCCCTCGATGTGCACGGGGTGGGTGCGGGGCGCGTCGCCGACGATCCGCCACAGCTGGGTGCCGTCGGCCGGCGCGCCCACCGGCACGGTCGGATCGGTCGCGTACAGCACCTCGGTGGCCGGGTCGACCGGAGCGAGCGGCAGGGTGGCCGGGGTGCGCGGCCCGGCGTTCGGGTGGCCGACCCCGAGCCGTCCCACCGCCCGGCCGTGCCGGGGCTCGAAGACCTGCCCGACCGACTTCACGGCCACCGGCAGGGTGACCGGGGCGGCCGCGCCGGCCGGGGTGAAGGTGACCGAGGTGGCGCGCGCCGCCACCAGCGTCTCGCCGGGGGTGCGGGTGCCGAAGGCCACGTCGTAGGCGGGTTGCGGCACGATCGGCGATCGCTGGCTCTCCGCGTACGCGCCGGGCAGCCGGGCGGCCAGCCGCTCCCGGTCGTACGGCGCGGCCGGGGTGCCGCCGACCCGGAACTGGAGCAGGGTGCGGGTGTTCGGCCCGTAGCCGGGACGGGAGGCGGGGAGGCCGCCGGTGGCGGTGCGGTCCGGGGCGTCGCTGTGGTGGTCGTAGCGGCTGTCGAACCGGGGCAGCGGCGCCGGGCAGTCGTTGTAGAGGATCAGCGTGCTGCCCGGCGGGACGGTCGCGAAGTCCACCACCACGTCGGCCCGCTCGCCGGGGGCGAGCAGCAGGGTGTGCCCGTCCACGTTGAGCACGGTCGGGTCCTGGCGGTCGTACCGGTAGCCGATCGGGCGGTTCGGCCGCACCACGGGGGCGGGCAGCAGGCCGCCCTCGTTGCCGATCTGGATCAGCTCGGGGCCGGCGGCGGCCGGGTCGGGCACCCCGCCCTCGCGCCCGTCGACCGGCCAGTGCGCCGGCCGCCCGGCGGCCCGGGCCGCGTCGACCATCGGCACCTCGCCGGCGTGCGGGTCGCCCGGCGCGCCGCTCTCGGTCCACATGGGCCGGTCCGAGGCGGCCCGGTAGAGCTGGAGGTTGAGCGTGCGGTCGGCGCAGGCGTTGAGGATCCGGAACCGGTACGCCCGCGGCGCGACCTCCAGGTACGGGTAGGCGACCCCGTTGACCAGCGGCGTGTCCCCGTACGCCTCGGGCACGGCCGACGGGTGCGGCACGCCCGGGGCGAGGGGCGGCTCGTCCGGCTCGGTGACCGGATCGTGGTGCGGGTTCGGGACCGGGGCGACCCAGGGGCTGGCCCCGCCGTCCGGGTCGTGGGTCCACGGGCCGTAGTCCCAGCGGCCGGTCGGGTTCCCGCCGGTGCTCCGGTACGGGTTCTGCCGGGGCTGGTAGACGTGCGGGTGCCAGAGGCTGCCCTTGGCGCCCCAGCGGTCCCGGTCCCAGGTGGGATCCTGGGCGGCGAGCTGGGCGTCGTCCGGCACGAAGGTCTTGTCCTCGATCACCAGGGGAAGCTGGTCGGCCGGCAGCACACCGTCGTCGACCAGCCGCTCCTCCGCCGGGTCAGTGAGCAGGTAGAGCGCCAGCTGCCCGGAGTAGACGGTGAGCCGGGACAGGCCGAGGGTGTTGTCGTGCAGCCACATGAGCCGGCCGCTCTGCTCGTTGGGGAAGTAGAGCGTGGTGGCGCCCGCGCCGGGCGGCGGCATGTCCGGCACCGGGGTCACCCCGACCCCCGTCGGGTACGGGGTGATCTCGCCGGCCGGGGTCACCCACTGCCACGGGTTGCCGGCGCTGATCCACGCCGTCTGCGCCCCGGCCAGGTGCGGCACGGCCCGGTTCCCCGGGTACGGCGCGGGCCCGTCCAGCGGGCCGGTCCCGGCCCCGTCGACCGTCTCGTCGACAGGCAGGAAGAGCTCGCCGGCCCGGCCGGTGGGCAGCTGGTTGATGAACTTGATCCGGACCGGCCGGCCGCGCCGGGCGACGACCATCGGGCCGAGGTGCCAGGGCCGGTCGGGCGGGCTGACCGTGTTGTGGCCGGACGCGTCGGTGCCCAGGTTGAGCTGGCGGTAACCGCGCAGCCGGGTGGCCGGCAGGTCGCGGTGCAGGCGTTGCGCGTACTCCTGGAGGCCGATCTCGTAGTAGTCGCAGCCCGGCCAGGTGATCGTGTCGGGGACCGCGACCGGCAGGCGGCCGCCGAGCCCGGCGGTGGCCGGCGGGCCGGGCACCGGCAGCGGGTCGACGAACTTGCGGATGCCGGTGCCGGGCACCGGCCGGCCGTCCCGGTCGAGCGCGGGCAGCGGGCTGGCGGCGAAGTTCGGCACCGGGCCGAAGCAGCGCGGCACGGCGGCCGGGTCGAGGCTGGCCGGGGTCGGACCGGCCTCCTCCTCGGCGGCGCGGGCGGCGGGCACCGTCGGCGCGTGGTCCTCGGCGGTCCGGGCGAACCGGTCCGTCCATCCCGGCCGGAGTCTGCGGAACAGCACCATGGCTCTCCCCGGGGTCGGGGCGCGCCTGCCGTCACCCCGACGTGGCGGGCGTACGCGCTGCTGACGATCAGTGAGCACTCCACCGCAGCATGCGACGTCGAAGGTGCGGGAGGGAACTACCCAATCGTCCCTATCTCGGGCGATCTTGGGTGGTTCGTGGAAGTTCCACGCGCCGTCCCGCTCAGCGGTCCGGCTGGCAGGCCGGGCACCAGTACGTGACCCGCTCGCCCAGCTCCTCCTTGCGGATCGCGGTGCCGCAGCGCCGGCACGGCTGCGCCCGGCGGCCGTAGACGTAGCTGGTCTGCCCCCGGTGCAGCGAGCCGGTGGTGCTCTGCGTCCAGCGGCCCCGGTTCGCGGCGAGCAGCCGCTGCGCGAGCGTGACCGTGCCCGGCAGGTCGGGCACCGCCCGGACCGGCGTCCACGGGGAGACCCCGCGCAGGAACAGCACCTCGCACTTGTAGAGGTTGCCCACCCCGGCCAGGTTGCGCTGGTCCAGCAGCGCCTCCCCGATGGTCTCGTCCGGGTGGGCGGCCAGCCGGCGGACCGCCTCGTCCGGATCCCAATCGGGGCCGAGCAGGTCCGGGCCCAGGTGGCCGACCAGCGACTCCTCCTCGGCGGTCGGGATCAGGGCCAGCTCGTGCAGGTGGTACCCGACCGCCACCGCGCCGGGGGAGCGGAGCACCACCCGGATCAGGTGCGCGGGCCGGGCCGCCCACCGCTCGCCCGGGGCGTACGCCCGCCACGCGCCGTCCATCCGCAGGTGCGAGTGCAGCGTCCAGTCCCGCCGGCTCGCGGCCGCGGCGCCGGCCCGCGTGGTGTCGGCCTGCGTGGTGTCGGCCTGCGTGGTGTCGGCTCGCGTGGTGTCGGCTCGCGTGGTGTCGGCTCGCGTGGTGTCGGCTCGCGTGGTGTCGGCTCGCGGCGCGTCGGCGCGCGCGGTGGCGGTGGCACCTGGCAGGGCGGCGCCGGGCGGTGCGGTGAGGCGGAGCAGCAGGTGTTTGCCCCGGCTGGCCGATTCGTGCACGGTCCAGCCGGTCAGGTCGGTCGCGGCGAGCTGCGGCACGCGGAAGTCGGAGCCGGTGAGCCGGGCACCGGCCAGGGCGCGCTGGAGGACGCGGGCGGTGTTCCAGACGGTGTCGCCTTCGGGCACCCCTCCATCCTCCCTCGCCCGGCGATTCCCCGCCGCCGGGCGCTCAGTCGCCCGTCACCGCCACCACCTCGCCGGGCCGCACACCGAGCAGGTCGACCGCGCGCCCGGCGTTGACCGCCAGGGCTACCAGCCCGGCCGAGTCCACGTACGCGACCAGCCCGCCGGCCGGCGCGTCGCCGAAGGTGCGCCCGTGCACGGCCGCCCGGCCGGCCACCCGTACCCGCTCCGGCAGCCCGGACAGCAGCTCACCGGGTGCGGCGAGCTGGACGTTGCCGAAGTGGTCGACGGTCAGCACCTCGGCGGTGAAGCCCCTGTCGTCGGCGCGTACCAGCGGCGCGGGCAGGCGGACCAGCGTGGCCGGGTCCACGGCCGGGCCGGCCCCGGCCAACGGCGCGCCGAGCGCCAACCGCGCGGCCACCGGGGCGAACACGTCCCGCCCGTGGAAGGTGCGGGAGACTGCCGGGGCGAGCCAGGCCGGGTTGGTCAGCTCGACCGCCCCGGCGATCCCTCCGAGGGCCTCGGCGGCGTCCAGCAGCAGCCCGTTGTCCGGGCCGACCAGCAGCCCGCCCGGGGTGGCCAGCGCGACACCCCGCCGTGCCGTGCCGACGCCCGGGTCGACCACCGCCACGTGCACGCCCACCGGCAGGTACGGCACGGTCTGCGCGAGCACCGCCGCGCCCCGGCGTACGTCGGCCGGCGGCACCAGGTGGGTCACGTCGATCACCCGGGCGGCCGGGGCGAGTCGGGCGAGCACCCCGTGGCAGGCCGCCACGAAGCCGTCGGCCAGGCCGTAGTCGGTGGTCAGCGAGATCCAGGGACCGCCGGCCGGCGCCCCGCCCGGGCCGGTCACGGCCGGCCCGCCGGCCCGGTCAGCCGCCGCTCCAGCCGCAGCTCGTCGTGCAGCGGGATGGCGTCCTCGCCCAGGTGCGGGATGCTCGGCTTGACCGCCCGCGCCCGGTCCACCGCGCCCGTGTCCACCGCCACGATCCGCAGTCCCTGGCGCTGGTAGAAGCGGAGCGCCCGGAGGTTGTCGTTGGTGGTGACCAGCCAGAGCTGGTCCGCCCCGGCGGCCGTGGCGACCGCCTCGGCGGCGGTCAGCAGGGCGCTGCCGGCGCCGTTGCCCGGGACCGCCGCGGCCAGGCTGACCACCTCCAGCCCACCGTCGGCGAGCCGGTGCACCAGCGCCCCGGCGAACCCGCCCGCCCCGTCCACCGCCACGAGGGTGGGCAGTTCGCGCAGGTCGTAGCGGGTGTCGTGGACCACCACGTACGGGCCGCCCCACTCCCGCTCGTGAAGGGCGGCGAGGTCGGCGTGGTCGCCGGGCTCGGCCGGTCGTACCTGGATCGAGGTCATGTCGTCCCCTCGTCGTGTGCGGAGCACACCCTAGCGAGCGGAGCGCCTCTTCCGGCCTCACGCGCGCATGTCGGCACGGCACGATGCGCGCCCGCCGTCGTCCGGCGCGCCGTCCCGCGGTTGGGTCGGGAGCCGACGCCCTGCGACCGACCGTCTCCGCACGCTGCCCGCGCGCTTCCGCCCCTCGGGAAAGCTCGTCCACATCACGGACACCGACAAGATCTTGGTACGAAACGGCCCCTATAGGGGCCCTTTCCGTCCAAGATCTCCGTCGCGCCGTGTGGGGCGCCCTGCGGGGCCGCGCGCCGCGCCGCGCCGCGCGGCGGTGCGGGGCGCGGCGGGGCGGGGCGGGGCGGGGCGGGGCGCGGCAAGCCGGAGCGGGGCGGGGCGAGGCAGGGCGGGGCGGGGTTCGGCAAGGCGCGCTGGACGGGAGGCGGCGTGATACGCGCCCCCGGCAACGGGGCGGGGCACGCGAGCGGGCGGGTCAGCCGCGGAGGCGTAGGCCGCGGGGGGTGGCGCGGAAGCCGGCGGCGGTCAGCGCGTCCCGTAGCGGCGAGGAGTGCACCGCCTCGCCGTCGGCGCGTTCCACCGAGATCGCGCCCAGCGCCCCGGAGTGCACCGCGTCGGCGAGTGCCTTGCCGGCCGTCGCCAGCGCGTCGGTGTCGTCGGTGAACGACAGGATGGTCCGCCCGCCCCGCTCGACGTAGAGCACCAGGTCGCCGCCGACCAGCACGACCAGCGCACCGGCCTTGCGCCCGGCCCGGTGCCCGGTGGCCGGTGCCGCGCCGTCGCCGGAGTCGACCACCCGGTCGGGCCAGGGCAGCGCCGCGCCGTAGGGGTTCGCCGGGTCGGTGGCGGCGAGCACGACGGTCGGCCCGCCCCGGCCCCGGCTGTCGTCGGCGGGGTCGGCGAGGGCGCGGATCCGGTCCACCGCACCGGGCACGGCGAACTGGGCGGCGCCGAGCCCTTCGACGAAGTAGCCGCGCCGGGCCGCGCCGCGTTCCTCCAGCGCGGAGAGCACCGGGTAGACCGCCGCGAAGCCGCCGGTCACCTGCTCGGCCATGACCGCGCCGCGGGTGACCACGCCGTGCCGTTCGAGCAGCAGGTCGGCGAGGGCGGCGGCCCGCCGGGTGGGGTCGAGGTCGCGCTCGGGCAGCCGGGACCAGCGGCCGGCCGCGGTGGGCGGGCCGCCGCGGCTGGGCAGCGCAACCCGGCCGGGGCGGCGGTAGCGGGTGCGCGGGGCGGTCGGCCGGGACCGGTGCGCGCCGCCGCCGCCGAGTGCCGCCCGCAGCGGGGCGAGGGTGTCGTTGGTGAGGTGACCGGCCCACACCAGGTCCCACACCGCCGCCGCCAGGGCGGTGTCGTCGGTGGAGCCGACCCGGTCGGAGAGCGACCGGAAGAAGAGCGCCTGCCCGTCGGCGAGCGCGTCGAGCACCGCCTCGTGCAGCGGGGTCATGGCCAGCGCCTCGTCCGGCGGGGGCAGCAGCAGCGGCGCGACGTCGGCGTACGCCAGGGTGATCCAGCCGTCGCCCCCGGAGATCGCGCCGGACCCGGCCCAGACCACCTCCCCGCTGGCGCAGAGTTCGTCGAGCTGGGCGGGGGAGTAGTCGGCGATGCGGGCGGGCAGCACGAGGCGTTCCAGCGCGGACGCCGGAACGGCCACGCCCTGCAACTGCTCGACGGTGGCGGCGACCGCCTCGACGCCCCGGGCCGAGGAGCCGACCTGCTGCCAGCGGGGCAGGAACGCGGCGAGCGCCCGGGGCGGCACCGGCTCGATCTCCCGGCGCAGCGCGGCCAGGGACCGGCGGCGCAGCAGCCGCAGCACCTCGGCGTCGCACCACTGGGTGCCGACGCTGTCGGGGGCGAACTCGCCGGAGACGACCCGCCCGGTGGCGGCGAGCCGGCGCAGCGCCTGCTCGACGACGAACACCCCGAGCCCGAACCGGGCGGCGCAGGTGGCCGCCGCGAACGGGCCGTGGGTGCGGGCGTAGCGGGCCACCAGGTCACCGAGCGGGTCGGCCACCGGCGCCAGGTAGGCCTCGGCGATCCCGACGGGCAGCGCCACGCCGAGCGCGTCGCGCAGCCGCGCGGCGTCCTCGACGACCACCCAGCGGTCCTCGCCGGCGACTCGGACGCGCAGCACCCGCCGGGCCGCCTCCAGCTCGCCCAGCCACTCGCCCGGTACGCCCCGCTCGGCCAGCTCGGCCTCGCTCAGGTCGCCGACCACCCGGAGCAGCTCGACCACGTCCTCCGCGTCGCGGGCGCGGCGCTGCTCGGTGCGCCAGCGCAGCTGCCGTTCGGTCTCGGCCAGCACCGCCGGGTCGAGCAGTTCCCGCAGGTCGACCCGCCCGAGCAGCTCGCCGAGGAGCCCGGAGTCGAGGGCCAGGGCGGCGGCCCGGCGCTCGGCCAGCGGCGCGTCGCCCTCGTAGAGGAACGCGCCCACGTAGCCGAAGAGCAGCGAGCGGGCGAACGGTGACGGGCGCTCGGACTCCACCTCGACCAGGCGGACCTTGCGGGCGCCCAGGTCGCGCATGAGCTGGGCCAGCGCGGGCTGGTCGAAGACGTCCTGGAGGCACTCCCGGGCGGCCTCCAGGGTGACCGGGAAGTCGGCGTACTCGCGGGCCACGTCGAGGAGCTGGGCAGCGCGCTGGCGCTGCTGCCAGAGCGGCTGCCGGCGGCGCGGGTCGCGGCGGGGCAGCAGCAGGGACCGGGCCGCGCACTCCCGGAACCGGGAGGCGAACAGGGCCGAGGTGCCGACGGACTCCTCGACCAGCTGGGCGATCTCCTCGGGGTCGAAGACCACCACGTCGGCGCCGGGCGGTTCCTCGGCGGTGTCGGGCAGCCGGACCACGATGCCGTCGTCGGAGGGCATCACCTGGGCGTCGACCCCGTAGCGCTCGGCGAGGCGGTGGCCGATCGCGAGGGCCCACGGGCCGTTGACCCGGGCGCCGAGCACCGAGTGCACGGCGAGCCGCCAGTCGCCCAGCTCGTCGCGGAACCGCTCGACCACGACCGTGCGGTCGTCGGGCAGCGACCGGGTGGCCTCCTTCTGCTCGCGCAGGTAGGTCATGAGGTTGCCGGCGGCCCAGTCGTCCAGCCCGCCGGCCCGCAGCGCGGCGACGGCGTCGGCGTCGGACTGGCGCAGCAGCGCCCGGACCCGGGCGCCGATGGCCCGGCCCAGCTCGACGGGGCGGCCGAGCTGGTCGCCCTTCCAGAACGGCATCCGGGCGGCCTGGCCGGGGGCGGGGGAGACGAGCACCCGGTCGGGGGTGATCTCCTCGATCCGCCAGGACGACGAGCCGAGCAGGAAGACGTCGCCGACCCGGGACTCGTAGACCATCTCCTCGTCCAGTTCGCCGACCCGGGCGGCCCGCTCGGCGCCGGCCAGGAAGACCCCGAACAGGCCCCGGTCGGGGATGGTGCCGCCGCTGGTCACGGCGAGCCGCTGCGCGCCGGGCCGGCCGGTGAGCACGTCGGCGGCCCGGTCCCAGACCAGGCGGGGCCGCAGCTCGGCGAAGGCCGTCGACGGGTAGCGCCCGGAGAGCATGTCGAGCACCGCGTGCAGCGCCGAGTCGGGCAGCTCGGCGAAGGGGGCGGCGCGGCGGACCAGCACGGCGAGGTCGCCGAGCCGCCACGGCTCCAGGGCCACCATGGCCACGATCTGCTGGGCCAGCACGTCGAGCGGGTTGCGCGGGTAGTGCAGCTCCTCGATCGCACCCACGCCCATCCGCTCGGCGACCACGGTGCAGGAGAGCAGGTCGCCGCGGTGCTTCGGGAAGACGACGCCCCGGGAGACCGCGCCGACCTGGTGCCCGGCCCGGCCGACCCGTTGCAGGCCGGCCGCGACGCTCGGCGGGGCCTCGATCTGCACGACCAGGTCGACCGCGCCCATGTCGATGCCCAGCTCCAGGCTGGAGGTGGCGACCACGGCCGGGAGCTGCCCGGACTTGAGCGCCTCCTCGATGTGCTTGCGCTCCTCGCGGGAGACGCTGCCGTGGTGGGCCCGGGCGATCACCGGCGGCGCGCCGGCCGCCGCCCCGGACTGCGCCATCACCTCGGCCGGCTGCCGGGGCGCCCGCAACGGCCCCACCGGCCCGCCGAACGCGTCGGCGCCGCGCCGCGCCGGGCCCGGCCCGTCCGCCGGCCCGCCGTCGCCGGCCGCCGGGCCGTCCATCCCCGCCAGCAGCTCGGATACGCCCACCGGCTCGCCGCCCCGGGCCACGCGACCGCCGTCCGGCGCAGTCGCCGCCTCCAGTTCCTCGGCGGCCAGCTCGTTGAGCCGGGCGCAGAGCCGCTCGGCGCTGCGCCGCGAGTTGGTGAAGACGATTGTCGACCGGTGTGACCGGATCAGCGAGAAGACCCGCTCCTCGACGGCCGGCCAGATCGACGCCCGGCGCGGGCCGATCCCGCCCAGCGCGTCCTCCGGCGGCTCCTGCTCGTCGAGGCGGGTCATGTCCTCCACCGGCACCTGGACGCTGACCTCGATGGTCTTGCTGGTGGGCGGCTGCACCACGTCGACCGGGCGGGCCCCGCCGAGGAAGCGGGCGCAGACGTCGATCGGCCGGACGGTGGCGGAGAGCCCGATCCGCTGCGCGGGCGTCTCCAGCAGCGCGTCGAGGCGTTCCAGGGAGAGCGCCAGGTGGGCGCCGCGCTTCGTGCCGGCGACGGCGTGCACCTCGTCGACGATCACCGTGCGGACCCCGCGCAGCGAGTCGCGGGCGGCAGAGGTGAGCAGCAGGAACAGCGACTCGGGCGTGGTGATGAGGATGTCCGGAGGGGTCCGGGCGAAGGCTCGCCGCTCGTCGGCCGGGGTGTCGCCGGTGCGCATGCCCACGGTGATGTCGGGCGGGGTGACGCCGAGGCGGGTGGCGGCCTGCCGGATGCCGGTGAGCGGGGCGCGCAGGTTGCGCTCGACGTCGACGGCGAGCGCCTTGAGCGGGCTGACGTAGAGGACCCGGCAGCGCTGCCGGGCGTCGGCCGGTGGCGGCTCCTTGGCCAGCCGGTCGAGCGACCAGAGGAACGCCGCGAGGGTCTTGCCGGAGCCGGTCGGCGCGACGACCAGAGCGTTGCGCCCGGCGGCGACCGACCGCCAGGCGCCCTCCTGGGCGGCGGTGGGCGCCGCGAAGGCCGCGGTGAACCACTCGCGGGTCGCCGCGCCGAAACCCGCCAGGACCGTCGCGCCCCGGGTCACCTCGTCCGCCACGCCCTCCATCCTGCCTCGCCGGTGTGACAACCAGTCCTCGCCGGACGCTGTTCTGTCCGGGACGGGGCTTTAAGCGACGGATGCGGCCTTGAATGCGTTAAGTCTCACTTAACTGCTTGCTTCTACCGCGCAACATAAAGTAACTTCACCCGCAACGCAGCGTGGGGTGGAGGGCTTGGATGACCGTGCAGGGGCGAGGCGCCGGGTCCGGGACCGACGTGCTCATCCGCAAGGTCGACAGTCACCTCGCCGCGCTCCGCACCGGTCTGCACGGCCCCGAGCTGGAGCTGGCCGAGGATCTGGCCCGCTGCCTGCGGGAGCTGGTCGTCGCCACCGCCCACTCCAGCGCTGCCGACCGGGGGCTGGTCCGGGCGGCGGTGCACTACTTCGTCCTGCGTCGCGAGAGCCGCGGCAAGCTGCTGCCGGTGCGCTCCCTCGCCGCCGCCCAGCGCGTGGTCAACAAGGCGGTCCGGCAGCTCGACCGCCCCGACCTGCTGGTCGAGACGCCTCGCCGCGACCGCTCCGCCCCCGACCCCGCCCTGCGCTGAGCGGGAGGCCCGGACACCGGGTGGGTTTCCCGAAAACCGCCCGGTTGGGCGGGAATGTGGCGTGTGATCGGTCCTGGCCGCAGCGCGCCCCGGCGCGCTGTCACCTCGACCGGGAGTGCGCGTGCTCGTCCTGCTGATCCTGCACCTGGTGGCGGCCCTGTCCGCGCCGCTGCTGGTCCGCCGGTGGGGCCCCCGCGCCTGCCTGCTGCTCGCCCTCGCCCCGGCCGCCACCTTCGGCTGGGCGGTGGCGCACACCGGCGCGGTCCGCGACGGCGGCGCGGTCGTCGAGACGTACCCGTGGATCGCGGAGCTCCAGCTCGACGTGGCGCTGCGGGTCACCACCCTGTCCTGGCTGATGCTGCTCCTGGTCGGCGGCGTCGGCGCGCTGGTGCTGGTCTACTCGGCCCGCTACTTCCACGCCGGCTCGGCGGGCCTGGCCCGCTTCGCGGCCGTCATGGTCGCCTTCGCCGGGGCGATGCTCGGCCTGGTCGTCTCCGACGACCTGCTGCTGCTCTACGTCTTCTGGGAGCTGACCACGGTCTTCTCCTACCTGCTGATCGGGCACAGCACCGAGCGGCGGTCCAGCCGGTGGGCGGCCGCGCAGGCGCTGACCGTCACCACCCTCGGCGGGCTGGCCATGCTTGTCGGCTTCCTGCTGCTCGGCCACCACGTCGGCAGCTACCGCTGGTCGGTCGTCACGGCCGCGCCGCTGCCCGGTGGCGGTTACCTGGCGGTCGCGGTGCTGCTCGTGCTCACCGGCGCCCTCGCCAAGTCCGCGGTCTTTCCGTTCAACTCCTGGCTGCCGGTGGCGATGGCGGCGCCCACCCCGGTCAGCGCCTACCTGCACGCGGCCGCCATGGTGAAGGCCGGGGTGTTCCTGGTCGGGCTGCTCGGCCCGGCGCTCGCGCCGGCCGGGCCGTGGCGGCCGGTCACCGTGGTCGCCGGGCTGGTCACCCTGGTCGCCGGGGGCTGGGCGGCGCTGCGGCAGACCGACCTCAAACTGCTGCTGGCGTACGGGACGGTCAGCCAGCTCGGCCTGCTCACCGTGGTGCTCGGCGCGGGCACCCCGAAGGCGGCGCTCGCCGGCGTCGCCATGCTGCTGGCGCACGCCCTGTTCAAGGCGGCGTTGTTCCTCGTCGTCGGCATCCTCGACCACAGCGCCGGCAGCCGGGACCTGCGCGACCTGTCCGGGGTGGGTCGGACCGCGCCGGTGCTCACCACGGTCGCCGCGCTGGCCGCCGCCTCGATGGCCGGCCTGCCGCCGCTGTTCGGCTTCGTGGCGAAGGAGGCGGTGCTCGGGGCGTTCACCGGGCGGCCGGTGGTGCTCGCCGCGCTGGTGGTGGGGAGCGCGCTGACCGTCGCGTACAGCATCCGGTTCCTCTGGGGGGCGTTCGGCTCACGGCCGGGCGTCCCGATGACCGACGTGGAGCGGCCGCCCGCCGCGATGCTCGTACCCCCTGCCCTGCTCGCCGTCGCCGGGCTGGCCGCCGGTCCGGCCGCCGGCCGGCTGGGCGGCCTGCTCCGCCCGTACGCCGAGCTGTTCGGCCCGGTCGAGGAGAAACTGGCGCTCTGGCACGGACCGACCGCGGCGCTCGGCCTGTCCGCCGTGGTGATCGCCGGCGGGGTGGTGCTGCACCTGGTCCGCGGTCCGCTCGCCCCGGCGTTGACGCGGCTGCGCTGGCCGGTCGGCGGCAACGAGGGGTACGAGTGGGTCACCCACCGGTTCGACCGGTTCGCCATCGAGGTCACCGGCGCCACCCAGCGCGGCGCCCTGCCGCAGTACCTCGGCACCGTGCTGGTCGTGCTCGTGCTGGTGCCGGGCGGCGCGATGCTGGCCACCCGGCCGTGGCGGACCGAGATCGCCGTCTGGGACAACCCGACCCAGCTGGTGGTCTGCGTGGTGATCGCGGTGGCCGCGCTGCTCGCGGTGGGCGCCCGGCGCCGGCTCACCGCCATGCTCCTGGTCGGCGTCACCGGCTACGGCACCGCCATGATGTTCGTCCTCTACGGCGCGCCCGACGTGGCGCTCACCCAGTTCCTGGTGGAGACCGCCACCATCGCGGTCTTCGTGCTGGTGCTGCGCCGGCTGCCGGAGCGCTTCTCGGCCCGCCCGCTGCGTCGCAGCCGCTGGGTGCGCCGCAGCATCGGCGTGGCCGCCGGCCTCGTCATGGCGGGCCTGGCGCTGGCCGCGGCGGGCGCCCGGCGCACCCCGTCGATCTCGGCGGCCTTCCCCGACCTGGCCGTGGCGCAGGGCTACGGCCGCAACGTGGTCAACGTGACGCTTGTCGACATCCGGGCCTGGGACACCATGGGGGAGATCTCGGTGCTGGTGGTGACCGCGACCGGCGTGGCCAGCCTCATCTTCGAGCGGTCCCGCACCGGGCCCCGGCCGCGCCGCCCCGGCCCGGTCCGGTCGCACCGGGACCGGCGGACGGTCTGGCTGCGGGGCGGGACGACGCTGCACGAGCGCCGCCGCTCGATCGTCTTCGAGGTGGTCACCCGGCTGATCTTCCACACGGTGCTGCTCTTCTCGCTGTTCCTGCTCTTTTCCGGCCACAACGCCCCGGGCGGCGGCTTCTCCGGCGGGCTGGTGGCCAGCCTCGCGCTGACCCTCCGCTACCTGGCCGGCGGCCGGTACGAGCTGGCCGAGGCGGCGCCGGTCGGGGCCGGCACGGTGCTCGGCGCGGGCCTGGCGGTCGCGGTCGGCGGCGGTGTGCTGGGGCTGCTCCTCACCGGCCGGGTGCTGGAGAGCGTGAAGGTCGACCTCTGGCTGCCGCTGGTCGACCACTTCTACCTGGTCACGTCGCTCTTCTTCGACATCGGCGTCTACCTGATCGTGGTCGGCCTGGTGCTGGACATCCTGCGCAGCCTCGGCGCCGAGGTGGACCGGCACGTCGAGGCGGCCGGCGAACCCGCCCGCGGGCTCGCCGTGCAGCGCGAGGGCGAGCGCCCGTGAGCGCGAGGAGTGAGCCGGTCTTGCGAGCCCCGCAGTCGCGAACAGAGGTGGCACGGTGAGCCGGGGCGCAGCCGGGCCGACCCTGGTGCTGGTCATCGCCGTCGGGGTGCTCGTGGCCACCGGGGTCATCCTGCTGCTGGAGCGGAGCCTGACGCGGATCCTGCTCGGCGTCATCCTGCTCGGCAACGGCGTGAACCTGCTGATCCTGCTCGGCGGCCGGTCCGGGGCCGCGCCGCTGGTCGGCAGCGCGCCGAGCGCCGCCATGAGCGACGCGCTGCCGCAGGCCATGGTGCTCACCGCCGTGGTGATCACGTTCGGGCTGACCGCGTTCCTCCTCGCGGTCGCCTACCGGAGCTGGTACCTGACCGGCGACGACGAGGTGCAGGACGACCTGGAGGACCGGCAGATCGTCCGGCTCGCCGAGCGCAACGAGGTGTCCACGGCGGACCTCGGCGGCGAGGGGCCGGACAACGACCCGGAGCAGGTCGACCCGGAGCCGGCGCTGCGCCGGCTGCGCCGGCGGGCGGAGGACCGGTGAACGCGAGGAGTGAGCCGGGGTTGCGAGCCCCGCAGTCGCGAACGAAGGCCAGCACATGAGCGCGAGGAGTGAGCCGGGGTTGCGAGCCCCGCGGTCGCGAACGAAGGCCAGCACGTGAGCGCCCTGGTGCCGCTGCCGGTGGTGGTGCCGCTGCTCGGCGCGGCGCTCACCCTGATCCTGACCAACCGGCCCCGGTTGCAGCGGCTGGTCAGCGTGATCGGGCTGACCACCACCCTGGTGGTGGCGGTGGCGCTGCTGCTGGAGGCGTACCGGCACGGGCCCGTGGTGGTCCGGGTGGGCGGGTGGCCGGCGCCGGTCGGCATCGTGCTGGTCGCCGACCAGTTGGCCGCGCTCATGCTGGTGGTCTCGTCGGCGGTCACCCTCTGCGTGCTGCTCTACTCGATCGGCCAGGGGCGGGGGGAGACCAGCGAGACGGCGCCCGTGAGCATCTACCACCCCACCTACCTGGTGCTCACCGCCGGCGTCACCAACGCCTTCCTGGCCGGGGACCTGTTCAACCTCTTCGTCGGCTTCGAGATCCTGCTGGCCGCGAGCTTCGTGCTGATCACCCTGGGCGGCACCGAGACGCGGATCCGCACCGGCTCGACGTACGTGGTGGTCAGCATCCTGTCGTCGATGATCTTCCTGGCCGCGGTGGGGCTGGTGTACGCGGCCACCGGCACCCTGAACATGGCGCAGCTCGCCGGCCGGCTGGACGCCCTGTCGCCCGGCGTACGCCTGGCGTTGCAGCTCACGCTGCTGCTCGGCTTCGCCATCAAGGCGGCGGTCTTCCCGGTCTCCGCCTGGCTGCCGGACAGCTACCCGACCGCCCCCGCCCCGGTCACCGCCGTCTTCGCCGGCCTGCTCACCAAGGTCGGCGTGTACGCGATCATCCGCACCGAGACCCTGCTCTTCCCCGGCGGCCAGGTCTCCGGCCTGCTCATGGTGGTGGCCGGGTTCACCATGGTGGTCGGCATCCTCGGCGCGGCGGCCCAGTCCGACATGAAGCGACTCTTCTCGTTCACCCTGGTCAGCCACATCGGCTACATGATCTTCGGGGTGGCGCTGAGCAGCGTGGCCGGCCTGGCCGGGGCGATCTTCTACGTGGTGCACCACATCACCATCCAGACCACGCTGTTCCTGGTCGCCGGCCTCGTGGAGGAGCGCGCGGGCAGCACCGACCTGCGCCGGCTCGGCGGGCTGGCCCGGATCGCCCCGCTGCTCGCCGTGCTCTTCTTCGTGCCGGCCATGAACCTGGCCGGCATCCCGCCGTTCTCCGGCTTCCTGGGCAAGCTCGGCCTGCTCCAGGCCGGCGTGGCGGCCGGCGGGACGCTGCCCGCCGTGCTGGTCGGTGCGGGCGCCCTGACCAGCCTGCTCACCCTCTATGCCGCCTCCCGGGTGTGGAACATCGCGTTCTGGCGGGCGCCCCGGCTGGCCACCGCCGGCCCGGCCGTCCGGCTGCCCGGGCTGATGGTCGGGGCCACCGCCGCCCTGGTGGTGCTCGGCCTGGCACTCACCCTGGCCGCCGGGCCGCTGTTCCGGGTCACCGCGGACGCGGCCACCGACCTGCGCCAGCGCACCCCGTACGTCCGGGCGGTCCTGCCGGTGGACGTGCCGTGACCGACGACCTGCCGGCGCGCCGGGCGGCCGGCGACGGGGAGCCGGCGGACGGCCCGCCGCCGCCCGGCCCGGCGCCCGACGCACCCGCGCCCGCCGTGGGCCGGGGCGGGCGGCGGCGCGACCAGGCCATCGCGCTCGGCTGGCTGGTGGCCATCTGGCTGCTGCTCTGGGGCGACCTGTCCTGGGGCAACCTGCTCGCCGGCCTCGTGGTCGGCGCGGCCGTGCTGCTCTTCTTCCCGCTCCCGCCGGTCACCTTCGGCGGGCGGCTGCGCCCGGGCCCGCTGCTGGTCCTCGCGGTCACCTTCGCCGGCGAACTGGTCAGCGCCAGCCTGCACGTCGCCGCCGTCGCGCTGCGCCCCGGCTACCGCCCGCGCGGGGCGATCATCGCGGTGCCGCTGCGGGTCCGCACCGACCTCAACCTGGCGCTCACCGCCGAGGTGATCTCCCTGGTGCCGGGCACCCTGATCCTCGAGGTGGACCGCGACCACGGGGTGCTCTACGTGCACGTCCTCGACGTCCGCGGGCCGGAGGACATCACCGGCAGCCGGGAGCGGATCCTCGCCGTCGAACGGCGCATTATCCGCGCCGTCGGCTCCCCCGCGGAGGTACGCCACCTCGAACTCGAACCCGTCGATCGGAGGAACCATCCGTGACCGCGCTCCTCGCCGTCGCGCTGACCGTGCTGCTCTCGGTCACCGCGCTGCTCGCCCTGGCCCGGATCTACCGCGGCCCGTCCCTGCTCGACCGGGTCGTCGCCGCCGACCTGCTGCTCGCCACCATGCTGGGCGCGGTGGGCGCGGAAGCGGCGGTCAACCGCCACGCCACCACGCTGCCCGTGCTGGTGGTGCTCTCCCTGCTCGGCTTCGTGGGCTCGGTGTCCCTGGTCCGCTTCGCCATCCGGGAGGAAGCGTGAGCGCGAGGAGTGAGCCGGGTTTGCGAGCCCCGCAGTCGCGAACGAAAAGGAGGCACAGCGTGAGCGCGAGGAGTGAGCCGGGTTTGCGAGCCCCGCAGTCGCGAACGAAAGGAGGCACAGCGTGAGCGCGCTCGCGGACTGGCTCGGTGGCCTCTGTCTGCTGGCCGGGGCGCTGCTCAGCCTGGTCGCCGGGATCGGCGTGCTGCGCTTCCCGGACGTGCTGGACCGGATGCACGCCGCCACGAAGCCACAGGTGCTCGGTGTGCTGCTGCTCCTCGTCGGCCTGGCGCTGCGCCTGCGTACGCCGTCGGACCTGGGCATGATCGCGCTGGTGGCGATCTTCCAGCTGGCCACCGCGCCGGTCGCCGCGCAGATGATCGGCCGGGCCGCCTACCGCTCCGGGCGGATCGACCGGGACCTGCTGGACGCCGACGAGCTGGCCGGGCGGTGAACCGGACAGCGGGGAGCCTTCGGGCACCCTCAGCGAACGTCCAGCCGCCGCCGATAAAATGGCGGCATGATCGACTCCTCTGCCCAGGAGGGCAGCAGTAGCCAGCCGGGTCGTGCCCGGCAACCTCTGGACCCGACGGCCCCGGGAGCCCTGAACCTCCCGTGTTGATCCTCGTCGGACTCGTCCTCATCATCGTGCTCACCGCCGCCACCGGTTACTTCGTGGCCCAGGAGTTCGGTTACGTCGCCGTGGACCGGGGCAAGCTCAAGCAGCTCGCCGACGGCGGCGACCGCGCCGCCGCCCGGGCCCTGGAGGTGACCGGCCGGCTCTCGTTCATGCTCTCCGGAGCCCAGCTCGGCATCACGGTGACCGCCCTGCTGGTCGGTTACGCCGCCGAGCCGTACCTGGGCGCCGGGCTGGCCGACCTGCTCGGCGTCGCCGGGGTCTCCAGCGGGCTGGCGCTTCCGCTGTCGGTGGTGCTCGCCCTGCTCATCGCCACCGTGGTGCAGATGGTCCTCGGCGAGCTGGCCCCGAAGAACCTGGCCATCGCCCGCGCCGAGCCGCTCGCCCGGGCGCTCGCCGGGTCCACCCTCATGTACCTGCGGATCGCCGGACCGGTGATCACCCTCTTCGACCGGGCCGCCGTGCGGCTGCTCCGCCGAATCGGCATCGAGCCCATCGAGGAGCTGCCCAGCGGCGCCACCCCGGAGGACCTCGAACAGATCATCGCCGAGTCCCGGGAGGAGGGGCACCTCGACGCCGAGATGTCCGACCTGCTCGACCGGGGGCTCGACTTCCGGGAGCTGACCGCCGGGGAGGCCATGGTCCCCCGCGTCGACGTGCACACCGTACGGGCCGACGAGCCGGTCAGCCGGGTCGTCGAGCTGCTCGACACGGGCCACTCCCGGTTCCCGGTGCGCGGCGCCGAGGGCGTCGACGACCTCGTCGGCGTGGTCGGCATCGCCGATGTGCTCGGGGTGCCGCCGGCCGAGCGGCCGACCACCCGGGTCGACGCGGTCGCCGTACCCCCGTTGCTGGTGCCCGAGACGCTGCCGCTGCCGACGGTGCTGGACCGGCTCCGGGTCGGGCACCGGCAGCTCGCCTGCGTGGTCGACGAGTACGGCGGCTTCGCCGGCGTGATCACGCTGGAGGACATCGCCGAGGAGCTGGTCGGCCCGATCCGCGACGAGGACGACCCGCCGGAGCGGGCCCCGGCCCGGCAGGACGACGGCTCCTGGGTGGTGCCGGCCCGCTGGCGGATCGACGAGGTCGCCGACAGCACCGGCATCGCGCTGCCCGAGGCGCCCGAGTACGACACGCTCTCCGGCCTGGTGATGCGGGAGCTGGGCCGGGTGCCCGAGGTCGGCGACCGGCTGGAGATCGCCCTCGCCGTCGACGGCGACGAGCCGGACGCCGAGCCGCGCGCCCTCGTCGAGGTGCTGGCCGTGGACCGGCACGTGGCCGACTCGGTCCGGCTCCGCACGACCGCCGGCGCGCACGGGGAGGAGGCGGCATGAGCCCCGGCTTCGCGCTCTTCTTCTCCGTGGTGCTCCTGGCGCTCAACGGCTTCTTCGTGGCTGCCGAGTTCGCGCTGGTCGCGGCGAAGCGGTACCGCCTGGAACAGCTGGCCGTCGGTGGCGGCCGGGCGGCCCGCGCGGCGCTGGACGGCGTCCGCGAGCTGAGCCTCATGCTGGCCGGCGCCCAGCTCGGCATCACCCTGTGCACCCTGGGCCTCGGCGCGCTGGCCGAGCCGGCCATCGAGCACCTGCTCAGCCCGCTGCTGCACGCGGTCGGGCTGCCCGACGCGGTCAGCCACCTGGTCGGGCTGCTGTTCGCCCTGGCACTGGTGACCTTCCTGCACCTGGTGGTCGGCGAGATGGCCCCGAAGTCGTGGGCGATCACCGACGCGGAGCGCTCGGCCATGCTGCTGGCGCTGCCGTTCCGGGCCTTCGCCCGGGTCGCCCGCCCGTTGCTGTCCGCGCTCAACGCCCTCGCGAACGCCGTGCTGCGGCTGGTGGGCGTCCGCCAGCAGGACCAGCTCGCCCAGGTGCACGGCCCGGACGAGCTGCGGATCCTGCTGGAGCAGTCCCGCGAGCACGGGCTGCTCGGCGCCGAGCAGCACCAGATGCTGACCAGCATGCTGGAGTTGCAGGGCACCAGCGTGGCGCAGGTGATGGAGCCGTTCGACCGGATCGTCACGGTACGCCGGGACGACACCGCTGAGCGGATCGAGCACGTCTCCCGGGACAGCGGCCGGTCCCGGCTGGCCGTGGTCGACGCCGGCGGCGAGGTTTGCGGCCTCGTCCACGTCCGCGAGGCGGTCCGCGCGGTCACCACCGGCCGGCCGGCCAACGCCGAGGAGCTGATGACGCCGGCGTTCACCCTGCCCGGCGAGGCGTCGGTCACCGAGGCGGTGGCGGCCATGCGGGGCCGCCAGGCCCAGCTGGCGCTGGTCAGCAACGGCGGTGGCCCGACCCGGCCGATCGGCTTCGTCGCGCTGGAGGACCTCCTCGAGGAGGTCATCGGCGAGTTCGACGACGAGACCGACCCTGTGCCTCGGGGCCGCCGCATGCGCTGACGCCCGCTCCGGGTGCGTCTGTTGTCGCTCCGGCAGCAACAGACGCACCCGGATCCGGCGGCCCACGCCCGCAGAGCCGGCGAATGGGGGAGCGGGCAGCGGGAATGCCGGCGGCATGCGGTTGACCGGGGTGTCGTCGGAGTCCGTGTGGACCGGGCTGTCGGTGAGCACCACGCTGCCCAACCCGAGCACCCGCCCCGGCCTGCGCCTCCCCGGCCGGGTCACCCTGGCCGCCGGCGGCAACCCCGTCGCCGTCCGGCACATCCGGCTCGGGCTGATCGCCCAGGTCGAGCCGGAGGACCCGGAGTCGCCCCGCCGGCTGGTCCAGTACCACCAGGTGCCGATCGCCGGCCGGTTCGTGGTGCCGGCGGACCGGCGGCGGGCCGTGGACTTCGCGATCCCGCTGCCGTGGGAGACCCCGGTGACCATCTTCGGCGGGGTGCCGCTGATGAGCCTGCGCACCGGGCTGCGTACGGAGGTGTCGGTCGACCCGGACCTGGACCAGGGCGCCATGGTGCCGGTCTTCGTGCACCCGATCCCCACCCAGCAGCACGTCCTCGCCGCGCTGGAGACCCTCGGCTTCGTCATGCGGCAGGCCGGTCTCCAGCAGGGGCGGCTGCCCGGGGTGGAGCAGGCGCTCCCGTTCCACCAGCGCCTGGGCTACTGGGTGGCCCCGCTCTACGCCGGCCCGATCACCGAGCTGGAGGTGATCTTCGTGACCAACGCGGCGGGGCTGGAGGTGCTGCTCTGGATGGACCGCCGGCTCTCCCTGGCCGGGATCACCCACCAGAGCATCAGCCGGTTCCGGGCCTGGCACGCGGGCGCCGACCGGCGGGACTGGGTGACCGTCGTGGACGGCTGGCTGCGGCACGCCATCGACCGGCACGCGGCGGCCGCCGCACACGCCGACTGGTCCGGCAGGATCAGTGAGTCCGCGCACGTCAGCCGGCCGCCCGACGAGCCGGTCGCTCCCGGCTACGGCCTCGGCGGCACGGCCGGCGGCGCGGGCGTCGGCGGCGGTGGCGGTGGGGGCGACGGCACCTGAGCGGGGCCGCCGCTGATCAGACCGAGGCGGTGGCGAGCTTCAGGCTGAAGCCGAGGAAGAGCACCGCGATGGCCGTGGTGCCGGTCGCGGCGAGCCGCTGCCGGCGGTGGAACTGGGCGGCCAGGAAGGTGCCGGTGAGGATCAGCGCGGTCAGGTAGAGCGCGCTGGTCACCTGGGCGATCAGCCCGAGCAGCAGGAAGGACAGCGCCGGCCAGGCGTAGCCGGGGTCGACGAACTGGATGAAGAAGGAGATGAAGAAGAGGATCGCCTTCGGGTTCAGCAGGCTGATCACCAGCGCCCGCCGGAACGGGCTGCGCACGGCCGCCGGCTCCGCCGCGTCGATGAGCCGCGGCGTCGCCGGGTCGTTGCGGTCGCGCCAGCGCCGCCACGCGCCGCGCAGCATGGCCAGGCCCAACCACCCGAGGTACGCGGCGCCGGCGTACTTGATCACGAGGAAGAGCGCCGGGTACGCCTTGAGCAGCGACGCCACCCCGGCGGCGGAGAGGAACATCAGCACCGAGTCGCCGACGAACACGCCTCCGGCGGCCCGGTAGCCGGCCGCCACGCCACGGCGCGCCGCCGTGGAGAGCACGAAGAGCGAGTTCGGCCCGGGCAGCAGCACGATGGCCACGGTGCCCAGCACGTACGTCCAGATGTCGGTGATCCCCAGCACGCCGGTCATCATGACGCCGCGGGCACCGCCGGGCGAAGCCGTTCCCGCAGCGTGACCTGTGCGTTTGGCCACTCCGAGGCGAGCATCGAGTAGAGCGCGGACTCCCGCCAGGTGCCGTCGGCGCGCCGCCGGTTGGACCGCAGGGTCCCCTCCCGGACCGCGCCGAGCCGCTCGATGGCCCGCTGCGAGCGCTCGTTGAGCGAGCTGGTCTGCCAGGTGACCCGGATGGCGTCCAGGTCCTCGAAGGCCCGGGTGAGCAGCAGCAGCTTCGCCTCGGTGTTGATCCCGGTGCGCCACCACGGCCGGCCGAGCTGGGTGTAGCCGATCTCCACGGTGCGCAGCTCCGGGTCCGGCTGGTAGTAGGAGGTGGTCCCGACGACCGCGCCGGTGACCGCGCAGCGCTGCACCCAGGGCATCCGCACCCCGCGCCGGTGGGCGTCGAGCGCGGCCCGGACGTAGGCCGCCATGTCCTCGACGCCGCCCGGGCGGGGGCTGCCGACGTACCGCCAGACCTCCTCGTCGTCGAGGGCGGCGTACAGCTCCTCGGCGTGGGACTCGTCGAGCGGCTCCAGCACGACGTGCTTGCCGCGCAGCACCACCGGCTCCAGCCAGGGCGACGGCGCCGCCCGCAGGTACGCCGGCAGCGGTGCGGTGACCCCGGCGTCCGGCTCGGGCACGCCGGCGGTGAGCCGCAGCGGCACCACCCCGGCCCAGTACGGCAGGTCGTAGTCGGCCGGCTCGTCGCTCACCCCGGCGGCCCGGATCCGGACCGACACCTCGCGCAGCGGCAGCGCCAGCACGGCCGTCTCCGCCAGCTCCCGGCGGGTCGGCGGCCGGCTGTCCGCGCTGCGCCCGGCGCCCAGCTTCTCCACGAGCGCGGTGAGCACGCGGGCCTTCTCCCGCTCGTCGGTGACCAGCCGGGCGGTGCCGTGCGCCACCACCGACCGGTAGTTGGCGCTGTGGTGGAACTGGGAGCGGCCGAACACCAGGCCGTCGAGGTGGGTGACCGCGACGCAGACCGGGAGCCCGTCCTCGCCCCTGGCGGCCAGCAGCGGCCGGCTGCCGGTGGAACCGTGCACGTAGAGGGTGTCGTCGACGCGTACGACCAGGGTGGGCAGGACGCGCGGCTCGCCGTCCACGGTGAACCCGAGCGCGCAGTGGTACGCCTCGTCGAGCAGCGCGTGGGCGGTCTCCCGGTCGTAGTGCATCCGGTCACGGGTGCGGGTGGCGGTGGTCCGCTCGGTCCGGGGGTACATGCAACATCCCACCTTTGTTCTAGTACAATCTCCGAACTGTGGCAGCACGTTATCAGATCACTGGCTCCTCGTCGGCGGCGATTTCGGCGAGCGTGGAAAGCGGCATCCGGGCCGGCGACCTCGCCCCGGGCGACGCCCTGCCCGCCGTCCGCGCCCTCGCCACCGAGCTGGGCGTCAGCCCGGCCACCGTCGCGAAGGCGTACCAGGAGCTGCGGCAGCGCGGCCTGGTCGTCACCGCCGGCCGGCACGGCACCCGGGTCCGCCCCCGCCCGCCCGTGGCGAGCCGCCGCTCCGCGCTGAGGCCCCCGCCGCTGCCCGGCGCCCGCGACGTCTCCGCCGGCAATCCCGACAGCCGGCTGCTGCCGCCGCTCGGCCCGCACCTGGCCGCGCTGGCCGCCGAGTTCCGCGCACCCGGCGGCTACGCGGCCAGCGCCGTCCTGCCCGAGCTGGCCGCCGCCGCCCGGGACCGGCTCGCCGCCGACGGGGTGCCGGCCGACGAGATCACCGTGACCGGTGGCGCGCTCGACGGCATCGAACGGCTGCTCGCCGCCCACCTGCGCCCCGGCGACGCGGTGGCCGTCGAGGACCCCGGCTGGGCCAACCTGCTCGACCTGGTCGCCGCGCTCGGGCTGCGCGCCATCGGGGTGCCGGTGGACGACGAGGGCCCCACCGCGCCGGGGGTCCGGGCCGCCCTGGCCGCCGGTGCCCGCGCGCTGATCGTCACGAGCCGGGCCCAGAACCCCACCGGCGCCGCCGTCTCCGTCGACCGGGCGACCGAGCTGCGTACGCTCCTCGCCGGCCGCGCCGACCTGCTGCTGATCGAGGACGACCACGCCGCCGAGCTGGCCCGCGTACCCCTGCACCCGCTCGCCGGGGCGACCCCCGCGTGGGCCTTCGTCCGGTCGGTGAGCAAGCCCTACGGCCCGGACCTGCGGCTCGCGGTGCTCGCCGGCGACGAGGCCACCGTGGCCCGGGTCGCCGGCCGGGCCCGGGTCGGCGCCGGCTGGGTCTCCACCGTGCTGCAACGCCTGGTCCTGGCGCTCTGGCGCGACCCGGCCACCGCCGGCCTCGTGCGCCGCGCGGCGCAGAGCTACGAGCGGCGGCGCGACGGGCTGGTCGACGCCCTCGCGGCGCGCGGGCTGGCCGCCCACGGGCGGACCGGCATCAACGTCTGGGTGCCGGTGCCCGACGAGACGGTCGCGGTCACCGCCCTGCGGGACGCCGGCTGGTCGGTGGCCCCCGGCGCGCTGAACCGGATCGCCGCCGCGCCCGGCGTGCGCATCACCGTCAGCACGCTCGACGAGGCCGACCTCGGCCCGCTCGCCGACGCGGTGGCCCGCGCGGTCCGACCCTCGCCCGCCGGCTTCAGCGCCTGAACCGCGGCATGGCCCGGCCTGCGGCGGGTAACCGCCTGCCCGGAGGTGCGAGCCATGGCTTCGAACGGATCCCGGACCGGTCTCTGGATCGGCGTGGCGGCGGTGGTGATCATCCTGGTGATCATCGCGATCGCGCTGGCCTCGCGCGGCGGGGGCGGCGGCTCCGGATACTGACCCCGGCGCATCCGGCCTCGATGCCGAAACCGGTATATAAAGCAGGCATGGCCGAGACCGAGAGCGCCCCCGGAGCCCAGGAGTTCATCCCGCCGCAGGCGGACACCATCGACGAGCTGCGCGCCGCCGCGGCCGGCTGCCAGGGCTGCGAGCTCTACCGGGACGCCTCGCAGACGGTGTTCGGCCGGGGCGACGAGAGCGCCCGGGTGGTCCTCGTCGGTGAACAGCCCGGCGACCTGGAGGACCAGAAGGGGCTGCCGTTCGTCGGCCCGGCCGGCCGCCTGCTGCGCAAGGCGGTGGACGACGCCGGCATCGACACCGGCCACATCTACCTCACGAACGCCGTCAAGCACTTCCGCTTCGAGCTGCGCGGCAAGCGGCGGATCCACCAGACGCCGGACCGGGTGCACATCACGGCCTGCCGGCCCTGGCTGGTGGCCGAGTTCGCCCGGCTCCACCCGGAGATCGTGGTGGTGCTCGGCGCCACCGCCGCCAAGGCCCTGCTCGGCCCCACCTTCCGGGTGACGAAGCAGCGCGGCGAGCTGCTGCCCTGGCCGGCCGCCGCCCAGCACCCGGAGGACTTCGCCCGGGTCCCGGTGGACAGCGCCGGCAAGGTCGCCGACGCCCCGGCGGCCCGGCTGCTGGCCACCATCCATCCCTCCGCGGTGCTGCGCGCCGACAACCAGGACGTCGCGTACGACGGGCTGGTCAAGGACCTGAAGGTGGCCGCCCGCGCGCTGCGCTAGTCACGCCCCTGCCAGGTGCAGAGGCAGACCCGGTTGCCGTCGGAGTCGGCGAGCACCCAGAAGTGCGGCGCCTCCGCGTCGCTGACCAGCGTCCCGCCTGCGGCGAGCGCGGCCTCGATGCGCGGCTGGACCTCGACCGGGTCCACCCACACGTCCGGGTGCCAGCGCTGGCGGGGCTCGTCGCGGCCGGACTCCTGGAACCACACCGTGGGCAGCGTGCCGGCCGGGTCGCGCAGCTCGTCGCCGAACCCGGGCCCGGCCAGATGCTCGATGGCCAGCACCGCCCGCCAGAACGGCAGCACGGCGGCGAAGTCGGGGCTGTCCAGGGCGAGTTCGAGCCGGGACACGCCGGTGTGCGCCGGTGACAGGCCGGCCTCGGCGGCGAGCGCGGAGATGGCCCGGGCCAGCCGGACGTCGCGGTCGGTGACCCCGCGCGCGTCGTGCGACCAGAGCCGTACGTCGACGTGGGTGTAGCGCAGGTCCAGGTCGGGATGGTGGTCCCGCCGCTCGGCCTCGGCGCCGATGGCGTTCACCAGCGCCAGCCCGGCGGCGAAGTGGGGCGTACGGATGCGGGTCTGCAGGGCGCCGAGCAGATAGGTCCACCCGTCCAGGGCGGCGTCGGCGATCTGTGCTCCGGTCAGCGTGCTCATCCCGCCATGCTGGCGTACCCGGGGCCGCTGGACCAGCGCGGCGGCGGCGGAATGGACCTGCACCGCGGACGGCGCGGGCCGTACCGTCGCGGCATGACCGCCGCTGATCTTGAGCTGTCCGTGCGCAACGCCGCCGCCCTCTGGACGGCCCTCGCCGAGGCCCGGGGCCACGGGCTGGTACGCCGGCCGGGCTTCCTCGCGGTGACCGGCAGCCCCCGCACCGGGCTGCGGATCCTGCTGCGCGCCCCGGATCCGGCCCCCGACGACCGGGCCGCGCTGGCCGACCTGGTCCGCCGGCGGGTCGGCCCGGTCACCGTCGAGGACCAGTACGCCGCGCTGGACCTCACCGACCTCGGTCTCACCCCGCGCAGCCTGCCGGTGCTGGTCCGCCGGCCCGTTCCGCCGCCCGCCCCGTCCCTGCCGGTCACCCAGGTCGAGCGCCCCGACCAGCTCGACACCGTCGAGGACGTGGTGGTGCGCGGCTTCCCCCTCGAACCGCTCCGGCCGCGCCGCCCCGGCGAGGCGTTCCCGGCCGCCCTGCTGGACCGGCCCGAGGTGCGGTTCTTCCTGGTCCACTCGGGCGGTGCGCCGGCCGGCGCCTGCCTGACCGTGCGGGACGAGGGCGTCGGCCTCTACTGGATGACCAGCCTGCCCGAGCACCGCTCGCGCGGCGTGGGGCGGGCCCTGCTGCACGGCGTCCTCGGCCGGTTCGGCGAGGTGCCGATGACGCTCACCGCGGCGCGCGCAGGCCGCCCGCTCTACGACTCGCTCGGCTTCGTCCCGGTCACCGACGCCACCTGGTGGAGCTGAGCACGGTTCGCCTCTGGGCAGGGCGGGTGAGCGGTGCCAGACTGGCCGCCATGGAGCAGCATCTCTACGAGCCCGTCCACCAGGAGTTCCGGGACCTGTGCCGCCAGTTCCTCGCCCGGGAGGCCGTGCCGCACCACGACCGCTGGGAGGCCGACGGGATCGTCGACCGGGAGGTGTGGCGCAAGGCGGGCGCGGCCGGCCTGCTCGGCATGGACGTGGACCCCGAACACGGCGGCGGCGGGCAGCGGGACTTCCGGTTCAACGCGGTGCTCGACGAGGAGATCGTCGCGGCCGGCTGCAGCGGGCTGGGCTTCGGGCTGCACAACGACGTGGTGGCCCCGTACCTGACCGAGCTGACCACCGACGACCAGCGCAAGCGCTGGCTCCCGGGCTTCTGCTCCGGCGACCTGGTCACCGCCATCGCGATGAGCGAGCCGGGCGCGGGCAGCGACCTGGCCGGCATCCGCACGAGCGCGGTCCGCGACGGCGACAGCTGGGTGCTCAACGGGCAGAAGACGTTCATCACCAACGGCGAGCTGTCCGACCTCGTGGTGGTGGTCGCCAAGACCGCCCCCGACCAGGGCGCGCACGGGGTGAGCCTGATCGTGGTGGAGACCGGCACGCTGGGCTTCGGCCGGGGCCGGCGGCTGGCCAAGGTCGGCCTGAAGGCCAACGACACCGCGGAGCTGTTCTTCGACGACTGCCGGGTGCCGGCGGACAATCTGATCGGCACCGAGAACCACGGTTTCTACCACCTGATGGGCAACCTGCCCCGGGAGCGGCTGAGCATCGCGGTGGCCGCGGTGGCGGCGGCGGAGAAGCTGCTCGCGCTCACCCTCGACTACGCGCGCTCCCGGGAGGCGTTCGGCCGGCCGATCGGGCGGTTCCAGCACAACCGGTTCCTCCTGGCCGAGCTGGACACCGAGGTCACCATCGCGCGGACGTTCGTCAACCACTGCGTGGCCGAGCACAACGCCGGCCGGCTCTCGGTGACCGACGCGGCGAAGGCCAAGTGGTGGACCACCGAGCTGCAGAACAAGGTCGCCGACCGCTGCGTGCAGCTGCACGGCGGCTACGGCTTCATGCTGGAGTACCCGGTGGCGAAGGCCTGGCTGGACAGCCGGGTACAGACGATCTACGGCGGCACCACCGAGATCATGAAGGAGATCATCGGCCGGGGGCTCGGCCTGTAGCGAAACCGGGTGCCGGTGAACCGGTCGGGTGCGGGAGGATGGGTCACCCCTTACCCGAGGAGCACCCGTCATGGCCACCGACCTGACCACGCCGGCCCCGAGCCGGCTCGACGTCGCCCCGATCCAGCGGCGCACCGTCCGGCTGCTCTTCCTCACCCAGATCATCGGCGGCATCGGCGTCACCATCGGCATCTCGGTCGGCGCGCTGCTCGCCGCCCGGATCGCCGGCACCGCGCTGGCCGGGGTGGCGCAGAGCGCCGGCGTGGTCGGCGCCGCGCTGCTCGCCGTGCCGGTCACCCGGATCATGGCGGCCCGGGGGCGGCGGCCGGGGCTGGTCACCGCGTACCTGGTCGGGGCGGTCGGTGGCGTGCTCGTGGTGGTCTCCACCGTGCTGCACCTGGTGCCGCTGCTCTTCGTCGGCATGCTGCTCTTCGGGGGCGGGACCGCGGCCAACCTCCAGGCCCGCTACACGGCCGTGGACCTGGCCGAGCCGGCCCGCCGGGGGCGCCAGCTCTCGCTCGTGGTGTGGGCCACCACCATCGGCGCCGTGGCCGCGCCGAACTTCGCCGCGCTCGCCGACGCCACCACCCGCGGCTGGGGCCTGCCGGCGCTGGCCGGCCCGTTCGCCTTCAGCGCCGCCGCGTTCGTGCTGGCCGCCGTCGTGCTGGCGGTGCTGCTCCGGCCGGACCCGCTGCTCACCGCGCGCCGGCTGGCGGCGGCCGAGAGCCCGGCCGACCCGGGCTCGGCGTCGGGCTCGTCGGCCCGGCGGCGCGCGGGCATGGTCGCCGCCTGGCGCACGGTACGCGACCGGCCCGCCGCCCGCCTGGGCATCGCCGCCGTGGCCGTGGGCCACCTCGTGATGGTCGCCGTGATGTCGATGACCCCGGTACGCCTGGGCGAGTCGCACTCCGACGCGGACGTGCTGCGGGTGGTCGGCATCGTGCTCAGCCTCCACATCGCCGGCATGTACGCCCTCTCCCCGCTGGTCGGCTGGCTCACCGACCGGCTGGGCCGGCGTCCGGTGATCCTCGGCGGGGTGGCCCTGCTGCTGGCCGCCTGCGCGGTCGCCGGTACCGCCGGGCACCACACGCCGCTGCTCTCGGTGGGTCTGGCCCTGCTCGGGCTGGGCTGGTCGGGCACCATGGTGGCCGGCTCGACGCTGCTGTCCGAGTCGGTGCCCACCGCCGACCGGCCCGGCGTGCAGGGCCTGTCCGACCTGGTCATGGGGCTGGCCGGGGCGGGTGCGGCGGCGGCGAGCGGGTTTGTCATGCGGGCCGTGGGTTATCCGACCCTGACCCTGCTGGCGGCGATCGCGGTGGTGCCGCTGGTGGCGCTAGCGTTGCGTCCGGCGCCGGTCGGTGCGCCGGAGGAACTCCGGCGTCCCGCGGACGAGGTGCCCGACAAGGAGGAGTGACACGTGCGGCTGACCGACTTCTGGACACGGCTGGAGGAGGCGTTCGGGCCGGGCTACGCGGCCAGCATCGCCAGCGACCAGGTGCTGTCCCAGCTCGGTGGGCGGACCATCGAGCAGGCCCTCGCGGGGGGTGAGGAGACGCACGTGGTGTGGCGTGCGGTCGTCGCCGCGTATCCCGACCGGGTGCCCGCGCGACTACGCTGAGCAGTCTTTCGCCGGTTCCGCGTGTCGCTTGCCGAGTCGTACACCTGTTCGGCTATTGTCCACAGCGGGGTGCTCGTCCACAGCTCGCGGCCCGTCGGCTGGTTTTCTGTCGGACCCAGCGCCTAGCGTGTCCGCGTGACGCGAAGCTCAGGAAAGACGCCGGCGAAGGCAGGGGTGGCAACGATGGCGGCAGGGCCCGACCGGGAGAAGGCACTCGACCTTGCTCTCGCTCAGATCGACAAGCAGTTCGGCAAGGGTTCGGTGATGCGGCTGGGGGAGCGGCCGGTCATCCAGACCTCGGTGATCCCCACCGGCTCGATCGCGCTCGACGTGGCGCTCGGCGTGGGCGGTCTGCCCCGCGGCCGGGTCGTCGAGATCTACGGTCCCGAGTCCAGCGGTAAGACCACGGTCGCCCTGCACGCGGTGGCCAACGCCCAGCGGGCCGGCGGCATCGCCGCCTTCATCGACGCCGAGCACGCGCTCGACCCGGACTACGCGAAGGCCCTCGGCGTCGACACCGACGCCCTGCTGGTCTCCCAGCCGGACACCGGCGAGCAGGCGCTGGAGATCACCGACATGCTGGTCCGCTCCGGCGCGATCGACATCGTCGTGATCGACTCGGTGGCCGCCCTGGTGCCGCGCGCCGAGATCGAGGGCGAGATGGGCGACAGCCACGTGGGTCTGCAGGCCCGGCTCATGAGCCAGGCGCTCCGGAAGATCACCGGCGTGCTCAACAACACCGGCACCACGGCGATCTTCATCAACCAGCTCCGCGAGAAGATCGGCGTGATGTTCGGCAGCCCGGAGACCACCACCGGTGGTCGGGCGCTGAAGTTCTACGCCTCGGTCCGGCTCGACGTGCGCCGCATCGAGAGCCTCAAGGACGGCACCGACGTGGTCGGTAACCGCACCCGGGTCAAGGTCGTGAAGAACAAGGTCGCCGCGCCGTTCAAGCAGGCCGAGTTCGACATCATGTACGGCAAGGGCATCTCCCGCGAGGGCTCGCTGATCGACGTCGGCGTGGAGCAGGCGATCATCCGCAAGTCCGGCGCCTGGTACACCTACGACGGCGACCAGCTCGGCCAAGGCAAGGAGAAGGCCCGCGAGTTCCTCCGGGAGAACCCGGACGTGGCGGCCGAGATCGAGAAGAAGATCCTGGAGAAGCTCGGCGTCGGCACCGGCGCGGGCGACGCCGCCGGCGGGCCGGACCTGCCGCCGGTCGACTTCTGATCCGCTTACCCGTGGCAGGACGACGCGCCCGTACGGGGCGGGGCTGGGACGCCAGCCCGCCCCGCACGGGTGACGCCACCACTCCACCCCGGCCCCGTCGCGGCCGCCGGGGCCGGGCCGAGGAGCCCGATACCGAGGCGACGCCCGCGCCGCCCCGCGACGAGGCCGAGGTGGCCCGGGAGATCTGCCTCCGGCAGCTCGCGGTCCGGCCGCGCACCCGCGCGGAGCTGGCCGGCGCCCTGGCGAAGCGGGGCATCTCCGAGGAGGTCGCCGACCAGGTCCTCGACCGCTACGACGAGGTCGGCATCGTGGACGACGCCGCCTTCGCCCGGGCCTGGGTGAGCAGCCGGCACACCGGCCGCGGGCTGGCCCGGCGGGCGCTCGCCAACGAGCTGCGCCAGCACGGCGTCGACGGCGAGGTGGCCGGCGAGGCCCTCGACGAGATCGACGAGGAGACCGAGGCGGAAACCGCCCGGGCCCTGGTGGACCGGAAGCTGCGCTCGGCCCGGGGCGAGCCCGACGCCGTGTTCCGTCGCCTGGTGGGCATGCTGGCCCGCAAGGGCTACCCGGCCGGCGTGGCCATCCGGGCGGTCAAGGACGGGCTGGCCGCGCAGAGCGCGGAGGCGGCCGAGTTCGCCGAACACATCGACGCCGACGCCCTCGCCGACGCCGAGAACGACCTCGACCCGGCCTCCCGCCCCCTCGACTGACCCCCGACCGCGCTGATGACCATGAAGTTGTCGCCCCGACACGCCGACGCCCCGGGCAACAACATCATGATCGACCCCTGGGGAGGTGTGCGGCCGTGTTGAAGGCGTGTTTGAACGGGGGGCGCCGGAGGGTCGAGCATCCCGCCGTGCCGGTGACGCCGGACGAGGTGGCGGCCGACGCCGTTCGGTGCGCGGCGGCCGGGGTGGCGGCGGTGCACGTGCACCCGCGCGACGCCGGCGGCGCCGAGTCCCTCGACCCGGCCGTGATCGCCGCGGCGGTCACCGCGATCCGGGCCGCCCGGCCCGGTCTGCCCGTCGGCGTGAGCACCGGCGCCTGGATCGCCCCCGAGCCCGCCGACCGGGTCGCCGCCGTACGCGCCTGGACGGTGCTGCCCGACTTCGCCTCGGTCAACGCCCACGAGCCCGGTGCGGCGGCCGTCGCGGCCGCCCTGCACGAGCGGGGCGTCATGGTCGAGGCCGGCCTCTGGACGGTGGCGGCGGTCGACGCCTGGCGCCGCTGGCCGGTGCCGACCGGGCGGGTCCTCGTCGAGTGCCTGGCCGAACAGGTCGACGCGGCCCTCGCCGACGCCGCGGCCATCCTCGCCGCGCTGCCCACCGACCGCCCGCCGGTGCTGCTGCACGGCGAGGGCCCCGCCACGTGGCCGGTGCTGGCCGAGGCGGTCCGCCGTGGCCTGGACACCCGGATCGGCCTGGAGGACACCCTCGTCCTGCCGGACGGCGCCGTCGCCCCGGACAACCCGGCGCTGGTGAGCGCGGCGCACACCCTCGGCGCTCGCTGAGCGGCAGCGTCGGTGAGCGACATCAGGACCGCGGGCCGGGTGGGGGGAACGGGAAGAGGGGGCGGTGGGGTGAGAGCGGCCGGGGGAGCGAGCGGTCGGTGCAACGTGAGTCACCTTTGCGGAAAGTTGCCGGCCTGCCGAGGGCGGCGGCAGGTCACCCCGAGCGGCGGCTGGTGACGGTCGCGTTGCGGCTCTGAGCAGGTCGGGAACGTGACCGAGGCGGCCGGAGCGGGGGAAATTTGTCCGTCCGTGTCCGGCATCTGGACACCTCTGCGTGACGCCGCAACTTCTCTCCGTCCGGGTGGTTTGATCATGAGTTCTTGACCGAACGGCCCCCGGAGACCTAGCCTCGCCATACAGGCTCACTTTGCCCGACCAGCGCAGGCTAAGCGCACAACATAGATCGCGTAACAGAACAGCATCACTTTTGGCCAGCTTCACCGGCCTTTGACGGCAAGCTCCGGACGGCCGGTCCGGAGCGGACCGACAACTGCAACCGGCCGCCGGCGATGTCCTCGCGTGGGCACCGTCGACGGAAAGCTACCCACAGCCAGCCGCTCCGGTCGGGCGTCCAGAGTCGCAGGTGCGTGCCCAGTCGCACGCCGCCTGCGGCGCCGACGTTCAGGGGAGGCGGCCATGGCGGGGCGGCACAGGTTCACCGGCGGTCTTCCAGGCGCTGCCGGCCGCTCCTCGCCGGGTGGTTGCCCGACCCGGGTCGCAGCGGGCGCGCACCGGCTCGGAGCGGCCGCATGACCGCCTTCAACGTCGTCATCCTCGTGGTGGTGCTGCTGCTCGTCGTCGTGGTGGTCGGCGCCGTCCTGTTCGGCGTGCGTACCCTGCGGCGGCTCAGCCTCGCGCCGGCCCCGGAGGATCCGGCCTTCATCGCCGAGAAGGACCGCCAGGAGCAGTCCCTGGCGGCCCTGCGCAGCGCCGCCGACGAGGCGAACAGCACCATCGACGTGGCGAAGTCCGCCGCCGCCGCGGCCCGCGCCGAGGCGGCCGCCGCCAAGGCCGAGGCGAAGGCGGCCCGGGCCGAGGCGCGGCGGGTGCTCGACGACGCCCGGGCCGAGGCCGACACGGTGCTGGAACGGGCGCACAAGCAGGCCGAGGCGGACGCCGAGCAGCTTCGCGCCACGGCCCGGCGCAGCGGCGAACGGGAGGTGGCGGTGCTCGCCGCGACCACCCGGGAGCAGGCCGCCGAGGTCGAGCGGCGGGCCGCCCGGATGGACGAGCGGGAGCGGCTGCACACCGAGGAGGTGGAGCGGCTCGCCGAGCGGGAGCGGCAGCTCACCGCCGCCAGCGCCGCGCTCGCCACCCGGGAGGCCGCCCTGGTGGAGCGGGAACAGGCGCTCGCCGAGGCGGAGGAGCAGCGCCGCCGCGAGCTGGAGCGGGTGGCCGGGCTGACCGCCGACACGGCCCGCGCCGAGCTGGTCGAGTCGATCGAGGGGCAGGCCAAGCGGGAGGCCGCGCTGCTGGTCCGGGAGATCGAGGCCGACGCGCGGGGCACCGCCGAGCAGCGCGCCCGGCACATCGTGGTCGACGCCATCCAGCGGGTGGCCAGCGAGCAGACCGCGGAGAGCGTGGTCAGCGTCCTGCACCTGCCCGGGGACGAGATGAAGGGGCGGATCATCGGCCGGGAGGGGCGCAACATCCGCGCCTTCGAATCGGTCACCGGGGTCAACCTGATCATCGACGACACCCCCGAGGCGGTCCTGCTTTCCTGCTTCGACCCGGTACGCCGGGAGGTCGGCCGGCTCACGCTGGAGAAGCTGGTGCTGGACGGCCGGATCCACCCGCACCGGATCGAGGAGGTCTACGACCTGGCCCGGCACGAGGTGGAGGAGCTCTGCCACCGGGCCGCCGAGGACGCCCTGGTCGAGGTCGGCATCACCGAGATCCACCCGGAGCTGGTCACCCTGCTGGGCCGGCTGCGCTACCGGACGTCGTACGGGCAGAACGTGCTCAAGCACCTCGTGGAGACCGCGCACATCGCCGGGATCATGGCCGCCGAGCTGCGGCTGGACGTGCCCACCATCAAGCGCTGCGCCTTCCTGCACGACATCGGCAAGGCGCTCACCCACGAGGTGGAGGGCAGCCACGCCATCATCGGCGCCGACCTGGCCCGCAAGTACGGGGAGAGCGAGGACGTGGTGCACGCCATCGAGGCGCACCACAACGAGGTGCCGCCGCAGACCATCGAGGCGGTGCTCACCCAGGCGTCGGACGCCTGCTCGGGCGGGCGGCCCGGGGCGCGGCGGGAGAGCCTGGAGGCGTACGTAAAGCGGCTGGAGCGGATCGAGGAGATCGCGGCCGGCAAGCTCGGCGTGGAGAAGGTCTTCGCCATGCAGGCCGGCCGGGAGATCCGGGTGATGGTCAAGCCCGAGGACGTGGACGACATCGGCGCGGCGGTGCTGGCCCGGGACGTGGCCAAGCAGATCGAGGAGGAGTTGACCTACCCCGGTCAGATCCGGGTGACCGTGGTCCGCGAGTCCCGGGTCACCGAGATCGCCCGCTGACGACGCGACGGCGGAGAGCGACGGCGAGACCGACGAGGCGACGGCGGGAACGACGGCGGGAACGACGAAAGGGCCGGCCCGGATCACCGGGCCGGCCCTTCGCGACGGGCGGGTGGATCAGCCCTGCGGCTCGGCCACCGTGGCGCCGCCGGCCGGGGTCGAGTCCGGCGCCGCGGTCTGCCTCGGGACCCGGAAGCCCCGCCGCCGGGTACGCCGGTCCAGCCAGTTCGCCAGCGTGGTGAGCAGCGAGTTGATCACGATGTAGATGGCGGCCACCACGATGGCGGCGGCGACCACGTTGCCCCGGTTGGCCGAGAGGTCGTTGACGCCCCGCTGGAGCAGCTCGGGGAAGGCCACGATGTAGCCGAGCGCGGTGTCCTTGAGCAGCACGACCAGCTGGCTGACGATCACCGGCAGCATGGCCCGGGCGGCCTGCGGCACGAGGATCAGCCGCATCACCTGGTTCTTCCGCATGCCCACGGCGTACGCGGCCTCGGACTGCCCGCCGGGCAGCGAGCGGATGCCGGCGCGGAACGCCTCGGCCAGCACCGACCCGTTGTAGAGGGTGAGACCGACGACCACGGCCCAGAACGCCGGGACCGGCCCCTGGATGAGGAACGGCACGCCGTAGAAGATGAAGAAGATCATGAGGAGCAGCGGGACGGCGCGGAAGAACTCCACGACCACGCCCGCCGGGACCCGGACCCACCAGTGGTCGGAGAGCCGGCCGACCGCGAACAGGATGCCGAAGGCCAGCGACAGCACCATGCCGGTGGCCGCGGCGAGCAGGGTCTGCCGCAGGCCGGGCCAGATGAACTGGGTCCAGGTGGGCGCCTCGGTGAACGGCTTCCAGAGGTTGCCCTCCCACTGCCCGGCCTGGTCGAACTTGGCGTAGACCCACCAGAGCAGGGCGGCCAGGCCGACGCCGAAGACGACGCTGAGCACCGCGTTGCGCACACGAGCCCGCGGCCCCGGGTGGTCGTAGAGAACCGTGGTCGTGCTCATCAGCGCTTCACCGCCAGTCGGTTGGCCAGCCAGCCGAAGAAGTAGCCGGTCGGGATCAGGAGCGCGGCGAAGGTGCCGGCGAACACCAGGAAGATCGGGATCACCGCGTCGCCGTTGCTGTTGATCAGGTCCTTCATGACGCTGGACGCCTCGATCAGGCCGATGGTGCCGACGATCGTGGCGTTCTTGCACAGCGCGATGAGCACGCTGCCCAGCGGGGCCACCACGGCCCGCCCGGCCTGCGGCAGGATCACGATGCGCAGGGTCTGGAAGAAGGTCAGCCCGATCGCGCGGGCCGCCTCCGCCTGCCCGGCCGGCACGGTGTTGACGCCGGAGCGCACCGCCTCGCAGACGAACGCGGCGGTGTAGACCGACAGGCCGACCACGCCCAGCCAGTAGTTGTTCAGGTCGAGGTCGTCCGACAGGGTCAGCCCGAGCGTCGTGTAGAGGCCGAAGTAGCAGAAGAAGATGATCAGCGTCAGCGGCGTGTTGCGGAAGATGTTGACCCAGGCCGCGCCGAAGCCCCGCAGCACCGGCACCGGGGAGACCCGGAACGCGGCGAGGAGCACGCCGAGCGCCAGCGCGAGGACCGCCGACGCGCCGGTCAGCTTGAGGATCCAGAGAAAGCCCGACAGGTACGCGTCGAGGTTGGTCGGATCAGCGAATACGTGCATGCGTCGACTCCCGGGGCACGTCGTCGGCGTCGCGACAGGCCGGGGCCGGCACCCCTAGGGATGCCGGCCCCGGAACCGGTCAGACGCTGCCGCAGTTGGTCAGCTTGGTGGTGTCCAGCTCGGGCGCGGCCTTGCCGCTCTTGCCCAGGGTGGCGTCCCAGGCGGCCTTGTAGGAGCCGTCCGAGGCGGCGGTCTTGAGGATCTCGTTGACCTTCTCGCAGCCGTCCTTGTCGTCCTTCTTCAGGCCAATGCCGTAGGGCTCGGTGGAGAAGGGCTTGCCGACGACCTTGAACTTGCCGGCGTACTGGGACTGCGCGGCGTAGCCCGCGAGGATGATGTCGTCGGTGGTCACCGCGTCGACCTTGCCGCTCTCCAGCAGCGGCAGGCACTTCGAGTACGAGTCGAACTGCTGCAGCTTGGCCTTCGGGTGGTCGGTCTGGATCCGCTTGGCCGGGGTGGAGCCGGTCACCGAGCAGACCGTCTTGCCGTCAAGCGCCTCCGGGCCGGCCAGCGTCGAGTCCGCCTTCACCAGCAGGTCCTGGCCCGCGATGAAGTACGGGCCCGCGAAGTTGACCTTCTTCTTGCGCTCGTCGTTGATGGTGTAGGTGGCCACCACCAGGTCGACGGTGCCCTGCTGGATGAAGGGCTCGCGGTTGGCCGAGACGGTGGTCTTCCACTCGATGTTGTTCGCGTCCACGCCGAGGCCCTTGGCCACGATCTTGGCGATCTCCACGTCGAAGCCCTCGTACTGGCTGCCGGTCTGGATGCCGAGGCCCGGCTGGTCGGCCTTCACGCCGATGACCAGCTTCTTCTGGCTCTGCGCCTTGCCGATGATGCCCTTGGCCCCGCTGCTGCTGGAGCCGCCGTCCCCGTCGCCGCCGCAGGCGCTCATGCCGAGCGCCAAGGTCGCCGCCGCGGCGACCGCCGCCACGCGCTTCATACGCATACTCTTCTCCTTCTTCGACGGAGCCGCCGGGGGACGGCGCGCTCCACTACGGACGCTCAGTGCGTGAGGATCTTGGAGAGGAAGTCCTTGGCCCGCTCGCTGCGCGGGTTGGCGAAGAACTCGGCCGGGGGCGCGTCCTCGACGAGCCTGCCGTCGGCCATGAAGATCACTCGGTTGGCCGCGTGCCGGGCGAAGCCCATCTCATGGGTGACCACGACCATGGTCATGCCGTCGCGCGCGAGGGAGGTCATCACGTCCAGCACCTCGCCGACCATCTCCGGGTCGAGCGCGCTGGTGGGCTCGTCGAAGAGCATCGCCTTGGGCTGCATGGCCAGCGCGCGGGCGATCGCCGCCCGCTGCTGCTGGCCCCCGGAGAGCTGCGCCGGGTACTTGTCCGCCTGGTTGGCGATGCCGACCCGGTCGAGCAGGGCCAGGCCGCGCTCGCGGGCGGCGGCCGGCTTCTCCCCGCGTACCTTGACCGGGCCGAGGGTGACGTTCTCCAGGATGGTCTTGTGCGCGAAGAGGTTGAACGACTGGAACACCATGCCGACCTCGCTGCGCAGCTTGGCCAGCGCCTTCCCCTCGGCGGGCAGCGGGGTGCCGTCGAAGGTGATGGTGCCCGAGTTGATCGGCTCCAGCCGGTTGATCGTGCGGCACAGCGTCGACTTGCCGGAGCCGGACGGGCCGATGACCACGACCACCTCGCCCCTGCCGACGGAGAGCGAGACGTCGTCCAGCACGTGCAGGGGGCCGAACCACTTGTTCACCCCGTCCAGCACGATCAGCGGTTCGCCCGTCGTCACGTCGTCCACCGTCCCTGTCGTCCGTACGGAAAAGTGGGGTCGCGAGACCCCCGGTTGGGCCACTGTAGGCGGGGTGATGTGGCGGAACGCAACTCGAATGGTCACGGAGCGGTAACACCGGTCACCGCCGTACCCGTGAGTCCGAATTCCGTCACGGAACGGGGCGTCCGAGTGGCGGCCACGAGGGTTCGCGGAGATCATGTGGGGATGACAGTGCCGCTCCGGTTGACCGATTACGCCCGCGGCGGCGGCTGCGCCTGCAAGATTCCGCCGGGCGAGCTGGAGAAGATGGTCGCCGGCCTCGGTCCGGCCACCGGCGCCGCCGACCTGCTGGTCGGTCTGGAGCACGGCGACGACGCCGCGGTGGTCCGGCTGGACGAGCGCACCGGCCTGGTCAGCACGGCGGACTTCTTCACCCCGGTGGTCGACGACGCGTACGACTGGGGGCGGATCGCCGCCGCCAACGCGCTGTCCGACGTGTACGCCATGGGCGGCACCCCGCTCGTCGCGCTCAACCTGCTCTGCTGGCCCCGCGAGGTGCTGCCCCTGGAGTTGGCCCGGGAGGTGCTGCGCGGCGGTCAGGACGTGGCCCGGGAGGCCGGCTGCCATCTGGCCGGCGGGCACAGCGTCGACGACGACGGCCCGAAGTACGGCCTGGCGGTCACCGGCGTCGTTCGGCCCGAGGAGCTGATCACCCTGGACGCCGGCCGGGCCGGCCTGCCGTTGTCGCTGACGAAGCCGCTCGGCGTCGGAGTGCTGAACACCCGGCACAAGCGGACCGGGGAGCGGTTCGCCGAGGCGGTCGCCTCGATGGCCCGGCTCAACCGGGACGCGGCCCGGGCGGCGGTCGCGGCCGGGATCCGCTGCGGCACCGACGTGACCGGCTTCGGGCTGCTCGGGCACGCCTCGAAGCTGGCCCGGGCCAGCCGGCTCACCGTGGCGATCGACGCGGCCGCGGTGCCGTACCTGCCCGGCGCCCGGGAAGCGCTGCGCGACGGGTACGTCAGCGGTGGCACCCGGCGCAACCTCGACTGGGTGACCCCGTGGACCGACTTCGGTGGGGTCGACGAGGGGGAGCGGCTGCTGCTGGCCGACGCGCAGACCTCGGGCGGGCTGCTGGTCGCGGGCGAGGTGCCGGGCGGCACGGTGGTCGGTGAGCTGCTGCCGGCGAGCGAGCACCTGATCCGGGTGCGCTGACAGCCGCGGCGGGCGCCACCGCCCGGTGATTCGTGCGGCGGAGCCGGCACCGTACCCGATAAACTGTCATCTTCCCGCTACTCTGGGCAATGCCGCCCGGGGAAATTTTGCCCAGAATGGTCACAGACCGGTAACTTGCGCCCGGCTGAGGTCATATGCACCCCACCATCGTCAGTAAGGCCCGATCCGGAGGCCGGTGGGACGAGCGCAGCGAGGAGGCGGCATGACCGAGCTGTGGAACTGGAGAATCGACGGCGCGGCGCCCGTGGAGGTCTACCCGGCGCTGGCCGAGGCGCTCGGCCGGGTGGTGATGCCCCTCGCGGTCGCCGACCCGGCCCGACTCCCCGCGTACGCGGTGGTGTGCGACGTGTGGGAGGCGCCCGGGGCGTACGGGACCGTGGTCGACTGTTACGGCGTGCCCGAGCGCCTGCCGGAGCTGCCCAGCATCGCGGCGCTGGCCCGGCTGCTGGACCGCAACTGCCTGATGCGCGACGACACCCTCGACGCCGGACGGCACCTGCTGGTCGCCCCGGACGGCACGATCCGCCCGGTGCACTTCGACGTGGTGGAGACCGACGACGGCGAGGTCCTCAGCGACCAGCGGCTCTGCACCGTGGCGGACCCCCGCTGCCGGGGCTGGTCGCAGTGCCACCGCTCCCGGTGGGCCCCCGACTCGGTCGCCCCGGCCCTCGCCGCCGCCTGACCGGACCTCGCGGCGGGCGCGGCGATCGTCGACGCCCCAGCGATGCGGGGTCCGGGCTGTCGCGCAGCTTTCGCGTCAGCGATCGGGCCTCGGCCGACGCTCGCCGAGTGCCTCGGCACACGGCTCCTCCTCGTTCGGTCCGACCAGCTCCGCCCGGATACGCTGTCCGGGTCATGACTACCGCAGCCGCGGGCAGCCCGCGCACCTACCAGGTGCGCACGTACGGCTGCCAGATGAACGTGCACGACTCCGAGCGCATCTCCGGCCTGCTCGAACAGGCCGGCTACGTGCGCGCCGCCGAGGCCGACGAGCAGCCCGACGTGGTGGTGTTCAACACCTGCGCCGTCCGGGAGAACGCCGACAACCGGCTCTACGGCAACCTGGGTCACCTGCGCCCCGTGAAGGACAAGCACCCGGGGATGCAGATCGCCGTCGGCGGCTGCCTGGCCCAGAAGGACCGCGGCGAGATCGTCCGCAAGGCGCCCTGGGTGGACGTCGTCTTCGGCACGCACAACATCGGCTCGCTGCCGGTGCTGCTGGAGCGCGCGCGGCACAACACCGCCGCCGAGGTCGAGATCCTGGAGTCCCTCGACGTCTTCCCCTCGACGCTGCCGACCCGGCGCGAGTCGACGTACGCCGGCTGGGTGTCGATCTCGGTGGGCTGCAACAACACCTGCACGTTCTGCATCGTGCCCTCGCTGCGCGGCAAGGAGAAGGACCGCCGTCCCGGCGACATCCTCTCCGAGGTGCGCGCCCTGGTCGACGAGGGCGTGCTGGAGGTGACCCTGCTCGGGCAGAACGTCAACTCCTACGGCGTCGAGTTCGGCGACCGCTACGCCTTCGGCAAGCTGCTGCGCGCCTGCGGCGACATCGACGGCCTGGAGCGGGTGCGGTTCACCAGCCCGCACCCGAAGGACTTCACCGACGACGTGATCGCCGCGATGGCCGAGACGCCGAACGTCTGCCACTCGCTGCACATGCCGCTCCAGTCCGGATCCGACGACGTGCTGCGCGCCATGCGCCGCTCGTACCGGTCGGAGAAGTACCTGGGGATCATCGAGAAGGTCCGCGCCGCCATGCCCGACGCGGCGATCACCACCGACATCATCGTCGGCTTCCCCGGCGAGACCGACGCCGACTTCGAGAAGACCCTCGACGTGGTCCGGGAGGCCCGCTTCTCGTCCGCGTTCACCTTCCAGTACTCCAAGCGCCCCGGAACCCCGGCCGCGACCATGGACGGCCAGCTGCCCAAGCAGGTCGTGCAGGAGCGGTACGAGCGGCTCATCGCCACGGTCGAGGAGATCACCTGGGCGGAGAACCGGAAGCTGGTCGGGGAGACCGTCGAGGTGCTGGTCGCGGTCGGCGAGGGGCGCAAGGACGAGCGCACCGGCCGGCTGTCCGGCCGCGCGCGGGACGGCCGGCTCGTGCACTTCGACGCCGGGTCGCTGGCCGGGCAGATCCGCCCCGGCGACATCGTCCACACCACGGTCACCTACGCCGCCCCGCACCACCTGAACGCCGACGGGGAGCCGCTGTCGCACCGGCGCACCCGGGCCGGCGACGCGGCCGAGGCGGGGCGCGCCCCGCGTACCCCCGGGGTGCTGCTCGGGCTGCCGACGATCGGCGCGCCGGCCGCGGTGCCCGCCCCCACCGGCGGCTGCGCCGCGCACTGACCGACGGCCGACGGCCGGGACCGCCCCGTGGCGGCCCCGGCCGTCGCCGTTTCAGCAGGCGGTGCCGTTGAGCTTCACGGCGCCCGGCGCGGCGGCCGTGCCGTTGGCCGTGAAGCCGACCGAGGCGCCCGGCGCCAGCGACGACGCCCAGGTCGGTGCGGCCGCGGTGACCGTGGTGCCGGACTGGGTGACGGTGGCGTTCCAGCCGCTGGCCAGGGTCACCCCGGACGGCCAGGTCCAGGTGGCCGACCACGGGTTGACCGCGGCCGTGCCGCTGTTCTTCACGGTCAGCTCGCCCTGGAAGCCGCCCTGCCACGCGTTGACCTGCTTGTACGTGGCCGTGCAGCCGCCGGTCGGTGCCGGCGTGGTCGGGTTCGGCGACGTGTTCGGGGTGCCCGTCGGCGACGGGCTGGTGGTGCCCCCGCCCACCGGCGGGATCAGGTAGGGCTGGAGGATGTCCTGCTTGGCCTGGTTGATGGTGGTCCAGTCGTCGTTGGCGATGCCGCCGGTGTCACCCGAGTTCGGGTTCCACGACCAGTAGGTGAAGGACATCCCGCTCACGCCGGTCCCGGTGTACGCCATCAGGTTCTGCAGCCAGACCTTGTCCTTCGGGTCCTGGAGCGTGGTGCCGAACTCGCCCATCATGATCGGGGCGAGGTTCTGCTTGTAGAGGTAGCCCCAGTACTTGTCCCAGATCGCCGGCATGTTCGCCGGGTAGGTCGGGTCGTCGAACCACGCCTGGTGGTAGACCGAGGTCGCGTACTCGTGCGGGGAGTAGACCAGCCGGTTGGCCACGTTGAGCCGCACCGGGAACTGCCCGGCCTTCGACAGGTTGCCGCCCCACCAGCCGCAGTCCTCGTCGTTGCTCGGGTCGTTGTCCCAGACGTTCGACAGGCCGCCGCTCGGGCAGCTCACCCCCTCCACGAAGATCAGCCAGTTCGGCTGCACCCCGAGGATCGCGTTGCCGGCCCGCTCGGCGGCCAGCCGCCAGTCCCGCGCGGTGTCGCCGCAGCCCCAGCAGGCGCCGGTGGCCGCCGGGTTGGTGCCCTCGGCGTGCGGCTCGTTGTGCAGGTCCGCGCCGATCACCGTGGGGTTGTTCGCGTACCGCTGGGCGAGCATCTTCCAGTCGGCGATCCAGGTCGCCTCGGAGACCGTCGAGGTGTACCAGAGCGGCGACTGCCCGGCCGAGGTGGGCCGGTGCCGGTCCAGGATGACCCGCATCCCCTTGCTGCCCGCGTAGTCGATCACCTTGTCGAGGATCTGCAACGGGGACAGGCCGACCAGGTCCGGGTTGACGAAGTCGTTGATGCCGGTGGCCGTCGCGCCCGGCTTCAGCGCGTCGTTCGAGTAGGGGATGCGCAGCGTGTTGTAGCCCAGCCGGGCCATGGTGTCGAGCTGGCCGCGCCACGGGTTGCTCGACCACAGACCGTGGAAGGTCTTGTTGTCGGTTTCCATGCCGAACCAGTTGATGCCGGTGAGCCGGACCGTGGCCCCCGTGCTGTCGACGATCTTGTTGCCACTGGTGTGCAGGTAGCCGGTGCCGGTGCCGCCGGTGGCGGCGGCGGCCGGTGTGGTGCTGACGGCGGCGGCGACGAGGACGCCGGCGGCGGCGGTGGCGAGCGCCGCGAGGGCGCCGCCGAAGGCGGTCGGACGAGAAGGCATTGCCGGAGCTCCGTTTCGGAGGGTCAGGCCCGGACCACGAGATGTGGGGGAGGTGGCCGTGCGGGGACGGCTCGGCTGCGGGGGTACGGCCCCGTGACCGCTCGCGTGGTGGTGCTGCCCTGGCTCCGCGCCCCATTCTGATCGCCGTCGATCGGACCGTCAATTCCGCTCCCGGCCGTCCTGCCTGGACCCCCGTTCACCTTTTGCGTCTTCGGTCATGGCTGCCGGGCGGCGCTCGGGTTCCCGGCCAACGATGGGGCGGCAGCCGCAGGAGCGCCGGGAACGGGGGAATCAACGATGCGTGTGACTGCCGGGAACAGGGACCACCGACGAACACTGGCAGCGTTGGTGCTGCTCGCCCTCGTGGCGGTGCTGGCGCCGGCCGCGCCGGCCCTGGCGCTCGGGCTGTCCGCGCCGAAGACCGTCACCGCGACGGCGCTCTCCCACGACCAGATCCGGCTCACCTGGACGGCGGGCACCGGCGCCACCGGCTACCGGGTGCTGCGGTCCGGCAGCAGCGGCGGGCCCTACCAGCAGATCGCGTCCACCGACCAGCGGGAGTGGACCGACGCGGGCCTCACGGCGGCCACCCGCTACTGGTACGTCGTGGTGAGCACGAGCGGCACCCTGGCCTCCCGGCCGTCCCGCGAGGCGAGCGCGACGACCTGGATCAACCCGCCGCGGGGCGTCCGGGCCACCGGCGTGCCCGACCGGATCACGCTGTCCTGGGAGCCGAGCCCGGGCGCGACCGGCTACACGGTGCTGCGCTGGAACAACGGCAGCTACGAGAGCCGGGGCGACACCACGGGCACGAGCTTCGTCGACACCGCGGTGACCACCGGCCCCGAGTACCTCTACCGGGTCCGGGCCGTCTCGGCCGCGTCGAGCAACGAGTCCGCCGAGGTCTGGGCCCGGGTCGGCGCGCCGAGCAGCATCACCCTGACCGTCTCCCCGGCGCGTACCGAGGCGGGGCAGGGCGCGCTGCTGACCGCGAAGGTCGTCGCCGCCGACCCGGACACCCCGACGTTCCTCGGCGGCGTGTACTTCTACGCCGACGGCCAGGCGCTCCAGGGCGCCTGGCTCGACTCCTCCGGCCGTGCCGAGATCGTCACGAGCCTGCCGGTCGGCGCCCACACCCTGCACGCCCAGTTCGCCGGCAGCCAGACACCGGCCGTCGGCGCCAGTGCCTCGGCCGCCGTCGCGCACACCGTCGTGCCCGCGTACGGCCAGGTGAACTACGGCTCCTACCGCACCTACGGCTTCGGCACGGTAATCCCGTCGAGCGTGGCCGTGGCGGACGTGACCGGCGACGGCCGGGGCGACCTGCTGATGGGCACCTACACGTACGCGGAGCTGCCGGCGGACAACTGCAAGCTGCTCGTACTCGCCCAGCGGCCCGACGGCACCCTCGCCCCGCCGCAGGTCCTCGCCACGCACGGCTACCCGAACGGGACGGTCGTCCTCGCCACCGGCGACGTGGACGGCGACGGCGACACCGACGTCGCGGCGATCGCCGACTCCGGGGTGGACGTGTTCGTGCAGCAGGCCGGCGGCCTGGCCGCACCGGTCCTGCTGCCGTTGGCGACCCGTCCCACCGACCTGCGGCTGGCCGACCTCAATGCGGACGGCCGGGCCGACCTGGTGGTCGCCGAGCAGGACCGGTTGACCGTGCACACCAGCGTGGACGGCCGGACCTTCGCCCCGCCGGTCCTCGTCGACGACGGCTACGACCGGGGCCTGGTGGACACGGCCGACCTCGACGGCGACGGCCGCCGCGACATCGTCCAGTTGACCAACACCACGGCGACACTGGAGGTCTTCACCCAGACCGCCGAGGGCGGCTTCGCCCGCGCCGGCGCGTACCCGGTGCCGGACGGGACCGCCCGGGGCGTCGTGTCGATGGCGGCCGGTGACCTGACCGGTGACGGGCGGGCGGACGTCGCGGTGACGGCGGGCGGTAACAAGCCCGCCTCCCGGCTCCTGGTGTTCCCGCAGACCGGCGGCGCCCTCGGCGCACCGTCGCCTACCCGCACTACGACATCCCCCAACCCCTCGTGCTGGCCGACGTGAACGGGGACGCCCTGCTCGACGCGGTGACCGCGCACGGCGGCTGGCAGGCGGCGGGGGTCTCGTTGCAGCGCCCCGACGGCCAGCTCGGCCGCGAGCGCCTGTGGGGCCTGCCCTACGCCACCAGCTACCCCGGCCGGGGCCTCGCCGTCGGCGACCTCACCGGCGACGGCCGGCCCGACCTGGTCCTCGCCGACTACAACAGCGGGCTCGTGGTGCTGCCGCAGGTCTGAACATCGCGGGCGGAGACGCGGAAGCCCCCGGTCCCGAGGCGGGACCGGGGGCTTGCGGTGCTGCTCGGCTCAGCCGGCCTGCTCGGCCAACTGGAGGAACTGCCGCTTCGAGGCGAGCGCCTGCTCGGCCTCCTTGATCCGGCGGGTGTCGCCGGCCGCCTGGGCCCGGGCCAGCCGGTCCTCGGCCTCGGCGACCTGGGCCCGCATCTGGGCCAGCAGCGGGTTGTCCTCCTTGGAGGTGCGCCGCCACGCCGAATCCATGACCTCGCGGACCTTGTCGTCCACGGCGCGCAGCCGGCGCTCCAGCCCGGCGGCGGCCTCGCGGGGGACCCGGCCGGCCTCGTGCCACTGCGCCTGGATCTCGCGCAGCTTCGCCTGCGCGCCCTTCGGGTCGGCGTCGATGTCGAGCGCCTCGGCCTCGGCGAGCAGGGCCTGCTTGCGCTCCAGGTTGCCGCGCTGCTCGTTGTCCCGCGCCGAGAAGACCTCGCTACGCCGGGTGAAGAACTCGTCCTGCGCCGCCCGGAACCGTTCCCACAGCTTCTGCTCGGCCTCCTTGGAGGCGCGCGGCGCGGCCTTCCACTGGGCCATCAGGTCCTTGAGCTGGTTGGCGGTGGCGCCCCAGTCGGTCGACTCCTTGAGCTTCTCGGCCTCGGCGACCAGTTCCTCCTTGACCCCCTGCGCCTGCTTGCGCTGCTGGTCCAGGGAGGCGAAGTGGGCGCCCCGGCGGCGGGTGAAGCCGTCGCGCGCGGCGGCGAACCGCTTCCACAGCTCACCGTCGGCCTTCTTGTCGACCCCGCGGATGGTCTTCCACTCGTCGAGGATCTCCTTGAGCCGGTCGCCGGCGGTCTTCCAGCCGGTCGACTCGGCGGCCAGCTTCTCCGCCTCCTCGACGAGGGCGGTCTTGCGCGCGAGGGCCTCGCCGCGGGCGGCGTCGCGGGCCGCCCGCGCCTCGCCGGCCTTCTCCTCGGCCACCGTGGCCAGCTTGTCGAGGCGCGCGGCCAGGGCGTCGATGTCGCCGACGACGTGTGCCTCGGGCAGCGAGGCGCGGATCCGCCGGATGGTGGTCAGCGAGTGGCCTGCGTCGGCCGCGCCCGAGTTGAGCCGGGCCTCGGTCAGGTCCACCTCCGTCACCAGGTCGGCGAAGCGCCGGGCGAAGTGGGCGAGCCCTTCCTCCGGTGCCCCCGCCTGCCAGGATCCGACCACCCGCTCGCCCTCGGCGGTCTTGACGTAGACGGTGCCGTCCTCGTCGACCCGTCCGAAGGCAGTCCAGTCGCTCATGTGCCCATCCTCGTTCTCCCGGCGTCGACGGGACTACTCCCGCGATCGCCGCCACGGCGCAGCAAAGTTCTCCCGGCATTGTCACAGGTCCGACCCGGTCCGTGTCGAGCGCCTGTCGTCGACCGTGACCATACGGTGTCGTAGCGCCTCGATGACCGGATCGGCGCGGGGACGCACCGGGGGATACGGATAGGTTGGACCGGTGCCCCTGGTCGCCGCCGCCGTCTGCCCCCACCCGCCCCTGATCGTGCCCGAGCTGGCCGGCGCCGCCGCGCCCGAGCTGGACGACCTCCGCGCCGCCGCCGACGCGGCCGTGGCCCGGCTGCTCGCCGCCGCCCCCGAGGCGATCCTGCTGCTCGGTGCCGGGCCGGCGACGGAACGGTTCAACAGTGCCGACCACGGCTCGCTGCGCCCGTTCGGGCTGGACCGGCACGTCCGGCTCTGGAAGGTCAACTGCGCCGGGAGCGACCGCCTGCCGCTGAGCCTGACCATCGGCGCCTGGCTGGTGAACCGGTCCGGCACCGAGCTGCCCCGGCTGGCCCGGGCGGTCGCCGCCGACGCCGCCCCGGCCGAGTGCGCCGCCCTCGGCGCCGACCTGACCGCGGAGGCGGACGGGCGGATCGCGCTGCTGGTGCTCGGGGACGGGTCGGCCTGCCGGGGCGTCAAGGCGCCCGGCTACGACGACCCGCGCGCGCCCGCGTACGACGAGGGGGTCGCCACGGCCCTGGCCGGCGCGGACGCCGAGGCCCTGCTCGGCCTGGACCCGGTGCTGTCGGCGGAGCTGAGGGCCGCCGGGCGGGCGCCCTGGCAGGTGCTGGCCGGCGCGGCCCGCGCGGCGGGCGGCGACTGGCGCGGCGACGTGAGCTACCACCAGGCCCCCTACGGCGTTGCCTACTTCGTGGCGAACTGGGAGAAGGTGTGAGCGCGAGGAGTGAGCTCGCGAGCCCCGCAGTCGCGAACGGAGAGCGGCAGTGAGTCGAACCGTCGTCGCCGTGGTCGGGCCGACCGCGGCGGGCAAGTCGGCGCTGAGCATCGCCCTGGCGCACGCCCTCGACGGCGAGGTGGTCAACGCCGACTCGATGCAGCTCTACCGGGGCATGGACATCGGCACCGCCAAGCTGACCCCGGCCGAGCGGGAGGGCGTGCCGCACCACCTGCTCGACATCTGGCCCGTCACCGAGCCGGCCAGCGTCGCCGAATACCAGCGGCTGGCCCGCGCGGCGGTCGACGACATCCTGGCTCGGGGGAAGGTGCCGCTGCTGGTCGGCGGCTCCGGGCTCTACGTCCGGGCGGTGCTGGAGCAGTTCGAGTTCCCCGGGACCGACCCGGCGGTCCGGGAGCGGCTGGAGGCGGAGCTGGCCACGGTCGGCCCGGCCCCGCTGCACGCCCGGCTGGCCGAGGCCGACCCGGTGGCCGCGGCGGGCATCCTGCCGAGCAACGGCCGGCGCATCGTCCGGGCCCTGGAGGTCGTCGAGCTGACCGGCGCCCCGTTCACCGCGTCGCTGCCCGCGCCGACGCCGTACTACCCGTCGGTGCAGCTCGGCGTCGACCTGGACACCGCGCTGCTGGACGAGCGGATCGCGCTGCGGGTGGACCGGATGTGGGCCGACGGCCTGGTCGCCGAGACGCGGACGCTTGTCGGCGAGGGCCTGCCCGAGGGGCGTACGGCCAGCCGGGCCCTCGGCTACCAGCAGGTGCTGCGCTTCCTGGCCGGGGAGCTGACCGAGACGCAGGCGTACGAGGAGACCGTCCGGGCCACCCGGCGGTTCGTCCGCCGGCAGCGCTCCTGGTTCCGCCGCGACCCGCGGATCCACTGGCTGGACTCGGCCTCGCCCGCGTTTGTCGACACTGCGCTGCGGGTGGTCGCCGACAATCGGGAATGATGGAGGCGTGGAGTTCACCAAGGGCCACGGCACCGGCAACGACTTCGTCATCCTGCCCGACCCGGACGGGGCGCTCGACCTGACGCCCGGCCTGGTCGCCGCGCTCTGTGACCGGCGGCGCGGCGTCGGCGGCGACGGCGTGCTGCGCGTGGTACGCGCCGCCAAGCACCCGGAGGGCGTGGCACTGGCCGGCGAGGCCGAGTGGTTCATGGACTACTGGAACTCCGACGGCTCGTTCGCCGAGATGTGCGGCAACGGCGCCCGGGTCTTCGTGCGCTACCTGCTGGAGACCGGGCTGGCCACCCCGTCCGGCGCGGCGCTGCCGGTGGCCACCCGGGCCGGCCTGGTCCGCGCCCGGGTCGAGGGCGCCGAGGTCGCCGTCGAGATGCGCCGTCCCCGGCTCCACGACACGGCCACCGCCACCGTGGGCGGGCTCACCCTGATCGGCGCGGCGGTGGACGTGGGCAACCCGCACCTGGTCTGCGCGCTGCCCGCCAGCCTGGACCTGAACATCCTCGACCTCACCAGGGCGCCCGACGTCGACCCGTCCGTCTTCCCGTCCGGGGTGAACGTCGAGTTCATCGCCCCCGGCGAGCCGGTCGAGGGCACCGACGGGCACGTGCTCATGCGGGTCTACGAGCGGGGCTCGGCCGAGACGCTCTCCTGCGGCACCGGCGCGTGCGCGGTGGCCGCGGTGGCCCTACGCGACGCCGGCCGGGAGACCGGCACGATGACCGTCGACGTGCCCGGCGGCCGCCTCACGGTCACGGTCACCGACGACACCTGCTGGCTCTCCGGCCCGGCCGTGCTGGTCGCGACCGGCCAGATCACAGTGCCCGCCCTGGAGGCGTAACCACCGCCCCTCGCCGAGTCGATCAAGAAGTTCGCGTCTGAAGCGGGCCCGTTCCCGGCGCAAACTTCTTGATCAACACCGAGGGCGACCGTCAGGGGGTGGCGCTGGCGTTCGCGGCGATCTCGGGGAGGTCGGCCGGGCCCGGGTCGGCGGCCGGCGGAGGCGTCATGGCCGGGTTCTGGGCGGCGGCGCGGACGGCGGCGGCGACCGCAGGGGCGACCCGCGAGTCGAAGACGCTCGGCACGATCACCGTCGGGTTGATCTTGTCTTCGCCGACCACGTCCGCGATGGCCCGGGCCGCCGCGATCGCCATCTCCTCGGTGAACTCCTCGGCGTGCGCGTCGAGCATGCCCCGGAAGACGCCCGGGAAGGCGAGCACGTTGTTGATCTGGTTCGGCTGGTCGGACCGGCCGGTGGCGACCACCGCGGCGTGCTTGCGGGCCTCCCGCGGGTCCACCTCGGGGTCGGGGTTGGCCAGCGCGAAGACGATGGCGTCCTTGGCCATGCCGGCGATGTCGTCGCCGGTGAGCAGGTTCGGGGCGCTCACCCCGATGAACACGTCCGCGCCCCGGATCGCGCCGGGCAGGTCGCCGGAGTAGTTCTCCTTGTTGGTGTGCTCCGCCAGCCACTGCCAGGCCGGGTTGAGGTCCGGCAGCCCGCGGTGCAGGGCGCCCTGCCGGTCGTACGCGATGATGTCGCCCACACCCTGCCGCAGCAGCAGCTTCATGATCGCGGTGCCGGCCGCGCCGGCGCCGGAGACCACGACGCGGACGTCGGAGAGCTGCTTGCCCACCACCCGCAGCGCGTTGGTCAGCGCGGCCAGCACGCAGATCGCGGTGCCGTGCTGGTCGTCGTGGAAGACCGGGATGTCCAGCGCCTCGCGCAGCCGGGCCTCGATCTCGAAGCAGCGCGGCGCGGCGATGTCCTCCAGGTTGATGCCCCCGTACGCGGGCGCGATCGCCTTGACGATCTGCACGATCTCGTCGGTGTCCTGGGTGTCCAGCACCACCGGCCAGGCGTCCACCCCGCCGAAGCGCTTGAACAGCGCGGCCTTGCCCTCCATGACGGGCAGCGAGGCGGCCGGCCCGAGGTTGCCCAGGCCGAGCACGGCCGAGCCGTCGCTGACCACGGCCACGGTGTTGCGCTTGATGGTGAGCCGGCGGGCGTCGGCCGGGTTCTCGGCGATCGCCTGGCAGACCCTGGCCACCCCCGGGGTGTACGCGCGGGACAGCTCGTCGCGGGTGCGCAGCGCGACCTTGGAGCTGACCTCGATCTTGCCGCCGAGGTGCAGCAGGAACGTCCGGTCGGAGACCTTGCGGACGTCCACCCCGTCGAGGGCGGTCAGCACGCCGACCACCTGGTCGGCGTGGTTGGAGTCGGCGGTGTCGCAGGTGAGGTCGACGATCACGTGGGCCGGGTCGGAGTCGACCACGTCCAGGGCGGTGACGATGGCGCCGGCCTCGCCCGCCGCGGTGGTCAGCCGCCCGATGGAGGAGGCGTCCGCGGGCACCGCGATCCGGATCGTGATCGAGAATCCGGCACTCGGCAGTCGGGTGTTGGCCACGTAGAACTCCTCCGTCAGCGCTGAGCGGCTCGCCTGGCATTTCTACTCGCCCACCCTGGTCGGCCGGCATCCGGCCCCGCTACCGGTTAGTAGCGCCACGGGCATATAGCAGGTGCGTCGCGCGTTGGTACATGTCAGGATGCTCATGCGAGCGGGAAATGCCCCGACAAAAGACATAACGGACAGGAGTCGCGGTTTGCGAGAGCAGGAGACCTTCCTTCCCTACGAGGACGACGAGCTCGAAGCCACCACGGGCGAGTACGAGCTGTCGGAGCGGCAGGCGCTGCGGCGGGTCCCCGGCCTCTCCACCGAACTCACCGACATCACCGAGGTCGAATACCGCCAGCTCCGGCTGGAGCGGGTCGTCCTCGTGGGCGTCTGGACCGAGGGGACCCAGGACGACGCGGACAACAGCCTCACCGAGCTGGCGGCGCTGGCCGAGACGGCCGGCTCGCAGGTGCTCGAGGGGCTGATCCAGCGGCGCAACCGGCCCGATCCGGCCACCTACATCGGTCGGGGCAAGGTCGACGACCTGGGCGCGGTGGTGCTCGCCACCGGCGCCGACACGGTCATCTGCGACGGTGAGCTGTCGCCGTCGCAGCTGCGCAACCTGGAGCAGCGCACCAAGGTCAAGGTGGTCGACCGGACCGCCCTGATCCTCGACATCTTCGCCCAGCACGCCAAGAGCCGCGAGGGCAAGGCGCAGGTCGAGCTTGCCCAGCTCGAATACCTGCTGCCGCGACTGCGCGGTTGGGGTGAGACCCTCTCCCGGCAGACCGGTGGTAGCGGCCGCGGCGGTGGCGCCGGCGGCGGCGTGGGCCTGCGCGGTCCCGGTGAGACCAAGCTCGAGACCGACCGGCGCCGGATCCGGCACCGCATCGCGCGGCTGCGCCGCGAGATCAAGAGCATGACGACGGTACGCCAGACCAAGCGCGCCCGCCGCTCCCGCAACGCGGTGCCCGCGGTGGCCATCGCCGGCTACACCAACGCCGGCAAGTCCAGCCTGCTCAACCGCCTCACCGGGGCCGGTGTGCTGGTGGAGAACGCGCTGTTCGCCACCCTGGACCCGACCACCCGCCGGGCCACCACCTCCGACGGCCGGCTCTACACCCTCTCCGACACGGTCGGGTTCGTCCGGCACCTGCCGCACCAGATCGTCGAGGCGTTCCGCTCGACGCTGGAGGAGGTCGGCGACGCCGACCTGGTGGTGCACGTGGTCGACGGCACCCACCCGGACCCGGAGGAGCAGGTCCGCGCGGTCCGCGAGGTGCTCGCCGAGGTGGGCGCCGACCGGCTGCCCGAGCTGCTGGTGATCAACAAGACCGACGCCACCGACGAGGAGACGCTGCTGCGGCTCAAGCGGCTCTGGCCGGAGGCGGTCCTCGTCTCCGCGCACAGCGGGCGCGGGATCGACGGGCTGCGCGAGGCGATCGAGCAGCGGCTGCCGCGGCCGGCCGTCGAGGTTCGGGCGGTGCTCCCGTACGACCGGGGTGACCTGGTGGCCCGGGTGCACCGGCAGGGCGAGGTGCTCAGCACCGCGCACCTGCCCGAGGGCACCCTGCTGCACGTCCGGGTGGGTCAGGCGCTCGCCGCCGAACTCGCGCCGTACCGGGCGGGGGACCGGCTCACCAGCGAGGAACCGGTGGGCGCCGGGCGGTGAGCCGTCCGGCGTCACCCGCCGGAAACGCGGGTCGTGCGACACTTGGCGCCATGCGGCACGCTGTCTCCTCGGTCACGATCGCGCTGAGCCTCGTCGGCGCGGTCGTGGCGCCGGCCGGGGTCGCCCTGGCGGCACCCGCCGCGGCCCCCGTGCTGGCCGCGGTTCCCAAGAAGAAGTGCACCATCGAGGACAAGCGACTCCGGGAACTGTCCGGCATCGTCGCCACCAGCACCGGCTACGTCGTGATCAACGACGGCACCGAGGACGACAGCCGCGAGCGGATCTTCTTCCTCGACACCAAGTGCGGGATCGCCAAGGACCCGGTCCGGTACCCGGACCCCGGGCCCCGCGACACCGAGGACCTGGCCGTCGGGCCGGACAAGAAGACCCTTTGGATCGCCGACACCGGCGACAACGTCGAGGCCAAGACCCGCCGGGAGCGGGTCGCGATCTGGACCATGCCGCTGACCGGGTCGAAGCCGGTGCTGCACCGCCTGACCTACCCGGGCAACGAGCCGCACGACGCCGAGGCGCTGCTCGTCGGCGACGACAACCTGCCGCTGGTCATCACGAAGGACCTGTCCGGCAAGTCGGAGATCTTCACGCCCACGGCGAAGTTCAAGAGCGGCGGTGACCCCGAGGCCATCCCGCTGAAGAAGGTCGGCGAGGTCACCCTCCCCAAGACCAACACCGAGAACAAGCTGGGCGGCCCCGGCCGGCTGCTGGTCACCGGCGCGGCCCGCTCGCCCGACGGCAGCAAGGTGGTGCTGCGCACGTACGGCGACGCCTTCGAGTTCGACGTGACGGGCGGCAACATCGTCGCCGCGCTGACCACCGTCAAGCCCCGGGTGACCCCCCTCGCGGACCCGTTCGGTGAGGCCATCTCCTACACGGCGGACGGCAAGTCCTTTGTCACCGTCTCCGACGGCGGCCTCCTGGACGCCACGGACCCGATCGACATCCTCAGCTACCCCCCGGCCACCACCGGGGTCGAGGCGCTGCCCAACGCCGGCAAGGACGTCACCAAGCCGGCCGCGGAGAAGTCCTGGATCGAAGGGCTGAGCCTCGACGAGATCACGTACCTGATCGCGGCGGTCGGCGTGCTCGGCCTGCTCATGGTCGGCGCGGGCATCTTCGGCATCCTGAAGGCCCGGCGCAAGCCGGCGCCGCCGGCCGAGCCCACCGACGAGCGCGACGACGGGTTCCCGGGCAACCCCGGCTATCCGCCGGCCAACCGGCCCGACGTCCCGCCGCGCGGCGGGGTCTACGGCGGCGGTGGCGGCCAGGGCGGGGTCTACGGTGGCGCCCCGGCGAACGGCGGCCGCCCGGCCGGCGGCGTCTACGGCGGCGGCCGACCGCAGGGCGGCGGCGGTCGCGGGGGCGGGGTCTACGGCGGCGGCCCGCAGGGCGGTGGCGTCTACGGCGGAGGAGCCCCGGGCGGTGGCGGCTACGGCGGCCGGCCGGGCGGCGGTGGCGGCTATGGCCCGGGGCGGGCCGAACCGCCGCGCCGGGAGCACGACCGCCGGGATCCGCGGGAGGGCCGTCGCGACGGCGGCTACGGCGACCGGGGCCAGCAGTACGGCCAGTTCTCCGGCGGCGGCCGGGAGTACCGGGGCGACCGCTACTGAGCGCACGAAAAGGGGGGTGACCGCGCCGGTCACCCCCCTTTCCCGTGGTCTCAGATGCGGCGGAGCACGGCGACCACGCGACCCATGATGGTGGCGTCGTCGCCCGGGATCGGGTCGAAGGCCGGGTTCTGCGGCATCAGCCAGACGTGCCCGTCGCGCCGCCGGTAGGTCTTCACGGTCGCCTCGCCGTCGAGCATGGCCGCCACGATGTCGCCGACCTCGGCGGTCGGCTGCTGCCGGACCACCACCCAGTCGCCGTCGCAGATCGCCGCGTCGAGCATCGAGTCGCCCTTGACCTGGAGCATGAAGACCTCGCCCTCACCGACCAGCTCGCGGGGGAGGGGGAAGATGTCCTCCACCGCCTGCTCGGCGAGGATCGGGCCACCGGCGGCGATTCGGCCGAGCATCGGCACGTACGCCGGGGTGGGGCGCTGGGCCCGGGCCGCCTCGTCGTCGACGTCGCCCGGGGCCCGGACGTCCACGGCGCGCGGCCGGTTCGGGTCGCGGCGCAGGAAGCCCTTCTTTTCCAGCTCCTTGAGCTGGTAGGCGACGCTGGACGGGGAGACCAGGCCGACCGCCTCGCCGATCTCGCGCACGCTCGGCGGGTAGCCGTGGCGCTCCACCCAGGTGCGGATGAACTCCAGGATCCGGCGCTGCCGGGCCGTGAGGTCGACCGTGGTCGGGTCGGGAAAGCTGCTGACCACCGGGGTGACCGGACGCACGGCGGGCTGGACTGCCCGGCTGCGCGCGGTGCGGGGTCGACGGGTCGCCGGCGGACCCGCCCCGTCGATCGGCTGCGGGTTTCTCTGCCGGCTGGCCCGGTCCTCGGTCACGTCCGTCCCTCCCTGGTCGGCGCTGGGTGCCTCGTCGGCTCGTGGTGCGTGCTCAGGTGGTGCTCCCGACCGGTCCGCGGCGATCCGCCGCGCCCGGTCGTTGTTGACCGTATAGGTGAGATCGGCCATTTTCAAACATCTGTACGACCTGTTGTCGGCGTGTCGCCCCGAAATCCTGGATTTCCGAACGCCTGTTCTGATAAATGGTACGTCGCTCTCGAACGCATGTTCCATCCCGGCGGCCCGTGACCCCGGCGGCGCCCGGCCGTTGGGCTCCTCGGTACGCCGGGGACGGGGTGGCACGGGTGAGTGATTCTGATGACGCGCCGGACACGCCGGCCAACTTGACCTCGCTAGTGCGACGACATACGGTCGACCCCTAGATGTTGTGGTTACACGGGCGTAAGTCGCCTACAGGTTGGGTCCGGTTACCGACCGCACTCCCGCACCGCCGACCCGGCGGCGACCATCGAGAGATGGTGCCGTCGCGGTGACGCGTGCCCGGAGGCGGGCGGTGGGCCGCGGTCGATGAAGGAGGTCAGGCGATGCGGTGTCCGTACTGCCGGTACGCCGACTCCCGGGTGGTCGACTCGCGGGAGGCCGACGACGGCCAGCTCATCCGGCGGCGGCGGTCCTGCCCGGAGTGCGGCAAGCGGTTCACCACCGTCGAGGAGGCGGTGCTCGCGGTGGTCAAGCGCAGCGGGGTGACCGAGCCGTTCAGTCGCATCAAGATCATCGGCGGGGTGCGCAAGGCGTGCCAGGGGCGGCCGGTCGACGACGACTCCATCGCGCTGCTCGCGCAGAAGGTGGAGGAGACCGTCCGGGCCAAGGGGGCCGCCGAGATCCCCAGCAACGAGGTCGGGCTGGCCATCCTCGGGCCGCTGCGCGACCTCGACGAGGTGGCGTACCTGCGGTTCGCCAGCGTCTACCGCTCCTTCGACTCGCTCGCCGACTTCGAGCGCGAGATCGAGACGCTGCGGGCCGCCGCGCGGGCGCGGGAGGGTGCCGGGGCCGTCGAGGCCGCCGGCGCGACCAGTTGAGTTTCACGGATTTCTGACAGTTTGACGACGCGCGGTGGGTGACCGCGCTGACGAGGGGGGCGAGGGCGTGACGACCAGCAAGTCACGGAACAAGGCCGGGACAGGGCTGAAGATCGAGCGCGTCTGGACGACCGAGGGGGTGCATCCCTACGACGAGGTCACCTGGGAGCGCCGCGACGTCGTGATGACGAACTGGCGGGACGGTTCGATCAACTTCGAGCAGCGTGGGGTGGAGTTCCCCGAGTCCTGGTCGGTCAACGCGGCCAACATCGTGACCACCAAGTACTTCCGGGGCGCGGTGGGGACCCCGGAGCGGGAGTGGTCGCTCAAGCAGCTGATCGACCGGGTGGTCGGCACCTACCGCACCGCCGGTGAGGAGTACGGCTACTTCGCCACCCCGGCCGACGCCGAGGTGTTCGCGCACGAGCTGACCTGGATGCTGCTGCACCAGGTGTTCAGCTTCAACTCGCCGGTCTGGTTCAACGTCGGCACGCCGTCGCCGCAGCAGGTCAGCGCCTGCTTCATCCTGGCCGTCGACGACTCGATGGACTCCATCCTCGACTGGTACAAGGAGGAGGGGCTGATCTTCAAGGGCGGCTCCGGCTCCGGCGTCAACCTGTCCCGGATCCGCTCCTCCCGGGAGCTGCTGTCCTCCGGCGGCAACGCCTCCGGCCCGGTCAGCTTCATGCGCGGCGCGGACGCCTCCGCCGGCACCATCAAGTCCGGCGGCGCCACCCGGCGGGCGGCCAAGATGGTCATCCTCGACGTGGACCACCCGGACATCCAGGAGTTCGTCGTCACCAAGGCGCGCGAGGAGGACAAGATCCGCGCGCTGCGGGACGCCGGCTTCGACATGGACCTGGGCGGCGCCGACATCGTCAGCGTGCAGTACCAGAACGCCAACAACTCGGTCCGGGTCTCCGACGAGTTCATGACCGCGGTGGAGAACGGCGGCGGCTTCGACCTGCGCGGCCGGCTCGACGGCCAGGTCATCGAGACGATCGACGCCAAGAAGCTGTTCCGCAGCATCTCGCAGGCGGCCTGGGAGTGCGCCGACCCCGGCCTGCAGTACGACGACACCATCAACGACTGGCACACCTGCCCGGAGACCGGGCGGATCACCGCGTCGAACCCGTGCTCGGAGTACCTGCACCTGGACAACTCCTCGTGCAACCTGGCCTCGCTGAACCTCATGAAGTTCATGCGCGCCGACGGCGGCTTCGAGGTGGAGAAGTTCGTCAAGTCGGTCGAGTTCGTCATCACCGCGATGGACATCTCGATCTGCTTCGCCGACTTCCCGACCGAGAAGATCGGTGAGACCAGCCGCGCCTACCGGCAGCTCGGCATCGGCTACGCCAACCTCGGCGCCCTGCTGATGGCCTCCGGCCTGCCGTACGACTCGGAGCAGGGCCGGGAGGTCGCCGCGGCGATCACCTCGCTCATGACCGGCACCGCCTACCGCCGCTCCGCCGAGCTGGCCGGCGTCGTCGGCCCGTACGACGGCTACGCCCGCAACGCGGAGCCGCACAAGCGGGTCATGCGCAAGCACGCCGCCGCCAACGACGCCATCAAGCCGACCGGCACCGTGGCCACCGCCGTCCAGCGCGAGGCCACCAGGCAGTGGACGCTCGGCAACAAGATCGGCGACAAGAACGGCTGGCGCAACTCGCAGGCCAGCGTCCTCGCGCCGACCGGCACCATCGGCTTCATGATGGACTGCGACACGACCGGCGTGGAGCCGGACCTGGCGCTGGTCAAGTTCAAGAAGCTGGTCGGCGGCGGCTCGATGCAGATCGTCAACCAGACGGTGCCGCGCGCCCTGCGCAGCCTCGGTTACCCGGAGGAGCAGGTCGAGGCGATCGTCGAGCACATCGCCGACCACGGCCACGTGGTGGACGCCCCGGGCCTGAAGCCGGAGCACTACCCGGTCTTCGACTGCGCCATGGGCGAGCGGTCGATCGCCCCGATGGGGCATGTGCGGATGATGGCGGCGATCCAGCCGTTCGTCTCCGGCGCCATCTCCAAGACGGTCAACATGCCGGAGCAGGCCACCGTCGAGGACGTCGAGAAGATCTACTTCGAGGGCTGGAAGCTCGGCCTCAAGGCGTTGGCGATCTACCGGGACAACTGCAAGGTCGGCCAGCCGCTCTCGGTGGCCAAGTCCAACAAGACCGCCGCCGAGACCCAGGCCCCGGCTGCCGGGGTCGAGAAGGTCGTGGAGAAGGTCGTGGAATACCGGCCGGTGCGCAAGCGCCTGCCGAAGAAGCGCCCGTCGGAGACCATCTCGTTCTCGGTCGGCGGCGCGGAGGGCTACCTCACCGCCTCGTCGTACCCCGACGACGGCCTCGGCGAGGTCTTCCTCAAGATGTCGAAGCAGGGCTCGACCCTGGCCGGCGTGATGGACGCCTTCTCGGTGGCCATCTCCATCGGTCTCCAGTACGGCGTCCCGCTGGAGACGTACGTCAGCAAGTTCACCAACATGCGCTTCGAGCCGGCCGGCATGACCGACGACCCGGACGTGCGCATGGCGGCCTCGGTGATGGACTACATCTTCCGTCGCCTGGCCCTGGACTTCCTGCCGTACGAGCGCCGCGCGGAGCTGGGCATCTTCACGGCCAAGGAGCGGGCCGCCCAGCTCGCGGCCGAGGCGGAGGCGGAGGCGAGCGGTGCGGACCTCACCGCGATGGCCTCCTCCGCCCCGGTCGAGGCGCCCGAGCCGAAGACCGGCCCGGTGGCCCAGCCGGCGCAGGAGCTGGCCGACGTGGCCGCCGTCAAGCCGGCGCCGTCGGTGGGCTCCAGCACCGAACTGCTGGAGGCCGTGATCGGCAAGGCCGCGGACGCGCCGCTCTGCTTCACCTGCGGCACGAAGATGCGGCCCGCCGGCAGCTGCTACGTCTGCGAGGGCTGCGGCTCCACCAGCGGCTGCAGCTGACGCACGACCGTTCGCGAGCGCGGCAGGGATCTCCCTGCCGCGCTCGCGGCTTCTTCCGGGCGGGACGAAGCTCACGTCGCGCGGGACCGCGTCCGGCTGGGAGGCTCGGGCCATGACCACCGCCGACCGCTACGCCACCTTCGCCGGCCGAGAAGCGCGCGGGGTGTCGCCCGCGTACGAGCGGCTGTCGGAGGCGGTCGCCCGCGACGACGAGCTGCTGGCCCGGATCGACACCCTGCCGCCGGCCAAGCGCCAGCCGAACCTGCTCTTCGCCGTGGTCCGGCTGCTCGGTGGCCCCGTCACCGATCCGGCCGCCTTCCGGGAGTACGCGCTGGCGAACTGGCCGGCCGTCGAGGCGGAGCTGCGGGTCCGGGCCACGCAGACCAACGAGCCGGGCCGGTGTGCCGTACTCCTGCCGGTGCTGGCGTCGCTGCCGCAGCCCCTCGCCCTGCTGGAGGTCGGCGCCTCGGCGGGCCTGAATCTCTACCCCGACCGGTACGCCTACCGCTACGGCGACCACCGGCTCGGCACGGGTGAGCCGGTCCTCGACTGCGCGATCAGCGGGACGGCGGTGCCAGAGCGCCGGCCCGAGGTGGTGTGGCGGGCCGGCCTGGACCTCAACCCGCTCGACGTGACCGACCCGGCCGACGTGACGTGGCTGGACGCGCTCATCTGGCCGGAGCACGGGCACCGCCGCGAGCGGTTGAAGGCAGCGTCGGCCGTCGCCGCCGCCGACCCGCCGCGGCTGGTCCGGGGCGACCTCGTGGACGACCTGCCGGCGCTGGCCGCGCGGGCGCCCCGGGACGCGACGCTGGTGGTGTTCCACACCTCGGTGCTGTACCAGGTGCCGCCACCCCGGCGGGAGGCGTTCGCCGAGGTGGTACGCGGGCTGCCCGGGCACTGGATCGCCAACGAGGACCCCGACGTGCTGCGCTACCCCGCGCTGCCCGAGCAGCCGCCCGGCGGCTTCCACAACGTGCTGGCGCTGGACGGGAAGCCGTTCGCCTGGACCCGGGGACACGGCCAGGCGATCACCTGGTTCGGGTAGACCCCGTGTCGCAGCACCAGCAGATCTTGGACACTTGCCGTTCGTGGTGAACGGTAGGTTGCCAGGATTCACCGGCCGAGGACCCGGCCGCCCGGTTCCGCGCTGCCGACCCGGTGGTCGGCCGGGCCTGCCGCGCCGGAGAGGGAGGTCATGGTGAGGCTCCGGGTCGTCGAGGAATTCGCCGTTGAACTCGCGGCGCTCGGCTGGGTCTCCGACCTGCTGGTCGCGGGGTCGCTCGCGACGGGCGACTACCGGCCCGGTGTCAGCGATCTCGACCTGGTCGCGCTGACCGGCGGCCCGGTCGACGCCCGGCGGGAGGCCGCGCTCGCCACGCTGCACCGTCGCCTCGACGCGGGCAGCGCCGCCGGGCTGCACCTGGGCTGCGTCTACGTGGACAGCGCCACCATCCCGGACGTCCACCGGAAGCATCCGACGTGGACGCACGGCCAGCTCGTCCAGCGCATCCTGTCCGGGATCACCCGGGCGGAGCTGGTCCGGCACGGCCACGCCGTCGTCGGCCGCCCACCCGGCGACACCTTTCCGCCGGTGAGCGACGACGACGTGCGGGCCGCCGCCCGCGCCGAACTCACCGGCTACTGGGCCTGGGCCGCCCGGCGACCGTGGCTGTGGCTGGATCCCACCCTCGCCGACCTCGGTCTCACCTCGATGGCCCGCGGCCGCCACGCGCTCCACCACGGCAACCTGCTGACCAAGACCGCAGCGGTCGAGGCGGCCGCCGCCCCGCCCTGGCTGATCAACCAGCTCCGCGCCCGCCGCGGGGGCCAGCCGGTCACCTCCCCCCGCCTCCGCACCGCCCTGATCGCCTGGCGCGACACCCGCCGCACGGTGCGCCAGGCCCGCCGCCCGACCTGAAACCGCGTTGATCATGAAGTTATTGCTCCGACACGCCGGAGCGGCGGGCGATAACTTCATGATCAACAGGGTGGGGCGACCTCGGTGAGGCGGGCGGTCAGGAAGGCGCGTTCGGCCTCGTTGTCGACCAGGGCCAGGGCCGTTCGGTAGGCGTCGGCCGCCTCCTCAGGCCGGTCGAGGCGGCGGAGGAGGTCCGCGCGGATCGCCGGCACGTAGTGGTAGCCGGCCAGCCGGGCGTCCTCGGTGAGAAGATCCACCTCCGCGAGGGCCGCCGCCGGGCCGTCGACCATGGACACCGCCACCGCCCGGTTCAGCGCCACCACCGGGGACGACCAGCGCTTGAGCAGCTCGTCGTAGAGGCGGACGACCTGGGGCCAGTCGGTGGCGGCGTAGCTGGGGGCGACCGCGTGCAGCGAGGCGATGGCGGCCTGAATGGCGTACCGGCCGACCCGGCCGGTGCGGAACGCGCCGAGGACCAGGTTGTTGCCCTCGGCGATGGCGGCCCGGTCCCAGCGGGACCGGTCCTGCTCCTCCAGCACCAGCAGCCGCCCGTCGGCGCCGGTGCGGGTGGCCCGGCGGGCGTCGGTCAGCAGCAGCAGGGCGAGCAGCCCGCGTACCTCCGGCTCGTCGGGCATCAGGGCGAGCAGCATCCGGGTCAGGTGCACCGCCCGGTCGACCAGGTCGGCGCGGACCAGGCCGGCCCCGGTAGGTGCCGTGTGCCCGGTGGTGAAGAGCAGGTGGATCACGGTGAGCACGGCGTCGAGCCGTTCGGGCAGCTCGGCGGCGTCCGGCACCCGGTACGGGATCCGCGCCGCGGCGATCTTCTTCTTGGCCCGGGTGACCCGGGCCGCCATGGTCGTCTCGGTGACGAGGAAGGCCCGGGCGATGTCGCCGGTGGCCACCCCGCAGACCAGGCGCAGGGTCAGCGCCACCTGGGCCTCGCGGGCCAGCGCCGGGTGGCAGCAGGTGAACACCAGCCGCAGCCGGTCGTCGGGGACCGCGTCCCCGTCGGGCTCCTCCGTCATCTCGGCCTCCGCCGGCTCGACGAGCAGGGGCATCTTCGACCGGAAGACCTTCTCCCGGCGCAGCACGTCGAGCGCCTTGCGCTTCGCCGTGGCGGTCAGCCAGGCGCCCGGCTTGTCGGGTACGCCGTCCCGCGCCCAGGCGGCCAGCGCGGCCAGGTACGCGTCCTGCACGCACTCCTCCGCCACGTCGAGGTCGCCGGCGACGCGCGCCGTCGCGGCGAGCACGAAGGCCCACTCGCGACGGTGCGCGTCCGCCACGGCGCGTTCGGCGGCGACCGTGGCCGCGTCGCTCACTCGGCCGGCGGCTGGAAGAGCGGCCGGACCTCGACGCCGCCGTCGATGGTGGCCGGGTTCAGCTTGGCGATCTTCAGGGCCACGTCCAGGTCGGGCGCCTCCAGGATGAAGAACCCGGCGACGACCTCCTTGGCCTCGATGAACGGGCCGTCGGTGACCACGTCGCCGCGGATCGCCGTGGCCGTGGTGCTCGGCTGGAGCGCGAACCCGGTGAGGATCTGGCCGCCCAGCTCGGCGACCTGGGACCCGTACCGCTCCAGCAGGGCCACGTAGTCGGGGGTCAGGTCCATCGGGTCGGCCGGCGCGGGCGAGTAGACGAGAACTGCGTACTGGGCCATCGGTCTCTCCTCGGGTTGTCGTTTCCCTCTTCCGTCTCACCGACGGACGGGCGCGGCCGGATTCGACAGCGGCCCGGGAAAAATCTTGCCTCTTCTCAGGAGGTCGCGAAGTCCCGCATCCGGCGCAGCGGGGAGCAGACCACGAACAGTGCCGCGCTCCACATGCCGAGCACGCAGACCAGTAGCGCCGGTCTCAGCCCGAGCCGGGTGCCGAGGGCGCCGCCCAGCAGGGCGCCGAGCGGGATCACGCCGTAGCAGATCCAGAGGAACGCGGCGTTGACCCGGCCGAGCAGCCGGGCCGGGGTGACCCGCTGCCGGTAGGACATGGCCGCCACGTTGAACAGCACCGCGTTGGCCGCGAACGCCGCCGTGCCGACCGCATAGAGCAGGGTGCCCCAGCCGGGCCGGGCCAGCGGCATCAGCAGGTAGAGCGGGCCGGGCGCGGCCATCGACACCCAGATGGTGCGCGCGCCGCCGAGCAGCGCGGCCACCCGGCCGGCCAGCACGCCGGCCAGCAACCCGCCGACCGAACCCAGGCTGAACAGGAGCCCGATGGTGGCCGGGGCGGCGTGCAGCACGCGCAGCAGGTACGGCACCTCGATGGCCTGGGCGGCCATGACGAAGAAGTTCGAGGTGGCGGTGCAGGCGAGCACCAGGGCGAGGATGCGCTGCCGGCGGATGAAACCGAGCCCCTCGGTGAGCGCCGCCCGGACCGGCACCCGGCCCTCGGCGTGCGGCACCGGGCGGTGCCGGACCAGCAGCAACGTGACCGCGCTGGCCAGGAAGCTGGCGGCGTCGGCCACGAAGGTCCGGGCCGCGCCGAGCAGCCCGACGAGCACGCCGCCGGCGCTCGGCCCGGCCAGCTGGGCCAGGTTCTCGCTCACCTCCAGCCGCGCGTTCGCGGAGGTCAGGCCGTCCGCCGGGACGAGCGCGGGCAGCAGGCTCCGGTACGCCACGGTGAACGCCACGGTCAGCACGCCGGAGAGCCCGACCACCGCGTACAGGAAGGCCAGCGTGAGGTGGCCGACCAGGGCGACCACCGGCACCGACAGCAGCAGCGCCGCCCGACCCAGGTCGCACCCGATCATGAGCCGCCGCTGGTCGACCCGGTCGGCCAGCATCCCGGCCGGGAGCGAGAAGAAGAGGTACGGCAACCAGGCCAGGAAGGTGAGCAGCGAGACCTGGAAGACGGTGGCGTCGAGCACGCCCGCGGCGAGCAGCGGCACCGCCACCCCGGAGATCCGGGTGCCCACCTCGCTGACCGTCTGGCCGCTCCAGAGCAGCAGGAAGTCCCGGCTCCGCCACAGCGAGGTGCGGGTTCCGGTCGTGGGGGGCGTCAGTTGCTGGGTCACCGCTGAGGGCCTGTCCGTCGGGGTCACGGGTCGCGACCGGGCACGGTATCCCGCCGGTCCGGCGTCCGGCGCGGTATTTCTCCCCGAGCACCACCCGTGGTCGCGGGACCACGCAGCGCGCTCGTGCTGGCTAGGGTGGACGGTCCGGGACGAGGGGAGATCACCATGCGGATGCGGATCCTTCTCGCGGCGGCCCTGCCGGCGGTCTGGGGAGTGGTGGCGGGCTGGTGGACCCCGCGTGGGCCGGGCACGGTCGGCACCGCCCTCGCCTCGATCGTGGTCAGCCTCGCCGTCGGGCTGCTGGCCGGCTGGTCGAGCCGTTCCCGCTGGGCGATGGTGGCCGCGCCGGCGCTCTTCGCGCTCGCCGTCGAACTGGTCCGGCTCGGCCTGCGCGGGCCGACCGTCGACCGGCCGCACCTCACCGGCCTCGGCGTGGCGGCCCTGCTGGCCGGGCGGGGCGTGCACGGGCTGTTCACCCTGCTGCCGCTTCTCGTGGGCGCGGCCTACGGCGCCGGGCTGGCCCGCCGGCTCGACGGCACGGCGCCCCGCCGGCCACTGCCACGGTGGTCGGGGCGTGCCGGCGTCGGCCTGCTCGCGGCCCTCCTCGCCCTGGTCACCGTCGGCGCGGCGGTGCCGGGCCGCACCGACCCGATCCCCGGTGGGATCGCCCGCTTCGACACCGTGGCGTCCGCCGGGCGCGACCTGGGACTGCTGATCCGCGGTACGGACCGGAACGCCCCGGTCCTGCTTGTGGTGCCCGGCCCGCCCGGCGGCTCGGAGGTCGGCTCCGTCCGCCGGCACCTGGCCGCCCTGGAACGGCAGTTCGTGGTGGCCGTCTGGGACCGGTCGGGTGGCCCGCGCTCCTGGTCGGGGTTCCGCTCCGCGGCGGACTGGAGCCTGGAGGACGAGGTCGACGACCTGCTGGCGGTGACCCGGCACCTGCGGCAGCGGCTCGGCCGCGACCGGATCCACCTGCTCGCCCACTCCGGCGGCACCGTTCCCGGCCTGCTCGCCGTGCGGCGCCATCCCGAGCTGTTCGCCGGCTACGTGGGGGTGGGGCAGGTGGTGAGCCTGCGCGAGGCGGACCGCAGCCAGTACGCCGACACCCTCGCCTGGGCCCGCCGGACCGGCCGCGACGACCTCGCCGCGCGGATGGCGGCCCAGGGTCCGCCGCCCTACCGGGACATCTGGGCCTACGAGCCGTTGCTGACCAACGAGGCCGGCGCGTTCGCGTTCGACCGCACCGGGGCGGGCGAGGACGAGACCGGGGCGATCGGCAACCTGGGCGTGCCGGAATACAGCCCCCTGGAGAAGGTGCACCTGTTCGGCTTCCTCGACGGCTGGGACGTGCTCTATCCCCGGATGCAGGATCTGGACTTCCGCCGGGACGTCCGGGAGCTGCGGGTGCCGGTGTGGTTCGTGGACGGCGCGCACGAGGTGCCCGGCCGGCTGCGTCTCTTCGACGAGTGGTACGCCCAGCTCCAGGCCCCGCGCAAGGACCACCTGGTCATCCCGGGGGCGGGCCACCGGTCGCTGTTCGAGCGGCCGGAGGCGTTCGTGGCCTACCTGGGCCGGGTGCGGGCGGACGCGGGGCCGGCCGGCGACTAGGGTCGACCGTCATGATCGAACCGAACTGGCTCACCGAGACGCGCGCCGCCTACGACACGGTGGCCGTGGACTACGCACGGCTGATCCCCGAGGTGCTGGAGGGCCCGCTCGACCGGGGGATGCTGGCCGCGTTCGCCGAGCTGGTGGGGCCCGGCCGGCCGGTGCTGGAGGCGGGCTGCGGGACCGGCCGGATCACCGCCCACCTGCGCGGTCTCGGGCTCGACATCTCCGGGGTCGACCTCTCCCCGGGCATGCTCGACGTGGCCCGCCGGAATTATCCGGAGCTGTCCTTCGACGTCGGCTCGATGACCGCGCTGGACGTCCCCGACGCGGCGCTGGCCGGCCTCGTGGCCTGGTACTCGATCATCCACCTGCCGCCGGAACTGCTGCCCGAGGTGTTCGCCGAGTTCCACCGGGTGCTCGCCCCGGGCGGTCACCTGCTGGTCGCCGTCAAGGCCGGCGACCAGCGGATCCGGCTGGAGCAGGCGTACGGCCACACCGTCTCGTACGACGTGTACTGGCTGCCGCCGGAACGGCTGGCCGAGCAGCTCACGGCGGCCGGTCTGGCCGTGCACGCCACGCTGGTCCGCGAAGCGGAGGAACTCGACCGGGGACCGCAGGCGTTCCTGCTCGCCCGGAAGGCCGACCGGTGACCGTCGCGCTCTTCACCCTGGGCGGCACGATCGCCATGGCGGGCACCGGTTCCGGGGGAGTGGTCAGCCGGCTCACCGGCGCCGACCTCACGGCCGCCGTACCGGGGCTCGCCGGCATCCCGCTCGACGTGCGGGACGTCGAGGCGGTGCCCAGCGCCGCCCTGGCGTACCGGCAGATCCTGGACCTGGTGGACGCGGCCGGCGCGGCGGTCGCCGACGGGGCGGCCGGCGTGGTGGTCACCCAGGGCACCGACACCCTGGAGGAGACGGCGTTCCTGGCCGACCTGGTCTGGCCGCACCCGGAGCCGCTGGTGTTCACGGGCGCCATGCGCAACCCCACCCTGGCCGGCCCTGACGGCCCGGCCAACCTGCTCGCGGCCGCCCGGGTCGCCGCCGCGCCGGCCGCGCGGGACCTCGGCGTGCTGGTGGCGTTCAACGACGAGGTCCACGCCGCCCGCTTCGTCCGCAAGACCCACAGCACCAGCACGGCGACCTTCGCCTCGCCCAACGCCGGCCCGCTCGGGCACGTCATCGAGGGCGCGGCACGCCTGCTCACCCGCCCGCCCCGGCACGCGCCACTGCCGCCGGTGGACCGGGACCGGCTCGCCGCCACCCGGGTGGCGCTGCACACGGTCACCCTCGACGACGACCTGGCGCTGCTCGACGCGCTCGCCCCCGGCCTGGACGGGCTCGTGGTGGCCGGCTTCGGGGTGGGGCACGTGCCGCCCCAATTCGCCCCGGCGCTGGGCGGGCTGGCCGTGCGGATGCCCGTGGTGCTCGCCTCGCGGACGGGGGCGGGTTCGGTGTTGCGGGACACCTACGGTGCGGTCGGCTCGGAGACCGACCTGCGGCGGCGCGGGCTGGTCTGCGGTGGGCTGCTCGACCCGTACAAGGCCAAGGTGCTGCTCCGGATGCTGCTGGCCGGCGGTGCGGACCGGGCGGCGGTCGAAGCGGCGTTCGCCCGGCACGGCTGAACCGGCGCCCTTCAGCGGGCTCCGTAGACTCGCCCGGTGACCGGAGAGCGACGACCCCTCGCGGGCCGGCCGTTGACCGAGCCGCACCCGTCGCGGCTGCCGCCCGACCACCCCGAACGGGAGCGGATCCTGGCCGCGCACGCCGCCGCCCTGGCCGCCGGCGAGGCCGGCTACCTGGACCCGGCGACCGGACTGTTCGTGCTCAGCGCCGGTTTCCTGGCCCGCCGCGGCACGTGCTGCGGGCGAGGATGCCGGCACTGTCCGTATGTGGACGATTGAGGTCTTCCGTCCCCGGCGGGCAGCCCGTACGGTGTCCGACGGACATCCGGCGGGCGGTTCCCGCCGGCGACTGCGGAGGTCTCCACGTGCGCGCCCGTACCTGGCTGGCCGCTTCGGCCGTACTGCTGACCGCCGGTTGCGCCAGGGAGGTCCCGCCGGTGGCGGCGCCGGCGGCGGAACCGAGGGCGGTCGAGGTCTCCGCGGCCTCGTCGGGCGGGGCGTGCCGGCTGCTCGACTTCGCGGTGATCGCCAAGCACACCGGCGGCAGGTTCGACGTGGCCGCCGCCATGGACAAGGGCGACACCCACACCTGCGTGGTCCGCGCCGAGCAGGCCGTGCTGCCGGAGTTGACCCTCACGGTGACCGACACGTCGATCGACACGTCGACCTTCACCCTGGACGTGCTGCCCCGGGGCGCGAAGAAGGTCACCAAGCTCGGGAAGATCGGCTACCGGCACACGCTGCCGAAGACCGCGAAGGTCGGCCCGACGGCCGAGGTGGGCTGGCTGGCCAGCGAGGGGCGGCTGGCCACGCTGCGCTGGACCAGCCCGCGCGGCACGGCCACGGCCGAGGCCGACAAGGTGGCCGGGAAGCTGGTCACCCTCGCCAAGGTGATCGACACCCGGCAGCTCTGACCGCCGGGCGGGGCGGGACCGGGCGGGTCAGCGGGCCGCGACGAAGACCCGGGAGGCCACCTCGCGGGGCAGCCGCACCCGGTCACCGGAGCGGTCGATGGAGACGCCGTCACGCTCCTGGGCCACGGTGACCGTGGCGCCCGGGTCGACGCCCGCCGCGTGCAACTGCCGGAGCACGTCCGCGTCGGTCTGCACGCTCTCGCAGATCCGCCGCACCACGACCGGCCCGGACAGGCCCGGGAACGCCAGGTTGCGCTCACCCTCGGCGGTCTCGGCCTCCCGCAGGCCCGGGTCGCCCAGCTCCTCCAGGCCCGGGATCGGGTTGCCGTAGGGCGAGCGGGTCGGGCGGTTGAGCAGGTCGTAGACCCGCTTCTCGACCGCGTCGCTCATCACGTGCTCCCACCGGCAGGCCTCCTCGTGGGCCTCCTCGTAGGGCATCCCGATCACGTTCACCAGCAGCAGCTCGGCCAGCCGGTGCTTGCGCATGACCGAAACCGCCGTGCCGCGGCCCAGCTCGGTGAGCGTCAGGTGCCGGTCGCCCTCGACGGTGAGCAGGCCGTCGCGCTCCATCCGGGCGACGGTCTGACTGACGGTGGGACCGCTCTGCTTCAGCCGCTCGGCGATCCGGGCACGCAGCGGCGGCACCCCCTCCTCTTCCAGCTCGAGGATGGTGCGCAGGTACATCTCGGTCGTGTCGACCAGGTCATGCTTCACGTCAGCGGCCCTCCGGCGTCCGATGCTACCCCGGACCCCCGACGATCATCGGCCGCCGAACCGGGAGGTCGCTGCCCGGATGGTGTTGACTGGACCGCATGTCCGGAACCGAAGACCTGCTGGTCGAGCCCGACCGGCTCGCCGCCGAGCTCGACCGCGCCGACCCGCCCACCCTGCTCGACGTCCGCTGGCGGCTCGCCGGGCCGCCCGGCCGGGAGGACTACCTGGCCGGTCACCTGCCCGGCGCGGTCTTCGTCGACCTGGACACCGAACTCTGCGGCCGGCCGGGCGCCGCCGGCCGGCACCCGCTGCCCGACCCCGCCGCGCTCCAGGCCGCGCTGCGGGCCGCCGGCGTCCGCGCCGGGCACCCCGTGGTGGTGTACGACGGCGGCGACGGCATGTCGGCCGCCCGCGCCTGGTGGACCCTGCGCTGGGCCGGCAACCGGGCGGTCCGGGTGCTGCACGGCGGCTTCCCGGCCTGGGCCGCGGCCGGCCTGCCGCTGTCCACCGAGGCGCCGGCGCCCCCGCCCGGGGACGTCACGGTCACCCCCGACGAGCTGCCGGTGCTGGACGCGGGGGAGGCCGCCCGGCTGGCCGCCGCCGACGCCGGGGTGCTGCTCGACGTGCGTGCCGCGCCCCGCTACCGGGGCGAGACCGAGCCCATCGACCCGGTCGCCGGGCACATCCCGGGCGCGGTGAACCTGCCCGCCCCCGGCTACGTCGCCGAAGGTCGCTTCCCCGCCGCCGAGGCGCTGCGCGAGCGGTTCGCCGCCGCCGGGGTGGCCGAGGGCGCGCCGGTCGGCGCGTACTGCGGCTCGGGGGTGACCGCCGCCCAGGCGGTCCTGGCGCTGCACCTGGCCGGCCGCCCGGACGCCGCCCTGTACATCGGCTCGTGGAGCAACTGGGTGGCCGACCCGGACCGTCCGGTGGCCACCGGGGAGACATCCGGCCGCTGAGCCGCGCGTGCGGTGGGCGGGTCCCGACCCCCGTGCGACGATGGCCCCATGGCCGACGACACGGTGGTGGTGTGGGACGACGCCCTGCTCGGGTACGACATGGGCGACCATCCCCTCGACCCGGTGCGGGTCGAGTTGACCATGGCGCTCGCCCGCGAGCTGGGGGTGCTGGACCGGCCCGGGGTCCGGCTGGTGAAGCCGGCGCCGGCCGACGACGCGCTGCTGACCCGGGTGCACGATCCGCGCTACCTGGACGCCGTGCGGGCCGCGCCCCGGGACCCGCTGTTCGCCGGCTTCGGCCTGGGCACCTCCGACAACCCGGTCTTCGAGGGCATGCACGAGTCGAGCGCGCTGATCGCCGGGGCGAGCGTGGCCGCGGCCGAGGCGGTCTGGCGGGGCGAGGCGCTGCGGGCGGTCAACGTGGCCGGTGGGCTGCACCACGCCATGCCGGCCCGGGCCGCCGGCTTCTGCGTCTACAACGACCCGGCGGTGGCCATCGCCCGCCTGCTCGACCTCGGCGCGGAGCGGATCGCGTACGTGGACGTGGACGTGCACCACGGCGACGGCGTGCAGGAGATCTTCTACCGGGACCCGCGGGTGCTCACGGTCAGCCTGCACGAGACGCCGCTGGCGCTGTTTCCCGGCACCGGGTTCCCCGACGAGACCGGCGGGCCGGGAGCGGAGGGCTCGGCCGTCAACGTGCCGCTGCCGCCCGGGGTCGGCGACGCGGGCTGGCAGCGGGCGTTCCACGCCATCGTGCCGTCGGTGCTGCGGGCGTTCCGGCCACAGGTGCTGGTCACCCAGTGCGGGGCGGACGGGCACCGGCTCGACCCCCTGGCCGACCTGCACCTGTCCGTCGACGGGCAGCGGGCCACCTACCGGGCGCTGCGCGCGCTCGCCGACGAGTTGTGCGACGGCCGCTGGGTCGCCACCGGCGGGGGCGGGTACGCGCTTGTCGAGGTGGTGCCGCGGGCCTGGACGCACCTGCTCGCGGTGGCCACCGGGGAACCGCTGGACCCGGCCACGCTCACCCCGCCGGGCTGGCGGGACCTGGCCGCGCGGCGGCGACCCGGGCACGAGGTGCCGCTGCGGATGACCGACGACGTCGACCCTTCGTACCAGCCGTGGCAGCCGAGCGGCGAGCCGACCGCGGTGGACCGGGCGATCGCGGCGACCCGCAAGGCGGTCTTCCCGCTGCTCGGGCTCGACCCGCACGACCCGCGCGACTGAGCCGCCGGGTGGGGAGGACCGACCGGTGACCACCGTGGAGCAACCGGTGGACGTGCTGCTGAGCGACGGCACGACCGTCCAGCTGCGGCAGATCCGCCCGGACGACGCCGCCGCGATCGTGGCGATGCACTCGCGCTTCTCCGAGCGCACCCGCTACCTGCGCTACTTCTCGCCGTACCCGCGGATCCCGGAGCGGGACCTGCAACGGTTCGTCAACGTCGACCACCGCGACCGGGAGGCGTTCGTGGTGCTGGCCGGCGACCGGATCGTCGCCGTCGGCCGGTACGAGCGGCTCGGCCCCGCCTCGCCCGAGGCCGAGGTGGCCTTCGTGGTGGAGGACGCGTACCAGGGCCGGGGCATCGGCTCGGTGCTGCTGGAGCACCTGGCCGACGCGGCCCGGCGCTACGGCATCGTGCACTTCGTCGCCGAGGTGCTGCCGGCCAACGGCACGATGCTGCGGGTCTTCTCCGACTTCGGCTACCAGGTCCAGCGCCAGTACGCCGACGGCGTGGTGCACCTGAACTTCCCGATCGCCCCCACCGAGGCGACCCTGGAGGTGCAGCGCGGCCGGGAGCACCGCACCGAGGCCCGCTCGATCGCCCGGCTGCTCGCCCCGCGCGGCATCGCCGTCTACGGCGCCAGCACCACCGGCCAGGGGGTCGGCGCGGCCCTGCTCGGGCACCTGCGCGACGGCGGGTTCACCGGCGCGGTCGTCCCGGTGCACCCGACCGCGGCCACCGTGGCGGGGCTGCCCGCGTACCCGTCGGCGGCCGACGCCGGCGCGGACATCGACCTGGCCGTGGTGGCCGTCGCCCCCGAGGCGGTGACCGACGTGGTCGCCGACGCCGCGAAGGCCGGCGCGCACGGGCTGGTAGTGATCTCCGCCGGGTTCGCCGAGTCCGGCCCGGCCGGGGCGGCCGCCCAGCGCGCCCTGGTCCGCGCCGCCCACCTGGCCGGCATGCGGGTGGTCGGCCCGAACTGCCTGGGCGTGGCCAACACCGACCCGGCGGTACGCCTCAACGCCACCCTCGCCCCGGTGCTGCCCGCCCCCGGCCGGGTCGGCGTCTTCAGCCAGTCCGGCGCGTTCGGGGTGGCCCTGCTCGCCGAGGCGTCCCGGCGCGGCCTCGGCCTGTCCAGCTTCGTCTCCGCCGGAAACCGGGCCGACGTCTCCGGCAACGACCTGCTCCAGTACTGGCAGGACGATCCCGGCACCGACGTCATCACGCTCTACCTGGAGACGTTCGGCAACCCGCGCAAGTTCGCCCGGCTGGCCCGGCGGATCGGCCGGAGCAAGCCCGTGGTGGCGCTGGCCTCGCTGGCCCGCCCGCCGGGGGTCGGCGACGCCCCGGCCCTGGACGCCGCCGCGGTCAGCGCGCTCTTCGCCCAGTCCGGGGTGATCCGGGTGGACACCGTCGCGGAACTGCTCGACGTCGGCGTGCTCCTGGCCCACCAGCCGCTGCCGGCCGGCCGCCGGGTCGCCGTGGTCGGCAACTCCTCGGCGCTGACCGGGCTGGCCGCCACGGCCTGCGCCGCCCAGGGCCTCACCGTGGCCGACGGCTGGCCGCACGACGTCGGCCCCCGGGCCACCGCGGCCGAGTACGCCGCCGCGCTCGCCGCGTCCGCCGCCGACGAGCGGGTGGACGCCGTGGTGGCGGTCTTCGCGCCGCCGCTGCCGGGCCAGCTCACCGACCCCGAGGGCGACTTCACGGCCGCGCTGCCCGACGCGCGGACCACCGGGAAGCCGGTGGTGGCCACCTTCCTCGCCGGCCGGGTGCCCGCCGGGGTGCCCGCGTACCCGAGCGTGGAGGAGGCGGTCCGGGCCCTGGCCCGGGTCACCACGTACGCCGACTGGCTGCGCCGCCCGCCCGGCGTGCTGCCCGAGCTGGACCGGGTCGACCGGTCGGCCGGGCAGGCCGCGCTGCGGCCCGACGGGGCCGAGACGGCGGCGCTGCTGCGCGCGTACGGGATCGACGTGGTGGAGTCGGCGCCCGCGCGCTCGGCCGAGGAGGCGGTGGCGGCGGCCGGGCGGCTCGGCTGGCCGGTCGCGCTCAAGGCGGCCGCCCCCGGGCTGCGGCACCGCCTCGACCTGGGCGCGGTCCGGCTCGACCTGGCCGACGCCGCCGCGCTGCGCCGCGCGTACGCCGAGATGGCCCCGGTCTTCGGCGCGGACGTGCTGGTCCAGCCGATGGTCCCGCCGGGGGTGGCCTGCGTGGTGGAGCTGGTGGAGGACCCGGCGTTCGGGCCGGTGGTCGGCTTCGGCCTGGGTGGCGTGGCCACCGAGCTGCTCGGCGACCGGGCCTGGCGGGCCGTGCCGCTGACCGACCGGGACGCCGCCGAGCTGGTCGACGAGCCCCGGGCCGCGCCGCTGCTGCGCGGGCACCGGGGCGCCGCTCCGGTGGACCGGGCCGCCCTGGTCGACCTGCTGCTGCGGGTCGGGCGGCTCGCCGACGAGCAGCCCCGGGTGCGGTCGCTCACCCTCAACCCGGTGCTGGCCCGGCCGGACGGCATCTCGGTGCTGCACGCCACCGTCCGCACCGGCGCCGAGACCTCCCGCCCCGACACCGGCCCGCGCCGGCTGTGAGGCTCAGGCCCGGCGGGGGATCCGCCGGGCGGCCCCGGCTCTGTCGTCCGGGTCGGTGACGTGGTCGCCGCTCCGAAGCGCGACAGGCCCCGGCGAACCGCCGGGGCCTGTCGGGGTCGGTGCGAGGTCAGCAGGCGTACGCCTCCAGCCGGTTGGCCCGCTCCGGGGCGCGCAGCTTCAGGAGCGTCACCTTCTCGATCTGCCGGATCCGCTCCCGGGACAGCCCGAACTCGCGGCCCACCTCGTCGAGGGTGCGCTGCCGGCCGTCGTCCAGGCCGAACCGCAGCCGGATCACCGCCTGCTCCCGCTGGGAGAGGGTGGCCAGCACGATGCGGACCTCGTTACGCAGCTCGCCGTCGCCGGCGGCGTCGCCCGGCTCCGCGTTGGGGTCCACCGCGGCGACGAAGTCGCCCAGCGCGCTCTCGCCGTCCTCGCCGACCGTCTGGTCCAGGCTCACCGGCTCCCGGTCGTACGAGATCAGCTCGATCACCTGGTACTCCGGGATCTCCAGCGCGGTGGCCACCTCGGCGACGGTGGGCTCCCGGCCCAGCGTGACCGACAGCTCGCGGCGGACCCGGACCATCCGGTTGACCTGCTCGACCATGTGCACCGGGATGCGGATGGTGCGGGCCTGGTCGGCCATGGCGCGGGTGATGGCCTGGCGGATCCACCATGTGGCGTAGGTGGAGAACTTGTAGCCCTTGGTGTAGTCGAACTTCTCGACGGCGCGGATCAGGCCGAGGTTGCCCTCCTGGATGAGGTCGAGGAAGGCCATGCCGCGGCCGGTGTAGCGCTTCGCGATGCTCACCACCAGCCGGAGGTTCGCCTCCAGCAGGTGGTCCTTGGCGGCGCGGCCCTCGGCCGCGATCAGCTCCAGGTCGGCGCGCAGCTCGGCGGAGACCGGGGTGCAGGTGGACAGCTTCTCCTCGGCGAAGAGGCCGGCCTCGATCCGCCTGCTCAGCTCCACCTCCTGCGCCGCGGTGAGCAGCTTGGTGCGGCCGATGCCGTTCAGGTACGCCCGCACCAGGTCCGTGGAGACGCCGCGCTCGTCGGTGGCGTCCAGGTCGGTCAGGGTGACGTCCATGTCCTGGTGCTCGATCATCTGCTGGGCCATCTCGTTTTCTCCCCGTGTCCGTCGTGCCGTACCGGTTCCGTGTCGTCCGCCGACGCGGTGGTGCCGGTGATGAACAGCTTGGCGGGCGGGGCGTGAAACGGGAGTGAGGCGATCGGGGACCCGACAGCAATCCGGGCGGAACCTCGGCTGTGCCTTGCCGGGCCCGGTTACCGTGCCAGCGGCCGGCCAGCGAGGCTCGGCACGCACAGGCGAACGGAGGACGTGGTGGTCTTCAAGCGGCTCATGCAGGCGATGGGTGTGGGTGGACCGTCGGTGGAGACGGTGCTGGCCAACCCGAACTGCCGTCCCGGCGGCCAGTTGGAGGGCCGGATCCAGGTGGTCGGCGGGGACCACCCGGTGGACGTGAGCTACGTCGCACTCGGTCTGGTCACCCGGGTCGAGGTGGAGAGCGGCGACTCGGAGTACGACACCACCCAGGAGTTCGGTCGGGCCCAGGTGACCGGCGCGTTCCGGCTGGACCCGGGGCAGCGGTACGACGTGCCGTTCCGCTTCCAGGTACCCTGGGAGACCCCGCTCACCGACCTGTACGGCCAGCACCTGCACGGCATGACCATGGGGCTGCGGACCGAGCTGGAGGTGGCCCGGTCGGTCGACAAGGGCGACCTGGACGCGGTGGCGGTGCACCCGCTGCCGGCGCAGGAGCGGCTGCTGGAGGCGTTGCTGCGGCTGGGTTTCCGGTTCGCCCGGGCCGACGTGGAGCGTGGCCACATCTACGGCCTGCGGCAGAGCCTGCCGTTCTACCAGGAGATCGAGTTCCACCCGGCGCCCCAGTACGCCCGCGCCATGAACCAGCTCGAACTCACCTTCGTCACCGACCCGCACCAGATGCACGTGGTGCTGGAGCTGGACAAGCGCGGCGGCCTGTTCACCGAGGGCCGCGACGCCTTCGGCCGCTTCACGGTCGACCACGCCACGGCGGACCGCACCGACTGGACCGCCCAGCTCGACGGCTGGCTCCGCCAGTCCCTGTCCCGCCGCGGCCTCTTCTCCTGACCGGTCCGCTCTCGTCGATCAAGAGGTTCGCGTCTCGGCAGGGCCGGTTCCTGACGCGAACCTCTTGATCGACGGGGTGGGTCAGAGGTCCAGGAGGAGGGTGCGGGGGCCCACGTTGACGCTTTCGACAAGCATGTGGGTGCGGAAGCGGCCGGTTTCGACCTTGGCCCCGCGGGCGCGCAGTGCCTCCACCACCGCGTCCACCAGGGGTTCCGCCAGTTCTGCCGGGGCGGCGGCGGTCCAGCTCGGTCTTCTGCCCTTGCGGGCGTCGCCGTAGAGGGTGAACTGGCTGACCACGAGGACGGGGGCGCCGGTGTCGGCGGCGCTGCGCTCGTCGTCCAGGATGCGCAGCTCGTGGATCTTGCGGGCCATGGTGGCGGCCACCTGCGGGGTGTCCGTGTGGGTCACCCCGAGCAGCACCAGCAGGCCGTCGGCGATCTCGCCGACCACCTCCCCGTCGACCGTCACGGCGGCCCGGCCGACGGTCTGCACCACGGCCCGCATCAGTCCGCCACCGGCTCGACGATGCCCCGCTCGACCAGGTGCGCCACGATCGGCCCGGCCGCCTCGGCCAGCTCGTCCGGAGCGACGTCGTGCGCGGCGGCGAGCAGGGCGAGCTGGTCGCGCAGGGGCAGCCGGCCGTCCGCGCCGCCGACCAGGGCGAGCACCAGCGGGTCGATCTCCTCGGACCAGCGCAGCCCGCGGGGCATGGCGAGGACCTGCCGGTCCACCGCCCAGCCCTCCTCGCCCATGGTGGCCTCCTGGCGCAGCTGGAGCCCGTCGGCGGCCCGGTAGCGGGCGGCCAGCAGCCCGTCGGTGTCCCGGGCCCGCAGCCAGTCCTGCCGGTCGAACCATTCGCCGACCCGGTCGCCCAGTGGCGGTTCGACCCGCTGGCGCAGGTCCTCCACCCGGACGATCGGCTCGTCGTGGCCGGCGCGGCGCAGCGAGACGATGCCGAACCCGATGGCCTCCACCTTGTGCGCGTCGAACCAGTCCAGCCAGGCCGCCATCCGCTGCGGGTCGGCCGTCTCGCCGACGTCGGTGAGCCACAGGTTGACGTACGCCATCGGGTCGGCCACCTCGCGCTGGATCACCCAGGCGTCCAGGCCGGTGCCGGCGAACCAGCCGGTCACCCGCTCGGCCCAGTCCTCGCCGGTGACGTGCACCCAGTTGGCCAGGTACTGCATGGTCCCGCCCTCGGTGAGCAGGTGCGGGGCGGCGGCGGCCAGTTCGGCGCCGATCGCGTCGCCGACGCGGCCGGAGTCCCGGTAGACGTGCGTGGTGGTGCCGGGCCCGACCACGAACGGCGGGTTGCTGACCACGAGGTCGAACCGGCGGCCGGCCACCGGGGCGACCAGGTCGCCGCGGAGCAGTTCCCAGTCCTGCCCGTTGAGGGCGGCGGTGGTGGCGGCGAAGCGCAGCGCCCGCTCGGAGACGTCGGTGGCGGTCACCCGACGGGCGTGGGTGGACAGGTGCAGGGCCTGGACGCCCGAGCCGGTGCCCAGGTCCAGCGCGGTCTCCACCGGCCGGCGCACGGTCGCGCCGATCAGAGTCTGGGTGGCCCCGCCGATGCCCAGCACGTGCTCGGCGTGCAGCGGGCGGCCGGGGCGGGCGCTGGCCGGCACGTCGGCGAGCACGAACCAGTCGTCCCCGTACGGCTCCAGGTCGACGCCGGCGCGCAGCCCCTCGCCGTGCCGCTCGACGAGGCCCCCGGCGAGCGCCTCCTCGACGGTCAGCGGGGCGAGCGCGGCGGCCACCACGGGCTCCGGCTCGGTCTGGTCGCAGATGAACACCCGGATCAGGGTGCCGAGCGGGTCCCGGTCCTCGGTGGCGCGCAGCGCGGCCCGGTAGTCGTTGCGGGCGACCGCGCCGGTGGCGCGCGGGCCGAGCCGGTCGGCGATGCCGTTGGCGGTGAAGCGCGCCCGGGTCAGCGCGGCGCGCAGCGCGTCGACCCCGGCGGGGGAGAGCAGCATGTCGTGACGGTCCACGTCGTCATCCTGCCTCCCCGGGGCGCCCGCCCGGCCGGCACCCGGCGGATCCATACCGTCAGCTCACTGTATCGGCTGTTATCTCTTTCATGTTCATCGATGAATGACTAGCATCTGCGCCAACATCCGTCGATGGGCGTCCCGGTGGCCACGAGCCCGGGAGCGCCCGGTAGGGAGCCAGACGATGTCCGACGTGTCCGTTCCCCGGCGGCGTGCGCTGCGCGCGCTCGCCGTCACGGCCGCCGCCGCGGCCCTCGCCGCCGCCGCCTCCACCCCCGCCCTCGCCGCGCCGACCGGCGACGTCCGCTACGCCTCCGCCCCCGACGCCGTCAGCGGCAGCTACCTGGTGGTGCTGAAGAGCGACACCGTCGGCGCCGCGAACAGCCTCGCCGCCCGGACCGCCGTGCCGGACCGGGCCGCCGGCCTGGCCAAGCGCTACGGCGGCAGCGTCGGCACGGTGTGGACCTCCGCCCTCACCGGCTACAGCGCGAAGCTGAGCCCCGCCCAGGCCCGCCGGCTGGCCGCCGACCCGGCCGTCGCGTACGTCGAGCAGGACCGGGTGGTCACCACCCAGGCCACCCAGACCAACCCGCCGTCCTGGGGCCTCGACCGGATCGACCAGCGCAACCTGCCGCTGAACTCCAGCTACACCTACCCGAACACGGCCTCGAACGTCCGGGCGTACATCATCGACACCGGCATCCGGACCACCCACACCGACTTCGGCGGCCGGGCCACCTGGGGCACCAACACCGTCGACACCAACAACACCGACTGCAACGGCCACGGCACCCACGTGGCCGGCACCGTCGGCGGCACCTCCTACGGCGTGGCCAAGGGCGTCCGGCTGATCGCGGTGAAGGTGCTCAACTGCTCCGGCAGCGGCAGCACCACCGGCGTGGTGAGCGGCATCAACTGGGTCACCTCGAACGCGGTGAAGCCCGCGGTGGCCAACATGAGCCTCGGCGGCGGCGTCAGCAGCTCGATCGACAACGCGGTGACCAACTCGGTCAACTCCGGCGTCACGTACGCGGTCGCGGCCGGCAACTCCAGCGCCAACGCCTGCAACTACTCGCCGGCCCGGGCCGCCGCCGCGATCACCGTCGGCTCCACCACCAGCAGCGACGCCCGCTCGTCCTTCTCCAACTACGGCTCCTGCGTGGACATCTTCGCCCCCGGGTCGAGCATCGTCTCCGCGTACCGGACCAGCGACACCGCCAGCAGCACGCTGAGCGGCACCTCGATGGCCTCGCCGCACGTGGCGGGCGCGGCGGCGCTGGTGCTCGGCGCGAACCCGTCGTACAGCCCGGCGCAGGTGGCCAGCTACCTGACCACCAACGCCACCACCGGCAAGGTGACCAACCCCGGCTCCGGCTCGCCGAACCGGCTGCTCTTCGTCGTCAACTGACGATCGGGCGGCCCCACGGCCCGGTGGACCCGCCCCTGTCCACCGGGCCGTGTCGCGCCCGTCTCCGGGGAGTCGGCGTGCCGGGCGCGGCAGGATGGGGGCCAATAACTGCTGGCTCGTTGGTGGTCAGGAGTGCCCAACAGTCAGCTATGGTGATGGTGTGAATTTGAAGGAATGGGCAGCGGCCACTGGCATCTCGTACGCGACCGCGCGGCGGCGGTACGAGTCTGGAACGCTGCCCGTTCCCGCCTACCGGCTCGGCCGGCTGATCATGGTCGGTGAACCAGTGACCGGCGCGGCCCCGGACGCCGGGCAGGTCGTGGTGTACGCCCGGGTGTCCTCGGCCGATCAGAAGCCGGATCTGGACCGGCAGGTCGCCCGGGTGACGGTGTGGGCCACCGGTCAGCGACTTGCCGTCGATCGGGTGGTGACCGAGGTCGGCTCAGCGCTCAACGGGCACGGCAAGAAGTTGCTCTCCCTGTTGCGTGACCCGGCCGTTTCGACGATCGTGGTCGAGCACCGGGACCGGTTCGCCCGGTTCGGAGCCGAGTACGTCGAGGCTGCGCTGTGCGCGCAGGGCCGCCGGCTGTTGGTCGTAGACCCGGCGGAGGTCGACGACGACCTGGTGCGTGATGTGACTGAGATCCTGACGTCGCTGTGCGCCCGCCTATACGGCCGAGACGCCGCTGCGAGCCGTGTCCGCCGGGCGGTCGAGGCGGCCACGGAGGACTCGACGTGAGCACGATCCAGGCGTACCGATTCGCCCTTGACCTCAACCCGGGCCAGGAACGCGCCGTGAAGGCGCACGTCGGGGCTGCGCGAGTCGCGCACAATTGGGCGCTCGCCCGGGTCAAGGCGGTCATGGACCAGCGCGCGGCGGAGCGTTCCTATGGCGTGCCCGATGAGCTGCTGACGCCGTCGCTGCCGTGGTCGCTGGCCGGGCTGCGCAAGGCGTGGAACGCCGCGAAGGCCGAGGCGGCGCCGTGGTGGGGCGAGGTGTCCAAAGAGGCGTTCAACACGGGCCTGGACGCTCTCGCCCGCGGCTTGAAGAACTGGGCTGACTCCCGTAAGGGCGGGCGGGCCGGCAGGCCGGTCGGTTTCCCCCGCTTTAAGTCGCGCCGCCGTGCCACACCTTCGGTGCGGTTCACCACCGGCGCGATCCGCGTCGAGCCCGACCGCAGGCACGTGGTGCTGCCGAGGCTGGGCCGGTTGAAGCTGCACGAATCCGCCCGTAAGCTCGCCCGCCGTGTCGACAACGACACCGCGCGGATCATGTCCGCCACCGTGCGCCGCGACGGCGGACGGTGGCATGTCTCGTTCACCGTTGAGGTGCAGCGGGCCGAACGGCAACCGGCCCGGCCCGGCTCGGTGGTGGGTGTGGATGTCGGGATCAAGCACCTTGCGGTGTTGTCCACCGGCGAGCTGGTCGACAACCCGCGCCACCTCGTCGCCGGGCAGGCCCGACTGCGGGCGCTCGGTCGGGCCTGCGCGCGAAAGTCCGGGCCCGACCGGCGCACCGGCTGCCGGCCCTCGAACCGCTGGCAGCGTGCCTCGAACCGACTTGGGCGTGCCCACGCTCGAGTCGCGAACCTGCGCCGCGACGGGCTGCACAAGCTCACCACCAGGCTGGCACACGAACACGGCAGCATCGTTGTCGAAGACCTGAACGTCGCGGGCATGCTACGCAACCGGCGGCTGGCCCGGCACATCGCTGATGCCGGCTTCGCCGAGATCCGCCGTCAGTTGGCATACAAGACCGGGTGGAACGGCGGCCGGTTGCTCGTGGCCGACCGCTGGTATCCGTCCTCGAAAATCTGCTCGGGTTGCGGCGCGGTGAAAGCCAAGCTCGCCCTGCACGAGCGTGAGTACGAATGTGAGGCGTGCGGGCTGGTCGTCGACCGTGACCGCAACGCCGCACGCAACCTGGCCGCCCTGGCGGCTGAGTTCAACACCGCCGGGAGTGGCTCGGTGGCAGCACGTGGAGCCGACCAGAAGACCCGCGCACGCGGGCAGGTGGCTGTGAAGCGTGAACCCGGCACGGCATCCGCCGGCAAGACCGGGACCGCCCCACCGCAAGGCGGGGCGACCGATCGTGTGCTCAGTAAAGCGCACTGAAAGGTAACGGCATGACGCTCTCGCTGCCCATCGACCCGCAGGCCAACGAGCTGCTGGCGCGCAGCCCGCTGGCGCTGCTCCTCGGCATGGTGCTGGACCAGCAGGTGCGTTGACCATGGAGACGTCCAGAGCACAAGGGGCAGACTGAGCCGGTGAGCGATGACTACATCCGCCTGGTGCCCACGGATCCGAACTGGCAGCCGGATCCTGAAGCCGCAGCCGCCGTCGTCGCCTACGTGGCGAGCCTGTTCTCCGGGCCCGGTGACGCTGTCGACGAGGTGAAACAGACCTTCTACGACCGAGTGACCTTGATAGACGCCGGCATGTACACGGAGCGGATCACCTGCCCGCGCTGTGTTGGAGTCATTAGCCTGGACTGGCTCGGTGACCTGGTCCGCGAGAACGGCATGGGTTTCGACCACCTGGACGTGGCAGTGCCCTGCTGCGGTGCCGTCGTGGGGTTGCACACCTTGCATTACGAGGAGCCGATCGGCTTCGCTCGCTTCGAGGTGAGCGCCTTGAACGCGACCAGGGCGGGATACGAACTCGACCCCAACGAACTGGCCCGCGTGGCCGACCTTCTGGGTCACCCGGTCGCGCAGATCCTCGCACACTACTAGCCATCGATCGTCTCCCTTCGCGCACTGACGAGACATCACGCGCCGTCGGGGCAAGGATGTGCCCGCAGCCGCCCGATCGACGGCAGGATGGTCCCCATGACGCTGTCACTGCCCATCGATCCCGAGGCCAACGAATTTCTCTGTCGGAATGCGCTGGCGCTGCTCCTCGGCATGGTGCTGGACCAGCAGGTGCCGATGGAGAAGGCGTTCTCCTCTCCCTACGTGCTCGCCCAGCGGCTCGGCCACGAGCCGGACGCCCGGGAGCTGGCCGAACACCCCCCGGAGGCGCTGGTCGAGATCTTCGCCCAGCCGCCGGCCCTGCACCGGTTCCCCAAGGCCATGGCGGCCCGGGTGCAGGAGGTGTGCCGGGCCCTGGTCGAGCGCTACGACGGCGACCCAACCCGGCTCTGGTCCGAGGCGGCCGACGGCCGGGAGCTGCTGCGCCGGGTCGGTGAGCTGCCCGGCTTCGGCAAGCAGAAGGCGCAGATCTTCGTCGCCCTGCTCGGCAAGCGGTTCGGGATCACCCCGGACGGGTGGCGCGAGGCGGCCGGTGGCTACGGCGACGTGGACGCGTACCGCTCGGTGGCCGACGTGACCGATCCCGAGTCGCTGCGCCGGGTGCGCGAGTACAAGCAGCGGATGAAGGCGGAGGCGAAGGCCGCGAAGGGCTGACGCAACCGGCGTCCACCCTGGCTCGTTGTCATGATCGTCAAGGCGGTGACGGCGGGCGGGTGATGACGGACGAGCGGGGGGCGGAACTCCTGCGCGGCGGCGGGGGCAGCCATCGCGCGACCTTCCTGGAGCTCTTCCTCGACGTCGTCTTCGTCTTCGCCTTCACCCGGGTCTCGCAGCGCCTGATCGTCGACGTGGCGTCCGGCGGCGAACGCCTCCCGCTGGAGCTGGCGCAGACGCTGTTCCTGCTGCTCGCGCTCTGGATGGTCTGGTCGCTGACCGCCTGGGCCACGAGCCACTACGACCCCGAGCAACCGCCCATCCAGGCGGTGATGGTCGGGTCCATGTTCGGCAGCCTGGTGATGGCGGTCTCGGTGCCGGACGCGTACGGCCCGCACGGCTTGAGCTTCGCCGCCGGGTACGTCTCCATCCAGCTGGGCCGCTCGGTCTACCTGACGGTGGCGCTGCGCCGGCACTCCCAGCGGCACCTGTCCAGCCGGATCCTGGTCTGGTCGGCCGTCTCGGCCGTGCCCTGGCTCGTCGGTGGCCTGGTGGGGGAGGACCTGCGGCTGCTCTGCTGGGGGCTGGCCCTGGCGATCGACTACCTGGGCCTGGTCATCGGCTGGCCGGTGCCCCGGCTCGGCCGGGCGTCGGCCACGGCGTGGACGGTGACCGGCGAGCACCTGGCCGAGCGCTACCAGCAGTTCACCATCATCGCGCTCGGCGAGATGATCTTCGTGGCGGGCGTCGGGTTCAGCGGTAGCGACTTCTCACTGCTGCGCTGGATCGCCCTCGTGGACGCCTTCGCCACCACCGTGCTGCTCTGGCGGATCTACTTCCACCGGGCCGGCTCGGTGCTGGCCGAGGCCGTGGCCGAGGCCCGGCAGCCGGCCCGGCTCGGCCTGTCGGCCACCTGGACCCACCTGACGATGATCGCCGGCATCGTCACCGCGGCGGTCGGCTACGAGGTGGCCATCGCCGAGCCCGTCGGTCACGCCGACGTGGTGCGGGTGGCGGCCATCGTCGGGGGCCCGGCGCTCTTCGTGATCGGCCGGGTCCGGTTCGAGTACGAGGTGTTCGGCCGGGTCTCCCGGTCCCGCGTGATCGGCCTGCTGCTCCTGGTCCTCGGCGTGCCGCTGCTGGCCCGGCTGCCGCTGCTCGACATCGCCTTCGGCGTCACGGCGGTGCTGACCGGGATGGCCGTGGCGGACGCGCTGCGGGCGCGGGGCCGCCCGCCGGAACGCCCCGCCTCGCCCATGTGACCCGCCCGGGGGCACGCAACCGGCGCGGTGGCCGCGTCGTTGGGAGGCAGGACGGCGGACGGGGGGTCACGGTGGACGAACGGGCTGCGGCGCTGCTGCGCCCGCCGATGAGTTCCGCGCGCGCCACCTTCCTGGAGCTCTTCTTCGACCTGGTCTTCGTCTTCGCGCTGACCCGGGTGTCCCAGCGGCTGATCAACAGCCTGCCCGCCACCGGCTGGACGCTGGCCGCCGCGGTGGGCCGTACCGTGCTGCTCTTCCTGGCGTTGTGGATGGTCTGGACGATCACCGTCTGGGTGACCAGCCGCTACGAGCCGGAGCAGGCCGTCATCCAGGCGGTGGTGGTCGGCACCATGTTCGCCAGCCTGGTGATGGGGGTGGCGCTGCCGCGGGCCCTGGAGGAGCGCGCGCTGCCGTTCGCCGCCGCGTACGTGGCGGTGATGCTCGGCCGGCCGCTGGTGATCGCCGCCGCGCTGCACGGCCATCCACGGCGGCTGGTGCCGCTCCGGCTGGCCGCCTGGGCCGGGGCGACCGCGCCGCTCTGGCTGGGCGGCGCGCTGGGCGCGGAGGAGATGCGCCTGCCGCTCTGGGCCCTCGCGCTCACCGTCGACTACGCCGCCCTGTTCACCGGCTGGCCGGTGCCGCGGCTCGGATCCTCGCCGACCCTGGGCTGGCGGATCGCCGGTGAGCACCTGGCCGAGCGATACCAGCAGATCTTCCTCATCGCGCTGGGCGAGTCGATCCTGGTCATCGGGGTGACGTACAGCAGCGAGAAGTTCTCGGCCGAGGGCGCCGGGGCCTTCGTGGTCGCCTTCGTCACCACGGCCCTGCTCTGGCGGATCTACTTCCACCGGGCCGGGCGCCTCCTGGGCGAGGCGCTGCGGCTGGCCCGCGTGCCGGGCCGGCTCGGCACGTCGGCCACGATCACCCACCTGGTCATCGTGCTCGGGGTGCTCACCACGGCGGTCGGCTACGAGGTGGTCATCGCCGAGCCGTTCCACCGGTCCGACGCGGCCCTGCTGCTGTTCGTGGTGGGTGGGCCGCTGCTCTTCCTGGTCGGCCGGGCCCGCTTCGAGTACGAGATCTTCGGCCGCGTCTCGCTGCCCCGGATTCTCGGCGGGGGCGTGCTGCTCCTGCTCGTCCCGCTTCTGGCGCGCGGTCCCGCCGTGCGGGCCCTGTGGCTGGTGGCCGCCGTGCTGGCCGGCGTGGCGCTGGCGGACGCGTGGCGCAGCCGGGGCCGCCCGCCGGAGATGTCGGCCTCGCCGATCGGGCGAACGGGGCCGGAGACCGGCGGCCCGGAGGCGTGAGGGCTCAGGCGGCGGTGGGGCGGGAGAGCGCCGCCAGGGCCCGGCGGACGTCGGCCAGGGAGACGGTGGCGGAGTCGTCGAGGTCGGCCAGGCCGGCCTCGATCCACTGGCGCATGAGCGTGGTCACCCCGATGCCGCGCGTCTCGGCGGCCGCCCGGACCCGCTCGTACGTCTCCAGCGGCAGGCGCACCGAGCGGCTGACCATCGGCACGTCGGTGTCGGGGGTGGGCAGCTCCGCGGGCTGGGTGTCGTCGATCAGGTCGGCGAGCGCGTCGCCGCCGTCGTGGAACCGCTTGGTCGCGTCGTTACGGTGCATCGTGACCGCCTCCTCGTCGGCGTGACCTCCGCACCGCGTCGTCGTAGCGCTTGGCCTCGACGTCGCTCAGTTCGCGGGCGGAGAGGATGTCCCAGTCGTTGTCGGTGCCGTCGGCCTCGGCCAGCAGCACCGCGAGGCGTCGCCCCCGGTGGTCCGTCGCGTAGACCACCATGACGTCGTCCCCGAGGTGGCGGATGACCCGCCGGGTGCTGTGCAGGGCCTCCCAGACTTCCCCCGGCGTGACGTCGTAGACCCGCAGGTTGCCCAACGCCTCGTCGGAGAAGCTGAACCGGTTGCCCACGGGGCGAGCGTACCACGGGCGTAACACGCGCTACCTTGTCACGATTCTCGCCGATCATCCGTCGGGAGTGACAGGATGGGTCGTAATCCCCTCGAGGAGGTCCGTGGTGAAGCGTCAGGCGTATCAGCCGATCCTGATCACCGACGCCTCGCGCAGCCAGGACGACCAGCTCACCAGCCGGCAGAAGCGCTACGTGCTGATGATGGGAATCCGGGTCGCGTGCCTGGTGATCGGTGCGGTCCTGGTCGTTGTCAAGGCACCGCTGCTCTGGCTCTGGCTGCCGCTCTGCGGTCTCGGGATGGTGCTCATCCCGTGGCTGGCCGTGCTGCTGGCCAACGACCGCCCGCCCAAGGAAGAGCACCGGCTGGCCGGGAAGTTCCAGCACCGCAACCGCGACGAGACCCCGCCCATGGCGCTCTCCGCGGAGGAGCGCCCCCACAAGGTCATCGACGCCGAACCCTGACCGGTCCGGGCGGCGGCCCGCCCGGACCGACCACCGTCAGGGCTGGGGGCGGGCGCCCACCGTCGTGACCGCCAGGGCGCCCAGGTCGCCGGCCCGGGCCAGCGCCGCACGCGGGTCCGCGCCGGACAGCCAGGCGGTGAGCAGGCCGGCGGCGAAGGCGTCGCCCGCCCCGGTCACGTCCACCACGGCCACCCCGGGCGCCGGGGCCGTCTCGACCAGGCCCGTCCGGTCCACCCACACCGCGCCGGCCGCGCCCCGCTTCACCACCACCCGCCGGGCCACCGAGGTCAGCGCCCGCGCCTGCGCCGCCGGGTCCAGCCCGCCGGCCAGCACCGTCGCCTCGTCCGTGTTGACCAGCAGCAGGTCGACGTCGCGTACCCAGGTCAGGAAGGCCGTGCCGACCCGCCGCAGCGGCGCCGCGGAGGCCGCGTCGACGCTCGTGGTCAGCCCGCGCTCGCGGGCCGCGGCCAGCGCGCGCAGGCCCGCGCCGCGCGACCCCACGTCGAGCAGGGTGTACGCGGACAGGTGCAGGTGCCCGGCGTCGGGCGCCGCCGCCACGGTCCGGTCGACGTGTCCGGCGGTGAGCCGCAGGTTCGCCCCCCGCTGGCTGACCATGGTGCGCTCCCCGTCGTGGGTGAGCACGATGACCGTGCCGGTCGGGTAGCCCTCGTGGCGCTCCACCGCGCAGGTCACCCCGACCCGCTCCAGTTCGGCGACCCGCTCGCGGCCGGTCTCGTCGTCGCCGACGGCGGCCACCAGGGTGACGGCCGCCCCCTGGCCGGCCAGCCAGGCCGCGGTGTTGGCCGCCTGGCCGCCGCCGCTGAACCGGATCCCGGCCGCGGTGTCCGAGCCGGTGGCCAGGGGGCCGGAGAGCACCGCGAGCACGTCGGTGATCACGTCGCCGACGACGATGATGCGGGGCGCGGGGCTCATGCCGAGGGTGCGGTGCGGCGGGCCGCCGAGGCGACCGCGATCCGTGCCGCCAGGTCGGCGTTGCGCAGGATGATCCGGACGTTCACCGCCAGGCTGGCGCCCTCGGTGGCCGAGTGGAAGTGGGCCAGCAGGAACGGGGTCACCGCCTTGCCGGTCACCCCGTCGCGGGCCAGCAGCGCGAGGCCCGTGGTCAGGGTGCGGTCGTGCAGCGCCGGGTCGAGCTGCTCGTCCACCGGCAGCGGGTTCGCCACGATGAGGCCGCCGTGGTGCACGCCCTGGTCCCGGCGGGCGGCCAGCACGTCGGCGGCCTGCTCGGGGGACTCCACCGACCAGTCCAGGTCGAAGCCGGCGTCGGTGAGGTAGAAGCCGGGGAAGCGGCGGGTGCGGTAGCCGACCACGCTCACCCCGAGGGTCTCCAGCCGCTCCAGGGTGGCGCCCACGTCGAGGATCGACTTCACCCCGGCGCAGACCACCGCGATCGGGGTCCGGGCCAGGGTGACCAGGTCGGCCGACTCGTCGAAGGTCTGCGCGGCCTCCCGGTGCACCCCGCCGAGCCCGCCGGTGGCGAAGACGCCGATCCCGGCCGCCGCGGCCACCGCGCTTGTCGCCGCCACCGTGGTGGCGCCGTCCGCGCCGGTCGCCGCCGCCACGGCCAGGTCGCGCACCGAGAGCTTGCTCACCCCGTCGACCGTGGCGAGCCGGGTGAGCTGGGCGTCGTCCAGCCCCACGATCAGCTCACCGGCGACCATGCCGATGGTGGCCGGCACGGCCCCGGCGTCCCGGACCGCCTGCTCGATCTCCCGCGCGACGCGAAGATTGTCCGGTCGGGGCAGGCCGTGCGAGACGATGGTGCTCTCCAGGGCGACGACCGGACGCCCGTCGCGCAGGGCGTCGGCCACCTCGGTGCCGAGACTGATGTGAAAGTTGGTCACTTCGGCTACGGTACGGGCCGCTCCCCGCGCGGGCCCAGGTGGACCGGGCCGGATCGACCTGCAAAACTGGACCGTTGGAGGTGTAGACGTGAGTACAGAGGTTCTCGAGCGTCCCGAGCTGAAGGACGCCGACACCGGCCCGGAGATGTTCCACTACGTCCGCAAGGAGAAGATCGCGGAGAGTGCCGTCATGGGCACCTTCGTGGTGGCCCTGTGCGGCGAGACCTTTCCGGTGACCAAGGCGGCGAAGCCGGGTTCCCCGGTCTGCCCCAAGTGCAAGGAGATCTACGACTCGTACGCCCAGTGATCCCGGGCGGCCTCCCCGGCCGCCCACGTAACCTGCGGCGGTGACCACCTCCACCCCGCTGCTCCTCGCCGACCTCACCGGCGTGGCGGTCTTCGCCGCCTCCGGCGCCTCCGCGGCGGTGGCCAAACGGCTCGACCTCTTCGGGGTGGTCTTCGTCGGCGTCGTCGCCGCCCTCGGCGGCGGGATCTTCCGCGACCTGGTCATCGACGAGGTGCCGCCGCTGGCCTTCGCCGACTGGCGGTACGCGGTCACCGCGGCGGTCACCGCCGCCGCCATCTTCTGGCTGCATCCCCAGTTCGCCCGGCTACGCACCACCGTGCTGGTGCTCGACGCGGCCGGACTCGCCCTGTTCACCGTCACCGGCACGCTCAAGGCCCTCGACGCCCACGTGCCGGCCGTCGGCGCCTGCATGATCGGCATGCTCACGGCGATCGGCGGCGGGCTGGGCCGGGACCTGCTCACCGGCGAGATCCCGGTGGTGCTGCGCCGCGAGATCTACGCCGTGGCGGCGCTCGTCGGGTCGATCGCGGTGGCGCTGCTCTCGACGTACGGCCTGGCGACCACGGTGCCGTTGACCGCCGCCGCCGTCCTCGTCTTCGCGCTGCGCCTGATCGCGCTGCGGCGGCGCTGGTCGGCCCCGGTGCCGGCGCTGCGGCCGCCGCGCACCGGCGCCCGGGGACCGCAGGTCTGAGCCCAGCCGCGCCGGGGTGGGCGGATGTGACCAGCGTGGCGTCGAGTGGGGCGTGAGGCCCCCGCTGGTTATGCTGAGTCGGCCTTCGCGGCACCCATGCGCGAGGGCGTTTTCATGGGCGGCGGTACCCGTGGCCCTCGGCCGGGCGGGGCCCGTCGCCGCCTGCGAGCGGAGAGGAGCTACGCGTGGCACCGCGGTTGCCGGCGCTCGACACGTTCCCACCCCTGCGTGCCTGGCAACGCAAGGCGATGGTGGAGTACCTGCGCCGCCGCACCGACGACTTCACAGCGGTCGCCACGCCCGGTGCCGGTAAGACGACCTTTGCCCTCCGGATCGCCGCCGAACTGCTGAACGACGGCACCGTCGAGGCGGTCACCGTGGTCGCCCCGACCGAGCACCTGAAGACCCAGTGGGCGGAGTCCGCCGCCCGGGTCGGCATCCAGCTCGACGCCGCCTTCCGCAACGCCGACCTGCACTCCGCGGCCGACTTCCACGGCGCCGTGGTCACGTACGCCCAGGTCGGCATGGCGCCGCAGGTGCACCGGCGGCGCACCATGACCCGGCGCACCCTGGTCATCCTCGACGAGATCCACCACGCGGGCGACTCGCGGACCTGGGGCGACGGGGTCAAGGCCGCCTTCGAGCCCGCGGTACGCCGGCTGATGCTCACCGGCACGCCGTTCCGCTCCGACGACAACCCGATCCCGTTCGTGAGCTACGAGCGGGGCGGGGACGGGCTGCTCCGCTCCCGCGCCGACTCGGTCTACGGCTACTCCGACGCGCTGCGCGAGGGCGTGGTCCGGCCGGTGCTCTTCCTGGCGTACTCGGGGGAGACCCGGTGGCGCACCAACGCGGGCGAGGAGCTGGCCGCCCGGCTGGGCGAGCCGATGACCCAGGACCTCATCGCGCAGGCGTGGCGCACCGCGCTGGACCCGGCCGGCGACTGGATGCCGCAGGTGCTGCGGGCCGCCGACGCCCGGCTGACCGTGCTGCGCAACAACGGCATGCCCGACGCCGGCGGCCTGGTGATCGCCAGCGACCAGCAGGTGGCCCGCTCGTACGCCAAGCTGCTGGAGCAGGTGACCGGTGAGAAGGCCGCCGTGGTGCTCTCCGACGACCAGGGCGCGTCCGCGCGGATCGCGACGTTCGCGGCCTCCGAGCAGCGCTGGCTGGTCGCGGTGCGGATGGTGTCCGAGGGCGTCGACATCCCCCGGCTGGCCGTCGGCGTCTACGCGACAAGCGCCAGCACCCCGCTCTACTTCGCGCAGGCGATCGGCCGGTTCGTCCGGGCCCGCCGGCCCGGCGAGACCGCCTCGGTCTTCCTGCCCAGCGTGCCGCACCTGCTGGGCCTGGCCAGCGAGATGGAGGCCGAGCGGGACCACGTGCTCGGCAAGCCGAAGGATTCCGACGGGCTCGACGACGACCTGTTGGAGCGCGCCCAGCGGGACGACCAGGCCAGCGGCGAGCTGGAGAAGCGGTTCGCGGCGTTGTCCGCCACCGCCGAGCTGGACCAGGTGATCTTCGACGGGGCGTCGTTCGGCACGGCCGCCCAGGCGGGCACCCCGGAGGAGGAGGAATACCTCGGCCTGCCCGGGCTGCTCACCGCCGACCAGGTCTCGATGCTGCTCACCAAGCGGCAGGCCGAGCAGCTCGCCGCGCAGCGGCGCCGGGCCACCCAGCGGGCCGCTGAGCCGGCCGCTGCGGCCCCGACAGCGCCCACGCAGCCGATGAGTGCCGCCCAGCGCCGGGTGGCCCTCCGGCGGCAGCTGAACGCCCTCGTGGCGGCCCGCCACCACCGCACCGGCCAGCCGCACGGCAAGATCCACGCCGAGCTGCGCCGCCTCTGCGGCGGCCCGCCCAGCGCCCAGGCCACCATCGAACAACTCGAAGAGCGCATCGCCACCGTCCAGACCCTCTGACCGGTCTGGGCCCCGGCTCGACGGCTGGGGTGGGTGTACGAAAAGCCGGCCGGAGGTCCCCAGGGACCTCCGGCCGGCTTATGTCGCGTTGCGGATTCCTCGTACTCAGTTCGCCATCAGATCGGCGCCACGCCAGCTGAACTCCGGGTCCGACGCGAACCGCACGGTGATCTTCACGAGATCCTCCGCGTACTTGTTCGCGTGGTGCCCACAGAACACCAGCTCGCTCCCACCCGCCAGAGTGATCCGGAGCTTGCCTGCAGCATTGCAGCGGTCGCACCGTTCATCGGCGGCCGGGGGGCTCACCGTCTCGGGCGGCGGCGTGAGGGTCGGGGTCATCGCCTTCCTCCTCTGGTCGTCACCGATGAACACTCTCTTCGGTTGCTCACCTATCGTGCAACACCCTTCTCGGGCCCTGCCTTCCCTGTGTGCCCGTCGGGGACGGAGGTCACACCTGGCGTGGAAGACAGTGTGCCGTGCACCAAGGGTGCCACGTCAACGATCACAAACGGGCAACCGTCAGGTCACCGGAGAGTGTTCTACGGCTGGTGATCAAACCGACACGGCTGGTTGACGCGTGGCGGTCAGTCCAGGTAGTCGCGGAGCACCTGGGAACGCGAGGGGTGCCGCAACTTGGACATGGTCTTGGATTCGATCTGCCGGATGCGCTCCCGGGTCACGCCGTACACCTGGCCGATCTCGTCCAGGGTGCGCGGCTGGCCGTCGGTGAGGCCGAAGCGCAGACGTACCACGCCCGCCTCCCGCTCGGACAGCGTCTGGAGGACCTGCTGGAGCTGGTCCTGCAGCAGCGAGAACGACACCGCGTCGACCGCGACGACCGCCTCGGAGTCCTCGATGAAGTCGCCGAGCTGGCTGTCACCCTCGTCACCGATGGTCTGGTCGAGCGAGATGGGCTCCCGGGCGTACTGCTGGATCTCCAGCACCTTCTCCGGTGTGATGTCCATCTCCTTCGCCAGCTCCTCCGGGGTGGGCTCGCGGCCCAGGTCCTGGAGCAGCTCGCGCTGGATCCGGCCGAGCTTGTTGATCACCTCGACCATGTGTACCGGGATGCGGATGGTGCGGGCCTGGTCGGCCATGGCGCGGGTGATGGCCTGGCGGATCCACCAGGTGGCGTACGTGGAGAACTTGTAGCCCTTGGTGTAGTCGAACTTCTCGACGGCGCGGATCAGGCCGAGGTTGCCCTCCTGGATGAGGTCGAGGAAGGCCATGCCGCGGCCGGTGTAGCGCTTGGCCAGCGAGACGACCAGCCGGAGGTTCGCCTCCAGCAGGTGGTTCTTGGCCCGCTCGCCGTCCCGCGAGATCCACATCAGGTCGCGCTGCATGTCGCGGGTGAGCTTCTCCTCGCCCTCGTCGGCGGCGCGCAGCCGCTCGGCGGCGTAGAGGCCGGCCTCGATCCGCTTGGCGAGCTCGACCTCCTGCTCGGCGTTGAGCAGCGGCACCTTGCCGATCTGCTTGAGGTAGGCCCGGACGGAGTCGGCGGAGGCGGTCAGCTCGGCGTCCCGGCGCGCCTGCTTGAGCGCCTCGGACTCCTCGTCGTCCCACTCGAAGTCGTTGTCGGTGGCGGAGCTGGCCGCGTCGGCCTCGGCGGCCTGGGTCAGCTCGGCCGGCTCCTCGACCACCACGTCCTCGATCTCGGCGGCCAGTTCCTCCGGCGAGATCTCGCCCTCGGCGCCCTCGCCCTTCGCGCCGTCCTTGGCCGGCTTCGCCGCCGCGTTCTTGGCGGCCACGGTGGCCTTGGTGGCGCGGGTGGTCTTGGTGGCCTTCGCCGGGGCGGCGGCCTTGGCGGCCACCTCGGCGGTGGTGCCGGTCGTGGCGCCGGCGGCCTTGCGCGCTGTCGCCTTCCGCGGGGCGGGGGCCGGGGCCTCCTCGGCGGCCGGCGCCTGCTTCGGGGCGGGCGCGGCGGCCTTCTTGGTGGTCTTGGCGGTGGTGGCCCGGGAGGCCGGGGTGGCGGACCGGGCGGCGGCGACCCGGCGGCGGGTGCTCGCCGAGCCGTCCACGACCACCGTCACGCCCGCCTCGGAGAGCGCACGGAGGATCTTCTTGGCCTGGGCCGGGGTCACCTCAGCGGACTCGACGGTGCGCGCGAGCTGGGCCGACGTGAGCTGGCCGCCGGCGCTCTGCGCGTGGGCGATCAGGGTGTCGGTGAGCGAGCGAACGTCGGCGCCGGTCTGGCGTGGTTCTGTCACGAATGACCTTCCGGAGGCGAAGAGCGAGCACGGCCGGGTCGTCCGGCGCAGCACGGGCCGCCGTGCCGGGCGATGTCGTTGAGGGACCCCCGTGTCCCGGGCCGACCGGTGGCTGGCGGTCCGTGGCGCGTGGGGCAGGGTGAATTGTAACGCCGTCTGCGGCGATCATCCTGCGCCGCACGGTGGACCGGCCGTACGGACCGCCGATTAGACGCAGTTGTGGACTTTGTAAGGATGATACCCGCGCACGAACCGGCCGGTCCGGGCCGTGCCGGAAGGGGACGAACATGACCGCCTCGGCACCCACGCCGCAGGAACTGCTCACGATCGCCGTCGAGGTGGCCCGGGACGCCGCGGCCACCGCACACCGGATGCGGGCCGAGGGGGTCTCGGTCGCCGCGACCAAGAGCACCGTCACCGACGTGGTCACCGCCGCCGACCGGGCGGTGGAGCGGCAGGTGCTGGCCGCGCTGCGGACCCTGCGCCCCGGCGACGCGGTGCTGGGCGAGGAGTACGGCGCGGGGGAGGCCGCCCCGGCCGCCGAGGGCGGGGTGCGCTGGATTGTCGACCCCATCGACGGCACGGTCAACTATCTCTACGGGCTGCCGTACTGCGCGGTCTCCCTGGCCGCCGAGGTGGCCGGCGAGGTGGTCGCCGGGGTGGTGCGCAACGTGGTCACCGGCGAGGAGTGGACGGCCACCGCGGGCGGCGGCGCCTGGCGGGACGGGCAGCGGCTGCGCTGCTCCGCCGAGACCGACCTCGGGCAGGCGCTCGTCGCCACCGGGTTCGGCTACGACGCCGGACGCCGGGCGCACCAGGCCCGGGTGGTCGCCGAACTGATCCCGCAGGTGCGCGACATCCGCCGGATGGGCGCCGCCGCGCTCGACCTCTGCCTGGCCGCCGAGGGCCGGGTGGACGCCTACTACGAGAAGGGGCTGGCCGCCTGGGACCTCGCCGCGGGCGGGCTGGTCGCCCGGGAGGCCGGGCTGCTGGTGACCGGCCTGTCGGGCCGGCCGGCCGGCCCGGACCTGGTGCTCGCCGCGCCGCCGGCGCTGTACGAGCCGCTGCACACCCGGCTCGCCGCCCTGGACGCCTCCGGCGGACCGTGACCGGTCCCGCCCGGCCCCGGATGCGGAAAGAGTGGCCATCCCGTCAGGGGAGGCCACTCTTTACGGGAGTCGACCGCTACCGGACCGGGCCCGCGCAGGTGCCGGCCGGCGCCTCCGGCGAGCCGAGGTCGCCGAGGGACTGGTTGACCTCGGTGGTGGTGGCCAACTGCTGGAAACCGTTGCCGAGGACCACGTCGACCGTGTCGTCCTTGCGCTTCAGGTCGGGTTCGAGCTTGGCCTGGTTGAGGAAGTAGGCGCGCAGCAGGTGCGCGGAGCCGACGCCCTTGGGGCCGTAGCGCAGCACCGCCACCGTGTCCACGGGCTTGGCGTTGCCCACCTTCTTCACCTGGAACTTGCGGTTGCGGAAGTCGTCCGCCACGCTGCCGGCCAGGCCGACCTCGTCCGGGTTGCCGTTGTAGACGTTGATCTTGACGTCCTTCTGCTCCCGCAGGCGCAGGTCGGCGACCGGCCAGCCCTGCGGGCAGTCCTCGGCGGAACTGGCCGTGCCCTGGGTGTCGCGGACCAGCGCGACGACCACGAAGACCAGGGCGGTGACCGCCAGCAGTCCGACGACAACGAGTGCCCGCACTCGCGCAAAACTCATTCTGGGCGCTCCCGGACGGTGTTTGGGTGGCGGCGGCCGCCGGCGGTCGGTCCGCCCCGCCGGCGTCGAGTACGCCGCTGAGGTTAACGCTTGTCCGGCCGTCGCGTGGAAACAGCCCGACATGCCGGCGCGCCACCGGGGGAACGGGTACTACTACCCCTATCTTCGTGTCGCCTGAGTCACATTGGGAACAACTTCGGGCGCAGGGGCGTACATCTCTGCCACGAGGGCGGTATACATGCCTCGCCCAAAGGGGGGGTAAGGTTCCGCGCTCGCTGGGGGAGTTCCTTCCTGGCGGCCCGGCTCCGACGGTCGGGTCGGGTGACCGACACATTTGGTGGCCGGCCAGCGGAACCGAAACAGCGTCGTCCGGCGTTACAACCGGAAGCGACCATATCGATATGGGAGAGTGAAACCGATGGCCACCGACTACGACGCCCCGCGTCGCGACGAGGTCGACCTCGGCGAGGACAGCCTGGAAGAGCTCAAGGCCCGGCGCGTCGACACACAGTCGGGCGCCGTGGACGTCGACGAGGCCGAGGTGGCCGAGAGCTTCGAGCTGCCCGGCGCCGACCTGGCCGACGAGGAGCTCACGGTCAAGGTGCTACCGATGCAGCAGGACGAGTTCCGATGCGCCCGCTGCTTCCTGGTCCACCACCGCAGCCAGCTGGCGGTCGAGCGCAACGGCGAGCTGATCTGCCGCGAGTGCGTCTGACCCCGACACGAGACACCGGCGGCGGCCTCCTCGACGGGGCCGCCGCTTATCGAGCCGCCGTGCGCCGGTGGCGGGAAGCTGCTTGACTCGTACCGGCGGCTGTCACGCCGCGCGGAGCAGGAGGGCGGACGGGTGAGCGAGCGCAGCGAGCGGGCCGACGGGCCGGACGCCGACGGGGGCGGCGCCGACCGGTCGACCGGGAGGACACCACCCGCGGAAGCCTCCGCCGAGCCGGCACCGCCCACCACGGACGCCGACCGGCCCACCACGGACGCCGACCAGCTCGGCGCGACCGTCGCCGAGCTGACCGCGGACGACCTTCCCGTGGCCCGCCGCCGGCAGCTGCTCACCCGGCTGGTGGGCCAGGCCCGCGCCCGCGGCATCACCGACCTGTACAAGCCGAAGGCCGCGATCCGCTGGATGGCCGACACCGTCGCCGAGATCGCCCCGCGCGTGCCGATCCGCGACCGGGCCACGCTCTTGAAGCACTTCCCCGGCCTGGACGACGACGCCCTCGCCGACCGGCTCATCCGCAACGCGGCCCGGGCCACCGCCGGCGTCGGCGCGGCCGGCGGCGGGGTCGCCGCGGTCGAGTGGGCGATCACCCCGACCCTGCTCTCGGCCCCGGTGCTGCTGGCCGCCGAGACGGTCGCCGTGGTGGCGATCGAGCTGAAGCTGATCGGCGAGCTGCACGAGGTGCACCGGGTGCCGCTGCCCGCCGGGGGCGCGCAGCGGGCCGTGTCGCTGGTGCAGTCCTGGGCCACCCAGCGCGGGGTCAACCCGATGATGCCGGGCGTGGGGGTCAGCGCGGTGCTGGGCACCGCCGCCCGCCGGGAACTGCGCGACAGCCTGCTGCGCCGCTTCGGCCGCAACCTCACCACGCTCGGCCCGTTCCTGACCGGCGCCGCCGTGGCGGGCTACCTCAACCGGCGGGCCACCCGCACCCTCGGCGACCAGCTCCGCAAGGACCTCCGCCACCAGGCCCGCGCGCTGCCCGGCAAGCACCCCTGAACCGGGGGACCGTCGGGGCAGGTCAGCCGGCGTCGCGGGCGGCGAGCAGGGCGGTCGCCAGCTCGACCGGGTGGCGGGTGCTGACCACCCAGAACGGGGTCGGGTCGTCGGGATCGTTCAACACCACCTGCACCGCGCCGCCGACCCAGGGGCGCTGCACCACGAAGGCGAGCGGGTCGGAGCCGACGCCGAGCACCTCACGCCGGCCGGCCGCGTCCAGCGGCACCGCGTCGGCGACGAAGCGCACCGGGAGGCGGGCGTCGTCGACCCGCAGCTCGCCGGCCCGGACGGTGACCCGGATCCGGCCCAGCCACCAGAGCGTGGCCGCCGCCGCGGGAAGCAGCAGCACGAACGGCAGCCAGGCCCGGACACCGCTCGCGCCCATCCACAGCTCGGCGGCGAGCAGCCCGGCGGCGGCCAGGCCGGCCGGCCAGGCCCACCAGGGCAGCCCGAGGCGCTCCGCGTATCCGGCGGTGGCGGCCACGGGGGCGGTCGAGGATGACGACTGACGCACAGTCCGAGGGTACGGCGCGCCGGCGGCCGGCGAACCGGCAGGATGGCAGGGTCACCCCCGCAAGGACCGGACGGAAGAGGATGACCGTGACAGACGTCGTACCCGTGCCCGTACGGCAGCTCGACCCGGAGCTGCCACTGCCGGCGTACGCCCATCCCGGCGACGCCGGCGCGGACCTGGTGGCCGCCGCGGACGTGGAGCTGCCGCCCGGCGGGCGGGCCCTGGTGCCGACCGGCGTGGCCGTGGCGCTGCCGGAGGGGTACGTCGGCCTGGTGCACCCCCGATCGGGGCTGGCGGCCAGGCTCGGCGTGACGGTGCTCAACGCGCCCGGTACGGTCGACGCCGGCTACCGGGGTGAGATCCTGGTCAACCTGATCAATCATGATCGGGAGACGCCGGCGAAGATCAGCCGCGGTGACCGGATCGCGCAGCTCGTGGTCCAGCGGGTCGCCCGGGCCGAGTTCCAGCCGGTGGTCGAGCTGCCCGCGTCCCGGCGCGGGACCGGCGGGCACGGCTCCACCGGCGGGCACGCCGGGCTGGTCCCCGCTCCGGCGGGCGGGCGGACGGAAGAGGTGGCAGGGTGAGTGCGAACAGCGGAGGGTGGGCGCAGTGATCTTCTCCCGTAAGCGGGCCGAGGGCGCGCGGCACGCGCGTGACGAGCGGGACGCCGGGGTCCTCGACACCGAGGAGACCCCGCAGCCGCCGGCCCGCGGCCCGTACGACGTGTCCGAGGCGCCGGACGCGCCCCGGCTCGACCTGGGCAGCCTGCAGATCCCGGCGGTGCCGGAGGTCGAGGTGCGGGTGCAGGCCGACCCGCAGGGCGTGATCCAGCAGGTGGTGCTGGTGCACGGGCCGAACGCCCTGCAGCTCGGCGTCTTCGCCGCGCCCCGCTCCGACGGCATCTGGGACGAGGTGCGCGAGGAGATCCGGCAGTCGCTGTTCAACGACGGCGCCGCGGCCCAGGAGGTCGAGGGGGAGTACGGCACCGAGCTGCGCGCCCGCGTCCGCACCCCGGACGGCATCACCGACCTGCGCTTCGTCGGCATCGACGGGCCGCGCTGGATGGTGCGCGGGGTCTACCAGGGCGAGGCCGCCACCAACCCGGTCGCCGCCGGCCCCCTCACGGCCTGCCTCGACGGGCTGGTCGTCGACCGCGGCCACGAGGCCAAGCCGGTCCGCGAGCCGCTGCCGCTGCGGCTGCCCCGCGAGATGTCCGAGCAGCAGGCCGAGCAGGAGGGCGCCCCGCAGCAGCGCGAGGCATGAGTCCTCGCGCCGCAGCAGCGCGAGACTGAGACCTGAGTCCTCGCGCCGCAGCAGCGCGAGACTGAGGTCCGAGCCCCCGCGCCGCAGCAGCGCGAGGCTGAGGTCCGAGCACCGTGGTCCGGGCCCGGTCGGAGTCGGCGTGACGTCGACGACGCCGGGCCCGTCGCGTGTCCGGCCCCGGGGGTACGCCCTCCGACGCCGGTCCCGCCGCCGGGCCGGATCGGCGTACGCTGGCGGGACGGTTCCGGCAATCCGGGGCCTACCCAGAGCCGGCGGGAGCCGGCCGGCGTGGAGAGGGTGACGCGGAGGTCATGACGACCGACGAGAGCCGGGTGTCGCTGCGGCGGTTCCTGCAACGGCTCACCGCGAGCGAGGCCGAGATCGAGGCGCAGGAGCTGCAACGGGAGAGCGCCGAGTGCGGCGGCATGCCGGCCCGCCAGTGCACGCGCGGCCAGGTGGTGTCGGTCACCGGGCGGCTGCGCACGGTGGTCTACACGCCCCGGACCAACCTGCCCACGCTGGAGGCCGACCTCTACGACGGCAGCGACGTGGTCACCCTGGTCTGGCTGGGCCGGCGGCACATCGACGGCATCGAGCCGGGCCGGCACCTCACCGCCCGGGGCCGGGTGGCCGTACGGGACGACCGCAAGGTGATCTACAACCCGTACTACGAGCTGGAGTCGCCGAAGTGACGACCGGACAGCACACCGAGCCGGAACTCGGGCCGGAGGACGAGCGGCTGCCCAGCATGGCCGAGCAGATGGCCGACCAGCTCGGCGGCTGGCGGGGCCTGGTCGAGTCGAGCATTCCCGTGGTGGTCTTCGTGATCGCCAACGTGGTGGGCGACCTGCGTCCCGCCGTGATCGCCTCGGTGGCGGTGGCGCTGCTGATCGCCGGGCTGCGGCTGGCCCAGCGCCGGCCGGTGCGGCACGCCGTCAACGGCCTGGTCGGCATCGCCATCGGCGCGGCCATCGCCTGGCGCACCGGCGACGAGCGCGACTTCTACCTCCCCGGCATCCTCTACGGCATCGGCTACGGCCTGGCCCTGCTGCTCTCGGCGGCCATCAAGCAGCCGCTGGTCGGCTGGATCTGGTCGGTGCTGGTGGCGAAGGGCCGCTCCGAGTGGCGCGACGACCCGAAGCTGGTGCGCACCTTCACCCAGCTCACCGTGCTCTGGGGCGTGGTGTGGCTGGCCAAGGTCGGCGTGCAGGCCGGGCTCTACCTCGCCCACCAGGACACGGCGCTGGGCGTGGCCCGGCTCGCCCTGGGCTACCCGCCGTACGCCCTGCTGCTGCTGATCACCGTCTGGGTGGTGCGCCGGGTCACCCGGGAGCCCGAGCCGACGCCGCTGCCGGGGGCCTGAGCCCCCGGCGCCACGCGGTCAGGACCGCTCGCGGTTGCGCCCGACGCTGTCCGGGCCGAGGATCACCGCCCGGACCTCGTCCTCCACGGCCGCCGTGCACACGAAGATCAGCTCGTCGCCGGCCTCGATGGGGTCGTCCGGGCTGGGCACCAGCACCCGCTTGCCGCGCAGGATCGCCACGAGCGCGGCGTCCCGGGGCAGCGGCACGGCGTGGATCGGCTGCCCCACGTAGGGCGCGGTGGGCGGCAGGGTGATCTCGACGAGGTTCGCCTCACCCTGCCGGAAGGTCATGAGCCGGACCAGGTCGCCGACGGTGACCGCCTCCTCGACCAGCGCGGCCATGACCCGCGGCTTGCTCACCGCGACGTCCACGCCCCACTGCTCGGTGAAGAGCCACTCGTTCTCCGCGCGGTTGACCCGGGCCACCACCCGGGGCACCGCGAACTCGGTCTTGGCGAGCAGCGACACCACCAGGTTGACCTTGTCGTCCCCGGTGGCCGCGACGACCACCTCGCAGCCGGCCACGTTGGCCTCCTCCAGGCTGGCCAGCTCGCAGGCGTCGGCGAGCACCCAGTCGGCGGCCGGCACCCGGTCGGGCCGGAGCATCTTGGGCTGCCGCTCGATCAGCATCACCTGGTGGCCGTTGTCGATCAGCTCCTGGGCGATCGACCGGCCCACGTTGCCCGCGCCGGCGATGGCGATGCGCATGCTCACTGCCCCCCTTCGGGTGCCACGGCCGCCACCGAGGTGACCGAGGCGGCGATGTCGTCGGTCACCAGCATGAAGACCTGGTCGCCTTCCTGCACCACGGTGGAGGCGGTCGGCAGGGTGCCGATCCCGAACCGGATCAGGTAGGCCACCCGGGCGCCGGCGGCTTCCTCGAGGTGCCGCAGCGACCGGCCGATCCAGTCCTTGTGCACCGGCACCTCGATGATCGAGACGGTGCTGGTCGGGTCGCGGAAGATCTCCACGTTGCCCTCGGGGACCAGGTGGCGCAGCATCCGTTCGGCCGTCCACCGCACGGTGGCCACCGTGGGGATGCCGAGGCGCTCGTAGACCTGGGCGCGGCGCTGGTCGTAGATCCGGGCGGCCACCCGGGACACGCCGAAGGTCTCCCGGGCCAGCCGGGCCGAGATGATGTTGGAGTTGTCGCCGCTGGAGACCGCGGCGAAGGCGTCGGCGCGCTCGATGCCGGCCTGGCGCAGCACCTCGCCGTCGAAGCCGGCGCCGGTGACCGTGATGCCGGCGAAGTCCGGCCCGAGACGGCGGAACGCGTCCGCGTCCTGGTCGATCACCGCCACCGAGTGCCCCCGGGACTCCAGGCCGTGGGCCAGGGTCGACCCGACCCGGCCGCAGCCCATGATCACGACATGCACGGTGTCCGCTCCTCCCACGGTGCCGCCCGCCGACCCGTCGTCTGCGAGCCTGCCACGTCCCCGCTGCCGGCGGGGGATCGAACCGTACCGCGCGGGCGCGCACGGGGCGATCGGCCACCCCCACCGCCCGGCGCGAGGTGGTCGTACTCTTTGCGGTTGTGGCCAGACCCACCTCGCTGCTGAAGCGACTCCTCCTCGGTCGACCGTTCCGGTCCGACCGTCTCCAGCACACCCTCCTGCCGAAGCGCATCGCGCTGCCGGTCTTCGCCTCCGACGCGCTCTCCAGCGTCGCCTACGCCCCGGACGAGATCCTGCTGACGCTCTCCATCGCCGGGGCGTCGGCCTTCTTCTTCTCGCCGTGGATCGCGCTCGCGGTCGTCGTGGTGATGCTGACCGTGGTGGCCAGCTACCGGCAGAACGTGCACGCCTACCCCTCCGGCGGCGGCGACTACGAGGTGGCCACGGTCAACCTCGGGCCGCGGGCCGGGCTCGCGGTGGCCAGCGCGCTGCTTGTCGACTACGTGCTGACCGTGGCGGTGTCGGTCTCCTCGGGCGTGGCGAACCTGGGCTCGGTGGTGCCGTTCGTGGCCACCCACAAGGTGCTCATCGCGGTCAGCGCGGTGGTGCTGCTCACCGCCATGAACCTGCGCGGCCTGCGCGAGTCGGGCACCGCGTTCGCCATCCCCACCTACGGCTTCGTGATCGTCATCGGCGGCATGCTGCTGACCGGGCTGGTCCGGATCTTCATCCTCGGCCAGGACCTGCGGGCGCCGAGCGCCGGATTGGAGATCCACGCCGAGCACAGCGTGACCGGCTTCGCGTTGATCTTCCTGCTGCTGCGCACCTTCTCCTCCGGCTGCGCGGCGCTCACCGGCGTCGAGGCGATCTCCAACGGCGTGCCGGCGTTCAAGACGCCGAAGTCGAAGAACGCGGCGACCACCCTGCTGCTGCTCGGCACCATCGCGGTCAGCATGCTGGTCGGCATCATCTGGCTGGCCAAGCTGACCCGCCTCCAGTTCGTCGAGGACCCGGCGCAGATCGTCTCCGGGCCGGACGGCTACGTGCAGAAGACCGTCACCGCGCAGCTCGGCGAGACTGTCTTCGGTAACGGCTCGGTGCTGCTCTACGTGGTGGCCGGGATGACCGCGCTGATCCTGTTCCTGGCCGCCAACACCGCCTTCAACGGCTTTCCGGTGCTCGGCTCGATCCTGGCCCAGGACCGCTACCTGCCCCGCCAGCTGCACACCCGGGGCGACCGGCTGGCCTTCTCCAACGGGATCATCTTCCTGGCCGTCGCCGCCGTGGTGCTGATCATCGGCTTCCAGGCCGAGGTGACCCGGCTCATCCAGCTCTACATCGTCGGGGTGTTCGTCTCGTTCACGCTCTCCCAGGCCGGCATGATCCGGCACTGGAACCGGCACCTGCGCACCGAGCGGGACCCGGAGGCGCGGGCCCGGATGGTCCGCTCCCGCGCGATCAACGCCTTCGGCATGGTGATGACCGGCGTGGTGCTGGTCATCGTGCTGATCACCAAGTTCCTGCTGGGCGCCTGGATCGCGATCGCCGCCATGGCGGTGATCTACCTGCTCATGCTGGCCATCCGCCGGCACTACGACCGGATCGCCGCGGAGCTGGAGCCGACCGAGCAGCGGGCCGTGCTGCCCGCCCGCAACCACGCCATCGTGCTGGTCAGCAAGCTGCACCAGCCCACCCTGCGGGCCATCGCCTACGCCCGGGCGACCCGGCCGGACACGCTCACCGCCGTCACGGTCAACGTCGACGACAAGGACACCCGGGACCTCCAGGCCGACTGGGAGCGGCGCGAGCTGCCGGTGCCGCTGACCGTGATCGACTCCCCGTACCGTGAGATCACCCGGCCGATCCTCAACTTCGTGGCGTCGACCCGCCGGGAGTCGCCCCGCGACGTGGTCACGGTCTTCATCCCCGAGTACGTGGTGGGCCGCTGGTGGGAGAACCTGCTGCACAACCAGAGCGCGCTGCGGCTCAAGGGGCGGCTGCTGTTCGAACCGGGCGTGATGGTCACCAGCGTGCCCTGGCAGCTCGCCTCGACCGCCAGCAAGAACCTGGACCGGCTGGACGCCACGCTCACCCGCGGCCCGGCGCGCGGGCCGCGGGTGGCCCCGCGCAGCACCCTGCCGCCCACCGTCCCGCCGGTGGTCTCCGCGCCGCCCGGCGAGAGCGGTTCGGGGGAGCGCCCGTGACCGCGCCCGCCCGGACCGGGCTGGAGGAGGCGCAGCGGGTCGAGCTGACCGTGGACGCGGTCGCCCCGGGCGGGCACTGCGTGGCCCGGGTCGAGGGCCAGGTGGTCTTCGTCCGGCACGCGCTGCCCGGCGAGCGGGTGGTGGCCGAGGTGACCGAGCTGCACCGGGGCTTCGCCCGCGCCGACGCCGTGGAGATCCTGACCGCGTCGGCGGACCGGGTCGAGCCGCCCTGCCCGTACGCGAAGCCGGGCCGGTGCGGCGGCTGCGACCTCCAGCACGTCACCCCGGCCGCCCAGCTCGACTGGAAGGCCACCGTGGTGCGCGAGCAGCTCACCCGGCTGGGCGGGCTCACCGACGACCAGATCGACGCGCTCGGCGTCCGGGTCGAGCCGCTGCCCGGCGGGCCGCTGGGCTGGCGGTCCCGGGTCCGCTACGCGGTCGACGCCGCCGGCCGGGCCGGGCTGCTCAAGCACCGCTCGCACGAGGTCGTGCCGATCGACCGCTGCCGGATCGCCCACCCGGCCATCCAGGACCTGCCCGTGCTGGCCCCCAGCGGGGCCTCCTGGCCGGACGCCGACGCCGTCGAGACGGTCGCCTCCACCGGCGGCGACGTCAGCGTCGTGGCCTTCGCCGAGGGGGCGCCCACCCCGGTGAGCGGTCCGGCCGAGGTCCGCGAGGTGGCCGCCGGCCGCGACTGGACGCTGCCCGCGTCCGGCTTCTGGCAGGTGCACCCGGCCGCCGCGGACACCCTGGTCGGGGCGGTCCTCGACCTGCTCGACCCGCGCCCCGGCGAGACCGCCTGGGACCTCTACGGCGGCGCCGGACTGTTCGCCGCGGCCCTCGCCGGCCGGGTCGGCGACGCCCGGGTCACCCTGGTCGAGTCGAGCCAGGACGGGGTGGACGCGGCCCGGGCCAACCTGGCCGACCTGCCCCGGGTCGAGGTGGTTCCCGCCCGGGTGGAGACCGCGCTGGCCCGCCGCCGGGTCACCGGCCCCGTCGACGTGGTGGTGCTCGACCCGCCGCGCTCCGGCGCGGGCGCCCCGGTGGTGCGGGACATCGTGGCCGCCGGCCCGCGCGCGGTCGCGTACGTGGCCTGCGACCCGGCCGCCTTCGCCCGGGACGTGCGCACCTTCACCGGGCTCGGTTGGCGCCTCGCCGCGCTGCGCGGCTTCGACCTGTTCCCGATGACCCAGCACGTCGAGCTGGTCGGGCTGTTCCTGCCTCCGGGGGAGTGACTAGCCTGGCCCGATGAAGATCGTCGGGCTGATGTCGGGCACCTCGTACGACGGGGTGGACGTGGTGGCGGCCGAGTTCACCCGGGACGGGGAGACGCTGCGGCTGCGGCCGCTCGGGCACCGCAGCCTGGACTACCCCGACGACCTGCGGGCCGAGATCGGCGCGCTGCTGCCCCCGGCGGCCACCACCATCGAGGCGGTCTGCCGGCTGGACAACCGCCTCGGGGAGGTCTTCGCCGACGCGGCGGCGGCCGGCGTCGAGCTGGCCGGTGGCGCGGCCGACGCGGTGGTCTCGCCCGGGCAGACGGTCTTCCACTGGGTCGAGGCGGGCCGGGTGCGGGGCACCCTCCAGCTCGGCGCGCCGGCGCGGGTGGCCGCCCGGGTGGGCGTACCCGTGTTGCACGACCTGCGGTCGGCGGACGTGGCGGCCGGCGGCCAGGGCGCGCCGCTGGTCCCGGCCTTCGACGCGCTGCTGCTCGACGCGGCCGGCGGGCCGCGGGCGGCGCTCAATCTGGGCGGGATCGCGAACCTCACCGTGGTCGCCCCCGGGACGCCGGTCCTCGGGTACGACGTGGGCCCGGCCAACGCCCTCCTGGACGCCGCGGCCCGGCGCTTCCTGGACCGCCCCTGCGACCTCGACGGGGCCCGCGCGGCGGCCGGCCGGGTGCACGAGGGGCTGCTGGGGTTGCTGCTCGCCGAGCCCTACTACGCCGCGCCCCCGCCCAAGTCGACAGGCAAGGAGCTGTTCCACGGCCGCTACCTGGACGACCGGCTGGTCGCGCTGGGGGAGCCGGTGGCCGCCGACGACGTGCTGGCCACGCTCACCGAGCTGACCGCCCGGACCGTCGCCGACGCCTGCGACGGGCACGGGGTGACCGAGGTCATCGCCGCCGGCGGGGGAGTGCGCAACCCCACACTCCGGGCCCGGCTGGTCGAACTCGCCGAGGGGCGCTGGCGGCTGCGCACCACCGACGAGCTGGGAGTGCCGGCCCAGGCCAAGGAGGCGTACGCGTTCGCCCTGCTGGGGTGGCTCTCCTGGCACGGGCTGCCCGGGGCCATCCCCTCGGTCACCGGGGCGTCCCGGGCCGCCGTGCTGGGCTCCTGGACCCCCTCCGGCCCTCCGCTCGCCGCCACCCCGGCCACGGCGCCCCGCCGGCTGGTCGTCACCCCCTGATCGGTGGGTTGACCTGGGGAGATCCACGGCCGCGCTGCGGGCTGTCGGGTGGCCGATAGACTCTTCGGTCATGAGTGTTGAAGAGGGCACGGCCAACCACGGTCGGCTGCTGGGCACCGTCCGCGGCCCGCAGGACGTGAAGCGGATGACGGCCGAGCAGCTGGACATCCTCGCCGCCGAGATCCGGGACTTCCTGATCGCCAAGGTCTCCCGCACCGGCGGGCACGTCGGCCCCAACCTGGGCGTGGTCGAGCTCACCCTGGCCATGCACCGGGTCTTCGACTCGCCGCGCGACCGGCTCCTGTTCGACACGGGCCACCAGGCCTACGTACACAAGATCGTCACCGGCCGGCAGGAGGGCTTCGACAAGCTCCGCCAGCGCGGTGGCCTCTCCGGCTACCCCAGCCAGGCGGAGAGCGAGCACGACCTCATCGAGAACTCGCACGCCTCCACCGCGCTCTCCTACGCCGACGGCCTCGCCAAGGCGTACGCGCTGCGCGGCGAGAAGCGCAGCGTCGTCGCCGTGGTCGGCGACGGCGCCCTGACCGGCGGCATGTGCTGGGAGGCGCTGAACAACATCGCCACCGCCGGCAACCCCCTCGTCATCGTGGTCAACGACAACGGCCGGTCCTACTCGCCGACCATCGGCGGCCTCGCCGACCACCTCTCCTCGCTGCGGCTCAACCCCGGCTACGAGAAGGTGCTCGACACCGTCAAGGACGCCCTCGGCTCCACCCCGCTGGTTGGCAAGCCGATGTACGAGGTGCTGCACGCGGTCAAGAAGGGCATCAAGGACGCGGTCGCCCCGCAGGCCATGTTCGAGGACCTCGGCATCAAGTACGTCGGCCCGGTCGACGGCCACGACGTCCCCGCCATCGAGTCGGCGCTGCGCGCCGCCAAGAACTTCGGCGGCCCGGTGATAGTCCACGCGGTCACCCGCAAGGGCTACGGCTACCGCGCTGCCGAGGAGGACGAGGCGGACCGCCTGCACGGCCCGGGCGGCGCATTCGACATCGAGACCGGCAAGCTGCTCGCCGCGCCGTCGGTGAAGTGGACCCACGTCTTCGCCGACGAGCTGGTCACCATCGCCGACGAGCGCCCCGACGTGGTCGGCATCACCGCCGCCATGGCCGAGCCCACCGGCATCGCCACCCTGGCCCGCAAGTACCCCAACCGGGTGTACGACGTGGGCATCGCCGAGCAGCACGCCGCCACCTCGGCGGCCGGCCTCGCCATGGGCGGCCTGCACCCGGTCGTCGCCGTCTACGCCACCTTCCTCAACCGCGCCTTCGACCAGGTCCTGCTCGACGTGGCCATGCACAAGCTGCCGGTCACCTTCGTGCTCGACCGGGCCGGCATCACCGGCCCCGACGGCCCCAGCCACTACGGCGTCTGGGACATGTCGGTCTTCGGCGTGGTGCCCGGCCTGCGGATCGCCGCGCCCCGCGACTCGGCCACCCTCCGCGAGGAACTGCGCGAGGCGGTCGCCGTCGACGACGGGCCGACCATCCTGCGCTTCCCGACCGGCACCGTGGCCGCCGACCTGCCGGCCGTCCGCCGGGTCGGCCCGGTCGACGTGCTGGCCGAGTCGGCGCGTACCGACGTGCTGCTGGTCGCGGTCGGCTCCTTCGCCGGCCTCGGCATGGAGGTCGCCACCCGGGTCGCCGAGCAGGGCTACGGCGTGACCGTCGTCGACCCGCGGTGGGTCCGGCCCGTGCCGGCCGAGCTCGTCGAGCTGGCGGCTGGTCACCGGCTCGTGGTCACCGTCGAGGACGGGGTCCGGGTGGGCGGTGTCGGTTCCGCCCTCGCTCAGGCCATGCGGGACGCTGACGTTCGGGTGCCGGTGAAGGACCTGGGCGTGCCGGCGGACTGGCACCCGCACGGGACCCGGGCGCAGATCCTTGCCGACCTCGGGTTGACGGCTCAGGACGTGGCTCGGGACGTGACCGGGTGGATCTCGGGGCTGGACGCGCAGTCGGTCGACCCCGCCGCCGACGAGGCGACCGCCAAGAACTGATCTCAGCTACGCCGAACGGGCGGTCCTGCCTTGCGCGGGGCCGCCCGTTCGCGTCGGTGACCCGGCTGGGCCTGAGCACCCTCGGCTAACGATCCGCCGATGCTTGAGGCTGTCCATCGTCGCTCGCGGTCTCCAGCAGGCGCGCAACCTTCAACAGGTCCCGGGCGCGGAAGTAGGCGACTGGGTCGTCGGACCAGAGATCAGGCCGCATACGTCCTTCAAGCTCCGCGACAGCCAGAACCAGAAGCTGCCGTTGCTCCGATGTCAGATCGCCACCCGACGACAGAGCGGCGGTAACGAGGACGTCAATCGTGTTGCCAGCACCGTCAGCTGTCACCCTCAACGCGGGAAGGCGCCGGCGACTCCAATACCGCAGGGCGGACAAGGCCGCCGACCTGGCCGCGCCGTACCAGATCGGTGGGAAGCCGTTCGGGTTGCGATCCTGAGCGCGCGGAATCCGTTGGCCACGTTGCTTGGCCTGCCGGCGTCTGTGCGCGTAGTCCCGCATGTCCGCATGCCACTGGGTGCGACTTGCCTCAATCGCGTCGAGCGCCTTCAGGAGCGCGTCCTCGTCACGCTGAAACGGGCCCGCGACCTCCTCCAGGAAGGCCAACGTCGCGTGGAAGCCGATCGGTCGGTAGAGCTGCACGCAGGACCGCAGAGCCGACACGCGGAGGCCGTAGGGCAGAGATCTGTCACGGACCTTCCGCGCGTACGTGCCGAAACTCACCGAGCGAGGGTAGCCGCAGGCGCAACGCCTGCGGGGGTGCGCCGATTCTGTCTGTCCACCTCAGTCGAGCCACTCCGGTTCGGCGCTACGGTGGGCCAGTTGTACCAGATTCATGTCGTCCGCGGCAGTTGCCGGAAGGGTATCGGCAGCACCTTCCGCGCGCGAGCCTTCTACACCAGACACGGCTGGAAGCCGGACGGGAAATTCCGGGAACGGCCGGACAACTCCAAGTACATCAACATGCGGCTTGAGTTGACGCCCCATCGTGCGACGGCCCCACTCCTCCCCGGAAGGAGGGCTGAGCCAGGACCCGGCGAGAAGATCTTGGTAGGAAAAGGCCCCTATAGGGGCCACTTCGTACCAAGATCTCCAGCGACGACGAACGAACGCCGCAACTCACCGGCTGCACCGAACCCCCACCACCGCGACCACGGACGGTCTCAGCGGCCGCCGACGGACCGGTACCAGGTCTTCTCCGTACCCGCCAGGCTGAACGTCTGCTTCCGGTCCGGCTGCGCCACCACCACGAGACCAGGCCGGTCCACCAGCCGCGTGGTCCCCGGCGGCGCCGCGAACGACGCATCCCGACCCCGCCAACTCAACACGGCAAGCGGCTGCCCCGGCACCGGCAGGTAGTAAGCCTGCAAGGTCGTCGACCGGTCGGCAGGCGACACCACGGGAGAACCACCACCGGCCGGCCGGTAGACCACCGCGGTCATCGTCCCGGTGGCGCTCTCCCAGGTGAGCTGCTCCAACTCACCCGGCTCGCCACCGCCAAGAGCAATCGACCCGAGCGACCGCACGGAGATCTTCGCCATCGGCCACGACTCCGGCACCGACAGGGGCGCCTGCCGGTCCCCGATCCGCCGCGGCACGCTCCCGAACGGCCCCCGCTCACCGGCGAGCACACACGTGTCCAGCCCGGTCAGCGCCCGCTTCCCCGACCCGGTCTCGTCCCGCACCAGCGGATAGCGGGGCGCGGAGGTCGCCGTACCCAGGTCGAGGACGCGGTCCGCGGCCCGGCCGCGCGGCAGCGAGCGGGTGGGCCGCAGGGTCGCGGTCACGGCCACGGCCTGGCACGGCGGCACGGCGACCGGCTCGGTGATGCCGTCGGCGGCGGGGAGGGCCTTGCCGTCGGGGCCGAGCAGGCGCTCGACGCGCGCGGAGGTGAGGTAGCGGCGGCCGGCGGGCTGCTGGACGGGCAGCACGTCGGAGTAGACCAGGTAGCCGGGGTCGGTGTACTCGGTGGCGTGGGCGATCCGCCAGCGCTGCCCGTCGCGGTCGAGTTGCAGCAGCCAGGAGGCGGCCTCGCCGGGCACGTCGGCGGCGACCAGGGCGAGCGGCGACCCGGCGACCTCCCCGGAGTAGAGGATGCCGGAGGAGGCGAGGTGGGCGCGGTCGTCGACGGGGGAGCGCCAGTCGCGGACTGCGGCGGTGATGCCGGCGGTCGCGGCGGCGTCGCGAGCCAGGTTGCCCCGCGCCGGCCAGACCTTCAGGGTGCCGTCGAGGCTGTCGTAGCCGACCGGCAGCGCGGCCGGCTGCCGCCCGGCGACGGGGCCGCAGCCGGTCAGCAGCAGGGCCAGCAGCGCGGTGGCCGTCGTGCCGCGTCGACGGACTGAAACCACCCTGTACGCCCCCTGAATCCCGTCTTCACCGGTCGTGTCCGGAAGCACACATGGTACGAGATGTCCGGCCGGCGGGCCGCGCCCACCTCGACCCGGCACAGCACCGACCAGAAAGGACGGTGAGCGGCGATTCGGACGCCGGTGACCTGCTCCGGTAGACTCCGCCGACTGTGACGCCTGCCGAGCCCCGTGGTGACTCGACGCCGGACGCCGACGCCCCGGGCGGACCGCTGTCCGTCATGGTGGACGAACCCCCGGTCACCGCGGGCGACCCGGAGCCGGCCGCGCGGCGGCGGTGGCGGTGGACGCCGCGCCGGCAGAACCTGGCCGTGTACGGGGTCTTCCTGCTCGCGGCGCTCTGGGTGACCAGCGGGATCTGGGCCGACCCGGCCGGCCGGGTGGCGGCGCTCTACAGCAGCGACCCGGCGCAGGTGCAGTTCTTCCTGGCCCACTCGGTGCGGGTGGTGCTGCACGGCGAGTACCCGTTCTACACCGACCAGTTCAACTATCCGGACGGCGTGAACCTGATGGCGAACACCGCCATCCTGGCCCTCGGCATCCCGATGGTGCCGGTGACCCTCCTGTTCGGACCGGCGGTCTCCTTCGTCACCCTGGTCACCCTGGGCCTCGCCGGCACGGCCGCCGCCTGGTACCGGGTGCTCTCCCGGCACCTGGTCCGCAACCGGCTGGCCGCCGCCGTGGGCGGCTGGTTCTGCGGGTTCTCGCCGGCCATGCTGTCGCACGCCAACTGGCATCCGAACATCATCAGCCAGTTCCTGCTGCCGTTCATCGTGTGGCGGGTGCTGGTGCTGACCCGCTCCACCCGGCCGGTCCGCGACGGCGCGCTGCTCGCCCTGCTGGTCACCGCGCAGGCGTTCGTCAACGAGGAGATCCTGCTCTTCACGGCGTTGGCCTGCGGGGTGTTCCTGTTCGCCGTGGTGGTGCAGCAGCGCGAGCGGTGGGCCGCGGCGTGGCGGCCGCTGGGCGTCGGGCTGGGCGTCTGCGCGGTGCTCGCCGGGGCGCTGCTGGCGTACCCGCTGTGGGTGCAGTTCGCGGGGCCGATGGCGTACCACGGGCTCAGCGACACGGTCCGCGACTACGGCAACGACATCGCCGCGTTCTTCACCCCGGGCTCGACCACGCTGGGCGGCAACGAGCGGGCCAACGTGAACCTGGCCCCGAACTACTCGGAGGAGAACGCCTTCTTCGGCTGGAGCCTGTCGCTGCTGGCCGTCGGCATCGTGGTGTGGCTGCGCCGGGAGGTGGTGGTTCGGGCCCTCGGGGCGACCGGGCTGTTCTTCGCCGTGCTCTCCCTCGGCGAGCGGGTCTCCTGGTGGGACCGGGACCTGGTCACCGGCCCGTGGGAGCTGCTGGTCCGGCTGCCGCTGCTGGACGCCGTGGTGCCGACCCGGTTCGGCCTCATCACCACCGTGGTCATCGGGGTGCTGCTGGCCCTGGCCGTCGAGCGGGCGGCGGCGCTGCGGGTGGTGGAGCGGCGCACCGTGCGTACCCTGACCGCCGCCGGTCTGGTGTTCGCGCTGCTGCCGATCGCGCCCATGCCGTTGCGGGTCACCACCCGCCCGGCCGTGCCGAAGTTCATCACGGCCGACCGGTGGCGGCACTACGTGGGCCCGGACCAGACGCTGGTCGCCGTGCCGGTGCCGGCCATGGGCAACACCGACCCGATGCGCTGGGCGGCCAGCACCGACCTGGCCTTCAAGATCCCCGGGGGCTACTTCCTCGCCCCGCGCAACGGGGTCACCGGCGACCCGGGCCGCTTCGGCGGCCGGCCCAGCGGCATCGGTGAGCTGCTCGCCGAGGTCGAGGCCACCGGGCGTACGCCGAAGCTCGACGACCGGCAGCGCCGGCGCTTCCTCGACGAGCTGCGGCACTGGCGGGCCGCGATCGTGGTGCTGCCGCTGACCGAGCAGAACGCCGAGCCGCTGCGCCGCACCGTGGAGCAGCTGGTCGGGCCCGCCCGGCAGGAGATGGACGTGTGGTTGTGGGACGTCCGGACACTGACCAGCCCGTCCGCCTGACCGGCCCGGACCGCCCCGGGCCCGCGCCCCGGCGCCGGTGGCGGCCGCGCCCGGTCGACGCGCTCGTGGTCGCCGGCTACCTGGGCCTGGCCGTGCTGCTCACCGCCCGCCAGTGGGGCCGGCCGGACCGGCTGTTCCACCAGGCCGGCGACCAGATGCTCTTCGAGTGGATGCTGTCCCGGGCCGCCCGGGCGGTGACCGGCGGGGAGAACCCGCTGCACAGCACGGCCCTGAACGTGCCGGACGGGGTCAACCTCATGGCCAACACGTCGGTGCTCGGGCTGGGCGTGCCGCTCACCCCGGTCACCGCGCTGTTCGGCTCCCAGGTGGCCTTCCTCGTGGCCGTGGTGCTCTGCCTCGCCGGCACGGCCACCGCCTGGTACGCGCTGCTCGCCCGCCGGCTGGTCCGCTCCCGGGCCGCCGCGGCGGTGGGCGGGCTGTTCTGCGGCTTCGCCCCGGGCCTCGTGTCGCAGGCCGGGGCGCACCTGCACATGGCCGCCCAGTTCCTGATCCCGGTGATCCTCGGGCTGGTGTTCCGGCCGGCCCACGACCGGATCCGCCGGGACGGGGTGCTGCTCGGGCTCGCCGTCGCGTACCAGGTCTTCCTCGGCGAGGAGGTGCTGGTCTTCCTGGCCCTCGCGGCCGGGGTGTTCGCCGGGGCGTACGCCCTCGCGGACCGGGGCGCGGCGCGTCGGCTGGCGCCCGTGGTGGCGCGCCGGCTCGGGATCGGCGCGCTGGTCGCCGGGGTGCTGCTGGCGTACCCGTTCCAGTTCCAGTTCCACGGCCCCGGCCACTACAGCGGGATGCCGTTCTACGCCCGGGGCTACCGGCTGGACCTGGCCTCCTACGCCACCGCCGCCCGGCAGACCGTCGCCGGGGACGCCCACCACGCCGGGCTGCTCTCCCCGAACGCCACTGAGGAGAACTCGTTCTTCGGGCCGTTCCTGCCGCTGCTGGCGGTGCTCATCGTGGTCCGGCTGTGGCGGCGGCCCCTCGTCCGGGCCCTCGCCGCCTGCGGGCTGCTCTTCGCGCTGCTGTCGCTCGGCACCACGATCGTCGTGAACCGGCACGACACCGGGGTGCCCGGGCCGTACCGGCTGCTCGCCGGGGTGCCGCTGCTCGACCTCGTGGTGCCGGCCCGGTTCGCGCTGGTCTGCGTGCCGGTGCTCGGGGTGCTGCTGGCCCTCGCCCTCGACCGGGTCCGGCACCGCGCCGCCCGCACCTGGGCGCCCTGGGCCGGCGCCGTCGCCGCCGCGCTGCTGCCGCTCACCCCGACCCCGATCCGCACCGTGCCGGCCATGCCGGTGCCGGCCTTCGTGGCCGACGGCGGCTGGCGGGCGTACGTGCCGCCGGGGCGGACGCTCGTGCCGGTGCCGCCGGTCACCGGGTCCGGGGTCAGCCCGGCCACCTTCTGGTCGGCGCGGACCGGGCTGGCCTTCGACGCGCCGGGCGGCTACTTCATCGGACCCCGCTCCGCCGCCGACCCGGCCGCGCACTGGGGCGCGCCGGACCTGCCCACCTCGCTGCTGCTGCGCCGGGCCGCCGAGACCGGCCAGGTGCCGCCGATCGGCGACGCGGAACGCCGCCAGGCCGTCGCGGACCTGCGGCACTGGCGGGCTGCGGTGCTGGTGCAGGCCGACTCGACGCCGGGCGACCCGGTCCGCGCCACCGTGGACGCGCTGGTCGGCCCCGGCCGCGACGTCCCCGGCGCGCACCTCTGGGACGTCCGCCCCCTCGTGGGCTGACCGGGGTCAGACGCGGTCGCGGACGTCCCAGAGCCAGACGTCGTCGACGCGCTGCGGCTCGCCGAGCAGTTGGGTCATCAGCTCGCGGAGGACCGCCTCGCGGGGGTTCGCGCCGAGCACCACCACCGACGCCTTCCAGAAGCGCAGGTCGTCGACGGCCTGGCGGCGGTTCTCGTCGGTGAGCGGCGGGACCCGGTTCGCGTCCATGGTGGAGTAGATCAGCGTGCTGGTCGGCCGGTTCGGCGCGCCGAAGACCCCCTCGCCCGCCTCGTTCGGCCCGATGAAGTAGCCGCCCGGGATGGGGAACTCCTGCCGGGTCAGCGCGCTCCAGCGCAGCGTGGGCAGGCCGTGCACGTTGCTGGGGATCGGCACCGGCACGAGGGTCCGGCCGTCCGGCACGTACGGCCGCCAGCCGCCGGCCGTGATGAAGTGCGGCGGCGGGTCGATCTGCTGCGCCGGCAGCGGGCGGGGGAACAGCGGGAGCAGGGCGGCCACGACGGCGGCGTACCCGACGGGGCGCAGCCAGCGCCGACGCGACCCGGTGGGGGCCGACCCGGTGCGCTGGGCGGGCACCGGCGGGCGACCGCGCCCCGACAGGGCGTCCCAGGCCAGTGCGAGCAGCACGCCGACGGCGGCGGCCACCACCAGGCTCAGCCGGGTCGGCATCATCATCTCGACCAGCGGCAGGTCGTCCGGCACGTACGCCCAGGGGCCGTCGACGGCGGTCTCCACCCCGTCGAAGCGCACCTTCGGGCCGATCGCGGCGACCGAGAAGACCACCACGAGCACGGCCACGATCCGGGCCGGCAGCGAGCGGCGTACCAGCAGCACCAGGGCGACCAGCGCGACAAGCACCAGCGGCCAGCCGAACCAGGTGTTCTGTTCGGTCAGCCCGATGGTCTTCTCCACCGCCTCGTCGCCGGCCACGGTGTCCCGGGCGAAGGTGACGAAGGCCATCAGGTCCTCGCCCCAGTTGTGGAAGACCCCGCCCTGCAGGCCCCGGTAGGACTGCGGGCCGTTGAACTGGAACCAGATCGGGTACGCGGCCAGCAGCAGGGCCACCCCGCCGCCCACGCCGACGGCGGCGAGGAACGTGCCGGCCCGCTCGCGCGCCGCGCGCGGCCGCTGCACCACCCACGCCACCACGACGACCAGGCAGGCCAGCGCGGTCAGCAGCAGCATCTCCTCGTTGATGAAGATCTGGTACGCCACGAGCAGGCCCAGCACGATCCCGTTGCGCCGCCACCGGCCCGGTTCGCCGAGCCGCAGCACCCGCGCCACGATCAGCGGGAGCAGGAAGTTGGAGACGAAGTTCGGCTGCCCGTTGGCGTGGTGCACGACGCCCGGCGCGAAGCCGAGGAACGCGCCGCCGACGAAGGCCGCCCCGCGCGAGCGGACCAGGTGCCGGGACAGCACCCAGTAGGAGGTGGCCGCGGTCGCCGAGAGCGCCGCGCCGAGGTAGAGCGCGTACATCACCTGCGGGCCGAGCAGCAGGGTGAGCGGCGCCAGCGGCAGGGTGACCCCGAGCAGCGAGGTGTTCGCCATCATGTTCACCCCGTCCGGCGCGTTCTGCCGGGCGGTGAACAGCGGGTTCTCCAGGTGCCGCACCGAGTACGCGCCGTGCGCGAAGAGCCACTCGAACCAGCTGTGGTCGGTCGGCAGGTGCGAGGAGACCCGGTGTTGCACGTCGCCCCAATAGTTGAGGCAGACGAGAACGCCGAGCACCGCATAGGCTCCGATGGCCAGCACGTCGGCGCGGGCCGGCCGGCGTCGGATCCGGCGCGGCGGGTCCGCCACGACGGGCTCGGCCTCGACGGGCGAGGAGTTCAGCGAGGGGTCCACCACCGGCACGGCCACGACGCGCCATCGTACAGGCGGCACGTCTCGTACCGGTTTCGGCCGAGACCGCCGGGGCGCGGCGTGGGGAGGGGGTGGCCGTGACCGTCATCGATCTGGGTGAGCTGCGCGACGACGCCCCGCCGGACCCGCGGCGCCGCCGTCCGCGGGCCGCCGGCCGTCCGTTCCGGAGCATCGTGGTGCTGCTGGTGGCGTTGGTCACGCTCGCCGCCGCGTCGCCGCCGGCACGGCCCGCCGGGCGCACCCTGGCCGGCGGCCCCGCGGCCGCCGCGTTCGTCTCCGGCGACCGGGTGTACGTGGTCGAGCCGGCCGCCCCGCAGGGCGGGGTGAGCCGGCAGCTCGTCGCGTACCGGGCCGGCTCGGGTCCACCCAGGACACTGTGGCGGACCCTGCTGCCGGGAGCGGGCGCGACCACCGCGGTGTGGGAGCAGGACGGCACCGTCCTGCTCGTCGGGCGGACCGCCGCAGACTCCGTGTACGAGACGGTCGGCTTCGACGCCCGCACCGGCCGGGTGAACTGGACCCAGCCGGGGGTGGGCTTCCCGGCCGGCGAGGCCCTGCTCATGCAGGTGCCCGAGGTGACGGGCCGGCAGCCGATCCGCCGGGTGGCGGTGAGCGACGGCCGGACCCTGTGGTCGGCGCCCGGCACGCCGGACGACGTCGAACTCAGCTTCGGCCCGTCCGGCGTGGATCGGCTGGTCTACCTGCCGGCGGCCGGTCAGACCGCCGTCTACGACGCGGTCAGCGGCGCCCGGCTGGTCGCCCGCGACCTGCGCCCCGGCGACCTGCCCACCCGGCAGCGCACCCTGCTCGCCGCCGGGATGCTGCTGGTGATCGGGGACGCGGGCAGCACCGTCACCGGCTACGACCTGGACACCCTCCAGCGGCGCTGGACGGCCGCGCTCCCGCTGGTCGGCTACGCGGAGCGGTGCGGCAGCCTGCTCTGCGCGAGCAAACAGACCGGCGGGATGTGGGCGCTCGACCCGGCCACCGGCGCGGTGCGGTGGACCGACGACCGGTGGGCGGGGAGTCTGTCGGCCGCCGGCGGCCGGCTCCTGGTCGCGGCAGGCATCGCCCCGGACACCGGGGCCGGAACCGGCCTGGCGGTCATCGAGGAGGCCACCGGCCGGCTGGTGGCCGACCTCGGCGTCTGGGAGGTGGTGCAGCAGGACGAGTACGACGGCCGGCTGTTCGGCGTCCGTCGGATCCGAAACAGCCGGCTGGTGCTCGTGGAGCTGGACCCGGCCGCCGGCCGCCCCGAGGTGCGCGAGGTGCTGGTCGGCGCCGTCGGCGACTGCCGGGTGGGCGCGAAGCTGGTCGTCTGCCGCCACACCAACGGCGGGTTCGGGCTGTGGCGGCTGCCGTGAGTCCGGTCATCGAGCTGGGGGAGATGCGGCACGACGAGGACGCCGACGGCCCGGCTCCCGCGCCGGTCCGACCCCCGGGCCGGCTGGCCCGGGTGGTGGCGGCCGGCTGCCTCGCGCTGCTGACCCTGGCCGGCGCGGCCCCGCCGGCCCGGCAGCCGGCGGGAGTCCGGGTGCCCGCTCCCCAGGGTGCCGCCTTCCTGGTCGTGGGGAGCCGGCTCGTGGTGGCCGACGGGCCGGGCCTGATCGGCCGGGGCGGCCGCGTGGTGACCGGGCACCGGCTGCCCGGCGGGGAGCCGCTGTGGCGGTTCACCCTGCCGGCCGGCGACCACGTGCTCCACGTGAGCACCCTCGCCGGTGGGCTGCTGGTGACGAGCAGCCCGGCCGGCGCCGGCGACACCGTCTCGACCCTGCTCGACCCGGCCACCGGCGCGGTGCGCTGGCGGCAGACGGGCTACCCGGTGTCGACCGGGTCCGGCGGGGTGCTGTTCGAGACGCCGCGCGCCGCCGGCACGGGCACCGTGCTTGCCGCCGACCCGGTCACGGGCGCGGTGCGCTGGTCGCTGCCGCTCCCCGCGAACGGGGTGGCGTACCGGACGGGGAAGCGGGGGGTCACCCAGATCGTGCTGATCACCGCGGACGGCCGGGTGGCGGTGCACGACGCGGAGTCCGGCGCGCTGGTGCACGCCGGCCGGGTGCCGCCCGCCGTGGACGGGGTGTCCTACCGGTTCGCCCAGGTGGTGGGCGACCTGCTGCTGGTCGACGGCGCGCCGGGCACGGCCACCGCGTACGGGCTGGACCGGCTGGACCGGCGCTGGACCGTGCCGGTGGAGTCGCGGGCGGGGACCTGGTTCGTCGAGTGCGCCGGGATGCTCTGCATCCGCGACCAGACCGGCGGGGTGCGCGCCCTCGACCCGGCCACCGGCGATCCGACCTGGGTGGACGACCACTGGGTCGGCATGGCGCCGGTCGGCGACCGGCTGCTGGGCGCCGAGCCCGGCGTCGGGCTGGAGTTGGAGCTGGTCGTGCTCGACCCGGCGACCGGCCGGTCCCTGGCCCGGCTGGGTCGCTGGCGCACCACGGGCTTCGAGAGCGACCCGAGCCGCCTGCTCGGCCTGCGCCGCCTGCCCGGCGACCGTACGCTTGTCGGCACGCTGGACGTGGCGGCCGGGGAGGCCCGGATCCGGGCCGTGCTGCCCGGCTCCTGGGACGACTGCGCCGACTCGGGCACGGCGCTTGTCTGCCTGCGCCCGTCCGGCGGGCTGATGGTCTGGCCGGTCGGCCCCTGACCTACCCGGTGGCCCGCGGCGGGGTCACCAGTTGGCCTGCGCGGGCGCCGGGGGCAGCGGCACCGACTCCGGCCGCACCACGTAGACGATCCCGCCGCTGCCGCCCTGCCAGGCCGCCTCGAACGCCGACCGGGGCACGGTCCGGCGGACCCCCTCGTCGTCCGGGGCGTACGGGTCGTTGAGCACCGGGTCGCCGTCGGCCGTGAAGCCGACCAGCACGATGAGGTGCCCCCGGGTGTCGTAGTCCAGCCCGGGCACCTGCCCCCGGGTGAAGGCCGCCGAGACGATCAGCGGGATGCCGGCGGCCACGAACCGCTCCGCCTCGGCCAGCGAACGCAGCCGGGTGACGAAGGCGTCCACCCCGTGCAGCCCCGCGTACGCGGTGTTGAACGGCCAGTTCCCGGCCCCCGCGTACGCGTGGTCGTAGCAGTGCCGGGCGGCGTGCACCACCACGGGCCGGGGACCGGGCGGGGCGACCCAGGCGTACCGGTCCGGGGTGGGGCCGGCGCCCCAGAAGTCGAGCACCATCGAGACGCAGGTGGGGCTGCACCAGGAGTCCCCGCCGCCGCCCCAGCGGGTCTCCCCGCCGGCGTGCAGCCGCTGCGCGTAGCGGGGCACGTCCAGCACCCGGCCCCGGGCGTCGCCGGTCGCTCCGGAACGCGGGGCCGGTGGGGTGACCGGACCGCCGGGCGCGCCCGTCCGGGTGGCCGGCGTGCCGGGGGTGTCGCCGGCCGAGGCGACCACGCCGAGCGTGCGCAGCACCGGGCCGGCCGGGGCGTCGGGGCGGCGCAGCAGGGTGACCCGGACCTGCCAGCCGGTGACCGTCGCGCCCGTCACGAGCAGCGTGTCGGCCGCGACCCGGGCCGCGCCGTCCGCCTGGCCGGGCACCGAGGAGCGGTGGATGACGGTGTCGTCGGCGGCCCACCGGCCCAGCTCGTACCAGCCGGTGGTGGCGGTGTCCCCGGCCCAGCCGCGCAACTCCACCCGCAGCCAGCAGCCGGGCGGGGCGTCGGCGGTCCACGAGGGGACCAGTTCGGCGGCGGCGAAGCCGACCGGCACTACGGGGGAGGTCCAGGTCGCGGCGTCGTACCCGGCCGTGTCGCCGGAGTGCGGGTCGGTGTGCTCCACCCGGTCGGCCGGCGCGGCGGGCACCAGCCCGTCCCGGCCGGCGGCCACCCCGTCGGCGCTGCCCAGGTGCAGGTCCGCCGGGAAGCGGAAGCGGTGGTACGTCACGTCCCGGCCGGGGTCGACAGCGGTCATGCGGGCTCCCGTCGGCTCGGACCCGGGCCGGTGGCCGGGCGGTTGTCGCTCGCTGCCGGCGAGCATCGCGTACCTGAAGATTTTTTGCAACGACGGCGGGCGCGGGAGGCTTGGCGGCCCGCACTAGTTTGTGGGAGGTCACGAGGCGGGAGGCCGGGGATGCGGGTACTGGTGGTCGAGGACGAGCGGAACCTCGCCGACGCGATCGCGCGCGGGCTGCGCAAACGCGGGATGGCCGTCGACGTCGCCTACGACGGCGACGCCGGGCACGAGGCCGCCTTCGTCACCCGCTACGACGTGGTGATCCTGGACCGGGACCTGCCCGGCGTGCACGGCGACCGGATCTGCGCCGACCTGGTCGCCTCCGGGGCGCTCACCCGGGTGCTGATGCTGACCGCCAGCGGCACGGTCGCCGACCGGGTGGAGGGGTTGCAGCTCGGCGCCGATGACTACCTGCCCAAGCCGTTCGCCTTCGACGAACTGGTCGCCCGGGTGCAGGCGCTGGGCCGGCGGGCCACCCCGGCCGCCCCGCCGGTGCTGGAGGTGGCCGACCTGGTGCTCGACCCGGCCCGCCGGGTCGTCAGCCGCCGGGGCGAGCCGGTCGACCTCACCAACAAGGAGTTCGGTGTGCTGGCCGAGCTGATCAAGGCGCGCGGCGCGGTGGTCTCCAGCGAGGAACTGCTGGAGCGGGTCTGGGACGCGAACACCGACCCGTTCACCACCATCGTCCGGGTCACCGTGATGACGCTGCGCAAGAAGCTCGGGGACCCGCCGCTCATCGAGACGGTGGTCGGCGCGGGCTACCGGATCGGCGAGGTTCCCGCATGACCGGGCGTACCCGGTTGCGGCCCACCCTGCGGCTGCGGCTCACCCTGCTCAACGGGGTGCTGCTGGTCGGGGCCGGAGCGATCCTCGTGCTGCTGGCCTGGCTGCTGGTCCGGGACGCGCTGCGCCCGGCCGACGAGCGGGAGCTGCTGGTCAAGGCCCTGGTGGCGCTGGTGGGCATCGGCATGGTCGGGGTCGCCGGCGCGTACGCGGTGGCCGGCCGGGCGCTGCGCCCGCTGCACCAGGTCACCGCCACCGCCCGCCGGCTCGGCGAGACCACCCTGGACGAGCGGATCGGCTGGTCCGGCGCGAACGACGAGGTGGCCGAGCTGGCCGAGACCTTCGACGCCATGCTGGACCGGATCAGCGCCGCGTTCGAGGCGCAGAAGCGGTTCGTGGCCAACGCCTCGCACGAGCTGCGGACCCCGCTCGCGGTGATGCGCACCGAGATCGACGTGACGCTCAGCGACGACGATGCGGACCTCGCCGAGTACCGCCGGATGGCCAGCGTGGTCCGGGAGGCGTCGGAGCGCGCCAACGGGCTGGTCGACGCGCTGCTGGTGCTGGCCCGCAGCGAGGCGCAGACGGGCGGCCGGCTGGCTCGCCGCACCGAGTTCGACCTGGCCGTGGGCACCGCCAACGCGCTCTCCGCGATGGCCCGCGAGGTCGAGCGGATCGGCCTGAAGGTGCACACCTCGCTGCGGCCCGCCCCGGTGGTCGGCGATCCGGGCCTGCTCGACCGGCTCGCCGGCAACCTCGTGGAGAACGCGGTCCGCTACAACCACCTGCACGGCCGGCTCTGGGTGCGGACCGGCGCCGACGGGCAGCGGTCCTGGCTGGTGGTCGGCAACACCGGCTTCGAGGTCGCCCCCGCCGACGTGCCGGGGTTGTTCGAGCCGTTCCGGCGCGGCGGGCAGGAACGCACCGGCGCCCGCGGCTCCGGCCTCGGACTGTCCATCGTGCGCGCGGTGTGCGACGCGCACGGCGGCACCGTGAAGGCGGTCGCCCAGCCGGGCGGCGGCCTGGAGGTGACCGTCACCCTGCCGTCGGCTGACGCCCCCACGGCCACCTGAGGGGCCGATCGGCGTCCGCGCGGCCGCCCGACGGTACGCGCCGCGCCGCCGAACCACCATGGGGGGCCACCTGTTCGTGCGGCCGGCCCGGCTGTCCCGTCCGCCCGTCCCGGGTGGTCGGGCGGGAGCGGCGCGGTGGTCGGGCAGAAAGCGTGCGCTCCGCTGGACGGCGCGTGACGGGTGCCCCAGGGTGAGTGCTGCGACACGCCTGTCCGCACCATCCTCCGGAGCTGCCAGTGACAAACCCCTCGGCCCTCGGGCGCCGTGTCCTCGTGGCCCTCGCCACCGTCGCGCTCACCGCCGCCGGGCTGGCCCCGGCCGGTCCCGCCGGCGCCGCGCCCGACCACAGCACGCTGGTCAAGGTGGCACCCTCCACCGCCTCGCCGGACATCATGGACGGCACGGTCGACGCGATCCACGACGCCGGCACGAAGATCATCGTGGCCGGCTCGTTCACCCGGGTGCAGAACCGCGGGTCCGATGTCGACATCACCCGCAACTACCTGCTCGCCTTCGACAAGGCCACCGGCACGGTGGACACCGCCTTCGCGCCGACCGTCGACAACGAGGTGTACGCGGTGGTCGCCGGACCCACCGCCGGGACGGTCTTCGTGGCCGGCAAGTTCAACACCGTCAACGGGGTCACCCGGCGCAAGGTGGCCCTGCTCAACGTCGCCACCGGCGCGGTGGTCACCAGCTTCGCCGGCCCGGCGTTCAACGGGCTGGTCAACGACGTCGCCCTGGTCGGCGGCCGGCTGCTGGTCGGCGGCATCTTCACCACGGCCGGGAACACCAACCCGCGCGGCGGCCTCGCCTCGCTGAACGCGAGCACCGGGGCGGTGGACAGCTACCTCACCACCGCGCTCACCGAGCACCACAACTACGACGGGGTCAGCGGCGCGAACGCCGGCGTCGGGGCCGAGAAGCTGGCCGTGTCCCCGGACGGCACGAAGCTCGTCGTGATCGGCAACTTCAAGAAGGCCGACGGGGTGCTGCACGACCAGATCGTCAAGCTGGACCTGGGCGCCACCGCGGCCACCGTGGCCGACTGGAACACCAACCGGTACACGCCGCGCTGCGCCTGGTGGGCGTTCGACTCGTACATGCGGGACCTCGCCTTCGCCCCGGACGGCAGCTACTTCGTGGTGGTGACCACCGGCGCGCCGAACGGCGGCACGCTCTGCGACGCCGCCGCCCGCTGGGAGGCCGGCGCCACCGGCACGGACCTCCAGCCGACCTGGGTCGACTACACCGGCGGCGACACCTACCTCTCCGTCGGCATCAGCGAGCAGGCGGTCTACGTGGGCGGCCACTTCCGCTGGCTGAACAACAGCTTCGGCGGCGACTCCGCCCAGGCCGGCGCGGTCGGCCGGGCCAGCATCGCGGCCCTCGACCCGCGCACCGGCCTGCCGCTGTCCTGGAACCCGGGCCGGCACCCGCGCGGCATCGGCGCCTCCGAGATGCTTGTCACCCCGGCCGGCCTCTGGGTCGGCTCGGACACCTCGTGGATCGGCAACTTCCAGTACCGGCGGGAGCGGATCGCGTTCTTCCCGCTGACCGGCGGCGCGGCGCCGCACCCGACCACCACGGCCACCCTCCCGGGGAACGTCTACCAGGCCGGTGTCCCGGCGCCCACGAACGTGCTGCACCGGGTCAACGCCGGCGGCCCGCTGGTTGCCTCGACGGACAGCGGACCGGACTGGGCGGCCGACGACGGCGGCAACCCCAGCCCGTACCACAACGCCGGCAGCAGCACGGCCGGCTTCGCGGCGGTGGGCTCCGTGGACGCCACCGTGCCGGCCGGCACGCCGGCCGCGCTCTACAGCGACGAGCGCTGGGACCCCGCCGGCGACCCGGAGATGAGCTGGCAGTTCCCGGTGCCCGCGGGCACCGAGGTGCAGGTCCGGCTCTACCTGGCCAACCGGTACGACGGCACGGCCGCCGCCGGCTCCCGGGTCTTCGACGTGGCGCTGGAGGGGACGACCGTCCTGGATGACCTCGACCTCTCCGCCAGCGTCGGGCACAACGTCGGCACCATGCGGTCGTTCACCGTGGTCAGCGACGGCTCCATCGACCTGGACTTCCGGCACGTCGTGGAGAACCCGCTTGTCGACGGCATCGAGATCGTCAAGACCGGCGCCCCGCCGGCCGGCACCGGCGACGAGGTGCAGGTCCGGTCGTACGACGGGGTCGCCACGGTCGGCGCGGCCAGCCCGGTGGCGGTCCCGGACGGCACCGCCTGGTCCACCGCGCGGGGCGCGTTCTGGGTCGGCGGCACGCTCTTCTACGGGATGAACGGGTCGCTGTGGCGGCGCACCTTCGACGGGTCCACCTTCGGCCCCGCGTCGGCGGTCGACCCCTACCACGACGCCTACTGGGACGCGGTGGAGACGGACTCGGGCCCGGCCGGCCAGACGTACGCGGGAGTGACGAACAACTTCTATCCCGAGATCCCCAACGTCACCGGCATGTTCTACAGCGGCGGCCGGCTCTACTACACGCTCGCCGGGCAGGGCGGCCTGTTCTGGCGCTGGTTCACCCCGGACAGCGGCGTGGTGGGCGCGGAGAAGTTCACCGTCGCCGGGGCGAGCGGCTTCGCCGACGCCGGGTCGGTCTTCCTGGCCGGCAGCACCCTCTACAAGGTCAACCGCAGCACCGGCGAGCTGTCCGCCACGGACTGGGCGGGCGGTGCGCCCGTCGCGGCGTTCACCGTGCGCAGCGGTCCGGCGGTCGACGGCGTCGACTGGCGGGCGAAGGCGGTCTTCGTCGGCCCGTGACCCGGGTTTCCTGCCGGCCCGGTCCCGCCTCGCGGGGCCGGGCCGGCTTGTCCCCGCCCTCGGGGTGGTGGCATGATCGTCTCCGTCAGCCCGACGTGTGGAAGGGGGTGTGGTCGATGTTCACCGTCAACCGATCCGCGCCCCGCGACCCCCGCTGACCTTCTTCACTCCCGCGGGGCGCACTCCGATCCAGGAGGAAGCACCGTGAGTGCACAGATCCACTGCGTCACCGTCGAGACCGACGACCCGTACGCCCTGGCCAGCTGGTGGGCCCGGGTGCTCGACCGGAAGCTGAACGACGACGACCACCCGGGCGACCCGGAGGCCGTCCTCGCCGCGCCCGACGGCCACGGCCCCGACCTGCTCTTCGTCTCGGTGGGGGAGCGGCACGGCAAGGGCGCGTTCCACCTCGACGTGCACGCGGCCGAGGGGACCCGGGACGACGAGGTGGCGCGGCTGCGCGACCTCGGAGCCAGCCTGGTCGCCGACCGCCGCCGGCCGGACGGCACCGGCTGGGTGGTGCTCGCCGACCCCGAGGGCAACGAGTTCTGCGTCTGCCGCAGCCCGGCCGAGCGGGCCGCGTCGGCCTGACCGGTGAAACGGGACCGGGCCCCCGCCGCAGGGCGGGGGCCCGGTCCTCCGGGTCTGCGGGGGCTCAGCCCTGCTTCTCGATCTCGCCGCGCATCGTGACGAACTGCGACTGGATCTCGGCCGCGGACTTGAAGTAGACCACCACCATGCCCAGGCTGCCCTTGTCGGCCCAGATGCAGACGGCCACCGGGATGTCCTCGGTCTTGCCGTCGCCGCACTTGGCGTCGCCGCCCAGCGGGCCGGCGTTGACCGTCTTGAACTCCTTGGCGCCCAGCTCGGGGGTGATCGCCGTGATGGCGTCCGCCATCTCCTTCTTGGGGTCGGCGATGACACCGGACGCGCCGGCGATCATGACCAGGTCCTTCTTCTCCGGCTCGCCGTAGAAGGCGCCGACCGTGCTGGTGGCGTTCGGGACGTCCTTGGCGATCTCCGACTTCATCTGCGTGGCGGCCTGCTGGAGCTGCGGCTCGGAGACCTTCGGCCGGCCGGCCAGCGTGGGGGGCTCGACCAGGCGGGTCTTGGTGGCCGTGACCACCTCACCGACCTTGTCCTTGGTGGCGAAGAAGGCGATGGCGCCACCGCCCACGCAGAGCACCAGCACGACGGCCAGCACGATCAGCACGATCTTGCCGGCGCTCGACTTCTTCTTCGGCGGCAGCGGGGCCGGCGCGCCGTAGCCGGGCTGGCCGGTCTCGACGTAGCCGCCGCCGTACTGCTGGCCGGGCTGCTGGCCGTACTGCTGGCCGCTTTCCGGGTAGCCGCCGCCGTACTGCTGGCCGGGCTGGTTGCTCTCCGGGTAGCCGCCGCCGTACTGCTGGCCGGGCTGGCTGCTCTGCGGGTAGCCGCCGCCGTACTGCGGCTGCTGCTGGGGAGCCGGCGGGTAGCCGCCGCCGTGGGAGGGCTGCTGCGGCGGCTGGTAGCCGCCGGGCTGCTGCTGGGGCGGGGGGTAGGAACCGGGGTAGGGACTGGACGGCGGCTGGGACATGGTGTCAGCTCCTGTAAGAAATCCGGACGCGTGATCGTAGCGAGCGACACCGACACGGCATCGTCCGGCCGCTGCCGACGTGACGAAACCGGAACCGGGTCGTGACCGGGCCGGCCGGGCGGTGTCCCGGCGGTGAGCGCAGGGTGTCCGGCCGGTGACGACCCGGTGGCCCGTCGTGACCGGTCCGGGCGGAAACGCCGATCGCGGTGGCCGGACCGTCCGGGAGGGACGACCGGCCACCGCGATCAGGGTGGAACGGCGGGGGGTCAGCCTGACGGCGCCAGGTCGCGGCGCGGCGTCAGACGCGCCGAGCTGGAGGCGTCACCGCAGGCTGGCGACCCCGCGGGGCAGGAACCGCTTGCCGGTGACCCGCTCGGAGGTGCCGGTCCGGTCCAGGTACGGCGTGACGCCGCCCAGGTGGAACGGCCAGCCGGCGCCGAGGATCATGCACAGGTCGATGTCCTGCGCCTCGGCGACGACGCCCTCGTCGAGCATCAGCCGGATCTCCTCGGCCAGCGCGTCCAGCGCGTTCTGCCGGACCTGCTCGGCCGTGAGCGGCTGGTCGCCGACCACGAGCAGCTTGGCGACGTCCTCGTTGACCTGTTCGTCGACCACGATCGGCTGGCCCGAGTCGGCGATCCGCTTGAGGTTCTCGCTGACGCCGAACCGCTCCGGGAAGGCGGCGTGCAGGGTGCCGCCCACGTGGTACGCCACGGCCGGGCCGACCAGCTGGAGCAGGGCGAGCGGGCGCATCGGCAGGCCCAGCGGGTCCAGCGCGCTGTTCGCCACGTCCAGCGGGGTGCCCTGGTCGACGGCGGCGAAGACGGTGCCGAGGAAGCGGGTCAGCAGCCGGTTGACCACGAACGCCGGGGCGTCCTTGACCAGCACGCTGGACTTTCTGAGCTGCTTGCCGACCGCGAAGGCGGTCGCCAGGGTGGCGTCGTCGGTCCGCTCACCGCGGACGATCTCCAGCAGCGGCAGCACGGCGACCGGGTTGAAGAAGTGGAAGCCCACCACCCGCTCGGGGTGCTCCAGGTCGGCGGCCATCTCGGTGATCGACAGCGAGCTGGTGTTGGTGGCGAGCACCGCCTCCGGCTTGACGATCTTCTCCAGCTCGGCCCAGACCTGCTTCTTGACACCGAGGTCCTCGAAGACCGCCTCGATGACGAAGTCGGCGTCGGCGAAGACGGACTTGTCGACCGAGCCGCTGACCAGGCCGTACAGCTTGGCCGCGGTGCCCTTGTCCATCCGGCCCTTGCTGACGGCCTTCTCGATCTGGGTGTGCACGTAGCCGACGCCCTTGTCCACCCGGGACTGGTCCAGGTCGGTCATGACGACCGGCACCTGGAGGCGGCGGGCGAAGAGCAGGGCGAGCTGGCTGGCCATCAGGCCGGCGCCCACGATGCCCACCTTGGTGACCGGGCGGGCCAGGCCCTTGTCCGGCGCGCCGGCCGGCCGCTTGGCCCGCCGCTGCACCAGGTCGAAGGCGTACAGGCCGCTGCGCAGCTCCTCGGAGAAGACCAGGTCGGCCAGCGCCTCGTCCTCGGCCGCGGTGCCGGTCGCGAAGTCGGCGTCCTTCGCGGTCTCCAGCAGGTCCAGCGCCTTGTACGCGGCCGGGACCGCCCCGTGCAGCCGCTGGTCGAGGGTCTGCCGGGCGAAGTAGAGCACGCCCGCCCACATGTCCTTGTCGACCTCGGGCCGGGTCACGGTGACCTCGCCCTTGACGACGCCGGCGGCCCACTCCAGGGACCGCTCCAGGAAGTCGGCCGGCTCCAGCAGCACGTCCGCGATGCCCATCTCGGCCGCCTGCTTCGGCTTGAGCATCTTGTTCTTCATGAGCGGGTTCTGCAGGATCACCTGGGTCGCCGCCGGGATGCCGATGAGGTTCGGCAGCAGCTGGGTGCCGCCCCAGCCGGGGACCAGGCCGAGCGAGACCTCGGGCAGCGCCAGGGCCGCCGCGCCCGCCGACAGGGTCCGGTAGTGGCAGTGCAGCGCCAGCTCCAGGCCGCCGCCCATCGCCGCGCCGTTGACGAAGGCGAAGGTCGGGACCTCGCTGTCCTTGAGCCGGGCGAAGACCCGGTGGCCGAGCCGGCCGATCTCCAGCGCCTGCTCGCGGTTCTCCAGCTGCGGGAGGCTGGTGATGTCCGCGCCCACGCAGAAGATGTACGGCTTGCCGGTGACCGCGACGAACGCCGGGTTCGCCGCCAGGGCGGCGGTGATCGCCTCGTCCAGGCTGGTCAGGCCGCCCGGGCCGAAGCTGTTCGGCTTGGTGTGGTCGAAACCATTGTCCAGGGTGATGAGGGCGACGGGACGGTCCAGCCCCGGTACGTTCACCTGGCGCAGCAGCGCCCTGGTGACGACCTCGTTCGGTGCGGCGAGCGCGCTCACTTGTCTCCACCCTCCCAGTGCGGGTTCTCCCAGATCACGGTGCCGCCCATGCCGATGCCGATGCACATGGCGGTGACGCCGTAGCGGACCTCGGGGTGCTCGGCGAACTGCCGGGCGAGCTGGGTCATCAGCCGGACGCCGGAGGAGGCGAGCGGGTGACCGATGGCGATCGCGCCGCCCCACGGGTTGACCCGCGGGTCGTCGTCGGCGATGCCGAAGTGGTCGAGGAAGGCCAGCACCTGCACGGCGAACGCCTCGTTCAGCTCGAACAGGCCGATGTCGTCGATGCTCAGGCCCGCGATGCGCAGCGCCTTCTCGGTCGACGGGATCGGGCCGACACCCATCACCTCGGGCTCGACGCCCACGAAGCCGTACGACACCAGCCGCATGCCGATCGGCAGGCCCAGCTCGCGGGCCGTCTCCTCGGCGACCACAAGCGCCGCGGTGGCGCCGTCGTTCAGGCCGGCCGCGTTGCCCGCGGTGACCTTGCCGTGCGGGCGGAACGGGGTCTTCAGGGTGGCGAGCTTCTCCAGCGAGGTCTCCCGGGGAGCCTCGTCGGTGGTGGCCAGGCCCCAGCCGGCCTCCGGGTCGCGGATCGCCACCGGCACCAGGTCGCCCTGGAGCTTGCCGTTGGCGTACGCCTTGGCGGTCTTCTGCTGCGAGGCGAGCGCGAACGCGTCGGTGCGCTCCTTGGTGATGTGCGGGACCCGGTCGTGCAGGTTCTCCGCGGTCGCGCCCATGACCAGCGCGGACGGGTCGACCAGCTTCTCCGCGATGATCCGCGGGTTGGGGTCGACGCCCTCGCCCATCGGGTGGCGGCCCATGTGCTCGACGCCGCCGGCGATGGCGACGTCGTAGGCGCCCATGGCGATGCCGCTGGCCACCGTGGTGACGGCGGTCATCGCGCCGGCGCACATGCGGTCGATGGCGAAGCCGGGCACCGTCTTGGGCAGGCCGGCCAGCAGCGCGGCGGTGCGGCCGATGGTCAGGCCCTGGTCGCCGATCTGGGTGGTGGCCGCGATGGCGACCTCCTCCACCTTCTCCGGCGGCAGCTGCGGGTTGCGCCGCATCAGCTCGCGGATGCAGCGGATCACCAGGTCGTCGGCGCGGGTGTTGGCGTACATGCCACCCGCCTTGCCGAACGGGGTGCGGACGCCGTCGACGAAGACGACATCACGAACTTCACGGGGCACTGAGAGCCTCCCTAGCCGGCACTGGCGTTTCCCCGGATGCTACTCGTCAGTAACCAACGCCGACACCACCCCCCGTGTGGCCAACCCCACACCGGGAGGCGGGGTCAGGACGCGGGGAGGTGGAGGGCCCGGGTCAGGGCGGGCAGGAGGAGGCCCAGCTGCCACTCTCTCGCGCCGAAGGTGCGCAGGGTCTCCGCGACCGTGTCGTCGGTGATCTCCTCGGGGGGCTGCCAGGCCAGGCGACGGATGTAGTCCGGGGCGATCAGGTTTTCCGCGGGGAGGTGGTGGGCGGCGGCGGTGCCGACGACCACCTCGCGGCAGCGGGCCAGCCGGCCGGCGGCCACCGGGTCCCGCTCCGCCCACCGGTGCGGCGGGGGCGGCCCCTCCACCACCGGGGTCACCGGCAGCGCGTCGTCGGGCAGTTCGCGCGCCTCGTCCAGGGCCGCCAACCAGGTACGCGCCAGCCGGCGCACCGAACGGCCACCGAAACCGGGAAGGGTGAGCAGGGTCTTCTCGTCCTTCGGGTCCAGCTCGGCGGCGGCCACGATGGCCGAGTCCGGCAGCACCCGCCCCGGGGCGGCGTCCCGCCGCGCGGCGATCTGGTCCCGCGCGTACCACAGCGAGCGGACCCGGGCCTGCGCCCGCGCGCCGCGCACCCGGTGGATGCCCGAGGTGCGGCGCCACGGCTCGGCGCGCACCCGGGGCGGGCGGGCGCCGTTGCGCACCAGCGCGGCGAACTCCTCCGCCGCCCACGCCGACTTGCCCTGCTTGTCCAGCTCCTCGTCGAGGGCGTCGCGCAGGTCCACCAGCAGCTCCACGTCCAGCGCCGCGTAGGTCAGCCAGGACTCCGGCAGCGGCCGGCTCGACCAGTCCGCCGCCGAGTGGTGCTTCTCCAGGCTGTAGCCGAGCAACTGCTCGGTCAGCGCGGCCAGGCCCACCCGCTCGAAGCTGGCCAGCCGGGCGGCCAGCTCGGTGTCGAACAGCCGGCGCGGGCGCAGCCCCAGCTCGGCGAGGCAGGCGAGATCCTGGCTGGCGGCGTGCAGCACCCACTCGGCCTCGGCGATCGCCTCGTCGAGAGCCGACAGGTCGGGCAGCGGCAGCGGGTCGATCAGCGCCGTGCCGGAGCCCGCCCGGCGCAGCTGCACGAGGTAGGCGCGCTGGCTGTAGCGGTAACCCGAGGCGCGCTCGGCGTCCAGGGCCACCGGGCCGGTGCCGGCCGAGAAACGCGCCACGACCTCGTCGAGCGCGCTCGGAGCGGCCACCGGCGCGGGCGTGCCCTCGCGCGGGGCGGTCAGCGGGACAGGGCCGCCGGCGGCGGGTTCGGTCCCCGCGTCCGCCGGCTCCGGCGCGGCCGACGACGGATGCGGCGAGGCCTCTTCCGTGCGGCTTTCGGCGGCCCGACGGCGCAGGGGTGGTTCGTCGGTCACCTGACAACCCTAGTGCGCCGGGCGATCCGGTGTGCGCAGCCGGTCGGGCGCGTGTCGGCCGGATGTCCGGGAGATGGCGTGACAGGGTCGGGTTGCGCCGGGATGGCAGGGTCGGACATCGGGGAAGACAAACCCCGTTCACGCAGGTACGGTCCATCGAGCCGCGGACGGCCTCGAAGGCTGTCGGCGGCGTCGGTGGGGCGGTCACGGGGGAGGACAAGGCGATCATGACGGGCTCTTACGGGGCCGGTGACGGCGTGCCGGGGCAGGGCGGCGACGAGACGGCCGACCAGGCGCGGGCCGGGGCCGACCGGCCGGGGCCCCTGCCGCCGCGCATCGTCCCGCCGACCGGCCACGCCGCGGTCCCCGGCCAGCCGGCCGGCTACCCCGCCGCACCGACCCCGAACCTCCCGGGCGCCCCCGCCGCCGGCTTCCCGCCGACCGGACCCGGCGCGGGCTACGGCTCCGCACCCGGCACCGGCTCCGGCGCCGCACCCGGCGGCGCGCCGAGCGCCGACCCGTCGGCTGCCCGGGACACCTGGCCGGGCACGCCGAACAGCGGCCAGTGGGGCGGCCCGGCCGCGCCCGCTCCGCGCACCCCGGGCAGCTGGACACCCGGACAGCCGAGCACCGCACCGGGGCAGCCGACCACCCCCGGGCAGTTCGCCGGCCAGGCCCACGCGGCCCCGCCCGCCTCGACCCTCGCCGCCCCGGCCGCGGGCCCGGGCCAGCCCGGCTCCACCTACCCGACCCAGCCCACCCCCGGCGCGGCCTACCCGGCACCGACCTCCGGCCCCGCCTACCCGGGCCAGCCCACGTCCGGCCCTGCCTACCCGGGCCAGCCCACGTCCGGCCCTGCCTACCCGGGCCAGCCCACCTCCGCCCCGGCCTACCCCGGGCAGCCGGCCGGCGGTCAGCCCGAGCGGGCCGGGCGGGGGCGTCGGCTGCCGGTGGTGGCGCTCGTCCTGGCCGGGGTCCTGGCCCTGGTCGCGGGCGTGCAGGCGTACCAGATCCACCGGCTGGACGACCGGCTCGCCGCCACCGACCGGCGGCTGGCCGAGGCGCAGGGCGCGGACGCCGGCCGGCTCGACGGCCTGGAGGAGCGCGCGGGAGTCCTGGAGAAGCAGGCCGGCGCCGCGTTCAACCCGGAGGCCGTGGCGAGCGCGGTGCTGCCCAGCGTGTTCCGGGTCCGGGCCGGCCAGTTCACCGGCACGGCCTTCGCCATCGGCAAGGCCCCCTCCGGCGGCGGCACCACACTGCTCACCAACTTCCACGTGGTGGAGTCGGTCTTCGCCGCCGGCGAGCGCAAGGTCTTCCTGGAGCGCACCGACCAGCGGTTCGAGGCGACCATCGTCGAGGTCGACAAGGACAAGGACCTCGCCCATCTGCGCACCACCGCGAAGTTCACCGGCCTGGTCGCGGCGCGTACGCCGGTCAAGTCCGGTCAGCAGATCGTGGTGGTCGGCGCGCCGCTCGGCCTCCAGGACAGCGTCACCACCGGGGTGGTGAGCGCGTTCCGTAAGGACGAGGGCGGCTCGGGTCCGGTGATCCAGTTCGACGCGCCGATCAACCCCGGCAACTCCGGCGGGCCGGTGATCAACGGCTCCAAGGAGGTCGTCGGGATCGCCACGGCCAAGGCCCGGGACGCCGAGGGCATCGGCCTGGCCGTGCCGATCAAGACCGCGTGCGACCGGTTCAAGCTCTGCTGACCGGCGCGCGCCGGTGACCTGACCCCGGCTCGCACCGTCGAGGCGTTGGCCCGGCCACGCCGACCGCAGACCCCGGCCCTGACGGGCCACCCCGCGGGGGACCAGCAAACCTGGAGGAACAGACATGTCCCAGCCACCGACCGGAGCGGGCGGCTACCCGCCCCAGCCGCCGGGGGGCACCGTGTACGGCAGCCCGTACGGGGGCCAGCCCGCGTCCCAGCAGTACGGGCCGGCCCAGCCCGAGCCCCCGCAGTACGGGGCGCCCCAGCCCGACCCCACCCTGCCCCAGCCCACCGCGCCGGTCCCCGGGCAGTACGCGCCGGGCGCCGCCCCGGTCCCGCCGCCGGGCGCCCCGGGCTCCGCGCCCGGCTACCCGCAGCCCATGTCGGCCCCGCCGACCTCCGTCCCGCCGGTCTCCGGCGCCGGCCCGGTGCCCGGCTACCCGCAGCCCATGTCGGCCCCGCCCACGTCGGTCCCGCCGGCCTCCGCGCCGGGCTACCCGATGTCGGCCCCGCCGGGCTACCCGATGTCGGCGCCGCCCGGCCCGGTTCCGCCCCACGGCGCGCTGGCGGCGGGCGGCGGCAAGGGGCGGGCCGCCCTCATCCTGGGCATCGTCGCCGGGCTGCTGCTGGTCCTGGGCGGCGTGATGACCGGCCTCTACGTGACCACCAACGGCAAGCTGCACAAGGCCGAGCAGCAGGTCAGCCAGCGGGACGGCACGATCACCGCGAACCGGCAGGAGATCGACAAGCTCAAGGGCGACCTCCAGACGGTCCGCGACAAGCTCGCCGACACCCAGCAGGACCTGACCGGCACCAAGAACGACCGGGACGAGCAGGCCCGGCAGAAGAAGGTCATCGCGAGCTGCCTGGACAAGCTGACCACGGCCATCGCGGCGGCGTCCCGGGGCGACAAGGCGGCCTTCGACGCGGCCAACAAGGGCCTCGACAAGGTTTGCGACGAGGCCGAGAACTACCTCTGATCCGGCTCCGCAACGGGCCGCTCCGGGACACCCCGGGGCGGCCCGCCGCCGTGTCGGCCGGCGACGACCGCCGCGGTGGCGGCGCGACGAGACGGTGCGACGAGACGGTGCGGGACGGGTCAGGCGGCGCCGGCGGGGCGGCGGGTCGGCAGCGCCGTCACGCCGGGTGGGGGCAGGCCGGCCGTCGAGGCCAGCAGCGTGCACCAGCCGAGCAGGTGCGGGGCCAGGTCGGGGCCGAGCGGCGTCCACGAGGCGCGGATCTCGATGTCGCCCGCGGCGGGCGGCCCGGCCAGTTCGCCGAACCGGGTGGAGAGCGTCTGGGTGACCGTGCCGCCGATGGCCCGGTAGCGAGCCTCCTGGGCGTCGAGCGCGTCGGTCAGCCAGGTCCAGCCCACCCCGGGCAGCAGCGGGTCGCTGGCCAGGTCGACCTCCAGCTCCGCGGTCACGTAGGTGACCAGCCGCAGGGTGCCCTGCCACGCCTCGTGCCCGGCCGGGTCGTGCAGCAGGATGAGCCGGCCGGTGGCGACCTCGTCGCCGTCGCGGAGCACCCCGGCGGAGAGCGCGAACGCGTAGGGGGCCAGGCGCTGCGGGGCGCCGACCTCCTCCAGGACGATCTCCGGGCGGCATGTCACCGATCGCAACCCCGCGACCGCGCGGGCGAACGTTTCCGGGGGCGCGATCGGGGGGGCCATGACGGCAGCCTATGCCGCGGCCCGCCCCGAGGCGTGACGGCGCGCCGGGCGGACGGTCACGATCATGGGCGCCGGGGCCGCGCCGGACACCGGAGGGTGGCCGGTCACAAAAGGTGACGGTGGCGGCGGGGGTCGCCCGGGCGCGTGGCACGATTGCCGCGATGACCACCGACACCACGGGCACTGCCGCCCGAGACGGAGAACCCCGCCGCGGCGGGCCGGCCGACTCGCCCTTCGTCCGCGCCTGCCGGCGCGAGCCGGGCCCGCACACCCCGGTCTGGTTCATGCGCCAGGCCGGCCGGTCGCTGCCGGAGTACCGCGAGATCCGGGCCAACGTGCCGATGCTGGAGTCGTGCCGCCGCCCCGAACTGGTCACCGAGATCACCCTCCAGCCGGTCCGCCGGCACGGGGTCGACGCGGCGATCCTGTTCAGCGACATCGTGGTGCCGGTGGCCGCCGCCGGGATCGACCTGGACATCGTGCCCGGCACCGGTCCGGTGGTGGCCGAGCCGGTCCGCACCGCCGCCGACGTCGAGCGGATCAACCCGATCGGCCGGGACGACGTGTCCTACGTGGACGAGGCCGTGCGGCTGCTCGTCGCCGAGCTGGGCGACACCCCGCTGATCGGCTTCGCGGGCGCGCCGTTCACCCTGGCCAGCTACCTGGTCGAGGGCGGCCCGTCGCGCACCCACGCGAAGACCAAGGCGCTCATGTACGGCGACCCGGAGCTGTGGCACGCGCTCTGCGCGCGGCTCGCCGAGGTGACGCTGGCGTTCCTGCAGGTGCAGGTCGACGCCGGGGTCTCCGCGGTGCAGCTCTTCGACTCCTGGGCCGGGGCGCTCTCGGAGGCGGACTACCGCCGCTACGTGCTGCCGCACTCGGCCCACGTGCTCGCCGGCCTGGCCGGCGCCGGCGTCCCCCGGATCCACTTCGGGGTGGGCACCGCGGAACTGCTCGACGCGATGGGCGAGGCCGGCGCCGACGTGGTCGGGGTGGACTGGCGTACGCCGCTGGACGTCGCGACCCGCCGGATCGGCCCGGACAAGGCCGTGCAGGGCAACCTCGACCCGGCCGTGCTGCTGGCCCCCTGGCCGGTGGTGGAGGCCGCGGTGCGCCGGATCCTCGACGAGGGGCGGGCCGCCCCCGGTCACGTGTTCAACCTCGGTCACGGCGTGCTGCCGGAGACCGACCCCGAGGTGTTGACCCGGGTGGTCGCGCTGGTGCACGAGCTGTCCGCGCGGCCGGCCGCGTAAGGGAGGGACGACCATGGCGCGACCGTGGCGGGTGGCGATCGTCGGTGGCGGGATCACCGGGCTGGCCGCCGCCGTCCGGTTGCGCGACCGCGCCCCCACCGGCACCGAGATCACCGTGTACGAGCAGTCCGGCCGCCTCGGCGGCAAGCTGCGCACCGGTGAGCTGGCCGGCGGCCCGGTCGAGTTCGGCGCCGAGTCGTTCCTCATGCGCGACCCGGCCGGCGGGGAGTCGGCCGCGGTGACCCTGATCCGCCGGCTCGGCCTGGCCGGGTCGATCGTGCACCCCACCGTCGGGCAGGCCGCCCTGGTGGTCGACGGCGGGCTGCGCCCGGTCCCCGGCGGCACCCTGGTGGGCGTACCCGGGGATCTGGACCGGGTGGCGGCGGTGGCGCAGCCGGCCGCGGCGGCCGACCGGGACGGCGGCGCGCCGCTGCTCCCGCCGGACGCCGACGTGTCGGTCGGCGCGCTGGTCCGTGACCGGCTCGGCGACGAGGTGGTGGACCGGCTGGTCGACCCGATGCTCGGCGGCGTCTACGCGGGCCGGGCCGACGACCTGTCGCTGGTCACCACCATGCCGGCGCTGGCCCGGGCGGCCCGGGTCCAGCACACCCTGGTCGGTGCGGTCCGCGCCGCGCAGGCCGCCGCGCCCCGCGCCCCCGGCGCACCGGTCTTCGGCACCCTGGCCGGCGGGCTGAGCACGCTGGTCGAGGCGGCGGCGCGGGAGAGCGGGGCGACGATCCGCCGGGACGCCGCCGTCCGCGAGCTGCACCCCACCCCGACCGGCTGGCGCCTCACCGTCGGCCCCACCCGGGAGCCGGAGTTCGTCGAGGCCGACGCCGTGCTGCTCGCCGTGCCGGCGCGCCCGGCCGCCCGGCTGCTCGCCGGCCCGGCCCCGGAGGTCGCGACGGCCGTCGGCGGGCTGGACTACGCCAGCGTCGCGCTGGTCACCATGGCCCTGCCCGAGCCGGAGCTGCCGGAGCTGTCGGGCTTCCTGGTGCCGGCCACCGAGGGGCTGCTGATCAAGGCGTCCACGTTCTTCACCACGAAGTGGGGTCACCTGCGCCGGCCCGACGGGCTCGCCCTGGTCCGCGCCTCGGTCGGCCGGTACGGCGACGAGACCTCGCTCCAGCTCACCGACGACGACCTGGTCGCCACCGTGCACCGGGAGCTGTCGAAGGTGCTCGGCACGCCGCTGCCGGCCCCGGTGGCCCGGCACGTGCAGCGGTGGGGCGGGGCCCTGCCGCAGTACACCCCCGGCCACCTCGGCCGGGTGGCGGCGGCCCGGACGGCGCTGCGCGCCGCCCACCCGACGCTGGCCCTGGCCGGGGCCGGCTACGACGGCGTCGGCATCCCGGTCTGCGTCCGCTCCGGCGAGACGGCGGCCGAAGAGATCATCACTGCACTGGGAGGATCGGCAGCATGACGGAGCAGACCAACGCGGCCCGGCTGCGGGAGCTCAACGAGACCATCCGCTACACCATGTGGTCCGTCTACCGGGCCACCAGCCCCCTCCCGTCGCTGCGCGAGAACGTCGTCGCCGAGGTCGAGTCGCTCTTCGAGGAGCTGGCCGGCAAGGACGTCACCATCCGCGGCACGTACGACGTGGCCGGCCTGCGCGCCGACGCGGACCTGATGATCTGGTGGCACTCGTCCTCCAGCGACGCGCTCCAGGACGCGTACCTGCGGTTCCGGCGCACCACCCTGGGCCGGGCGCTGACCCCGGTCTGGTCGCAGATGGCGCTGCACCGGCCGGCCGAGTTCAACAAGAGCCACATCCCGGCGTTCCTGGCCAACGAGGAGCCTCGCGCCTACCTCTGCGTCTACCCGTTCGTCCGGTCGTACGAGTGGTATCTGCTGCCCGACGCCGAGCGGCGGGAGATGCTGGCCGAGCACGGCAAGATGGCCCGCGGGTACCCGGACGTGCGGGCCAACACGGTGGCCTCGTTCGCCCTCGGCGACTACGAGTGGATGCTCGCCTTCGAGGCCGACGAGCTGCACCGGATCGTCGACCTGATGCGGGACCTGCGGGCTGCCACCGCCCGGCGCCACGTGCGCGAGGAGGTTCCCTTCTACACGGGCCGCCGCCGCTCGATCGCCGACTTCGTCACCTGCCTGGTCTGACCCGTGCCGGCCGGGGCCGCGATCCGCGGCCCCGGCCGGACGGCGGTCAGGCGACCGTCGTGCAGGAGAGGATCCCGGGCGCCGGGTTGCTCCCGCTCCACGAGCCGACGAAACCGAACGTGGTGCTCGCCCCCGCGGCCAGGGTGCCGTTGTAGGCCACGTTGCGCGCGGTGACCAGCGTTCCGTTGGTGCTCACCGTGGCGTTCCACGCCGAGCTGACCTGCTGGCCGTTGGCGTAGTTCCAGCTCACCGACCAGCCGCGTACCGGTGACCCGCCGTTGGTCACCTGCACCTCGGCCTGGAAGCCGCCGCCCCACTGTCCGGTGATCCGGTACGTCGCCGTGCACGCCCCGGCCGGGTTCGGCGTGGTCGGCGGCGGCGTGGTCGGCGGCGTGGTGGTCGGCGGCGGCGTGGTGGGCGGCGTGGTCGAGCCGCCGCCGAAGTCCACGTCGCTGCACAGGTAGTACGACTGGTCCAGGTGGCTGGCCTGCCAGATGGTGTAGACGACGTGCCGGCCCGTGCGGCCCGGCGCGTTCGCCGGCACCTGGATCGACACGCCCTGCGACTCCGGCGTCCACTGGCTGGCCGGGGTGTTGCCGATCTGGCCGACCAGCTCCAGGTCGCTCCACCGCAGGGGCGTGGTCAGCGCGTTGTAGCCCTGCTTGGACACGTACACCCGGATGTAGTCGGCGCCGTGGCTGGCCTGGTCGTACAGCTTGATCCGGAAGTTGCTGGTCACCGGCGAGGTCTTCCAGGCGCCGACCGCGTCGAGGGCGTTGTAGCGCCCGCTGGCGGTGTGCCCGGCGCTGCACAGCTGGCCGTCCGGGATGGCCGCCTGGTGGTTGCCGGCGACGCCCTCACGGAACAGGCCGTTCCAGTTCCACATGGCGTTCGGGTCGGCCTGCCAGGCCTGCCAGCACATCGGGTCCTGGGTGGCCATCGCGGGGTTCTGGAAGTCGCTGCCCCAGCGCTGCCAGCAGCCGTAGTTGCGCGACGCTGGGTCGACCACCGACCCGTGCGCCGAGGCCGGGCCGGACAGCGCGGTGGTGAGCAGCGCCGCGACGACCGCGCAGACGCTCAGGATCGCCGCCACGAGCGGGGCGCGGCGGCGGTGCGGAGTGGACATGTGAGCCTCCGGGGTGGGGATGTCGGTGTACGACGCCCGGACGGTGCGGGAGTTGCCCCCTCCCGCGGCTCGTGTGACGGCTCCGCCTGGCACGCTGCCACAGGAAAGCGGTATCCGTCAATGTCTGCTCAGGCGGCGGGGCGGCCCTCCCGCCGCATCGGGGTGTGCGGGATCCCGTCCTCGACGTAGCCGGGGCCGCTGACCGCGAAGCCGTGGCCGGCGTAGAAGCCGACCAGGTGGGTCTGCGCCTCCAGCACGCACGGCCGGCCGCCCACCACCGCGAGGGCCTCCCTCATCAGCGCGCCGGCCAGGCCCGCGCCGCGGGCCGCCGGCGCCACCACGACCCGGCCGATCCGCGCCGTGCCGTCCGGGTCGGCCAGGATCCGCAGGTACGCCAGCACCACGTCGTCCCGGGTCAGCCAGAGGTGCCGGGTGCCGGGTTCGACGTCCCGGCCGTCCAGCTCCGGGTACGGGCAGGACTGCTCGACGACGAACACGTCGATGCGCAGCCGGAGCAGGTCGTGGAAGGTGCGCGCGTCCAGCTCGGCGAAGCTGGCCCGGTGGGACTCGACAGGCATCCCGCGATGGTAGGCCCGTCCCTCCGGACCCTCAGGCGGGGCGGGCGCCGACCGCGTCGCGGACCTCGGCGCCCTGGGAGCCCTCGACCGCGCGGGCGCAGTGGGCGCAGCAGAAGAACCGGCCGGAGACCTCGACCCCGTGCCCGACGATCTTCGTCTGGCAGTGCTCGCAGATCGGCGCCATCTTCTGGATGGCGCACTCGAAGGAGTCGAAGATGTGCGTGGCCCCGTTGACCGTGCGCACCTCGAACGCCATCCAGTAGTCGTTGCCGCAGACCTCACAGGTAGCCATACGAAACCCCCCGAAAACGGACCCGTCATCCCAGGGTCGACCAGCGGACACACCCCGGCAACCGAAACCGGCGAACCTGATCCGGCTCGACGGCGAGTCGCCCCCGGCGTGTCGCGCGTTAGACCCGGTGACCGCCTCGAACCTCGGAGGAACCCCTTGATCAAGCGCAACAGGCTCTTCGGCAACCAGACCCGGGTCACCTTCTGCCTGCCCCGGGACACCCCGCCCGGCACCGTCAGCGTGGTCGGCTGCTTCAACGACTGGCAGCCCGGCCGGCACGAGCTGGTGGCCCGCCGCGACGGCACCCGGACGGTGACCGTGCGGCTCGGCCCGGGGGAGTACCGCTTCCGCTACCTCGCCACCGGCGGTGTCTGGCTGGACGACGAGGCCGCCGACGCGGTCGACGAGCAGGGCAGCCGCCTGCTCCTCTGACCGGCCGGCGGCGTCGCGCCGTCAACCCCGGGCGCCGTCAGCCCTGCTGCGGCTCCAGCCGGACCGAGATCGAGTTCACGCAGTGCCGGGTGTCCTTCGGGGTGAAACCCTCGCCCTCGAAGACGTGCCCCAGGTGGCTGTCGCAGCGGGCGCACCGGATCTCGACCCGCCGCATCCCGAGCGTGTTGTCGGGGATCTCCTTGACCGCGCCCGGGATGGCGTCGTCGAAGCTCGGCCACCCGCAGTGCGAGTCGAACTTGTCCTCGCTGCGGAACAGTTCGAGCCCGCAGGCCCGGCAGTGGTAGACGCCGGGGGTCTTGGTGTCGACGTACTCGCCGGTCCAGGGGCGTTCGGTGCCGGCCTCGCGGAGCACCCGGAACTCCTCCGGGCTCAGCCGGACCCGCCACTCGTCCTCGGTGCGGGGCAGTTCATTGTCGGAAAGACTCACCGGTCAACGGTACGTCGGCCGTCAGTGGCATCGCATAGGGTCGCCCAATGGCTGGCAGCAAGGCCGCAGTCGAGGAGATCGAGGTCGCCGGGCATACCGTCCGGCTGAGCAGCCCCGACCGGGTGATCTTCCCGCAGCGCGGTTTCACCAAGGCGGACGTCTTCCACTACTACCTGTCGGTGGGCGAGGGGATCATGCGGGCCCTGCGCGACCGGCCCACCACCCTGCAGCGCTTCCCCGAGGGCATCGAGGGGGAGGCGTTCTTCCAGAAGCGGGTGCCGGCCCGGGGCGTGCCCCCGTGGGTGGCGACCGCGGAGATCAGCTTCCCCAGCGGCCGGAAGGCCGCCGAGCTGTGCCCCGCCGACCTGGCGCACGTGGCCTGGGCCGCGCAGATGGGCACGGTGGTCTTCCACCCGTGGCCGGTGCGCGCCACCGACGTCGACCGCCCCGACGAGCTGCGCATCGACCTCGACCCGCAGCCCGGCACCGACTTCAGCCACGCGGTCACCGCCGCCGGTGAGCTGCGCGGGCTCCTGGACGAGCTGGGCGTGGCCGGCTGGCCCAAGACCTCCGGCGGCCGGGGCGTGCACGTCTACCTGCGCATCCAGCCGCGCTGGACCTTCGTCGAGGTGCGCCGGGCCACCATCGCGCTGGCCCGGGAGCTGGAACGGCGGCGCCCCGAGCTGGTCACCACCGCCTGGTGGAAGGAGGAGCGGGGCACCCGGGTCTTCGTGGACTTCAACCAGATGGCCCGCGACCGCACCATCGCCTGCGCGTACTCGCTGCGGGCCAACGGGCGGGCCACCGTGTCCACCCCGGTCGACTGGGACGAGCTGACCGAGGTCGACCCGGACGACTTCCACCTGGGCAGCGTGCCGGCCCGGTTCGCCGAGCGGGGCGACCCGCACGCCGGCATCGACGACGCCCCGTGGGACATCACCCCGCTGCTGGAGTGGGCCGAGCGGGACGCCGCCGCCGGTCAGGGCGACATGCCCTACCCGCCGGAATACCCGAAGATGCCCGGCGAGCCGAAGCGGGTGCAGCCCTCCAAGGACCGCGACCGGCCCCGCGCCTGACGAGCCGGCGCCACCCGGCCGGATAACGATCATGTAACGCGCGCGAACCTTTTCCGGTCCCTGGCGGGTCTTCCTGGTCGTCGGCCCGCCGGGGCCAGGGGAGGGGCCGGATGAGACTGGTATGGAGGCGGGCCAGGAACGCGCGTGGGCTGCTGCTCGCCGCGACCGCCGCGGCGCTGGTCGCGATCGCTCTGGTCGCCGGTCTCACCGAGTACAACCGGCGGGCCGTGGAATCCGGCCAGCGGGCGCTGCTCGCCGGAGCCCCGCTGGAGGAGCGCAGCCTGCTGGTGACCGGCTCCACCGGCAAGGACGCCGCCGAGCTGGCGGCGCGCGACCGGAAGATCCGGGACGGCTTCACCCGCGGCCTCGGCGGCGCCCCGGTCGCCGTGTACGGCGCCCGCTACGGCTCCGGCCGGGAGCTCACCGGGGACCTGGGCCCACGGCCGCGGGACGGCGATCCCGTCTTCGCCAACCTGGCGGCCCTCGACGACCTTCCGGCCCACGCCGAGCTGACCGCCGGGGCGTGGCCGGCGGCGGGCTCCAGCCCGCGCCAGGTGACGCTGCCGGAGAAGGTCGCCGGTGCGCTCGGCATGGCCGTGGGCGACCGGGTGCCGATGCTCGACCGGAGCACCGACCGGCCCGGTGAGGTGGTGCTGGTCGGCACCTGGCGGCCCCGTGACCCGGCAGGGGCGTACTGGCGGCTGGCGCCGGGGATCGGCACCGGCAGCGCGGCGGCCTCCGACACCTCGTACGGGCCGTTCGTGCTGGATCCCGCGGACTTCGCGGCGATGTTTCCGGGCTCCGTCTCCGCGTGGTGGGTGGTCCAGCCGGACCTGGCCGCGGTGGCCGGACAGGGCCGGCTGCTCGACGTCCGCGACGCGCTCCCCGCCGCGGTCGCCGGGGTGCCGGACGAGGCCGGACTCGGCGACTCGGCCCAGGTCGTCACCTCGATGGACCGGTTGCTCGGGCGGGTGGCCGGGGCTGATCTGGTCGGCCGGTCCTCGCTGGCCACCCCGGTCCTGCTGATCCTGGTCCTCGGCGGCTACGCCCTGGTGCTGGTGGCCGCGCTGCTGCACGAGGACCGACGGAACCAGACCGCCCTGCTGCGCGCCCGGGGCGCCGCCCGACGGCAGCTGGCCGGCCTCGCCACCCGGGAGGCGACCCTGGTCGTGCTGCCGGCGGCCCTGCTCGGCCCGCTGGCCGCCGGCGCGGCGCTGAGCCAGGCCGGTGGCTCGGCCGACGAGGGCGGCCTGACGCCGCTCTGGCTGGCGGCGTCCGTGACCGCCGCCGGATGCCTGGTCGCGATGGTCGCCCCGACGCTGCGCGGCGCCGGCACCTACGTGGCGGACATGGCGGCCCGGTCGCGGCCCACCCGGGCCGCCAGCGTGCAGCGCGCCAGCGTCGACCTGCTGCTGGTCGGCTTCGCGGTGCTCGCCTGGACCCAGCTGCGGCAGTACTCCTCCCCGGTGTCGGGCGCGGCCGGCCGGCTCGGCGTGGACCCGTTGCTGGTCGCCGCGCCGACGCTCGGAGTGCTGGCCGGCGCGGTCGTGGCGCTGCGGCTGCTGCCCCCCGCGACGCGGTTCGCCGAACGGTTCGTCGACCGCCGGCCATGGACGGCCACCATCCTCGGCATGTGGCAGGCGGGTCGCCGTCCGCACGCCGGCCCGGTGCTGCTGCTCGCCCTCGCGGTCGGCGGAAGCACGCTGGCCTGGTCGCTGGTGGCCACCGGCGAACGGTCCCAGGTCGACCAGGCCGACCACGCGGTCGGCGCGGACCTGCGGCTCACCGAGGGCAACGGGGTCGCCCCGACCGGTCGGGTGGGGGAGATCGCCGCCCTGCCCGGCGTCCGGGCGGCCCTGCCCGGCTGGCGGGACGAGATCCGGGTGGGTCGCGCGGATCTGCCCGCCACCGTGGTGAGTCTGGACGCCGCGGGGGCCGCCGGGGTCGTCCGATTCAACGAGCGGCTGACCGACGAGCCCGTGCCGGCGCTGTTCGACCGGCTCGCCCGGTCGCGGAGCGCCCCGGCCGGGGTCGAACTTCCCGCCGGCACCCGGTCGGTCAACGGCACCGTCCGCACCTCCGTGCGCGACGCCGTGAACCCGCAACGGATCGACGTGTGGCTGCTGCTGACCCGTGCGGACGGGCTCGCCCTGCGGCTGCCGGTGGCCACCGGCGACGACACCGGCCGGCCGACGCCCTTCCGCGTGGCGCTGCCCGACGCCGGCGTGCTGCGGCTCGCCGGCTTCGAGATCGACGGCGGTGACGTGGCCGGCACGGCGTACCGGTTCGAGGTGACCGACCTGCGCCTGGTCGACGCCGGCGGGACGGCCCGGCCGGCAGCACTGGGCGAGGACTGGAAGGCGACCAACGGCACGCCCGACGGGAACCTGAGCGTCACGCCCACGCCCACCGGGCTGGTCGCCGAGAACTCCGTGTTGATGCGGGCGGGCGGCCGGTTCGCGTACCAGGACTCCTCGCGGTTCGTGGTGGTGCCGACCGGCGACGACCGACCCGTCCCCGTGCTGATGACCCCCCGGGTACGCGAGGCGCTGAGCCTGGCTCCGGGGGAGACCGTCACCCTGTCGCTCTCCGGCGTCTCGCTGCCGGTCACGGTGGTCGGTGAGGTGGACGCGGTGCCCTCCACCACCGGGGAGGGCGTGCTGCTGGACATGCCCGCCGCGACCGACTGGCTGATCCGTGACCGCGGCACCGTCCGTCCGGTGCAGGAGTGGTGGCTGAGCGCCGACGGCGACGGGCGGCCGGCCGCCGACCAGGCAGCCCGGGAACTGGCCGGTGTCACCGTGCTGGACCGCCGGGAACTGGCCGAGCGGGCGGCGGCCGACCCCTACTGGCGGGGAGCCCGCACCGGACTGCTCGTCGCCGCGCTGGGCGCGGTGCTGCTGGCGCTCGTCGGACTGCTCGTCGACGTGTGGGCCACGGCCCGGCACCGGCTGGGCGAGTTCGCCGTCCTGCACACCCTCGGGGCGACTCCCCGCCTGCTGGCCCGGGCCCTGCTCGCCGAGCAGACCTTCCTGGCCGGGATCGGTGTCGGGGTGGGGCTGCTGCTGGGCGCGGTGGTCGGCGTGACGATGGCGCCGCTGGTCATCCTCACCCCGTCGGCCAGCAGACCGGTGCCCGAGGCGGCCTTCGTCCTGCCCTGGCTGCCGGTCGGGGCGACCGCGTTCGGCCTCTTGCTGGCGGCACTGGCCTTCAGCGCGTTCATCGCCCTCGGCATCCGCCAGCGGGTGGCGGCGGCACAGCTGCGGATCGGGGGAGACCAGTGACCGGGTGGAGCACGGCGGCGACCGGCGACGGGGAGGCGGCGCGATGAGCATCGGCGCGGTTGCCCGCCGGGTTCGGGCGTACGGCGGACAGTTCCTGCTGCTCGCCGCGCTGGCGATGGTCGTACTGGCACTGATCGGCGGCGTACCCCGGCTGGTGAACGGGCGCGCCGAGGCGGGCCTGCGGACCTTCCTGGCCGGCCAGCCGGCCGCGGCGCGGGACGTGACGTACGGGACCGAGTCGCTCTTCAACGCCGGCAACGGCACCTCGTTGATGGAGGCGTTCGCGGCCGACCTGCCCCGGCTGGAGGCCGAGATGCCACCGGACGTGCGGGCGCTCGTCGACCAGCGGTGGTTCGCCGCGGAGACCGACGTCGGCCGGCTGACCGGCCCGGACCTGGCGGCGGAGAACCTCCTGGTCGACCTCGGGCTGCGCAGCCTGCCCGGCATCGCTGACGCCGGCAGCCTGACCGAGGGACGCTGGCCGGACCCGGCAGCGCGGCCCGACCAGCCGGTGCAGGTCGCGCTGGCCGGCGAGGTGGCGCGCAAGCTGAACCTGCGGGTCGGCAGCCGGCTCACCCTCGCCGGACCCGCGTCGGCGTCGCCCGAGGGTGCCCCGGATCCCGTCCGGATCGTCGTGGTGGGCGTGTTCGAGCCGCGTGACCGCGCGGACGGCATCTGGCAGGGACTGCCGCAGGTCCTGCACGTGGTCGAACCGCCCGGGGACGCCCAGCCGTTCGTCGCCCTCGGGGTCGCCGACGGCGCCGCGCTGGACCGGCTCTCCGCCGACGGGTGGGGCCTGCGGTTCAGCTGGCGGTACCGGATGGGCGCCAGCGGAATCCACGCCGTGGACGTGGACCAGATCATCGGCGACCTGCAGCGGATGAGCCGGCAGGCGCAGGGCCGGGGCTTCCACCAGGGGCTCGACATCCCGCTGCGCGAGTTCCAGGGCCAGGTGGCCGCCGTCCGCACCGTCCTCGCGGTGATCGCCGCCGGCGTGCTGGCTGCCCTGGCCGGCCTGGTGATTCTGGCGGCCGGGCTGACCGTGCGCCGTCGACGGACCGAGTTCACCCTGCTGCGCGCCCGGGGCGGCACAGCCGGCTCGGTGGCGGCCCGCAGCCTGGCCGAGTCGTTGCTCGTGCTGCTGCCCACCGCAGCCGCCGGCTGGGCGCTGGGCAACCTGGCCCCCGGCCCGGCGGCCGACTCCCTGCCCGCCGCCGTGGTGGCCACGGCACTGATCGTCCTGGCGCTGCCGGTGGCCGCGCTCGCCGCGCCGACCGGCGTCGCCGGGCGGCGCGACCTGGTGCGGCTCCGCCCGTCGACCCGGCGAATCACCGTGGAGGCCGGCGTGCTGCTGCTCGCCGTGGTCGCGGTGCTGCTGCTGCGCCGCCGTGGCCTGGTCCCCGGCGTGGTGGACCCGCTGCTGGTCTCGGTCCCGGTGCTGCTCGCGACCGCCGCGGCGGTGCTGGCGGTCCGGCTCTACCCGTGGCCGCTGTGGCTGCTCGGCCGACTCGCCGCCCGCACCCGGGGCAGTGTCGCCTTCCTCGGCTCGGCCCGGGCCGCCCGCGCCGTGGTCACCACGCCGCTCGTGGTCGTGGTCCTGGCGGTCGCCACGGCGGCGTTCTGCGCCGTGGTCACCGCCGGCGTGGCGGTGAGCCGGGACGAGGTGGCCGGCCGGCGGGTGCCGGCCGACGCGCTGATCCAGGGCCAGCAGTTCACGCGGGAGACCGAGGCCGAACTGGCCCGCCTGCCCGGCGTACGGCGGACCACCCCCGTGCTGCAGGAGTCGGGCCAGCGGCTGGCCACGGACGAGCGCGGCACCGACCTGCGTACCGGCGACGTCACCGTGCTGCTGGTGGACGGTCCCGCCCTCGCGGGGCTGGTCCGGGACAGCGGCGTCCGCGTGACGGTGCCCGAGGCGCTGGTGGGCCCGGCCGCCGCCGGACCGCTGCCGGCCGTGGTCTCCCCGGCCGTCGCCGCGGACCTGGCCGCCGCCGGTCGCGAGCGTTCGGCCTTCGTCAGCGTGCAGAGCCAGCGGTACGAGTTCCGGGTGGCCGGCCAGGCGGAGACCTTCCCGCTGCTCCGGGCCGACAACACCCGGTTCGTCGTGCTGCCGTGGCAGGGGCTGCCCCGCCGGTCGACCGTCGCCGTGCCGACCGGATTCCTGGTGGCGGGCGACCACCTCGACGTGGCGGAGCTGCGCCGGGTCGGCAACGAGGGCCAGCGCCGCTTCCAGCAGGACGGCGCGTTCGCCGGGCGCACGCCGCCGCGCGAGGTCGAGGTGCTCACCTGGGCCGACGTCCGGCGGCAGGTGGGCGAGGGCAGCATGAACGGCGTGCTCGGCTTCGGCTTCGTCGCCGGTGCCGTCGCGGGGACGGTGCTGGGCCTGCTGGCCATCGGGTTCGTCGTGCTGGCCGGGGCCCGCGCCCGTGGCCAGGTGCTGTCCCGGCTGCGGACCCTCGGCCTGTCCCGCGGGCAGTGGCGCGGCCTCCTGCTGGTGGAGCTGGGTCCACTGGTCGCCGTGGCGGTGGTCACCGGCGCGGTGGTCGGCGCGCTGCTGCCGCTCCTGCTGACCCCCGTGCTCGGCCTGTCCGCCTTCACCGGCGGTGCTCCCGTCCGCGTGGCGTTCGAGCCGCGCCTGGTCGCCGGGGTCGTCCTGCTCGGGGCGGTCGCCCTCGGCTTCGCGATCGCCGTCGAGGCCCTGAACAACCGCCGGATGCGCCTCGGTGAGGTGCTCCGGCTCGGAGAGGAGAGCTGATGACCGCTACCGCGGGCACCACCGTCGTGCCGGATCTGGCCGCGCTCCAGCGGCAGGCCGCCCAGCGTGCGGCCGAGCGGGCCGGCGGCCAGGACCGGTTGCGCGGGCACATCGTCTGCGACGGCCTGGTGCGCATTTTCAAGACCGAGGGGGTGGAGGTGTTCGCCCTCCAGGGCCTCGACCTGGTCATCGACCGGGGAGACCTGGTCGCGATCGTCGGCGCCTCCGGCTCCGGCAAGTCCACCCTGCTGAACATCCTCTCCGGGCTGGACACCCCGACCGCCGGCGTCGCCCGGGTCGCCGACTACGACCTGCTCGCCCTGTCGAACCGGCGCCGCCTCGCCTACCGCCGCCAGGTGGTCGGCTTCGTCTGGCAGCAGACCGGTCGGAACCTGCTGCCGTACCTGACCGCGCTGGAGAACGTCGAGCTGCCCATGAAGCTGGCCGGTGGCCGCTCCGGGCGGGCCCGGCGGGAACGCGCCCGTGAGCTGCTCGACCTGGTCGGGGTGGGCTACTGCGCGGACCGCCGCCCGGGCCAGATGAGCGGCGGCGAGCAGCAGCGCTGCGCGGTGGCCGTGTCGGTGGCGAACGACCCGGAGGTGCTCTTCGCCGACGAGCCGACCGGCGAGCTGGACGAGGCCACCGGCGCCGAGGTCTTCGCCGCGCTGCGCACCATCAACGCCGAGCTGGGCGTCACCATCGTGGTGGTCACCCACGACCACGCCGTGGCCGGTCAGGTCCGCCGGACCGTCTCGATCCGCGACGGCCGGACCGCCTCCGAGGTCCACCGCACCGCCCGGGTCGCCGCCGACGGCAGCACCGAGCTGGTCAGCGAGGAGTACGCGGTGCTCGACCGGTCCGGCCGGATGCAGCTGCCGGCGTCCTTCGTGGACGCCCTGTCCATGCGCGACCGGGTCCGGCTCAACCTGGAACCCGACCACGTCGAGGTGCGGCCGGGCGACCGGGCGCACGCCGAGGAGACTGAGCGATGACCGAGCAGCTGACCGTGCCGCCGAACCGTGTCGCCGTGGACGAGGTGGTGCGGGTCGAGGGGGTGAGCCGCACCTTCGGCAAGGGCGAGCACGCCGTCCACGCCGTGCGGGACGTGTCCTTCGCGGCCGGCCGGGGTGAGCTGGTCGCGGTCCGGGGCCGCTCCGGTGCCGGCAAGACCACCCTGCTGAACCTGGTCGGCGGATTGGACCGGCCGGACAGCGGACGGGTGCGGGTGGCCGGGCACGAGGTGACGACCGCCAGCGAACGGGAGTTGCTGGCGCTGCGCCGGGGCACCGTCGGGTTCATCTTCCAGACCTTCGGCCTGGTCCCGATCCTGTCGGCGGCCGAGAACGTCGGGGTGCCGCTGCGGCTGGCCAAGGTGCCGGCCGCCGAGCGGGAGCAGCGGGTGGCCGTGCTGCTGGAGCTGGTCGGCCTGGGCGGGCACGCGTTGCAGCGCCCGTACGAGCTGTCCGGCGGCCAGCAGCAGCGGGTGGCGGTGGCCCGGGCGCTGGCCAACGAGCCGGACCTGCTCATCGCCGACGAGCCGACCGGTCAGCTCGACTCGGAGACCGGCCGCTCCATCATGGACCTGCTCCGGGCCGTGGTGCACGCCCGCGGCATGACCGCCCTGGTCGCCACGCACGACCCGGCACTGATCGAGATGGCCGACCGCACCCTGACCCTCCGCGACGGCAGACTGGTCACCGACTGACCTCCCTGCCACGGTGGCGGTGGTGGTAGGACCAGGCGAGCAGGAGGAGGAGAGGGCCCCACAGCAGGAGGGGGGTGTAGCAGGCCAGCAGGAGGGCGAAGCCGGGTGGGCTCAAGGCCAGGTCGTTGCCGTCCACGACCACGCCCCAGGCGGCGTACCCCCAGATCAGGGTGAGTGCGACGGCGCCCGTCGTGGCGGTGGCGACCGCGAACCGGGGTGGCACCGGCCGGCCGCCGACCAGTGGCAGCCAGCCCGCGAACACCTCGCCCCACGGGCGGACCAGGCCGAACGCGAGCAGCGCCAGCCCCTCCGAGACCAGGCTCAGCGAGACGATGTAGACGCTCTCGCCGAAGCCGGGATCGACCGGGGCGCCGTACGCCGACGCGCCGATCGGCAGGCCGGCGACCAGGGCGATCCGCCACAGCCCGGACGGCAGGACGACGAGCGGGATCAGGTGGGCGACGCGGACCGCCCAGGCTGGCGTGGGACGGGCGGCGCGGCGGTGGACGGTGTCGGTGGTCATCGGGCCTCCCCGGTGCTGGAAACTGCCTCCAGCCTGCCGAGCGGCCCGGCCCGGGTCCTCCCCGCGAGCGGGGAGTCAGCTCCCCCGGCCGGGGGAGGGGTCGTCGGGCAGCGCTCCCGCCAGCGGGACGAGCAGGCAGCCGAGCAGCGCCAGCCACGTCCCCGGGCCGGGGCCGGTCGACACCATCCCGTCCTCCCGCGCGTACGCGTCGGTGGCGGAGAACAACCACCAGGTGGCGGTGACGGCGGCGCCGGCGAGCACGGTCGAGATCAGGAGCCCGCGGCTCACGTCGCGCCACAGCCAGCGGGACGGGCCGACCCGGGCCAGCGCGACCACGGCGACCAGGCCGCACACCAGCGCCCACGGCAGCACGACCCACAGCAACTCCCGGCCTGACCGCAGGGCGACCCGGTCCGGGTAGACGGTGCGCCAGGCCGGCAGCGCCGCCGCGGTGAGGACGGCGAGCAGGCCGGCGCCGAGCAGGGCGACCCCGACCCGCCGTCGGCGGGACAGTGGGGCACCGGATGCGGCCATCGCCGTCAAGCTACCCCGTCAGAGGGCCAGCTTCATGCCCTCGTGGCTGGCCACGAAGCCGAGGTCGCGGTAGAAGCGGTGCGCGTCGGCGCGGCTCTTGTCGGTGGTGAGCTGCACCAGCGCGCAGCCCCGCTCCCGGGCCTGGTCGATCGCCCAGGTCATCATGGCCCGACCCAGCCCCCGGCCGCGCAGGTCCGAGCGGACCCGGACCGACTCGATCAGCGACCGCTCGGCGCCGTGCCGGCCCAGCCCCGGGATGTAGGTGATCTGGAAGCAGCCGACCACCTCGCCGCCGGTCTCCGCGACAACCAGGTGGTTGCGCGGGTCGGCGTCGATGGCGGCGAACGCCCGCTCGTACGCCTCGTCCACCTCGGTGAAGTCGCGGGCCTTGCCCAGCACGTCGTCGGCCAGCAGGGCGATCACGGCGGGGAGGTCGGCCCGGACCGCCTCCCGGAAGATCACATCGGTCACGTCGGGCAGCCTCCCACAGTCACGCCCGGCGATGCCGTCGCGCCGGTTGCCGGCACCGGGCAGCATGTGCGCCATGGACGTCCTGCTGTTGCCGTTCCGCTGGATCTACCGCGGTCTGGTCTGGTTCGCCAACTCGCCGCGCACATTGATCATTTCGTACCTGCTGATGATCGTGGTGGCCGGCGTGCTGTACAGCCACGCCGAGCACAAGAGCGCCGCGGACTCGGTGTGGTGGGCCGTGGTGACCGCCTCCACGGTCGGCTACGGCGACATCTCCCCGACGTCCTTCGCCGGGCGGTTCCTCGCCGCGCTGCTCATCTCCACCATGGTGCTGCTGGTCATCCCGCTCATCACCGCGCACTTCGCCAGCCGGCTGATCGTGGACGACGACGCCTTCGAGCACGCCGAGCAGGAGGAGCTGAAGGCGGACGTACGGCGGCTGCGGGCGCTGGTGGAGGAGATGGCCAGCCGTCAGGGCATCGTGCTGCCCGAGCCGGACCGCCCCGAGCCGGCCGGCGGGCCGGGCAGCGCGGCGCCGCCCTGGGAACGCCGGCACCGGCGCCACCGGCTCCGGTGACCGCGCCGGCCCCCGGCGCTCAGCGCGGGTCCAGCCAGGTACGCAGCGCCCACCACCACCGGACGGTGTCCGGCACCGGGCACCGCGCCCCCTCCTCGACGGGCGGCCCGCCGGTGAGTTCCCGCAGCCGGCGCAGCCGGTAGCGCACGGTGTTCGGGTGGACGTGCAGGGCGGCGGCGGTCTGGTCCAGCCGCTGGCCGTGGTCCAGCCAGGCCAGCGCGGTCGTGGCCAGCTCCCGGTGGAACTCGTCGGCCGGGTCGAGGCCGCTCAGCAATGCGCCCCGGAGCAGTTCCGCGAGGGCCGGCTGGGCGGCCAGCGCGGTCGGGACGGCGAGGTCCGTCAGCAGGCGCAGACCGCGCAGCCGCCGGTGCGCCGCGGTCCGCAGCGCGGCGAGGCAGAGCGTGTACATGGCGGGGGCCCGGGCCAGTGGCTGGCGGGGGGCGACCACCACCAGCAGGTCGGCGGGCGCCGCGGCCGGCAGCCGGGGGGTGAGGCCGGCCAGCCGGTCGTCGACGGTGCCGAGCACGCCGCCGCAGCCGGCGAACTGCCGGTGCAGGGCGTGTGCCCGCACCGGGTCGGGCTGCTCGGCGACCAGGCAGTGGTAGCGCCCGTCGGGACGTAACCCGAACCGGGCCAGCTCCGCCGTCCGGTCGCCGGCCGGCCCGCCGAGCAGCAGCCGGCGCAGCAGCCGGGCGCGGGCCGGCGCGCCGGTACGGGCCAGGTCCCGCTCGGCGGCCCGGTGGCCGTCGACGACGGCACGTTCCACCGCCGCGGCGTAGCGGCCGATGGTGAGCAGCCCCTCCAGCAGCACCTCGTCGGGAATCCCGGCCGCCCGCCCGTGCCGGACCACCAGCTCGACCGCCCGGTCCCGGCCGGCCTGCACGCCGCACAGCAGCCCGGCCACGGAGACGCCCTGCGCCGCCCGGTCGGCGCCCAGCCGGCGGGCCTCGGCGAAGTCGCGCCCACCCGGGTCCTCCCGTCGCTCCAGCGCGCCGAGCCCACTGGTGAGCAGGAGGACGACCTGGCGGCGGACCTCCGCCGCGGGGAGCCGGGCCACCTCGGGCGAGTGCGCGCGGGCGGCCCGGACAACCTCCTCGACGGCGGCCGCGTCGGCGGCCAGGTCACGCAGCAGCGCCCCGAAGGTGGTCCGGGTCATCGGCTTCCCGCCGCCTCCCGTTGTCGTCGTGGCACAACCGGGCCGGCCGGGTGTTGGCCTCCGGTCCCTATCCGGTGCGGCCGGCCGGTTGCTCTCCTGATTGTTACCGCAAGGTAACACCGCTCGGCACAGAGAGAAACGTCGATGTAGCAACCGGCTCCCAGGAGGCGTCCATGACCCCCGTCCCGCCCCGCCGCCCGTCCCGTCCCCGCGGCCGCCGCGCCGGCCTCGCCGCCCTGGCCGCCCTCGCCCTGGCCGTGCCGGCCCCGGTGGCGGCGGCGCCCCGCCCGGCCGCGGCCGCGGCCGCCGTGGGCCTCCAGGAGGTGATGTTCGTCGGCAACAACTGGGAGGGGACGGCCGACGTCATCCGGTCCCGCGGCGACTACGCGCGGCTCGGCCGGATCAACGTCGTGCCCGACCGTGACGCGCGGCTGCGCGAGATCTACCTGAACCCGGTGCGGCTGGCGTTCTTCCTCGGCATCCGGCAGGGGCCGGGGGAGGGGCACGACCAGCTCGTCGACGACATGTACACCACCCCGGACGGGACCGCCCTGGTGGTGTCCCGGCCCAGCTTCGCCGACGTGGTCTCCGTCGACCTGGCCACCGGGCAGATCCGCTGGCGGTTCCCGGTCTCCGGCTACCGCGCCGACCACATGGCCGTGTCGCCGGACGGCAGCCGGGTGGCCGTCTCCGCCTCCACCGGCAACACCGTGCACGTGCTCGACATCCGCACCGGCCAGCAGCTCGGCTCGTTCCCCACCGGGGACAAGCCGCACGAGAACATCTTCACCGACGGCGGCCGCCGGCTGTGGAACATGTCCATCGGCGAGGTGAACACCGACCTGGACGCCCCCTGGCTGGACTGGACCAAGGGGGACCGGCGGATCACCGTCGCCGACACCACCACCTTCGACGTGGTCAAGGTGATCGACATGCGCTCGCGGCTGGACGCCGCCGGCCACCGGGACCTCTCCGACGCCGTCCGCCCGGCGGTCTTCACCCCCGACGGGAGCAGGCTCTACTTCCAGGTCTCGTTCTTCAACGGCCTGGTCGAGTACGACGTCGCCACCGACCGGGTCACCCGGGTCACCACCCTGCCGAAGAACCCCGCCACCAGCGAGGACCGCACCACCTGGGTCAACGACTCGCGGCACCACGGCCTGTCGGTCAGCCCGGACGGCGCCCGGCTCTGCGTCGCCGGCACCATGGACGACTACGCCACCGTCGTCGACCGGGCCACCCTGCGCGAGGGCGCCCTGGTGCCGGCCAGCAAGCCGTACTGGGCCACGGTCAGCGGGGACGGCCGGGACTGCGTGATCTCCGAGTCCGGCGCCGACCGGGTCACCGCGATCAGCTTCGCCACCGGGCAGAAGGTGGCCAGCGTGCCGGTCGGCGACCACCCGCAGCGGGTCCGCGTCGGGCACCTGCCGCTCGACTGGACGCCCCCGGCGGCGGGCTGACCGGCCCGCGCACCGTCACCCGGCGGGCCCGCGTGGCCCGCGCACCGTCACCAGTCAGGGCAGCGCGAACGGCGCCGTCACCGGGCGGGGCAGCGCAGCCCCTCCCGGGGGACGGTGAGTGAGACGAGGTAGGCGTCGACGGCCGCCGTGACACAGGCGGTCTGCGGGTATGCCGTGTGCCCCTCACCGTCCCAGGTGAGCACGCGGCCCACGCCCAGCATCGAGGCCAGCGCGGCGGTCTGCTCGTAGGGCGTGGCCGGGTCGCCGGTGGTGCCGACCACCACGATCGGCGGCGCGCCGGCCGCCTTCCCGGTCGGGTACGGGTCCCGCCCGCCGGGCCACTCGACGCAGCCGAGCATCCCGACCGCCAGCGCCGGGCCGAACAGCGGGTACTTCTGCCGCCACTGCGACTGGAGCGACCGGATCTGCTCCCGGGTCGGCTTCTCGGTCTCGTCGGCGCAGTTCACCGCCATGTTCGCGTCGAACAGGTTGGAGTAGTGCCCGTCGTCCTCGCGGCCCGCGTACGCGTCGGCGAGCTTGAACACGCCGGTCGGGTCGCCGCCCTGCAACGCGTCGACCGCCCGGGCCAGCTCCTGCCAGCCCTGCTCGGTGTAGAGGGAGGAGATCACCGCGTAGAACACCCAGCCGGCGGTGGCCTCCCGGCCGTCCCTGCCGCGCACCGGGGAGACCCGGGCCTTGTCGATGGCGGTGGTCACCGCGGCCCGGGCGTCCGGCGCGATCGGGCAGCGGCCCGCGTTCGCCGCGCACCAGCGGGAGAAGTTGTCGAACGCCCGCTCGAAGCCCTTCGCCTGGCTCTCCGAGCCGGCGATGAGCTTCTGCTGCGGGTCCACCGCGCCGTCGAGCACCAGCGCCCGCACCCGCTGCGGGTAGAGCTGGGCGTACGTGGCGCCCAGCAGGGTGCCGTAGGAGTAGCCGAGGTAGGTCAGCTTGTCGTCGCCGACGGCCGCCCGCACGGCGTCCATGTCCCGCGCGGCCTGCTCGGTGCCGTAGAGCGGGAGCTGGTCCCCGTATTTCCCGCCGCACCGCTGGCCGACCCGCCGGTTGAGGGCGACGAAGCCGTCGAAGGACGCCTGGCTCTCCGGGTCGGGGTCGTAGCCGAAGCTGGCGTCCAGGTCGGCGTCGGGGATGCACTTCACCGGGCTGGACCGGGCCACCCCGCGCGGGTCGAAGCCCACGATGTCGAACCGGTCGGTCACGTCGGCCGGCAGCCCGCCGAACCCGGGGCCGAAGGAGAGGTAGACCGCGGTGTCCACGCCGGACGCGCCGGGACCGCCCGGGTTGACCACCAGCGACCCGATCCGGTCGTGCTGCTTGTTCGACCGGATCCGGATCAGCGCGATCTCGAAGGTCTCCCCGGCGCCCGGCCCGGCGGTCGCGCCGGTCGCCGCCCCGGTGCCCCAGTTCCGGGGTACGGCGATCCGGGCACAGTCGTAGCGCATGCCCGCCGCGCCCCGCCCGACCAGCTCGTTCGGCACCTCGGGGCAGGCGCGCCAGGTCGGCGCGGTGCCCGGGGCGGCCGCCTCGCCCTCGCTCTCGGCCCGCGGGGCGAACGCCGGCAGCGTGCAGCCGGCGGTGAGCACCAGCGCCGCGACGAACCCGGCCAGGGTGGGCCGGCGGCGGATCCGGTCGGAGAAGCGGGTCACGTGGGAGCCCTCCATGATCGTGTGGACCGCCAGGCTACGCCCGGCCGGGCCCGTCGCCGACGGTCGCCGCCGGATCCCCGCGCAGCACCTGGTCGACGTCGTAGCGGATCGGCCGCTCCAGCTGGTCGTACGTGCAGGAGCGGGGGTCGCGGTCGGGGCGCCAGCGGACGAACTGGGCGGTGTGCCGCAGCCGGTCGCCCTCCATCGCGTCGTAGCCCACCTCGACGACCAGCTCCGGGCGCAGCGGCTCCCACTCCAGGTTCTTCCCGCCGGTCCACCGGCTCACCCCGCCCGGGATGCGCTGCCCCCGCTCGTGGTCGCCGTGCACCCACGGGTGGTCGCCGCCGACCTCGCGGTAGGGCTCCAGCTCGTCGAGCAGCTCCTTGCGGCGGGCCGCCGTGAACGAGGAGCTGACCCCGATGTGGTGCAGCACCCCGGCGTCGTCGTAGAGGCCGAGCAGCAGCGAGCCGACCACCGGGCCGGACTTGTGCCAGCGGAAGCCGGCCACCACGGCGTCGGCGGTGCGCGCGTGCTTGACCTTGAACATGAGCCGCTTGCCCGGCTCGTAGGGCAGGTCGGCCGGCTTGACGATGAGCCCGTCGAGCCCGGCCCCCTCGAACACGTCGAACCAGCGCCGGGCCGTCTCCGGGTCGGTGGTCACCTGGGTGACGTGCACCGGCGGCCGGACCTTGGCCAGCGCCTTCTCCAGCCGGCCCCGGCGCTCCGGGTAGGGCCGGTCGGTGAGCAGCTCGTCGTCGAGGGCGAGAAGGTCGAAGGCGACGAAGTCGGCCGGGGTGGTCTCGGCGAGCAGCTTCACCCGGGACGCGGCCGGGTGGATCCTCTGGGCCAGCAGCTCGAAGTCGAGCCGCGGCTGGCCCGCCGGGCCGTCCCGGCGGATCACGATCAGCTCGCCGTCGACCGCGCACCGCTCCGGGAGCTGGCGGCGCGCCTGCTCCACCACCTCGGGGAAGTAGCGGGTCATCGTCTTGCCGCCGCGACTGGCCAGCTCGACCTCGTCGCCGTCGCGGAAGATGATGCAGCGGAAGCCGTCCCACTTGGGTTCGTAGGTCAGGCCGGGGTCGGTGGGTAGTTGGGGCACGCTCTTCGCCAGCATCGGCTCGACCGGCGGATTGATCGGCAGGTCCACGGCGACCAGTCAATCAGACCCCACCGACGGTCGTGAGGCAGATCACCGGCGGTGGCCGGCGGCGTGTCCCGTCCCAGGCCCGTTCGTCACCCGCGACCGGATGGTGAAACCGCAGGTCAGCGCTACGGTTCGCCGCGTGCCGGAGTGGAGTTGCGGATGCTGCGGGCGCTGGCGGGTCAGCGTGCAACTGATCCGCGGGCGCTACCGCTACCGGCTGGTGCACCGCTACCCGCCCGAGCACGGCGGCGGCGCCAACGTCGTCGGCGAGGTGGCCTCGGTGGCCGAGCTGGAGCTGCTGCTCCGCCGGTACGCCCCGGTCGGCCTGGCCGACCTCCGCGAGGCGGCCTGACCGGGATCACCCGCCGTCGATACCGGGCGTAGCCTGACCCTGATCGTGCCCGGGGGAGGGGAGCGCCATGCGGTTCGTCGAGTCCGTCGAGATCGCCGCCGACATCGACCGGGTCTGGGCCGTGCAGACCGACATCGAGCGCTGGCCGGAGTGGACGCCGTCGGTCACCTCTGCCCGCCGGCTGTCGCCCGGGCCGCTCACCCTCGGCTCGTCGGCCCGGCTGGAGCAGCCCCGGCTGCGCCCGGCGGTCTGGCGGGTCACCGAGATCGACCCGCCGCACGCCTTCGTCTGGGAGTCCGACAGCCCGGGCGTGCACAGCCGGGGCGAGCACCGGCTGGTCCCGCTGGACGACGGCCGGGTCCGCGCCGAGCTGGTCATGGCGCAGACCGGTCCGCTGGCCGGGCCGGTCGGGCTGCTCCTCGGCCGGACCATCCGCCGCTACCTGCGGCAGGAGGCCGACGGGCTCCGCCGCCGCTGCGAGCGTGGCTGACCGCCGGCGCGCCGCTCAGCCGTCCCCGCGTGCCGGCTCGACGGTCTTCTCCAGCACCGCCAGGCGGTTGCCGTTCTCGTCCGGCCGGTGCGCCACGACCCGGTAGCCGCGCCGCGCGTACAGGCCCAGGTTCTCGGCGCTCTCCGCGCCGGTGAACAGGGCGAACCGGGTCACCCGGCCGGCGCAGGCGGCCTCCACCGCGGTCAGCAGCCGGCCACCGATGCCGCGCCCCTGCTGGTCGGGTGCGACCGCGAGCCGGCCGACGTGGGCCGTGTCGCCGTCGATCCGGGCGCGTACCGAGCCGACGAGGCGGGGCCCGAGCCGGGCGGCCAGCACCACGGTCGGGCCGGCCAGGGCGGCGCGGACCTCGTCCAGCGTCTCGGTCAGCGGGGGCAGGAACACGTCCCGGTAGCGCTGCGCCTCCACCAGGTACGCGGCGCGCTGCACGGTGAGGATCTCGCCGGCGTCCGCGACACCGGCCGGGGCGACGGTCAGCTGGTCGGTCACCCGGCAAGCCCACCACAGCCCCGCGGACCGGCGCCGGGCGGGCCACCCGGCCCGGCCGTACCCTGTCGGTGTCCCGCGAGGAGGAGGCCGACGTGCCCGAGCTGACGTACCCCGAGGTGGGGGCGACCCGCGACGGACGCCTGCCGGCCGACTACCACCACCTGCGCCACCGGGTCCGGCTGCCCGACGGCGGCTTCGCGACCGCCGCGGACGCGGTGCTCGGCTGGCGGCTGCACCGGGCCGCGGGCGTCGTCATGCGCACCGACGCGCCCCGCGCCGCGGCCGGGGTGCGGGTCACCCCGGGGCTCGGCCTCGGCCCGCTGCGGATCTGGGGCCCGACCGAGGTGGTCTGGACGGTGGACGAGCCGGACCGGGCCGGGTTCGGCTACGGCACCCTGCCCGGGCACCCGGAGATCGGCGAGGAGGCGTTCCTGGTCACCCGCGCCGCCGACGGGGTCTGGTTCGAGGTGACCGCGTTCAGCCGGCCGGGCCGCTGGTACGTGCGCGCCGCCGGGCCGGTCACCCGGGCCGTCCAGCAGGCGTACGCCTGGTGGCTGGGGCGGACGCTGCGCCGGCTCTGCGCCGGTCGTTCCGCGGCGACGCCGGGTCAGTAGCCGGCGAAGGAGCGGATCGGGGCGCGTGGCCCGTACTTCGGGGCCTGGATGCCCGCGGCCTCCAGCAGGACGCAGACCCGGCCGCGGTGGCCCCGGAACGGCTCCAGCAGCGCCAGCATCCGGGCGTCGTCGCCGCGCGGCTCCCCGGCCAGCGCCCAGGCCACCGTGTTGGGGACGTGGTAGTCGCCGACGCTGACCGCGTCCGGGTCCCCGTAGGCGATCCGGACCACCTCGGCGGCGGTCCACGGCCCGATGCCGGCGATCGCGGTGAGCCGACGGGTGGCCTCGGCGGCGTCGGCGCAGCGTTCCAGCCGGTCGGCGACGGCGGCCGCCCGGCGCAGCGTGTCGGCCCGCCGCTGCTCCACCCCGAACGGGTGGAAGACCCAGTACGGCGTGGCCGCCACCGCGGCCGCCTCGGGCGGCAGCAGCAGCGGTTGCAGCGGCCCCGGCGCCGGCTCCCGGAAGTGCCGCACGGTCGCCGCGTACGCCCGGTACGCCTCCTTGCCGGTGACCTTCTGCTCGAAGACGGCGCGCAACAGCCGGGGGAAGACCTGGCCGGTGGCGGGCATCCGCAGCCCGTGGTGCTCGCGGGCCAGCCGGGCCACCAGCGGGTGCGCGCCGGCCAGCGCGGCGAACCCGGTCAGGTCGTCGCGGAGCCCCGCCACCGCGTCGGCCCGCTCCACCACCCAGTCCGCACCGGGGCCGTAGCCCTCGGCGAGCAGTTCACCGGCGGCCGGGCGCAGCGCGAGGGTGGCCGGGCCGGCCGGGGTGCGGGTGGCCCACCAGAAGCTGCCGGCCGCGATCCGGGCGCACGGGTCGTACGGGCTGAAGGTGAGGGCCCGGACCGAGGCGGCCAGTCGGTAGCCGGCCGGGGGACGCAGCGTCCGGCGGGCGGCGGGGGAGGTCACCCCGCCACTCTGCCACGTGCCCCCGCCGTGACGGCGCCGGCCCGGTACGGGCCGGCGCCGTCCCCTGGACGCGGGGCTGCCGGATCGCCGCTGTCCCGGGTTCACGACGGTGGCCGGCCGCGCCCTCCCCGGCTGCGACCGGCCACCGTGTCCGGGGTTCGCGTCAGTACGAGTAGCCCGAGTCGCCGCCCGAGTCGCCGGACGCCGGCGGTGCGACCGCCTTCGGGGTGCCGGTGGGCAGGCAGGTGAGGTTCTTCTTGCCGTTCGGGTCGACGACGAACCAGGTGCCGCCGACGCCCTGGCCCTTCCACTGGCCCGGCTTCTTGTCCCCGATGTAGCGGTAGACCGGCCAGCCCCCGATGGTGATCTGCCGGGTGCCGTCCTGGCGGGTGACCGTGCCGACCTTGTCGTCGGAGACGCCCTGGAGCTGGGGGTTGCCGTCGGTCAGCGCGGGCGGCCAGACCTGGGCGCACTTGTCCACGCAGTTGGACTGCGGCGGGTCGGCCGAGTCCTTGTCGAACCGGTACAGCACCCAGCCGTCCTGGTCGGTGACGACCTTGCCCATCCGGGGCAGCTTCTTGCCGACCAGCTCGTCGGTGAGCTTCACGTCGGACGGGGGCGCCTTGTCGGCGGGCGCGTCCGGGGACGCGGAGGCTTCCGGTTCGGCCGACGCGGTGGGTTCGGCCGCGGCGACGGCGACCGGCTCGGCCGCGCTCGAGTTCGCCCCGTCGTAGCCCGCGGGGGCGCAGGCTGTTAGTGCGACCATCGCGCTCGCGACGATGACGGTCGTCCGCTTCAGGTGTGCCACGTGCCCTCCTCGTTCTTGGCAGTTCGCCGAGTAGTACGGGCGGTGTGCTGTCAAGGTTGAAGGGAAAAGGGTGCTCCATTTCACAGTGGATCCGTTGAACCGATCCGGCCGGCGGCGCGTGGGGGAGCACGTGGGGTGACGACCCCGGGCACGACGGAACGGCGCCGGGCGGTCTCGCTGCCCGGCGCCGGCGTCCCGGCGGGATCAGAGGTCGGCCACCGTCACCAGCGGGCTGGCGACCCCGTTGACGTCGACCGACTGCACCTGGATCTTCTCGATGTCCTTCAGCGGCGCCGAGGTGGACGCGCTCAGCTCCAGCGGAAGCTGGTTGGTGTTCGTGCCGTAGCCGCCGCCCGGCACCGACCAGGTGGAGACCACCTCGCTGGTGGCGTTCTTCCGGACCACCAAAAGCCGGCAGGTGCGCGGCCCGGGCAGGCGGGTGAGCTGGAGGTCGATCTGGGTGCCGTACTCCTTCGACGCCAGCCACATCGTGGTCTTCACGCCGGTGCCCGGGTCGACCGCGTTGTGCTGGTCGCCCTCCTGCTCGCCGCCGCCGACGTTCGGGTCGTTGGGGTCGGACGGCTCGCTGCTCGGCGGGGCGGTGACGGGCGCGGTGAGGGTCGGCTCGGCCTGCGGGATCCGCTTCCCGTCGTCGCCGCCGAACACCCCGGCCATGCCGGCGCCGCTCAGGCCCCCGAACACCACGACGGCCGCCGCCGTGGCGAAGACCTGCCGCATCCGGGTCCGCCGCCGGTCCCGGCGGACCGCCACGAGGGTACGGTCCAGCAGCGCCGGATCGGTGTGCGTCTGCTCCAGCGCGGCCATCGCCTCGCCGTCGATGCCGGAGAGCATCCCCACCACCGGGACCATCGTCTCCAGTTCGGCCGCGCACGCCCAGCAGGTGGCGAGGTGCTCCTCGAACCGTTCCGCGTCCTGCGGGTCCAGCACGCCGAGCGCGTACGCGGCCACGTCCATGTGGTCGGCCCGGCTCATTCCGTCACCCCCCTCTCCTGCAGAGCCGTGCGCAGCGCGCGCAGCGCGTAGTAGACCCGCGACTTCGCGGTGCCGAGCGGAAGGCCCAGCTCCTCGGCCGCCTCGGGCACGGTACGCCCCCGGAAGTACGTCGCGACCAGGATCTCCCGGTGCGACTGGCTCAGCGTACGCAGCGCGTCGGCCACGGTCATCGTGCGCAGCACCCGGTCGGTGCTGTCCGCCTCGGCGAACGCGGTCAGGTCCCGGTCGTACGTCTCCGCCGGGCGGGCCTGCTCGCTGCGGTGCTCGTCGATGGCGATCCGCCGGGCGACCGTGACCAGCCAGGGGCGCAGCGAGCCCTGGCCCTGGACCCCCAGCCGGTGCGCGTTGCGCCAGGCCCGCAGCAGCGTCTCCTGCACGATGTCCTCGGCGCGCTGCCGGTCCCCGCCGGTCAGCCGCATCACGAACATCAGCAGCGGCCCGGCGTGCTCGGCGTAGAGCAGCCTGATCAGCTGGTCGGAGTGGCTCGCCTCGGTGGACGTCGCCTGGTGGCGTCCGGGCGCCGGTCGCGGCGTCACCGGGTCATTCTGGCGATCCGCGGGACGGCCGTCGACCCCCCGGCCCGACCGCGACTCGCGCGACCGGGGCTGTGCCCGGGCGAACATCCACTCAGGCCTCGCCACCTCGCCGTGCCAGCCGGCCGCCACCGCGTGCATGCAAGACCTCCGGTGTCCTGTGACATCAGCCGACCCCCCACGGGCATGGCCGCCCGGTGATACGGAGCGGCCCGCCGAGCGGATCAACGCCGGACGGAAAAAATTCCGGGCGGAGGCGGGGTGGAGTCGGTGGCATCGGCGTCGTGGACCACCGGCGCGCCCCCGGCGAACCGGTCCAGCTCGGCGCCGGCCAGCACCCGGCCCGGGAACCAGTCGCCGGCGGCCCGCCGGGTCAGCTCGGGCACCGGCGGCTCCACACGGGACGCGACCAGCACCAGGTTGCCGTAGCGCCGGCCGCGCAGGACCGCTGCGTCGCCGACCAGGCACGCCCGGGGCAGCACCGTGCGTACCGTGGCGACCTGCCCGCGGGCGTGCCGCAACGGCGGGCCGTCGGCAACGTTCGCCAGGTAGCAGCCGTCCGGCTGGAGCACCCGGGCCACCTCGGCGGCGTATTCCACCGAGGTCAGGTGGGCGGGGGTGCGGGCGCCGGCGAAGACGTCCGCGACCACCACGTCGTAGCTGCCGTCCCGGCTCGACGTCAGGGTGGCCCGGGCGTCGGCCACCCGGACCCGCAGCCGGGGGTCGGCCGGCCACGGCAGCTCCCGGCGGACCAGGTCCACCAGGGCGCCGTCCACCTCGGACACCCGCTGGGTGGAGCCGGGGCGGGTGGCCTGCACGTAGCGGGGCAGGGTGAGCGCGCCGCCGCCCAGGTGCAGCACCCGCAGCGGCGCGCCGGCCGGCGCCACCAGGTCGATCGCGGCGGCCAGCCGCCGGACGTACTCGAACTCCAGGTGGGTGGGGTCGGTGAGGTCCACATGTGACTGCGGCGCGCCGTCGAGCAGCAGCGTCCAGGAACCCGGCCGGTCCGGGTCGGGCACCAGCTCGGCCTGCCCGGTGTCGACCTGCGCGACCGCCCGGTCCGCGCCGCGTCGCCGGCCCATCAGCGCCGGATCCCCCGGGCCGCCGCGATGAGCACCCGGTGCAGCAGGCGGGCGTCGCCGAGCATCCCGCGCAGCCGCCGCTCCAGGCCGGCGATCGGGATCAGGTTCTGCGGGGCGCGCGGGTCCTTGTACGGGGTGGAGGCGAACCGGGGCAGCGTGACCAGGGACAGGTCGGCCAGCTCGATCGCCTCGGCCTCGGTCAGGTCGGCGGAGCACTCGACCCGCACGACGCCCGCCCAGGGCGCGCCGCCGGCCACCGGCAGCCGCAGATACCACGAGTAGCCGCCCCACGCGGTGCCCAGCCGGAACACCGGGCAGCGCTGCCCCGGGGCCAGCCCCGTGACCACCGCGGTGAGCCGGCCGTCCAGATACTGACTGTGCTGGGTCTTGATGTAGCCCAGGGTGCGGGGCAGGTTCCGCCGGCTGCGCAGCGGCCCGTCCACCACCAGCAGGTCGCCGTCGGTGCGCACCGCGTCGGAGACCGCCACCTCCAGCGCGGTCAGCGGGCCCTGCACGGCGGCCGGGAGCTTGCTCAGCTCGCCGGTGCCGCTCACCCGGTGCACCGGGTAGCGGATCGCGCCGGCCACCACGTCCTGCGCCGAGGGGCTCGCGGTGAACAGCCCCCGGCCCACCCGGGCGCCGGCCAGCTCCGCGGCGCCCCGCTCCAGGTCGCAACGGACCACCCCGGCGGCGTACGAGGCCGCGATGCCCGGGAAGGAGCTGCCGTCGTCCTCGGCCGTCCAGACGCTGGCGTCGATCCGGCGCACCCCGTCGACCAGCAGCACCACGTCCGGGGCCGCGACGTCGCGCCGGACGTCGACGGCCCGCCAGTCGGTGGCGGGCAGCTCGACGTCGGCGTCGACCTGGGCGCTGCTCGGCGCGGCCGGCCCGCCCCCGCCGGCCGCCTCGAACGACGCGCCGTACGCCGGGTCCCACGCGTCGACGAAGAACCGGGCGCCCGCCCTCGACGGTCCCGTCACGCGGCGCTCCTCACAGTGCCTGCCCTTCGTTCGCGACTGCGGGGCTCCGCTGCGCTGCACTCCTCGCGCTCACAGGCCGGTCCGTTCCACGCGGGCGGTGCGGGCGTCCTTGCGGACCTCGAAGCGGACCGGGATGCGCTCGGCGAGCGCCGGCACGTGGGTGACCACGCCGACCATCCGGTCGCCCCGGGCGGCCAGGTTCTCCAGGGTGGCCGCCACCGTGTCGAGGGTGGCCGCGTCCAGCGTGCCGAAGCCCTCGTCGAGGACGATCGACTCCAGGCTGGCCGCGCTCGTGGACATCCCGGCGAGCTGCTCGGAGAGCGCCAGCGCCAGGGCCAGCGACGCCTGGAACGTCTCCCCGCCGGACAGGGTGCGCACCCCGCGCCGCAGCCCGGCGTCGTGGTGGTCGATCACGAAGAACTCGCCCTTGTCGTGCACCAGGTCGTACTGGCCGCCGGAGAGTTCGCGCAGGATCCGCGAGGCGCCGTCGACCAGCAGGTCCAGCGCCTCGGCCAGCAACCAGCGCTCGAAGTTGTTGGCCCGCAGGTGCCCGGCGAGGGCGCGGGCCACCCGGGCCTGCCGCTCGTGCCCGGCCCGCTGCTCGCGCAGCTCCGCGGCCTGCTCGCGGCGCTCCTCCAGCCGGCGCAGCTCCGCCTCGGCCCGCTCCACCGCCACCGCGGCGTCGCGCTGCGGGTCCTCCGGCGCGGCCAGCCCGGCCGCGTCGAAGAGCCCGCCGATCCGCTCCGCCACCTCGCCGGCCGCGGCCTCCGCGGCGTCGACGGCGGCGGCCAGCCCGGCCCGGTCGGCGCGCCGCCGCCCGGCCTGCTCGCCGGCCCAGCCGGCGAGGGCCGTCCAGGCGGCGGCCACGTCGTCGCGGTCGGCGGCCGGCGGGCCGAACCGGGCCAGCCCGTCGCGGACGGTGTCGAAGTCCCGCCAGGCCCGGCGCAGCCGCTCCTGCGCGCCGTCCAGGTTGCCGCGGGCCCGGCGCGCGGCGTCGCGGCCCGCGCGCACCGCTCCCGCCGCCTCCTCCAGCGCCCGGCGCAGCCGGGCGTGCTCGGCCAGCGAACCGCGCAGCGCCTCCGGCGTGGCGGCGCCGGCGAGCTGCCCGTCCAGCTCGGCCAGCCGGGCACCGAGCTGGTCGTGCTCGGCGCGGGCGCGCAGCAGCACCCGGTCCAGCTCCCGGGCGGCCGCGTCGCGCTCCTGCACCACCCGCTTGGCGGCCTCGCTGGCCGCCCGGGCCGCCTTGCCGGCCGCGAGCGCCCGGGCGACCGCCGAACCCTTCGGCACGGCCGGCACCCGGGGCACCGGCTGCTCGCAGACCGGGCAGGGGCCGCCGTCGACCAGGTGCGCCCGCAGCGCCACCGCCTGGTCGGTGGCCTTCGCCTCCTCGTGCGCCCGGAACGCCGCCTCCAGCTCCACCTCGGCCCGCTCGGCCTCGGCCCGGGCCGCGGCGAGCGCCCCGGCCGCCGCGTCGTGCTCGGCCTGCGCCGCGTCCACCGCCGCGCGGACCGCCGCCGCGTCGCCGGCCAGCCTCTCCCGGTCGGCGTGCGCCTTCAGCTGCACGCGCAGCGCGCTCTCGTCGCCGGCCGCGGCCAGCTCGCCGCGCAGCTTCTCCTCGCGTTCCTCGGCGAGGCCGACCGCGGTGACCGCCTCGTCGGCGGCCGTCCGCGCGGCGGCCACCGCCCGGGCCAGCTCGGCGGTCCCGTCCGGCGGCCGGACCCCGGCCAGCACGGTCAGCTCGGCGTCGAGCGCCGCGAGCGCCGTCGCCTGCTCGCGCGCCGTCGCGCGCGCCCGCTCCAGCTCGGGTACGGCCGCCGCGACCGCCCCGGCCAGCTCGCGCATCCGGTCGACCCGGTCGCGGGCGCCGGCCAGGCTCTCCTCGTCGACGTCGGCGAGGCCGCCGAGCATCTTGTCGACCGCCTCCAGCTTCGCCTCGGCCTGCCCGGCGCGCTCGGTGGCCTTCTTCTGCACCTCCTCGTAGACGCCCAGCCCGAGGAGGTTCACCAGGATCTGCTGCCGGGTGGCCGGCTTGGCGTGCAGGAAGTCGGCGAACTGCCCCTGCGGCAGCACCACGCAGCTGGTGAACTGCTCGTACGGCAGCCCGACCGCGTCGAGCACCGCCTGCTCCATCTCGGCGGGGGTGCCGGCCACCACCTCGCCCAGGTCCTCCGGGCTGAGCCCGGTGTCGAGCTTCGTCACGTCGAACCCGGGCGGCATGAGCTGGAGCCCGGCGTTGGCGGTCTTCACGGCGCCCCGGCCGTCCCGGCGGACCACCCGGGTGGCCACGTAGCGGTCGCCGGCGGACTCGAAGACCAGCCGCACCCGCGCCTCGGTGGCCGACGGGGCGAGGGCGTTGGCCAGCCCTCGGGCGCCGCCCCAGCGGGGGACCGTGCCGTAGAGGGCGAAGCAGATCGCGTCGAGCACCGTCGACTTGCCCGAGCCGGTCGGCCCGACCAGCGCGAAGAAGTCCGCGTCGGTGAAGTCGACGGTGGTCTCCTCGCGGAAGACGGTGAAGCCCGCCATGTCCAGCCGCATCGGCCGCATCAGTGCTCCACCTCCTCGAGCAGCTCGTCGAAGAGTTCCCGGACGTCCTCGTCGGCGTGGCCCCGGCTGCCCAGGTAGTCGGCGAACAGCTCGCGCGGCGAGCGGCCGGCCCGCTGGGCGGTGCGGGTGCCGCTGCCCGGCGCCGGCACCAGCTCCGGGTCGATCCGGATCTCCAGCGCCCGGGGGAGCAGCTCCTGCACCTCCTCGCGCAGCCCGGCGCGCGGCTGCTCGCGGACGTAGACCCGCAGCCAGCCGTCGGGCACGTCGATCTCGGCGAGCTGGGCCAGGGTGCCGCGGACGGTGCGCAGCGGGACGGCCCCGGGCACCGGCACCTCCCGGATCTGCGCGGCGGTCGTCGCGGTCACCTCGACGATCGTCACCGACCCGACGTTCTCCTGCTCGCCGAAGTCGACGGCGAGCGGGCTGCCGCTGTAGCGGACCGGGCAGGGCCCGATCACCCGCTGCGAGCGGTGCAGGTGGCCCAGGGCCACGTAGTGCGCGTTGCCCGGGAAGACGGTGGCCGGCACCGCGTAGCCGAGCACGGTGTGCGCGTCGCGCTCGCCGCCGCCGGTGCTCGCCCCGACCACGGTGACGTGGGCGGTGACCAGGTGCACCCGGTCCGGCTCGGTGAACCCCTCGGCGAGCCGGGCGAGCACCCGCCCCAGGTGGTCGGCGTAGGTCTGGTTGGCCTCGGCCGCGGTCAGCTCGTACATCTCCACGGCGCGTACGGCGTAGCGCTGGGAGAGGAAGGGCAGCGCGGCGACCTGCCAGCGCTCGCCGTCGCGGGTGACGCCGTCGATGACGTGCTCGGCCGGGTTGTCCCGGACGCTGCCGCGCAGCGTGATGCCGGCGGCCTCGGCCCAGGGGCGCAGCGCGTCGAGCGCGGCGCCGTTGTCGTGGTTGCCGCCGATCGCCACCACGTCGGCGCCGGTGCGGCGCAGCGCGGTCAGCGCCCGGGTGACCAGCCGGGTCGCCTCCGGGGTGGGCGCCGCCGTGTCGTAGAGGTCGCCGGCCACGATGACCAGGTCGGGGCGCTCGACCCGGGCGATGTCGATCACCTGGGCGAGCACCTGCTTGTGCTCGTCGGCCCGGGACTGCCCCTTGAGGACCTTGCCGACGTGCCAGTCGGAGGTGTGCAGGATCTTCATGGTCGGCCCTCTAGAACGGGATGTCGTCGTCGGCGGTGCCCGAGCCGACCACCGCGAAGGGGTCGGCGGCCTGGGTGATCGAGCGCAGCGTCTCCGAGGGCGCCCGGCCGGCCTCGGAGACCCGGGTGGCCCAGGCCGGGAAGGGGAACTCCAGGCAGAGCGGGACCGGGATGTCGGGCTGGTTGACGAACATGGTGCCCGGCTTGGCCAGCAGGGCACGCTGGCGCTGGGCGGGCGGGAGGAAGCCGTATTCCGGGCGGGACGCCTCGGCCGGGTCGAGCCGGCCGACCACCCGGATCGCCGAGTTGGTGACGATCCGCCGCTCCACCTCGCTGGCGGTCTGCTGGGCGCCGACCAGGATCACCCCGAGCGAGCGGCCCCGCTCGGCGATGTCGAGCAGCACCTCCTTGATGGGGGAGGAGCCCTCCCGGGGGGCGTACTTGTTCAGCTCGTCGAGGACGACGAAGAGCAGCGGCTTGGCGGTGCCGGCCTTCTCCTTGCGCTCGAACTCGCTCTTGAGCGTCACGCCGACCACGAAACGCTGCGCCCGGTCCGGCAGGTTGTGCAGGTCTACCACGGTGACCTGGGCGGACTCGGCGGTGTTGATCGAGTGCGGGCGGCGGGTCGCCAGGTCGCCCCGGATCAGCCGGCCCAGGTCCTTCTTGCTGCCGATCAGCCGGCGGGCGAACGCGTTGACCGTGCCGAGGCCGACCGCGCTGCCCGCCCAGTCGCCCCGGGTCTCGTCGTCGTTGAGCTGCTCGACGACGTGGTCGACCAGGTCGGCGTAGGACCCCAGCCGGACCCCGTCGATGCTCACCCCGCCGTCGGCGGGCTGGGCGTACCGGGCCAGGTGGGCGGCGACCGAGTGGACCACCATCGTGTACTGCTGGCGCTCGTCGTCGGCGTCGGCGAAGACGTAGGGCAGCAGGCGGTCGGCGCAGAACTCGCTCAACGTCCAGTAGAAGCTGTCCACCCCGGTGAGCCGGCTGCTCACGTCGGGCGTGCCGGAGGAGTCGCCGACCCGGGGCGGGGCGTGGACCCGGACGTCGGGGAAGGCGCCCGCGTCGAGCCCGAGCTTGGCGTAGCCGGCCCGGGTGGCGTCGTCGAGCCGGGTGTTGGGGTGGTCGAGGAAGAGCAGGTCCTCGCCCTTGACGTTGAAGATCAGCGCCTTGGCGTTGACCGCGTCGCCGCCGAGCACCCCGGAGCGGAACACCGAGTAGAGCAGGAAGGTGGCGAAGCTGGTCTTGGTGGCCACGCCGGAGATGCCGGAGATGGAGACGTGCGCGCCCCGGGTGCCGTCGAGGAAGTCGGCGTTGAGGTAGACCGGGACGCCGTCGCGGCCCATGCCCATGGGGATGCGCCGCTCCATCCGGTCGAAGTGCAGTGCCCGGGCCCGGGCGTCGCCCTCGGCCCGGTGCACCACGGCGCCGGGGGTGGGCGGCACGTAGAACTCCGGGTCGACCCGGGTGGTGGTGATCTCGGCGGCCTCCTGCACCTGGGCCGGCAGGGTGCCGTCGGCGATGGCGAACACGTCGGAGTCGAACTGCGCCCCCTCGTGCCGGGCGCGCACCTGGGTGACCACGCCGGCGATGGTGACCGGCTCCCGGCCGGGCAGCTCGCGGCGGGTCACCACCACGTCGTCGAGCTGGAGGTAGCTGCCGGGCGCCACGGCGGTCCAGAAGGTGAGCGGGGTGGCGTCGGCGGTGCCGAGCACCCGGCCGACCCCGTCGCCGGGGCCGTCGAGCAGGTCGTCGGTCATCGGCGGTCTCCGGTCGGCTGGTCGTCCCGTTCGCGGCGCACGTCGTGCATCCTGCCCGAGGGATGCGACAGGTTGCCACGCGACGCGGCGGACGCCACCCCGCGGGTCCGCCGACCCTGCACAGCGGCACGGCCCGCTGACTCTCCGTACGCCCTGGTCGGCCATTCCGGCACCGCCGGGCCGGCTCGCGGGAGATCCTGCAAGGGGCCCGAGGACGCGAGGCGCGAGGAGCGGCGGTGGAGGCAGTCCGCAACCGGACGGCGATGCTGCTGCTGCTCGCCGTGCTGCCGCCGGTGGTGCAGGAGACGGTGCTGGTGGGCATCGGCTTCCACGGCGCCCGCGGGCTCGCGCCGCAGGTCACCGCGGTCTGGCCGTACGACTCGTTCCACGACCTGCGGTGGCTGCTCGTGTTCCACGACTCCTGGGGGAACTTCCTGCTCGGGCTGGTGGGGCTCACCGTGTTCCGCGGGCTGCTCACCGCCGGGCTGACCGCGCTGGCCTGGCCCGCGCGCGCGGCCCGTCCGTCGTTCGGCTGGCTGGTGCGGCGGAACCTGGAGGTGGCCGCCCTCGCCCTGGTGATCATCTCGCCGTGGGCCGCGATCTCGGTCGCCTTCTCGGCGGTCGCGCTCTCCCTCTACCTGTTCGCCTCGCTCGCCCCGATGCTGGTGCTCGCCCCGTTCCTCCAGCGCGCCGGGGTGGTCCGGAACTGGTGGCGGGGCCTGCCCACGATCGAGCTGCTCGGCTGGTCGGTGCTCAACTTCGTCGTGCTCACCGTCGCGGGCGCGGTCATCTCCAGCACGTCCGGCTGGTGGGGCGTCCCGGTGGCGGCGCTTGCCGGCCTGGCCAACGGCCTGCTCTGGCAGCGCACCGTGGCGGCGGCCGTGCTGCCGGCCCGCATCCGCCTGGCCCGCACCCCGGTGGCGCCGGTGGCGATCGTCCTCACCATGGCCGCCGCGGTCGCGTCGCAGTCCCTCGTCGGCCTGGCGACGGGCCCGCCGGCGGAGTGGCTGCCCCCGGTGCTCACCGAGCGGCTGCCCGACCGGGTGCCGCACGCGGTGATCGCCATCGCCGGGCACGACTCGCAGTGGAACGGTCGCGCACCGGAGGACCCCCGGGTGGAGCGCTTCTCCTACGTGGGCCTCGATCGGCAGGGCCGGCCGCTGCCGTACGGGCCGGAGGCGACCCACCAGTCCCTGGACTCCAGCGCGGTGCTGCTCGCCGCGCAGATCGACGAGGTGCACCGCCGGACCGGCCGGCCGATCGCCCTGCTCGGGTTCAGCGAGGGCGCCATGGTGGCGCGGACCTACCTGGACAAGTGGGCGCAGCCCCTGCCCGTGGAGGCGGTGCTGCTGTTCAGCCCGCTCATCCAGCCCGGTCGGGCCTACTACCCGCCCCCGGGCTACAGCGGGTGGGGCGTGGCCGCCGGTTGGGAGCTGCGCGGGATCTTCTGGCTGGCCAACCTGGGCCGCAGCGTGAAGAGCCGGCCGGACGAGCCGTTCGTGCGGTCGGTGCTGGTCAACGCGCCCTTCTACCGCAACCGCACGCTCTGCCCGGTGGCCGGGGTCCGCATGATCACCTTCCTGCCGACGGTCAGCGCGGCGGAGGCGCCGCCCGGCGAGTACAGCCGGATCCCGGTGTTCCAGATGCCCGCCCTGCACGGCGGGCTGATCGGCGAGCGGCAGGCCCAGGAGCGGGTGGTCGACTTCCTGGCCGGCGGCCGGGTCGACGAGCCGCGCCGGGAGTACCGCCTGCTCCAGCGGTTGGGCGCCGCCTGGCAGGCCCCGCCGCTCCCGCTGGCGCTCAACCCCGTTTGGGCGGCCGACCGGGAGGGCGACCCCGCGATGACCGGCCGGATCTGCGAGCCCCGCTGACCGGTCGCCTCACCCCGCCCGGCCGGTCGCCCGGCGGTGCCGGAGCAGCAGCCGGATCGCCGCGGCGTCGACGGCGGCCACCAGGACCACCCGGATCGGCGCGTACGGCAGCATGAGCAGCTCCAGGGCGATCGCCGGCACGGCGCAGCCGATCGCCACGGTGGCGGCGCCCCGCCGGCCGGTGGCCGCCGCCAGGCCGGCGAGCGCCAGCGCGGTGCCGACCGCCAGGTGCAGCCAGGCCCAGCCGGTGATGTCGACCGGGTAGAGGCCGCCCCCGTTCAGCACCACGAACGGCCTCGAGCGGAGCATGCCGTACGCGGACAGCACGTCGGCCAGGCCGGTGGCGACCAGCAGCCCACCGGCGAGCAGCGGACGGTCGGCCTGGTCCGGCGCCGTCCCGGTCGCCTGCGGAGAACGCATTCCCCGAGGTTACGGCGCTGGTCGTGGGCGGGTTCGCGAGTCGGCGCAGCCCGACCCGGCGGGGCGCGGGTCCCGGCGCGGCGTCCGCTCCGAGGGTCCGGGTGGTGAACGGGACGCGAAAAGTCGTGGAAAAAATCTTGGCGGAAAGTCGTGACAGACATGGGCCGCGTCCGGCAAGAATGTGCAACAACGCATCGAGGATCTTTCCTCCATCGATCCCTGGTGCGCCGCCGCACCGTGTGACCTGCACGAACGCGGCTGATCCGGCGTGCCCTCCCACGGCGGGTCACCCGTCGGTCGGCACCCCCCCGACCGGCAGTCCTAGTGAAGGTAGGAACTTCATGCGTCGTACCACTCTCCTCGGCGGGCTGGCCACGGCGGCGCTGCTCGCCGCCGCCGGCACGCTGCCCGCGACGGCCTCCGCCGCCCCCGTCTCCACCGACGCGTTCACCCGGGCGGTCGCCCAGCTCAAGGCCCACTCGGGCAGCGCGCTGGTCGCCGACGGCCAGAGCTTCACGCTCAAGAACGTGCAGACCGACGCCGACGGCACCGAGCACGTCCGGCTCAACCGCTACGCCGACGGCCTGCCGGTGCTCGGCGGCGACACCGTCGTCCACCTGGGCAAGGGCAACACCTGGAAGGGCGCCAGCCAGAGCCTCGCAGCCGCGCCGACCCGGGGCGCCAAGGCCCGGGTGAGCGCCGCGACCGCCGGCCGGGTCGCGCTCGCCGCCTCCACCGCCGCCACCCGCCGCGTCGACGGCAGCCAGCTCGTCCACGACGCGGACGCCGCCGGCACCACGCTGGCCTACGAGGTCGTCGTGGGCGGGGCGTACGCCGACGGCACCCCCAGCGAGCTGCACGTGCTGGTCGACGCCACCACTGGCAAGGTGCGCGACTCCTGGGAGGGTGTGCAGCGCGACGGCACCGGCAACACCTTCCACTCCGGCACGGTCACCGTGGGCAGCACCCTCTCCGGCAGCACCTACCAGCTCGCCGACGCCACCCGGGGCGGCCACAAGACCTACGACCTCAACGGCGGCACCAGCGGCACCGGCACCCTGGTCACCAGCGCCTCGAACGTGTTCGGTGACGGCACCCTGGCCAACCGGCAGACCGCCGCGGCCGACGCCGCGTACGGCGCGCAGGAGACCTGGGACTTCTACAAGAACACGTTCGGTCGCAGCGGCATCCGCAACGACGGGGTCGGCGCGTACAGCCGGGTGCACTACAGCACCAACTACGCCAACGCGTTCTGGCAGGACTCCTGCTTCTGCATGACCTACGGCGACGGTGGCTCCGGCTGGTACCCGCTGACCTCGCTGGACGTCGCCGGGCACGAGATGAGCCACGGCGTCACGAGCAACACCGCCGGCCTGCGCTACAGCGGTGAGTCGGGCGGTCTCAACGAGGCCACCAGCGACATCTTCGGCACCCTGGTCGAGTTCTACGCGGCGAACAGCAAGGACCCGGGCGACTACCTGATCGGCGAGAAGCTGCGCACCAGCGGCGCCCCGCTGCGCTACATGGACAAGCCCTCCAAGGACGGCTCCTCCGCCGACTGCTGGAGCAGGTCGGTGGGCAGGCTGGACGTGCACTACTCCTCCGGCGTGGCGAACCACTTCTTCTACCTGCTCGCCGTGGGCAGCGGCTCGTCGGCGTACGGCAACAGCCCGACCTGCAACGGCAGCACCGTGACCGGCATCGGCAACGCCAAGGCCGGCGCCATCTGGTACCGCGCGCTCACCACCTACATGACCTCGCGGACCGACTACGCCGGCGCCCGTGCCGCCACCCTGTCGGCCGCCGCCGACCTGTACGGCAGCGGCAGCGCCGAGTACAACGCGGTGGCCGCCGCCTGGTCGGCCGTCAGCGTCAACTGATCCACCCGGCCCGGCGTCGGCGGACTCCTCCCCGTCGGCGCCGGCCGGCCGCGTCCCTGCCACGGCGGGCGCGGGCACGCCACCCCGGCGTCCCGCGCCCGCCGTCGCCGTGTCGGAGGGGTCAGCCGGCGAGCACCTCGCGCAGCCGGGCGGCGAAGGCCGGCGGGTCCTCGGCGAAGCCGACGTGCCCGCCCGGGAACATCGCCGGCGCGGTGCCCAACTCGGCCGCGAGCGCCCGCGAGGTGCGGTCGCACACCTCACCTGTCGACCGCTCCCCGAGGCCGACGACGACCCGGGTCGGGCCGTCGCGCAGGGCGGCCACGTCGGGCCGGAACCCGGTCGTCCCGCGGATCATGTGCAGGTACTGGAAGTGCTCGTCGGCGGCCGCCTGCGGGTCGGGCTCGCCGCCGAACATGCCCAGGACCACCTCCTCGGGCAGGTGGATGTTCGCGTTGGCGAGGAACTTGCGCCCGGCGCCGAGCCGGTCCCCGGCGCGGTAGGTGGCGATCATGTCGGCCTCGCGGGCGAACAGTTCCTCCCGGTCCGGCAGCAGGCCGAGCAGCGGCGGTTCGTGCGCGACGACCGTGTGCACCCGCGGAGGACGGGTCTGGGCCAGGGCCAGGACGGTCACCGCCCCGCCGCTGGAACCCAGCACGGCGGCCGGGCCGGCGTCGATGTGGGCGAGGAGCCGGGTGACGTCGTCGGCGCGCAGCTCGGGCGTCGAGTCCTGGTGGGGGTCGTGCAGGACGCTGCGGCGGATCCCGCGCGGGTCGGTGGTCAGCACGGTGTGGTCGGCGGCCAGCAGATCGGCCAGCGGGGCGAAGGCGTCCGCGTCCATCGGGGCGGCGACCAGGGCCACGAGCGGCCCCTGCCCGCGCACCTCGTAGTACAGCCGCCCGTCGGGCACCGCCAGGGTGCCGGTGGTGACGGGCGCGGTGGACATGCTGCTCATCGGGTCCTCCAGAGTCGTGACGGGCGAGCCGTTCACCTTCCTGACTCCGCCGCTGCGGCAGAATCGTCGGTCGTGAGCGTCAGTTCCCCGACCGCCGCCGGATCTCCGGACCGGACCCCGGTCGACGAGGCCGCCTTCACGGCGCTCGTCGCGCCGCTGCGCCGGGAGCTGCACGCCCACTGCTACCGGATGCTCGGCTCGGTCCACGACGCCGACGACGCCCTCCAGGACGCGCTGCTGCGGGCGTGGCGCGGGCTGCCGGCCTTCGCGGGACGCGGCTCGCTGCGCTCGTGGCTCTACACCGTGGCGACCCGGGTCTGCCTCGACGCCATCGCCGGCCGCGCCCGGCGGGCCCTGCCGGTCGACCTCGGCCCGGCCAGCGACCGCGCCGTGCCGGACAGCCGCCCGGACCACGACGTCGCCTGGCTCGGCCCCTACCCGCACACCGGCCTGGCGGCCGGCCCCGTCGCCCCGGGCGCGCGGTACGAGCAGCGCGAGGCGGTCGAGCTGGCCTTCGTGGCCGCCGTGCAGCACCTGCCGGGAAACCAGCGCGCCGCGCTGCTGCTCTTCGACGTCCTCGGTTACTCCGCCGCGGAGATCGCGGCCATGCTGGGCGCCTCGACCACCTCGGTGAACTCGGCGCTCGCGCGGGCTCGCCGGTCGCTCGCGGAGCGGGCGCCCGCCGCCACCCAGCAGCGCACCCTGCGGATGCTTGACGACGTCCGGCTGCGGGAGGTGGTCAGCGGCTACGCCACCGCCCTGGAGAACGGCGACGCCGACGCCCTGGTCGCCCTGCTCACCGAGGACGTCACCTGGTCCATGCCGCCGATGCCGCACTGGTACCGGGGCCTCGCGGCGGTGCTGGACTTCGCCCGGTCGGCGCCGCTCGGCCCCTGCGGCAGCTGGCGGCACCTGACGACCGGCGCGAACGGCCAGCCCGCGGTCGCCGGCTACCTGCGCCGGGGCGGGACCGGCCCCTACCTGCCGTGGTCGGTCGACGTGCTGACGCTGCGGGGTGACCGGATCGCCGGCATCACCTCGTTCCTGGGCGCGGAACACGCCGTGGCGTTCGGGCTGCCGGACGCACTGCCGCCGGGGGTGGCCGTTCCGCCGGTCCGTTGACCCGTGCACGCCGGCCGCCGGCCGCCCGCTCCGCCCCGGCCGGGAGAGGCTGCCCGCGTATCCCTTTCCGCCCTTGACGGTGCGGTCAGGCGGCCGGAGCGGCGCCGGCGGGCGGCGGCCCGCCCGGGTCGCGGGCGTAGCGCAGCATCAGCACCCCGTCGGCGGCGGCCAGCACGTGGCGCAGCGGCAGGTGCCGGGGCGGGCTGCCGTCCCCGGCGGTGATCCGGCCGGGGCCGGCCCCGGCGAGCAGCGGCGCGACCGTCAGGCAGAGCTCGTCCACCAGGTCGGCGGCGGTGAGCGCGCCGAACAGGTGCGGCCCGCCCTCGCAGAGGAGCTGGCCCAGCCCGCGGCGGCGCAGCTCGGCCAGGCCGGCCGCCAGGTCGACCCGCTCCCCGCCGCAGCGGACGAGGTCGGCCACCTCGGTGAGCCCGGGCGGCGGTTCGGCGGTCGCGCCGGTGAGCACCAGCGGCCGGACCGGCGCGTCGGCGAAGCACGCCTGGGCCGGGTCGAGGTCCAGCGAGCCGGAGACGACCACGAGGGTCGGATATTCGGCCAGGCCCTGCTCGCGGCGCCAGGCCCGGCGCGCCTCGCCGAGCCGGACCGCCCGGTAGCCCTCGTGGCGCAGTGTGCCGGCGGCCACCACGAGGCCGTCGCAGAGCATCCGTAGCAGCCCGAAGACCCGCTTGTCCGGCTCGCCGGAGAGCCCGGCGGAGTAGCCGTCCAGGGTGACCGCGCCGTCGGCGCTGGCCACGAAGTTCACGCGCAGGTGGGGGTGCGGGGCGCGGCCGTAGAGCGCGGCAAGTTCCGGGTCGGTCAGCGGCCCGGTGACGGGTGCCGGCCAGATCCGTTCGATCGGGCTTCCGACGCTCATTCGCCGGCCGGACCGGTGACCGGAGGGGTGGGTTCGGGGGTACGGTGCTGGCAGTCGCACCACTTCCGGCCTGGACAGTCGTCGTGCCGTCGCTCCCGGCACGCTCGGCAGATCATGTAGGCAGCCTATGCCGAGGAAGGATGGGACAGCATGTCGCGTCAGATCTTCCAGCTGAAGGTCTCCCTCGCCGGGGTCCGGCCGCCGGTGTGGCGGCGGGTGCTGGTCCCCGGCGGCTACACCCTGGACCGGCTGCACCGGGTGGTCCAGCACGCGATGGGCTGGCGGGACTGCCACCTGCACTCGTTCGACATCGACGGCCGCCAGTACGGCGAGCCCGACCCGGACGGCGAGCTGGCGCTCCGCGACGAGCTGGACGTCCGCCTGGACGCGGTGGTGGGCAAGGGCGACCGGTTCCGCTACACCTACGACTTCGGCGACTGGTGGGAGCACGACCTGGTGGTCGAGGACGTGTGCACCGCCGACCCGGACGAGCGCTACCCGGCCTGCGTCGAGGGGGAGCGCGCCTGCCCGCCGGAGGACGTCGGGGGCCCGGCCGGGTACGCCGTCCTGCTGGCCGCGCTTGCCGACCCCGGGCACGCCGAGCACCGGATGATGCGGGAGTGGGCCGGCGCCGGCTTCGAGCCGGACTTCTTCGCCGCCGATCGGGCCACCACCCTGCTGCGTCGCTTCTGCTGACCGTGCCTCCGGCGGCGCGCCGTGGGTCGGCGCGGTAACGATCTGGGAACGCTCCCATCGGTCTATTGACACCCCTGACACGTGCCGGCAATCTCATGGGAGCGCTCCCGGACGTGTGTCTCAAGCCACATCGCTCGTCGCGGCGGCGCCCCAGAACCAGAGCCTCACCATGCGCCCGCCCGGCCGACGGGCGGGCGCGAGTCAGAACCCACCACACGAGTTACCCACCTGAGAGGGGTCAGGGATGAGCGTCATGAGGCGCCGCCTCCGAATTGCCGCGGCCGCCGTGCTGGCCGCGGGCCTTGCTCTCGGCAGCGCCGGGTGCAGCAAGAAGAACGACGACGAGGGGTCCACCGGCGAGGGCGGCCAGGTCAAGCTGGTCCTGCAGACCTTCCAGAACTTCGGCTACGACCAGGCCATCAAGGACTTCGAGGCGGCGCACCCGAACATCAAGGTCGAGCACCAGAAGATGGGCGAGCTGCGCGACTTCCAGCCGAAGCTGGTGCAGTGGCTCGCGGCCGGCAGCGGTGCCGGCGACGTGGTCGGTCTGGAGGAGGGCGTCCTGTTCGGGTACGTCCAGAACCCCGACAAGTTCGCCAACCTGCTCGACCTGGGCGCCGGTGAGCTGAAGGCCAGCTTCCCCGAGTGGAAGTGGAACAACGCCCTGACGCCGGACGGCAAGAAGCTGATCGGGCTCGGCACCGACGTCGGTGGCCTGGCCATGTGCTACCGCAAGGACCTGTTCCAGCAGGCCGGTCTGCCCACCGACCGGGACGAGGTCTCGAAGCGGATGACCACCTGGCAGGACTACATCGCGCTGGGCAAGGAGTTCAAGGCCAGCGGCAAGGTCAAGGCCGCCTGGCTGGACAGCGCGACCAGCCTGATGCAGCCGTACGTCATGCAGAACTCGGAGACCTTCTTCTTCGACAAGGACAACAAGTTCATCGGCGACACCAACCCGGTGGTCAAGCAGACCTGGGACATGGGCCTGCAGATGGCCAAGGACGGGCTGACCGCCAAGACGCAGCGGTGGAGCGCCGACTGGGACGGGGCTTTCAAGAACTCCGCCTTCGCCACCCTCCCCTGCCCGTCGTGGATGACCGAGGGTGTCATCGCCCCGAAGTCCGGCCCGGCGAACTCCGGCAAGTGGGACATCGCCAACATCCCCGGCGGCGGCGGCAACTGGGGTGGTTCCTACCTGGCCGTCCCGGCGCAGAGCAAGCACCCGAAGGAGGCCTACGAGCTGGCCAAGTACCTGACCAGCAAGGCGGGCCACCTGGCGGCGTTCAAGGAGGCGGGCGCGATGCCGTCCGACATCGCCGCCCTGGAGGACCCGGCGTTCAAGGACAAGACGAGCGAGTACTTCAGCGGCGCGCCCACCGGCAAGATCTTCGGGGAGAGCGTCAAGAACATGAAGCCCGTCTTCCTCGGCGCCAAGCACCAGCAGGTCTGGGAGACCATCTTCGAGCCGCAGATGCAGGCGGCCGAGCGTGGCCGGCTCAGTCCGGATGCCGCCTGGAAGAAGGCGGTGGACGAGGCCAAGAAGGCGACCAGCTGAGTCGCCGGTGACCGGCCGAGCCCACGGGGATCCGCTGCCCGTGGGCTCGGCGGCGGCGCCCACACCCGCCCCAGGGGTGTGGGCGCCGCGGTCGCCGCCGTCCCACCTCCCCGGAAGGACCCGCAATGAGTTCTACTGTCGGCGCGGCGCCACCGTCGCGCGTCGCCTCGCCGCCCCCGCCCGCCCCGCTGCACCGGCGCCGGTCGTACCGGCTCGGCCGCTGGGACCTCAAGTACTCCCCGTACCTGTATGTGACCCCGTTCTTCGTCCTCTTCGGGGTCTTCGGCCTCTTCCCGGTCCTCTACACGGTCTACGTCTCGCTCTTCGACTACGAGCTGCTGAGCGGGACCAAGGAGTTCGCCGGACTGGAGAACTACCGCCTGCTGATGCAGGACGCCCAGTTCTGGAACGCGGCCTACAACACGCTCGGCATCTTCCTGCTCAGCACCGTGCCGCAGCTCATCGTGGCGCTGATGCTCGCCAACCTGCTGAACCGGCAGATGAAGGCCCGCACGCTGCTGCGGATGGGGGTGGTCATTCCCAACATCACCTCGGTGGCCGCGGTCGGCATCATCTTCGCGCTGATCTTCGCGGACCGGTACGGCCTCATCAACTGGTTGCTCGGCACGGTGGGCTTCGACCCCATCGCCTGGCGGGACAATCGCTTCGCCTCCTGGTTCGCCATCGCGTTCATGGTCGACTGGCGGTGGACCGGCTACAACGCGCTGATCTATCTCGGTGCCATGCAGGCCATCCCCAAGGACCTGTACGAGTCGGCGTCGCTGGACGGCGCCTCGACCTGGCGGCAGTTCTGGACGATCACCGTTCCGCTGATCCGGCCGACGATCCTCTTCACGGTCATCATCTCCACCATCGGTGGCTTCCAGATCTTCACCGAGCCCCTGATGTACGGGAACGGGCTGGTCCGCGGCGGGGTGGACCACCAGTTCCAGACGCTGGCCATGTACATCTACGAGAAGACCTTCACCGGGAACTCCGAGTACGGGTACGGCGCCGCGATGTCCTGGCTGCTCTTCATGATGATCATCATCTTCGCGCTGATCAACTTCGCGCTGGTCCGCCGGTCGGTGAAGGGGGACAAGAAGTGACCACCACGCAGACCCTGCCGCGCTCGGTCACCCCGCCGCCGGTGCCGTCCCGCCGTCGCGGCCGCGGTCGGCTGCCCGGCGCCCAGCTCTGGCAGGCCAGCCCGCTGACCTACCTCGCGCTGATCCTCGGCGGCGTACTGTCGATCTTCCCGATCATCTGGTCGTTCATCATCGCCTCGCGGGACAACAGCGCGGTCTACGAGATGCCGCCGACCCCCGGCGACCAGCTGTTCACCAACATCGACCGGATGCTCGCCAACGAGGACGCCGCGTTCATCTACGGCCTGGTCAACTCGGCCGTCGTGTCGACCATCGTCACCATCTCGGTGATCTTCTTCTCCAGCCTGGCCGGCTTCGCCTTCGCCAAGCTCAAGTTCCGGGGCAGCAACGCGCTGCTGCTGATCATCATCATGACCATGATGGTGCCGACCCAGCTCGGTGTCATCCCGCTCTACCTGATGATGGTGGAACTCGGCTGGACGGGCACCCTGCAGGCGGTCATCGTGCCGTTCCTGGTGCAGGGCTTCGGCGTGTTCATGATGCGCCAGTACGCGATGTCCGCGATCAGCGACGAGTTGATCGAGGCGGCCCGGCTCGACGGCTGCTCCACCTGGCGGATCTACTGGAACGTCGTGCTGCCCGCGCTGCGGCCGGCGGCGGCGGTGCTCGGCCTGCTGACCTTCATGCAGACCTGGAACGAGTTCCTCTGGCCGTTCATCGTGCTCACCCCGGACACCCCGACGGTGCAGTACTCCCTGAAGATCCTCTCGTCCGGGCTGTACCAGACGGATTACGTGGCGCTCTTCGCTGGTACCGCACTCGCGACCCTGCCACTGTTGATCGTGTTCATCATCTTCGGCCGCCAGATCATCGGCGGCATCATGGAAGGCGCCGTCAAGTCGTGAGCAACCCAGCCAGCCCGCCCGCCGTCGGCGTCCTCGACCAGGGCGCGGCACTGACCTTCCCGCCCGGCTTCCTCTGGGGCGCGGCGACCGCCGCGTACCAGATCGAGGGCGCGGCGACCGAGGGCGGCCGCACCCCGTCGATCTGGGACACCTTCAGCCACACCGAGGGGCGGACGGTGGCCGGGCACACCGGTGACGTGGCCTGCGACCACTACCACCGGATGCCGGACGACGTGCGGCTGATGGCCGACCTCGGGCTGAAGTCCTACCGCTTCTCCGTCTCCTGGCCCCGTGTGCAGCCCGGCGGCGCCGGAGCGGTCAACTCCGAGGGGATGGACTTCTACCGGCGCCTGGTGGACGAGCTGCTGGGCCACGGCATCGAGCCCTGGCTCACCCTCTACCACTGGGACCTGCCCCAGCCGCTGGAGGACGCGGGCGGGTGGCCGGCCCGGGACACCGCCGGCCGGTTCGCCGACTACGCCCAGCTGGTCGCCGACGCCCTCGGCGACCGGGTGAAGTACTTCACCACCTTCAACGAGCCGTGGTGCTCGGCCTTCCTCGGCTACGGCTCCGGCGTGCACGCGCCGGGCCGCTCCGACGGGGCGGACGCGGTCCGGGCCGGGCACCACCTCATGCTCGGGCACGGGCTGGCCGTGCAGGCGCTGCGGGCCGCCCGGCCGGAGGCGCAGCTCGGCATCACGGTCAACCTCTACCCGGTCACCCCGGCCACCGACTCGCCCGAGGACGCCGACGCCGCCCGCCGCATCGACGGGCTGGCCAACCGGTTCTTCCTCGACCCGGTGCTGCGCGGGGCGTACCCGGCGGACCTGACCGCCGACCTGCGGAAGGTCACCGACTTCGGGCACGTCCGGGACGGTGACCTGGCGGTCATCTCGACCCCGCTGGACATGGTGGGCGTCAACTACTACAGCCGGCACGTGGTCGCCGCGCCGATCGAGGGCGTCGAGCGGGAGGCGTACTGGCGGGCCCCGTCGTGCTGGCCGGGCAGCGAGGACGTCCGGTTCGTCACCCGCGGTGTCCCGGTGACCGACATGGACTGGGAGATCGACGCCCCGGGCCTGGTGGAGACGCTGGAGCGGGTGCACCGGGACTACACCGACCTGCCGCTCTACGTCACCGAGAACGGCTCCGCGTTCGTCGACACGGTGGTCGACGGCCGGGTCGACGACCCGGACCGGCTGGCGTACTTCGACGCGCACCTGCGCGCCGCGCACGCCGCGATCAGCGCCGGGGTGCCGCTGAAGGGGTACTTCGCCTGGTCGCTCATGGACAACTTCGAGTGGGCGTGGGGCTACACGAAGCGCTTCGGCATGGTCTACGTCGACTACGACAGCCAGGTCCGGATCCCGAAGTCCAGCGCCAGGTGGTACGCCGATGTGATCCGACGCAACGGCCTGGCCGCACAATAGGCTGGGCCAGCCAGTAACGGGCGGCCCGGCGCCGACGCCTCAACAGGTGCCGGGCCCGCCCGACGTCGGAGGAGCTACAGACGATGACAACGCAGCGCACGCGGTCGCTCGGGCGCCCGACCCTCGACGCGGTCGCGGCCCGCGCCGGCGTGGGCCGCGGCACGGTCTCCCGCGTGGTCAACGGCTCGCCCCAGGTGAGCCCGGAGGCCCGGGCCGCCGTCCAGGCGGCCATCGCCGAGCTGGGGTATGTGCCCAACCGGGCCGCGCGGGCCCTGGTCACCCAGCGGACCGACTCGGTGGCGCTGGTGGTCTCCGAGTCGGGGGAGCGGGTCTTCACCGAGCCGTTCTTCGCCGGCATCGTCCGGGGCGTCAGCTCCGCGCTGCTGGAGACCCCGATGCAGCTCTGGCTGGCCATGGCGCAGTCCCAGATCGAGCGGGAACGGGTCGAGCACCACCTGACCAACCAGCACGTGGACGGCGTCCTGCTGCTCTCGCTGCACGACGCGGACCCGCTGCCCACCCTGCTGGAGGAGCGCGGCCTGCCCACCGTGCTCGGCGGCCGCCCGGCCCGGATGCTGCACCCCAACGCCCAGCCGGCCTGGTTCGTGGACGTGGACAACGTCGGTGGCGCCCGGCAGGCCGTGGAGCACCTCTTCGCCTGCGGCCGGCGGCGGGTCGCCACCATCGCCGGCACCCAGGACATGGGCGCCGGCCTGGCCCGGCTGTCCGGCTACAAGGAGGCGGTCCGGGCCGCGGGCGGCGACCTCAACCCGGACCTCATCGCGTACGGGGACTTCAGCGAGGGCAGCGGCACGGCCTGCATGCGCCGGCTGCTGGAGGTCTGCCCGGATCTGGACGCGGTCTTCGTCGCCTCCGACCTGATGGCGTTCGGCGCCCTCCGCGCGCTGCGCGAGGCAGGCCGCCGGGTGCCCGAGGACGTGGCGGTGATCGGCTTCGACGACGCCCCCATCGCCCGGCAGGCCGAGCCGCCGCTGACCACGGTCTTCCAGCCGGTGGAGGAGATGGGCCGGCAGATGGCCCGGCTGCTCGTCTCGCGGATCCGCGGCGAGGAGCTGTCCAGCCCGCACGTGCTGCTGGACACCAAGCTCATCCACCGCGCCTCGGCCTGAGGGGTCAGGCCCAGCGGCGCAGCTCCCGCCTGGCGAGCGACGACCGGTGCACCTCGTCGGGACCGTCGGCCAGGCGGAGGGTGCGGGCCTGCGCCCAGAGGGCGGCCAGCGGCGTGTCCTGGCTGACGCCGGCCGCGCCGTAGCCCTGGATGGCCTTGTCGATCACCCACTCGGCCATCGCCGGCGTGGCGATCTTGATGGCCTGGATCTCGGTGTGCGCCCCCTTGTTGCCCACGGTGTCCATGAGCCAGGCGGTCTTGAGCACCAGCAGCCGGGCCTGCTCGATGCGCACCCGGGACTCGGCGATCCACTCCCGGATCACCCCCTGCTCGGCCAGCGGTCGACCGAACGCGACCCGGTCCAGGGCCCGCGTGCAGAGCAGTTCGAGGGCCCGCTCGGCCATGCCGATGAGCCGCATGCAGTGGTGGATCCGCCCGGGACCCAGCCGGGCCTGCGCGATGGCGAAGCCGGCGCCCTCGGCGCCGACCAGGTTCTCCGCCGGCACCCGCACCCCGGTGAAGTCGATCTCGGCATGGCCGCCGTGCGGGGCGTCGGAGTAGCCGAAGACCGTCATGCCTCGGCGCACCGTCACGCCCGGGGTGTCCCGGGGGACCAGGATCATGCTCTGCTGGCGGTGCCGGTCGGCGTCCGGGTCGGTCTTGCCCATGACGATGAAGATCTCGCAGCGCGGGTCCATCGCCCCGGACGACCACCACTTCCGGCCGTCGACCACGTACCCGTCGCCGTCCCGGACGATCCGGGTGGCGATGTTAGTGGCGTCGGAGGAGGCCACCTCCGGCTCGGTCATGCAGAACGCGGAGCGGATCTCCCCGGCCAGCAGCGGCTCCAGCCAGCGCTCCCGCTGCGCCGCGGAGCCGAACTCGGCCAGCAGCTCCATGTTGCCGGTGTCCGGGGCGGCGCAGTTGAGCGCCTCCGGGGCCAGGTGCGGGCTGCGCCCGGTCAGCTCGGCCAGCGGGGCGTACTGGAGGTTGGTCAGCCCGGCGCCGTAGCGCGGGTCGGGCAGGAAGAGGTTCCACAGGCCCCGGCGGCGGGCCTCGGCCTTCAACTCGTCCAGCACCGGCGGGCGGGCCCACGGGTCGCCGGCCGCGAGCACCTGCTCGTGGTGCACCGGCTCGGCCGGGTGGACGCACTCGGTGAGGAACGCCTCGAGCCGCTCGCGCAGCTCGACCGTCCGGGCGTCGTACGCGAAGTCCATCACTTCCCCCGGACCGCGCGCAGGCCGTGCTCGACCAGCGGCGCCACCATCTCGCCGATCCGGTCGAAGCCCCCGCCGAGCGTCTGCCCGAGGGCGTGCCGGTAGTGGATGCCCTCGCAGATCACCGCGAGCTTGAAGCAGCCGAGCGCCACGTGCCAGTGCAGCGGCCCGACGTCGACGTCGCTGCGGCCGGCGTACCGGTCGATGAGCTCGGCGCCGGTGGGGAAGCCGGCCCGCGGGCCGATGCCGTCGGCTACCGGGTTGCCCTCGGCGCTGTCGCTGTCGCCCAGCACGTCCCAGTAGGTCAGCAGCAGCCCCAGGTCGGCGAGCGGGTCGCCGAGGGTGGCCATCTCCCAGTCGAGGACCGCCCGCACCGCCACCGGCTCGACCGTGGCGAGCAGGTTGTCCAGCCGGTAGTCGCCGTGCACGATCCGGCCGGCGTTCGCGCCCTCGGGCACGCTGCCGGCGAGCGCGTCGCGCAGCTCGTCGATGCCGGGCAGCGGGCGGCTGCGGGAGCGGTCCAGCTGGCCGGACCAGCGGCGGACCTGGCGGCCCAGGTAGCCCTCGGGGCGGCCGAAGTCGGCCAGCCCGACCGCGGCCGGCTCGACCATGTGCAGCTCGGCCAGGGTGTCCATCATCGCCATGGCCAGGTCGCGCCGCTGGCCGGCGGTGAGCGCGTCGGTCTGCTCCCGGCGCCGGTAGACCTCGCCGTCGACCTTCTCCATCAGGTAGAACGGCGCCCCGGTCACCTCGGGGTCGGGGCAGAGCAGCAGCGCCTCGGGCACCGGCACGGCGGTGGGGGCGAGCGCGGAGAGCACCCGGTACTCCCGGGCCATGTCGTGGGCGGTGGCCAGCACGTGCCCGAGCGGCGGCCGGCGCAGCACCACCGCACGGTCGCCGGCGCGCAGCAGGTACGTCAGGTTGGACTTGCCCCCCGCGATCAGCTCGGCCGACAGCGGCCCGGCCAGCTGCGGCCGGTGCACGGCCAGATACGCGGCCAGCCGGTCGAGGTCGAGCCCGCGCGGGGCCGAACCGGTCGGGGTCTGCGGTGCGTCGACGGCCGGATCGGTCATCCGGTTAGTTGATGGCAGCTCAGCTTTGTTGTCAAGGCGGGATGTTCCCGGCGGGACATGCCGCTGCAACGGGGGCGAAATGGTCAACCGGCAGGCTGGGGCCCAGCCTGCCGGCCGCCACGGCCGGCCCGCCGAGCGGAGGGACCAGACATGCTGCTGAGAGTTCGGGTGACCCTGCCGGACCGACCGGGCACGCTCGGCCAGGTGGCCCGGACGCTCGGCGTCTCCGGCGCCGACATCGTCCAGGTGGTGGTGCTGGAGCGGCTCGGCGGGCGGGCGGTCGACGACTTCACCGTGGTCTGGCCGGGCGCGGCCCGGGTGGAGCGGCTGCTCGCCGGCCTCGCCGCGATCCCCGGCGTCCGGGTGGACGGGGTGTGGCGGGCGATCGGCGCGCCGACCACCACGGGCCAGGACGCCGAACTGCTCGCCCAGGTCGCCGCGAACCCGATCGACGGGGTGGCCACCCTTGTCGACGCGGTGCCGGGGCTGCTCGCCGCGGACTGGGCGGTGGCCGCCGTGGTGCCGCTGGACTGGGCCGCGCGCAGCGGCGACGGCGGCGAGCCGACGGTCGGGCAGGCGAGCTGGCGCGCCCCGGTGCCGCCGCGGCTGCCGGAGGTCACCCCGCTGCGGGCCCGGGCCATGACCACCCCGGACGGGCACCACTACGCGGTCGCGCCGTTCGGCCGGGCCGGCCTGGTGCTGGTGGTGGCGCGCGACCACAGTGAGCCGCTCGCCGCTGCCGCGTTCCACTCCACCGAGGTGGACCGGCTCGCCCAGCTGGTCCGGGCCGGCGCGGTGATTCTCGGCGACCGCCTGGACCTGGTCGGCGCCCCGCCCGTGACCACCATCACCTGACCGGTCCCGCCGTTTCACCCGTGGGCAACGGGGGCGCAACAGGCGGCCGGCAGGGTCGACGGTGAGGAAGGGAGCGAACCATGGCGCTGTGGCGGATCCGTGCCACCGTGGACGACCGGCCGGGCTACCTGTCGGTGCTCACGGCGAGCCTCGCGTTGCGCGGGGTCAACATCCTCACCGTGCAGGTGCACACCACCGAGGTGGGGGCGGTCGACGACTTCCTGGTCGACGCGCCCGACCGGCTCACGGAGGCCGACCTGCGCGCGGCCGTCGAGCGGGGGCGCGGCCGGAACTGCTGGGTGGCGCGAAGCGAGGCGCGCGGGCTGGCCGACCAGCCCACCCGGGTGCTCGGCCTGGCCGGCCGGCTGGTCCGGGACCCGGACGCGGCCGGCGAGACACTGCGCGTGCTGCTCGGCGCGGACGCGGTGACCTGGCGGCCGACGCCGGCCACCCCGCCGGGCGGGGTGGACCAGACCACGATGCTGCTGGCCGACCCGGCCGGCGGCTCGTACGAGCTGCGCCGCCGGGAGCCGAGCTTCACCCCGGCCGAGTACGCCCGCGCCCAGGCCCTGGTCGAGCTGGCCGCCACGGTGGCCCGCCGGGACGCCGACCGGGTCACCCTGGTGCTGCCCGACGCGGCCGAGGTGACGGTACGGCCGGCCACCGTCGACGACCTCCCGGCTGTGCTGGAGCTGCACGCGGGGTGCTCGGACCGGAGCCGGCAGCGGCGTTACCTGAGCGGGGCGGGGCACCCGGCGCCGGCCCGGCTGCGCCGGCTGCTCGAACCGGCACGGGGGCTGACCCTGGTCGCCACGGACGGCTCCGGCGGGGCGGCGGCGCCGGTCGTGGCCATGGCCAACCTGCTCGGCGAGGGGGACGAGGCGGAGGCGGCGCTGCTGGTGCGGGACGACTGGCAGCGCCGGGGCCTCGGCTCGGCCCTGCTGCGGCGCCTGCTCGGGCACGCCGACCGGGCCGGCTACGCGGCCGTGCTGCTGCACGTGCAGGCCGAGAACACCCCGATGCTGCGCACCGTACGCGCCGTGAACCGGCCCACGTCGGTGGAACGGGACGGCAGCGTGCTGACCGTCACGGTGCCGCTGGCTCCCCGCCGGGCAGCGGTGCCCAGGCAGGCCGACGCGACGGCGCGGTCGCGGCGGTCGTACTGACTCCACGGTGGCGCGTCGCGCCGCGTCCCCGGGCCGCAACGGCGCGGCGCGGGACCACGGCCGGCGGGCGACCGCGCACCGGCGCCGGGTCCTCCGGCGCCACCTGGGCCGACCTCCGGTGCGGGGGACGGTGACACGGCAGGGCCCCCGGTGCGGGGGCCCTGCCCGTGTCCGGGCCGGTCAGGTGGCGGGGTAGCTGCTGTAGTCCGGGAAGTTGCCGTAGAGCCGGCCGTCGCCGCCCACGGTGACCGCCTGCACCAGCAGGTCACCGCCCACGAAGGCGCCCTTCCAGGACGCGCCCCGGCCGCCGAACGGCTCCTCCCGGTCGCCGCGGGAGCGGGGCTTGTTGATGCCCACCTTGAACGCCTGGAGGTCGACGGCGAGCTTGCCGGCCAGCTCCTCGTCGTCGCAGGCGAGGGAGGCGACCAGCGCGCCGTTGGAGGCGTTCATCTGGGCCAGCAGCTCGTCGGTGGTGTCCACCACGACGATGGTGTCCACCGGGCCGAACGGCTCGGCGTGCATGAGCCGGGACCGCCCGGGCGGGGCGAGCAGCACCGCCGGCGCCACGTAGGCGGAGGTGTCCTGCCCGTCGAGGAAGGGCGCGCCGTCGAGCTTGCCCCGGTGCAGCGGCACCGCGCCGCCGCGGACCGCCTCGTCGACCTTGCGGCGCAGCTCCTCGGCCTTCGCCGCGCTGATCAGCGGGCCGAAGTCCAGCTCGGGCAGCGGGTCACCGGCCGACCAGTCGTCGCCGACGGCGAGCGGGTGTCCGAACCGGACGGAGCGCACCACCGGCAGGTAGACGTCGAGGAACTCGTCGACCAGGTCCCGCTGGACCACGAACCGCGGGTACGCGGTGCAGCGCTGCTTGCCGTACTCGAAGCCCTTCTTCAGGTGCGCGGCGAGCAGGTCCCACTGGGAGAAGTTCCAGATGCCCCAGGCGTTGAGGCCCTCCTGCTCGATGAAGTGCCGCTTGTCGGAGTCGAGCAGCGCCGCGGCCACCTTGCCGCCGTTGGAGCGGCCGCCGACGAACGCCACCGCGCCGATCTCCGGGGCGCGGACCAGGACCTCGGAGAGCTCCTCGCCGCTGCCGGACAGCAGGGTGGCGGGCAGCCCGGCGCGGCGCATCAGCGCGTGCGCCACGGTGAGGCAGACCGCCCCGCCCTGCGACGGGGTCTTGGCGATCACCGCGTTGCCGGCGAGCAGCTGCACCAGCTCGGCGTGCACGAGCACGCTCATGGGGTAGTTCCAGGAGGCGATGTTGCTGACCGGGCCGGGCAGCGGCTCGCGGCCGTCGGCGAGCATCCGGTCGATCTCCTGCACGTACCACCGGACGCCGTCCAGCGCGCGGTCAACGTCGGCGCAGGCCAGCCGCCACGGCTTGCCGATCTCCCAGACCAGCAGCATGGCGAGCAGGTCCCGGTGGGCGGTGAGGGCGTCCAGGGCGTCGTCGACCCGGGCCTTGCGCTCGGCGAGCGGGGTCTGCGCCCACTCCCGGTGCGCGGCGGCGGCGTGCGCGACCGCGCCGCGCGCCGCCTCGGCGTCGAGGCGGGCCAGGTTGACCAGCACGGTGTTGTCGACGGGGGTGCGTACGGGGCTCGGCGTGCCGACCGCCCGCCACCCGCCCTCGACGAGGTTGTGCAGGGTGGCGGCGCCGTCGGGCGTGGTGCCGAAGGCTTCCGGCGCGGCCGCCACCGCGCGGGCGAGGGTGTCGGACCAGGAGGTGCCGTCGGCGAGTCTGAGAGCCATCGCGATCTCCTCAGGGTTGTCCGGGGGAGCGGCGGCGTCGATGGCACCGCTGGTGTCGCGTACTGTCCCGCGCGGCCGAGCGCGCGGGCAACCGTACGCTCGTATGCCAGGACGCCCGTCCCGCCGCCGCGACACGTCGCGGCCCGACCACCACGGCCTTGACCTGGAGGTACGCGGGAAGGCTATTGAAGATCGTCGATTATGTGATCCAGCTCCGGGCGACGTCGACCGGGTTACCCGTCAGTACGGATCAATCCGCCGGCCGGTTCAACCGCCCAGCGCGGCGATCGCCTCCGCGGTCGTGCAGACCGTGCCGAGCCGGCGGAAGACGTAGTCCACCGCGAACTCGTGGGCGTACGCGTCCAACCCGGACATCGCGTCGTGCGGCAGCACCACCCGGTAGCCGATCTCGTCTCCGATGCGGGCCGTCTGCTCGACGCCGAAGTTGGTGACCAGCCCGCCGATCATCAGCGTGTCCACCCCGCGCTCCCGCAGCGCCGCGTCGAGCCCGGTCTCGTGGAAGGCGCCCCAGGTGTGCTTGACGATCGCCAGGTCGCCCTCCCGGGGCGCCACCTCGGGAAGCAGTTCGCTCCCCGCCGGCTGCGGATCGGGGCCGGGCCGGTCGGCGCGGACCACCACCACGGTCGCCCCGGTGGCGCGGGCGGCCCCGGCGAGCGCGAGGCAGCGCTCGACCACCTCGGGGCCGGTGTGCGGGGCGGTCGGCTGGTCCACGATGCGACGCTGGAGGTCGATCAGGACGACGGCGGTGCGGGTCGGGTCGAGAGCGTCCACCCCAAGATCATATCGAGGGCGGACCGCCGGGGTGGTCCCGGAAAGGCGGAACCGGCCGCCGGACCGAGGTCCGACGGCCGGTTCCGTGCCGGAGTCCGGCTCAGCTGGTGAAGGTGATCTTGTCCCGGCGGCGGCGCAGCGCCATCAGGAGGACACCGCCGCCGATCAGGGCGAGGCCGGTGAGCGAGATGCTGGTGGCCGCCACGCCGGTGAGCGGCAGGCCGCCCTCGGTGCCGCTGCCGCCGCCCGCGCCGCCGCCGACCGAGGTCCCCGGCGTCGGGGTGCCCGACGGGTTCTCGGAGCCGCCCGGCGTCGGGGTCGGGGTCTCCTCGCCCGGAGTGCTCGGGGTCGGCGTCGGGCTCTGCGTCGACTCGCACGGCGTCAGCCAGAAGACCTTGTGCTTGTCGTCGAACGCCTTGCCGTCGGTCAGGTCCACGTCGAGCTTGATGTGGTAGCCCTGCTGCGGGTGGAGGTTCAGGCCCGTGAGGTCGAGGTCCTTCGAGGAGAGCTTGATGACCTCGTCGTGGTCGTTCTCCGCGCCCGAGGCCGGGTCGTCGCTGATCAGCACGTCGCTCTTCGACCAGACGACCTTGTCCTTCGGAGTGGCCGACGGCGCCTGCGCCCAGAGCGTGATGTTCGCCTTCTGGTCCTGGTCGAAGTTGAAGAACTCCAGCTCGAAGTCGCAGGTGACGTGCGGCTGGTTGTCGACCTTGTCGGTGAACTCGGCGCCGTCGATCTTGACGGTGCCGTTGTCGCCCTTGGGGTTGTGCGGGTTGCCGGTCGCCCAGGCCGGGGCGGCTGCCAGCCCGAGGAGAGCCGTGGCGGCGGCTGCGGTGAGGGCCGCGCGCGCCACGTGCCGACGCTGTGGCATGAGGAATCCTCCGAGATCGGGAGAGGGGACGGCACATGATCGCATGACGGGACCCCTCTGGCGACATCGGACGAACGGCCTGAGCTGCGACGATGTCCCGCTAGAGGATCGAAATCGGGTCCAGATCGAGCCACTTCCGTGGCGTGTCGGCGTAACGCGGACGGACTCTCTGGCGCTGCGGGCCCGCCGGATCGGCGGCCGGTCCGTCTTCACAAACCCGCGACGTCGAGATTACATTGTCGACTATCCATGGGAGCGCTCCCGCGCCTCTGGGCCCACCCCACCACCACTGCCGCCGGCAGCCCGGACCGCCGACGCCGTCCCGTCCGGTCCGGCTGCCGCGCGGCGCCACCCACAGGAGCTCGCCATGCCCCTTCCGACCCCGCCACCCCGTGGTGGCCGGTCCCGGCTCCGCCGGCTGCTCGCCACCGGCGCCGCGCTGGCCGCCGGCCTGGCCGCGACCGTCACCGTCCCACCTCCGGCGCCGGCCGTCGCCGCGCCGGCCTTCAACTACGCCGAGGCGTTGCAGAAGTCGCTGTTCTTCTACGAGGCGCAGCAGTCCGGAAAGAAGCCGGCCTGGAACCGGGTCTCCTGGCGGGGCGACTCGGCCCTCACCGACGGGGCGGACGTCGGCCTCGACCTCACCGGCGGCTGGTACGACGCCGGCGACCACGTGAAGTTCGGCTTCCCCATGGCGTTCAGCACCACCATGCTGGCCTGGGGCGCGGTCGAGTACCGCGACGGCTACACCGCCTCCGGCCAACTGCCGCACCTGCTGAACAACCTGCGCTGGGTGAACGACTACTTCGTGAAGGCGCACCCCGCCCCCAACGTGCTCTACGGCCAGGTCGGCAAGGGCGACGACGACCACAAGTGGTGGGGCCCGGCCGAGGTGCTGCCGATGGCGCGGCCCGCGTACAAGATCGATGCGAGCTGCGGCGGCGCGGACCTGGCGGGGGAGACGGCGGCCGCCATGGCCGCCTCGTCGATGGTGTTCCGGCCCACCGACGCCGCCTACGCCGACAAGCTGCTCGGCCACGCGAAGCAGCTCTACGCCTTCGCCGACACCGTGCGGAAGAGCTACCACGAGTGCATCACCGACGCGACGAGCTTCTACCGCTCGTGGAGCGGATGGCAGGACGAGCTGGTCTGGGGCGCCGTCTGGCTCTACCGGGCCACCGGCGACGCCGCCTACCTGACCAAGGCGGAGAGCGAGTACGACAAGCTCGGCACCGAGCCGCAGTCCACCACCCGCTCCTACAAGTGGACGATCGCCTGGGACAACAAGCAGTTCGGCACGTACGTGCTGCTGGCCAACCTGACCGGCAAGCAGCGCTACGTCGACGACGCCAACCGCTGGCTCGACTGGTGGACCGTCGGCGTCAACGGCTCCCGGGTCAACTACTCGCCCGGCGGTGAGGCCGTCCTCGACTCCTGGGGCTCCCTGCGCTACGCCGCCAACACCGCCTTCGCCGCGCTGGTCTACAGCGACCGGACGAGCGACGCCACGCGCAAGGCGCGCTACCACGACTTCGCCGTCCGGCAGATCAACTACGCGCTCGGCGACAACCCGCGCAACTCCAGCTACCTGATCGGCTTCGGGGCCAACTCCCCGAAGAACCCGCACCACCGCACCGCGCACGGCTCCTGGTGGGACAGCCAGACCGTGCCCACCGAGACCCGCCACGTGCTCTACGGCGCGCTGGTCGGCGGGCCGTCCTCGGCCAACGACGCGTACACCGACAGCCGCTCCGACTACGTCATGAACGAGGTCGCCACCGACTACAACGCCGGCTTCACCTCCGCCCTGGCCCGGCTGGCCTCCGAGTACGGCGGCAGCCCGCTCGCCGGCTTCCCGACCGCCGAGACGCCCGACCTGGACGAGCTGACCGTCGAGACCACGGTGATGCAGGCCGAGACCCGGGCCACCGGGCTCAAGGCGATCATCTACAACAAGTCCGCCTTCCCGGCCCGGGCGCTGACCACCGCGAAGTTCCGCTACTACTTCCGCCCCGACGGCACCGGCCCGGTGCAGGTCACCCCCGGCTACACCCAGGGCTGCCCGTCACCCACCACGGCCCGGCAGTTCTCCGGCGACATCTGGTACGTCGAGGTCGACTGCACCGGGTACACCATCGCGCCGGCCGGGCAGTCCCAGCACCGGATGGAGGTGCAGTTCAAGGTCGGCGTGCCCGAGGGCGGTACCTGGGATCCCACCAACGACCCGTCGTACCAGGCCACCGCCGGCCCCAACCGGAAGGTGCCCCTCTACGCCGACGGGACGCGGGTCTGGGGCGAGGAGCCCGGACCGGCCACCCCCGACACCACCGCGCCGACCGTGCCCGGCACCCCGGTCGCCTCGGCCGTCACGGCCACCGGCCTCACCCTGACCTGGCCCGCCTCCACCGACACCGGCGGGAGCGGCCTGGCCGGCTACGAGGTCACCCGCGCCCAGACCGGCAGCGACGCGCTCGTGCTCACCAACGCCACGACCAACACCCTCGCGGTGACCGGGCTGCTGCCCGAGCGGACGTACCAGTTCACGGTGCGCGCCCGCGACGGCGCCGGCAACCGGTCGGCGGCCTCGCCGGCCCTCACGGTGACCACCCCGGCCGCACCGGCGCCGGACACCACCCCGCCCACCGCCCCGGGCACGCCCACCGCCTCGGCCGTCGGCCCGACCGGGCTCACCCTCGCCTGGGGCCCGGCCACCGACAACGTGGGCGTCACCGGCTACCGGGTCTACCGGTCCGGGAACGTCCTCGTCGGGTCGGCCACGGGCACCACCCTCGCGGTCAGCGGGCTGACCGCCGCCACGGCGTACACCTTCACCGTGGTCGCGGTGGACGCGGCCGGCAACGTCTCGGCGGCGTCGCCGCCGCTCACCGTCACCACCGCGGACCCGCCGGCCGGCGGCGGCTGCGCGGTGACCTGGACGACGAGCAGTTGGGACACCGGGTTCACCGCGAACATCACCATCACCAACACGGGGACCAGCGGCATCAACGGCTGGACGCTCGCCTTCACCTTCCCCAGCAGCGGGCAGAAGGTGGGCCAGGGCTGGTCGGCGAACTTCACCCAGACCGGCACCGCGGTCACCGCGACGAACGTCTCCTACAACGGAGCCCTGGCGCCGGGCGCGTCGACCAGCTTCGGCTTCAACGGCACCCACACCGGCACCAACCCGAAGCCCACCGCGTTCACCCTCAACGGCAGCCCCTGCACCGTCTCCTGACCGCCGAGTCCGGCGGGCGTGGCCGGTCACCGTACCGGGGTGACCGGCCACACCGGGTCGCCGCACCGGTGAATCCGGGCGTCAGAATTGTTTCCGAAAGTTTTCCGGAAGTTGTTGTCCCGACGGGATGCCCGGTGAGAGCATTGAAGTCGATATATTTCCCAACAAAGACGTCCAGTCGTCCTCGCCCAGACGGCTCGGGTGTTGGCCAGTGAGGAGGCCAAGGTGGCCATGAGCCCATCCGTTCATCGTGGCGGGAGCGTGCGGCAGCGAACGCCGATCGTCAGAGCGCTGCTCGCCGGCGCGGTCAGTGTCGTGACAGTGGCCGCGGCCGCGGCCGCGGTGATGATGCCGTCGGCGGAAGCCGCGGCGAGCACCCTGGGCGCGGCGGCCGCACAGTCGGGCCGCTACTTCGGCACGGCGATCGCCGCGGGCCGGCTCGGCGACTCGACGTACACCACGATCGCCGGGCGCGAGTTCAACATGGTGACCGCCGAGAACGAGATGAAGCCGGACGCGACGGAGCCCCAGCGGGGCCAGTTCACGTTCACCTCCGGCGACCAGATCTACAACTGGGCGACCCAGCGCGGCATGAAGGTCCGCGGTCACACCCTCGCGTGGCACTCGCAGCAGCCGGGCTGGATGCAGAGCCTCAGCGGCAGCAGCCTGCGCCAGGCGATGATCGATCACATCAACGGCGTGATGGCCCACTACAAGGGCAAGCTCGCCTACTGGGACGTCGTCAACGAGGCCTTCAACGAGGACGGCAGCCGCCGGCAGTCCAACCTGCAGGCCACCGGCAACGACTGGATCGAGGTGGCGTTCCGCACCGCCCGCACCGCCGACCCGTCGACCAAGCTCTGCTACAACGACTACAACATCGAGAACTGGTCCTACGGCAAGACGCAGGGCGTCTACCGCATGATCCAGGACTTCAAGTCCCGCGGCGTGCCGATCGACTGCGTCGGCCTGCAGACCCACTTCACCGGCGGCAGCTCGCTGCCGAGCAACTTCCAGACCACCCTGTCCAGCTTCGCCGCCCTCGGCGTCGACGTGGCCCTGACCGAGGTCGACGTCACCAACGCGTCCACCACGCAGTACGCCGGCCTGACCCAGGCCTGCATGAACGTGCCCCGCTGCGTCGGCATCACCGTGTGGGGCGTACGGGACAGCGACTCCTGGCGATCCAGCGAGAGCCCGCTGCTGTTCGACGGCGGCGGCAACAAGAAGGCCGCCTACACCTCGGTCCTCAACGCCCTCAACGCCGCCGGCCCGACCTCGAGCCCGACCTCGGGCCCGACCTCGACGCCGGGCAGCGGCACCGGCCGGATCATCGGGGTGCAGTCAGGCCGGTGCATCGACGTGCCCAACGCCACGCAGACCAACGGCACCCGGGTCCAGCTCTACGACTGCAACGGGCAGGCGAACCAGCAGTGGACCTACACCGCCGGCAAGCAGCTGATGGTCTACGGCAGCAAGTGTCTCGACGCGAACGGGCAGGGCACGGCGAACGGCACCGCCGTGATCATCTGGGACTGCAACGGTCAGCCGAACCAGCAATGGAACCTCAACTCCAACGGCACCATCAGCGGCGTGCAGTCCGGCCGGTGCCTGGACGTCTGGGGCACCGGCAACGGCCAGCAGATCCAGATCTACGACTGCAACGGACAGGCCAACCAGCAGTGGCGGACCGAGTTCAGTGGCGCCACCTCGCCGCCCCCGTCGTCGCCCCCTCCGGGTGGCTGTGCGCTCCCGTCGACCTACCGCTGGTCGTCGACCGGTGCGCTGGCGAACCCGCAGAACGGCTGGGTCTCGCTCAAGGACTTCACCAACGTGGTCTACAACGGCAAGCACCTGGTCTACGCGTCGAACGTCAACAGCAGCGGCTCGTACGGCTCGATGAACTTCAGCCTGTTCATGAACTGGTCCGACATGGCCTCGGCCAGCCAGACCGGAATGAGCCAGGGCACGGTGGCGCCCACGCTGCTGTACTTCGCCCCGAAGAACATCTGGGTGCTCGCGTACCAGTGGGGACCGACCTCGTTCAGCTACAAGACGTCGAGCGACCCGACCAACCCCAACGGCTGGTCTGCGGCACAGACGCTCTCCACCGCCAGCCTCCCCGACGCCCCGTATGGCGTGATCGACCAAACCCTCATCGGCGATGACCAGAACATGTACCTGTTCTTCGCCGGGGACAACGGCAAGATCTACCGTTCGAGCATGCCGATCGGGAACTTCCCGGGCAGCTTCGGCTCGAACTACACGACGATCATGAGCGACTCGACCAACAACCTGTTCGAGGCGGTCGAGGTCTACAAGGTGCAGGGCCAGAACCAGTACCTGATGATCGTCGAGGCGATCGGGAGCCAGGGGCGCTACTTCCGCTCCTTCACGTCCAACAGCCTGAGCGGCTCGTGGACCCCGCAGGCCGCCAGCGAGAGCAACCCCTTCGCGGGCAAGGCCAACAGCGGCGCCACCTGGACCAACGACATCAGCCACGGTGACCTGGTCCGGACCAACCCCGACCAGACCAAGACCATCGACGCGTGCAACCTGCAGTTCCTGTACCAGGGCAAGAACCCCAGCGCGGGAGGCGACTACAACCTGCTGCCCTGGCGGCCGGGTGTGCTGACCCTGCAGCGCTAGGGGAACGGGCTCGGCCCAGGCCAATCCCGTTCGCTGACCACCGGGGCGTGTCCGGCACTTCAGCGGTGCCGGGCACGCCCATTGGTGGTTTGCGTCCCGGCTGTCCGGCGGCCGGCGGTGACTCGGGGCAAGCTGAGCCGGTGAAGCGCGAGTTGCTGACCGTCGGGCACGGGGCCGCCGACCGGGACCAACTCGGGGAACTGCTGGCCGGCGCGGGGATCGCCCTGGTCGTGGATGTGCGTCGCTACCCGACCAGCCGGACCAACCCGGACGTCCGGCGCGAGGCCCTGGAAGGCTGGCTGCCGGAGCGGGGCATCGGCTACCGCTGGGAGCCGCGCCTCGGTGGCCGCCGGCACGTCCGCGCCGGCGAACCGGAGCCGGACACCTGGTGGACCGTCGCGGCCTTCCGGGCGTACGCGGGCTACACCCGGACGCCGGAGTTCGACACCGCGTTGGTCGAGGTGCTGGCCGACGCGGCGCGGCGGACAACGGCGGTGATGTGCAGCGAGAGCGTCTGGTGGCGCTGCCACCGGCGGTTGATCGCCGACGTGGCGGTGCTCGGCCGGGGCGTACCGGTGCGGCACCTGATGCCCGACGGCCGGCTCAGCCCGCACCGGCCGGCCGAGGGGGCCCGCCGCCGCCCCGACGGCCACCTGGTCTGGGCGGGCTGAATACCGGTGGCTGCCGCGCCGGATACCACGCTAGCCTCCCCGCGTGCCCGAGCTGATCACCCCGACCACCCGCCTGCACCGGTCCTGGCTGGCCGCCCGCGACGAGTGGGGGCACGGCGTCCACCAGGACGGCGCCGGGCTGCGCCCCACCGACGACGTGGACTCGCCGGCGGGCTTCGCCGACTGGGTGGGTCGGCTGCGGGACGGCGAGGACGAGTCCCGACTGCCCGAGGGCATGGTGCCGGCGCTCTACTGGTGGATCGTCGAGGGCGACGAGGTGCTCGGCGCCATCTCGCTGCGGCTGCGGCTCAACGACTTCCTGCGCAACGCCGGCGGCCACATCGGCTACGGCGTACGCCCATCGGCCCGTCGTCGGGGCGTGGCGACCTTCGCCCTCGGCGCCGCGCTCGCCGAGGCCGCCCGGCGGGGCATCGACCCGGTGCTGGTCACCTGCGACGACGGCAACACCGCCTCGGCCCGGACCATCGAGCGGCACGGCGGCGTGCTGGACGACGTCCGGGACACCGAGCTGGGCCGGCTCCGGCGCTACTGGATCCGTACCCGCTGACTCAGTCGGCCAGTTCGTCGGCGAGCAGGTCCATGAGCAGGGCGTCGTGCCAGCGGCCGTCCGCGCCCCGCTCGTAGCGGCGCATGATGCCGACCGGCCGGAACCCGACCTTCGCGTACGCCCGGATGGCCGCGGTGTTCGCCGCCGCCGGGTCGATGGTGAAGCGGTGGTGGCCGTACTCGTCGGCCAGGTGCCGGGCCAGGGTGCGGATGGCGTCCCCGCCGAGGCCGGCGCCGCGGGCCTCCGGGTCCAGGAAGATGTCCAGGCTGGCGTGGCGGTAGTCGGGGTCGGTCTCGGCGTACCACTGGATCGCGCCGACCAGCCTGCCGTCGTGCTCGATCGCGTAGACGGTCAGGTCGTCGTCGGCCAGGTCGGCGCGGACCGCCTCGGCGAGGTCGTCGTCGCCGCGCCACCAGCGGCGTACCTCCGGGGTGGCCCGCATCGCCGCGAGCGCCGGCACGTCGGCGTCGGTCGCCGGCCGCAACGTCACCGCACGCCCCCGCAGCACGTCAGCCCCGGATCTCGCCGTGCTCGACGCAGACCGCCGACCAGCCGGTCGGCACGACCTGCACCTTCATCCGCCGCCGGCAGTGCGCGCACCAGCGCGGCGGCTCCAGCGCCCGGGCCGCCGCGCACGCCCCGTGCGGGCCCGCCGCCACCGACTCGCCGCAGCGGTCGCACCAGAGCGGCAGCGCGGCGCCGGCCGGCGTCGCGGGCTCGACAAGCTCGGTCACGTCGTCCTCACAGGGTGGCGGAGAGCGCCTTCACCGGCATCTTCAGGTCGTCCAGCAGCTTCAGGTCGTCGGTCGCCGGCCGGCCCAGAGTGGTCAGGTAGTTGCCGACGATGACCGCGTTGATGCCGCCGAGCAGGCCGTCCCGGGTGCCCAGGTCGCCGAGGGTGAGTTCCCGGCCGCCCGCGTACCGGAGGATGGTGCGCGGCATGGCCAGCCGGAACGCGGCGATGGCGCGCAGCGCGTCCTTGCCCTCGACCACCTGGCGGTCGGCGAGCGGGGTGCCCGGGCGGGGGTTGAGGAAGTTCAGCGGCACCTCGTGCGGGTCCAGTTCGGCGAGCTGCGCGGCGAACTCGGCGCGCTGCTCCACCGTCTCGCCCAGGCCGAGGATGCCGCCGCAGCAGACCTCCATGCCGGACTCGCGGACCATCCTCAGGGTCTCCCAGCGCTCCTCCCAGGAGTGCGTGGTGACCACGTTCGGGAAGTAGGAGCGGCAGGTCTCCAGGTTGTGGTTGTAGCGGTGCACGCCCATCTCGACCAGCTCGTCGACCTGCTCCTGGCTGAGCATGCCGAGCGAGGCGGCGACCTGGATGTCCACCTCCGCCCTGATGGCGGCCACGCCCTCGCGCATCTGCTTCATGAGCCGGGCGTCGGGGCCGCGCACGGCGGCCACGATGCAGAACTCGGTGGCCCCGGTCGCCGCGGTCTGCTTCGCCGCCTCGACCAGCGCAGGGATGTCCAGCCAGACCGAGCGGACCGGCGACGTGAACAGGCCGGACTGCGAGCAGAAGTGGCAGTCCTCGGGGCAGCCGCCGGTCTTCAGCGAGACGATGCCCTCGACCTCGACCTCCGGGCCGCACCAGCGCATCCGCACCTCGTGGGCGAGCTGGAGGGCGGCGGGCAGGTGCTCGTCGGGCAGGTTCAGCACGGCGAGGACGCCGGCCTCGTCGAGGCCGACGCCGTTCTCCAGCACCTGGGTCCGGGCCTGGTCGAGGATCTCTGGCATGGCTCGTACCCTACAAGGCCCCTCCGGGGCCGGGAAACGGCCGCGTCCGGCCCCCGGGAGCAGGCCCGGCGAGCCGGACCGCGCCACGCCGGGCCCGTCCGGGCGGGTGGTAACTTCGCCCCGCGGAAGCGCCCGGCGGGGCGACGGGTCGGGGAGAGGGACGTGACGGTGGCGGACTGGCTGGCGGCCCTGGACCGCCGCGCCCAGCTGCGCGCGAAGGCGGGGCTCACCCGCACGCTGCGCCCGCGCGCCGCCGGCGACGCCGTGGTCGACCTGGCCGGCAACGACTACCTGGGCCTGGCCACCCACCCGGAGGTCACCGCCGCCGCCGGTCGGGCGCTGTCGGCGTACGGGCTGGGCGCCACCGGGTCGCGGCTGGTGCGCGGCTCCACCGACCCGCACCACGCCCTCGAGGACGACCTGGCCGATTGGCTCGGCACCGACCGGGCGCTGGTCTTCTCCTCCGGCTACCTGGCCAACCTCGCCGCCGTCCGGGGCCTGGTGCAGCCGCGTACGCTGCTCGTCTCCGACGCCCACAACCACGCCTCGCTGATCGACGGCTGCCGGATCTCCGGCGCCGAGACGATCGTCACTCCGCACGGCGACGTCGACGCGGTGGCCGCGGCGCTGGCCGCCGCCCCGGGCCGCCCGGCCGTGGTGGTGACCGAGTCGGTCTTCTCCGTCGACGGCGACCTCGCCCCCCTCGCGGCGCTGCACGCCGTGGCCCGCCGGCACGGCGCGCTGCTGCTTGTCGACGACGCGCACGCGCTCGGCGTCACCGGCCCGGCCGGGGCCGGCGGGGTGGCCGGGGCCGGGCTGGCCGGCGAGCCCGACGTGGTGGTGACCGCGACCCTGTCCAAGGCGCTCGGCGGGGCCGGCGGTGTGGTGGCCGGGCCGGCGGAGTTCGTCCGGCACCTCGTCGAGACCGGCCGCACCTTCATCTTCGACACCGCGCCGCCGCCGGCCGTGGTAGCCGGGGTACGCGCCGCGGTGCGGCTGGCCCGGGCCGGCGACGGCCTGCGCGCCGAACTGGCCGAGCGGGCCGCCCTCGCGGTGCGCCGGCTGGGTGCGGCCGGGCTGGAGGTCTCCGCCCCGGACGGGGCGGTGGTCTCGGTGACCGCCCCCGGTCCGGAGGCCGCGACCGCCTGGGCGGCCGACTGCCGGGACCGGGGCGTGGCGGTGGGCTGCTTCCGGCCGCCGTCCACCCCGGACAGTCGGTCCCGGCTCCGGCTGACCATCAGCGCGGGGGTCGAACGGGCCGACTTCGAACGGGCCCTGGACGTGATCGTGGCGTGTGCACCGTGAGCGCGAGGAGTGAGCCGGGTTTGCGAGCCCCGCAGTCGCGAACAGAGGAGGGCTCATGACGAACGGCTGGACCGGGCCGGTGCTGGTGACCGGCACGGACACCGAGGTGGGCAAGACCGTGGTGACCGCGGCGATCGCCGCCGCCGCGCAGGCCGCCGGGCTGCGGGTCGCGGTGGTCAAGCCCGGCCAGACGGGTACGGCCACCGGCGACCCCGGCGACGTCGACTCGGTGACCCGGCTGGCCGCCCCGCTCACCGGCCGGACCCTGGCCAGCTACCCGGACCCGCTCGCCCCGCTCGCCGCGGCCCGGGTCGCCGAGCTGGAGCCGCTGGAGCTCTACACCGCGGTCGACGCCGTCCGCGAGGAGGCCGACAAGCACGACCTGGTGCTCGTCGAGGGGGCCGGCGGGCTGCTCGTACCCATGGGGCTGCGCCCGTCGGGCGAGCCCTGGACGGTGGCCGACCTGGCGGTGTCGCTGGGCGCGCCGGCCGTGGTGGTGGCCCGCGCCGGGCTGGGCACGCTCAACCACACCGCGCTGACCCTGGAGGCCCTGGAACGCCGGGCCATCCCGGCCGGCGTGGTGATCGGCGCCTGGCCGGCCGAGCCGGAGCTGGTGCACTGGCTCAACCTGTCCGACCTGGTGCCGAACCTGCTGGGCGCGGTGCCGATGGGCGCCGGCGGGATGGACCCGGGCGTGTTCCGCCGGTCCGCCCCGGGCTGGCTCACCCCGGCGCTCTACGGCGTCCTCGACGACTGGCGCGCCTGGGCCGAGGAGATCAGCTGAGCACCTGACTTTCGTCGGTGTCCGGCCCTCCCGGCCGTGGGTAGCCTGGCCGCCGTGGAAGCGCAGCCAACCCCGCCGGCCGTCCGGCGCCGGGCCGGCGACCTGCTGCTCTGGGCCGTGGTCGCCGCCCCGGTGGCGTACGCCGGGCTCACCCCGCCCTGGCCGCGCCACGCCGTGCCGCTGCTGGCCGGCTCGCTGGCGCTGCTCGGCCTCGCGGTGGGGTTCGGCCGCCGGTGGCCCCTCGCGGCGCTGCTCGCCGTGGTGCTCGGCTCGCTCGTCGACGGCAACTTCGTCTTCGCCATCCCGGTGTTCAGCTACCTGGCCGGCCGGCGCAGCGCCGGGGCCGGCCGGGTGGCCGCCGGCTTCGCCGCCGTCGCGGTCGCCGGCACCGCGGTCAACCTCGGGCTGCTCGGCACCAACCCGGCCACCTGGTTCCTGCTCGCCTCGGTCCTGCTCTTCGCCGGGGTGTTCCCCTGGCTGCTCGGCCGGCTGCGGCGGCAGCAGCGGGCGCTCGCCGAGGCCGGGGCGCGCCACGCCGAGGCCGAGGAGCGGGAGCGGCGGGCCGCGGTGGAGCGGGTACGGCTGCGCGAACGCGCCCGCATCGCCCAGGACATGCACGACTCGCTCGGGCACGACCTGAGCCTCATCGCGCTGCGCGCCGCCGCGCTGGAACTGGCCGCCGACCTGCCACCCGCGCACCGGGCGGCGGCCGGCGAGCTGCGGGCCAGCGTGGCCACGGCCACCGAGCGGCTGCACGACATCATCGGCGTGCTCCGCGAGGAGCGGTCCGGGTCGCTGCGGCCGGCCGGCGAGACGGTGGCCGAGCTGGTCGAGGGCGCCCGCGACGCCGGGCTGTCGGTCGAGCTGCGCGCCGACCCGGATGGCGCGGACCTGCCGCCACTCGTCGCGCACGCCGTGCACCGGGTGGTCCGCGAGGCGCTGACCAACGCCGCCCGCTACGCCCCCGGCGCCCCGGTCACGGTCACCGTCGGCCGGGCGGGCGGTGAGGTGGCGGTGTCGGTCGTCAACGGGGCGGCGCCGAACGGACCGCTGCCCGGGCCGGCGTCGCACGGTTCGGGGCTGGTCGCCCTGCGCGAGCGGGTCCGCCTGGCCGGGGGAGCGCTGGACGCGGGCCCCCGGGGCGGAGGCTTCGCGGTGACGGCGCACCTGCCGCTGACGGCCGGCCCGGCGCCCGCCGCGGCCGGGGTCGACCGACCCGACGGCCTCGCCGTGCCGACCGCGGCCGGCGCCGGCCCCGGTCGATCCACCGGCCTCGCCAGCCCGGCCGCCGAGCCGGATGACGGCCTCCGGGACGTTGACGGGACAGGCCCCGCGCCGGGAGACCGCCCCGGTGACGCGGCACGGCGGCTGCGGGAGGCGCGGCGGCGGGCCCGGCGGAGCCTGCTCGTGGCGTTCGGCGCGCCGGCCGGCCTCGCCCTGGTGCTCGCGCTGGTCTACTACCCGCTCGCCACGGCGGGCGCGGTCCTCGACCGGTCCGGCTACGAGCGGCTGCGCCTGGGCGAGGAGCGGGACGCCCTCGGGTTGCCCCGCCGGCAGGCCGACCCGCCGGCCGGTGCCGCCCCGGGTCGCTGTGAGTACTACACCGACGGGAACTTCCCGTTCGCCGAGCCGACCTGGCGGCTCTGCTTCGCCGACGGCCGGCTGGTCAGCAAGGAGAAGATCGCGCGATGACCGACGACCACGGGCGCCCCCTGCGGGTCGTGCTCGCCGACGACGAGGCGATGGTCCGGGCCGGGGTGCGGGCCATCCTGGCCGCCGACCCGGGCATCGAGGTGGTGGGCGAGGCGGGCGACGGCCACGCGGCCGTGGAGCTGGTGCGGGCACACCGGCCGCGGGTGGCGCTGCTGGACATCCGGATGCCCCGGCAGGACGGGCTGGCCGCGGCGGCGGAGATCCGGCGGCTGGTGCCGGAGACCGCCAGCGTCATGCTCACCACGTTCGGCGACGACGACCTGATCTCCCGGGCGCTCGGTCACGGGGCGAGCGGGTTCCTGCTCAAGTCCGGCGATCCCCGGGAGCTGCTGGCCGGCCTCCGGGCGGTGGCCGACGGCGGGGCGTACCTGTCGCCGCGGGTGGCGCGCCGGGTCATCGAACTCAGCGGCGGCCGGCTGGCCCGCGGCCCGTACGCCCGGGACCGGCTGGCCGGGCTGACGGACCGGGAGCGGGAGGTGCTCGCCCTGGTCGGGGCCGGGCTGTCCAACGCCGAGATCGCCCGCCGGCTGCACCTCGTCGAGGGCACCGTGAAGAGCTACCTGACCAGCATCTTCACCCGGCTGGACGTGCGCAACCGGGTGCAGGCGGCGATCCTCGCGTACGAGGCGGGGCTGGTTCCGCCGACCGGCTGACCAGCCCCGCCCCCGCTCACGCGTCCCGGCGGCGCAGCGCCCAGCGGCCCAGCGCCAGCGCGGCCCCGGCCCAGCCGGCGAGCACCAGCAGGCCCACCGCCGCCGGGTAGGGCTCGGTGTCCCCGGCGAGGAAGTGGTTGCCGGCCACGCCGGGGAACGCGTCGGCGATCCGGGTGAGCACGGTGATCCCCGGCTCCTGGAGCGACAGCGGCACGATCATCAGCAGCGCGAACAGCACGGTCAGGGTGAGCACCGCGCCACGCAGCGCCGCCGCCAGCCCCAGCGCCAGCACGCCCACCAGCGCCAGGTAGGCGGCCGACGCGACCACGTCACCCACGGTGCCGACCAGCGGGGCGCGACCCCACTCGCCGAGCACCGGCCGGGCGACCGCGGCGCCGACCGCGCCGAGCAGCAGCCCGGCCAGGAACGTCACCACGCCGACCACGACCGCCTTGGCCGCCAGCACCCGTCCCCGCGACGGGGTGCAGCGCAGCGTGGTGCGGATCGTGCCGGTGGCGAACTCGCTGCTGATCGCGAAGAGGCCGAGGGCGAGCACCACGTACTGGGTGAGGTCCAGCGCGCCGGCGACCACCTCGCCGACGTCGACGATGCCGGGGTTGACGGTCGGGTCGTCGTCGGTGTTGGCGTTGACCGCGTAGATGGCGAGCTGGCCGGCGGTGGCCGCCATGGTCAGCGCGGCGGCCAGCAGCGTCCACCAGGTGGACCGGACCGACCAGAGCTTGGTCCACTCGGCGGCCACGGCCCCGGTGAACGGGCCGCCGGCCGGGGCGGGCCGGGACGCGGGCCGGGTCGGGGTGCGGGTGGGCAGCGCGGTCATCGGGTCTCGCCTCCGGTCGGGCCGGCCGCGTACTCCACGCTGCCGGCGGTCAGTTCCAGGAACGCCTCCTCCAGGGAGGCGGCCACCGGGGTCAGCTCGTGCAGCCGCACCCCCAGCTCGTACGCGAGGTCGCCGACACGGCCGGCCGTGACGCCGGTGACGGTCAGCCCGTCCTCGTCGCGGTCGACCGTCGCCCCCTCGGTGACCAGCCGAGCCTCCAGCGCCGCGAGGCCGGCCGGCTCGGGCCCGCGTACCCGGACCGGGCTGGCCGGCCGGGCGGCGATCAGCTCGGCGAGCGGCGCGTCGGCGACCAGGCGGCCCCGGCCGAGCACCACCACCCGGTCGGCGGTCTGCTGCATCTCGCTCATGAGGTGGCTGGAGATCAGCACGGTGCGTCCCTCGTCGGCGAGGCCCCGGGTGAACCGGCGGATCCACCGCACCCCGTCGGGGTCGAGCCCGTTGACCGGCTCGTCGAGCAGCAGCACCGGCGGGTCGCCGAGGAGCGCCCCGGCGATGCCGAGCCGCTGGCCCATGCCGAGCGACAGCGCGCGTCCCGGCTTGCCGGCGGCCCGCCCGTCCAGCCCGACCAGGTCGAGCACCTCGTCCACCCGCCGGGCCGGGATCCCGTTGCTGCGAGCCATGGCCCGCAGGTGCGCCCGGCCGGAGCGGGCCGGGTGCACGCCGGTGGCGTCGAGCAGCGCGCCGACCTCGTGCAGCGGGTACCGCAGCTCCCGGTACGGCCGGCCGTTGACCAGGGCCTGCCCGGCGGTGGGCCGGTCCAGCCCGAGCACCATCCGCATGGTGGTGGACTTGCCCGCGCCGTTCGGGCCGAGGAAGCCGGTCACCTGCCCCGGTCCGATCTCGACGGTCAGGTCGTCGACCGCGGTGGCCGCGCCGAACCGTTTCGTCAACCCACGAAGTGTGATCATGCGCCGACGGTAGGGAGCGGAGGGGGTGCCGCACCGCCACCGATGGGCACCGGTCGGCCCTGACTTTCGTCAGGTCCGGCGGACCATGAACGCGTCGGGCATCCGGAAGGTGAGGTTGTCCGGGCACCACGGCGGCCGGACCACGGTCACCCCGTCGAGCAGCGGCGCGGCCTCGGCCACCACGACGGCCGCCTCCATCCGGGCCAGCTGCGCCCCGACGCACCGGTGCGGGCCGGCCCCGAAGGCCAGGTGCCGGCGGGAGCCGCGCTGCCCGGGCCGGAACTCGCCGGGCGCGGCCACCACGGCCGGGTCCCGGCCGGCCCGGGCCAGCCAGGCGACGATGCTGGTGCCGGCCGGCACCTCGACCTCGCCGAGGGTGGTGTCCACGGCGGCCACCCGCCGCCAGGTGACGATCGGCGGCTCCAGCCGCAGCCCCTCCTCGACCACGTCGGCGACGGGGATCTCGCCCGCGCGCAGGCCGGCCCGCACCGCCGGCTCGCCGGCCAGCCGGTGCAGCAGCAGGGTGAGGAACTGCGAGGTGGTCTCCTGGCCGGCGACCAGCAGGAAGAACAGCGCGCCGACCACCACGTCGGGGGAGTGCCCCGCGGCGCGCAGCCGGGCGGCCAGCCCGCCCCCGGTGGCGGCGAACGCGCGGAGCACGGTGTGGAACCGGCCCACCTCGGCGGCGAGGGCGAGCTGCCGGGCCTCGTCCAGCGGCGCCCAGAACAGCTCCAGGGCGGCCCGGGCGAAGTCCTTGACCGCGCCGACCGGGGCGTCCGGCAGCTCGACCAGCCGGGCCAGCACCAGCAGCGGCAGGTCGGCGGCGAGCCCGGCGTACAGGTCGACCGGCTCGCCCGCGGCGAGGGCGGCGGCGAGCCGGGTCACCCGCTCCCGGACCAGGCTCGTGAGCCACGGCTGCTGGGCGGCCACCCGGTCCGGGTGCAGCGCCTCGGCGACGATCGCGCGGATCTCCGGGTGGCTGGCCGACGCGTTGTTGGCGAGCGTCGGGGGCAGCCGGAACCGGTGCCCGGCGAGCACCCGCAGCGCGGCCACCGGGATCGGGGTCACCGCGTCGAGGGCGTTGTCCGGCCGGAACGTCTCCGGGTCGGTGAGCAGCCGCCGGACCAGCGCGTGCCGGGTCACCACCAGGTGTGGCACGCCGACGTGGTCGACCACGGTGGCCGCGTCGGGCCACGGACCGTCGACGGACTCCCCCCAGCCCCGGAACAGCACGGCGTCACGCTAGCGGGCGGCTCCGGGCGGAGCCGGGTCCAGCTCCCACACGGTGGTGTGCTTCACCCGTACGCTCTCCAGCGCCTCCGGCACGGGCACCTCGTACGCGGCCAGCTCGTGGAAGCGCTCGCGGGGCAGGAACGCCCGGCCGGGGTCGCCGACCAGCACCCGGGCCCCGGACCGGGCGGCCCGGAGCAGGAAGCGCAGCATCCGGCGGGCCATGGCCTCGCTGTAGAACACGTCCCCGGCCAGCACCACCTCGGCGCCTCCGGCGTCGCCGTCGAGGATGTCGCCGAGTTCGGCGACGACGCGTACCCCGTTGGCCTCGGCGTTGAGCGCGACGGCCGCGACGGCCCGCTCGTCCACCTCGACGGCCCGGACGGTGGCCGCGCCGCCCCGGGCGGCCGCGATGGCGACCAGGCCGGAGCCGGAGGCGAGGTCGAGCACCCGCCGGCCGGCGACCAGCTCGGGATGGTCGGTGACGTAGCGGGCGAGGGCCTGGCCACCGGCCCAGGCGAACGCCCAGAACGGCGGCGGTTGGGCGCTGTGGAACTCGCCCTCGGTCAGCTCCCAGAGGCCGATCGGCTCGTCGGCCTGGTGCAGCCGCACCTCGGGGACGAAGGCGACCGGGGTGAGCCGGGCGTGCAGCCGGACGAAGGCCGCGGACAGGTCGGACACCGGGTGATTCTGTCGTACCCCGGACGTGGGCCGGCGGGCGATCCCGGGCGTGTCGCGGCGCGGGCGTGACCGGTTCACCACGTTCGGTGACAACCGACCCCGGTGTTGGCGGTTCGTGCGAACACGCCCGTCTACCGGGGCGCCGGTGGCGCTCCTAGCGTTTCGGGGTGGACGCGGCCGACGGGAGGAGACGGTGGTGAGCGGGTGGCGGTGCGCGCTGCGGATCGGGGTGGTGCTGACCTGTCTGGCGGGGGCCGGGCTGGGCGCGGCCGTGCCGGCCGGGGCGGCGGCCGCCTTCTCGACCGAGCTGAGCGGCCTGCCGGACGAGTTCACCGCCGGGGGCCGGGTGGAGACGCTCTCCGCCGTGGTGTCCCGGTCCGATGGGGGCGGCTGCGTCAAGGTGCGCTGGTCGATGCTGCTGCGGGTGCAGGGCCTGCGGCTGGACCAGGTCAAGGTGGACCGGGTGGAGGACGGCGGCTCCTTCCCGCTGGAGATCCGTACCGAGGGGGACACCGCCCGGCTCACCGACCGCGACCTGGACCCGGGCCTGCTCTGCCCGGGCCGCACCGTCACGGCCCGCTACCGGGTGGCCTTCGCCGAGGACGTGGGCCGCGGGCGGGTGAGCTTCGCCGCCGAGGCGTACGACCCGGAGTTGCGCCTGCTGGCCCGGCAGACCGCCGCCCGCGGGGTGGTGGGGCGGGAGGCGACGGCCGAGCCGACCGAGGCGACGCCGGAGCCCAGCCCGTCCAGCGCCGAGCCGACCGATTCGGCCACCGAGGAGCCGGTGACCGAGGAGCCGTCGAGCGAGGCGGCGGTGGTCGAGCCGCCGCCGCCCGGCGCGGCGGGCCGGCCGGTGTCCACCTCGGGCGGTTTCGGCGTGGTGCAGGGCGCCTTCCTCCTCGGCGGGCTGCTGGTCTTCCTCGGTGCGGGGCTGCTGCTGCGGATGCGGCGCCTGCTGCGCCCGGCCCCCGAGGCGCCGGAGGACCCGGGGTGGGCGTTCGAGCGGCCCCCGGCCCGGGGGCGCCGGCGGTAGATCGGTTTACAAAACATTGCCTCTTGTAAAACGCCGTGACGGCTGCCACAGTCTGGGCAGGAGTTCACGGATCGGAGGCTGACGATGGGCACCGACACCGTCCCCTGGCGGGACACCCGCAAGCCGCTCTGGCCGCTCGCCCTGCTCGTTCCCGCGCTGCCCTTCATCGCCTGGTCGCTCTGGCACGCGACCGGCGCCGGCTGGGCGTGGTGGCTCACCCCGGCGGTGGTGTTCGGCGTCATCCCCGTGGTCGACCTGCTCATCGGGGACGACCGGGAGAACCCGCCGGAGGAGATGGTCCCGGCGCTCCAGGCCGACGGCTACTACCGCTGGCTCACCTACCTCTACCTGCCCGCCCAGTACGCGGCCCTGGTGCTGTGCTGTGCCGTGTGGACGTACGGCGGGCTGTCCTGGCCGGCCGCCGCCGGCCTGGTCGCCACCGTCGGGGTGGTCGACGGCATCGCCATCAACACCGCCCACGAGCTGGGCCACAAGCGGGAGACGGCGGAACGGTGGCTCTCCCGGATCGCCCTCGCGCCGACCGGCTACGGGCACTTCCACGTAGAGCACAACCGGGGCCACCACACCCGCGTCGCCACTCCGGAGGACCCGGCCAGCTCCCGGCTGGGCGAGACGTTCTGGGCGTTCTGGCCGCGTACGGTCTGGGGCAGCCTGCGTTCGGCCTGGCGGCTGGAGAGCGGCCGGTTGCGGCTGCGGGGCCGTTCCCCGTGGACCTGGCGCAACGACGTGCTCAACGCCTGGGCCATGACCGTGCTGCTCTACGCCGTGCTGGCGGTCGCCTTCGGCCCCGGTGTGCTGGTCTTCCTCGCGCTCCAGGCGGTGGTCGGCTTCTCCCTGCTGGAGGTGGTCAACTACCTGGAGCACTACGGACTGGCCCGGCAGCGCACCGCCGCCGGCCGCTACGAGAAGGTCGACCCCCGGCACAGCTGGAACAGCGACCGGACGGTCACCAACGTCTTCCTCTTCCAGCTTCAGCGGCACAGCGACCACCACGCCAACCCGCTGCGCCGCTACCAGGCGCTGCGCAGCTTCGACGCCTCCCCGCAGCTGCCCGCCGGCTACGCCACCATGGTGGTCGCCGCGCTGCTGCCGCCGGTCTGGCGGCGGGTGATGGACCACCGGGTGCTCGCCCACTACGGCGGCGACCTGGAGCTGGCCAACGTCCACCCGCCGGCCCGGGACCGGCTGCGACAGCGCCGCGCGACCCCCTCCGGACCGGCCGCGTTCAGTCCAGCTGGGCCGGTTCCAGGCCCAGCTCGCGCGCCGCGACGAGGCGGACCCACTCGGCGATCTGCCGGCGGGTGATCACCCGCTCGTGCACCGCGAGCTGCACCGCGAGGCCGTCCATCACCGCGCTGATCCGCCAGGCCGCGCCAGCCGGGTCGGGGCAGTCGAAGGTGCCGTCGGCCACCCCGTCGCTGATCACCGCGGCCAGGTCGCGTCGCCACCGCAGGTCCAGCCGGCGGGAGAGCTTCTCCAACTCCGGGGTGCGCAGCGACTCCGCCCAGCCGTCGATCCACATCGACCAGGAGGTCGACCGGCCGGCCGGGGCGTAGAGGCGGAGCATCCGGCGGAGCTTGGTCAGCGGCGGGGCGCTGGAGCGGACCACCGTGTCGAGCCGGTTCAGGTCCTGCTCGACGGCGTAGGCGAACGCCTGCGCGAGCAGCCGGTCCTTGGTGGCGAAGTGGTAGAAGACCAGGGCCTGGCTGACCCCGGCGGCCTCGGCCACGTCGGCCGTGCGGGTGTTGGCGAGTCCCCGTTCCGCGATCACCTCACAGGCCGTGCGCAGCAGCGCGTCCAGGCGGATCTCGGCGGCACGTCTCGTCACGTTGGTTACCGTAGCCCATCCGATTGACCACGAGGAGTTACCGAAGCGGCCGGTCTGCCGTACGACAGTCGGATCCCGGACAGTGCCGCGACGGCGGTTCGGGAGGCCGGATCCGCAGGTCGGCGGGCTGCTCGGCCCTCCTCCACCCGCCACCCAGGCTCCTAGGAAGCTCCGGGCGCCGGAAACCCCGTCACCCGGACGCGCCCGAAAGGGGACCCGATTTGGCAACCCTTCCCGGCCTCGGCTAAAGTTCTCATCCGTCACCGGATAACTCCGGGGGCACGCGGACGTAGCGCAGCTGGTAGCGCATCACCTTGCCAAGGTGAGGGTCGCGGGTTCGAATCCCGTCGTCCGCTCGGAGCTGCCGCCACGCATGTCGGGGGCAACCTCGGTGGAGTGGCCGAGAGGCGAGGCAACGGCCTGCAAAGCCGTGTACACGGGTTCAAATCCCGTCTCCACCTCGGCAGTTGAGCGAGGGCGATTGGCGCAGTGGGAGCGCGCTTCCTTGACACGGAAGAGGTCACTGGTTCAAACCCAGTATCGCCCACCAGCGCAGAGGCCGTGTCGATCATTCGACACGGCCTCTCGCATGTCCCGGCCGGTCACGCCGACGCGCCCAGCAGCGCCTCCGCCACGGCCGTCCGGCTGCTCAGCAGCGACCGGCCCTGCCGGTGCGTCACCACCAGCCCGGCCGCCCGCAACGCGGTGAGGTGCTGCGACACCCCGGCCGGCGACAGCCCGGTACGCCGGGCCAGCTCGGTGGTCGACCGCGGCGCGTCCAGCGCGGCGAGCAGCCGCGCCCGGCCCCGGCCGAGCACCGCGCCCAGCGCGTCCGGTGCCTCCGCCGGGCACTCCCACAGACCGCCGACTCCCCGGGCCGGGTAGGCCAGCTGCGGGACGTCGCCGGCCGCGATGCTGAGCACCGACGGCCAGACGAACACCGAGGGCACCAGGACCAGCCCGCTGCCGTCCGGCACGTCCGGAGCGTCGCAGTGGCGCTGGCTGATCAGCAGGGCGTCGCCCTCCCAGCGGACCCGCTCGTGCAGGTCGTTGAGGAGCCCGGCCGCGCCGTCCTCGGCCAGCCGCCGGGCCCGGTGGAACACCTCGGCGTCGAGCACCGCCCGGATCCGGGGCCAGTCGCGGGCCACGGCCAGCCGCCAGTACGTGCCGATCTCCTCGGCGAGCCGGCGCAGCCCGGCGTCCGGGTCGGCGTACAGGTCGGCCACCGCCGCCGGGCGCGGGCCGGGACAGAGATCGAGCTGGGTGCGGACCGTCTCCGGCGGGGTGGCGCGGAGCACCGCCAGCTCCTGGTCCAGGTCCGGGGTGAGGCCGGCCGGCGGTGGGGTGAGGAAGTCGGGCAGGTAGCCCGGCGCGGGCGGGACGAGCTGCCCGAGCAGGCCGTCGAGCAGCCCTACCTCGGCCAGCCGCGGCCGGACCCGGTTGGCCCACGGCAGGTGGATCGCGTGCCGGCCCGGGTCGCGGAGCACCCGGACGCCGGCCATCACCTCCCACAGGCAGGAGAGCGCGAAGCGGACCCGCGCCACGCCGCCCGCCGACAGCCCGATCGCGACCACGCCGTCCCCTTCGTTTCAGCCAGGACTGAAACATTACGGCGGCCGGCGCCGCCGCCGGAGACTGGCCGGGTGAACGAACACCACACCCGAGCCCTGCACTTCCGCTCCCTGCACGTCCCCGGCGAGCCGCTGGTCCTGGTCAACGCCTGGGACGCGGCGAGCGCCCGGATCGTCGCCGCGGCCGGCGCCCGCGCGGTCGCCACCACCAGCGCGGGCGTCGCCTGGAGCCGCGGCGTCCCGGACGGCGACGCCCTCGGCCGCGAGACCGCCGTCGACGTCGTCCGCCGCGTCGCCGCCGCGGTGCCGCTGCCGGTCACCGCCGACATCGAGTCCGGGTACGGCGACACCGCCGACGAGGTCGCCACGACCGTTGCCGCGGTGCTCGCGGCGGGCGCCGTCGGGGTGAACGTCGAGGACGCCCGGCACGCCGAGGGCGCGCCGCTGCGCCCGGTCGAGGAGCAGTCCGCCCGGCTGGCCGCCGTGCGGTCCGCCGCGGACCGGGCCGGGATCCCGCTGTACGTCAACGCGCGCGTCGACACCTTCCTGCGCGGCGTCGGCGGGATCGAGGAGACGGTGGCGCGGGCCGGGGCGTACCTGGCCGCCGGAGCGGACGGGATCTTCGTGCCCGGGGTGGTCGACCCGGACACCGTGGCCGCCCTGGTCGCCGCGATCCCCGCCCCGCTGAACGTGCTGGCCGGGCCGGGCGCCCCGCCGGTGGCGGCGCTGGCCAAGCTCGGGGTGGCCCGGGTGAGCCTCGGCTCCTCGGTCGCCGAGGCCGCGTACGCGGTGGCCCGACGGGCCGCCGAGGAGGCGTTCACCGCCGGGACGTACGGCGCGCTGGCCGACGCGCTCGACTACGGCACGCTGAACGAGCTGATGCGCTGACCGGGGTACGCGAAACGGGGGCGCCGGGCGGCGCCCCCGTTTCGCACGCGACTGGGGACCGATCAGCTCCGTCGGCCCGGTCCGGCGTCGATCACAGCGGCGGGGCCACGTCCCGGCGCTCCTCGACCCGCCGGTACTCGACCGGCTCGGCGGTGGTGACCACCTCGCGGCGGCGACCCCAGACCAGCGTCGTCATGATCAGGCCCAGGACACCGGCCGCCATCAGGATCCAGCCGACGACGTCCAGGTTGACCCCGCCGACGCTGGCGTCCAGCGCGAAGGTGAGAATCGCGCCCACCGCGATCAGGAAAATGCTCGTTCCGATACCCACGACAGCCTCCTTCGGGGGGACGGTTGTGCTGTCGCAGCAGTCAGTACCCCCATGGCGAGCAGCGCAATCACCCGTCTGTGACGGCCGTCACCCAGGCGGTCCCGGCCGCGCCGGGGCCCCACCGCGCGGCGATCTTGTCATCGGGTACAGTTGCACCCGTCGCCGACGCGAGCCGGCGACAACGCGGACGTAGCGCAGCTGGTAGCGCATCACCTTGCCAAGGTGAGGGTCGCGGGTTCGAATCCCGTCGTCCGCTCGCGATCCGCCCCTTGCGGGCCGACCGTCGCCGGTGATCCGGCGAGCGCCCGGGCGATTGGCGCAGTGGGAGCGCGCTTCCTTGACACGGAAGAGGTCACTGGTTCAAACCCAGTATCGCCCACCAGCTTTACCGAGCGACACAAGGCTCGTCACCGCAGGCGGTGGCGGGCCTTCTGTTTTGCACCCCGCACCCGCCGACTTCGGTGGGCCCGCCCGGCCGGTCGCCCGGTGCGGGCGTCCAGCGGGTCGCCGGCCACTGGCCACATCGGTCGCCCGGCCGCACGGAGGACCTGGTACGGATCCGCTTAACGGGTTATGGAACGGCTGGCCGGCAGCGTGACAGGGTGGGGGCCCGTGGAGCTGGGAGGCGATCGTATGCGGTCAGTCAGGCAGGGACGGTGGCGGCGCACAACCGCCCGGCTGGGCGTGGCCGCCCTGTTCGTGGCCACGGGGGTGGCGCTGGGCGCCGCGCCCGCGCAGGCCACCGCCACCCGCACCGTCGCGTTCTGGAGCATGGACGAGCCGGCCGGGTCGACCGTGCTCAAGGACAGCAGCGGCAACGGCCGCGACGGCGCCGTCGGGGCCGAGGTGGTGACCGGCGCCCGCTACGCCGGCGCCACCGGGCACCGGTTCGCCACCCACCTGCCCACCGACCAGGAGTACGTCCCGGGCCACGTGAACCTGGTGCCGCACAGCACCGAGTTCAACCCGGACGCCGGGGACTTCTCGTTCACCATCCGCTACCGGACGACGTACTCCTTCGGCAACATCCTCCAGAAGGGACAGGGCGCGACCGCCGGCGGCTACTGGAAGTTCGAGGCGCCGGGCGGCAAGCCGAAGTGCCTGTTCCGCGGCGGCGACGGCGCCTCCCGGACCGGCTACACCGACGTGCCCATCAACGACGGCCAGTGGCACACCGTGACCTGCAACCGCACCTCCACCTACGTCGAGATGTACGTCGACGGGGTGCGGATGAGCCGGCTCACCGGACCGACCGGCACCATCGCGAACAACTGGCAGCTCTCCATCGGCGGCAAGAGCCAGTGCGACGGCGTGAAGGTCACCTGCGACTACTTCGCCGGCGACATCGACTACGTGAAGATCCTGAAGGGTTCCGGCGGCGCCGCCAACCAGCCGCCGGTGGTCCAGCTCGTCCCGACCTGCTCCGGGCTGGTCTGCACCTTCACCGGTGCCGGCTCCACCGACGCCGACGGCGCGATCCAGGACCACCGCTGGGACTTCGGCGACGGGTCCACCGACGACACCGTCTCCGTGCCGACCACCTCGCACACGTACGCGGCGGCCGGCACCTACCCGGTCACCCTCACGGTCACCGACGACCGGGGCGCCACCGGCACCGCGACCGTCGACGTCACCGTCGCGCCGGTGCCCGAGCGGATCTCCTTCGTCGGGCAGGCCACCGCCAACGCCAACTGGACCAGCCACACCATCACCGTGCCGTCGACCGTCCAAACGGGTGACACCCTGCTGCTCCTGCTCAGCCAGAACACCCACACCGGCACCGGCGAGCCGACCGGGGTCACCGGCTGGACCCGCCTCGACCGGCTCGACGGTGGCTTCGCCACCACCACCGCCTGGTGGAAGGTCGCCGCCCCCGGAGACGCCGGATCGGCGGTACGCGTCGCCCTCGACGCCCAGTCCAAGGGCAACCTGATCGTGGCCGCGTACCGGGGGGTCGCGCCGAGCGCACCGGCCTTCGCCAGGGCCACCGACTCGGCCAGCACCGCCACCCGGATCACCCCGTCCGCGCCGGTGACCACCGGCCAGAGCTGGGCCGTGTCGTACTGGATGCACGGGGACGGCCTGTCCACGGCGCTCACCCCGCCGGCCGGCGTGGAGGTACGCAGCAACAGCTCCCAGACCGGCGGCGGGCGGGTGACCGCGCTCCTCGCCGACTCGGGCAGCAGCGTGCCGACGGGCACCTACGGCGGCCTGGCCGCGGTGGGCGCGGCGGCCAGCACGACCACCACGACCTGGACCCTCGTCCTGCCTCCGGCCTGACCCGGAGACGCCGCTGGCCGGCACCCCGTGTTGCGGGGTGCCGGCCAGCGTTCGTTTGTGTGTGTCAGCTGTTCCAGTTGTGGGCGACGATGTCGGCGGCCTGCTGCTCCCACTGCGCGTACGCGTCCGGGTAGGCCGAGACCTGCACGGTCTGGGCGGCCTCGGTCAGCGGCATGTCCTGCCAGCCGTCAACCTGCTTCAGACCCTTCAGGAACGCCAGGGTGGAGTACTCGGGGTCGGTGATCTGCTCCGGCGTGCCCCAACCCGAGGACGGGCGCTGCTGGAACAGGCCCAGCGAGTCATGGTCATTGCGGTCGCCGAGGTGGCCCAGGTTCTCCAGCTTCGACTCCTGCAGGCTGGTCGCGATCGAGATGACCGCCGCCCGCTCCGGCAGGCCGGCCTTCTTCGTGGCGGCGATGATCGCCTTGGCGTTGGCGGTCTGCTCGTCGTTCAGGTCGATCTTCGACTGCGCGCCCTGCACGCTCACCGCGACCGGCTTCGTGCTGTGCACCGGCTCAGCGGCGTGGGCGGCGATCGGACCGGCGAAGATGCCACCGGTGAAGGCCAGACCAGCAATACCGAGAACGCTCTTACGCAGCATCGTGTTCATGAGGGAAAGCTCCTTGGGGGTTGGCGCACCACGCCGATGGGGGTCGGCCGTGCGCAAGCACCGTCAGGCGCTCAACAAAGTCTTGGGGGATCATCCGGCGTGCGGGGCTGGGCCTCTTCGTCGCGCCGGGACCATGTACAACGACCGGCGGCCCACCAACATTCCGGGCCGGGGACACCCGCGTCGGCGGGCCGTCCTCCTCGATCGTTCACGGGGATACAACGACCCCCACCCGCCGGCCATTCCGCCGCCAGCCACCCCGGAAACGGACATCCGGCGCAGCTCACCTCGGTCGGTGGAACGGCATGGGTGTATCCGGACGTCCGAGACACCCATGACGTTCCACCCACGCCTCGCGGCCCGTGTGGGTGGAACGTCAGGTAGGTCTCCCCGCGCCGGCGACCTGCATGACGTTCCGCCCAACGTCCCGCAGCTCTGGGGTGGAACACCATGGAGGCGCTGTGTCCCCCTGTGGGTTCTGCCCTGGGCAGATCCGCTCACCGTGAACATCACTCACGGAGGCGGGTGCCCCGGGGCAGGGTGGGACGCATGAGACTGCTGATGCTGGGTGGTACGGGCTTCGTCGGTGGGGCCGTCGTGAACGAGGCGGTACGGCGGGGCTGGTCCGTGACGGTGTTCAACCGGGGGCTGCACGGCGCCGCACCCGAGGGCGTACACCGGTTGCGGGGTGACCGCACCGCGCCGGACGGGTTGGCGGCCCTCGCGGGTGGTGAGTGGGACCTCGTGGTCGACACCTGGGACGGCGCGCCCCGGGCGGTCCGGGACGCGGCACGTGCCCTGACCGGGGCGGTGCCGCACTACGTCTACGTCTCCAGTGGCTCGGTCTACGCGCCCCCGGTCGCCCTGGGCACCGACGAGGACGCGCCGGTCTTCGCGGCCGAGGCGGACGCGGCCGACGGGGACTACCCGCACAACAAGGCGGGCGGGGAGCGGGCCGCCGTGGAGGTGTTCGGTGACCGGGCGCTGCTGGTGCGGGCCGGGCTGATCCTCGGGCCGGGCGAGGACATCGGGCGGCTGCCCTGGTGGCTGCACCGGATCGCCCGGGGCGGGGAGGTCCTGGCGCCGGGCCCGCGCGACCTGCCGGTGCAGTACGTCGACGTGCGGGACCTGGCGATCTGGCTGCTCGACCGGGGGATCGAGGGCGTCGGCGGGGCGTACAACGTGGTCAGCCGGACCGGGCACACGACGATGGGTGAGCTGCTCGACGCGGCCGTGGCGGCGACCGGCGCGGCGGCGACGCTGCGGTGGACGGACCCGGACGCGCTCCTGGCGGCGGGCGTCGAGCCGTGGAACGACCTGCCGATCTGGATCCCGCGCGGGCACGAGTACCGCTGGTTGCAGGAGCGGGACGTCGAGCGCGCCCACGCGGCGGGCCTCACCTGCCGGCCGGTGGCCGAGACGGTCGCGGACACCTGGCGCTGGCTGCGCGAGGTCGGCCGGGTGCCGGCCCGGGCGGGACGCCCGGCGCGGGCCGCGGTCGGCCTGGCCCCGGACCGCGAGGCCGCCCTCCTGGCCGCCCTACCGGCCTGACCCTCGGCCCCGCCGCCCCGCGGGGACGGCCGCGGCGAGGGTCAGGCCTGCACCACCGGCAGGTCGAGCACCTCGTCGACCGGGCGGCGCGGGGTGGCGCGGCCGGGCTGGCCGAACCCGATCCGCATCACCATCTGCGGGGTGCCGAACCGGCCCAGGGACAGCCGCAGCGCCTCCCGCGCCCCGGGCACCTCGATCGGCTGGGAGAGCATCGACACGCCCAGCCCGGCGTCGGTGGCGGTCAGCAGCACCCGTTGCAGGGCCTGCCCGGCGACGATCTGGTCGGTGGCGGTGTTCCCGGCCGACCCGAGCACGGCGACCAGCGGCTCCGGTTCGAAGTCCCGGCCGGGCGCCCGGTTGCGGCCGCCGAAGCCGCGCTGCGGCAGCAGGTCCTGCGGTTCGCTCTGCGGCCCGCCCGCGGCCGTCGGCACCCCGTCGGGGGACGGCTCGGAGCGGATCCACTCGGTCCGCTCGGTGACGTACGCGGGGTCGCGCTCCAGCACCCGGTGGGCGCTGCGGGCGATCTCGGCGAAGGCGTTGACCGCGCTGGTGCCGATGACCAGCTCCAGCCAGCACTGCTCGGCGCGGGCGGCCTCGCCGAGACGCCAGCGCGCGTCGGCGGGGACCGGGTCGGGCCAGAAGGGCGCCCGGTTGCTGAACCGGCGGGCGATCGCCCCGTAGAGGCTCTGCTCGGCCGGGCTGGGGCGGCGCGGCACGTCGGGGACGAGCCGGGCCACCACGTCCGGGTCGCCGGGGTACGGGCGGAGCCGGACCGTGGCCGGCGTACCCGCCACGGCCAGCGACAGCCGCAGGTTGAACAGGGCAGCCCCGCAGGCGATCCGCGCGCCCCAGCCGCTCGGATCGGTGGCGGGCAGCCGGCGCAGCGGGTCGACGGCGAGTTCGATCCCGCCGTCGCGCAGCCGGAACCGCCATGGCTGGGTGTTGTGCAGCGACGGCGCGCGCACCGCGTCCGCGGCCGCGGCCCGCAGCTGTTCGACGGTGTAGCCCGTGGTCATGGTGTTGCTCCCTCCGTGCGGGCGGTGCCGCCCTGCCGGTCGGTCCATCCCCACGGTGCGTCACCGGGCGGGTGCGTGAGCAGGGCCGGAGGTCCCCACCTCGGCGGGTCCGTCTGCCCGGCCGCGGCGCGCGACGGTAGGGACCTTCGGCCCGTGCGGAACGCCGGGGCGGCGGGTAGAAAGGACGGATGATCCGGGTGTTCCTGCTCGACGACCACGAGGTCGTCCGCCGTGGCCTTGCCGACCTGCTGCAGAGCAGCGGCGACATCGAGGTGGTCGGCGAGTCCGGCTCCGCCCAGGAGGCGGCCCGCCGCATCCCGGCGCTACGTCCCGACGTGGCGATCCTCGACGCCCGGCTGCCCGACGGCAACGGCATCGACGTGTGCCGGGACATCCGCGCCGTCGACTCGTCGATCAAGGGGCTGATCCTGACCTCGTACGAGGACGACGAGGCGCTCTTCGCGGCGATCATGGCCGGCGCCGCCGGCTACGTGCTCAAGCAGATCCGCGGCACCGACCTGGTGGACGCGGTCCGGCGGGTGGCGGCCGGTCAGTCGCTGCTCGACCCGGCGATCACCACCCGGGTGCTGGAGCGGATCCGCAGCGGCGTCGAGCAGCCGCGCGAGCTGAAGTCCCTCACCGAGCAGGAGCGGCGGATCCTGGAGTACGTGGCCGAGGGGCTCACCAACCGGGAGATCGCCGGCAAGATGTTCCTCGCCGAGAAGACCGTGAAGAACTACGTCTCCAGCGTGCTGGCCAAGCTGGGCCTGGAACGGCGTACGCAGGCGGCGGTGCTGGCCACCCGGCTGCTCGGCAAGACGAACTGAGGCGCGGGGCGCGCCCCCGCCCGGTCAGTCGAGCAGGGGGACGCGCCAGCGCAGCTCGGTGCCGTGCGGGGTGACCCGGCTGAGCTGGAAGTCGCCGCCCAGCCGCTCGGCCCGCTCGCGCAGGTTCACCAGGCCGCTGCGGGCCGCCTCAGGGTCGCAACCCACGCCGTCGTCGGTGACCGTGACGCTCACCCACCCGGCGTCGACCTGCACTCGCACCGACACCCGGTCGGCGTGCGCGTGGCGTACCGCGTTGGAGAGCGCCTCCCGGAGCACCGCCGTGAGCTCGGGGCGCAGCTGGTCCGGGACGGCGCTGTCGATCGGGCCGGCGAGGTCCAGGTCGGGCCGGTAGCCCAGCGACTCGGCGGCCACCTCGATGGCCTCGCGGATCTCGGTGCGCAGCGCCGCGCTCATCGGGGTGCGCAGCTCGAAGATGGTGCGGCGGATGTCGCGGATGGTGGCGTCCAGGTCATCGACCGCCTGGTTGATCCGCTTGGCCACCTCGGGACGGGCGTTCATCGCCCCGCTCTGCAGTTGCAGGCCGGTGGCGAAGAGCCGCTGGATGACCACGTCGTGCAGGTCGCGGGCGATCCGCTCGCGGTCCTCCAGGACCACCAGCAGCTCCCGCTCCTCCTGACCCCGGGCCCGTTCCATGGCCAGCGCGGCCTGGCCGGCGAAGCTGCCCAACAGGGCGACGTCGTCCTCGGCGGCGGGACCGTGGTCGGGCAGGTGCGCGATGACCAGCACACCGTGCAGGGTGTCGGCTGCGGCGAGGGGGGAGACCACGGCCGGCCCGGCGACCACCGGGTGCGACCAGGGGGCCGCCTCGGCGAGGTTCTCCAGCAGTTCGTGGCGGCGCTCGGTGACCGAGCCCACGAAGGTGGTCTCCTCGGCCGGCAGCACCTCGCCGACCAGCTTCCGCGCGCTGCCGTCGGCGCCGTCGACCACCTCGACGGTGAACTGGCGCTCGTCCTCGTCGTAGAGGAGCACGAGGGCCAGTTCCGCCTCGGCGACCTCCCGGGCCCGCCGGGCCACCAGGGTCAGCGCGTCGGTGCGGCGCACCTCGCCGAGCAGCACCGAGGTGATCTCGGCGGTCGCGGCCAGCCAGCGTTCCCGCCGGTGCGCCAGGGCGTAGAGGCGGGCGTTCTCGATCGCCACGCCGGCCGCCGCGGCGAGCGCGACCACGATCTCCTCGTCGTCCTCGGTGAACTCGGCGGCGCCCTGCTTCTCGGCGAGGTAGAGGTTGCCGAAGACGTGGTCGCGGATCCGCACCGGGACGCCGAGGAAGCTGTGCATCGGCGGGTGGTTCGGCGGGAAGCCGTAGGACTGGGGATGCTGGGTGATGTCCGGCATCCGCAGCGGACGCGGGTCGTCGATGAGCAGGCCGAGCACACCCCGCCCGTGCGGCAGGTCACCGATCTGCGCGTGCAGCTCGTCGCTGATGCCGTGGACGATGAAGTCGTGCAGCAGCCGGTCGGGGCCGATCACGCCCAGCGCGCCGTAGCGGGCGCCGACCAGCTCGCAGGCCGACTGCACGATCCGCTGCAGGGTGCTGCGCAGGTCGAGGTCGGTGCCGATGCCGACGACCGCGTCGAGCAGGGCCCGCAGCCGCTCCCGGTTGGTGACCACCTCGCCGACCCGGTCCAGCATCTCCTGGAGCAGCTCGTCGAGGCGCACCCGGGACAGCGGGGTCAGGCCCAGCGACGGGGTGTGTTCGTTGCGGGGGTTCGGTGCGCTGGCCACCGGACGATGCTATCGCCCGGTGGCCGGCGGAACGAGATCCGTTCAGGGGAGCTGGCCGCGTACCGCCGAGGTGTCGACGGTCTGGGCGGTCTCCAGCCGCGGGGTGTGCGGGGGGCCGGCGTGCGTCGGGTCGGCCAGGCCGAGGCGCATCGAGATGTACGGGAAGCCCAGGCCGGAGAGCATCTGCCGGAGCGTCTGGCGGGTGCTCTCGACCTCCACCACGCCGGAGAGCGGCACCAGGGACACGCCGTGCCGGGTGGCGGTGAGCCAGGCGGCGGAGAGCGCCTCGCCGGCGCGCAGCCAGCTGTCCGGCTCGTCCTCGGCGCCCCAGAGGATCCCGTAGACGGCCGCCCGGTCGTGCCCCTCACCGACGGGCAGGGTGCCCGGGCCGAAGTCGCGGGCCGGAACGGTGGTCTGGGGTGCCTGCTCCGGCAGCACCTCCGGCGGCAGCCCGGTGCCGGCGGCGGCCCGGCTGGTCCAGTACGCCAGCTCCTCCTGCAGCTCCGGGCTGCCCTTCTCGACCGCGGCGGCCTGCTGGGCGGCGGCGGCCAGTTCGATCTTCTGGTCGTCGTCGAGTACCTGCAGGTTGACACCCTCCCGGGTGGCCGCCCGGTCGATCTCGCCCAGCACCGCGGTCGGGACCGGCTCGTCGCTGACCGGCCGGCGGTCGGTGTGGCGGACCTGCATGCACTGCACCGTCCGCATGGCGTCCGGGTCGGCGCCGGTGGGCTTCAGCCCGGTGAGCCGGGCGAGCAGGTCGGGCTGGCCGGGGTCGGGCATGCGTTCGACCACCGGCGTCCAGCCCTCGGCGGCCAGCGCCACCCGGGCGTGCTGCAGCGCGGCGCCGCAGCTCACCACCAACAGCCGGCCCTCCGGGTCCAGGGCGCTGAGGTGCCGCTCCCGGACCACCCGCAACTCCAGCGAGTCGGGGAGGACGGTCCAGTTCCACGGCTGGGTGTTGTGCACCGAAGGGGCGTGGCCGGCCATTCCGGCGGCCTCCGCGAGCGCGGTGGTCAGCGGGCGATCGGTAGCCGGCGTCTCGTGGCTCATCGTCACGACCTTTCCTGTTTCTCCCCATCGTGCCCCACGCCCCGGGTCGCCCGGGTGGGGATGCCGCTCCATCCTCGGTCATGTCCGGGCCGACCGCATGCGCCGCCCGTCCGGGCCCTTCGACCCGTCGCATTACCCACGTTTGCCCTACCCGGGCCGCACGGTCGCTGAGACGATCCACACGTGGGGGCCGAACCGCGCGAGTGCGTACCGGAGCAGCCGGTGCGGCGCCGCCGGGTGGACGTGCGGGAGTGGGGCCCGCTGATCCTGCTCACCCTGGCCGTGCTGGCCGGCGCCGGGCTGTGGTTCGCCGGGCGGCGCGGGGCGGCCGACCTGGTCTGGGCGGCGGTGACCCTCGTGGCGCTGGTGCCGGCCGTCTGGACCACGCTGCGGCAGGTCTGGCGGCGGCAGTTCGGGGTGGACGTCATCGCGGTGCTGGCCCTGGCCGGCGCGCTGCTGGTCGGCGAGTACCTGGCCGGCGCGGTGATCGCCGTGATGGTCGCCACCGGCCGGGCCCTGGAGGAGTACGCCCAGCGCCGGGCCACCCGCGACCTGCGGGCGCTGCTGGAACGGGCGCCCCGGCAGGCCCGGCGGCGCACCCCGGACGGCCGGATCGAGGTGGTGCCGCTGGACCGGGTCGCCGTGGGTGACCGGCTGGTGGTCGGCCCCGGCGACGTGGTGCCGGTGGACGGGACCGCCGAGGAGCCCGCCACGCTGGACGAGTCGGTGGTGACCGGCGAGTCGCAGCTGGTCACCCGCGCCGCCGGCGAGCAGGTCGCCAGCGGCGTGGTCAACGCCGGCGCCGGCTTCGGGCTGCGGGCCGGGAAGAGCGCGGCGGAGAGCACGTACGCGGGGATCGTCCGGCTGGCCGAGGAGGCCACCGCGCGCAAGGCCCCGATGGTCCGGCTCGCCGACCGGTACGCCGCCGCGTTCGTGCCGTTCACCCTCGTGCTGGCCGGGCTGGCCTGGCTGCTCTCCGGCGAGTTCCTGCGGGCCGTGGCGGTGCTCGTGGTGGCCACCCCGTGCCCGCTGCTGCTGGCCACCCCGATCGCCATCGTGTCCGGGCTGTCCCGGGTGGCCCGCCGCGGCGTGCTGGTCCGCGACGGCGGGTCGCTGGAGCTGCTCGGGCGCGCGCGTACGCTGCTGCTGGACAAGACCGGCACGCTCACCGCGGGCCGCCCGCGCGCCGCCGAGACGGTGGTCGCCCCCGGCGGCGACCGGGACGAGCTGCTGCGGCTGGCCGCCTCCGTCGAGCAGCTTTCCCCGCACGTGCTGGCCGCCGCCCTGGTCCGGCAGGCCCGCGACCAGGGGCTGCCGCTGGCCGAGCCGACCGAGGTCACCGAGGAGCCGGGCCGCGGGGTGACCGGCCGGGTCGACGGCCGGCTGGTCCGGGTCGGCCAGCTCGCCGGCGAGCCGCCCGAGTGGGCGCACCGGATCCGCGAGCGCGCCGAACTGGCCGGGCGCTCCACCGTCTGGGTGAGCGACGAGCACGGCCCGCTCGGCGCGATCCTGCTGGAGGACCCGGTGCGGCCGGACGCCCGGCGTACCGTCCGGCGGTTGCGCGAGGCCGGGCTGGACCGGCTCGTCATGGTGACCGGCGACCGGCCGCGTACCGCGCACCAGGTCGCGCAGACCGTCGGCGTGGACGACGTGATCGCGCAGTGCTCGCCGGGGGAGAAGGTCGCCCGGGTGAAGGCGGAGTCCGCCCGCGCGGTGACGGTCATGGTCGGCGACGGGGTGAACGACGCCCCCGCGCTGGCCGAGGCGCACGTCGGGGTGGCCATGGGCGCCACCGGGGCGACCGCCTCCGCCGACGTGGCCGACGCCGTCCTCACCGTGGACCGGCTGGACCGGCTCGCCGACGCCGTCGAGATCGCCCGGTACGCCCGCCGCATCGCGGTGCAGAGCGCCACCGTCGGGATGGCCCTGGCCGTGGTGGCCATGGTGGTGGCCGCCGCCGGCGGGCTGCCCCCGGTCGCCGGCGCGTTCCTCCAGGAGGGCATCGACGTGCTGGTGATCCTCAACGCGCTGCGCGCCCTCGGTGGCGGCCTGCGGCGCCGGGACGTGCCCCCGCACACCCGCGAACTCCTCGACCGGTACGCCGGCCAGCACGGCGGCGTCCGCGACGTGCTGGCCCGGCTCCGGGACACCGCCGACCTGGTGGCCACCCACCCGACCGCGCCCGAGTGCGTGCCGGCGCTGCGGGAGGTGCACCGCCGGCTGGTCGACGAGGTGCTGCCGCACGAGGCGGCCGAGGAACGGCAGCTCTACCCGGCCCTGGCCGGCCCGCTCGGCAGCGAGGAGGCCACCTCCACGATGAGCCGGGCGCACGTGGAGATCAGCCGGCTGGTGGACCGGATCGGCGGTCACCTGGCGGCCCACCCGGACGGCCGGCTGCGCCCCGACGAGGTGCCCGACCTGCTCGCCGCGCTCTACGGCCTCGACGCCGTGCTCCGCCTGCACCTGGCGCAGGAGGAGGAGGACTACTTCTCGCTCAGCCCCGCCGAGGACCGCCCCGTCAGCCCCGCCGAGGACCGCCCCGACACCCGCTGACCCACCGGTGCCGTCGTCGTCCTTCCACTCCCAGCGGCGCTCCGGCGCACGGCGGGTGCCGGCGGCGGCGCGCCGTACCGCACGCGCCGCCGCGGGCGTGCCGTATGACGCGCCACGCCGGGGTTCAGCGTTCGCGGACCACCGCCACCGGGCACTCGGCGTGGTGGATGAGCTGCTGGCTGACCGAACCGAGCAGCATCCCCCGCAGTCCGCCCCGGCCCCGGGAACCCACCACCACGAGCTGCGCCGCGCGGCTCTCCTCGACCAGCAGCGCGGCCGGGTTGCCCGGGTTCGCGGCCACCTCGACCGGCACGTCCGGGAAGGACTTCCGCCAGGTGGCCAGGTCCGCCTCGGCGGCGGCGCGCTCGGTGGCGCTGGCCTCCTCCGGGTCGAAGCCCGGCGGCACCCACCGCTCCCCGGGCGGCTCCCACACCCGCAGCGCACGCAGGGGCACGTCCCGCTGCGCGGCCCGCTCGAAGGCGAAGCCGACGGCCTGCACGGAGGACGGGGAGCCGTCGACGCCGACCACCACCGGCCCGGAGGTGGCCGACTGGCCGTCCCGGACCACGATGACGGGGCAGTGGGCGTGGGCGGCGACGGAGACGGCGGTGGAGCCGGCGAGCAGGCCGGCGAAGCCGCCGTGGCCCCGGCTGCCCAGCACCAGCATCTGCGCGTCGGCGGACCGCTCCTGCAGGACCAATGCGGGCGGCCCGTCGAAGACCTCGCCCCGCACGGTGAGCCCGGGCCGCTCGGCGGCGGCGTCCGCCGCCGCCTTGCGGACCAGGTCCTCGACCTGTCGCCGGGCCGTCTCGTCGGGCCAGACGCCGGGGGCCACCCCGGGACCGATCCAGCCGGCCACGGTCAACCATTCGAAGACGTACGCCAGCCGGACCGGCCGGCCCGAGCGCCCCGCCTCGTCCAGCGCCCAGTCCAGGGCCACCGACGCGTCGGCGGAGCCGTCGTAGCCGACCAGGATCTCCTCGCCGTCCATCCTGGCGTTCACTGTCCGCTCCGCACACCCGGGTCGGTCTCCCGGATCCAGCGCCACTCGGCGACCCGGGGGTCGTCCTCGCCGTACCGGCGGGTGTAGTCGCGGCAGGCCTGGCGGGCGTCGAGCATCTCCTGGCGCAGGTGGGCGGCGCGCGAGCGCAGCCCGGGCAGCCGGTCGATGACGTCGATGACGAGGTGGAAGCGGTCCAGGTCGTTGAGCATCACCATGTCGAACGGCGTGGTGGTGGTGCCCTCCTCCTTGTAGCCACGGACGTGCAGGTTGTCGTGGTTGGTCCGCCGGTAGGTGAGCCGGTGGATCAGCCACGGGTAGCCGTGGTACGCGAAGATGACCGGCTTGTCGCGGGTGAAGATGGTGTCGAACTCGTTGTCCGGCAGGCCGTGCGGGTGCTCCGACGGCGGCTGGAGGCGCATGAGGTCGACCACGTTGACCACCCGGACCTTCAGGTCGGGCAGGTGCCGGCGGAGCAGGTCGGCCGCGGCCAGCGTCTCCAGGGTCGGCACGTCGCCGGCGCAGGCGAGCACCACGTCCGGCTCGCTGCCGTCGTCGGTGCTGGCGAAGTCCCAGATGCCCAGGCCGCGGCGGCAGTGCTGGATAGCCTCGTCCATGGTCAGCCAGTTGGGCGCGGGCTGCTTCCCGGCCACCACCACGTTGATGTAGTGCCGGCTGCGCAGGCAGTGGTCCATGGTGGAGAGCAGGGTGTTGCCGTCCGGCGGCAGGTAGACCCGCACCACTTCGGCCTTCTTGTTGACCACGTGGTCGATGAAGCCGGGGTCCTGGTGCGAGAAGCCGTTGTGGTCCTGCCGCCAGACGTGGCTGGAGAGCAGGTAGTTCAGCGACGCCACCGGCTGCCGCCAGGGGATGTGCCGGGTGACCTTGAGCCACTTGGCGTGCTGGTTGACCATCGAGTCGACGATGTGGATGAACGCCTCGTAGCTGGTGAAGAGGCCGTGCCGGCCGGTCAGCAGGTAGCCCTCCAGCCAGCCCTGGCACAGGTGCTCGGAGAGCACCTCCATGACCCGGCCGTCGGGGGAGAGGTGGTCGTCGCCCGGGACCCGGCTGCCCACGAACGCCCGGTCGGTGACCTCGAAGGCGGCGCCGAGCCGGTTCGAGGCGACCTCGTCGGGCCCGAACAGGCGGAAGGTCTCCGGGTTGCGGGTGATCACGTCCCGGATCCAGGGGCCCAGCGCGCCGGCGGCGCCGGCCATGGGCGCGCCCGGTTCCTTGACGTCGACGGCGTAGTCACGGAAGTCCGGCAGCTCCAGGTCGCGCAGCAGCCGCCCGCCGTTGGCCACCGGGTTGGCGCTCATCCGCCGGTCGCCCGTCGGGGGCAGCTCGACCAGTTCGGCGACCGGCCCGCCGGTGGCGTCGAACAGTTCCTCCGGCCGGTAGCTGCGCAGCCAGCTCTCCAGCTCGGCCAGGTGCGCCGGGTTGTCCCGGACCTCGGAGACGGGCACCTGGTGGGCGCGGAAGGTGCCCTCGACGTGCTTGCCGTCGACCTCCTTCGGGCCGGTCCAGCCCTTCGGCGTACGGAGAATGATCATCGGCCAGCGGGGTCGCTCGACCTCGCCGCCGGAGCGGGCCCGGCGCTGGATCTCGGCGATCTCGTCGACCGCCCGGTCCAGCGTCGCGGCGAGGGTCTGGTGCACCCGGGCCGGGTCGTCGCCCTCGACCACGTACGGCTGGTAGCCGTAGCCGCGCATCATCTCGAGCAGGTCCTCGGCGGGGATCCGGTCGAGCACCGTAGGGCTGGCGATCTTGTAGCCGTTGAGGTGCAGGATGGGCAGCACCGCCCCGTCGCGCGCCGGGTTGAGGAAGACGTTGGACAGCCAGCTCCCGGCCAGCGGTCCGGTCTCCGCCTCGCCGTCGCCGATCACGCAGGCCACCAGCAGGTCCGGGTTGTCGAACGCGGCCCCGTACGCGTGGCTCAGCGCGTACCCCAGCTCGCCGCCCTCGTGGATCGAACCCGGCACCTCCGGTGCCACGTGGCTGGGGATGCCGCCGGGGAAGGAGAACTGGCGGAACAGCCGCTGCATGCCGGTCTCGTCGCGGGGGATGTGGTGGTAGAGCTCGCTGTACGTGCCCTCCAGCCAGGTGTTGGCCACCAGGGCGGGGCCGCCGTGGCCGGGGCCGGTGACGAAGATGGCGGACAGGTCCCGGGCCACGATGACCCGGTTGAGGTGCGCGTAGAGGAGGTTGAGGCCGGGGCTGGTGCCCCAGTGGCCCAGCAGCCGCGGCTTGATGTGCTCGGGCTTGAGCGGCTCGCGGAGCAGCGGGTTGTCGAGCAGGTAGATCTGCCCGACGGTCAGGTAGTTCGCCGCCCGCCAGTAGGCGTCAAGCCGACGCAGCTCGTCTTCGGTCAGTGGGCTGTGCAGGTCCAGAGCGGTGTCCATGCTGCGTTAGCCTCTCGCGGCTCGGGGTCTTCTGCCACCCGGGAGCGGATCCGCCGCCCCCGGCACGTCCAGCCTCGCCTTCCGGCCGGCGGACGCGTCAGGGCCGTAGGTCCCGGGCCGGGCGGGCGTCACGACCCGTCCTCGTCATCGGGGTCGAGTCCACGTACGACGATCACCGGGGCCGGCGAGTGGTAGAGCAGGGTCTGGCTGACCGCGCCCAGCATGCCCCGCAGCGGCTCGTCGCCGCGCGCCCCGACCAGCGCGACCTGCGCCGAGCGCGACTGTTCCAACAGGACGGCGCCGGGGTCGCCGCGGACGGTGTGGCATTCGGCGGCCACCCGGGGGTGCCGGGCCGCGTGCCGGGCGACGGCCTCCTCCAGCAGGTGCTCGACGCCGTCGGGCTCATGGTTGGGCTCCACCACCTGGATGGCGAGCAGTCGGGCGCCCCGGCTCCCGGCGCAGTCGAAGGCGTATCCGAGGGTGGCGCGGGAGCTCTCCGACGCGTCGAAGCCGACCAGCAGCGGCCCCGGCGGGGGCGGCTCGAGCCGGCCGACCAGCACCGGGCAGCCGGCCCGGGCGGCGAGCTGCACGGCCGGCGCGTCGGCCGGTACGCAGGCCGCGCAGCCCGCCATCCCGCCGTCGCCGATGGCCAGCAGGAACGCCGAGTCGGAGGCCCGGATCAGAGCCTCGACCGGGGAGCCCTCGACGATCTCGTCGGTCACCGGCACCGTGGGCGCGGCCTCGGCGGCCGTCCGAGCGGCCTGTTCCAGCAGCTCCTCGGCGGCGGCGCGCGGGCCGCTCACCGAGAACGACTCCAGGGCCGCCGCCCAGTTGAAGGCGTGCAGCAGGTGCAGCGGCCGGTCGTGCGCGGCGGCCTCCGCGGCGGCCGTGCGGACCACCTGGAGGTCCTCGGTCGAGCTGCCCACGCCGACCACCACCGCGCCGTGGGTGGTTGCGGGCATCCCGGCTCACCTCCCGACCGCGCTCTCCTCACCCACCGTAGTCGGGTGGTTGCGCGCCCGGACCGGGTCAGCGGAACTGGAGCCGGTTCACCGTGTCGAAGACGCGGGCGCCGAACAGCCGGCGGGTGTGCACCATCGCCCAGGCGGCGGCGGTGACGAGGTAGCGGGTGCGCGGCCGCCGGCCGGTCACCGCGCGCTCGATGACCCGGGCCACCGTGTCCGGGGTGGCGGAGAGCAGCCGGTTCCGGTACGACCGGGCCATCACCGCGTCCACGGTCTCGACCATCCGGCGGTACGGCCCGGTCGGGTCGGCGCCGGCGCCCAGGGAGGAGGAGGCCACCGCGCCGAAACCGGTGCGGATCAGCCCCGGCTCGACGACCGCCACGTCCACGCCGAACGGGCGCACCTCCTGGCGCAGGGCGTCGGAGATCGCCTCCACGGCGTACTTGCTGGCGTGGTAGTAGCCGCCGCCGGGGAAGACCAGCCGCCCGCCCATCGAGCTGACGTTGACGATCCGGCCCCGGCCGGCCCGGCGCATGCCGGGCAGCACGAGCTGGGTGAGCCGGGCGAGCCCGAAGACATTTGTCTCGAACTGGGCGCGCACCCGGTCGAGCGGGGTCTCCTCGATGGGGCCGTACTCGCCGTAGCCGGCGTTGTTGACAAGCACGTCGACGTGGCCGTGCACGGCCTCGACGGCGGCCACCGCGGCGCGCATGGAGTCCTCGTCGGTCACGTCGAGGGCGAGCAGCCGGGCGCCGGAGTCGGCGAGGTCGGCGATGGCGTCGAGGTTGCGCGCGGTCGCGTACACGGTGAGGTCGGGGCGGCGGGCGAGCCGGCGGACGGTGGCCCGGCCGATGCCGGAGGAGGTGCCGGTGATGAGGACGGTGGTCATGCGGGGTCTCCCGGGTGGGTGGGCAGGCCCGCGACGACAAGCGCGACGCCGTCGCGCAGCCGCCGCCGGGGCAGGTCGGGGTCGGTGAGGTCGGCCTCCAGGCCGCGGGTGAGCGCGACCAGCACGTCGGCCACCGCGCGGGCCCGTGGCCCGGCGGCGTCGGCGAGCGCGCCGGCCACCACGTCGGTCAGCTCCCGGGTGTACGCCTCGACGAGGTCGCCGGTGAGCTTGGTGCTGGTGTCGAGAAGTTCGGTGGCGTGCCGGCTCTCCCGGTGCAGCCTGAGGGTGAGTTCCAGCTTGGCGGCGAGCACGTCGTGCAGCCGCCGCGCCAGGTCGGCGCCGGGCGTGGCGGCGGCCTGGCGGGCCTGGGCGAGCGAGCCGTCGAAGAGCCGCTCGGCGAGCCGGCGGTAGGCGTCGTCCTTGTTGCGGACGTACTGGTAGACGGCGGGGCGGGACATGCCGGCGGCGGCCGCGATGTCGTCCATCGTCGTGCGCCGCATCCCGTGCCGGGTGAAGCACTCGTACGCGGCGGTCAGGATCGTCTCCACGCGGTCGTTCGACATGCTGACGATTCTTGCACAGAATGTCAGGCCGTCATACGTGTCTCCGCCCACTCGCGTTTCCGGGCCGCGGGGGTGGGTCAGCGGGGGGTGGGCAGGGTGGGGTGGACGCGGACGACCACGGCGGTCGCGTTGTCCTCGCCGCCCTCGGCCAGGGTGGCGGCGAGCAGCGCCCGCACGGTCCCGGCCGGGTCGCGCCGGGCGGCCAGCAGGTCCCGCAGCCGGTGGTAGCCGAGCTGGTCGCTCACCCCGTCGGTGCAGAGCAGCCAGGTGTCCCCGCTGCGCAGTGGCACGGCGAGCAGGTCCGGCTCGGGCCGGTCCGGGTGGCCGACGTAGCGCAGCAGCTGGTAGCGGGCCCGCGCGGCCTCCGGCGAGTCCGGCGGCCACCAGCCGTGCAGCAGGCCGAGCCAGGCCATGGTGTGGTCGACGGTGATCAGCTCCAGCAGCCCGTCGCGCAGCCGGTACGCCCGCGAGTCGCCGAGCTGGACGAGCCAGCCCTGCCCGCCGTCCGGCTCGGCGACCAGGGCGGTGAGCGTGCACCCGGTCAGCCCGGCCAGTCCCGCCCCGGCCCGGCGTACCCGGAGCTGGGTCTCGGCCGTGGCGGCGCGCAGCCCGGCGGCGTCGACCGCCGGCCAGCCGGCGTGGACCTGCGCCACGAAGGTGCTCATCGCGGTGGCGCCGGCGACCCGGCTGCCCTCGCCGTCGCCCATGCCGTCGGCGACCGCGACCAGCGGCAGCTCCGGGTCCACGTGCAGCACGTCGAAGTTCTCCGGGTAGCGGTGCCCGACCACGCTGCCCCCGGCGACCTCCAGGGTGAGCCGGCCGACGGCCAGCCGGCGGGGGGCCTGGACCGGCTGGTCCAGCGGGCGGCGGCGGAACACCTGCGGACCGTAACACCGGTCCGGGCCGCGGATCGGCAGGTCAGGGTCACGTGTCGGACTGTCAACCGGGGTTGACAGAACGGGTCGCGTCAACCTACGTTGACAGCATGAGTCAGGCGACGGAACTCGCGGCAGCGGCCGGCAGCACCGACCCGAAGGTCGGGCTGCGGGCGGTGCTCGCCCTGCGCCGGCTGCTCGAACGGCTGGAGGTGGTCCAGGTGGACAACGCCCGACGGCAGGGCTGGTCCTGGCAGGAGATCGCCGACGCCCTCGAGGTCAGCCGGCAGGCGGTCCACAAGAAGCACGCCGGGCGACCGGCGGTCCCCGGAAGCTGGGAGGCGTGATGTTCGAACGGTTCACCGACCGGGCCCGCGCGGTGGTGCGGCACGCGGTCGACGAGGCGCGCACCGAGGGCCGGCGCCCGGTCGGCACCGAGCACCTGCTGCTCGGCGTGCTCGCCGACGGCGACAACCTGGCCGTGCGGGTGCTGTCGGCCGGCGGCATCCGGGCCGACGACCTGCGCGCGGCGGTGGCCCGGCACACCGCGCACGGGGTCGACGGTCTGGGCGCGGCGGACGCGGCGGCGCTGCGCGAGATCGGCATCGACCTCGCCGCGATCGTCGCCCGGATCGAGGAGTCCTTCGGCCCGGACGCGCTGCGCGAGGCGGCCCCCGCCCCGCGTCGGTGGTGGGGTCGCCGCCCCGACAACGGCCGGTTCTCGCCACGGGCCAAGAAGGTGCTGGAGCTGTCCCTGCGGGAGGCGCTGCGGCTGCGCCACCACCACATCGGCACCGAGCACATCCTGCTCGGCCTGCTGCGGGAGGGCAACGGGCTGGCCGCGCTGGTGCTCACCGAGGCCGGGGCCGACCTCGACGACCTGCGCCGCCGGGTCGAGGCGGCGCTGCGCACGGCGGCCTGACCGATCCGGCCGGCCGCCGTCACGGGGCCGGCCGGGTTCAAACCTGTTTGCGGTTCTCGCAACGTCCGCGCCCGCCGGGTCGCTGACCCGCCCCGCGTGCTGCACACTGGCGCCGTGGACGGTGGAGACGACAAGCGCCCGGTGACCGCGGACAATCACACGCCGCGCTCGGCCGTGGTGGTCAACCCGGTCAAGGTGACCGATCTCGACGATTTCCGTCGGACGGTGGACGGCGCTCTCGCCGCCGCCGGCTGGCCCGAGCCGACCTGGTACGAGACCACGGTCGAGGACCCCGGCCGGGGCCAGGCCGCGGCGGCCGTCGAGGCCGGCGCCGAGGTCGTCTTCGCCTGCGGCGGGGACGGCACCGTGATGGCCTGCGTCACCGCGCTGGCCGGCACCGACGTGGCCCTGGCCGTGCTGCCGCAGGGCACCGGCAACCTGCTCGCCGCCAACCTCGGCCTCTCCAACGACCTGGCCGCCGGGCTGGAGGTCGCCGTCGAGCGGGGCATGCGCCGCCTCGACGTGGGCGCTGTCGGCGACCAGTGCTTCGCCGTCATGGCCGGGATGGGCTTCGACGCGCAGATGCTCGACTCCACCTCCGAGACGACCAAGAAGCGGATCGGCTGGCCGGCCTACCTGGTGGGGGCGGCCAAGCACCTCCGGGACCGGCCCATGCGGGTCTCCATCCGCATCGACGACGGGCCGCCGCTGCGCCGGCGGGCCCGCTCGGTGCTGATCGCCAACGTCGGCCGGCTCCAGGGCGGGGTACGCCTGCTCACCGACGCCGAGCCGGATGACGGCTGGCTCGACGTGGCGGTGCTGACCCCGCGGACGCTCCGCCACTGGCTCGCCATGGGCTGGGCGGTGCTGCGGCGGCGCGACAGCGTGCCCCGGATGGAGGTGCTCCGGGGCCGCAAGGTCGTGATCACCAGCAACCGGGCCCAGCCGCGGCAGCTCGACGGCGACCTCATCGAGCCGGGCCGGTCGCTGAAGGCCGAGATCCGGCCCGAGTCGCTCTGGCTGTGCGTGCCGCGGCCGGAGCGCCACCCCGACCTGTCGGTGGACGCCGACGCCGTCGCCGAGCGCGGTGAGCGGCTGGTCGAGGAGGGCCGCCGTGAGTAGCACCAAGCTCGTCCCCGAGACCCGGCTCATGGCGGAGAACGAACTCTCCGCCGACGACGCCTGGCGCACCCTGCGCCGGCACGGCGGCTGGCACCTGCTCCGGGACGCCTTCATCCGGTTCCGCTACGGCGACGGCTTCAGCCACTCCCGCGCGTTCGCGTTGCAGCTCTGCCTGGCCGTGGTGCCGTTCCTCATCGCGCTCACCGGCCTGATCACCGACCTCGGCGTCGACGAGGGCGGCAAGGTGGTCGCCGACACGGTGCTGGCGATCACCCCCGGCCAGAGCGAGTCGGTGGTGCAGGACCTGCTGGCCGACACCGAGCGCACCGAGCGGGCCGGCGAGCTGGCGCTGACCCTCGGTCTGCTGACCGGCCTGGTCGCGCTCACCACCACCATGGCGCAGATCGAGCGGGGCGCGAACCGGATCTACGGCGTCGAGCGGGACCGGCCGGCGCTTCCCAAGTACCTGCGCGCCGCGGTCCTGGCGCTCCTCGCCGGCGTGCCCGCGCTGATCGGATTCCTGATCCTGGTCGGCGGCCGGGCCATGGGCGACTCGGTGCAGCGGCACTACGAGTGGGGAGACATCGCCCACGGCGCCTGGGACGTGATCCGCTGGCCGCTCAGCCTCGGCCTGACCGTGCTGGCCGTGGCGGTGCTGTTCCGGCACGCGCCCCGGCGCAAGCAGCCCGGCCTGTCCTGGCTCTTCTTCGGCGCCGGCATCGCCACCGCGCTGTGGTGGCTGGCCAGCCTGCTGCTCGCCGCCTACGTGAAGTACAGCGGCGGATTCGGCCAGACGTACGGCGCGCTGACCGGGATGATGGCCCTGCTGCTCTGGGCCAACCTGACCGGGATGGCGCTCTTCGGCGGGTTGGCCTTCGCCGCCCAGCTGGAGGCCATGCGGATCGGCGTGGAGGAGCCCGCCCAGCCCGACCTCTGGGAGCCGGAGGCCGAGCGCGAGGACCTGGTCGACACCGGCGACATGACGGCCCTCTGACGGCCCCGCGTGTACGCGGAGCGGGAATCGGGTACAGCGCGCCTCGCAGAGGACAAGGGAGGTGCGGGGTGACCGCGGTCAAGGAGGCGACGCGCCGTCCGCTCGGCCACTTCGCCGAGCGGAGCCTGGCGGGGCTGCTCGTCGTGGCCGGTGCCGGCGTCGGGTTCGGTGTGCTGCTCATGCTCGTCCGGTTCCACTGGGGGCCGCTCTACCAGGCCGACCACGAGGCGGCGGAGTGGTTCAACGGCCTGGTGGCGCCGCACCACCCGCTGGTGACCGTGCTCCAGGCGGTCACCGACCTGGGCGGCCGGCCGGTGCTCATCTGGCTGATCACCATCGCGGTGGTCGGCCTGCTGATCCGCCGCCAGTCCCGCCTCGCCGTCTACCTGATCATCACGGGCGTGGGCGGGCTGATCCTCGACCCGTCGCTCAAGGCGCTGGTCGGGCGGCTGCGCCCGGTGGTGGACGTGCCGGTGGCCAGCGCACCCGGCAACAGCTTCCCCAGCGGCCACGCGCTCGGCTCGTTCGTCGCGTACGGGGCGCTGCTGCTGGTGTTCCTGCCGGCCGTGGCGCCGCGCTGGCGCAAGCCGGCCATCGCGGTCGCCGCCCTGCTCGTCTTCCTGGTCGGGCTGACCCGGATCGCGCTGGGCGTGCACTTCGTCTCGGACGTGCTCGGCGGCTGGCTGCTCGGCGCGGCCTGGCTGGGCGTCACCGCGTACGCCTTCCGGCTGTGGCGGCGCGAGCGCGGCCGGCCGGTGCCCCCGCTCACCGAGGGCCTGGAGCCCGAGGCGGGGGAGGAGATCAAACCGGCGCCGGCCGAGGAGCGCGTGCTGGAGCACCCCCGCTCGTCGGTGGCCGAGCTGCTGGTCGGCTGGGTGCTCGTCTTCGGCGCGCTCTACGCCTTCGGCATGTACGTGAGCTACCACGCCAAGGGCGCGATCTTCGACACCCTCGACACCGAGGTCCCGCGCTGGTTCGCCGCCCGGCACACCGACGCGCTCACCGACCTGAGCTGGTGGTGGAGCAAGTTCGGCGACACCCACGCCATCCTGCTGGTGTCGCTGGTGTTCTGCCCGATCGTGCTGGCGGTCTGGAAGCGCTGGCGGCCGGTGCTCTTCGTGGTGCTGGCCATGTTCGGCGAGCTGAGCCTCTTCCTGGCCAGCGCCCGGGTGGTGGAGCGGCCCCGCCCGCCCGTGGAGAACCTGGACGGGCAGATGCCCACCTCGTCCTTCCCGTCCGGGCACATCGCGGCGACCATCTGCCTCTGGACCGCCATGGCGATCATCGTGCTGCCGCGCACCGACCGCTGGTGGCGCTGGCTCTTCGTGGCGATGGCCGTGATCATGCCGGTCGGGGTGGCCACCTCCCGCATGTACCGGGGCATGCACCACCCCACCGACTTCATGGGCGCGATCCTGCTCGGCGCGCTCTGGCTCTCGCTGCTCTGGTGGGTGGTCCGCCCCAACGCGGACGTGGCCCAGGGCAACCGGCCGGCCATCGAGTCGGAACAGGTGCACGAGCTGGACGACGAGCTGGCGAAGGCCGGCCGGGAGGACTGACCGGGCGCCGATGCTGCGAGTGATGACCTGGAACATCCGGACCGGCGGCCGGGACCGCGACGGCACCGACCGCCGGGACCGGATCGTCGCCGTGGTCGCCGCGCAGCGCCCCGACCTGCTGGCCCTCCAGGAGCTGCGCGGCCTGGACCGGGGCGGCGGGCTGGCCGACCTCGCGGAGCGGACGGAGATGGTGCCGCACCTGGCCCGGTCCTGCTTCGGGCAGCCGGTGGCCGTGCTGGTCCGCCCGCCGCTGCGGGTGCTCCGCTCCGGCCGGGTACGCCGCCCGTTCCACCACGCCACGGCCCGGGTCCAGGTGGCCACCGGTGCCGGCCCGCTGACCCTGTTCAGCACCCACCTGAACCCGTACTCGGGCGGGCGGCGGCGGATGGAGGCCGACTGGCTGGCGGTGGCGGTGCGGCGGACCGGGGGAGAGCTGGCGCTGCTCGCCGGCGACCTGAACACCCTGGAGCCGGCCGTCGACCACACCGCCCGCCTGGCCGGGCTGGCGGCCCTCTACCGGCGGCGTCACCTGCGCCGCGACGGCCGTACCGTCGACACCCGCGCGGTGGCCCGGCTGCGCGACGCCGGCCTGGTGGACCTCTGGCCGCACACCGGCGGCGGCGAGCCGGACGGGCTGACCGTGCCCACCCGGCACGGCGGGGCCGAGTTCGCCGGGATGCGGCTGGACTACCTGCTCGCCACCCCGGCGCTGGCCGCGACGGCCCGCGCCGTCCGGGTGGTCCGCGGCGGGGACGCGGACAGCGCCTCCGACCACTACCCGGTCGTCGCCGACCTGGCGCTGGCCCCCGGCTGAACCGCCCCGGGCGTGCGGTCGCCGACCTCAGACGAGCAGGTTCAGCAGCACGGTCAGCACGACCGAGGCGAGGATCGAGAAGAGGATCATCAGCAGGCAGCCGAGGCCACCGCCGACGGGCCGGATCTCCGTGTTTCCGATGCGCATGGACTCACCTTCGCAGGACGGGCGCCAGCAGGTCGCGGATCGCGTCGGCGACCGGGCCCGGCGCGGTGGTGGCGACGTTGTGCGCGGCCCCCGGCACGGCGGCCGTCCGGGCGTCCGGGACCAGGCGGGTCGCCTCCGCCCGCCAGCCGGCCGGGACGACCGGGTCCCGGGCGCCGGTCAGCACCAGCGTCGGCACGGTGACTCGGACCAGGTCCGCCTCGATGGTGTTGCGTACCGAGTGGGACAGGGTGGCGAACACCCGCCACGGGCGCGCGTCGAGGACGTCACGGAGCAGGATGGGCACCTGCCACTTCGCCTCCCGCAGGGTGCCCACCAGCCACCGCCCGAACTGGCCGCGCCGGGACCGGGCGGCCGGGTCGCTGGTCGGGCCGGCCAGCACCAGCGCGCGGACCAGGTCGGGCCGGCGGGCCGTGAGGGCCGCGGCCACCTCCGCGCCGAACGAGTGGCCGAGCAGGCAGACCGGCCCCAGCCGGTACGCGGCCAGCCACTCCGCGAGGAACGCGGCGTGCCGGGACACGTCGTACGCCCGGCCGGGGCGCTCGGTCAGCCCGAAGCCCGGCAGGTCCGGCACGTAGACCGGGTGGGTGTCCGACAGGGCCAGCGCCAGCGGGGTGAGGTAGCGGTGCGAGACGGCCAGGCCGTGCACCAGCACGACCGGGGTGGCGTCGCCGCCCGGGCCGGCCGACCGGCGGGTGTGCGTCCGCAGCCCGCCGACCAGCCGGAACTCGCTGGTCAGGCCGGCGGCCGGCCGGGGCGCCGCGAGGGCCAGCCGGAGTTCCGCCGGCCCGAAGCGCCCCGGTGGCGACGGCCGCACGGCGGGACCGGTCACAGCTCGCGCAGCCGGGGCAGCAGTTCCTCCTGGGCCCAGTCCAGGAACACCGGCTGGGTGTCGCCGCCGACCTGGACCAGCGCCACGTGGGTGAACCCCGCGTCGACGAACTTCTTGAACGCCTCGACGTGCCGGTCGGTGTCCGGCCCGCAGGGGATGCCCTCGGCCACGTCCTCCTCGCGGACGAACTGGGTGGCCGCCGCGAAGGCGTCCGGGCCGGGCAGGTCCGCGTTGACCTTCCAGCCCAGGCCGAACCAGCGGAACTGGTCGTGCACGATCTTGCGGCACTCGGCCTCGTCCGGGCCGTAGCAGATGGCCACCTGCCCGTAGCGGGGGCGGCCCGCGCCGCCGGCGTCCTCGTACATCTCGACGAGGTGCGACAGCGGGTCGGTGGCGATCATGGCGTCGGCGTACTCGGCGGCGAGGGTGGCGGACTGCCGGCCCGAGGCGGCCACGGCCATCGGCACGGGCCGCTCCGGCCGGTCCCACACGTACGCGTCGGGCACGTCGAAGTGGTTGCCGGAGAAGGTGAGCGTCTCGCCGTTGAGCAGCGGCCGGATGATCTGGAGCGCCTCCTCGAACATCTCGTGCCGCTGCTGCACGTGCGGCCAGCCGCCCACCACGTGCTCGTTGAGGTTCTCCCCGGCGCCGAGGCCGAGGGTGAACCGCCCGTCCGAGAGCACCCCGACCGTGCTGGCCTTCTGCGCCACCACGGCGGGGTGGTAGCGCCGGATCGGGCAGGTCACGAAGGACAGCAGCTCGGCCCGGCTGGTGGCGTGGGCGACCGCGCCGAGCACCGACCAGGCGTACGGGGAGTGGCCCTGCGAGTCCAGCCACGGGTAGTAGTGGTCGGACATGACCAGGTGGTCGAAGCCGGCGGCCTCGGCGCGGACGGCGTGGTCGACCAGCTGCTTGGGGCCGGCCTGCTCGCACATGAGGGTGTAGCCGACGTTGACCATGGCACATCTCCTTCCGGGCGGATCGTCACCGGATACCCCGCGCAGCGGCGGTCAACCCTGGTGTCCGCTTCGGGTGGTCGGGCGCCTTGACGCCGGCGGGGATGCTGCCTACAGTCCGGCTTAACCGGTTCAGACCCGGGTGGCGCACCATCCTGTGGTGGGGATGACCGCCCCTGTGGCGGCCCGTGGCGACATGGGCCGTCACAGGACGCCGCCCCGGACGGCCGATCAGCTTAACCGGTTGCCTTCCGCGTTCCATCGCCCTACGCTGATGCCTGCGTCCGCCGGGAGTCGGGCGGCGGCTGTCGGGCTCAGCCGCCACGCGCCGTCGTCACCATCACCGCACCCCCACCTGGGCACGGGGGAGACCTCCCTGAGGACAACCATGAAGAAGTTGCTCTCCGTCGCGGGCGCCGCCCTGCTGACGGTCCTCGCCGCCGTCTTCGCCTTCGGGCAGCCGGCGCACGCCGCCGCCGGCTTCTCCGTCGCGGGCGGCAAGCTCTACGACGCCAACGGCACCGAGTTCGTCATGCGCGGGGTCAACCACGCGCACACGTGGTACCCGCAGCAGACCTCCTCGTTCGCCAACATCAAGGCGCTCGGCGCGAACACCGTCCGGGTGGTGCTGGCCAGCGGTGACCGCTGGACGAAGAACAGCGCCGCCGACGTCGCCAACGTCATCTCGCTCTGCAAGGCCAACCGGCTCATCTGCGTCCTGGAGGTGCACGACACCACCGGGTACGGCGAGCAGAGCGGCGCCATCACCCTGGACCGGGCGGTCGACTACTGGCTCAGCATCGCCAGTGCCCTGCAGGGCCAGGAGAAGTACGTCATCGTCAACATCGGCAACGAGCCGTACGGCAACCAGGGCTACGGCACCTGGGCCACCGACACCGCCAACGCGATCAAGCGGCTGCGCGCCGGCGGCCTCACCCACACGATCATGGTGGACGCCCCGAACTGGGGCCAGGACTGGTCCTTCACCATGCGCGACAACGCCGGCTCGGTCTTCGCCGCCGACCCGCAGAAGAACACCGTCTTCTCGATCCACATGTACGGCGTCTTCGACACCGCCGCCGAGATCACCGACTACCTGGGCCGGTTCCGCACCGCCGGCCTGCCCATCGTGGTCGGCGAGTTCGGCTTCAACCACTCCGACGGCAACCCGGACGAGGACACCATCCTGGCCTACAGCCAGGCCAACGGGATCGGCTACCTCGGCTGGTCGTGGAGCGGCAACGGCGGCGGCGTCGAGTACCTCGACATGGTCACCAACTTCGACCCGAACCAGCTCACCAGCTGGGGCCAGCGGATCTTCAACGGGGCCAACGGCATCAAGGCCACCGCCCGGGAGGCGTCGGTCTTCGCCGGCACCTCGCCGAGCCCGACCACGAGCCCCACCACCAGCCCGAGCCCGACCACCAGCCCGACCGGCGGACCCACCCCGCCGCCGGCCGGCTGCACCGCCAGCTACACCATCGTCAACTCCTGGCAGGGCGGCTTCCAGGGTGAGGTCAAGGTGACCGCGGGCGCCGCCGCGATCACCGGCTGGACGACGAAGTGGACGTTCGCCAACGGCCAGACCGTCAGCCAGTCCTGGAACGCCACGGTCAGCAGCAGCGGCTCGGCGTACACCGCCCGCAACGTCGACTACAACGGCCGCCTCGGCGCCGGAGCCAGCACCTCGTTCGGTTTCATCGGCAGCTGGAACGGCAGCAACGCGGTCCCCGCGGTGACCTGCACCGCGAGCTGACCGCCGCCGCACCACCGGTGGCCGGGTCCGCGCGGACCCGGCCACCGACTTTCCGGGTACGCCCCGGCGGTCAGCCCGGGTTCGCCAGGCGGGCCGCACGCATGAGCAGGTACTCGTGCTCCGGCTGGCTGGTGGTGCGGCCGGCGGCGGCGCGGTAGTGCGCCACGGCCGCGTCCCGGTCGCCGGCCATCTCGTGCAGGTGGGCCCGGGCCGCGTCGAGGCGGTGGTGGTCGGTGAGCCGGGGGTCGGCGGCCAGCGCGGCGAGGGCGTCCAGCCCGGCGGCCGGGCCGTGCACCATGGCGGTGGCCACCGCCCGGTTGAGCGACACCACGGGGCTCTCCGCCAGCCGCTCCAGCACCTCGTAGAGGGCGAGGATCTGCGGCCAGTCGGTCCGCTCCGCGGTGGGCGCCTCGTCGTGCAGGGCGGCGATGGCGGCCTGGAGCTGGTACGGCCCGACCGGCCCGCGGGCCATCGCCCGGGTGACCAGCGCGGTCCCCTCGGCGATCGCGGCGGCGTCCCACCGGGACCGGTCCTGGTCGGCCAGGGAGATCAGCTCGCCGGACGGGCCGGTCCGGGCGGCGGCCCGTGCCTCGGTGAGCAGCATGAGGGCGAGCAGCCCGGCCACCTCGCTGTCCGCCGGCAGCAGCGTGTGCATGGCCCGGGTCAGCCGGATCGCCTCCTCGGAGAGGTCGACCCGGCGCAGGTCGGCGCCGAGGCTGGCGGTGTGCCCCTCGGTGAAGATCAGGTAGAGCACGTGCAGCACCGCGGCGAGCCGGGCCTGCCGCTCCTCCTCGGCCGGCATCCGGAACGGCAGGCCGGAGGAGCTGATGCGCTGCTTGGCGCGGCTGATCCGCTGCGCCATGGTGGCCTCGGGGACCAGGAAGGCGCGGGCGATCTCGGCGGTGCTGAGCCCGCCGACCGCCCGCAGGGTCAGCGCGATGGCCGACGCCGTCGAGAGCGTGGGGTGGCAGCAGAGGAACAGCAGCACCAGGGTGTCGTCCCGCTCGGCGGTCAGCGGCTCGTCGGCGGCCGGCGCGGTCCGCCGGTCGTCGCCGCCGCGCCGGGCGGCCCGGTCCTCCCGGTCCCGGCGGGCCGCCTCGGCCCGGACCAGCTCGATCATCCGGCGGTACGCGACCTGCACGAGCCAGCCGCGCGGATGGTCCGGCAGCCCCTCGACGGGCCACTGCGTGGCCGCCGCGAGCAGCGCCTCCTGCACGGCGTCCTCGGCGGTGGCGAAGTCGCCGAACCGGCGGGCGAGCACGCCGAGGACCTGCGGCGCCAGCTCGCGCAGCAGGTCCTCGACGGTGCGGTCCGGGACGCCCAGGGGTCAGAGCTCCTGCGACGGCGCCGACATGACCGGGTGCACCTCGATCGGCATGTTCAGCGGTCGCCCGCCCGGCCCGGGCGCGGTGGAGATGTGGGCGGCGATCTCCACGGCCCGCTGCGGCGTCTCGCAGTCGACGATCCACCAGCCGGCCAGGAACTCCTTGGTCTCCGCGAACGGCCCCTCGGTGACCACCGGCGCGCCGTTCTCGCCGGCCCGGACGATCCGCGCCTGCTGCGGCCCGCCCAGGCCCTCGCCCTGCACGAACTCCCCGTCCGCGGCCAGCTTCGCGTTGACCTCCCGCATGAAGCCGATGTGCGCCCGGATCTCCTCCGGCGTCCAGGTGTCGATCGAGGGGAAGTCGGTCCCGGCGGCGCTGAACTGCATCAGCAGCATGTACTTCACGGTTGGCTCCTTCACGCCCGAGCACCGATTGTCGGTGCTTCCACCCTCCGGTAGAAGCTGCCACCCCGCCGCTCGACATCCGCCGGGAAGATTTTTCCGGCGTCAGCCTCCCACACAGGAGACGGTGGGCCAGGTCCGGTTGCCGTTGTGCTGGATGGTGACCCCGAAGGTGTTGCCGCTGCCGTTCGGCGTGCCGACCATCGTCTGGGCGTTGGGCCAGGTGGCGTTGACGTTCCAGGTGGCGATGATCCTCGCGGGGTACGGGACGTTCATGGTGACCGTCCAGGTGTTGGAGCCGGACACCGAGACGGTGAGGTTGTAGCGGTCGCTCCACTGCTGCCCGGCCGAGAGCGTCGCGGTGCAGCTGCTCCCGCCACCGCCACCGCCACCGCCGTCGGGCGCCACGGCGCGGCCGGTCTGCGGGGAGATCATTCCGGCGCACAGGCCCCGGCTGGCCAGCCCCTGCGCGATCCGGGGGATCGCCGCCAGCGTGTTGGCGGACCACTCGTGCATGAGGATGATCTGGCCGTTGGTGAGGCGGGCGTTGGCCTGCACGATCGCGTCGACGCTCGCCCCGTTCCAGTCCTGCGAGTCGACGTCCCAGATGATCTGGGTCAGGCCGTACCTGGTCAGCACCGACTGCAGCGTCGAGTTGGTCTCGCCGTACGGCGGGCGGAACAGCCGGGGCGTGCCGCCGCCGGCGTTGGCGATGGCCTGCTGGGTCCGGGAGACCTCGGAGTCGATCTGCGACTGGCTCTGCTGGATCAGGTGCGGGTGCGTGTAGCTGTGGTTGCCCACCCACATGCCGGCGCTGACCTGCGCCCGCACCTGGGCCGGGTACGCGGCCGCGTACTGCCCCTCGTTGAACATGGTGGCCCGCAGCCCGTTCTGCCGCAGCGCGTTCAGCAGGGCCGGGGTGTGGTCGTTGGACGGGCCGTCGTCGAACGTGAGCCCGACGTACCCGTTGCAGGCGGCGGCCCGGGCCGGGGCGGCCGTGACGGTGAGCGTGACGGCCAGGCTGCTCGCCGCGACCAGCGCGGCCGCGGCGAGTCCCGCGGTCAGGGATCGCCTCGGCGCAGGCGTTCTGCTCCACATGCGGATGAGCCCTCCTTTGTGGTGGCGGGTCAGCCGACGCCCCTTGCATCGATCAGCGTCGAGGTCCGTCGGCGGCGCAAGTATTGGCCCGCCGCCGAGGCGGAGTCAACAACTTCCGGAAGTGCTGCGGAGGCCCGCCCGAGAGCTGATCTCTGTCCACGCTGGTGGAGGGCCACCGCCCGCGCCGCCACGATGAACCTGGCGGAGCCGGGGGAGGCTACCTTTCCGGAAGCTTCCGACTTCTTCCGGCGAGCTGTTGCTCAGTCGGCCGCGGTGACCTCCAGCAGGAACGCCTGCTCCGGGTGCAGGGCGGGCAGTTGCAGCCCGACCGAGCCGAGCACCGACCCGCTCAGCGTCACCCCGCCGTCCGAGGCCAGCCATCCCGGCGGGGCCAGTTCCAGCAGCGCCGGCTCGGGCACCCCGGCGGGCGGGCGGACCAGGTAGCGCCGCGCGGGGTCCAGCCCCGGCAGCCGGACCGGGCCCGGCACCTGTGCCGCCGAGGTGGCCAGCCGGGAGACCGCGTACACCGCGTGGGAGCGGTCGTGGGCGACCACGCCGTGGGCCTGCACGGCCGGGTCCGGGTGGTCGACCCGGACCACCCGGCCGCCGTGCAGCAGCGGCCGGAGCCGCTTGTGCAGCGCCACCCACGCGGCGAGTTCGATCCGTTCGGTCGCGCTGATCCCGCTGATGTCCCACTCGATGCCGTGGTGGCCGAAGAGCGCGGTGACCGCCCGGAAGCCCAGGTCGTGCACCCGGTGGGTGGTGTGCGAGCGCTCCGGTCCGATGTGGGTGCCGATCAGCTCCGGCGGAAGGAGCAGCCCGGTCCAACGCTGGATCGAGAGTCGCTCCAGGGCGTCGTTGCAGTCGCTGGCCCAGACCCGGTCGGTCCGCCGCAGGATCTCCAGGTCGACCCGGGCCCCGCCGGACGAGCAGCTCTCGATCTCCAGGTCGGGGTGCCGGGCGCGCAGCTCGTCGAGGAGCCGGTAGACCGCCACGGTCTGCGCGTGCACGCCCGGCCGCCCGGCGTGCCCGGCCTCGGTGAGGTCCCGGTTGTGGTCCCACTTGAGGTACGCGATCCCGTCGTGCTCGCGCAGCACCGCGTCCAGCCGGTCGAGCAGGTGGGCGTACGCGTCGGGGTGGGCCAGGTCGAGCACCTGCTGGTGGCGCCACTCGGGCGGCAGCCGGCCGGGCGCCTGGAGCACCCAGTCCGGGTGGGCCCGGAACAGGTCCGAGTCCGGGTTGACCATCTCCGGCTCGACCCAGAGGCCGAACTGCATGCCGTGCCTGCGGACGTGGTCGATGAGCGGTTGCAGCCCGTCCGGCCAGACGTCGTCGTCGACCCACCAGTCGCCGAGCCCGGCCCGGTCGTGCCGCCGGCCGCGGAACCAGCCGTCGTCGAGCACGAAGCGTTCCACGCCCACGTCGGCGGCCCGGTCAGCGAGACCCTTGAGCCGGTCCAGGTCGTGGTCGAAGTAGACCGCCTCCCAGACGTTCAGCGTCACCGGGCGCGGGCCGCGCGGGTGCTCCGGGCGGGCCCGCAGGTGGGTGTGCAGCACGTCGCTGAGCCCGTCCAGCCCGTCGGCCGAGTGCACCGCGTACAGCAGGGGAGTGGCGTACTCCTCGCCCGGCCCGAGCAGGATCTCGCCGGGGGTGAGCAGCTCACCGCCGCCGAGGGTCGCCTCACCGGTCGGCCGGCGCTCGGCCACCGTGACGTGGTCTCCGCTCCACGCCGTGTGCACCGCCCACGTCTCGCCGTGCCCGAAACCGAATCCGGGGGTGCCGGCGACCAGCAGCAGGGTGGCGTCGTGCCCGGTCCGGCCGTGCCGTCCCTCGCGCACCCAGGCGCCCATCGGCCACGGGTGCCGCTGCGGTGCGCGCTCCCGGCACCAGCGCCCGGTCAGGTCGAGCAGTTCGGTGGCGACCGCCGGCACCGGCAGCACCGGCGTCAGCTCGCGTACCTCGTAGGGCCGGTCGCCGTCGTTGCGCAGCCGGTGCCGCACGGTCAGCAGCCCCGCGGCGCTCAGGGTGATCTCGACGGTCAGGGACAGACCGGCGCCCGGGTCCGCGGCCCGCACGGTCACCCGCGCGGCCCCGGCCCCGCCGTGGTCCCGCTCCCGCTCGGATACGCGGGCAGCCTCCCCGCCGCCACGCGGGTCGTCCACGTCGACGGTGTCGAGGCGGAAGGCGGTCGACCAGTCCCGGCCGTCCCGGTGCCCGGCCAGGCCGGGCCGGCCGCTCCAGCCGGCGCTCGCCTCGGGCAGCAGCGACAGCACGGTCGGCGCGTCGAAGCTGCTCGGCACCACGGGCGGGACGGTGGCGGCGACGAGCGCGGGCAGGTCGCCGGCGGGCAGCGGCCCGAGGTCTGCGCCCCAGTGCACGACCCGGGGTAGGCCGGGGCCGCGCGCGTCGAGCACCAGGCTGGTCCGCGCGCGGCGCAGGTGGACGATGGTCATCCCTTGGAAGCTCCCAGGGTGAGGCCCCGGACGAACTGCTTCTGCAACAGGAAGAAGATGACCAGGGTGGGGATGGCGACCAGCACCGAGCCGGCCGAGACGAGGTTGTTGTCGGTGAAGAACTCGCCGCGCAGGTTGTTCAGCGAGCTGGTCACCGGGAACTTGTCGCCGGTGCGCATGAGCACGGTGGCCCAGAAGAACTCGTTGTAGATCCAGGTCACCTCCAGCGTCGCCAGCGCGGCCAGGGCCGGCCGGCACAGCGGCATGGTGACCTGCCAGTACTGCCGCCAGACGCTCGCCCCGTCGACCATCGCCGCCTCGTACAGCTCGTGCGGCAGGGCCTTCATGTAGTTGCTGAGCACGAAGACGCAGAAGCCGCACTGGAAGGCCACGTTGACCAGGATCAGGCCCCAGTAGCTGTCGTAGAGCAGCTCCGAGTCGCTCATCCACGCCGGCAGCGGCACCTCGGTGAACATCCGGAACAGCGGGATGAGCAGGGCCTGCTGCGGCAGCAGGTTCGCCGCGGTGAACAGGCCGAGCAGCGCGATGTTGAGCTTCCAGCTGAACCGGGCGATCACGAACGCCACGCAGGAGGCGAGGAAGAGGGTCAGCAGCACCGCCGGCACGGTGATGTACACCGAGTTGAGGAAGTGCTTGCCGAACTCGGCGGTCCGCCATGCGGTGACGTAGTTGTCGAGCGTCCAGCCGCCGAATGAGACGTAGCCGTGGGTGGCCGTGTACTCGTACGAGCGCAGCGAGGTCAGCACCGCCCAGAGGATCGGGAAGAGCCAGCCGACCGCCACGGCGGCGAGGAAGACGTGCAGGACCACCCGGGCCGGCCGCAGCGGCCGGCGGCGGGCGGGCGGCGTCGTGGTGTCCGGCGTACGGGTCAGGGTCGCGCTGCTCATCGCCGGTCCTCCCGCATCACGGTGAACAGGTAGAGGGTGATGAAGGCCAGGGAGACGACAAGCATGATGGTCGCCAGCGCCGAGCCGAAGCCGATCCGGCTCGCCTCGCCCACCACGTTCTGGGTGACCAGCGCGGAGAGCAGCTCCAGGCCGTTGCGGCCCTTGTTGATGACCCAGACCAGGTCGAAGGCGCGCAGCGACTCGATCACCGTCACGACCAGCACGATGATGTTGATCGGTCGCATCACCGGGAAGACCACCCGGAAGAAGGTGCTGGTCTCCGAGGAGCCGTCCACGGCGGCGGCCTCGCGCAGCGACGGGTCGACGCCCTTCAGGCCGGCCAGGTAGAGCAGCATGATGTAGCCGACGTGCCGCCAGCCGGCGGCGAAGAGCACCGCCCAGATGTTCACGTTCGGGTCGCCGTACCAGTCGGTCTGGGTGCCGAGCAGGGCGTTCAGCAGGCCCTGGTCGCGGCTGTAGATGAGCTGCCAGACGAAGCCGATCAGCGCCAGCGAGAGCACCACGGGCAGGTAGAGCGCGGTCTGGTAGAACCGGCTGCCGCGCAGCTCCTTGTCGAGCAGCACGGCGAGGAACATCCCGAACGGGGTGGCCACCACGAACAGGGCGGCCAGCCAGAGCAGGTTGTTCTGCACCGCAGGCACGAACGGCGGGTAGATGTTCACCACGTCGTCGTAGTTCCTCAGACCGACCCAGTCGATCTCGCCCAGCGGGCCGATGCCGTCCCAGTTGGTGCCGGAGAGCAGCACGGTCGCCGCCGCCGGCAGCCAGACCAGGCCGACGACGAGCAGCAGGGGTACCAGCACCATCAGCGTGATCACCACGCGGTCGGTGCGGGACAGGAGCCGTAGCCGGCGGCCGCGACCACGCGTGGTGGTGGTCGCGACCGGCGGCGGCACGGCGCGATCCGCTTGGATCAGGGGCAGGTCGGACATGGTGTCCTCCCCCTTCCGCCGTCAGCTGGTGAAGATCGACTTTTTCTGGTTCTCGATGCTCGTGAGCAGCCCGCTGATGTCCTTCGGGTTCTTGATGAACTGCTGGATCGCCGGGATCATCACCGTCGAGGCGAAGTCCGGGCGGGTGTCCCGGTCGAGGAACTGGGCGATCTCGGTGGCCGAGCCGACCAGCTCCGCGGCCTTCTTCTGCAGCGCGGTGTAACCGCTGGTGTCGCCGCCGGTGTTGGCGACCAGGGTGCTCGGGTCGTTCTTGACGGTGATGTTCGCGGCGTCCTTGGAGCCCAGGTACTCCACCAGCTTCTTGGCGGCGCCCTCGGACTTCGGCTTGCGGGCCATCATGTAGCCGTCGATCGGCGCGTCCAGGGCCTTCGCGCCGATGGTCGAGTCGACCTCGGGGAAGGTGAAGAAGTCGAGGTCGTCCTGCTCGTCGTTGTTGAACTGCTGGGCGACGAAGAGGCCGAGCAGGTACATGCCGCTCTTCTTCTGCTGCAGCGACTGGGCGGCCTCCTGCCAGGTGCGGCCCAGCGAGTCCGGCTGGTGGAGCGGCAGCAGCCCGGCCCAGGTGTCGAAGACCTTCTTGACCTTGTCGGAGGTCCACGCCTCCTTGCCGGCCATCAGGTCGACGTGGAACTGGTAGCCGTTGATCCGCAGGTTGAGGATGTCGAAGGTGCCCATCGCCGGCCAGCCGTCCTTGTCGGCGAAGGCGATCGGGTTCAGGCCGTCCTTCTTCATCTGCGCGCCGAGGGTGTTCAGGTCGTCCAGGGTCTTGGGCACCTGGTAGCCGCGCTGCTGCCACACCGACTTGCGGTAGAAGACCGCCCACGGGTAGTACGAGGCCGGCACGAAGTACTGCTTGCCGTCGTCGCCGGTCGACGCCTTCTTGAACGCGTCGGAGTAGCCGGAGAGCTTGCCCCACACGTCGCTGAGGTCGCCGGCCAGGCCCTTGGCCGCGAAGAACCGCATCCGGTAGCCGGCGAACCAGGTGAACACGTCGTCCGGCTTGCCCTGCAGGTAGTTGTTGATGTTCTCCTGGAACGTGTTGTGGTCGACCGTGTTGATGTTGACGGTGACCCCGGACGAGGTCTTGTAGCCGTCCATCACCTTGGCGATGACGTCCTTCGGCTTCGGGTCCGACTGGTTCGACCCGAGCGACACGGTCTTGGCGTCCGCGCCGCCGGAGTCGGAGTCGGATCCGCAGCCGGCGAGCAGTCCCGTGCCGAGCAGCGCGCCCGTGCCGGCCGCGCCGGCCAGCAGCGAGCGGCGGTTCAGGCCGGCGACGGACGGGGGTACGAGTCGGGCGAGGTACTCGGCTTGCGAGCGGGGACGGGACATTGTGCCTCCTGCGTGGAAGAGGTGCGCTGCGCCCAAGGGCCGTGACGGGTGGCGGGGATCGGTGTTCGTGTCGACCGACGTAGATCCACCGTGAATCCACACGTCCGAACACAAACAGCCGGTGGCGGTTGAAGCTACCCCTTGGTTCGGCGCTGTCAAGAGGGCAGAAGGACAGCGATAACCCAGTTGTGACACGGGGATGCGGCGGTAAACGTTGGAATTTCTGTCGATGTTGGAAAGTGTTGACTTGGGTGCCGTTCGGGGGCACCCTCTGCTGTCATGCGGAACTGGCACGGCGAGCGCATCTGGTACGGCGCCGACTACAACCCGGAGCAGTGGCCCGAGGAGACCTGGGCCGAGGACGTCGAGCTGATGCGCCGGGCCGGGGTCAACCTGGTGTCGGTCGGGATCTTCTCCTGGGCCCTGCTGGAACCCGCTCCCGGCCGCTTCGAGTTCGGCTGGCTGGACCGGTCGCTCGACCTGCTGCACGACGGCGGGATCAGCGTCGACCTGGCCACCGCCACCGCCAGCCCGCCGCCCTGGCTGGCCCACCGGCACCCGGAGACGCTGCCCCGCCGCGCCGACGGCACCATCCTCTGGCCCGGCGGGCGGCAGGCGTACTGCCCCAGCTCACCGGTCTTCCGGGAGCGCTCGCTCGCCCTGGTCGAGGCCGTCGCCGGCCGGTACGCCGACCACCCGGCCGTCGTCATGTGGCACGTCTCCAACGAGCTGGGCTGCCACAACGTGCACTGCTACTGCGACGTCAGCGCGGACGCGTTCCGCCGCTGGCTGCGCGAGCGCTACGGCGACCTGGACGCGCTCAACGCCGCCTGGGGCACGGCGTTCTGGAGCCAGCGCTACCACGACTGGGCCGAGGTCAACCCGCCGCGGACCGCGCCGACCTTCGCCAACCCCACGCAGCAGCTGGACTTCCTGCGCTTCTCCTCCGACGAGCAGCGCGCCCAGCTGCGCGCCGAACGGGACCTGCTGACCCGGGTCACCACCCAGCCGGTCACCACCAACTTCATGATCGGCACCGGCATCAAGTACCTCGACTACCACTCCTGGGCGGCCGACGTGGACATGGTCGCCAACGACCACTACCTCACGGCGGCCGACCCGCAGCCGCAGGTCAACCTGGCGCTCGCCGCCGACCACACCCGGGGCGTCGCCGGTGGCGAGCCCTGGCTGCTCATGGAGCACTCCACCAGCGCGGTGAACTGGCAGCCGCTCAACGTCGCCAAGACCCCCGGCCAGCTGCGCCGCAACAGCCTGGCGCACGTGGCGCGCGGCGCCGACGGCGTGTTGTTCTTCCAGTGGCGGGCCTCCCGAGCCGGCGCGGAGAAGTTCCACTCGGCGCTGGTCCCGCACGCCGGCCCGGAGACCAAGGTGTTCCGCGAGGTCTGCCGGCTCGGCGCCGACCTGGCGGCCCTGTCCGAGGTACGCGGCAGCCGGGTCGACGCCGACGTGGCCATCCTCTTCGACTACGAGGCGTGGTGGGGCGCCGAACTCGACTCCCACCCCAGCGTCGACGTCACCTACACCGACCGGCTCGCCGCGCTGCACGGCGCGCTGTGGCGGGCCGGGGTCACCGCCGACGTGGTGCACCCGTCGGTCGACCTGTCCCGCTACCGGCTCGTCCTGGCGCCCACCCTCTACCTGGTCCGCGACGCCGACGCCGACGCGCTGCGCCGCTACGTCGAGGCGGGCGGGACGGCGCTGGTCACGTACTTCAGCGGCATCGTCGACGAGCACGACCACATCCGGCTCGGCGGCTACCCGGGCGCGTTCCGCGACCTGCTGGGCGTACGCACCGAGGAGTTCTTCCCGCTCCGGGCGGGCGAGTCGGTCCGCCTCGACGACGGCACGGCGGCCGACGTGTGGACCGAGTGGCTGCACGCCGAGGGCGCCGAGGTCCTCGCGTCGTACGCCGACGGGCCGCTGCCCGGGGTGCCGGCGTTGACCCGGCACGCGGTCGGCGCGGGCGCCGCCTGGTACCTCGGCACCCGGCTCGACCAGCCGGCCACCGACCGGCTGGTCGCCCGACTGCTGGACGAGGCCGGCGTCCGGCCGGCGGCGACCGCGCCGGAGGGCGTCGAGGTGGTCCGCCGCCGGTCGGCCGACCGGAGCTGGCTGTTCGTCATCAACCACACCGACGCCGAGGCCCGGCTGGCGGTCACCGGCGCCGAACTGCTCGCCGGCGACTGGTGCGACGGCGAGTTGGTCGTCCCGGTGGGGGAGGTGGCCGTCGTCCGCGAGACGTCCGGCGGCGCCGGCGACCGGGCCCTGCCGTCCGGACCGCCGGACGCCGGCGCGCCCGCGGTGCACCGGATGACCGACGCGGTCTGACGTTTCGTGCCGCCCGAAGGGAGTTCGATGCTCGCTCAGCAACGGCAGAGCGCCATCCTGGAGCTGATCCGCCAGCGCGGCGGCGTCCGGGTCAGCCACCTGGTCAGCCGCTTCGGGGTGTCGGACATGACGATCCGGCGGGATCTGGAGGTGCTCGCCGAGCGGGGCCTGGTCGACAAGGTCCACGGGGGAGCGACGCTGGCCGGTCCCGGCTCGGCCGAGGAGCCGGGCTTCGCGGCCAAGTCGATCCGGCAGCAGGCCGAGAAGCGGGCCATCGTCGAGCGGGCCGCCGGCCTGGTGGAGCCCGGCATGGCCATCGCGCTGTCCGCCGGCACCACCACCGCCGCGCTGGCCGCCCGGCTGGCCGACGTCCGGGGGCTGACCGTGGTCACCAACTCGATCCCGGTCGCCGACGCCCTCTACCAGAACCCGCGCGCCGACCAGACGGTCGTGCTGACCGGCGGCATCCGTACCCCCTCGGACGCGCTGACCGGGCCGGTGGCCGAGGCGGCCATCGCCGCGCTCAACGTCGACCTGCTCTTCCTCGGCGTGCACGGGATGAGCCCGCGCACCGGGTTCACCACCCCGAACCTGCTGGAGGCGGCGGTCAACCGGCGGCTCATCGGCGCGGCCCGGCGACTCGTCGTGCTCGCCGACCACACCAAGTGGGAGACCATCGGCATCGCCACCATCGCCCCGCTGGAGGAGGCCGACCTGCTCATCACCGACGCCGGGCTGCCGCCGGACGGGCGCCGGCAGATCGGCGAGCAGGTGGGTGAGCTGATCGTGGTCGACGTCGACTGACCGGCGTCCGCTTTCAGGCACTTCACAGCCGCCCAGGTTAGGGTGCCCTTGGCCCGCTCCACGGTGGAGCGCGCCGACGGTGGGAGCGGAGTGGCGATGGTCTTCAAGAAGATGCTGAGCGCGTTCGGCGTGGGTGGCCCGAGCGTCGACACGGTGCTGACCAACCCGAACACCCGGCCGGGCCTGACCCTGGACGGGCACGTCAACCTGGTCGGCGGCGACGCGCCGGCGAGCATCGAGCAGATCACCGTCGGCCTGGTCACCCGGGTCGAGATCGAGGGCGGCGACACCGAGTACGCCGGCGTCATGGAGTTCCATCGGATGGCCGTGAGCGGCCCGCTCCAGCTCGCCCCGAAGCAGCAGCTGTCCATCCCGTTCCAGCTCCCCGTCCCGTGGGAGACCCCGGTCACCGACGTCTACGGCCAGCGGCTGCACGGCATGACCATGGGCCTGCGGACCGAGCTGGCGGTGGCCCGGGCCGTGGACAAGTCCGACCTGGACCAGGTCGCGGTGCACCCGCTGCCGATCCACGAGCGGATCCTCGACGCCTTCCAGGCGCTGGGCTTCCGTTTCAAGCACGCGGACCTGGAGCGCGGCCACATCCGCGGCGTGCAGCAGACGCTGCCCTTCTACCAGGAGATCGAGTTCTTCGCGGCGCCGCAGTACGCCGGGGCGATCAACGAGGTCGAGCTGACCTTCGTCACCAGCCAGCAGGGCGTCGAGGTGATCCTGGAGTGCGACAAGCGCGGCGGCTTCCTCAGCGCCGGCCACGACGCCTTCGGCCGGTACGCCGTCCCGCACAGCGACGCCGGCCGGACCGACTGGGTCCAGGTGGTCGACGGCTGGCTGCGGGAGACCACCTCGCGGTACGGCAACCTGCGGGCGCACGGCTTCGGCGCCCCGCACGGGCACCACGGCCACCGCGGGTCCGGCATGGGCGGCATGGTGGCGGGCGCGGCGCTCGGCATGGCGGGCGGCCTGGTCGCCGGTGAGCTCATCGAGGACGCCTTCGAGGGCGACTTCGGGGACTTCGGCGGGGAGTGACGGCACACGACGATGCCCCCGGGGTGATCCCCGGGGGCATCGTCGTCTCAGGTGTGGCTCTGGTCAGTGCCGGGCCTTGCGCTCCTCACCGCTGCGGAAGTTGCTTCCGGCCTTGGCCAGACCGCGGCTACCCAGGTAACCGATGGTCAGCAGCGTGATGAAGAACCAGGCCTGCGGGGCACGGAAGATGTCCACCCCGACCGAGTTCTTCCCGACCAGGAAGGACGCCACAAGCACCGCCGCGACGGACGCGACGTAGACCCAGAACTCGGTTGTCGCGAACGACGGCTTGGTCTCGGTGCCGGGCGCCGCAATCGCCTGCTCCCGGTGCCCGTCGTGCATCATCGGCATGGGGCGGGTCGGCGTCTCCTGCATCGCGGCCCGGTTGGACATGTCCTGCGCCGGCCGGTTCATCGGCCTGGTGGATGCAGCCTGCGTGCTCATCTGTCCTCCTCAGGATTGATGAGTCGTTCTCTGCACACCTCCCGCCCCGCTGCCGCAGGTCGGCCACGGCGCGGTTCGCGCTCTGTGGCGGGGGCACCCTCCGTCTACCCGGGGCCCCGGCGAGGTAACACGGGCCCCCGCCCGAATAGGAGCACCGCGCGGGGTCGCCGCCGGTCCGCGGCGGAACCCGGCATCCCGTGCACGGCACGGGCACCGAACCCGACATCAAGGTACGGAACGGGCGTCGGCCGGTTTCAGCCGGCGGTCGTCGGGCACGCAACGAGGATCCCGAGAGATCTGCGAGGTGGTTGACGTGCGTGAGGACGACATGCGGCAGGACGCCGCCCGGCGGGCCGAGGACCGGGTCGCCGGCGGTGTCTACGGCGAGGGCGCGCTCGACGAGGTCACCGTGCCGCAGACCGACGTGCTGCGGGTGATCCAGGAGGAGGATCCGGACGATCCGGCGCACACCCCGGTCGACCCGAACGTGTTGCGCGACGGCGGTCCCACCCGGGGCCAGGGCGCGGTGACCACGACCGGCGGCACCGCCGGCCCGGCGAGCGTTCGCCGACTGGCCCGGCAGCCGGAACGGCACCGGGGCAAGGTGGCGCCGACCACCACGGGCGACGCCACCACCGGCGGCCTGAGCACCCCGGCCGGCGGCTCGACCAGCGACGCCTCGTCGAGCGGCAGCCAGGTCGGCAACTTCACCAACGACAAGGCCAACCCGGGCTGACCCGGACACCGACGACGAAGGGGGCGGCCACGGCCGCCCCCTTCACGGCGTGGGTCAGGGGGTGCGGAGGATGCCCAGGCGCTGGGTGGCGCGGGTGAGGGCGACATAGAGGTCGCTGTGGCCGCGCGGGGACTCGGCGACGATCCGGTCCGGGTCCACCACCAGCACCGAGTCGAACTCCAGGCCCTTGGCCTGCTCGGTGGTGAGCATCACCACCCGGTTCGCCAGCTCCGGCTGCTCCCCGACGGTCGCCTCGGGCAGCGCGGCGACGACCACCGCGCCCAGCTCGGCCACCCGGCCGGCCGGCACGATCACCCCGAGCCGGCCGTCGGCCAGCCCGGCCGCCTCCCGGGCGGCCGCCTCCACCAGTTCGGCGGCGAGCCGGTCCGCCGCGACGGACCGGTCCCACGGCGGCACGCCGCTGGCGCGTACGGAGCGGGGTGGGCGCAGCGCCGGGTCGATCTCGGCGAGCACCTCGGCGGCGACCGCCATGATCTCGGCCGGGGTGCGGTAGCTGACCGTCAACTCCTCCAGCCGCCACCGGTCCGCCACGTACGGCGCCAGGGCCTCCTGCCAGGACGGCGTGCCGGCGAGCGCGCCGGTCTGCGCCACGTCCCCCACGATGGTCATCGACCGGCTCGGGCAGCGGCGCATCAGCAGCCGCCAGGCCATCGGCGACAGCTCCTGCGCCTCGTCGACGATCACGTGCCCGAAGGCCCAGGTGCGGTCGGCGGCGGCGCGCTGCGCGGTGGTGAGCCGGTCGGCCTCCTCCTGCCGCTCGGAGAGCCGGTCGGCGTCGATGAGGTCGGTGACGCCGAGGATCTCGCCGCCGTCCGCCTCGTCCTCCACGTCGATCGAGCGGGAACCGCGCCAGATCTCCAGCACGCCCTCGGCGTACTCCCGTTCCAGCGCGCGGATCCGCTCCCGGCGGGCCGCGGCGGCGCGCTCGTCCTCGCCGAGCAGCTCGGCCGCCTCGTCGAGCAGCGGCACGTCGGCCGGCGTCCAGCCGCCCGGCTCCCGGTGCAGCGCGGCCCGCTCGGCGTCGGTGAGCATCGGCGCGGCGGCGGCGATCCGCTCCGGGGAGGCGTACAGGTCGGCGAGCAGCCGCTGCGGGGTGAGCACCGGCCACAACTCGTCCAGCGCCGCCCGGATCTCCGGCTCGTCGCGCAGCTCCCGGCGGATCTCGGCCCGGTCGGCCTCGGAGAGCAGGTTCTCCCCGCCGAGCGGGTCGGCGCCGATCCGCTCGGCCACCTGCTCGGCGAGCGCGTGCACGATCTCGATGTCGAACAGCGCCCGGGCCAGGTTGTGCGGGCGCTCGGTGCGCCGGACCCGGTCCCGCGCCTGGCGCACCGTCTCCGGGTCGAGCGTCAGGATCTCCCGCTGGGGCAGTTCGATCTCCAGCGGCTCCTCCGGCACCCACTGCCGGTCCCGGACGGCGTTCGCCAGCACCTCGGCCAGCACCACGCGCCCCTTCAGCGCCGCGGTCGCCGCCGGCTCGGTGCGCCCGGCGTGCACGCCGGGGAAGAGGTCGGCCTGGGTGCGCAGCAGCACGCCGGTCTCGGCCAGCGCCGGCAGCACCTGGGAGATGTAGCGCAGGAAGGTGGCGTTCGGGCCGACCAGCAGCACGCCCCGGGTGGAGAGCTGCTGCCGGTGGGTGTAGAGCAGGTACGCGGCGCGGTGCAGCGCCACCGCGGTCTTGCCGGTGCCGGGCCCGCCCTGCACCACCATGACGCCCGGCAGGTCGGCCCGGATGATGCGGTCCTGCTCGGCCTGGATGGTCTCGACGATGTCGCGCATCCGCCCGGTACGCCCAGCGTTCAGCGCGGCGAGCAGCGACGCCTCGCCGGTGACCTCCTCGTGGGCGGTGGGGGAGGCGGCGGCGATGTCCAGCACCTCGTCGTTGAGCCCGGTGACCTTCCGCTCCCGGGTGCGCAGGTGCCGGCGCCGCCGTACGCCCTGGGGGTTGGCGGCGGTGGCCAGGTAGAAGGCGCGGGCGGCGGGGGCACGCCAGTCGATCAGCAGCGGGTCGTAGTCGCCGGAGGTGTCGAAGATGCCGATCCGGCCGACGTAGCGGCACGAGTCGTCGTCGCCGTCGAGGCGGCCGAAGCAGAGACCGGTCTCCACGGCCGAGTACTGCTCGACCTGGTCGGCGTACATCTGCACGGCCGAGTCGCGCTGCGACCGGGCCTGCTGCGTGCCGCCGGTGGTGCGCAGCTCCTCGGTGAGCCGCCGGGCCGCCTGGTCCCGCATGCCGTCCAGCCGGTCGTAGAGCATCGAGACGTACTTCTGCTCGTGACCGATCTCGTCGTCCTGGTGCAGCTCACCCGACACGTCGGAGTGCGTTGACAAGCCGGCTCCTCATCGCCTAGAATTGCGCAAAGGAATGGCTTTCGGAGCCATTCCTTTTTGTGTTTGAACTGAGAAAGATACCGCGTGGTCGCCCGCCGTACCAAGCCTCGCCGGGCGCCCGCGACGACGTCACACCCGCAGGCTCGCACACGAAAGCGGGGCCCGGCCGGCGTCACGCCGACCGGACCCCGACGGGTCTGTTTCGCGGATCTCAGCCCTTCGCCGCCTGGTACAGCCGCTCCGGGGTGACCAGCCCGGCCAGCACCCGGCCGTCGTCGGTGAGCAGCACGCTGAACAGCTTGCCGGTGAGCAGCCGGCCGCTGCCCCAGTCACCGCTCACCCGCTGGAGCCCGCCGAGCACCTTCGACAGCGCCTCCGCGTCCGGTCCGGCCGCCTCGCCCGGCTTCGCGCCCGTCGCGCCGCCGGCCGCGTCGATCTTCGCGACCAGCACGGTGGTCCAGCCGGTCCCGACGGTACGCACGTCCGGCCGGTCCTCGCCCCGGCCCGCGGGACGCTTGCCGGCCGGGCCGTGCCCGTCGCCCGCCGACTCCTCGGTGACCTTCACACCCGGCGGCGGGTTGAACCGGAACTGGTCGGCGTCCGGGGTGCGGAAGTCCACCTGGGTGAACGCCACCTCGAACGCCGGCTCGTCCGACCCGTCGGCCAGCACCTCGAAGCGCAGCGGCACGTGCTCCTTCGCGTCCAGCGCGATCCGCACCTGGTGCACCAGCGAGTCCCGGTCGCGCGGCGTCAGCACCAGCTCGTAGACGCTGCGGCCCGCGACGGTGGCGGAGCGCCCGACGGTGACGGCCGTGCTCGGGTCGATCGCGGCCAGCGCCCGGTCGGCGGCATCGGCCGGGGTGGCCGGTGCGGTGTCGAGGTCCTTCCCCTCCGCCGGCAGCGTCCGGTGCGACGCGGCGTTGTCCCGGCTGCTCCAGGTCCAGACGTCGCGACCGTTGCGCAGCACGTCCCGCTCGCCGAGCGTGTCGATCAGGGCGAGCCGCTGGCGGTCCGGGCCGGCGTACCAGACCCGGAGGGTGTGCGTGCCGCTGACCAGGCTGGCCAGCTCGTTCCCGCCGGCCTTCCCCGCCAGCTCGGCGATCGGCGGCAGCCCGAGGTCGGCCCGCTGCACCACGGTGCCGGAGAGCCCGTCGAGGCGGGACGTCCGCAGGTCCTCCAGGAGCTGGGCTGCGGTACGCGGCGGCAGCGCCGGGTCGGCGGCGGCGAACGTGCCGACGGCGGCGGCGCCCCCGATCACGGCGACCCCCGCGGTCACCGGGACCAGCCAGCGCAGTACGGCGCGGTTCTTCAGTACGGACATGGTGTGCACCTCCTGAACGTAGATGGTGCACGGGGGACGCTGTGAGAGCGCTGAGGAGATTCCCTAGGGGGTGTCACCGGATGGCACCCTTGACCCGTGCGGTTGCTGGTGGTGGAGGACGAGACGCGGCTGGCCGCGTCGCTGCGGCGGGGCCTCCAGGCGGAGGGCTTCGTGGTGGACGTCGCGTCCACCGGTCCGGGTGGGCTGGACGCCGCCCGGCACGGCGACTACGACGCCATGATCCTCGACGTGATGCTGCCCGGCCTCTCCGGCTACGAGGTGGTCCGCCGGCTGCGCGCGGAGGAGCGCTGGCTGCCGGTGCTCATGCTCTCGGCCAAGGACGGCGAGTACGACCAGGCCGACGGGCTGGACTGCGGGGCCGACGACTACCTCACCAAGCCCTTCTCGTACGTGATGCTGCTGGCCCGGCTGCGGGCGCTGCTGCGCCGGGGCGCGCCGGAGCGCCCGGCCGTGCTCGCGGTCGGCGACCTGCGCCTGGATCCGGCCCGGCGGCGGGTGACGCGGGCCGACGCCGAGGTCGCCCTGACCACCCGCGAGTACGCCCTGCTCGACTACCTGATGCGCCGCCCCGGCGAGGTGGTCTCCAAGACCGAGCTGCTGGACCACGTCTGGGACGCGTCGGTGGAGACCGCGCCGAACGCGGTCGAGGTCTACGTCGGCTACCTGCGCCGCAAGATCGGCCGGGACCGGCTGGAGACGGTCCGCGGCGCCGGCTACCGGCTGGCCACATGAGGCGCCGGATCAGAGCGCTCCTGCCGGACCTCGGGCTGCGGTCCCGGCTGCTCGTGCTCGGGGTGGCCGGCCTGGTCGTCGGGTTCGCGCTCGGCGGGGCGCTGCTGCTCGGCGCGCTCGGCTGGACGTTGCAGCGCTCGGTCGACGCCGAGGCGCTCCGGACCGCGGACGCGGTCGCCCTGCTCGCCGCGGAGGACGCCCTGCCCGATCCGCTGCCGGTGGCCGGCGGGCAGCTCCGCGTCCAGGTCGTCGACGGCGAGGGCCGGATCCGGGCCGCCTCCATCGACGCCGACCGGCTGGTGCCGATGCTCGGCCCGGACCAGCTGCGCGCGGGGGAGCGCCAGCGGCTGGTGGTGGACGGGCGGCGGGTCGGCCTGACCGGGCCGGTGCGGGTGGTGACCGTGCCGGCGGGCACGGCCGACGAGCCGCGCACCGTGCTGGTGGCCAAGTCGATGACCGACGTCCGGCACAGCCTGCACGTGGTCCGGAACCTGCTGCTGGTCGGCTTCCCACTCTTGGTGGCCGGGCTGGCCGTGGTGGCCTGGCGGGTGGTGGGGGCGACCCTGCGCCCGGTGGAGGCGCTGCGCAGCGGGGCCGCCGAGATCACCGGCCGGGCCGGGGCGGAGCGGCTGCCCGTGCCGGCGGGGCGGGACGAGATCCACCGGCTGGCGGTCACCCTCAACGACATGCTGGACCGGCTGGCCGCGTCCCGGGACCGGCAGCGGGCGTTCGTCGCCGACGCGGCGCACGAGCTGCGCAGCCCGGTGACGAACATGCGCACCGAGCTGGAGGTGGCCCGGCGGCTGGGCGACCCGGACTGGCCGGCGGTGGCGGAGAACCTGCTCGCCGACACCGAGCGGCTCAGCCGGCTGGTCGACGACCTGCTGCTGCTGGCCCGCCTCGACGAGCAGGCGGCCCGGCCGGACCGCCCCGCGCCGCACCCCGTCGGCCCGGTGGAGCTGGGTGAGCTGCTGCGCGGGGTGGCCGGGCGCTACCCGTCCCCGCCGCTGCGCCTGGACCCACCACCCGGCCCGCTCTGGACCGAGGGGGACCCGGGGGAGCTGCGCCGGGTGCTGGTCAACCTGGTGGAGAACGCGCTGCGGCACGCGCACGGCGAGGTGCGGCTCGCGGTCACCGGCCCGCACCCCGGGCCGCCCGTGCCGCGGCAGCGCGGCGGGTCCGCGTACCACCTGGTCACGGTGACCGACGACGGGCCCGGCATCCCGGCGGCGGACCGGGAGCGGGTCTTCGCCCGCTTCACCCGGCTGGACGACGCGCGGGGGCGCGACGCGGGCGGCGCGGGCCTGGGCCTGGCCATCGTGCGCGAGCTGGTCCGCCGGGCCGGTGGCGCCGTCGAGCTGGCCGACGCCGCGCCGGAGGCGGCCGCGCCGGGGTTGCGGGTGACGGTGCGGCTGCCCGCGCTGGCCGACCCCGAGCCGGAGTGACCGGTCAGCGGCGTCGCGTCGTGCAGACCGGCGTGGTCCGGGCGACCGTGTCGGTGGACCAGACCACCGCGACCGTGAAGCAGTAGTCGGTGGTGCGGTCGAGGCCGTAGGCGATGTAGTCGACCGAGCCGGCGGGCAGGGTCAGGAAGGTGCGCTGCGGTTGCCCGGAGCGGCCCCCGGCGACCACCACCGGCCCCTCCGCGCCGGCCGGGTACGTCCAGCTCAGCACGATGCTGTCCCGCCGGTCGGTCAGGGTGAGCCGCCCGGGCGGGGTGCCAGGGGAGGCAGCCGGGGCGGCGCTCGGGGTGCCTGTGCTGGGGCCGGCCGAGGAGGCCTGGCCGGTCGGCGCGGGCGCGGGAGCGTCCCGCCGGTCGTCCACCCGGGACACCCCGGCGATCACCGCGATGGTGCCGAGCAGCAGCGCCACCACCACCCCGGCCACCACGAGCGGCAGCCAGGGCGTGTTGTTCCGGCCCTCGGCGGCGGGCGGCCGGGGCACGTGCACGGGCAGGTGGCGCGACGGCGCCCCGGGTTCGGTGGCCGGGGGCACCCGGCGTACGCCGTCGGGCTCGGCCTCGGTCAGCCCGACCACGGTCGGCGGGAGCGCGCTCTCGCCGGGCCGCCAGGGCTCGTCGGCCGGCTCGTCCGGCGGCCACGGGTAGTCGGCGAACGCCTCGTCGTCCGCCTCGGGCGGGGTGCGGGGCGTCGGCACGTGCGCGGCCTCGGCCCGGTCCGGCGGGCGGTAGAGCGGCGTCTCGACCGGGTCGTCGAGCGTCGGCGGCTGGTAGGGCGGCAGGTCGGGCGGGCCCTCGGCGGGCGGGGGGACGCGGGCGGCGGGAACCACCGGGGTCTCCCGGGCGGGCGGTTCCGGCGTGTCGCAGACGTGGTCCGGGTCGGCGGCGGCCCGGGCCAGCCCGGCGACCTGGGCGGCGAGCGGGTCGTCGGCGGCCAGGTGCTGCCGGCACAGCTCCTCGGCGAGCGCCAGGTGCTCGTGGGACTCGGCGTAGCGGCCGCAGTCGCGTTCCATGGCGCCGAGCTTGGCCAGCATCTTGATGCCACTGGGATGGCCGTCGCCGTAGACCTCGCGGTGCAGCTCCCAGGCGTCCTGCAACCGGTCGCGTGCCACGTCGCACTGGCCGCGGGCGTATTCCACGGTGGCCAGGTCGGCGTGCGCCGCCAGCACCCGCTGGGATTCCGGCCCGTCCCGGGCGGTCAGCTCGATGATGACGTCGGAGTAGAGCCGGGCGGCGCGGGCGTCGCTGCCGACCCGGTGCAGCACGGCGGCGAGGGTCGCGGCGGCGGTGACGGTCCGCTCGTCGGAGCGCCCGAACAGCCGGGAGGCCGCCGCGTACGCGAACGCGGCCCAGCCGCGGGCGGAGTGCGGCTCGCCGAGCGCGACGAGGACCCGGGCCTGGAGGCCGGCGGCCTCGGCCAGCTCGGCGGAGGCGTTGGCGGGACGGGGGTCGGCGTCGCTCAGCGCGTCGGCGAGCAGTCGCTGGGCACCGGCGAGGTCGCCTTCGGACACCAGGTGGTGCGCCTGGACAGTCAGGTCAGCGAAGCCGGAGGACACGCCCCATCGTGCTCATCCGACGACGGTAAGTACAAGACCCGCTGTGGATCAGTTTGGTCGCGATCCGGTCAGGTGGTCGGCGAGGGTCTCGCTGATCCGCCGCAGCTGGTCGACCTGGGCCGGGCTGAGCGCGTCGAACAGGTGGCGGCGTACCCCCTCGACGTGGCCGGGCGCGGCGGCGGCCAGGGTGGCGAAGCCGGCGTCGGTGAGCACGGCGAGTTGGCCGCGGCGGTCGGTGGGGCAGTCCTCCCGGCGGATCCAGCCGGCGGCCTCGAGGCGGGCGGCGGCGTGCGAGAGCCGGCTGCGGGAGGAGCCGGTGGCGTCGGCCAGGTCGCTCATCCGCAGCCGCCGGTCGGGGGCCTCGGAGAGCCGGACCAGGATCTCGTAGTACGCGTGCGGCATCCCGGCGTCGCGTTGCAGCTCACGGTCGAGGGTGTCCATCAGGGCCCGGGAGGCGGTGAGGAACGCCCGCCAGGTCCGCTGCTCGTCGGGGTCCAGCCACCGGGTCATGACGGCCATCATAGCGCCTGTTGTTGAACGCTCAACCAAAGCGCGCTACCGTCGGTGTCATGGGAATCCACCGTCTCAACCACGCCGTCCTCTACGTCCGTGACCTCGACCGCAGCGTCGCCTTCTACCGCGACGTGCTCGGCTTCCGCCCGGTGCCGATGACGCCGGACGGCTTCCGCGGCGCCGCCTTCCTCCAGGCGCCCGACTCCACCAACGACCACGACCTCGGGCTGTTCGAGATCGGCGCGGCCGCCGGAGCCTCCTCGGCCGGGCGGTCCACGGTCGGCCTCTACCACCTCGCCTGGGAGCTGGACACCCTGGACGAGCTGGCCGCCACCGCCGAGCGGCTGGCCGCCGCCGACGCCCTGGTGGGCGCCTCGGACCACGGGACCACCAAGAGCCTCTACGGCCGCGACCCCGACGGCCTGGAGTTCGAGATCGTCTGGATCGTCCCCGCCGACCTCCTCGACGAGGGGGCGCTCGCCGCGCGCAAGCGGATCGGCCGGCTCGACCTCGACCGCGAGCGGCAGCGCTACGGCGGCCAGACCCGCGGCGGCGTGGGCATCTCCGTTCCCGTCTGAGGGCGCATGGGGTAGAACGGCAGGATGTCGACCGACGCCGTCCTGCGCGAGCTGCTCGTCCGCCAGCTCGACCACTGGCTGCCCGCCGCGCTGCACCGCTCGCGGCGGGCCACGCTGGCCCTCACGTACGCCGGGAGCGACATCGGTGGCGCCGAGGCGGCGCTGCGGGTGGTGGCCGAGTTCGCCGACCGGCTGCGCGGCCGGCGGCTGACCGTGCTGGTGCTCGCCGACGGTGGCGCCGAGCTGCCGGCCCGGCTGGGCGCGGCCGAGGCCGCCCTGCCGGCGGACGTCGCCGTGCACGTGGTGCCGGGCCGGCCGGACCGGCTGCCGGTGGCGCTCAAGGCGGCCGGCGCGGCCGGCGCCCCGCTGTTCACGATGGTCGACGGCGGCGAGCCCGACTCCGCCCTGCTGGCCGCCGCCGCGTCCGGCCGCCCGGCCGAGGTGCTGCTGGTCACGGCGCCCGGCCGGTCGCTGCGCCCGGCGCTGACCGCGGCCGGCTTCCCGCTGGTCACCGAGGTCGAGCTGGTGCCGGCCGACGGCGGGCCGGCCCGGCTGCTCGGCTACGCCACCGGCTCCGACCGGGGCCTGGAGACGGTGAAGGACGCCCTCTGGGCGGTCGACGAGTACGCCGGGGTGCGCTACCGCGACCCGGCGGACCCGGCGGGGCGGCTGCTCGACATCAGTCTCGATCCCGAACCCGGCCCGCTGCGCCGCGAACTGCTGGCCGAACTCGCCCGCTCCGGCCCGAGTACGGTGACCGAGCTGCGCCGCTTCGCCGCCACGTCGACGGTCTACCGGGCCGCCGACGCGAACCGGGCGCTCGCCTCGCTGCTCGCCGCCGGCGCGGTGACCCGCGACCCCGGGCACGGCCGCCTCGGCGGCGACGTGGTGATCAGCGCCGGTTCGGGCGGGGCCGCTGGGTCATCTGCTTGACCACGATGGACGCGCCGGTGGCGATCACCCCGATGCTGAAGACCATCTGCGCGCAGACCACCACCCGGGCGATCTGGCCCTCGGCGGTGACGTCGCCGTACCCGACCGTGGTGAGCGTGGCCAGTGCGAAGTAGAGCGCGTCGATCCGGGTCCGCAGGCCGATGAACTCGCCGGGGCGGCTGTTCGCCACGACGAAGTCGGCGAGGGCGAAGACCAGCAGCCCGGCGATGAGCGCGACGGCGAGCCGGATCAGCGCCCGGGTCTCCGCGTCGCCGGTCGGCTGGGTGGCGGCCAGCTGGCGGCGTACCTGGCCGGTGACCAGGAAGGCGACCACGACCACCAGGGCCAGGGTGCCGGCGGAGCGCAGGGCCAGCCGCAGGCCGTTCGGGTCCGGCTCGACGGGGACGACGAAGTAGGCGAGCAGCAGCAGCGCGACGGCCACCGCGGCCCGCCGCCGCTCCCGCCGGAAGGACTGGTCCGCCACTCCGCGATTCTCCGTCCGGACGGGGCTCCCGGCGGCGGAACGGCGAAGCCGGCCCGGACGCCGAGCGGGGCGCCGGTGAACCACCGGCACCCCGCTCGACGTCGGGACGTCATGCCCGGGTCTTGTCCTGCTTCCAGGAGAGCGGCCCCGGCAGGTCCACGCGGTGGGCGCGGGTGTTGGAGTTCCACGACCACCGACCGATCTTGATGCTCCAGGACGAGAAGCCGTTCTCGGTGAAGTGGAGGATCACCGGACCGTACTTCTTGCGCTTGCGGAACTGGATGCCCATGGGGTCCTCCTTCGTCTCCCTGCGTCTGCGGGATCGAACATGCCCGAAACGGCGGTACGCGAAACCCGGTCGGATCCGGTCTGGACGGTGCCCGTCCCACAGGTCACAATCTCTATCCAACGGGTAGGTGTTAAGGGGCGGTAAATGCTGGTGGTGACGGGTCGTAACAATGCCAGCGACGCAAGTCTCACTCTGTGGAAGGGCATTGACCGGCGCGGAGATCGGTCGGCAGCATGAGGTCATGTCGCAGCGGGACGAGCTTCTCCTCACCGCTCGCGTGCACGTCGACCTGGTCCGGCACGCGAGCGCGCTCTGTTGAGCTGACCGCTCTCGGTCGTCGCATCTCCTCCGCTCGTCCGCTCCCGTCGCCGGCGCATCGTGGCCCGGCCGGCAGCGGCGTGCTCACGCGCCCCTCGCGGGCCCTCGCCACCGCATCGTGGACAGATCAGGAGACCCCTCCATGCCCTCGACCCGTCAGTCGCTGCGGCGTACCCTCGCCGCCGCCGTCACCCTGCTCGCCCTCGCCGCCGCCACGGGCTGCGGCGCCGCCGCCGCCGGCGGCCGGCAGACCACCGAGCTGCGCTACCAGGGCTCGGTCGGCCAGGTGACCCTCCCCGAACTCGCCGCCGACCTCGGCTACCTCGGCGACGTCAAGCTCAACTGGATCGGCAACGTCACCGGCGGCCCCGCCGACATCCAGGCCACCGCCACCGGCCAGACCGACTTCGGCGGCGCCTTCAACGGCGCCATCGTCAAGCTCCGGGCCGCGAACGCCCCGATCACCGCCGTGGTCGCCTACTACGGCTCCGACGCGCAGACCTTCCAGGGCTACTACGTCCTCACCGACAGCCCGATCCGCGGCCCCCGGGACCTCATCGGCAAGAAGGTCGGCATGAACACCCTCGGCGCGCACGCCGAGGCGGTGCTCAAGACCTGGCTGGTCAAGGGCGGCCTCACCCCGGCCGAGATCGCCAAGGTCGAGCTGGTCGCGCTGCCCCCGGTCAACATCGAACAGTCGCTGCGGCAGCGGCAGATCGACGTCGCGGTGCTCGGCGGCGTGATCCGGGACAAGGCCGTCGCCGCCGCCGGCGTCCGCACCGTCTTCACCGACTACGAGCTGCTCGGCGCGTTCAGCGGGGGCAGCTACGTGTTCCGGGACGACTTCATCAAGCGCAACCCGGACACCGTCCGGGCGTTCGTCACAGGTGTGGGCAGGGCCGTCGAGTGGGCGCGGACCCAGCCCCGGGAGACCGTCATCGCGAGGCTGGAGTCCATCATCGCCAAGCGCGGCCGCAACGAGGACCCGTCCCTGGTGAGGTACTGGAAGTCCAGCGGGGTGGCCGGCAGGGGCGGTCTCATCAGCGACCGGGAGTTCACCACCTGGATCGACTGGCTGGCCGACTCCGGCGAGCTCAAGGGCGACCGCCCGAAGCCCGCCGACCTCTACACCAACAGGTTCAACGAGGCCGCCACCGCCGGCGGTGGCGCATGAACACCGACAAGATCCGCTTCGACCGGGTGACGAAGGTCTTCCCGGGCCGGCGGGGCAGCGGCGGCGCGGTCACCGCGCTCGACGAGCTGACCCTCGGGGTACGCCCCGGCGAGTTCCTGGTCGTCGTCGGTCCCAGCGGCTGCGGCAAGTCCACCCTGCTCGACCTGCTCGGCGGGCTCTCCACCCCGACCGGCGGGCAGGTGCTGGTGGACGGCCGCCCGGTCACCGGGTCCGGCCTCGACCGGGGCATCGTCTTCCAGCAGTACGCGCTGCTGCCCTGGCGCACCGCCGCCGGCAACGTCGCGTTCGGACTGGAGGCCAAGGGGGTGCCGCGCGCGGAGCGCGCCGACCTCATCGCCCACCACCTCGACCTGGTCGGGCTCACCGGGTTCGCCGACCGCCACCCGCACGAGCTGTCCGGCGGCATGAAGCAGCGGGTGGCCATCGCCCGCAGCCTCGCGTACGACCCAGACGTGCTGCTCATGGACGAGCCGTTCGCGGCGCTCGACGCGCAGACGCGCGACTCGCTCCAGGACGAGCTGATCCGGATCTGGCAGGCCACCGGCAAGACCGTCGTGTTCATCACCCACGGCATCGACGAGGCCGTCCACCTGGGCCAGCGGGTCGCCGTGATGACCTCCCGCCCCGGGCGGATCAAGGAGGTCATCGAGATCGAGCTGGGCGACCGGGAGGCCGAGGAGGACGTCCGCTCCTCCGACGCCTTCCGGCACCACCGGCACCGGATCTGGACGCTGCTGCGCGACGAGGTGCGGGCCGCCCAGTCCGCCGTACGACAGGAGGCCCGCGTTGGTTGACATCGCCGAACGCCCCGCCCGCCCGGCGGCCCGGCCCGCCGAGTCGCCGTCGGCAGCTCCCGCCGCCGCGCCCGCCCTGCCGGGACGGCTGCTCGGGCTCGGCGGCCGGGCCCTGCACCGCAGCGTCGCCCTGCTGGCGCTTGCCGCGGTCTGGGAGACCGCACCCCGCGCCGGGCTGGTCGACCGGGTCTTCCTGCCACCGCTGTCCGAGGTGCTCACCGCCTGGTGGACGCTGCTGCGCGACGGCCAGCTCGCCGACCACGTCGGCGCGAGCCTGACCCGCTCGCTCACCGGGCTGGCCCTGGCCGTGGCCGCCGCCATCCCGCTGGGCCTGCTGATCGGCTGGTACCGGCCCCTCGCCGACCTGCTCAGCCCGCTGCTGGAGGTGTTCCGCAACACGGCCGCGCTGGCGCTGCTGCCGGTCTTCGTGCTCATCCTCGGCCTCGGCGAGACCTCCAAGATCGCCCTGGTGGTCTACGCCTGCTCCTGGCCGATCCTGCTGAACACCATCGCCGGGGTGAAGGGGGTGGACCCGCTGCTGGTCCGCTCGGCCCGCTCGATGGGGCTGAACCACCTGCGGCTGTTCCAGAAGGTGATCCTGCCGGCGGCCGTGCCGACCATCTTCACCGGCGTCCGGCTCGCCGGGGCGTACTCGATCCTCGTGCTGGTCGCCGCCGAGATGGTGGGCGCCAAGGCGGGGCTCGGCTACCTCGTCAACTACGCCCAGTACAACTTCGCGATCCCCGACATGTACGCCGGCATCATCACGATCTCCGCCATCGGCCTGGTCGTCAACCAACTCCTCGTCGCCGGGGAACGCCGCTTCTCCACCTGGCGCGTCGACGTCACCGCCTGAGAGGAAACCCCATGTCCCGAACCCTGCACCTCAACGCGTTCCTGATGGGAGTCGGCCACCATGAGGCGGCCTGGCGGCACCCGCGTACCGACCCGCGCCGGATCGCCGACGTGACGCACTTCCAGGAGCTGGCCCGGATCGCCGAGCGGGGCACCCTCGACTCGGTGTTCCTCGCCGACTCACTCGCCGTCGGCCCGGCCGTCCGGCACAACATCCAGGCCGTCTTCGAGCCGCTCACCCTGCTCGCCGCGCTGGCCACGGCCACCGAGCACATCGGCCTCATCGCGACCGCCTCCACCACGTACAACGAGCCGTTCAACCTGGCCCGCAAGTTCGCCTCGCTGGACCACCTGAGCGGCGGCCGGGCCGGCTGGAACGTCGTCACCTCCGCGCAGGCCCGGGAGGCCCGCAACTTCAACCTCGACGACCACCCCGAGCACGCCGAGCGGTACCGGCGGGCCGCCGAGTTCGTCGACGTGGCGATCAAGCTCTGGGACAGCTGGGAGGACGAGGCGCTGGTCCTCGACACCGCGGCCGGCGTCTTCGCCGACACCGACCGGGTGCACGAGATCGCGCACCACGGCGAGCGGTTCCGGGTGCACGGGCCGCTGAACACCCCGCGCCCGCCGCAGGGCCGGCCGCTGCTCGTGCAGGCCGGCTCGTCCGCCGACGGCATCGCGTTCGCCGCCCGCTACGCCGAGGCCGTGTTCACCGCCCAGCAGACCCTCGCCGACGGCCAGGCGTTCCACGCCGAGCTGCGGCGCGCGACCGCCGCCGCCGGCCGGGACCCCGACGGGGTCAAGGTGCTGCCCGGCATCGCGCCGGTCATCGGGGGTACGGAGGCCGAGGCCCGGGGCCTCGCCGACGAGCTGGAGGCGCTGATCGTGCCCGAGCACGCCCTCGCCCAGCTCTCCGGCATGACCGGTCTCGATCTCACCGGGCTGCCGCTGGACGGGCCGCTGCCCGACCTGCCCGACGTCAGCGCCGTGCAGTCCCACCAGAGCCGCTACCAGCTCGTGGTCGACCTGGCCCGGCGGGAGAAGCTCACCATCCGGCAGCTCATCGGCCGGCTGGGCGGCGGTCGCGGGCATCGGGTCGTCGCCGGCACCCCGGAGCAGATCGCCGACCAGATCGAGCTCTGGTTCACCCAGGGCGCCGCCGACGGCTTCAACGTCATGCCACCCCTGCTGCCCCACGGACTGGAGGCCTTCGTGGACCACGTCGTTCCGCTGCTGCGCCGCCGCGGACTGTTCCGGCACGAGTACACCGGCCGCACCCTGCGCGAGCACTACGGGCTGCCCCGCCCGGCGAGCACCTACGCCGGCCGAGAGCTGGTGACGGCGTGACCACCGTGGACCGGCCCGGGGCCGGCACCGTGGAGCTGCGCCCGGTCGACGCCGACACGTTCCGCGGCCTGCTGCGCCGGCAGGCGTCCACGGTCACCGTGGTCACCACGCCCGGCCTGCACGGCGGCCGGCGCCTGCCGTCGCTGCCGCCGGCCGGCTTCACCGCCACCTCGTTCACCTCGGTGTCGCTGGACCCGCCGCTGGTCTCCTTCTGCCTGGGCCGCGCGTCGTCGAGCTGGCCGACGGTGGAACGGGCCGAGCACGTGGCCGTGCACCTGCTCGCCTCCGGCCAGCAGGAGGTCGCGCGGATCTTCGCCACGAGCGGGATCGACCGGTTCGCCGCCCACCCCGGCTGGGCGGCCGGCCCGTTCGGGGTGCCGCTGATCGGCGACGCCCTCGCCGTGCTGCTCTGCCGGGTGGTCCGCCGGGTCGAGGCCGGCGACCACACCCTCGTGCTCGCCGAACCCCTGGCGCTCGGCGCGGGCGAGGACGGCGACCCGCTGGTGCACCACCGCGGCGGCTACACCACCACGCTCGGCGCCTGGCCGCAGACGTGGTGAGCGCACCCGCCGGCGAACTGCTCGCGCTCGACCGGGCCGCCCAGGACCTGCTGTTCCGGGCGGCCCGCACGGCCAACGCGTTCACCGACGAGCCGGTCGACGAGGAGCAGGTCCGGGCCATCCACGACCTGGTCCGCCACGGCCCGACCGCGATGAACGCCCAGCCGCTGCGGGTGCTGCTGCTGCGCTCGGCGCCGGCCCGGGCCCGGCTGCTGCCGTACCTCAGCTCCGGCAACCGGGACAAGACGGCGAGCGCGCCGCTGACCGCGGTGCTCGCCGCCGACGTGGACTGGCACGACCGGCTGCCCGAGCTGTTCCCGCACCGGCCCGCCGCGCGGGACTGGTTCACCGGCGATCCGGCCGGCCGGGAGGCCCAGGCCCGGTTCAACGCGGCAATCCAGATCGGTTACCTGCTGGTCGGGGTACGCGCCGCCGGGCTGGCCGCCGGCCCGATGGCCGGGTTCGACGCGGCCGGGGTGGAGCGCGAGTTCTTCCCGGACGGCCGGCACCGGGTGCTGCTGCTCATGAACATCGGCCGGCCGGCGGCGGACGCCTGGCGGGAACGGCTGCCCCGGCTCGACTACGCCGAGGTCGTCGGCACCCTCTGAGGCGTCAGCGGGGCTCCCAGGCGTCGGGGCGGGCGATCAGCTTGCGGACGTGGCCGGGGAGCTTCCCGCTGGCCATCTCGGCCAGGCTCACCTCGTCGACCACCTGCCGGACGGCGGCGCGGACGGCCACCCAGAGCCGCGGCAGGTTCTCGGCCGCGCCCTCGTACCGCGTCTCCTCGGGGCGCAGCCCGCGTACCCCGGCGAGCGGGCCGTCGACGGCGCGCAGGATCTGCCCGATGGTGATGTCGCGCGGCGGCCGGGCCAGGGTGTAGCCGCCCTCGGCGCCGCGCTGGGCCCGGACGATCCCGGCCCGGCGCAGGTCGGCCAGGACCGCCTCGAGGAACTTGCGGGGCATGTCCTGCTCCGCCGCGATGGCCTGGGTGGACAGCAGGGTGGGGTACGCGGTGGCCAGGCTCAGTGCCGCCCGGACCGCGTAGTCGCCGCGCGCGGAGATGTGCACAGTGCCATCATGCCCGGCCGGCGGGCGCGGGGGAGTCGGCGGGCGGGCGGGGGCGCACCATGCGGACGGGCAGCGGCTGCTCCCGGGCGGCCCGGAAGGCCCCGGGGCTCACCCCGACCTCGCGGGTGAAGAAGCGACCGAAGTTGGTCGGCTCGGGGAAGCCGAGCCGCCGGCCGATCCGGGCGATCGGCTCGTCGGTGGCCGCGAGCAGGCGGCTGGCCTGCAACGCCACCCGCTCGTCGATCACCTGCTTGGCGCTGCGGCCGGTCACCGCCAGGCAGGCCCGGGTCAGGGTACGCACCGAACAACCGAGCTGGGCCGCGTAGTCCTCCACCCGGCGGGTGTGCCGGTAGCCGCGCTCCACCTCCCGGCACATCCGCCGGAAGGTCTCCGTCTCGGCCCGCGGCGCGGCCCGCTCCTCGCCGCCGGGCAGCAGGCTCAGCCGCAGCAGCAGCACGGCGAGCTGGTGGCGCAGCAGCGCCGTCGCGGCCGGGATCCCGGCGTGTCGGTCGGCGTCCACGGCCAGCTGGGTCACCTCGCTGATCACCGCGTCCTCGTCCTCCCCGGCGAGCTGCCGGTACGCCGGCACCGCGTCCGGGTCGACGTCGAGGCCGCGCAGGGTCTCCGGACCCCAGCGCACCACCGTCGCGTCGAGCTGCGGACCGAGGCAGCGCAGCACCTGGCCGGGTCGGGCCCGCAGCAGCGTGCCCGGGCGGCAGGGCAGCGCCCGGAAGTCCAGCTCCGCGCTCCCGTGACCGTGGGTGACCAGGATCAGCAGGTCGGCGCCGAGCAGGACCGGCCGCGACCAGCCAGGCGCGGGCGCCAGGTCGCCGAGCGCACCGGTGACGATCTCGTCGGCGTCGACGGCAGGCGCGCACAGGTCGGTGCGGGTTGCCGGGGAGGGCTGACCGGTAGTGACCATCGTCCCGACGGTAACCGCCCGCCGCGCACCTTGCATCTCGACGGTTTCGGCCGGTCTTGTCGGGACTGATCAGGGACGGTTAGGTTACCGATCGGTAGCGCTCGGGTCGGCCGACCGGCCCGCGGCCCCGCACACCGGCGATGGGATGGGCATGACGGATCTGTTCTCGGTCGAAGGCAAGACGGTCCTGGTCACCGGCGGCTCACGGGGGATCGGCCTGATGATCGCCCAGGGCTTCGTCCGGGCCGGCGCCAAGGTCATCATCTCCTCGCGCAAGGCCGACGTCTGCGAGGCCGTGGCCAAGGAACTCTCCGCCGAGGGCCACTGCGAGGCGATCCCCGCCGACCTGGGCCACGACGAGGGCGCGCTCGGACTGGCGCAGGCCGTGCGGGAGCGCACCGACCGGCTCGACGTGCTGGTCAACAACGCCGGGGCGACCTGGGGCGCGCCGCTGGAGTCGTACCCGGAGGCCGCGTTCGACAAGCTCTGGGCGGTCAACGTCAAGGCCGTCTTCCGGCTCACCACCGCGCTGCTGCCCGCGCTGCGCGCGGCCGCCAGCCCCGACGACCCCGCCCGCGTGATCAACATCGGCTCGATCGACGGCATCCGGGTGCCGTGGATGGAGGTGTACGCCTACTCGGCGACCAAGGCGGCCGTGCACATGCTCACCCGCAGCCTCGCCCACCAGCTCGCCGGCGAGCAGATCACGGTCAACGCGATCGCGCCCGGGCCGTTCGAGAGCAAGATGATGGCCTTCGCGCTGGACGACCCGGCCTCCCGGGCGGCCATCGAGCAGCAGGTGCCGCTGGGCCGGATCGGCCGCCCCGAGGACATGGCGGGCACGGCGATCTACCTGTCGTCGCGGGCCGGCGCGTACCTGACCGGGGCGGTCATCCCGGTCGACGGCGGGATCACCACGCACGGCTGAGCCGTACCCCTGCGTTGACGGCCCGGGGCCGCGCGGACTCGGCAGATCCGCGCGGCCCCGGTGTGCCGTGTCAGCGGCCGGCGAGCAGCCGGTTCACCGCCGTGTCGACGTCCAGGTGCTCGGCCTCGCGGCCACGCGGGACGACGACGTAGGTCCGGCGCAGGAAGCGCACCAGCACGCTGCGCGGGACCTCGAAGAGGGCGTTGCCGTCCGGGGACGACAGCGCGAGCGCGACGAAGTCGCCGCGCGGGGTGGCCCACGGCCAGACCCGGACATCGCCGATGCCGGCCGGCTCGTCGAGCCCGGTGACCAGCAGTTCGCGGGCGAACGACCAGCTCACCGCCTCGCCGCCGGCGGATTCGGCGTGGAACAGGACATGGACCGCATACGGGTCAGCAGGGTCGTAACGCAGACTGGCACGCACCGGCAAGGCGGTGGCGTCAGGCGCGACGAGCCTTAGCGACGTCTCGACCTCTACGGTCGTCGGTCGGATGACACTCATGGACGTTCTCCCCCCGGCACCGCTGCGGAACGCGCGTGTCCCGCTTTTCCCATACTCAGGTGCTGCTCCTGGCTACGCTCCGCCATACGCTGACTTCACCCAGTGGTGGGAAGGGGGTCGGAAAGCCTTCGAGAACGTGAAAGTTCTTGTAGGATTTCCGCTTCCGCCCGATCCGTCATCCCGCCCGGCAACGGGTGGTTCAGTCGTCGACTTACTCCGGTAACGTCCAGTCCTCAGCGAGGGTGACGGTCCCGGGCGACACTGGGGGTGGAAATGGTCACGAGGGGTTCCTCGGTAGCAGCGAGGACCACGGCCGGCCCGCCGAAAGGTGCGGCCCGAGCAGCCGAAAGTCGGGGGTACGAGGTGCCTGTCGAAGGGGGTCCGCGGACCGCTCTCGCGGAGCGGCGCCAGGCCGGATGGCGAGGTCGCCTGCACACCACCCTCGAACTCATCCGGGCCAACCCCACCGGCCGCGTCGCCCTCAAGATCTTCATCGGCGTGCTGGGCGCCCTCATCGTCACCGTCGGCGTCGCGCTGATCCCGCTGCCCGGGCCCGGCTGGCTCCTGGTGATCGCCGGCCTCGGGGTCTGGGCCGTCGAGTTCCACTGGGCGCGGCGGCTGCTCGCCTTCACCCGCCGGCACGTCAACGCCTGGACGCGCTGGGTCACCAGCCGGTCGCTGCCCGTACGCTGCGCCCTGGGCGCCGTCGGGCTCGTGTTCGTGTCGGTCGTGGTGTGGCTGTCCCTCAAGTACAGCCTCGGCATCGACCTCGTGGCACGGACGCTGCACTACCTCGCGACCCACTGAGACCCGGTTTTTGGTCCGGCGTCTCGATCAGGTAGAGTCATCGGCGCTGAGGGCGATTAGCTCAGCGGGAGAGCGCTTCGTTCACACCGAAGAGGTCACTGGTTCGATCCCAGTATCGCCCACGCAGGTCAAAGGCCACTTCCCGGCTTCGGGAGGTGGCCTTTCTGCTTAGGTACAGCAGCTAAGTACAGCAGTCTGGTCATTGCGCGAGTGAATCGCCGAGTCGCTTCAGGGCTTCTCTCGTCGCCTTCGACGAGACCTGGGTGTAGATCTCCATCGTTATCGAGAACCTTGCGTGCCTCAGCACCTGCATGGCGACTCTGGGGTGGACGTCGAGGTCGGCCAGGAGCGTGGCGCAGGTTCTTCTGGCGTCGTGAACGGTGATCGGCTTGACGCCTGCTTTCTCGCACCTCGTCTGCCAGGAGCGTTGGAAGTTGCGCGGCTCGATGGGCGTGCCATAGCGGGTGGTGAATACGAGGTCGGTTTCCTGCCAGGCGTTGCCGGCGGCTGCTTGTGCCTCGTCGCGTTGTTCTCGTCTGAGCTTGAGTGCGGTCAGGCAGATGTCGGGCAGGGGGAGAGTGGCGTCCGACGCCTGGGTCTTGGTGTCGCGGCGCAGGAGCTGGCCGCGCACGCGTTGGAGTTGGCGGCCGATGGTCAGCTCTCCCGCGTCGAGGTCTACGTCCTCCCATGTCAGTCCGAGTGCCTCGCCCTTGCGGAGGCCGGTGACGAGGACCAGGGCGTAGGCGGCGTAGAGCGGGTCGTCGTCTGCTTTGGCGGACTCCAGGAACTTCCGAGCCTCGTCGCTCGACCAGGATTTGCCTCGCCGCCTACGGACGGTGGCGAGGGTGACCGCGACGGCGGGGTTCTTGGTGATGAGGTCTTCGGCTTGGGCGTGAGTGAGGGCAGCTCGTAGGGCGGCCCGGATGTCGCTGACCGTGCGCGTCGACGGGACGGCCTGGCAGCAGCGGCCGACCGCGCGGCAGCGCCGCTTGGCCTTCGGCCGGCCGGCGTCCTTGTTAGGCCGGCACGGGTGGGGAGCCTGGGATGTCGGCATCCGGCGGGTTGCCGCAGGCTGCCCCACCCGTGGAGATATTCGAATCCGGGCCATCGAGGACGGGAAGGCCGTCCTGGGCCGCTCAGGGGATTCGGAGGACCGGCACAGCGGCCGGTGCGATCGAGAGCTGGCGAGCCACGGCACGCATCGGCGGCAGGAAGGCCGCTCGGCATCTCGGAGGTCAAGTCCAGCGGTTCGGCAGGAAGGCCGCGCTGGCGTGCTCGACGAGCGTCAGAGTAGCACCGGGTACCGACACGTCAACCCGCCGTAGTCCGATGCCATATGTGGGCCCCAATAGCGCTGGCGATGGCGCGGCGCTGGTCCAAGGATGGTGGCGTGGTTAACGAGAAGCTGCCGGGAATCGTGCTGGTGGACGACCTGCGCTCGTTCGTTGATGGCCGGGTGGCACACGTTGCGCGCAGCAGCAGGGCCGGCATCGAGACGCTGGAGCGACGCCGCGGACAGCGATTGGACGAGCTGTGGCTGGATCACGACCTCGGCGAGGACGACACGATCTGGCCGGTCGTCGAGGTGTTGGAGCGGGCCGCCTTTGAGGAGCGCCCGTTCAACATCGGCGTGGTGTACGTCCACTCGGCGAACCCGGCCGGCGCTGAGAAGATCACGCAGGCGTTGCGGCGCTGGGGGTGCGACGTCCGCTCGGCGGCTGGGTCACCGCAGGTCGGCTACCTCTCCGAGGCCGATTAGCGGCCGGCCACCCGGACACCGCAGCGTCGACGGCCGATGAAGCGGACCACCGGCTGCCACCCGCACACCGCCGGTTCGCCGCGCCCAGTCGCTAGCGTGCGAATGAGGGCTGGCGACAGGCCATCACACCCGAAAGGAGCTGACTGATGACCGACTGGCGCTCTCTGTGGGATGCAGTTGTCGCCAGCGATGTGAGCGCCCGAGACGGCCTCGGCTGGGAGTTCACCAGCCGGACCGGTGAACCGGCCTGGGCCGTCTTCCGCGAGGACAGTGGCCCGTTCCCGGTCTTCTCCGCAGCGCGCGGGCACATCATGCCTTCGGCGGACGACCTGGCCGCCATGACGCACGAGGCTGTGGCGGACCTCTTGGCTGCCGCTGGACTGGCTGACCGACACGGCTGGATCACTGAGAACATCTCGGCCGCACTTCTGCTGGCCTCCATGAGTGTCGAGTCGTGGGAGGGAGTGGAATGGGCCCTTGAGTCTGGTCCTGACGATGTCGCGATTGCGTGGGCTGAACCCGACGCCGCGCGAACGCCCTACGCCTGGCTACGCGCCATCGGCGCCGACGCATCGGCTGAGGTCAGCGTCTACCAGGATGACGCGCTCTTCGGCCTCTGCTTCATTCCGACCGTGGAACTCCGACTGCCGGAGTTCGACTCCGGCTCACTGCGGTCCCGCCGAGGGATTCCACTCGTACGCGGCAAAATCAACCAGGTGGAAGTCGTCTACGACACCGTTGTCGAGGGCCGTCACGATGCTGGGCTCGTGAGCGAGGTCTTGCTGCACGGCGACCACGCGTCGACGTTGCTCATCGCCGCCGAAGCGTATTCCCGGCACGAGTGGCACCTCTTCGACGAGTCCGTAGTCGCTCTGACGGAGCCGACCACCGCCGAGGCACTAACCTGGATCCCCGAGCGGCACCGTTGGCGGCCGACCGAAGGTGGCCGCTGACACTCATTCATGCCGCGATCCGCGCCATCGACTGCCGCAGATCACTTGGCGGACGCCTGTCGCACACCAGTCGACGGAGGACACAGCGGCTGCCAGCCGTGTCGGGCTCTCCACTTGATGCGTGACAGATCGGTGTCAGATGAGGAGTGACACGTCCGGCTAGGCGTTCCGTCCTCGCCTTGTCAGGCGGGCCCTGTTCCAAGCCAGTAGTCGGTAGGGTGCCGGCGTGCTCATCTCCCAGTACGCCTACTTCAAGCTGGCTTCGGTGCGTGTGACTGCTGCGGAGATCACTGCTCGGCTCGGGATCGATCCGGACGAGGTGAGTGTGCGCGGCAGTCGTCTTGCCCAGCCGCCGAGACCTGCCACCCACATGTGGCAGGTTGTCTGCCGCGAGCCCGGCCGAACGGTCGATGAGCAGATCAAGCACATCGTCGACAGGCTGTCTCCCCATGCCGAACGCATCGGTGCGCTGGCGGCTGAGCTCGACCGCATCGATGGAGAGCCGGGAGCGAGCGTGCTGCAAGTCGTGCGGGTATTCGAGCATCCCGACGGAGAGCAGGAAGACCTGACCAGTCCGGTCGAGGACTTCGAGAAGCTTCCGGGGCAACATCAACTCCTGGGCTGGCACCTTGACTCCCAGACGCCGGAGTTCCTCCGGCTGACCCGCGCGGAGTTGGACGTCGACGAGTACGCCTACGGATGACGCCGCGTGCAAGGCTGGCAGACCTATCGGGGATCATCGTGCGGCGCCCGCGCCTTGTCGAACTGTCACGCATCAAGTGACGCCAGCATGTAACGCATCAAGCGGAGTACGACACCGGCTGCCAGCCGTGTCGGGTCTCAGGACCTGCGTGACAGACCAGTCTCGGGACGTGGGCGACACGTCCGGCTAGACGACCTTTTGACGTTGGGTATTTTTTGAGGCCCGTCTGGTCCCTGGCCCTGACGGTTCGCCCGTGAAGGACCGGGATTCCGTGGTGGGTCAGATCCGTGGGACGGGTAGCTCGGGTGCGCGGCCCCGGGCGCGCCAAGCGTCCGAGCCGGCGACTCCGGCCAATACCGCAGCGGCGGCGCCGCCGGCGGCCAGGGGCGGCAGGTGCCAGGTAGCCGGGATCAGGAGGCCCAGGGCGAGCAGGCCGGCCAGCCGCGATCGGGAGATTCGGCTGAAGGCCTGCAGTTCGAGAAGTGACCGGCCGGCCAGGAACAGCGCGGGCCCGCCGAGGATGGCGATGAGCCAGTTCGGTTCCGGCCGGCCGAGCGGCTCCATGATGTACAGATCGAAGCTGACACCGGCCAGGAAGACACCGGCGATCATGAGCAGGTGAGTCCCGGCCACCGCCACGGACTGCCGGAGCGGGTTCCGAGCACGCGTGATGGCCAGTGGCAGGGTCGCGCCGGCCCGGTAGAAATAGACCCGCCAGAGCAGCACGATGGCGACGAACGCAAGCCCGAACCCGGCCGCGTGCGGGGTGCCTAAGTCACTGGCGCTGAGGCCCTTGCCAGCCACGAAGATCGCCTCACCTAACGTGATCAGATAGAACTGTTGCAACCGCTCGGCCACGTGCTCACCGGCGATTGGTACGCCAGCGAATCGCATATAAGCGGCCGTGCCCCTGAGGTAGCCGATGGCCAGCGCGAGGGCCCAGAGCACGGCGCGTAGACCCTGGTTGTGCACCAGCGCGCCCACGATCCACAGCACCGTGCTCACGGCAATCGCCACGGGGTCCGTTTGACGGCGGACGCTCAGGAGGAGCAGCAGGCGGCTTATCCGGACCGCCGTATATGCGCCGGCGAAGACGAGAGCCCGCTGCTCGAACCCCTGCGGTACCGCGACGGCCATCACCACGGCGCCGGCCATCGACATGAACACGAGAGCCTGGACCAGCAACAAATCCGGACGTCGTCGGCTGGTCAAGGCGACCGTCGTCAGCCACGTGACCCAGAGCGCCAGGAACAGCAGTAAGGTCCGGGCAGCCTCCCCGATCAGGAGCTCGCGCCCGGTGCTGAAGTCGCTGATGAGCCGCAAGCTGACCTGATTGAGCGCGAACACGAAGACAAGATCGAAGAGCAGCTCCAGGAAGCTCGCCCGCATCCAGCCGGATTCCTCGCGTACGAGCCGCTCGCCGCCCGGCTCATCCATCCGTCATCAGCCCGACGCAGAGTCCCAAGCTAGTCATGGCGCTTCCTCTCGTATCTCTTCATCCAAACGAGCCAGGAACGACGAAGCCGCTCGCCACGGCAGAGCACCTAGCGCGATCTTGGGAAGCGACAGTCGACAGAGTTCCGCCCATCAGCTGAAGCCGCGGGTTCGGATTAGCTGGTCGACCTTGGCCAAGCGTCGGCCGGTGCTACGGAGGGCGGAGTGTCACCCAGGTCCTGATACCGATATGTCATGCAGGTCCTGAAGCCGGACACACCGGCTGCCAGCCGATGTGGGAGACCTTTCTGTACATCTATCAAGGCGGCCCTTGACGGGCCGCACGCGCCGCCGCCTGGGCGCGCGTCCGTCGCTCCGCTGACGCTCCGACTCCGGCCACGCAACACGCCCGGCGGCTGGCGCGGAAGCGGGGAAGCCCAAGCGGCCGCCGCAGAACGACAGGACGGTTGACCGGGTGGCAGTGGGCCGGCAGCCGGCCGGGCCGCGCGGTTACGAGCCCGCGCGGCGTAGGGGGGCGCACGCCGGCTGCGTCGGCAAGCTGCGACGTCGCGGGGGTTGCGGTTACTGCGCCTCCGGCGGGGGCGCTCCGGCTCCAGGATGGCCGGGGCAGCGCCGGCGGGTCGCGGTCCGTGGGTGGTTGCGGTAGGCCATCCTGCCTGCCATCGACCCGGGCAAGCCGAGCAGACCACCGCCCGACCCGCCAGCGTCCGAACGTGCGTCAAGGCCGTCTTGACGTGGCGGGCCGGGCGGCGGCCCGCTCCCCAGAAGGGCGGGTCGAAGGCAGACGGGATGGCAGGGTGGCTTAGGGGAAGTTATTCCCAAAGCGGGTCCTGAATTACTACTGGATCACGGCCAGAGACCAGCCTCACGTCAGCATCGGGCACATTCCGATGACTCAACTCTAGTAGGAGCCGAACTGCGGCTTGCGCTAATTCGTCAAGTGGATAAGAGGCGTTGGTGTGACCCATGGCCGTTCCAGTGACGAAATCCGCTATTAGATTACGTCCACTAGACATCGCTATTGCGGCCGTCTGCGCCACGGAGTCGCCACGAGCCACTAGTTGGCCGAAGTCTGGACTGTCGACAACGTCGGCATTGCCAACAGCTTGGATCGAGATGGCGAAGTTGGCCTGCTGTACTTTGACTTCCGTCATGCGGACTCCCAGCTGGCGGATGCCATCAATCAAGGTATTAACCGACACGCCGCGTCGTGTCTCATGCGGAGGCAAGTCGTTTGACTTGGCGGCGAAGTAGGCAATCCAGCCGTCACCGCGCAGCGCTAGACAGTCATTCTGTACTTCCCAGTTCGCACGCTGGCCCTCGGAGTTTGACGCGCCGCTTTGGCCGAAGACACGCGCTCCACGTGCTAGCAGTCGATCCAAATTCGCTTCGACTAGGTGGCCTAGATTTGGTCCTGAATCTGTCCCCAGGGCTACTACTTGTTCGAGTCGGACGCTACGGCCGATCCTGCGCCAGAATTGCACATCATCCGTCGTGAGGGTTGCAAGAAGAAGGGACAGGTCTCTGCCTGTTAGTGGGCCGGCCAGGTTGCGATGGGATGGGAAATTTTCAGGAGTTCCCCCCTGCCCCTCCCAAACTGCCCGGTAGAGCCGACTGAATCGGTTTGCCTGCTCATCGTCTAACATGCCTTCGGCTGCTACGAGCGCCGACCTGATCGGCTCCGCCTCCAAGTGCTCCGCCGCAGAGAAGCCCGCGATGGCGGATTCGGTTGCACCCCTCGCTGCCTGCTCATCGACTAGGCCTAGGCCACCACGGATAACGGCGTTCGTAAGCACCGAAGTGATGGGGACGCGAGGGGACACGAATTCCTCAATCGCGTCCGGATCTGTAATTAGGGCCCGAGCCTCTTTCGCGGCCATCACCAAGCGTTCGTGAGCGGCCGAATCCTGTTCGGATCCGAAGTCGTCCAGAGTGAGCATAATCGGGTGACTGGGTGCGATGATTTTAAGGTCGGCTGCTAGCCATTCTGGATTGGGATCGGTGCGCAGAAAGACGAGTCTTTCCCGGCTTTCCTCCGGCCAAGTCAGTACCAGGTCTGGCGCGAAAGTGTGGTTGAAGTATTCAGTCTTCCTGACTCGTGCAGACGGGTCGCCGGACCGCAGGAAGTTGCTCACGCTAGTTTTCAAGGAGTCGATACGCCGATCCGGTGTGTCGAAATCTAGCGCATGACGCAGAGCCGCGCTGAATTCGCCGCTCATTGGGACTCCTCCCCGATGCCCATGAACGCCATAACCCGCTGGTAGTGGTCGCTCGTGATTACTAGACCCTCCTGCTCATCGCAGAGCGTCAGCAGCCACAAGCGATTGGTTAATTCGTAGATCACTTGCGTGTCTAGTTTTCGTCGGGCCTCCTCTGCCGATTCTGTCCCAAACACCCGAAAGGTGTTGTCGGCGTGGAGAAGGTGCTTCTGAATGGACTCCGCGCTTCGATGCTTGTGCCAACTCTGCGCTTGAAAGGGAGCCCAGGACAACCATATCAGATTATCGCATCGGTCGGGCTTTTCTTGAAATGCTACGTAGCATTCGGCGATGAATTTCCGATACTCCGTTGCTGAGTCCATCTCATAGCGGTATGCCTTGACTTCCGCCATAAATGACATGTCATGCAGATCGCCGCCACGCAATTTGCCCCCCAGGTCAAAGCTGAAGCCTTGACCGCCATAGGGCCACTGAAAATGCAGCAGGTCTTTAAAGACCTTGTCGGTGTTTGTGTAGATCGACGCAACACGGGTCGAGTAGTTCAGCCACCGCTTAGCTCTATCTACGCCAATGCTGCCGGTCTGCTGCCGCAGCTCGCCCGCCACCATCACAGCAGGGTATATCACCCACACGGACAGCAACAGGACCGAAGATCCACCTGGCGCCCGTCGGCTGGCTGACGAGAAGGTCTGCTTGTCTCTCGACGGCAGGCTGGAGAGGCGGCTCCATCGCGTCGCGCGTCGGCGGTAGCGGCGTCGGGCACACTGGGGTCACAAGACGCCGTCAAAGGTCGTCAATCAGCGGCCAACCATGGCAGCGTTAGACCGCACGTCAGCAGGCGTCAGTCGCCGTTGCCGCTGGGGCGTGCCGGGGGTCTTAGGCAATGTCTCGTCGATCTTGGGTGAGGTCGCGTAGCCAGATCTTCATCGTGGCGATGTCGACGGTGGCCTGGTACATGAAGTCGCGCTTGTCGTACCTGGTCGCGACCGCCCGGGTGGACGGAAGTCTGGCCGAAGACCGCCCGTGTTCCGCCCCGGACACTTGCACTGGCGAGGGCTCGTTAGCCTTGCCGCGTGCTTCGTCCTCTCGCGTATCCGCCATCGACCGACCTGCCCCTGCTGGCCCAGCGAGAGATGTCTCGGGGCACCGTGCCGTATGTGGGCCTGGGTCTCGCCCTGGTCGGCGGGTTCCTGCTGTGGCGGTCGGCCCGGCCGTCGAATCCTTCTCGTCACGAGGAGCGCCGGGGTGGCGTGGTGTTCCTCGTCCTGGGCTGCTTGATCAGCATCGCCGGACTCGCGAATCTCTGGTTGGACTAGGCAGTGTCTCGTCGATCTTGGGCGAGGTCGCGTAGCCAGATCTTCATCGTGGCGATGTCGACGGTGGCCTGGTACATGAAGTTGCGCTTGTCGTACCTGGTCGCGACCGCCCGGAACTGCTTGAGCTTGTTGAACGCGCGTTCGGCGGTGTTGCGCTGCTTGTGGCGCTCCCGATCGAAGTTCGGCGGCCGGCCGCCGCGAGATCCCTTCTTGCGGCGGTTAGCCACCTGGTCAGCCTTGATCGGGATGGTGGCTGTGATGCCGCGTCGGCGTAGGTGAGCACGGATGGCCTTCGAGCTGTACGCCTTGTCAGCCAGGACATGCCCGGGGCGGATACGCGGCCGACCAACCCGGCGGGGAACCCGGATAGCGGCCATGACTGCACGAAGCCGGTGCAGTCGGCACGCTGCCCGCACGTGATGTGCCGGGCGATTGGACGGCAACGACGATCAGCGGCCAGGTGCAGCTTGGTGGTCAACCCGCCGCGGGACCGGCCGCGGCTGGGTACGGGTCACGGGGGCGTGACCGCGCCCGCCGGGCTTGCACCCAGACATGCCCGCCTCGCGGTGACTGCCGCAACCGCTTGGATCAACTTCATGCTTGAAACCCTGACTGATCGGGCAGCCGGATGTCGTGTCGCCGAACGTGATGCTGCCCCTCCGCCGAGGGCTTCCGAGCAGCCAAGCGAGCAGCCAAACCGGCGAGCAGGGGCGGACGATCACGGACGCTCACGCCATGGCGGGCGTGAGGACCAGGCGACGGACCAGCAGGCGGGGACGGACGCGTAATGCGCAGGTCAGCGGCCGACGCGGATGCGGTCGGCGGCGTACAGCTCACGGGAGCCGTCAGCGCGGAAGACCACGATGACTGGGACGCCCTCGCCAATCTCCAGCTCGCGCCGCTCCGCCGGGGTAGGCATCCGGGCAGAGGCAGTATCGCCCTTGAGGAGGGTCACCGTCTCGGTCGGCTCCAGGGCGCGGACGAACGTGCCTCGCGGTGGTTCCACGATCACGAGCCCTTCCGATCGAAGTAACGCTATCGCCTGTCGGACGCTCGTGCGGCTCAGCCCATACTCCTGAGCTAGCCGCAGCTCGCTCGGCACCGATGCGCCGGGCGCGAGGTCGCCAGACGTGATCCGGTCTCGCAGGAGGTCTGCGAGCTGCCGGAACACGGCGCGGTCTGCGCTCGGGTCGATCACGGTTGTGACGCTACGTGTCCAACAGCTCTACATCTTATTGTATCTACAGTCCTACGTCGTTACGGTGACGCTTGGCCGGTCCGGAGTCAGCTTCGGACCGAAGGCCCTGCCATCGACTCCATGCTTTAGGGGGCTCAGTGCCGCGCGTCTCGTACGACGAGTACCTGTTCGCCGTCGCCTTGACCTTGGCCCGACGGCACCGGCCGGTCTGGTCATGGATTCACTGGCGACGCATCTGCCGCTGCGGCGCGACCCTGCCATGCCGAAGCCGCCACCGCATCCCGATCAACCGCGGCCACTGGCCCAGCCAGGACGGCGCACGATGACTACTCACCACCCGATCAAGCCGGCCTGGACCTGCGGCGGTTGCGCGGGAGAGTGGCCATGCCACACCCGGCGGCGGGAGCTGCGAGCCGAGTACGACGGCGCGCCGGTCTCGCTGGCCCTTTACCTGGCCGCTCAGCTCGTCGACGCCGCCCAGGACCTTACCCACGTCCCCGCCGGCCAGCTACACCACCGCTTCCTCGGCTGGACCCGATGAGCATCCTGCGACCCGGCGACGAGAAGTTCCACTACAGCGACGGCTCCCACAAGTGGATCCCACCGGACCCGGACTACGACCAGGAGATCTGGGACGAGCAGGTCCGCCAGCACAAGCAAGGCCATCTCAGGAACGAGCGCCCGAAGGTCCGCAACCAACGCCTCGCGTGATGCCAGCAGTACAGCAGCGAAGTACAGCAGCCGTGCCAGCCGAACCGAGCCGAGAAGCGCCTCAGCAGGCCGTCTGACCTCGTATCAGGCCCGACCCGACCCGCTTGCCGAGAGTTCACACCGAAGCGGTCACCCCGCCCGCTCTACCGCCTATATTAAAACATCAGCGAAGTAGCCCGCTTTTGACAAGCTGGGTCGCCCATTCCTCAAGGTATTCGCGAACAAAGTCATCAAGCAGCCGTGAAATTTGGACGAAATACGGTGCGCCCACACCGTAGACGTTGTCCTCTTCGTGGCCATGCGCCACCACTCTTGGTACCCACCAGTCCTCAAGCCGCGCGAAGCCACTAGGCACCCTTTTTGGGGGGTCCAATCCGACCATTCGGACACACCAGTATGACATTGATCTGCTGAGTACTTCCCACTCGTCTTCATTTGCCTTTGGCGGCCTCCCCATCGACGGATCTGCCACTTCCTCACGAGCCATCGGTGCAAACTCGTCGGCTTGGAGGAGGTCCGCCGCAAGATTATTAGCGACGGCTCGCAGCCATTCGCCATATTCAGGGTTAGAGGAAAGTGCTGGTTCAAGAAGGCCGACACGAGTGCTGGCGATCTGAAATCTCCGAAAAGGTTCACTGAGTCGTTCGCGACTGGACTCCTCGCCGTCGGGTAGCCTGCCCAGTTCGATGGCGCGGTCGGAAATTTCGGCAAGCGCCGCGAGCATATCCCCGAGCGTGTTCAACAATTGTTCGGCCAAGGCCGCCCGCCGGGTTGCTCGCAGTGCCTTCACCGCAACAACAAGAGCAACAGTGGTTCCGGCAGCAGCCACCAGGGATCCGATTGCCGAGAGTGAATCAGCATCCAACTCCTGGAGCCTCCAATCATGTGACGCGCGACGTCGGTTTGCTAGTGCTTAGCCCTTCTGTCTGCGTAGCTTGCTCTGTCAAGTCCGTTGCTGTCGATGGCAGCAGCCCGACGAGAGGGCGCAGCCGTGCCCGGTCCGTGCCCGATGCAGGGGCAACGCCGGTAAGCGTGAGCACTCCGTCGCCCAGCTGCGCACGCTCGGTAATCGTCAGCGCGGCTGCTGTTCTACAGCGCGTGTAGATCAACCCGATACCCAAGCAGATGTCAGGGATCGTCGTCGGTGGGAGGCGGCCGGGGAAATGGGGTGCCTGTGGCCGCTCACGTCGGCGGCGGCGTGTTGCTGCGCGGGCTGCGGCGTAACTCCGGAACTATGCTTGCCGCATGCCGAAGCGGTCGACACCCTTCCAGGCGATCGTGCGTCTCGTGCGGCAGCACTTCGCGCAGCCCGGGGCTACGGTCACCGAGTCGAAACTGCTTCGCGACTCGGTCCTCGGGGTCCAGCGCGAGGTGGACATCGTGATCGAAGGGGAGTTCGACGGCGAGCCGATGGTCGTCTCCGTCGAGGTGATCGAGCACGGTCGGAAAGCAACGCTTCCCTGGGTGCAGGAGATGTTGCAGAAGCACCGCAACCTACCAACGAACCGGCTACTGCTCGTATCCAAGTCTGGGTTTTCGGCTACGGCGTTGGCGGCGGTCGACCGCGAGGCCGGCCGGGTACAGGCTCTACAGCCCGAGATGATCACGGTTGACGGAAGGCCGGTCATCAAGAGTTTGTTCATCGACACCATCAACTACAGCGCGACCGGGTGCAATGTGCAGGTCTTCTTCGAAGGCGATGATCGTGCAGTCGTGCCTGGGCAGCCCGACACCGACATCTATGAGGCGGATGGCACCCTCCTCGGACCCCTCGCGTACCTAGTGCACGAGGCAATCCACATGGACCTAGTAGCAAGTCGCCTTTCCGTGATGGCGCATCTCCACGAGGAACGTGACCAGGTCGTCGCGTTCTCGTGCAGGCTGGCCATGCCCCAGCTCGGCTACTACCTGCGACGCCTCGAGACGGGACAGCTGCACCGGATCGAGGCGCTTGAGATTTGGGGCGACTTCGCCTTCGCGCAGACCGAGGTCCCGTTAGCCCTTACGCAGCTGGGGGAACGGCTCTACGGTGCTGCTGAAGCCTCACTTGTGGGTCGTCCTACAGTGTGGGTGGGAACCACGGATCAAGCGACACAGTCCACTACGATCTCGTGGCAGACGACGGACGTACAGGGTCCTCCGCAACGCCCTGCACCGTTCCGACCAATTCACTTTCCCCGTCTTATCGAGCTCGACGCCAGCAGCCTGGACGGCCAAGAAACTTCGTTGCCGACGGGTGACGGCAGCTCAGAGGTTAGACCCGCGGCCGTCGGCCCCGCCGGAGCAGCCAGGAAGCAGCGAACGCGCTGGAGGTCGATGATGCCGGACCGCACGGGACGCCTGTTTTGCTGCGGTGACAAGCGCTGGATGACATGAGCTGATGCTCGTTGCTTCCGACCGACCACGTTCACACCGAAGCAGTGTGCGCGTGGTGGCGAAGGACGCAGGGACGCCGCATCAAGGCCGCTGCTCGTCGTGGGCCGCTAGCTCGGATTGAGACTCGGTCGCGGGCTTAAACCAGAAGTCAGAGAATATGCGGATTAAGGCTGGCGTTTCATAGACGAAGAAGGTGACGAGAGCTGCCAGCGCGAGCCAAGTAATGAATGTGTTGGCGAATTGAAACTCCTCGTGCAATTCGTTCACTGGTCGAACGGCTATTGCAAAGGTCATCCCGGCGGTTGCGGAAGCGAGAAATGCGAAGATCTGCAACGGTGACCGTCTGCGGATCGCGGCGACTGCGGCCAACAGGGTAATGAAGCACGCCGCCCCAGCCTCGTAGAGATGGTAGTACGCCCCAGGTATTCCTACATCAATTGGGGCGGACAACTTTCGATCATCGAATATCGGGAGCATTGCAGCTGCTGCGATTATTGAGCCGATCAGAAGTGAGGCAAGGCAGAACTTTACAAAATCGCTGTTATCCGAGCGCCTCTCGTTGGCTGTGGAATCACCTTCCTGGGAGGCGGTCGAGTCATTTAGTAGCATCACGACTAGAACAACCGCCGAACCAAGGATTACCGCCGGTGCCGTGAGATTGAAGAGCTCGGACAGCTTGTTGATTGCAATACCGCTCGTGACGAGAATCGCGACCTTTGCGCTGGAATCCCTCGAGATGTTGATCGCCACTCCTGGCTCCTGCGTCGGTGGGGGCAATAGCTGTCAATGGCTCGGGCTGGGGTCGTACTCACCGTGGGGGGACAGCCGCCGGCGACGGAGCCGTGCCGCTCGGCCTCCACACAGGAAAGTACCGCAATCCACGGACGCGCACGGGTCAGCGGATCGTCAGTGAACGCGCACCACAGCGACAAGGGATCGCGTCGGTTGGGCTGTCTCCGCGGCTTCGGACACAGTTGAACCTCGGCCTGGCGCTGCAAGACCGTCGTCGGATTCGTGTTGGCGAGCTACGAACCACGGCGCTGTGAGGTCCAGGGCTGCTCCGCTCGCCGTCGGATGGCAAGCTCGTGCCTCATGATCGATGATTTCGTCAAGGACGATCTGCACGGCCGGATCAGGTGGATACGCCAGGCGCTGATCTGGCAGCTCGGTGGGGACGCCGTGCGGTATCCGGATCTCGTGGAGGTTCGCCCGTGAGGGCGGTCATCGTCGCGGCCGCGGTCGCGTTCATCATCTCTCTGCTCGGTACGCCGGTGGCGGTTCGCGTCTTCACCGCGCTCAAGGCCGGCCAGCCGATCCGATCCATCGGGCTCGCCAGCAACGAGGGCAAGAGGGGCACGCCAGCGATGGGCGGAGTGGTCTTCATCGTGGCGACCGTCCTCGCCTACGTCGCCGGGCATATCGCCCTGACCACCCTGCCCGAGCGGCAGATCGCGCAGGAGGGGCCGACCATGACGGCCCTGGTGCTGCTCGGGCTGTTCGTCTTCTGCGGCGCGGTCGGCTTCTTCGACGACCTCCTCAAGGTGCTCCGGCGCAACTCCGACGGGCTGTCCGCCAAAGGCAAGCTGCTCGGCCAGGCGATCGTCGCCGGCGGGTTCGGCATCGCCGCGCTCTACGTGCCGAGCACCAATGGTCAGACCGTGGCCAGCGAGCACATCTCGCTCATCCGCGACATCAGCTGGCTGGACGTCGGCAAGGTCGGCGCGGTCATGGTCTTCGTCTTCGTGATCACGGCGATGTCGAACGGCGTGAACCTGACCGACGGCCTCGACGGCCTGGCCACCGGCGCGTCGATCCTGGTGCTCGGCGCGTACGCGCTGATCGGCTTCTGGCAGTACCGGCACTGGTGCGCCGACGACACGTACGCCCGCGCGAACGACTACTGCTACCAGGTCCGGGATCCTCTGGAGATCGCCATGATCGCGGCGGCGGCGGCCGCCGCCTGCGTGGGCTTCCTGTGGTGGAACACGTCCCCGGCGCGGATCTTCATGGGTGACGTGGGCGCGCTCGGGCTCGGCGGCCTGATCGGCGGGCTCGCGGTGGTAACCCGCACCACGCTGCTTTCGATCATGATCGGCGGGCTCTTCGTCATCATCACGACGACCTGGGTGATCCAGATCGTCTCGTTCCGGACCACCGGTCGACGTGTCTTCCGGATGGTGCCGTTGCACCACCACTTCGAGTTGGCCGGCTGGAGTGAGGTCAATATCGTGGTGCGGTTCTGGATCGTGGCCGGCGTCTGCGTGGCGGTCGGCCTGGGCCTGTTCTACTCGGATTTCTTGGCGGTCATGGGATAGAAGCCACGCGACAAGCCTGTGTCGTGCCACCGCCGGTGATCCGCCGGGCAGCCTGGTTCCCCACCTCCGAATTCGATGGACAGGACGATCGAGCGGGTTCTACGGTCGCGCCGATGCGCCCTGGAGAGATCGTCGTCGCTGTCGAGCAGGTACGCGCCCTGATCGACGAGCAGTTCCCCGAATGGTCGGAACTGCCGATCGTTCCGCAGCCGTTGAACGGCACCGACAACGCGCTGTTCCGGCTGGGTGATTCCCTGACGGCACGGCTGCCGCGGGCGCAGTGGGCGGTCGACCAGGTGGCGACCGACGCGACCTGGCTGCCGCGGCTGGCGCCGCATCTTCCGGTGCCTGTTCCGGTGCCGGTCGCGGTCGGCCGGCCGGGCGGGGACTATCCGTGGCCGTGGACGGTCGTCCCGTGGCTGGACGGGCGCAATCCGGAAGCGGGGCAGGACCTCGTCGACCTCGCCGTCGACCTCGCCGGCTTCGTGCGCGCGATGATCGCGATCGACCCGATGGGCGGGCCGGTCAAGGAGGGGATTCAGCGCGGCGTACCTCTGGTGCGGCGGGACGATCTGACCCGCCGGTCGATCGCGGCGCTGGGCGACCGGATCGACGGGCGGGCGGTGACCGCGGCGTGGGACGAGGCGATGGCGGCGGACGAGTGGCCCGGACCGCCGGTGTGGCTGCACGGTGATCTCCTGGAAGGCAACCTGCTGGTCGACCGGGGCAGACTCACCGGGGTGATCGACTTCGGCGGTCTCGGCCGCGGCGATCCGGCGGTGGAGGTGCGGCCGGGCTGGAGCCTGTTCGATGCCCGCGCGCGGGCCGCCTACCGGGAGGCGCTCGGGTTCGACGAGGCGACCTGGGTGCGCGGGTGGGCCTGGATGCTGTCGGGCTCGCTCTACTGGCTGGCGGACCTGTGGGACTCGATCAGCGAGGACGACCGCGAGGACACGATTCGCCACATCGACTACATCGTGCGCCACCGCCACGACTGACCTGCGCCGGCCGCGCTCAGCGTTGTGGTCCGTCCCAGGACCAGCGGGGGATGGTCAAGCCCTGTGCTGGGGATGGAATCCGTGGCTGAACGCGTGGTTGACGACCTCGTCGGCCATGACGCGGGCGTGCCGGAGTAGAGGACTCAGCGGGCGGGAACCGGCTCGGATCGCCCCAGCCACTCACGCCTGAGCAGCCCGTAGACCCACGAGTCGGAGACCTCGCCGTTCACGACGCAGTCTTCCCGCAACGTTCCTTCGCGCACGAACCCGAGCTTCTCCAACACGCGGGCGGATGCCACGTTGCGCGTGTCGGCTTCAGCCTGGACGCGATTCAGGTCGAGCGTGTCGAATGCCCACCCCAGCAGAGCGCGCGCCGCCTCCGTCGCGTAGCCGTGGCCCCACGCCGCCTCGTGAAAGCAGTAGCCCAGCGACGCGCTGCGGTAGTCGGGATTCCACTGGCTCAGGCCGCACCAGCCGATGAACGCCCCGTCGGAGATGCGATCCACGGCCAGCCGCGCCCCGGTGCCCTCCTCCGCCATCTGCCGGCAGGCCGCGATGAACCGTTCGGAGCGCGCGCGGTCGCTCCACGGTGGTGCGTCCCAGTAGCGCAGCACGTAGGCATCGCTGTGCAGCGCGAAGAGGTCGTTCGCGTCCGCGTCGTCGAAGGGACGCAGTCGAAGGCGAGCGGTGTGCAGAGTGGGGGTGGGCAGCGACATGCGCGTCATGTTCTCTCCCGTGACTGGTTGCCGGTCAACCAGACATCCCGGTGCCGGCCACCCGCAACGGGTTTATGGCGAACGTGCCGCTACAAGCGGGGTCCCTGGCTTGTCTCACCGCCGTGCACGAGTGGTGCGCGGTCACCCTGGAGGGCGGCCGTCAACTGGTCCAGGCCCAGCGAGCCCAGCTCCAGCGCCTGACGATGGAATGTCCGCCGGTCGCCGGGGAAGGACTCGCGCCCTGCCCGCCACACGCGCTCACCCGCCTTGTAGGCCAGCGCCTGCCCTGGCCGGCCCAGGTAACGCGCGAGTTCAGCGGACGCGTACGGCCCCTGGTGACAGCGGTCCCGCAGCAACTCCAGCGCCGCCTCCGGCGTCCAGCGTGCCCCGTCACCGGAGGGTGTCGGCAGTCGCAGGTGCAGGCCGATGTCGAGCACCACCCGTGCCGCCCGCAGGAGCTGCATGTACAGATGCCCCAGCCGGGCACCCGGCTGTTCATAGAGTCCGAGCTCGTCCATGAACCGCTCCGCGTACAGTGCCCAACCCTCCTGGCCGGCGGAGAGGCCGCCCAGCAGGTTCAGCCGCGGCCCGAGGCCGCCCCGGCAGACCTCGGCGCCGAGGTGGAGGTGGTGGCCGGGAACGCCCTCGTGATAGGCGACGCTGTAGGCGTACCAGGTGGGGAAGCTGGCTTCGCCCTCGGGGAGGGACCACCAGACCCGGCCCGGCCGCGTCAGATCCCGCGACGGCCCGATGTAGGCAACGCCGGACGACGTGGTCAACTGCGACTCGATGCGGCGCAGCGGGGCGGGGATGTCGAAGTACGCGCCGTCCAGTCGCTCGGTGGTGGCCTCCAACAGCTCCTGCAGCCATGCGGCGAACGCCTCCCTGCTGTGCAGCGTGCCGGGTGCGTCGGGGCTGGCGAGCCAGGCGAGCACCTCCGGCACGCTCCCGCCCAGGGCCTTCGCTTCGGCGATCAGCTCTGCCTCTGTCGACCTGAACTCGTCCCAGCCCCAGTCGTACAACTCGCGCAGGCCAGGCTGGGCCGCGAGGAAGGTGCGCACCCAGAGTGCGTACCGCTGCTGGCCGAACGCCTCCTCATCAACGGCCCGCGGTGCCAGGTCCGCGGTCAGCATCCGGGCCAGCTTTTGGTACGCCTCTCGCGCGCCCGTCGCCGCGGCCTGCAACGACGCCCGCTGACGCCCTTCGCCGTAGCGGTCCACCAGGGCGACATCGTCGTCGACCCAGTTACCGCAGCGCTGCGTGACGAGCTCCACCTGGCGTCGCGCCGGCAGCTTGCCGCGCTCGGCGGCGACCAGGAGGCTGCGGGCGTACCCGTCGAGGGCCGCGGGGATCGCGGCCAGGCGTGCGCCCACACGAGCCCAGCCCTCCTCGAAGGCCGCGCGCCCGGCGTCGCGGCCGGGAACCGCGGCCCCGACGGCCTGGCGGATGAGCTGGAGCGGACCGGTGGCCGCCGTGTGCAGTTCGCGCAGGTCCTCGCCGGCGTCGTGGAAGGCGATACGCGTGTGCAGCCGTTCGGCGAGGTGGGCGTGCAGCGCGGTTGCGGCCGGCCGCGCGTCACTCAGGATGTCGAGCTCGCGCAGGGCGCGGGCGGCGAGGTCGGCGCGGGCCTGGTGGCCCTCCGGGCCGTAGTCGGTGAGCCCGTCGACGTCCTGCTCGCCGGCCTCGACGACGGCGGTGCAGGGATCGAGGCCGGCCATGTCGCGCAGGAGTCGATCCGCGAAATCCTCGATCATGGGGGCAATGCTAGGGCCGCCGCCTGCGCCCGCTCCTGACCAACGCAGCGAACACGCCCAGGCACACGGCCGAACACGCACCCATGACGACTGCCGCGAACGGATCGCTTTTCGAGCCGGTGAAAAGGCTCACCGATGCAATTCCGAACCCGATGGCAAGAGTGGGAGAAAGCATGCGTGCCACAGCGCGGCGATGACGCCGATTGTGCTCTGCGTGGATCCGGCGTTCCCCGGCACTGAGATCCTTCTCCCAGGGGGTGTTGAAGGGCCAGTTGGCAACCCAGATCATTGCCGCCGGCCCCGCAAGGCTCACGAGCACCACGATGACGACTTTGAAGAACATTCCCCCTCCACAAGTCGTCAGTTCTTCTGCTTCCACCAGGCGGTCAGAACGGCGAGGAGGAAGAGGAAGGTGGGGCCTCCGAAGACCACCAGACCAAACTCGACGACCGCGCCCACATTCATCGACCGAATGTAGATGACCCACCAGTTCTGGTCCATACGCGGGTCCGCTGACTAGGGTGTGAGGGTGGTTGATCAGCGCCAGGTGATGAACTTCCGCGTTCGGGCCCAGCAGCTCGACCGAGCGGAGGGCACGCTGGCAGACACCGCCGTGCTCGACATCGGGGTGCAGGACACCGGTCCGGACGGCGGCCGGTGGGCGCTGGCCATCCGCGGGGTCGATGTGCCGGCGATGTCCGCGGAGGACCTGATCCTGTTGTGGACCGTACGGGGCGCTCCTCACCTCTACCGCCGCGCTGACGTGGGGAAGGTGGCGGCCGCGGTCGAGCCGTTCTCCGACGCCGACGCGGGCAAGCGCATCTACGACGCGGCGAAGCCGTTGAAGGCGGCCGGCATCGGCATCCTGGCCGCCCTCGACGAGGTGGCGGCTCACCTGCGAGCCATCGTCACGCAGCCGACGGTCAAGGGCGACGTCTCCGGCCGCCTGGCCGAGGTGATGCCGGAGCCCTACCTGCGGTTCTGCCGGCCATGCAACGCCACCCACCTCTACGAGATGCCGTTCCGGTTGGCCGCCGTGCGGGCCGGACTGGAGCTCCAGCTCGACACGTCGCCCCCGGTCCTGCAACGCATCGCACGGTTCACGAAGGCGGCCACCTCGGACGACCGGCTCGACCTCATCCGCGCGTATCTGCGTCTGCTCGGCCCGGCCACCCCCAAGCACGTGGCCGACTATCTCGACGCCCCGGTCAAGGACGTGAAGGCACGCTGGCCCGAAGATGTGATCGAGGTGGTGGTCGGCGGGGAGGCGCGCTCGCTGCTGGCCGCCGACGAGCAGGCGTGGGAATCGGCCGAGGCCACGGCAACCCGTCTGCTCGGCCCGTACGACCTGTTCCTCCAGGCCAAGGACCGGGCGACCCTGGTGCCGGACACGGCCCACGCCAAGGAGTTGTGGCCGGTGCTGGGTCGCCCCGGCGCCGTCCTGGTCGACGGTCAACTGGTCGGCACCTGGCGTCCCCGCAAGTCGGGCAGGACGTTCAAGGTGGCCGTCCAGCCGTGGCGGACACTGTCCGCGAGCACGCGCAACGGCATCGTCGAACAGGCCGAACGCCTCGCCGCGTACCGCTCTGTCGCTCTCGCCGGCGTCGAATTCCCCGCTTAGGTTGGGAAGAGGCTCATTCCCCGGACGGGGCAGCGCGCCAGCGCCACTCCTTCAGTTGCGCGCGCCGCGGCAGCGCGATGCGCCCGGTGGACCACCGCAGCGCCGCCCACGGGTCGACGTCGGCGAGGTCCCGCGCCGCGACGTCGGCGAGGTCCCGCGCCGCGTCCGGAAACAGTCGAGCGAGCAGCCGCGCGCACACGTCACGCGGGGGATCGACGGCGAGGCCGAGGCCCTGGGCGATGTCGTCCCCGTGCAGCAGGGTCTCGACGCACCCCATGGCGGCGAAGCCCTCCGGATCGGCTCGGCCGCTGGGGTGGTAGGCCCGGACCTCCGGTCCGGCCGTGCGTACGGTGGCGGCCAGGATGCGGCCACCTGCCTCGGCGAACTCCAGCACCTCTTCCGGGGACGCGTCCTTGTCGGCGGCTGCCATGAAGCGCACGAACCGCTTCTCCGGTCGGGCCACGAGCTGGCCCGCGAACGACATCAGGCAGTCACCGACGTGCTCGGCGGTGTGCCAGCAGTCCCACTCCAGGCTGCCCGCCGGCACGGACCAGTCCAGCCCGGCCGCCGGTCGGAGGCTGGCGACGACGCTGGACAGGGCCGCGTCGAGGTCGTCGGCGGTGACCGCCACGGTTTCCCTCCAGGTTTTCGGGGGGCCGATGCCGCACCGGCCCACGTCGGAAGCGGCCAGCTTGCCCGACGGGTGTGACGAACTCGGGGGTGGTCAGCGTGACCGGTAACTCCCGGGACATCGGCGACGGCTCCGACTAGCGTGCACGGACGACCGCGACCGGAGGAGGGCCGGAATGCCCGCAGGGCAGATGCACAAGGACGAGGTACGCACGGACAGCGCCCTGGTCCGACGGCTGGTCGCCGGGCAGTTCCCGCGGTGGGCGGACCGGCCGGTCACGCCCGTGCCCTCCGGAGGTACGAGCAACGCGATCTACCGGCTCGGCGACGACCTCGCGGTCCGGCTGCCACGCATCGCATCCGCGGTCGACCAGGTCGAGTTCGAGCACGAGTGGCTGCCGGTCCTCGCGAGGCACCTGCCGGTGGCGGTGCCGGAGCCGTGCGCCGTCGGCCGGCCGGCCGAGTCGTACCCGTGGCCCTGGGCGGTGTGTCGCTGGGTCGACGGCGAGCACCCGGCGGAGGGCAACACCGATCCGCGACGGTTCGCCGCCGACCTCGGGGAGCTGGTGGCCGGCCTGCGTCGGGCGGACACCGCGGGCGCCCCGGTCGGTTACCGCGGCGGGCCGTTGAGCGGCCGCGACGAGTACCTGAGGGAGTGGACCGAGGCCGCCCGCGGCCTGGTCGACGTCGACGCGGTCATCTCCGTCTGGGAGGCGGCGCTGGCCGCGCCGGCCTGGGACGGCCCGCCCGTCTGGAGCCACGGTGACCTGCTGGCGGGCAACGTGCTCGTCAAGGGCGGCCGGCTGTGCGGTCTGATCGACTTCGGCGCGGCGGGCGTCGGCGACCCCGCCTGCGACGCCATGGCGGCGTGGACGTTGCTCGACGCCGGCTCACGTGACGTGTTCCGCGAGACGGCCGGGTTCGACGACGCGACCTGGGCGCGGGGCAAGGGGTGGGCGCTGACCTTCATCAGCGCGCTGACCTACTACCGGGAGACCAACCCCACGATGTACGCCGTCGCCCAGCGTGCGGTGGGAGCGGTGCTGTCCGACCGCCCCTGATCAACGCGCCGGCCGCGCGGCCGCTGGGGTAACCGCGGCCCGGCGCGGGAGCACCCCCGCGCCGGGCCGCGGTCGGTCAGCCGGCCGTGCAGGTGGGGGTGCCGGCGGGGGCGGTGCCGTTCCCCTGGAAGCCGAACTCGGTGGTGGTGCCGGCGCCGACCTGGCCGTTGTAGGCGACGTTGCGGAAGGTCACCGCGCCGCTGGTGGCGCTGGGCTGGGCGTTCCAGGTGTTGACCAGGCTCGCGCCCGACGGCAGCGTCAGCGCGACGGCCCACCCGTTGAGCGCGGTGGCGCCGGCGGTGACCCGCACGGTGGTGACGAAGCCGCCCTGCCACTGGTTGGTGACGAGCGACGCGGTGCAGCCGTTGCCGGACGGCGGCGGGGTGGTCGGCGGGGCGCTGGTGGGCGGCGGGGTCGTCGTGGGGGGCGGCGGGGTGGTGCCGCCGCCGTTCAGCGCGTCGAGCACCGCCGTGTACGCCGGCTTCTTGTTGCCGTTGCCGTCGAAGAGCAGCGGGGTGCCACTGGCCCGCCAGGAGTCGCTGTCCCGGATGCCCCACACGGTGATGCCGGTGCAGCGGGACACGGCCAGGCAGTCCTTGACGACGTTGCCGTAGGTGGTGGCCTGGGTGGTGCCGGAGCCCTCGATGTCCAGCTCGGTGATCTGCACGTCGACGCCGAGTGCGGCGAAGTTCTCCAGGGTGGTGCGGTAGTTGCCCGGGTACGGCGAGCCGCTGTTGAAGTGCGACTGGAGGCCGACACAGTCGATGGGCACGCCACGTGCCTTGAAGTCCTTGACCATGTTGTAGACGGCCTGCGTCTTCGCCCAGGTCCAGTTGTCGGTGTTGTAGTCGTTGTAGCAGAGCTTGGCGCCCGGGTCGGCGGCCCGCGCGGTGCGGAACGCCACCTCGATCCAGTCGTCGCCGGTGCGCTGGAGGTTGGAGTCGCGGCGGACGCCACCGCTGTCGGCGAACGCCTCGTTCACCACGTCCCACGCGTAGATCTTGCCCTTGTAGTGGGTGGCGACCTGGGTGATGTGGTTGACCATGGCCTGCCGCAGCGCGGTGCCGGACAGGTTCTGCGCCCAGCCCGGTTGCTGCGAGTGCCAGGCCAGCGCGTGGCCGCGGACCCGCATGCCGTTGGCCTGGGCGTGGCTGACGATCCGGTCGGCGTTGGTGTAGTTGAACTGGTTCTGGGACGGCTCGGTGGCGTCCCACTTCATCTCGTTCTCGGGGGTGACCATGTTGAACTCGCGGTTCAGGATGCCGACGTAGGTGGCGTCCGACAGCTTGTTCGCGGCCACCGCGGTGCCGAAGTACCGGCCCTTCTCCGCCGCCGACGCCCCGAGCGTCGTGCCGGCGCTGGCGCTGGTCGCCACCGCCACCGACGCGGCGACCAGCGCCACCCCGGCCGCTGCCGACACCAGCGCGACCCGGGTTCGCCGTCGACCCGTCGAACTCCCGCTGCCGCGGGCGAGCACCTTGTCCATGAGGGAGCCTTTCGATGTCTGTACCGATGAGGACGGCTACCTCGACGACTGCCCGCCACGGTGGTCGGCTCGGTGCGCGGCCGCCCGGAGCCACGCGGATCGGGACCATGTCCCGGTCCCACCGTGAGTCAATCGAAGTGCATCTCTCGAAAAAGTACCGGAACAATTTCGAACTATCAATGCCACCGAAGGGGCCCGATGGCGCGACGGCGTGGCGGGTCCCGGACGCGCCGAACGGGGCCGGTCGACCGACCGGCCCCGCTCGGGTGGAGGTGCGTCTAGCGGCGCGGCCGCTGCGGGACGCGCGGCAGGACGTACGGCGGGCCGCTGTAGATCAGGTCGGCCTTCATCTCCTGGTACGCCCGCTTGGGCTGGTAGTTCTCGTCGTAGATCGTGGCCAGGCCCTCCGGCGGGTCGGAGAACCAGCCGGGCACCCAGGAGTGCTTGTCGGTGAACCCCCAGACGGTGAACGACAGGCAGTGCCGCTCGGCCAGGCACGCCTGCAGCAGCACGCTGAAGTTCGCCGCCGACGCCTGCAACCGCGGGTTGATCTCGTTGGAGTCGCCCGCCTGGACGCCCGCGGTCAGCTGGCTGCGCACGTCGACCTCGGTGAACGCCGTGGCCAGCCCCAGCGCGGCGAACTTCCGCAGCGCCCCGGCGACCTGGAGGGTGTCGAAGTTGCCGTACTGGGTGCCGAGGTGGCCCTGGCTGCCGACACCGTCGATCGGCACGCCCTGGGCCAGCAGGTCCTTGGCCATGTCGTACACGAACTGGGTCTTGTCGTTGGCCGGGTCGCCGGAGCCGAACGCCTCGATGTTGTAGTCGTTGTAGAACAGCAGGGCGTGCGGGTCGGCCGCGCGCGCCCAGCGGAAGGCGTCGGCGATGTAGCCGGGACCGAGGTGCTGGGCCCAGAACCCCTTGTAGTGCAGGGTCGACGGCGTGTCCCAGGGGTCGCTGACCGCCTCGTTGACCACGTCCCACTGCCAGATCCGGCCCTTGAAGTGGGTGACCACGGCGGTGATGTGGTTCCGCAGGATGTCGCGCAGCTCGGTGTCGCTGATGGAGCCGTCGGACACGCCGCTGGTCAGCCAGCCGGGCAGCTGGTTGTGCCAGACCAGGACGTGCCCGCGTACGCGCTGGTTGTTCTGCTTGGCGAAGGCGACGAGCTGGTCCGCCGGCCCCCAGTTGTAGCTGCCGCGGGTCGGCTCCAGGCTCTCCCACTTCATCGCGTTCTCGGCGGTGACCGTGGAGAACTCCGACGCCGCGAGCTGGCGGTACCGGGGGTCGGCAGGGTCGTCGAGGGCCGCCAGGTCGACGGCCGTGCCGATGGCCAGGCCGTGGCGCAGCGCGAGGTTGCGCAGGCTCTGGTCGGCCGGGTTGTACGAGCGGCCGGCCGTGGCCGGCGCGACGTTGAGCGCCCCGACGGTCGCGATGGCGACCGCGCCGGCGGCTATCCACCGTCTGAGTTTCATCTGCGTTCCTTCCCGGATGGAGGGTCGACAGGGTCGACGAGGCAGGGATCGTGCGATGCGGTGAAACGGCGCCCGTGGGGCGGCGGGTCGGTCCCCGGGCGGGTGGCCGGAGGACGGACCGGACGCGGCCGGCGCCGATACTTCCGAGACAATTTCCGGTACTGAGCCGGAACGTTACGGTCGTCGATCTGGCCCCGTCAACCTCCGGAACTTCCGGAGACCGGTCCGGCCACGGACGGCGCGCGGACGGTCAGTGCTCGAGGTAGGTGGCCCGGTCGAAGTCGGCGTACACCCCGTCGTTGCCGAGGTCCTGCACCCACAGGCCGAGGAACGCGCCGGTGAAGCCCCAGGCCGCGGGCTCGCCGTCGATGATCAGCGCGGCGTGCTCGTCGGACAGGATCGTCGCGTCGAGCCCGACCGGCAGTTGGCGCCACCCGTCGCCGGCGTCGTAGCCGAAGCGCACCACGGGCCCGTCGAACACCGCCCGCAGGCCGACCCGCGACGCGCCGCCGACGTCGACGGTGAGTTCCGGGTACGTCTTCCGCCGGCCCTGGTCGGAGCTGAGCAGTTCCAGCACCACCCGGCCCTCGTCGTCCCGGGTGAGGTAGAGGTAGTGCCAGTTGAGGGTGTTGTAGTAGGCGGTGACGCCGGCCAGGTGCCGGTGGTCGACGGGGTCGAACTCGACGACGGTCTCCAGCGAGCAGCGCTCGGCGCCCACCCGGCGGGCGACCAGGCTGGGCCGCTGCCGGCCGACCGGGGACTGCCCGCCGTGCACCCGCAGGTACGAGGGGCGGGCGCGCAGGTCCAGCCAGTCCACGCTGGCCGGGCGGCGCAGCGTCGACCAGCAGGTGCCCAGCTCGGGGTCGTCGAAGTCGTCGGTGGCGGGCTCGTCCGGCCAGGGGTGCTCGGGCAGGCCCGGCGCCGGGATCTCCTCGGCGGGCACCCCGCCGGGGATCCGGGGCCAGCCGGCGGCGGGCCAGTCGACCTTCTGGATCGCGGTCTCCCGGCCGAGCACGCAGTTGCCCCGGGTCGTGTACGGACGGGCGACGAGGTGGGCGAGGTACCAGTCGCCGTGCTGGGTCTGGACCAGGCTGCCGTGGCCGGCCTTCTGCAGCCGCAGGTCCGGGTGGCCGACGGAGGTCAGCAGCGGCCCGGCCGGGTCGGCCAGGTAGGGACCGTGCAGGTGGCGCGAGCGGGCGACCGTCACCTGGTGCTCCCAGCTGGTGCCGCCCTCGGCCGTGACCAGCCAGTACCAGCCGTCGCGGCGGTAGAGGTGCGGCCCCTCGGTCAGGCCCGCCGAGGTGCCCCGGAAGATGATCTCGGCCTTGCCGACGAGCTGGCGCCGGTCCCGGTCGTAGCGCTGGATCTCGATGCCGCCGAAACGGTCCCGGCCCGGCCGCCAGTCCGCGCTCATGCTCAGCAGCCAGCTCGTGCCGTCGGAGTCGTGGAAGAGCGAGGCGTCGAAGCCGTGCGCGTGCAGCGGCACGGGATCCGACCAGGGGCCGGTGATGTCCGGCGCGGTGGTGAGGTAGTTCTGCGGGTCCCAGTAGCCGCTGGCGAAGCTGGCCACGTCGCTGTACACCAGGTGGAAGAGCCCGTCGTGGTAGGACAGGTCCGGGGCCCACACCCCGTTGGAGTCCCCGCAGCCGTGCAGGTCCAGCAGGCGGCGGTCGGTGATGATCCCGCCCAGCGCGCGCCAGTGCACGAGGTCGCGGGAGTGGTGGACGCGCACCCCCGGATACCACTCGAAGGTCGACGTGGCCAGGTAGTAGTCGTCCCCCACGCGCAGGATCGAGGGATCCGGGTGGAACCCGGTGAGGACCGGGTTGCGGATCGACCGGGCGGCGGTGGCCACGTCTGCGATCTCGGTCGACATGTACGGCTCCTTTTGATCGGTCCTCCGTCAAATTTCCGGAAGCACTCGCCCGGAACTTTCAGAAATCCCGCCCACCGTAACGGTTGAAGTCGAGTTGCGACAGGGCCTTGACCGCGAAGTTGAGGCGTCGTAACGTGCCCGCCATCACCTGAAAATACCGGCAGGTTGACCGAAACTTCCGGGGCCGCGCTTCCGCGGTCCGCTGATCGGTTCCGCGTCCGAGCACCTCGTTGAGTCCTCGAAGGGATGGCACATGACAGCGCACCTCTCCCGCAGATCGCTGCTGGGTCTGGCCGGCGCCGGCGCCGGCGCGCTCCTGCTCGGCGCCTGCGGCGATGACAAGGCCGAAGATCCGAACGCGCCGCAGACCATCAACTGGTGGCACATCCAGAACACCGAGCCGATGCTGCCGGTCTGGGCGGCCATGGCCAAGGAGTACGAGGCCGCGCACAGCAACGTCAAGGTCACCGTCCAGCCGCTGGAGAACGAGGCGTTCAAGGCGAAGCTGACAACCGCCACGCAGGCGGGCTCGCCGCCGGACCTGTTCCAGTCCTGGGGCGGTGGCGTGCTCAAGCAGCAGGTCGACGCCGGCCTGGTCAAGGACCTCACCGACGACGTGAAGCCGTGGATCGGCAACCTGCTGCCGGCGTCGGTGCAGCCGTTCACCATCGACGGCAAGATCTACGGTGTCCCGTTCGACATCGGCATGGTCGGCTTCTGGTACAACAAGGACCTCTTCGCCAAGGCGGGTGTCACCGCCGCGCCGAAGACCTGGACCGAGCTGCTGGCGGCGGTCAGCCGGATCAAGGCCGCCGGTGTGGTCCCGATCGCGCTGGCCGGCAAGGAGAAGTGGCCCGGTCACTACTACTGGGCGTACCTGGCCATGCGCATCGGCGGCCTCGGCGCCCTGCAGCAGGCCGCGAAGGACCACAACTTCGACACCCCGGACTTCGTCGCGGCCGGCCAGCGCCTGAAGGAACTGGTCGACCTCAAGCCGTTCCAGAAGGGCTTCCTCGGCGCCGGCTACGGCACGCCGGACGGGCAGGCCGCCACGATGGGCAACGGCGGCGCGGCCATGGAGCTGATGGGCCAGTGGGCCCCGGCCGTGGAGGCCTCCTCCTCCACGAGCAAGAAGGGGCTGGGCGACAAGCTGGGCTTCTTCCCGTTCCCGGCCGTCGACGGCGGCAAGGGTTCGGTGGCCGAGGCGTTCGGCGGCGGCAACGGCTTCGCGGTGGGCAAGGACGCCCCCGCGGCGACCGTCGACTTCCTCAAGACGCTGCTGGAGGTCGGCAACCAGCGCAAGGCCGCCGCGACCGGCGCCGTGCTGCCCACGGTCAAGGACGCGGTCGACGGGATCAAGGACCCCAACAACAAGACCGTGGCGGAGACCCTGGCGAGCGCGACCGGGTTCCAGCTCTACCTGGACCAGGCGTACCCGCCGGCGGTCGGCCAGCAGGTCAACGACAGCGTGGCCGAGCTGATCGCCGGCTCGAAGACGCCGGAGCAGATCGTCAAGGACATCACCACGGTGGCGAAGAGCCAGTAGCGATGTCCCGCCACCCCGAAGCCGCCGCCGACAACCGAGTGGAGCAGGCACGATGACTCCGTCGACGATGCCCGGCCTGCAACGCGCCGATACGGCGACCGAGCTCCCGGCGGGCCCGGCGACCACGCCCTCGCGTGGCCGCCGGGCCCGGCCCCGGATCGGCCGCCTGAGCACCATCGCCATCTTCCTGGCCCCGGCGCTGGTGCTGTTCCTGCTGCTGGTCGTCGCACCGATCCTGGTCGCCAGCTACGCCAGCGTGTTCAAGTGGAACGGCTTCGGCCTGCCCGAGAACAACGTCGGGCTGGAGAACTTCACCCGCGCCTTCGGCGATCCCACCTTCCGGGGCGACCTCTGGCGGGCCTTCCTGCTGATCGCGCTGTCGCTGGTCATCCAGCTGCCGGTGTCGCTGGGCCTGGCCATGCTGCTCAACCAGCGGCTGTCGGGCCGCCGCGCGTACCGGCTGCTCTTCTTCGCGCCGTACGTGCTCTCCGAGGTCACCACCGGCGTGCTGTTCACGTTGGTGTTCTCCCCGAGCCGGGGCCTCGGCGAGGGCCTTGCCCGGTGGCTCGGCGCGGACGCCGGGGCCATCTTCGCCGACCCCGACACGGTGCTGTTCGCCCTGTTCCTGGTGATCTCGTGGAAGTACTTCGGCTTCCACATGGTCCTGTACCTGGCCGGCCGGCAGGGCATCCCCCGGGAGCTGACCGAGGCCGCGGCCACCGACGGGGCCGGTGCCTGGCAGGTGTTCCGGCACGTCACGCTGCCGCTGCTGGGGCCCACCATCCGGATCAGCATCTTCCTGTCGGTTATCGGCACCATCCAGCTCTTCGACATGGTCTGGGTGCTCACCGGCGGCGGTCCGATCCACTCGTCCGAGACCATGGCCGTGACCATGTACCAGTACGGCTTCCGCCGGTTCGAGGTCGGCTACGCCAGCGCGATCAGCATGGTCATGTTCATCCTGAGCCTCGTCTTCGCGCTGATCTACCAGCGGTATGTGCTGCGGCGGGACACCGAGGGCGCGATCACCACCAGGGGAGTCCAGGGATGACCACCAGGCAGAAGCCCGGCGAGCGGACCCGTTCCCTCGTCCTGCACCTGATCTCGATCGCGGTGGGCGCGCTCATCGTGGTGCCCATCGGCTTCGGGGTGCTCGGCGGGTTCAAGGACAACGGCCAGCTGTCGAGCAACCCGCTCGGCTGGCCCGACCCGTGGGTGCCGGAGAACTACACCGGCATCCTGGCCTCCGGCGTGTTCTGGCGGCAGCTCGGCAACAGCACGCTGATCGCCCTCGCCACCACGCTCGTCGTGGTCGGCGCCGCGGCGATGGCCGCCTTCGTGTTCGCCCGGTTCTCCTTCCGGGGCCGGGAGTTCCTGTTCACCCTCTTCGCGGTGGGACTGATGTTCCCGTTCGCGGTGGCCATCCTGCCGCTGTTCATCCTGCTGCGGACCATGGGCCTGCTGGACAACCCGCTCGGCGTCATCCTGCCGCAGGCCGCGTTCGGGCTGCCGGTCACCATCATCATCCTGCGGCAGTTCTTCCGCACCATCCCCGCCGAGGTCGAGGAGGCCGCGACGCTGGACGGCTGCAGCCCGTTCGGGTTCTTCTGGCGGGTGCTGCTGCCGATGGCCCGCCCGGCGCTGGCCACCGTCTCGGTGCTGGCGATCGTGGCGAGCTGGAACAACTTCATGCTGCCGCTGGTGGTCTTCACCGACCAGAGCTGGTGGACGTTGCCCGTGGGGGTGCAGGCCTTCCAGGGGCAGTACTCCGACGACACCGCGCGGGTGCTCGCGTACGTGGTGCTCTCCATGGTGCCGGCGCTGGGCTTCTACGCGGTGGCCGAACGCCAGCTCATCGGGGGCCTGGCGGGCAGCGTCAAGGGCTGAGCGGGCCCGGGTGCCCGGGCGACGACGAAAGGGCGGGCCGTGGTCTCCGACGACAGCCGGAAAGTCACCATCGCGACGATCGCGCGCATGGCCGGGGTGTCCGTGCCGACCGTGTCGCGGGTCGTCAACGGTCGCTCCGACGTGTCCGCGCAGACCCGGGAGCGCGTCGAGGAACTGCTCGCCCGGCACGGCTACCGCCGCCGCCCGCCCAGCATGCGGGCCAGTTCCGGGCTGATCGACCTGGTCTTCAACGACCTCGACAGCCCCTGGGCCGTGGAGATCATCCGCGGGGTCGAGGACGTCGCCCACGCGGCCGGCATCGGCACGGTCGTCTCCGCCATCCACCGGCGCACCTCGGCGGCCAAGCAGTGGTTGGACAACCTGCGTACCCGCTCGACCGAGGGGGTCATCTTCGTGACCTCCACCCTGGAACCGCCGCTGCAGGCCGAGCTGCGCCGCCTCAACATCCCCGTCGTCATCGTCGACCCGGCCGGGGTGCCGCCGCAGGAGGCGCCGACGATCGGCGCCACGAACTGGGCGGGCAGCCTGCGCGCCACCGAATACCTGCTCGGCCTCGGCCACCGCCGGATCGGCTTCATCGCCGGCCTGCCGCAACTGATGTGCAGCCGGGCCCGCCTCGACGGCTACCGGACGGCGCTGGAGTCGGCCGGCGTGCCCGTCGACGACCGGCTCATCTACCCCGGCAACTTCTACCACGAGGCCGGCTTCGCCGGCGGCAGCCACCTGCTGCGGTTGCCCGAGCCACCGACCGCCATCTTCGCCTCCAGCGACCAGATGGCGCTCGGGGTCTACGAGGCGGTCCGGCAGCGGGGCCTGCGGGTGCCCGACGACATAAGCGTCGTCGGCTTCGACGACCTGCCCGAGGTCCGCTGGTGCTCGCCGCCGCTGACCACGGTGCGGCAGCCGCTGGCGGAGATGGGCCTGCTCGCCGCCCGGACGGTGCTGCGGCTGGCCCACGGCGAGCGCATCGAGAGCCCGCGCATCGAACTCGCCACCGAGCTGGTCGTCCGCGACAGCGCCGCCCGGGCGGCCTGACCCGCCCCCCGTCCCGGCGCGTACGGACGACCGGGACCTGTCCGGTAACACCGCCGGCGCGTGCCCGAAACTTTCGGAGCTAGACTGAGGTCAGGCCGCCGGAAGACCTCACCGGCACGGCTGCGCGCGGGCGACGCGCCTCTCGTCGCGACCGGACCTCCAGGGAGCTGAGTGTGACGGTGAACAACACCCCCCGGGTCACCATCGCCACGATCGCCGACCTGGCGGGCGTCTCGGTGCCGACGGTGTCGCGGGTCATCAACGGCCGCTCCGACGTCGCCGTGCAGACCCGCGAACGGGTCGAGGAACTGCTCAACCGGCACGGCTACCGCCGCCGGATGGTCGCCGCCCGCCCCACCTCGGGGCTCGTCGACCTGGTCTTCAACGACCTCGACAGCCCCTGGGCCGTCGAGATCATCCGTGGTGTCGAGGACGTCGCCCACGAGGCGGGGATCGGCACCGTCGTCTCGGCCATCCACCGGCGAGCCTCCTCGGCCCGGCAGTGGCTCGACAGCCTGCGCGGGCGCTCCACCGAGGGCGTCATCTTCGTCAACTCGATGGTGGAGCCGTCGTTGCAGGGCGGCCTGCGACGCCTCAACATTCCCCTGGTCCTCGTCGACGCCGACGGCATCCCGCAGCAGGACGCCTGCACCATCGGCGCCACCAACTGGGCGGGCGGGCTCAGCGCCACGGAATACCTGATCGGCCTCGGTCACCGGCGGATCGGGTTCATCTCCGGCCCACCGCGGCTCATGTGCAGCCGGGCCCGGATGGACGGCTACCGCGCCGCCCTGGAGTCGGCCGGCCTGCCCGTCGACGACAGCCTCGTCCAGCAGGGCGACTTCTACCACGAGTCCGGGTTCGCCTGCGCCAACCGGCTGCTCGCGCTGCCCGAGCCGCCCACCGCGATCTTCGCGGCGTGCGACCAGATGGCGCTCGGGGTCTACGAGGCGGTCCGGCAGCGGGGCCTGCGGGTGCCCGACGACATAAGCGTCGTCGGCTTCGACGACCTGCCCGAGGTCCGCTGGTGTTCCCCGCCGCTGACCACGGTGCGGCAGCCGCTGGCGGAGATGGGCATGCTCGCGGCCCGCACCGTGCTGCGGCTGGCCAAGGGTGAGGACGTGGAGAGCCGGCGGGTCGAACTGGCCACCGAACTCGTCGTCCGGGACAGCGCCACGCCGCCCCGGGACCGGTAGGCGGCGCGCCTCACGGGATGCGGCGGCCCTGCGCGTCCGGCACCCCGGACTTGCGGAAGAAGTACGCGTTGACCTGATCCCGCCACTCCTCGGCGCAGCGCACCTGCTCGTCCAGCCGCTCGCGTACCCGGGCGTGCAGCCCCGGGTCGAGCAGCCCGGCGAGCCGGTCCCACCGCCGGCGCAGGGCGGCCACCTGTTCGGCCCCGGCGAAGTGGGTGTCGTAGATGTGCTGGATGACGGTCGAGCCGTCGTGCAGCACGTGCCCGTACGGCACGTGGTGGAAGAAGAGCAGCAGTTCGTCGGGACACCGGTCGAGGGACTCGTACACGTCGCGCCACGGCTGCGGGTACTGCCCGGTGAAACCGGTGCCCGAGGCCCGGGTGCGGTCGACGCCCACGCCGTCCCGGTCGGCGAAGTGGTAGGTGCCCCACGGCGTGTACTCGTACCCGTCGACGTCGGGACCGTAGTGGTGGCCGGGGCGGACCATGAAGCCCACGCCCAGCGGCGCGGTGTACCGCTCGTAGGTGCGCCACGAGTCGTCCATCATCTCGTGCAGGGTCCGCCGCACCAGGTCGTGGCCGCCGGCCGGCCCCGGCGGGAAGGTCAACCCGATCCACTCGTCGAGCACCGCCGCCGGGTCCAGCCGGGGGTCCCAGGCCAGCCGTCCGAAGGCGTACAGGTTGGCCTGGGCCAGCGGGTGCCCGGTCCAGAAGGGGTCGTCACCGGCGTTGGAGACGCCGACCAGCCCGCCGCCATCTCCGGCGGCCAGCGTGGCGACGGTGCGGTGGTCGCCCCACGGGGCGAACCCGAGCACCTCGCTCCACCACGGCGCCAGGTAGCACACGTGCCGCTGCTGGCCCGTGTACTCCTGGGTCACCTGCACCTCCATCGCCAGCCTGGTGGCCGGCATGGCCGCGAGCGCCGGTGAGACCGGTTCCCGCGCCTGGAAGTCCATCGGGCCGTGCTTCACCTGGAGGACCACGTTGGACCGGAACCGGCCGTCGAGCGGGGCGAAGTGGTCGAAGGCGGCGCGGGCCCGGTCCGTCGACCGGTCCCGCCAGTCCTGCCGGTGGTCGTAGACGAAGGCCCGCCAGTGCACCACCCCCCGGAACGGCGCCAGCGCGTCGGCGAGCAGGTTCGCGCCGTCGGCGTGGCTCCGCCCGTAGGTGAACGGGCCCGGCTGCCCCTCGGAGTCCGCCTTGACCACGTAGCCGCCGAAGTCCGGGATGCGGTCGTACACCTGGCGGGTGGTCGCGGCCCACCAGGCCCGCACGTCGGCGTCGAGCGGATCGGCGGTCGGCAGGCCACCGAGCACGACGGGCGCGGCGAAGGTGACCGACAGGTGGACCCGGATCCCGTATGGCCGCAGGACGTCCGCGATCGCCGCGACGTCGCCGAGCCGGTCGGTCAGCAGCCGGGCCTCCGTGGCGTGGACGTTGACGTTGTTGACCGACACCGCGTTGACGCCGCACGCCGCCAGCAGCCGGCCGTAGTCCCGCACCCGGGTCAGGTCGCCCCGCGGGGAGCCGTCGCGCCAGAAGATCGACCCGCCGGCGTAGCCGCGCTCGACCTGCCCCATGACCGGGTGCACGTCCACGTTGTCCCAGTGGTCCAGCATCCGCAGCCGCACGGCCGGACGGTGCCGCTCCGGCCCCCGGGCGGCCCCGAACGCCGACCCGCCGAGCCGGACCACGTGGAACAGGCCGTGGAGCAGGCCCGCGGGCTCCTCGGCCAGCACCACCGTCACGTCGCCGCTCCGGGCCAGCGCGAAGCCCTCGGCGCCGAGCGCCCCGGCCCCGTAGCGCCGCAGGCACTCCGCGGCCACCTCCGCCGCCGGGGCGGACAGGGGAACGGCGGTGGACAGCGCGAGCACCAGGTCGACGCCGCCGGTCCGCTCCTCCGCGGCCGCGTCCACCGGTCCGGACCCGGGCTGCCACGCCACCGTGCCGCCGTACCGGGCGCACGCCTGCGCCAGCTCGTGCCGCACCGTCCCGACCAGGGTCCCGGCGCCGCACACCAGGGCACGCCGCGAGCCGACGGCGCGGAACGCCTCCGGGGGCAGCCACGCCGGGTGGACGTCGGTCGGCCCCGTGCCCGTCGCCCGTCCTCCCTCGGTGGTGACCGGCAGGCTCACGCCGTGAACTCCTTCCGGATCTGCGCGATCATCGGATCGCCGCCGCGCAGCAGGGCGAGCGCCAGCACCGCGGCCAGCGCCACCAGCAGCGCCGGGGAGGTGGCCAGCAGCGCGGTCGCCGCGCCCAGCAGGCCCGCCGTGCCGAGCGTGACGACCGGGGTACGCAGGACGAAGAACCGGGCCAGCCGGACGACGTCGCGCAGCCGGAAGGCGAACAGCGAGGTGATCACCAGCGCGTGGGCGCCCAGCACGGCCGACCCCGCCCCGACCAGCACCAGCGGCACCGCCCACCAGCGCGGCACGCCGGCGGACGGCAGGTGGGCCAGGTTCACCGCGAGGACGGTCAGCCACACCAGCAACGGCACCCAGACCAGTAGGGCGTCGGCGACATTGCGCCGGTAGCCGCGCCAGAAGACGCGGGCCGGGTGCAGGTCGGTGAGGTCGGGGCGCTGGTGGTGCAGCGCGTACACCGCGGCGGACAGGGCCGGGCCGAGCGGCACCGCGCAGAGCGCGACCAGCGGGAGGTTGCTGACGTCCCGGTCCAGCAACGCCAGCGCCACGAGACCCGGCGCGGTGGTGAGGACCAGCAGCAGCTCGACCACCAGGAGGGTGTAGACCAGCGCGGCGGCGCGGGACAGCGGACCCTCACCGAACCGGGACGGGGTGGCGGCGCCGGTCACGGGGACTCCGCTCCGGCGGGCTGCCCGAGCAGCCGCGCGTCGTCCCACCACGGCGGGGTCTCGTCGGTGACGGCGGTGAGCTCGACCAGGGTCACCTCGTGGCGGGACAGGTGCAGGTCCAGCTCGACGCGGCCGGCCACGACCGGCACGCCGGCGTGCCGCCGGGCCGGCTCGGCCGCCTCCCGCAGGACGTCCAGCTGGCGGCGGTCGGGGGAGCGGGGCCGCCCCAGCTCGCACCACGCCCGCCAGGCGTTGCCCTCGTCCTCGCTGACCGACGAGCGCAGCAGGAAGGCCCTCGCGGTTCCCGGCGGGCCCAGTGGCAGGGACAGGCGTACGGGGTGCTTCTCGGGGACCGGCTCGCGTCCGGTGACGTCCACCGGCGCCCAGGCCAGCACGGTGACCCGGCCGGTGGCGTCGCGGGTCACCAGGTGGTCGGCGCCGCGCGCGAGGACCTGGTCGCCCATGCGCGCCAGGAAGGCGTACAGATGGTAGGTGGGTTTCTTGATCTGGCGGTGGGTGAGCAGGCCGAAGCCGCCGTGGAACAGCGACGTCGGCACCCCCTCCTCCTCGAAGACGTCGCAGAAGGTCCAGTAGGAGAAGGAGTCGACGAGGTCACCGCCGGAGGCAACCACCGGGGCCAGGTACGCGGCGTGGAACGCGGTGTCGTGGATCGGATTGTCCGGCCGGTAGGAGGAGTTGAACTCGGTGATGTGCACGGGCAGCCCGGCCAGCGCGGTGTCCCGCAGCAGTTCGCGCGGGGTGGCGAACTGGTCCAGGAGCCCGGAGGCCGGGGTCAGCGTCTGGTGGACCCCGAACGGCACGTGCTGGGCCGGCCCGGAGGCGTAGGCGTGTTTGCTGACGAAGTCGACCGGGACCGACCGGGCGGCGACGAAGTCGGCGAAGCGGGGCAGCCAGTCGTCGGCCCCGGGGGAGAGCGCCGGACCGCCGACCTGGAGTTCGGCGTCGACCTCCTTCACGGCGCGTGCGGTCACCTCGTAGAGCCGGTGGTAGGCGGCCTCGTCGGCGTCCTGCCAGAACGCCGTGAGGTTGGGCTCGTTCCACACCTCGATCGGCCAGCCCCGCACCTCGTCGAGGCCGTAGCGGTCGACGAGGTGGCCGATCGTCGCGCGGACCAGGTCGGCCCATTCGGGTAAGGACGCGGGCGGCGTGACGTTGCCGCGCCACCAGAACACCGTCTGGTCACCCGAGGCGAGGCCGGACGGCATGAAGCCCAGCTCCAGGAACGGCCGGATGCCGAGGTCGAGGTAGGCGTCGACCACCTGGTCTACGTACGTGAAGGCGTGCCGAACCTGGCGTGCCCCGCGGTGCTCGTAGGGCCGGTGGACGCCCGTGCCGTCGCTGAGCAGCCCGTGGCCCCGGATGTGCCGGAAGCCGATCTCCCGCTGGACCAGCGCCAGCGACTCCTGGTAGTCGCGCCGCAGCGCCAGATCGAACCGGCCGGTGCCGACGCAGGTGCGCCACGCGTCGGTCAGCCGGCCCGACGGGTGTTGGGAAACGGGGATGTACATGAGCTTCTCCCTGTGCGGGTGGCCGGGCCGCTGACGGCCGGCCCGGTCGGGCCCGACGGCGGGCGCGACCGGACCGGACGGGCGCAGCGGTCAGCTGTGTTCCTTCTGGTAGCGCTCGTACGCCTTGTTGACCACGTCCATGTACTTGTCCATGTTCTTTGCCTTCAGTTCGGTCACGTAGGCGTCCCACTGGGAGAGGTCCCGCTGGCCGAGGATGAACTGGAGCGTCGACTGGTAGACGAAGTCCTTCAGCGGCGTCTCCCACAGCGACACCTGCTCGCGCTCCTCGTCCGTGAAGGGGTACGGCGGAGGCACGGCCTTCGGCGTCCGGGCGTTCATCACCTTCTGGAAGTCCTGCTCCTCCGGGGAGAAGAACGCCTGCACCAACTCCGGCCTGCCGCCGTAGGCGAAGATGCCGTTGTAGAAGCCGAAGTCCTTCTGCAGGTGCTTGCTGGCGTTGGGGTGGAGCCCGACGACGTTGACGTCGTCAGCCAGGGTGATCTTGCCGGACGCGTCCCGGGCGAACGTCGTCCCCTCGACGCCCCACCGGGCGAACTCCTGCCCCGCGTCGGAGTACCAGAGCCAGTCGATGAACTGCATCATGGCCACGAAGTTCTTGCTGTCCCGGGCCTTCTTGGAGATCATGATGCCGTTCTCCAGCCGGCTGGCGGGGTTGATCTCGCCGGCCGGGCCGATCGGCAGCGTGATCTTGCTGATCTTCGCGCTCGGGATGGTCTTCGCCAGGTCCGGCCGGTTCTCGTTCACCAGGGTCTGCGCGTTGGCGCTGATCACGAACGACTTGCCGTTGGCCAGCTTCTGGCGCGCCTGGTCGTCGGTCTGGGTGAAGCTCTCCGGGTCGAGCAGCCCTTCCCTCACCAGCTTGTTGAGGTACGTCAGCATCTGCCGGTACGGGTCGCTGGCCCCGGTGTAGACGAACTTCTTGGCGTTCGCGTCCCAGCTGGTGTGCTGGAAGTTCCAGCCGGCGCCCTCGAGCCCGTAGGAAAAGGCGAGGATGTTCAGCAGGTTGCCGCCCGGGTTGGGCTTGCTCCACCGATCCGAGAACGGGTAGGAGTTGGGATAGGCCTTCTTCATCGCCTTGAGCACGGTGTACAGCTCGTCCCAGGTCTTCGGGGCCGAAAGGTGGAGCTGATCGAGGATGTCGGTTCGCACTGCCAGGGTGTAGTCCTGCCAGGGCTTCTCGTGCAGCCCGGGCAGCAGGTAGTACTTACCGTCGGCCTGGCGGAGCGTGTTGATCTCGGACTGGAGGTTCCACTTCGAGATCTTGTCCTTGAGGTTGGGCATCAGGTCGAGGTAGTCGCTGACCGGGAGGATCGCGCCCGAGGAGACGAAGGCGTCCTCCTGGCCCGGGTACGTCTTCGGGATGATGAACGGCGCGTCGCCGGCGCCGATCAGCAGGCTGCGCTTCGACTCGTAGTCGCTCAGCGGCACGGCGACCGGCTCGATCGAGACGTTGGTCCGCTTCGTCAGCTCTGACCAGAACAGCCAGTCGTTCTTCAACGGGTAGTTCGGGTGGTTGTTGTACAACATCGAGAACTTCACCGGCTCGGTGGCCTTGAACTGGTCCCCGAGGTTGTAGTTCGCCATCGCGCCGGCCCGGTTCTCCTTGAGGTCCTTGCCCTCCGGGGAGTCGTCACCGCAGGCGGCGAGGGTGACGGTGAGCAGACCGGCGACGACCATCGCCATTGGACGCCACGCTTTCTGAAACACGGCGAGTCCTTTCACTTCGGTGGTAGGTCGGATGGGACCGGCGGTCAGCCCTTGACGGCGCCGAGCATGACCCCGGACACGAAATAGCGCTGGACGAACGGGTAGACCAGCAGGATCGGCAGGGTGGTGAGCACGATGGTGACGGCCTTCAGCGTCGCCTCGGCCTGTACCTCGTCGGCCTCGGCGATGGCGCCGACGTTCTCCGCGCCGGTGGCCCCGGCGATGAGGTTGCGCAGGTAGATCGTCACCGGCCACAGGTCCTGCTGGTCCAGGTAGAGGAACGCGCTGAACCACGAGTTCCAGAAGGCCACGGCGTAGAACAGCACCATCGTGGCGATCAGGGCCTTGGACAGCGGCAGCACGATCCGGAGCAGGATCCCGTACGTGTTCAGGCCGTCGACGGCGGCTGCCTCCTCCAGTTCGACGGGAAGGCTCTCGAAGAACGCCTTCATGACCAGGAGGTTGAAGACGTTGATGGCGTTGGGCAGGACGATCGCCCAGATGGTGTTCTTCAGGCCCAGGCTGGTGATCAGCACGTAGTTGGGGATCAGACCACCGGAGAAGAACATGGTGAACACGGCGATCCCGACGAGCGCGTTGCGACCCTTGAGGTGCTTCTTGGACAGCACGTATGCGTAGCAGGTGGTGAGCACGATCGAGATGAGCGTGGCGACGAGGGTGTACACCACGGTGTTCCGGTAGTTGGTCCAGAATGCCGAGTCGGACATCACGAGCTTGTAGGTGTCCGCGTTGAACCCGCGGGGCACGAGGTTGACCTTGCCGGCGATGATGTACGCCTCGTCGCTGAGCGACCGGGCCACGATGTTGACGAACGGATAGAGCGTCACGACCACGACGGCGGTCAGGATGACGGCGTTGACCATCCGGAAGATGCGGTAGCCCCGGGTGTCCCGAGGCCCCCGCGGCCCCTTGGTCGTCGGCGCGGCGGTGGCGCTGTCCAGGGTCACCACAGGCTCGTCCCCACCGCTCGACGAGAGATGGCGTTCGCCGACAGGACCAGAGTGAGCCCGATCAGGGACTCGAAGAGTCCGATCGCGGCGGCATAGCTGAAGTTGCTGGACTCGAAGCCCATCCGGTACAGGTACGTGGAGATCACGTCGCCGGTCGGGTACGTCAACGGGTTGTACAACAGCAGGATCTTCTCGAAACCGACCGCCATGAAGGCGCCGATGTTGAGGATCAACAGCGTCACCATTGTCGGGCGGATGCCGGGCAGCGTGATGTGCCAGGTCTGGCGCCACCGGTTGGCGCCGTCGATCCGGGCCGCCTCGTAGAGGTCGTCGTCGATGGTGGTGAGCGCGGCGAGGTAGAGGATGGTGCCCCAGCCGACGGTCTGCCAGACCTCCGACGAGACGTAGATCGTCCGGAACCACTCCGGCCGTTGGATGAACGGAACGGCCTCGCCGCCGACGGCGCGCACGAGCTGGTTCACCGTCCCGTCCACAGACACCATCTGCATGACCATGGCCGCCACGATGACGATCGACAGGAAGTGCGGCAGGTAGGACACGGACTGGACGAGCCGCTTGAGCTTGCGGGCGCGGACCTCGTTCAGCAGCAGCGCCAGGACGACCGGCAGGGGAAAGCAGAACAACAGGGTCAGCGTGCCCAGCACCACGGTGTTGGTGAACACGTGCCAGAACGTCGGATCAGCGAGGAACATCTTGACGTACCGCAGGCCGACCCAGTACTCACCGAAAATGCTGCCGCCGGGTCGGAACCGCCGGAAGGCGATCACGTTGCCGAGCATCGGCAGGTACCGGAAGACCACGAAGAACAGCAACGGCAGGATCGCGAGCGAATAGAGTTGCCAGTCCCGACGCAGCGCCCGGCGCCAGGTGCGGTGGTGCTTGCGCCGTCGGGCGGGCGCGGAGGCGGTCGTGGTCGTGGGGAGATCGTTCGCCTCGGGTGGCGGGCGCAGGGTTTCGGAAGTGCTCATCATCGGCCTCCTTGGCGAGGGTGCGGCGGAGCGGCGCCCGACTCGACGCGGACCGACGGCTGGAGTCGCCGGTGGTGGCCGACCTCCCGTTCGACGCCCACCAGGCGCAGCGGCAGGACGGCCGCCACCTCGGCGCTCGACCGCGCGAGCCGTAGCTCCACGTCGCCGGGCTCCACGACCCGCCGGCCGTCGACACCGATGAAGGACGTGAGGTCGGCCGGGACCTCGAAGCTGACCCGGGCGGCCTCGCCGGGTTGCAGGGGCATCCGCGCGAACCCGATGAGCCGGACCACCGGCCGGGTCGTCTGCGCGACCGGATCGTGCAGGTAGAGCTGGACGACCTCGGTGCCGGCGCGCGAACCGGTGTTGCGGACCGTGACGTGGACGCTCACCTCGCCGTCGACCGGCCAGGCGGCCGGTTCGCCGGGCTGCGTGCCGGCCCCGCAAACCCCCGCGGCAGCCCATTCGAACGTCGTGTAGCTCAGCCCGTGGCCGAAGGGGAAGGCCGGCGTCGGGTCCACCGAGGACACCTGCGAGCGGCGCCCCAGCGGCGGGGAGAGGTAGGTGCCGGGCAGGCCGCCGGCGTCGCGGGGCACGCTGACCGGCAGCCGGCCGGAGGGGTTCACCAGGCCGGCGAGCACCTCGGCCAGCGCCTGCCCGCCCCGCTGGCCGGGGAAGAAGGCCTGGACGACGGCGCCCGCCCGGTCGTACTCCGCCCCGAGGGCGTACGGCCGTCCGGTCAGCAGGACGAGGACGACCGGGGTGCCGGTCGCCAGGACGGCCCGGACCAGTTCCGCCTGCACGCCGGGCAGCCGCAGGTCGGTGGCGTCGCACCCCTCACCGGAGGTGCCGCGCCCGAACAGGCCGGCCCGGTCGCCGACCGCCAGCACGCAGACGTCGGCCGCGGCGGCCGCCGCCACCGCGGCGGGGATGCCGGAGGTGTCCTCGCCGGTGACGGCGCAGCCCGGCACGTGGGTCAGCCGGGGGAACAGCCGGCCGAGGCAGTCGCGCAGCGAGGGGATCTCCACGCCGAGCCCGTGCTCGGGATGCCGGACGCCGACGTGCAGGGGGAACGAGTAGCAGCCGAGCATCGCCAGGGGGTCGTCCGCGACCGGCCCCACCAGGGCGATCCGCTGGTGCACGGTGAGCGGCAGCAGCGCGGCCTTGTTACGCAGCAGGACGACGCCCTCCCGGGCCAGCCGCAGCGCGACGTCCCGGCCGCGCTCGTCGTCGAGGCGCAACTGGTCGACGTCGGGGGGCAGCGGCTGCCAGCCGTCGTCGAGCAGGCCGAGTTCGATCTTCTGGGTCAGCACGCGGTGCAGGGCGCGGTCGACAAGTGCCTCGTCGACCGCCCCGGACCGGACCGCGGACACCAGGGGCGGGCCGTACGCGTCCACGCTGGGCAGTTCGACGTCGATCCCGGCGGTGAGGGCGAGCCGGGCCGCGTCCGCACCCCCGGCGGCGACGCCGTGCAGGGTCTGCAGGAAGCGCACCGCGAAGTAGTCCGCGACGACGGTTCCGGTGAAGCCCCACGCTTCCCGCAGGAGGCCGGTCAGCAGGCGCTCGTCGGCGGCCACCGGGACGCCGTCGATCTCGGCGTAGGAGTTCATCACCGACCGGGCGCCGCCCAGCCGCAGGGCCATCTCGAACGGAGGCAGGATGACGTCGGCCAGCTCCCGGGGGCCCAGCTGCGCCGGGGCGAGGTTCCGGCCGCCCCGTGAGGTCGAGTAGCCGGCGAAGTGCTTCAGGGTGGCGACCACGCCGGCCTGTTCCAGGCCCCGCACGTACGCCGCGCCGACCGTCCCGACCAGGTACGGGTCCTCGCCGATCGTCTCCTCGGTGCGGCCCCAGCGGTAGTCCCGGGTCACGTCCAGCACCGGCGCCAGGCCCTGATGGACGCCGGCCGCCCGCAGGGACCGGCCGATCCGCCCCGCCATCTCCCGCACCAGTTCCGGGTCGAAGGTCGCTCCCCAGCTCAGCGGCGACGGGTAGACGGTGGCCCGCCAGGCGGCGAAGCCGGTGAGACACTCCTCGTGCACCTGAGCCGGGATGCCGAACCGGCTCGCCGCCGCGATCTGCGCCTGGGACGCGGCCAGCGAGCGCGCGCCGCGGACCGGGTCGACCGGCGCCGTCCCGAACGGGCGGGTGAGCTGGCCCAACCCGTGCCGGATCACGGCGTCCCACTCCGGCGCGCCGTCGACCAGGTCGGTCTGGTGCGGGGCGACGCCGTCGCCGGAGGCGTCCGCGCCGACCCACACCCCGACGAGCTGGGCGACCTTCTCCTCCAGCGACATCAGTGGGAGCAGGGCCGCGGCGCGCCGGGCCGGCGACCGCCGCGGATCCCGCCACTCGTCGGCGTCCACGGCGACCACCGGGCCGTCGACGGGCACCTGGTCGGTCATGCGGGCCCCCTGGATCCGACCGGCAGCCGTCCCGTCCGGGCGTCCGGGATGCGCTGGTCTGTTTCGAAAGTTTCGGTAACTCGGCGATACTTGCTGCGGGAATCTAGGGGCCGTCCATCGACGTGTCAAGAGGGCGTGGACGAGCGCTTATCACGCTGGCAAGCGCTTGCCGGCATCGAAGGATGTCATCTGCTCGCGCGCTTGCGGCGCCGGTCGGGCCTTCGTTCGCCGTCAGGTCCTGTGGTAACGTGCGCCGAAATTTTCGGAAGCCGTGGATGAGGCCCTATGACACCGTCCCGCCCTGCCGACGCACCCGGCGCCGCGACGATCGCCACCATCGCCGAAGAGGTCGGCGTCTCCATGGCGACCGTCTCGAAGGTCCTCAACGGCCGGTCGGACGTCGCCGCCGAGACCCGGGCGCGGGTCGAGGCCAGCCTCGAGCGCCACCGCTACCGCCGCCGCTCCCGGCGGCGGTCGACGGCCGCGGGCCAGGTCCACCTGGTCTTCCACGAGTTCGACAACGAGTGGGCCATGGAGATCATCCGCGGCGTGGAGTCGGTGACCAGGCCGGCCGGGGCCACCGTGGTCCTGTCCCAGCTGGGCGGAGCGCACCGCCCCTCCCAACAGTGGCTGGACGAGCTGCTCGCCCGCCCCCCGCGCGGGGTGCTGCTCGTGCTGTGCCACCTGACCGAGCCGCAGCAACGGCAGTTGCACCGCGAGATGATCCCGTTCGTCGTGCTGGACACCGACAGCGCCACGTCGGCCCCGGTGCCCACGGTCGGCTCGAACAACTGGAACGGCGGCCTGCTCGCCACCCGCCACCTGCTGGAACTCGGCCACCGCCGGATCGGGATCATCTCCGGGCCGCAGGACGTCCTGTGCAGCCGGGCCCGGGCGGCCGGCTTCCGGTCCGCGCACGAGGAGATGGGCCTACCGGTGGACCCCGACCTGGTGCGGTTCGGCAGCTTCTACGTCGACGCCGGCTACGCGTACGGGATGGAGCTGCTGACCTCCGCGGACCGCCCGACGGCGATCTTCGCCGGCTCGGACATGCAGGCCATGGGGGTGTTGCGGGCGGCGCGGCAGCTCGGCCTGGACGTCCCCGGCGACCTGTCGGTCATCGGGTACGACAACCTGCCGGTCGCCGCGTGGATCGGCCCCGCCCTGACCACGGTCAACCAGCCGCTGCGGGACATGGCGGGCACGGCCGCCCAGATGCTCCTGGAGCTGGCGCGCGGGGTGGACCTGCCGGCGAGCCGCGTCGACCTCGTGACGGAACTGGTCGTGCGCGAGAGCACCGCGCCGCCCGCGTACCGCGGCTGAGCCAGCGAGGAGCCATGGCCATGTTCGATCTTCCCCTCGACGAACTGCGCCGGTACGCGCCCGCCGTGCGGGAGCCGGCCGACTTCGACGCTTTCTGGCGGGCGACGCTGGCGGCGGAGGCGCCCCGCCCGGTGCTCCTCGACGTCCAACCCGAACCGACCGACCTGCGCCTGGTCGACTCCTGGGACGTGACGTTCGCCGGCTTCGGCGGCGACCCGGTCAAGGCCTGGTACACCCGACCCGCCGGAATGGACGGACCGCTGCCCGTGGTCGTGGAATACGTCGGCTACGGGCGCGGGCGCGGCCTGCCGCACGAGCGGCTGACCTGGCCGGTGGCCGGCTACGCCCACCTGCTGATGGACGCCCGGGGCCAGTCCGGCCGGTACGGCAGCGGGGACACCGCCGATCCGCACGCCGGACCCGCCGGTGGCCCCTCGCCGGTGACCTGGGGAGTCCTGGACCCGCAGGGCTACTACTACCGCCGCCTCGTCACCGACGCGGTCCGCGCCGTCCAGGCGGCCCGGGCGCTGAACGGGGTCGATCCCGCCCGGGTCGTCGCGGTCGGCAACAGCCAGGGCGGCGGCCTCGCCCTCGCCGTGGCGGGGCTCGTCCCCGATCTCGCGGCGGTGCTCACCACGGCGCCGTTCCTCTGCGACATCCAGCGCGCCATCGAGATCACCGACGCCGAGCCGTACGGCGAGATCGCGCGGTACCTGGCGGTCGATCGGGAGGCGGAGGAGCGGGTGCGCCACACCCTGTCCTACGTCGACGGCGTCGCCTTCGCCCGCAGGGCGGCTGCCCCCGCGCACTTCGGGATCGGCCTGCGGGACCGGGTGTGTCCACCGAGCACCGGTTTCGCCGCCTACAACCAGTACGGCGCCGCCAACGGCCGGCCGGGACCGGTCGACCGGGAGATCCACGTCTACCCGTTCAACCAGCACGAGGGCGGCGAGGCCGTGCAGGTGCGGCGGCAGCTCCGCTGGCTGGCCGGGGTGCTCGGCACGCCGGACACCGGCCGGCCGTCAAGGGCGCGCCCGTGGTGACGCGCGCCGGACGGCTAGTCGTGGCGGGCCGAGCTGTCCCGGACCACGAGTTCGGTGGCCAGTTCGACCCGGGGCGACTCGATCTCCTCGCCCTGGGCCAGGCGCAGCACCGTGCGGGCGGCGAGCCGTCCCATCTCCACCAGCGGCTGGCGGACGGTGGTCAGCGGCGGGGACGCCCACCGGGCCTCCGGCAGGTCGTCGAAGCCCACGATGCTGACGTCGTCGGCGACCCGGAGCCCGCGGCGGCGGACGGCCTCGTAGACGCCGAAGGCCATCTGGTCGCTGGCGGCGAAGATGGCGGTCGGCGGGTCGTCGAGGTCGAGCAGCGTGCTGCCGGCGGCGAAGCCGGAGGCGTGGTAGAAGTCGCCGGGCTGCACGAGCCGGTCGTCCAGCGGCACCCCGGCGTGCTCCAGGGCCGCCCGGTAGCCGTCGAGCCGGGCGCGGCTGCACAGCAGACGCGTCGGGCCGGTCACGAACCCGATGCGGCGGTGCCCGAGGCCGAGCAGGTGCTCGGTCGCCGCGAGACCGCCGGACCAGTTGGTGGCGCCGATCGTCGGTACGCCGGTCGCGGGCGCTCCGGCCGGGTCGACCACCACCACGGGCACGTTGAGCCGGCGCAGCTGGGCGTGCACCGGCTGGCTGAGGTGCGAGGTCACCACGATGACGCCGTCCGAGGCCCGGGCCCGCAGGTTCTGCAACCACTGCCGGGTCGAGCTCGACTCACTGTGGATCGCCGACACCACGGTGCCCACCCCGGCCGCGTGCCCGACGTCCTCCACCCCACGGATGATCTCCAGCGCCCACGGGCTGTCCAGGTCGGGAAAGACCAGGTCGAGCAGGGCCGCGCGCTGTACGGCACGGGTACCCCGCCGCCGGTAGCCGTGGTGGCGCAGCAGCTCCTCCACCCGTTCCCGGGTGTCCGGGGCCACGTCCGAACGGCCGTTGAGCACGCGCGACACGGTGGGCACCGAGACCCCGGCCTCCCGCGCGATCACGGTGATGGTCACCCTGCGCTCGTCGTCCGCGTTCACCCGCGTCTCCTTCACCCGGCCGGCTCCGAGCCATCTTGCCGCACCTGCCGAGGGTTGACGACAGCGCCGACCGGCCCGCACGTTTCGAGGAGTTGAGCGACCACCGTGTACACCGACCTGCCCGAGGCTGAGCTGCGCACCTACCGTAGCGCCCTGCGCGAACCGGACGACTTCGACGCGTTCTGGGCCGAGACGCTCGCCGAGGCTCGCGCCTGCGACGGCGAACTCGTCGTGACCCCGCAGGACACCCCGTTGACCGGCCTGGACGTGTTCGACGTGGCGTTTCCCGGCTTCGCCGGCCAGTCGGTCCGGGCCTGGCTGCGCGTACCGCGCGGCGCCACCGGCCCGCTGCCCACGATCGTGCAGTACGTCGGCTACGGCGGCGGGCGGGGCCACCCGCTGGAGAACCTGCTCTGGGCCGCCGCCGGCTTCGCGCACCTCCAGATGGACACCCGCGGCCAGGGCTCCGGGTGGAGCCGGGGCGACACCCCCGACCTGGCCGGGGCCGGTCCGCAGGCGCCCGGCATGGCCACCCGGGGCATCGAGGACCCGCGCCGGTACTACTACCGCCGCTTCCTCACCGACGCGGTCCGGGCCGTCGACGCGGCCCGCCGGCTGCCCGCCGTCGACCCGGGCCGGGTGGCGGTGCTCGGCCACAGCCAGGGCGGCGGGGCCGCGCTGGCCGCCGCCGCCCTGGTGCCGGACCTGCGGGCCGCCGTGGCGTACGTGCCGTTCCTGTGCGACATCCCGCGCGCGGTGACGGTCACCGACGCCCACCCGTACCGGGAGATCCGGGACTATCTGGCGGTGCACCGGGACCGGGAGGAGGCCGTGCTGCGCACGCTCGGCTACGTCGACGGGGTCGCCTTCGCCCGGCGGGCGGGCGTGCCGGCGCGCTTCTCCGTCGCGCTGATGGACGAGATCGTGCCCCCGTCCACGGTCTTCGCCGCGGTCAACGCCTACCGGGGGCCGGTCGAGCTGGCCGTGTGGCGGTACAACGGCCACGAGGCGGGCGGCATCGACGACGACGCGGCGGCCCTCGACTTCCTCCGGACCGCCCTCGACGGCTGACCTTCTCGAAACCTTCCGGAACTCGCCGATGATCGTGGTTCGTCGCTGCCTCGGTATGCGGTGAAGACGCCCGGGCCGATGGCGGCTGAGCGCGGTTCCTGACCAGGGATGGCGTTCTTTCTGGCGGGCTCGTCCGCGACGAGGTTCTTCCGCTTGACTTCCGGAAGTTGTTGACAACCTGCGGCGGCGCGATCGATGCTGGCGCTGGCGGGACCTATCTACTTCCGTCGATGCGAACCGCGCCGGGTCGTACCGCTGCTGGCCTCCGCCAGCCCTCACGAGGAGGAAGCACGTAGATGAACGACGCCCCCGTCCGCTCGAGGATCCCCAGACGCGGACGCCTCAGGATGCTCATCGGCGGCGCCTGCGCCGTCGCCCTGGTCACGGCCGGTACCACGGCCCTCCTGCCCAGCCCGGCCCACGCCGAGACCGTGACGACGAACTCGACCGGAACCAACAACGGCTACTTCTATTCCTTCTGGAAGGACAGTGGCAACGTCTCCATGAACATGGGTAGCGGCGGCCAGTACAGCACCCAGTGGAGCAACATCAACAACTTCGTCGCCGGCAAGGGCTGGAATCCCGGCGCGCGCCGGACCGTGACCTACTCCGGCACCTTCAGCCCGTCCGGAAACGCCTACCTGACCCTCTACGGGTGGACGAGGAACCCGCTCGTCGAGTACTACATCGTCGACAGCTGGGGCACCTACCGGCCGCCGGGCGGCCAGGGGTACATGGGCACCGTCACCACCGACGGCGGCACGTACGACATCTACCGGACCCAGCGGGTCAACGCGCCCTCCATCGAGGGCACCCGGACCTTCTACCAGTACTGGAGCGTCCGGCAGTCGAAGCGGGTGGGCGGCACCATCACCGCCGGCAACCACTTCGACGCGTGGGCCCGCTACGGGATGAACCTGGGCAGCCACGACTACCAGATCCTGGCCACCGAGGGCTACCAGAGCAGCGGAAGCTCCAACATCACGGTGGGCGGCGCGGCGCCCGGCCCCACCACCCCACCGCCCTCCGGGGGCTGCACGGTCAGCGTCAACCGCGCCGAGGAGTGGAGCGACCGGTTCAACGTGACCTTCTCGGTCAGCGGCACCAGCAACTGGGTGGTGACCATCCGCACGAACGGCGGCCAGACCCTGCAGAACAGCTGGAACGCCTCGATCAGCGGCACCAGCGGCACGCTCACGGCCCGCCCCAACGGCAACGGGAACAATTTCGGCATCACGCTCTACAAGAACGGCAACAACACGACACCCACCGCGAGCTGCGCGACCGGCTGACCTGACGCGTGGGTGGGGTGCCGTCGGTGGGCCGGCACCCCACCCACTGCCGTCACCCACCGCGCCTCGGGCGTCCGGCCCCCGCTCGCTCCGGTGGAAGGTGCTCCCTCCTACGGGGGAGAGGTCTCCCTTCCCTTCGGGAGTGGGGGCGGCTGCGCGCCCGGCTACCGTCGCGATCATGGTCGACACTCCGCAGCCGCATCGCTGGCCGGCTCACGCGATGGCGGTGCTCTTCCTCGGTTACGCCGCCGGTAAGGCCGCCTTCGCCCTGCAGGCCCGGCTCGGGTTCCCGGGCGGCCCGCCCGTCCCGGCCGAGGAGGCCGAACGCTACTTCCTGGACCCGGCCACGGCACAGTGGAGCGCCGCCGCGACCGGCGTGCTGGGCGCGGGCCTCGCCCTCGCCACTGTCACGCGCATCGGTCGGCGGCTGCCGAGAGCACTGATGCTGCTCGCGCTGGCCGGGATGCTGCTCGCGGTCGGCGGCGGCGCCGGGATCCTGATCCTGGACGGGTTCGTTGGCACCGGCATCGGCTGGCGGTGGTACCACGGCATCCTCGGGCTCGTCGTGATCGGGCTGCTGCTGGCGATGATCCGGTCCTACGAGACGGCGACGAGGCGACGTGCCGCGGGCTGAACGGGCGAGGCTCGCGCCGTACGGGGCGGCGGTGTGCGCGGCGGCCTACGGGTCGATGAAGCTCGCGCAGGCGCTGGGAGCCGAGGCGCTCGCCGACAAGGACCCGCTGCCCCCGGAGCTGCGCGAGCGGTTGCTGGCACGTGATCCGCTCTTCGTGGCCAGCCACTGGGTGCTGGCCGGCGCCGCCGTGGTCGGCGTCGTCGTCGCGCTGGCCACCGTCCGTCCCTGGGGCGCGGCAGCCCCGCGTCGGTTGCTGCGCGCCATCACGTGGGTGCTGGGGATCTTCATGATCGCCCGGGCGATCGGGGTGCTGGGGTTCGGCTTCGTCGGCGACGCGCTGCTGCTGGCCGACGTGCGCCCGCCGCCCGCCGGGGAGGCGGCCCTGGCCCGGGACCTGGCGCGCTGGGACCTGCTGCTGTGGTCGCCGTTCTTCCTGCTGTGGGGTGCGTTCTGGACCGCGACGGCCGCCGACCGGCGGGTCACCGGGAGAGGTACGCCTTGATGCTGGCCGGGACGCGCCCCGCCGCCCCCGCCACGGCGGTCCGTGCCGCTCCGGTGACCGGCACCAGCGTGCTCTGCTTCGGCGGGACGACGATCAGGTCGCCCACCGGTACGACCTTCTCGGCCTGCTGCCGCTGGTCTCCCTCCGGCTCGGTCCAGACGATGTAGACCAGCCGGACACTCATCGGCTCGCTGTCGTCGTTGCGCAGCGACACGGCCGTGAACGGGCTGTTGCGGTCGAGCACCCGGCCGGAGTCGTCCATCGGGGTGACCACCGGCTCGACGTCGACGACCGGAGCCTCGACCGCCTCCGCGGTGCGTACGGACACCGCCACGTCCTCGGCCAACTCGGCTCCCTCGCCGGCGAAGACCAGCACGTCGACGCCACCGCCCGGCGGGACGACCAGCCGCCCGCGGTCACTGCCGTACAGCGTCGTGACCTGCACCGCCGGCAGCGGGCTCCGGGCGGCGTCCAGCGCGGTGAACTCCAGGGTCGGCGCGAGCAACCGGGTGCCGTCGTTGTAGATGGTCAGGAGCTGGTTCATGTACCCGTCGCCCGTGGTGGCCGCGAACTCGAACCGCAGCAGGGAGGCGGGGCGGGGTGGGGTGACGAGGCCGCAGCCGGCGAGCAGCAGCGTGGCCACGAGCCCGGCGACCACCCGGAACGGTACCGGCGCGGTGAGGGCGCTGCGGCGGGGGTGGGTCGCGGTCGAGGAGAGGAGGAACGGCACCGGCGGAGGATACGGCGGGACGGGTCGGGCCGTTGTCCCCGGCGGGCTCCGTCGGCGGCGGTCGCGGCGGACACCCGCGCTCCGTGGTGCAGGCCACAGGCCCGCCGTGTCACGAGGACCGGGTCGCCGGCATCTCCATGTTCGACCGGACCGGAGACCGACAACCCTCAAGGAGATGCTCGTGAACCTCGCGCTGTGGCTCGTCACCGGACTGCTGTCCGCCGTCCTCCTGGTCAGCACCAGCAAGATGTTCGTGCCCAGGGAGAAGATCGCCTCGGTGGGTCACGCCGCGGAATGGGTCCTGGACTTCAGTCCCGGCGCCCTCAGGGCCATCGGAGCCCTCGAAATCCTGGCCGCCGCGGGCCTGGTCCTGCCCGCCGTGGCCGACGTCGCCCCGGTTCTGGTGCCCGTGACCGCCACCTGCGTGGCGTTGCTGTTCGCCGGCGCGGCGACCATGCGCCTCCGCCGCGGCGAGCGGGCGACCATCGTGCCGGACCTGGTCTATCTCGCCCTGGCCGCCTTCGTGGCGTGGGGCCGCTTCGGCCCGGAGTCCTTCACCGGCTGACCCCGCGGGCCTCGAAAGCCGTCGGGGCCGGCGGGCCGCTCGCGCGGCCCGCCGACCCCGACTCGTACGTCCGGAAACCGGTTACTGCTTGCCGCCGCCGGCCCGGAAGGCCACCCAGGCGTCACTCATCCGGTCCGCCTGTCCGGCGGTGAACATGTTCATGCAGGAGTCCTGCGTGTAGTCCATGAAGTTGTGGATCGGGTCGAGCCCGGGCGCCGTGCAGGTGTCCGCACCCACCGGGCAGTTGAACTGCGGCGCCGCCTCGCGCGGGGTGTCCGCGACGTAGTCGCCGGAGGCGGAGCACCCGTGCGCGAAGGTGTGCTCCAGCATGAGCCAGTGCCCGACCTCGTGCGTCAGGGTGTCACCCAGGGCGTACTTGCCCGCCGTCCCGCCCGGCATCGACTCGTCGAGCATCACGACGCCGTCGATGTAGTCCCGGCCGTTGTTGTAGCCCTTCGGGAAGTACGCCCAGCCGAGGAGTCCGCCGCCGATGTTGGCCGCGTACACGTTCAGGGTGCGGGCGTCGCCGGTGTACAACGCCTGCTTCATGTCCCGCTCGTTCTTGCCGGGCACCACGGTGTACCAGTCGCTGTTCACCGTCCACGTGGTGTCGACGAGCGAGAAGCGGAACGGCGTGTCGGCGGCGTCCGCCGCCGTGCGGCCCCCGAACGAGTCGTTGAGCACCGTCATCTGCGCCGCGATCAGGGTGTTCCACCGGGTCGTCTCCGCCGCGGTGAGCGGGTGGTCGGAGACCATGTGGAAGACCGTGGGGATGGTGACGCTGCCGTTGGGCAGGCGCGGCGAGTCCTTGATGACGCCGTAGGCGTTCGCCTCGTTCTTGGAGTACAGCTCCGGCTCCTGTGCGGTGGCGCCTTCGGCCACGCGCGCCGCGCTGTTCCCCGCGGCACCCGGCTCACACGCCGCCGCGCCCGCGGAGGCGGTGAAGGACGGCGTCGTGCCCGCCGCCGCCGACGCTCCGCCGGCCGCCAGGAAGGTCGCCGCCGTGGCGGTCAGGACCGCGAGTTGGAAGGTTGGTCTTCTGTGCATCCTTGCACCTTTCACGCCGGGGGATTGGAGTCACCGAGCGGCTGGGACGGGGTCGCCGTGCGCAGGTCGGTGACATCGTCGTCCCGGTATGAGACCACGTCGTTGACCTGAGCAACAGGACCCGACAGGGCATCCTTTGCCCGGCAGGTGACACGGCCGCCGTCGGCATGGGAACCTACCCGTCGGTAACGTTCCCGGCGGAAGGCAGCGACATGGCGGACATGACGGACGAGCTGGACCCCGACTCGCCGCAGCCGGCGGCGCTCGACCCGGCCGTCGTCCGCCGCGCCTGGCGGGTGACCGAACCCCTGCACGCGATGATCTACTTCGTGCCGGAGGCGCACGAGCGGTACGCGGCCCTCGGCCTCGCGGAGCCGGCCGGCTACTTCGCCTCCCGCGCGGCCGCCCTGGGACCGGTCGGCCCGGCCCCGGTGGCCGCCACCTTCTTCAACTTCAACCCCGCCCTCGTGGCCCGGGTGCTGCCCGCCGCCTGGGAGCGGGCCACGCCGGCCGCCGTGCTGGCCGCCCGGCTGGGTGCCGCCGACGCGGCCCTGACCCGAGCGCTCGGCGACCTGGTGCACGGCCCGGAGATGGCCGAGGCCGCCGAACTGGCCCGCCGCGCCGCCGAGTCCGCCGCCGCGTACCCCGAGGGGCGGCCGCTGTTCGCCGCCCACGCCGCGCTGCCCTGGCCGGAGCGGCCGCACCTGGTCCTCTGGCAGGCCCAGACGGTGCTGCGGGAGTTTCGCGGCGACGGGCACGTCGCCGCCCTGGTGCTGGCGGGCCTGACCGGGTTGGAGGCGCTGGTGCTGCACGCCGCGTCCGGCGAGGCGTCGGTCCGCTTCCTGCGCCGCACGCGGGGCTGGAGCGCCGAGCAGTGGGCGGGCGCGGTCGAGCGGCTGCGCGGGCGCGGGTTGGTCGAGGGCGAGGAGCCGACCCTGACCGCCGGTGGGCGGGCCCAGCGCGCGTGGCTCGAGGCCGCCACCGACCGGCTCGCCACGCCCGCGTACGCGGTGCTGGGCGCCGACGGGTGCGCCCGCCTCGCCGAGCTGACCCGGCCGATGAGCCGGGCTGTGGTCGACGCCGGACTGCTCAACCTCGACAACGCCGCGCCGCGCCCGCGGTAGGTGACGGCGCCGGGGCGAGCGGGATGCCGGCCGGTCCTCAGGTCACGGGCCGCAGCGCGGTGAGCGTGACCCGGAAGAACTCGCCCCGCTCCCGACGATCGGTCCCGACGAACCACCCGGCCCGCCCGGCGGCGGGCACGGTGAGCCCACCGAAGGTGGCGTGGGCGGTGACCTCGAAGCCGAAGGGATGCCAGCCCCAGGCGCCGGTGCCGTCCGGGTCGCCCCACCGGTCCAGGACGATCCGGGTGGGGCGGGCCTGCTCGTCGAGCGTGTAGTCGACGTCGCAGGAGGTGCCGTCGATGGTCGTCCGGGCGCGGATGTGCCGCTCGTCGACGGCCGACCACCGGGTCCCGAACCGGGGCAGGAGCGCGGTCGGCACCCAGCAGGCCTCCCCGGCGGCCCGACCGGCCGCGCTGCGGGCCACGTCCGGGCCGTCGGCCCGCATCACCGGGAGCACGCCCAGCAGCCGCCAGTCCATCCGCCCCTGCCCGGCCGCGTACGAGTCGGAGCCGGAGACGACACCGGCCACCCGCGCCGACCAGCGGAAGCCGCGTTGCGGGGCCAGCAGTTCCGTGGCGCGGAACGGCAGCCACCGGCCGAGCTTGATCGTTCCGCGCATCCGGAGGGCGGCGGCCGTCGCCAGCGGTGTTCCCGGACCGATGGCCGTGCGCAGGTAGCGACGGACGGGGTCGGGCAACCCGTCGAGCTCCGCCGGGCCGAACACGGCGGATCCGGCGGGTTGCGCGAGGTGGCGTTCCAGCGCGCTCGCCGACATCGCCGCGGCGCTCATGACTCGCGCGCCGCCAGGCCGGCCATCTTCACGGCGGTGAACACCGCGGCGGCCAGCGCGACGTCGGAGAGCAGCATGAGGCCGATGGCGTAGGAGCCCTGCGACCCGTAGACCCAGCCCATCACCAGCGGCGGGACGAATCCGCCGAGGCCGCCGGCTGCGCCGACCAGACCCGTGACCGCACCCACCTGGTCGGCGGGTGCGACCTTGCCGACCAGGGCGAACACCGCGCCGCTGGCCGCGCCCAGCAGCACCGCCATCCCGAGCAACGCGACGGTCCCCACCGGCATCAGGGCGGGCTCGAACGCCTGGACCACCGCGAAGGCCGCCACCCCGCCGAAGCACCACACCAGAACCGGCACCGGGTGCAGCCGGTCGGAGAGCCAGCCGCCCAGCGGCCGGGCGGCCACGGCGAGGACCACGAACCCGGCGGTACGCAGCGCGCCGTCCCCGGCGTCGAGGCCGTAGGCGGTGCGCAGGTAGGCGGGCAGGTACACGCTGAAGGCCACGAACCCGCCGAAGCCCACCGCGTACAGGAAGCACAGCTGCCAGGTGACCGTGAGCCGGCCGACCGTGCTGAGGCGCTGCCAGGCCGACCCGGTCGGGCGGGCCCGCCCCGGCGCGTCGCGCAGCAGCAGGAACGACAGGATCGCGTAGCCGGCGAGGATCGCCGCGACGAGCAGGAACGGCGTCCGCGCGCCGTAGGAGTCGGCGAGCCGGACCGTGGTGAAGTTGGCGATCGCGGTGCCGCCCATGCCGACGCCGAACACACCGATGGCGAAGCCGCGCCGCGCCGGCGGGTACCAGCCGGAGACCAGGGGCACCCCGACGGCGAAGGCGGTGCCTCCGATGCCGAGGAAGAACCCCGTGATGATCAGCGCGGAGTAGGAGGAGACCACGCTCAAGGTCAGCACCGGCACGATCGTGGCGAGGGTGACCAGCGGGAACACCACGCGCGCTCCGTACCGGTCGGTGAGGGCGCCGACCGGTACGCGCCCCAGCGAACCGACCACCACCGGCACGGCCACCAGCAGCGACTGCGCCGCGAAGCTGAGGTCGAGGCGCTCCTTGATGCCAGGGCCGAGCGGACCCAGCAGGGCCCACGCCCAGAAGTTGACCAGGAAGCCGAGCGTCGCCAGGGCGAGTTGGAGCGTCGCCCGCGAGCTGCCCGGGGTGGCCGTGCCGGCGCGGACCGCACCGGGCGCCGGCGTGGTGTCGGATGCTGTGCTGTCACGGGCGATACTCATCGCTGCCCTCCGTGGGGTCGTCGTGATGTCAGCGGCGCGAGCGGCTGCGGTCGCCGCGCGGGGTGGGTAGCCGCGGCGGGCCCTCCCAGCCGGGCCGGGTCGGCCGCAGGCCGGGCCGGTCGTCGCGGCTGCGGTAGACCACGTACGGCCGGGTGGCGTAGCCGACCGGGGCGCTGAAGGCGTGGACGAGCCGGGTGAACGGCCAGAACGCGAAGAGCGCGAAGGCGGCCAGGACGTGGATCTGGAAGCCGACCGGGACGTTCGCCATGACCCCCGGGTCCGGGCTGAGGTAGAACAGCGACCGGAACCACGGGGACACGGTCTCCCGGTAGTCGTAGCCGTCGCCGACCACGTTGGCCCGCACGGTGGCCAGCAACCCCAGCACGATGACCCCGGCGAGCACCACGTACATGGCCTTGTCGTTGCGGGTGGTGGCGGCGAAGACCGGCCCGGTCAGCCGCCGCCGGGCGATCAGGATGCCCAGCCCGATCAGCGTGCAGAGCCCGGCCACCGTGCCGACGAACACGGCCGTCAGGTGGTAGGCGTGCTCGGTGACGCCGACCGCCTCGGTCCAGGACTTCGGCACCAGCAGGCCACCGACGTGACCGACCAGCACCATCAGCACCCCGAAGTGGAACAGCGGGCTGCCCCACCGCAGGATCGTGCTCTCGTAGAGCTGGGACGAGCGGGTGGTCCAGCCGAACTTGTCGTACCGGTAGCGCCAGATCAGGCCACCGACCAGGACGGCCAGGGCCAGGTACGGGTACACGACCCACAGCAGGATGTTCATCGGCGGCCTCCCGGTGTGGTGTCGACGAGTCCGAACGGTTCCAGGCCGACCTGCTCCGCCGGCGGGCCGGTGCGGGCCAGGCGGGCGGCGGCGGCGAGGTCCGCCGGCTGGGCCGGCGGCAGCATCTCGCGTACGGCGACCGCGGCGTGCCGGTAGACCGACCTCTCCCGCCCCAGCGCCTCGACCAGCAGGTCCAGGCCGACGCGGTTGTCCCGCAGCAGTCGCCAGCCACCGTCGTCGGCGGCGGCCAGGTCGAGCACGGCGGGGAGGAAGTCGGGCAGTTCCCCGTCGACGACGGCGAGCCCGGCCCGCTTGTAGGCGCCGGAGAAGCCGACGAGCGCCTCGCCGCGCCGGCGGGTGTCGCCGCAGGTGTAGTACGTGAGGTGCAGGCAGCAGCGGCGGCGGAAGTCGAACAGCTCCACGTACGCGGCCCGCAGCTCGACGGCCCCGGTCGCCTCCCGGTGGGTGACCACCTCGCGCAGCGGGGCGGCCACCTCGGCCGGCAGGCCGTCGAGGGCGGCGCGCACGGTGGGCAGCGCGGCGAGCACCTCGTCGTCGGGATAGCGCAGCAGCAGGGACGCCGCGCGGGCGGCCACCCGCCGCCAGGTCGGCTGGCTCACCGGGCACCTCCGTCGGTGTGGTCGGACTCGGGGCGGCGGGGCGGGAAGAGCCCTCTCGGGCTGCCCTTGCCGTCCCAGTTGAGCAGGTTGACCCGCCGCGGCTCGTCGCCCGGATCGGTGAAGCCCTCGGCGGTCTGCCGGTCGCGCAGCATGTGGAACGTCTCCACCTGCACGGGCACCGGCGTGCCGGAGGACTCCCCGAAGGGACCCTGGCCGTACGGGCCGCCGCCGCCCATGCCCGGGCCGCCCTCGTAGTCGAGGCTGCACTCGGTGGCGAGCCGCTCCAGCCGGTGAGCGTCCTCGGCGTGCGCGGCGGGGATGACGTAGCGCTGCTCGTACTTGGCGATGGCGAGCAGCCGGTACATCTCGTCCATCTCGGCGCCGGTCATGCCGACGGCGGCGGCGATGGACTCGTCGCGGGCCTCGCCCAGGTTGATCCGGCGCTGGTAGGCGCGCATCGCGGCGAGGCGGTTCAACACCCCGCGCACCGGCTCCGGGTCGCCCGCGGTGAACAGCTCGGCGAGGTACTCCACGGGGATGCGCAGCGCGTCGATGGCGCCGAAGAGGTTGCCGGCCTCCTCCGCGTCGTGGCCGGTCTCTCGGAGCACGTCGGCCACCGGCGACAGCGGCGGGATGTACCAGACCATCGGCATGGTCCGGTACTCCGGGTGCAGGGGGAGCGCCACCTCGTACCGCATGACCAGGTCCCAGATCGGCGAGCGCTGGGCCCCGTCGATCCAGTCGTCGGGGATGCCCGCCTCGCGTGCCGCGGCGACCACCTGCGGGTCGTGCGGGTCGAGGAAGACCGACCGCTGCGCGTCGTAGAGGTCGTGCTCGTCCTCGACGGCGGCTGCCTCGGCGACCCGGTCGGCGTCGTAGAGCATCAGGCCGAGGTAGCGCAGCCGACCGACGCAGGTCTCGGAGCAGATGGTCGGCTGGCCGATCTCGATGCGCGGGAAGCAGAAGGTGCACTTCTCCGCCTTGCCGGTGCGGTGGTTGAAGTACACCTTCTTGTACGGGCAGCCGGTGACGCACATCCGCCAGCCGCGGCAGCGGTCCTGGTCGACGAGCACGATGCCGTCCTCGGCCCGCTTGTAGATCGCCCCGGACGGGCAGGAGGCCGCGCACGACGGGTTGAGGCAGTGCTCGCAGATGCGCGGCAGGAAGAACATGAACGTCTTCTCGAACTCCTGCTTCACCTGGTCGGAGACCTTGGCGAGCACCGGGTCCCCGGCGGCGATCTCGTTGCCGCCGGCGAGCGAGTCGTCCCAGTTGGCACTCCAGGTGATCTTCGTGTCCTGGCCGGTGAGCAGCGACTTCGGCCGGGCCACCGGGATGTCGTCGCCGGCCGGCGCGGTCAGCAGGTGCTCGTAGTCGTACGTCCAGGGCTCGTAGTAGTCCTGCATGGACGGCAGCTTCGGGTTGGCGAAGATGCTGAACAGCTTCTTCACCCGGCCGCCCGAGCGGGGCTTGAGCCGGCCGGAGCGCGTCCGCGTCCAGCCGCCCTGCCACCGGTCCTGGTCCTCGTACGTGCGGGGGTAGCCCTGCCCGGGGCGGGTCTCCACGTTGTTGAACCAGACGTACTCGACGCCGGACCGGTTCGTCCACGCCTGCTTGCAGGTGACCGAGCAGGTGTGGCAGCCGATGCACTTGTCGAGGTTCATGACCATCGCGACCTGCGCCATGACCCGCATCAGTACTGCACCTCCTGGGAGCGGCGGCGGATCACGGTGACCTCGTCGCGCTGGTTGCCGGTGGGGCCGAGGTAGTTGAACGCGAAGGACAGCTGCGCGTACCCGCCGATCAGGTGGGTGGGCTTGACCAGCAGCCGGGTCAGCGAGTTGTGGATGCCGCCGCGCCGGCCGTTGACCTCGGCCTTCGGCACGTCGATCACCCGCTCCTGGGCGTGGTACATGTAGACCGTGCCCTCGGGCATCTTGTGCGTCACCACGGCCCGGCAGACCACCACGCCGTTGCGGTTGACCGCCTCGATCCAGTCGTTGTCCCGCACGCCGATCTTCGCCGCGTCGGCCTCGCTCATCCACATCGTCGGCCCGCCGCGGGACAGCGTCAGCATGATCAGGTTGTCCTGGTACTCGGAGTGGATGGACCACTTCGAGTGCGGGGTGAGGTACCGGACGGTGATCTCCAGCTCCCCGTTGCGGCCCAGCCGCGGCTCGCCGAAGAGCCGGTGCATGTCCAGCGGCGGGCGGAAGATCGGCAGCGCCTCGCCCGCCTCGTGCATCCAGTCGTGGTCGAGGAAGAAGTGCTGCCGGCCGGTCAACGTGTGCCAGGGCTTGAGCCGCTCGGTGTTGATGGTGAACGGCGAGTAGCGGCGGCCGCCGTGCTCGCTGCCCGACCACTCCGGACTGGTGATCACCGGCACCGGGCGGGCCTGGGTGTCGGCGAAGGTGATCTGCTTGCCCTCGTGCTCGGCGGCCAGGTCGGCCAGGCGTACCCCGGTGCGCTTCTCCACGTCGTGGAAGCCGGCGGTGGCCACCCGGCCGTTGGTGGTGCCGGAGAGGGCGAGGATCGCCTCGCAGGCGTGCACGTCGGTGGCCAGCGACGGCCGCCCGGCGGCGGTCCCGCCGCGCACCTCGCCGTTCTTGCCGCGCAGGTACGCCACCTCGGGGCGGACGTCGACCGCCACCCCCTTGCCGGTGGTGCCCAGGGTGTCCATGAGCGGCCCGAGGGCCGCCATCCGGTCGGCGACCGCGCCGTAGTCCCGCTCCACCACCAGCAGCTTCGGCATGGTGCGGCCGGGCACCGGCGGCTCACCGGTCACCGCCCAGTCGCGCACCCGGCCGTGCGGGGTGGCCATGGCGTCCGGCGTGTCGTGCAGCAGCGGCGCCGCGACCAGGTCCTTGCGGACGCCCAGGTGCGTGGCGGCCAGCGCGGAGAACGCCTTGGCGATGCCGTGGAACGCCTGGAAGTCGGTCCGGGTCTGCCACGGCGGGTTGATGGCCGGGGTGAACGCGTGCACGAACGGGTGCATGTCCGTGCTGCTCAGGTCGTGCTTCTCGTACCAGGTGGCGGCGGGCAGCACGATGTCGGAGAAGAGCGTCGTGGAGGTCATCCGGAAGTCCAGCGACAGGAGCAGGTCCAGCTTGCCCTCGGGCGCCTCGTCCCGCCAGGTCACGTCCCGGGGCCGCAGTTCCTCCGGCGCCTCCGACGCGCGCAGGTTGGCGTCGGTGCCGAGCAGGTGGCGCAGGAAGTACTCGTTGCCCTTGGCCGACGAGCCGAGCAGGTTGGCCCGCCACACGGTGAGCACCCGCGGCCAGTTCTCCGGCGCGTCCGGGTCGGTGCAGGCGAAGCGCACCCGCCCCGCCCCGACCTGCTCGGCCACCCAGCCGGCCGGGTCGTCCGGACGGGCCGCCAGGGCCTCGTCGGCCAGGTCCAGCGGGCTGCGGTCGAAGGTCGGCATGGACGGCATCCAGCCCGAGCGGGCCGACTGGGCCAGCAGGTCCATGGTGTGCTTCCCGGCGAAGGCGCCCGTGCCGGTCGGCGAGGCCACCACGTCCGCCGAGTACGTGTCGTAGCGCCACTGGTCGGTGTGCACGTACCAGAAGGCGGTGCCGATCATCTGCCGTGGCGGGCGCACCCAGTCCAGCCCGAACGCGAGCTGCTGCCAGCCGGTCACCGGCCGGCACTTCTCCTGCCCGACGTAGTGCGCCCAGCCGCCACCGTTGACCCCCTGGCAGCCGGTGAGCGTCACCAGGGCCAGGATCGCGCGGTAGGTGGCGTCGGAGTGGAACCAGTGGTTCGTGCCGGCGCCGAGCAGGATCATCGACCGGCCGCCGGAGCGCTCGGCATTGTCGGCGAACTCCCGGGCCACCCGGGTCACCTGTGCCGCGGGCACCCCGGTGATCGGCTCCTGCCAGGCCGGCGTGTACGGCGTCGCGACGTCGTCGTATCCGGTCGGCCACTGGCCGGGCAGTCCGTCGCGGGCCACCCCGTACTGGGCGAGCAGCAGGTCGAACACGCTTGTCACCAGCTGGCCGTCCACCGTCCGGGTCGGCACGCCACGACGCAGCACCTCCGGGGTGTCGGTGTCGAAGCGGGGCAGCTCCACCTCGACCGTCGCGCCGGCACCGAGGCAGGTCAGCGCCGGCTCCAGGTCGCCGAGGTCGAGGTTCCACTGGCCGTCCTGCTCGCCCCACCGGTGGCCGAGGCTGCCGCGCGGCACGGCCGGGGCGTCGGTGGCGGAGTCCCAGAGCACCGTCTTGAAGGCCGACTCCTTCCCGGTCTCGCCGAGGTCCGCCGCGGTGAGGAACTTGCCCGGCCGGTAGGCGCCGTCCGCGCCCGGCTCCAGGGTCACCAGGAACGGCAGGTCGGTGAAGCGGCGCACGTAGTCCACGAACCGCGGGGTGCGCCGGTCGACGAAGAACTCCTTGAGCACGACGTGCCCCATCGCCATGGCGAGGGCGCCGTCGGTGCCGGGCTGGGCGGGCATCCACTCGTCGGCGAACTTCACGTTGTCGGCGAAGTCGGGGCTGACCACCACGACCTTCTGCCCGCGGTAGCGCGCCTCGGCCATCCAGTGCGCGTCCGGGGTACGGGTCACCGGGACGTTGGAGCCCCACATGACGAGGTAGGAGGCGTCCCACCAGTCGCCGGACTCGGGCACGTCGGTCTGGTCCCCGAACACCTGCGGGGAGGCCACGGGCAGGTCGGCGTACCAGTCGTAGAAGGACAGCATCGACCCGCCGAGCAGCGACACGAACCGCGCGCCCACGGCGTGCGACACCATCGACATGGCCGGGATGGGGGAGAAGCCAGCGATCCGGTCCGGGCCGTACGCGCCGATCGTGTGCACGTGGGCGGCGGCGATCATCTCCTGCGCCTCGTCCCAGGTGATCCGCACCAGGCCGCCCTTGCCGCGCGCCTTCTGGTAGCGGCGGCGGCGTTCCGGGTCGGCCTGGATGTCCGCCCACGCGGCCACCGGGTCGCCGAGGCGGCCCTTGGCCTCCCGGTACATCTCCACCAGCACGCCCCGCGCGTACGGGTAGCGCACCCGGGTGGGGGAGTAGGTGTACCAGGAGAAGGCGGCGCCCCGGGGGCAGCCGCGCGGCTCGTACTCCGGCCGGTCCGGCCCGACGCTCGGGTAGTCGGTCTGCTGCTGCTCCCAGGTGATGATGCCGTCCTTGACGTACACCTTCCAGGAGCACGAGCCCGTGCAGTTGACCCCGTGCGTGGACCGCACGACCTTGTCGTAGGACCAGCGGTCCCGGTAGAAGGCGTCCGCCTCCCGGCCGCCGATCTGGTGCAGCGTCCGGCCGTCGGCGGACACCTCGGCCCGGCGCACCAGGCCGCCCACCGCCAGCAGCGCCCGCTCCGCACTCTCGGTCGCTCGCGACATACGCCTCATTCCTTCGATAGCTTCTGCCGTTGCCCTACGTTCTCGGCAGGTGCGCCGGGGCGCAACCGGAGTGGGGCGTCGCGGTCATCCTGCCGGGGCGATACCGCCGCCGAACCGGGCCGAAGGTCCCGAGATCATCGGCGGGCCCGGCACCCGCCGCCCCGGACGGTTCACCGGGCGGCGTCGGCGGTCGGGGTGATCCGGTCCCAGGCCGGGATCGGCAGCGCGATCACCGCGGCGGGGAAGAGGCCGTGCTCCTCGTTGTCGACGTGCCGGTGCAGCCGGTCGAGGGCGGCCAGCACCGGCGGCCAGTCCGGGGCGGCCCGGTCGACGGCGCCGAGCACGCCGTGGATGTCGTCGTGTTCGGCGCAGAGCCGCCGCACCGCCTCGGCCAGGCTGCCCTCGGCACGCAGTTCCGCGAAGAGGCCGTCCTCCTCCGTCTTGGTGTGCGGCAGGAGCAGGGCGAGCAGGGCGTCGAGCGCGACCAGGGGGTCGGCGCCGCCGCCGCGTACCGCCGAGCGCAGCCGGCCGGCGGCGTCCGTGATCGCCTCGTGCTCGCCGGAGAGCCGGCCGATCAGGGGAAACTCACGACAGCCGCAGTAGTTGCACACGGCTCCTCCTCCGTTGGTGACGGTTCCAGCCTGCGGCCCGGTAACCGCCGCGGGCAGGGCCGAACGGCCCGGCGGGGGGCAGGGCGCCGGGTTTTGTGGTCAAACGACGTTGTAACGTTGCCTAGCGTGGAAACCCCGAGAACCGGGCCGACCGGCGAGACCATCGACCTGCACCGCCACCGGGCGCTGGGCACCGCGAGCCGGGCCTCGATCCTGGAGATCGTGCGCACCGCGGGCGCCGGCGCAACCATCGCCGACGTGGTGGAGCGGACCGGGCTGCACCCGTCGACCGCCCGCGCCCACCTCGACCGGCTGGTCGACGCCGGGCTGCTGGCCAAGGCGCGGGCCAGCGGCGGGCAGCCGGGCCGACCGGCGTGGCGCTACCGGGCGGCCACGACCGAAGCCCCCGCCCCGGCGCCGTACCGGGCGCTCGCCGCCGCGCTGCTGGACCACCTGTCCCGCCGCGACCCCGGCGACGCGCGGGCGGAGGCCACCCGCGCCGGCCACCAGTGGGGACGCCACCTCGCCGCCGCCACGCCCCCCGGCGGGAACCCGGTCGACACCCTGCTCGACGTGCTGCGCGGGCTGGGCTTCAACCCCCGCCGGCACGAGACGGCCGACGGGACGACCGAGGTACGCCTGCACACCTGTCCCTTCCTGGAGCTGGTCAACCGCAACCCCGACGCGATCTGCGCGCTGCACGTCGGCGTGGTCCGCGGCGTGCTCGACCAGGCCGGCGCCCCGCCGGCCGGCGCGGTGCTGGAGCCGTTCGGCGCGCCCGACGCCTGCGTGGTCCGGCTGACCCTGCCGGCCACCGCCGACGTACCGGCATGAACCCCGGGCCGGCCCGGGCGTTGCCGGAGGGCTCCGCTCCGCCGGCCGCCGGGGGGACGCCGACCGGGCGGGCCGGCTGGCACCGCAGGGTCGCGGCGCTGCCGCTGGGCTACCTCGCGGGGCTCGTCGTGCTGGGCCTCGCCCATCCGTTGCTGCCGGCCTGGCGGTGGACGGCGATCCACCTGCTGCTGCTCGGCGCGGTCAGCAACGCCGTCCTGGTGTGGAGCGCCCACTTCGCGGCGGCGGTGCTGCGCTCCCCGGCTCCCGACCGTCGCCGCGCCGAGGCGGCCCGGCTCGGCGTTCTCAACGCGGGGGTGCTGGCGGTCCTCGCCGGCGGGACGGCGGACCGGCCGTGGCTGGGCGTGGGCGGCGCCGCGCTGGTCTTCGCCGCGGTCGCCGCGCACCTCGCCGGCCTCGCCCGGCGGCTCCGGCGCGCCCTCCCGGCCCGCTTCGCCGTCACCGTCCACTACTACCTGGCGGCGGCCGTCGCCCTGCTCGCCGGCGTGCCGGTCGGCGCCTGGATGCTGGTGGTCGACGACGCGCTGCGCCCCCGGCTGCTGCTGTTCCACGCGCACGTCAACGTGCTCGGCTGGGTGACGCTGACCGTCCTCGGCACCCTGCTGACCCTCTGGCCCACCGTGCTGCGCGCCCGGATGGCCGACGGGGCGGTCCGGGCCGCCACCGTCGCGCTCCCGCCGGCGGTGGCCGGTCTGCTCCTGCTCGGCGTCGGCGTGCTCGCCTGGTGGCGCGTCGTCGCCGCGGCCGGGCTGGCCCTGTTCGTGCTCGCCGCGCTGCTCGCCCTGCGGCCCGCGCTGGCCGTCGCGCGCCGCCGGCCACCGGACACCTTCGCCGGCTGGTCCCTCGCGGCGGCCTCCGGCTGGCTCCTGGTCGCCCTCGCCGTGGACGCCGTGACGCTGCTGTCCGCCGGCAATCCGAACGCCGCCGCCGACCGGTTCGACGCCGTGCTGCTGCCCCTGCTCGTCGGTTTCGTCGCGCAGGTCCTCGTCGGGTCGCTGAGCCACCTGCTGCCCATGGCGCTCGGCGGCGGACCCGGGCCCGTGCGCCGCCGCACCGCCCTGCTGCAACGGCACGGTGCGCAACGGGTCGTGACGGCCAACGCCGCCCTCGCGGTCTTCGTCCTGCCCGGCCCACCCTTCGTCCGCATCACCACCTCGCTGCTGATCCTCGCCGCGCTGGTGCAGTTCCTCGTGCCGGCGGCCCGGATCCTGCTCACCGCCCGCAGCCCGGACCGCGCCGCGCACCCCGAGGCCGCCGATCCCCGCACCCTCCGCGAGGCCGCCGGCGCCCGGCCCTTCCGCGGGGTCGCCGCCGGTCTCGCCCTCGTCCTCGTCGCGGTCGTCGCCGGGGTCGCCGCGCAGAGCGCCTCCGACGGCGCGCCGGTCCCGGCCGCCGCGACCGGCGTCACGCCCACCGGGCACACCACCACGGTCGCCGTGGTCGCCGACGGGATGCGCTTCCACCCCGACCGGATCGACGTGTCACCGGGCGACCGGCTGGTCATCGAGCTGACCAACCGGGACCACCGCCGGCACGACCTCGTCCTCGACTCCGGGGCGAGGACCGCACGGGTCGCGACGGGCGGCACCGCCCGGCTCGACGCGGGCGTCATCGGGGCGGTGGTCCAGGGCTGGTGTTCACTGCCCGGTCACCGGCAGAGCGGCATGACCCTCCGGATCGTCCCCACCGGACCGGTGGCAGCGGACCCTTCCGCCGGCGCGCCCGCCGCGGCCACGCCGCATTTCGACGCGATGGCCGACCCCGGGCCCGCGTTCACCGCCCGCGACGCCGCCGCGCCGGCCGTCCCACCCGGCCGGCTGCACCGGCGCGAGCTGCACGTCAGGGAGGTCCAGCGGGACGTCGCGCCGGGCGTACGGCAGCGGCTGTGGACCTTCGACGGCACCGTGCCCGGCCCGGTGCTGCGCGGCCGGGTCGGCGACACCTTCGAGATCACCCTGGTCAACGACGGCACCGTGGACCACGGCATCGACTTCCACGCCGGCGCCGTCGCCCCCGACGAGGTGATGCGCCCCATCGACCCGGGGCAGCGCCTCACCTACCGGTTCACCGCCACCCGCGCCGGCATCTGGATGTACCACTGCTCGACCATGCCGATGCTGCACCACATCGGCAACGGCATGTACGGAGCGGTCATCATCGACCCGCCCGACCTGCCGCCGGTCGACCGCGAGTACGTCCTCGTGCAGTCCGAGCTGTACCTGGGTCCGGACGGGGAGCCCGGCGACCTCGCCAAGATGCAGGCCGAGCGGCCCGACGCGGTCGTCTTCAACGGCTACGTCGCCCAGTACGCCCACCGGCCGCTGCCCGCCCGGACCGCTGAACGGGTGCGCGTCTGGCTGCTCGACGCCGGGCCCAACCGGGACAGCTCCTTCCACGTGGTGGGTGCCCAGTTCGACACCGTCTACCGCGAGGGCCGCTGGGAGAGCCGGCCGGCGGACCCGGGCGGCGCCCAGGCGCTCCAGCTCGGCCCGGCGGCCGGGGGGTTCGTCGAGCTGACGTTCCCCGCCGCCGGGCACTACCCCTTCGTCAGCCACGTGATGGTCGACGCCGAGCGCGGCGCCCGCGGCCTGTTCGAGGTGCGGTGAGTCAGGACCTGTCGAGTTGCACCGTGGCGATCTCCCAGGCCCGCAGCGGCAGCCGGACCAGCCCGTCGCCGCCGACCGCGAGCGGCTCGCCGGCCCGGCCGAGCAGGTCGGCCCGCCATGCGCCCCGGACGGTCGCGCCGCCCAGCACGGCCGTGGTGTCCGCCGGGGTCTGGGCCACCAGCCGCACCTCGGTGCGGCCGGCCCGGTCCCGGACGCTGGTCAGCGCGACGCCGGCCCCGTCCACGGAGAGCCCGACCGCCGGCGCGGGCAGCGCGGCGTCCGGGTCGGCGGTGCCGGGGAATGCCAACAGCTCGTGCCGGTACGCCTCGGCCGCCGCCAGCACCCCGGCCTCGTGCCAGGCCCCCCGATAGGGCAGCACCGCCAGCTCGACGCTGCGGGCGCCGCGGCACTGCGCCTCGGGCGTCGGTAGCTGCGGCCCGGCCGGCTCGTCGCGCAGGGCGTGCCGGTTGCGCGACAGCATCCCGATCGACCGCAGCACGGTGACCGCCAGCTCGCGGCCGGAGTCGGTCAGCTCGTACTCGGTGGGCTGGGTCAGCAGCACGGCGAGCGCCCCGTCCGGACCGCCGGCGGCGACGAACCCGTTGGCCGGGAAGGTGGGCAGCGGCACCTCACCGCCACCGCCCTCCGCGGTCAGGCCGCGCGCCACGACGGCGAACTGGCCCTCGGCGTACGAGGTGTCGGCCGGTGACGGCAGCGGCAGGTGCAGCCGGACCCGGTGGTCGTCGCAGCGGTTGTCGAACTCGACGCGCAGCCGGACGAAGGGCTCGCCGCGGCGCAGCTCGACCCGGGTGGTCACGGTGATCGGCTCGCGGTCCACGGCGCGGGAGCCGGCGTCGACGTCCGCGGCGACCGGCCACCGGTACTCGCGCACCACGTCGAGGATGGCCACGAGCGGGCCGTCGTGGCGCACCACGGTCCGCACCGCCCGTGGCTTGTCGACCAGTTCGTCGGCGGCCGGCGGGGCGTAGTTGTAGCTGTCGCCCACGTCGCCGCCGTCGACGATCCGGCCCACCCCGTCCACGGTCACCCCGTCCGGGGTGGACAGCGCCAGGGTGCCGTCCTCGGCGACCTCGACCCGGAGCAGGCCGTTGTCGAGGCCGCGGCCGGCCACCGTGACCGGGTCGGACGCGGGCGTCGCGGTCGCCGGGAGCGGCGCCGGGCGGACCGCGGCGTGCCCGAGCGGTGGCACGTCGACGAGCGCGGCGACGGTGGCCCGGGGACCGGCGAGGATCCGTACCCGCCACCGGTCGGCCGGCCCGGCGGCGGCGAGCGCCAGTTGCACGTCCGCCACGTCGAAGGCCGGGTCGCCGTGCCGGGCCACCTCGAAGGTGAGGGTGGCCTCGTCGGGTGACACCGACCAGGCGGTGACCTCCTGGCCGTAGAGCTCCCGGCCGTGCACCCGGGTGAGCACGGCCGGCAGGTCGGCCGCCGGCACCACGTCGTCGGCGAGCACCGTGCGGCTCCGGTCGAGGACCTGCGCGGCCACGCTGCGGCCGGCGGCATCGGTGAGCGCCACGCCGCCGTCGGCCGGCACCTCGACGTCCAGGCGCACCAGGGCGGTACGGGCCGCCGGGGTCGGGTTGAACAGCAGGTAGCCGTCCCGGGGCACGGCGGCGGACAGCCGCGCGCCGACCAGGTCGCAGACCGCCCGGCCGAGCTGGTCGGCCTCGGCGAGCCGGGCGGCGACCTGCTCGGCGGTCTCGTCGCAGCCGCAGCCGGTCACCGAGTCGTGGCAGCTCGCGTCGATCAGCCGGGTCCAGGCCATGTCGAGGAAGCGCTGCACCGACCCGTCGTGGGTCAGGGCGGCGAGCGGTTCGGCGTACCGCTCGACGCGCCGCTCGGCGCGGTTCATGGCCTGCTTGAGGTGGGCGCGGACGGAGATCACGCCGGGCAGGATGTTGGCCCGGGCGTGCGAGCGCAGTTCGCCGCGGACCACCGGCAGGCCGTCGACAGTGGCCGGCTGGGTGGCGAAGTACTCGGCCAGGGTGCCCAGTCGTAGCCGGGTGCCGTCGAGGTCGGCGGTGGCCAGCAGGTCGGGGGCGTCCGGCGCCGGGGCGGCGTGGTCGGTGCCGTACATGGCCAGGACCGGGGTGTCGTCGCCGGCCGGGCGCCACCCGGCCAGCCGGTCGGCGAGGTCGCCGGCCCGGCGGGTGACGTGCGCGGCGTCGTCCATGAGGCCGGCCGCGTTGCCGTAGCCGCCGGGCAGGTACTGGGTGCGGACGGTGGTGCCGTCGGGCGCCTGCCAGGCGAAGGCGTGCTGGTGCATTCGCTCGGGCACGCCGCGGAACACGCAGGCGTGGGCGAGCCCGGCGCCGGCCAGGATCTGCGGCATCTGGGCGATGTGGCCGAACATGTCGGGCAGGTAGCCGACCGGCATGGCGCCGCCCAGGTCGGCGCTGCGGGCCAGCCCCCGTTCCAGGTTGCGGACGATGTTCTCGCCGGAGCAGAGGAACTCGTCGAGCAGGATCTGCCAGGGGCCCACCGACAGCCGGCCGGCGCGGACCAGCTCGATCACCTGCTCCCGCCGTTCCGGGCGGACCTCCAGGTAGTCGTCGACCGCGGCGAGCTGCCCGTCCAGGGTGAACCGCTGCCGCGGGTCGTGCGCCATCCGGTCGAAGACGTCGTCGAGCAGCGCCACCAGCCGCAGCCGGAACCGCTGGAACGGCTCGTACCACTCCCGGTCCCAGTGGGTGTGGGGCACCACGATGATCTCGGTCGGTCGCGTCATCAGCTCGCCGCCTCTCCGCCGATCGCCGCCCCGGTCAGCTCACCGTAGCGGCGTACCACCTGCTGGCTGGTCCGTACGTCGGCCGCGCCCTCGGCGATGCCGGTCAGCGGGGCGGTGCCCGCCGTGACCATCGCGTGGAACGCGACCAGCTCCTGCTCGAACGCCTCGGTCACCGACCGGTACGCGGCCCGCCGCTCGCCGCCGCCGTGCTCGTCCACCACGGTCAGCGTGGTCGGCGCGTTCAGCAGGTACGGCGAGGGGAACACCAGCTCCAGCGAGCCGCGGGCGTGGTGCAGGGTGACCGTCTCCCGGTAGGCGGGATAGTCCGGCAGGTTGAGCCACCGGATGCCGTAGCGGGCGCCGCCGGGCAGCCGCCCGCTGATCTCCACCGACGGCTCGGCCGGGCCGTCGGGAGCCAGCGGCCAGGTGGCGACCTGGTCCACGGTGGCCGGTGCGCCGGTGAACAGCCGCAGCAGGGACAGGTCGTGCGAGATGCTGTTGATCAGGATCTGGTAGAGGGTGCGCGCGCCCGGGTCGGTGCCGACGGCGGCGTCGAGCAGCCGCCGGTCGTCGGCGGACAGCCGGGCCACCTCCTCGGCCGGCACGTCGCCGGCGGCCGGGGACAGGTTGGCGAAGCGCAGCTGCCGGTCGCCGCCGGCGTGCAGCACGGTCACCTCCACGGCGTGCACCCGCTCCGCGCCGCCGAGTTCCGCCAGCAGCCGGGCGGCCTCCGCCACCGCCGGGTCGTACTGCTTCATGTAGCCGACCATCAGCGCGGCGCCGCCGGCGCCGGGCTCGGCCAGCCGGGCCGTCTCGGCGAGCGTGTAGGCCAGCGGCTTCTCGCAGAGCACCGGCAGGCCGGCGCGCAGCGCCAGGGCGGCCAGCTCGCCGTGCGAGCCGGAGGTGGCCAGCAGCACGGCGTCGCAGCCGCCGTCGGTCACCATCCGCGTCGCGTCGGTGTAGCGGCGGGCGGGCTCGACGCCGTACCGCTCGCCCAGCTCGGTCACCCGGGACGGGGACAGGTCGGCCAGCGCGACGATCTCGAACAGGTCGCCGCGGCGTTGCAGCAAGGGCAGGTGTACGGCGCGGGCGATGATGCCCAGCCCGGCCACCGCGATCCGGATCCGCTTGCCCGGCTCGGTCATCCCAGCGCCTCCTCGAGCCACCGCCGGTTGGCGTGCTGGTCGGCGCGGATCCGGTCGAGGTCCCGGCCGTCCTCCGGGGCGTCCTGCTCGACCACCAGCCAGCCGGTGTAGCCGATCTCGTCGAGGCCCGCGAGCACCCCGGCCAGGTCGACGTCGCCGCGGCCCAGCGCGCAGAAGCCGCCGGCGGCGACCACGTCCATCAGCCCGCCGCCGGCCGCGCGGACCCGGGCGTGGGCGGCGAGGTCGGCGTCCTTGAGGTGCACCTGGCCGATCCGGCCGGCCCAGCGGTGCACCGCGGCCACCGGGTCGCCGCCGGCCAGCGCCAGGTGCCCGGTGTCCAGGCAGATGGCGATGTCGGTCAGGTCGAGCAGCCGGTCGGCCTCCGCCTCGGTCTCCACGTCGGTGCCCAGGTGGTAGTGGAACACCGGTTCCAGGCCCCGGTCGCGGCACCGGTCGACGGCCTGCTGCACCCGGGCGGCGAAGTCCGGCCAGGCCGCGGCGGGCAGCGCCGACGGCAGGTCGGTCGGGGTTCCCGGCCGGGCCATCCGGGCCGGGTTGCCGGGGCAGGCCAGGGTCGGCCGGGGCGCGAACCGGGCGTCGTCGGCCGGCGCGGCGGTGAACACGTCGAGCGCGGCGTCGAGCTGGACCAGGTCGGCGGCGAAGCCGGCCGGGTCGGCGAAGCGCAGGTCGACCCAGCCGCCGGCGAGCCCGATGCCGTTGGTGGCCAGTCGTCGCGCGAGGGTCTCGCCGGTGCCGAGATAGCCGATGGGGCCGGAGTCCACCCCGGTGTAGCCGTCGCGGGCCAGTGCCGCGAGCAGGTCGTCGGGGCCGACGGGTGCGTCGGTGGTCCGGTAGATGCCGTAGTTGACGGGGGCGCCGGCCACCCGGGTGCGTCCGGTCAGCTGCACAGTGCGATCACCTCCATGCGGTGGGACTCCAGGACGTGCAGTCCGTCGCCGGCCGGCAGCAGGCACCGGTCGCCACGGACCAGCCGGTGCCGCCCGTCCGGGTAGGCCAGCAGCGCGCCGTCGGCGTCGAGCGCCAGCAGTTCGTCGCCGACGCGCAGCAGGAGCGGCCCGCCGGGGTCGGCGGAGACGGCGGTACGGCCGCCGCGCAGTGCGTCCAGCACGGCGTCGCCGGGTGCGGTGTCGCGGTCGGCGAGCACCCAGGTGGTGGGGGACCCGGGCGGCGCGTCGTCGCCGGGGCGGTGGAAGTCGCTGCCGCCGATCGGCACGACGTCCGGCCGCCACGCCCGCGCCCAGGACAGGGGGGCGCCCCAGGTGCGGTCCCACCAGCCGGAGTGCCACACCTCGACGAGTCGGGTGCGTTCGGCCAGCGGCTGGCGCCAGGCGCAGTCGCCGCCGAGGGGGTGGTTGACCGACATGAGCCCGCCGTCGCGCCGGGCGGCGGCGAGCCACTCGTCCGGCGGCCGGCGGAAGTCGACCCAGCCCACCGGGCCGAACACGTTGGCGTGCCCCCGGTCGGTGGTCACCTCCTGGCCGGGCAGCAGGGCGATGCCGTAGCGGGCGGAGGCGTCCGGCAGCCACGGGTGGTGGCTCACGGTGTTGTGGTCGGTGACGGCGAGGAAGTCCAGGCCACGTCCGGCGGCGAGGGCGGCCAGCTCGTCGATGGTCTGCGCGCCGTCGCTGTGCACGGTGTGCGCGTGCAGGTCACCGGCGAGCCAGCGCCGGCCGTCGACGTCGGGCAGGTCGCGGCGCGGTGGGCGGTCGGGACGGGGTGGCGCCGCCGGGGCGGGTGGCGCGGGCTGCGGCGTGGTGCTGGTGGTGGCGGTGACCTCGTAGTCCAGACCCTCGGGTGGGATGCGGTGCAACCGCAGCAGCACCTGCCATTCGCCGGGCTCCAGCTCGCCCGGCAGGTAGCCGGGGGTGGCCCAGTCGGCGGCCACGGTGTAGCCGTCGCGGGCCCCGCCCGACCAGCCGCGGAAGCCGTCCGGTCCGACGCAGCCGAGGTCGAGCACCCCGGCCTCGCGGGAGTAGTCCAGCCGGACGGTGAGCGCGGCGGTGCCGGGCGCCACGGTGACCGGCAGGCTGCGCAGCACGCCGTCGACGCGGTCCTGCAGGGTCCACCTGCCGCGGTGCACGACCATGCTCAGCTCCGGACGGCGGCGCCGGCGCGGGGGGCCGGGACCTCGGCCGTGGCGGTGGCGGTCACCAGGGACCCGTCCCGGTAGAGCAGCGACCGGCCGGGGCGGGGCGCCACCCAGCCGGTGTCGCCCGGTTCGGGCTCGGCGCCCTCGGCCACGACGACCTGCACGCTGGTCCGCTCCGCGCCGGCGGCGTCGCCCGCGCCGGTGTCGTCGGCGGGCACGTCCAACGAGACGAGGGAGACGCTGCCCAGGTTCTCCACGACGACGACCTCGCCGGTCAGCGATCCCGGGACCGCGGTGGGGGAGTAGTCGAGGTATTCGGGGCGGATGCCGTAGACCAGGCGCTCGCCGTCGGTGACCTGGCCCTGCGCGTCGTCCGGCAGCGGCAGCCGGGCCGGGCCCACGGCCAGCTCGTCGCCGTGTACCCGCGCGTCGACGAGGTTCATCGGGGTGGAGCCGATGAAGCCGGCCACGAAGGTGTTGGCGGGGCGGCGGAACACCTCGGTGGGGGTGCCGACCTGGCGGATCCGGCCGCCCTCCATCACGGCGATCCGGTCGGCCAGGGCGAGCGCCTCGGCCTGGTCGTGGGTGACGAAGACGGTCGTGACGCCGAGTTCTCGCTGGAGGCGCTTGAGGAAGGTCCGGGCCTCCAGCCGCAGCCGGGCGTCCAGGTTGGACAGCGGCTCGTCGAGCAGGAACACCTGCGGGTGGCAGGCCATCGCCCGGGCCAGGGCGACGCGTTGCTGCTGGCCGCCGGAGAGCTGACCCGGGCGGCGCTCCAGCAGCCCGGAGAGGCCGAGTTCCTCGGCGGTGTCGGCGGCCTTGCCGGCGCGGCTGCGCCGGTCGACCTTCTTGATCCGCAGCGGGTAGGCGATGTTGTCCCGCACGGTCATGTGCGGGAAGAGGGCGTAGTCCTGGAAGACCATGGCCACGTCCCGCTTGCCCGGCGGCAGGGAGGTGACGTCGCGCTCGCCGATCCGCACGCTGCCGCCGGAGGCGACCTCCAGCCCGGCGATTGTGCGCAGCAGGGTGGTCTTGCCGCAGCCGGACGGGCCGAGCAGGGCGAAGAACTCCCCGTCGGCGATCTCCAGGTCGAGGGCGTCCAGGGCGCGTACCCCGTTGGGGTAGACCTTGGTCAGCTCGCGCATGGTGATGGCGGACATCAGCGCTTGATCCCTCCGTGGAAGCGGAACCCGTACCGGCTGCTGACGAAGACGAACATGAGCGCCACCGGCAGCGAGTAGAGCAGCGAGAAGGTGGAGAGCAGCCGCAGGTCGGCCTGCCCGCCCTCGGTGTAGAGCGTGTACATGATCACGGCGGCGGGGGCCTTGTCGGGCCCGCGCAGCAGCAGGAACGGCACCAGGAAGTTGCCCCAGACGTTGGCCACCGCCCAGACCCCGACGGTGGCCAGGCCGGGCCGGACCAGCGGCACCACGATGTGCCGCATGATCTGCAACGGGCTGGCGCCGAAGACCCGGGCCGACTCCTCGTAGGACGTCGGGGTCGAGTCCATGAAGTCCTTGAGGATGAAGATGGCCGCCGGCAGCAGCCCGCCGCTGAGGATCAGGATGACGCCGAGCCGGGAGTCGATCAGGTTCAGCCGGAAGGCCAGCTCGAACAGCGGCACCATGGTGGCCGTGCCGGTGACGATCGACGACAGCAGCAGCAGCCCGTAGAGCAGCGCGTCGCGGCCCGGCACCCGAACCCGGCTCAGCGCGTACGCGGCGAGCGCGGCGAACGTCACCACCAGCGCCGCGGTGCCGGCCGCCAGGTAGACCGAGTTGAGCAGGGAGCTCAGCGCGTACGGGTTGTCGAGCAGCGCGCGGAAGTTGTCCAGGGTGAACCGCGGCAGCGAGGCCGTGACGGTCGGGGTGTCGTCGAACGGGGCGGTGGCCAGCCACAGCAGCGGCAGCGCGAAGAAGCCCAGTACGACGCAGAGGAAGGTGTAGCGGCCGATCTGCGCGAGCAGGTGGCGTACGGCGACGGTGGGCCGGGTCGGCCCGGTGGTGGGCGCGGGCGCCGTGTCGGTGGTCACGCCGCCTCCTTCCGCCGGCCCAGCATGCGCAGGTAGACCAGCGCTATGAACAGGTTGATCAGCAGCATGATGAACGAGATGGCGGCGCCGAAGCCGAGTTCGCCGCCGGAGAGCGCCACCTTGTAGACGTAGACCGGCAGGATCTCCGAGCGCTGCTCGGGCCCGCCGGCGGTGATCAGGAACGGCGCGAAGTCGTTGAAGGTCCAGAGGCTGATCAGCAGCAGGTTGGTCAGCACGTGCCCGCGGATGCGGGGGAAGACCACGTCGCGCAGTTGCTGCCAGGTCGAGGCGCCGGCCAGCCGGGCGGTCTCCAGGTGGGAGCGGGGGACGTTCTCCAGTGCGGCCGCGTAGAGCATCATCGAGAACGCCGTGCCGCGCCAGGTGTTGAAGACGATGATCGACAGCATCGGGTGGTCCAGCAGCCAGGCCGTCCCGGGAATGCCGAGCAGCGCGTTGAGCGTGCCGGCGTCCCGGTCGAGCAGGGCGATCCACAGGAAGGCGACCACCGAGCTGGGCAGGATCCAGGAGAGCAGGACGAACCCCTCGACCACCCGGCGCAGCGGGCCGCGGCGGTCGCGCAGCGCGAACGCGATGGCGAAGCCGAGCCCGGCCTGGCCGATGACCGCCGAGCCGAGGACGAACTGCAGGGTGAGCAGCAGCGAGGTGCGGAACCGTTCGTCGCCGAGGGCCTGGGTGTAGTTGTCCAGGCCGACGACCTCGGGGTGGGCGGCGGCCAGGCCGGTCAGCCGGTAGTTCGTGACGCCCAGGTAGATCGTCCAGGCGGCCGGCACCACGAGGAAGACCAGGATGAGCACCATGGCCGGGACGAGGAATCCGGTGGCCCGGGCCCGGCCGAGGCCGGCGGCGTCGGGGGCGGGGGAGGCGCCCGTGACCGGGCGCGCTCCCTCGACCACCTCGTCAGGAGGTGACGTTACCTGGACCACCGACGAACCCTTCGACCTTCTTCTGGTACGCGGCGGCCGCCTCGTCGGCGCTCTTGCCTGAGGCGGCCGCGGCGGTCGCCTCCTGGAGCGCCACGGACACCTGCGGGTACACCGCCAGCGGCGGCCGGTACGCGGTCAGCGGCAGCACCTTCTCGGTGACGAAGCTGAGCATCGGGTCGCCCGCGAGGACCTCCTTGTTGACGTCCTGCCGGGCGGTGATGCGCGCCTCGCCGGCGAGTTCGGCCTTGACCGCCTCGGCGGAGTGCATGAACGACAGCAGTTCCCACGCCTGCGAGGGGAACTTGGAGTTGGGGTTGAGCACCCGGACGCCGCCACCGGACATGCTGACGAAGTCCTGGCCGCGGATGCCCGCGCCGGGCTGCTTGGCGGGGATCATCGCATAACCGACGGTGGTGTCCCGGTCGGCCATCTTGGCGATGCCGGTCTTCGGGTTGATGACGCTGCGCCAGAAGTAGTCACCCTCGCCAAGGATGCCGATCTTGCCGGCGGCGAACTCGGCGAACGACTTGTCGCGTCCCTTGGCCTCCTGCTGGAGCTTCGGGTCGCCCAGGCCACCGCCGTAGACCTTGGTGTAGAAGTCGAGCATGTCCTTGACCGGCTGGGTGGCGCCGGCCCACTTGCCGTCCTTGTAGATCTCGCCGCCCGCGCCCACCAGCAGCGGCAGCGCGCCCTGCATGGAGGTGGCCTCGCCCATCGCGGTGCCGGCGTTGATCTGGATCGGGGTCACGCCGGGCAGCGCCTTGAGCTTCGTGCCGGCGTCGAGGATCTCCTGCCAGCTCTTCGGCTGCCAGTCCGCGGGCAGGCCGGCTTGGGCGAAGAGCTTCTTGTTGTAGTAGAGGACCCGCCCGTCGGTGCCGAGCGGGATGCCGTAGCGCTTGTCCTCGAACGAGCCAAGGCCCTGCACGGTCTCCGGGATCTGGGACCAGCCCTCCCAGGAGTCGACCTGCTTCCCGGCCACCTCGGACAGCGGCTTGAGGTAACCGGCCTGGACGAACTCGCCGACCCAGATGCCGTCCACGGCGATCACGTCGGCGCCGCCCTTGGAACGCAGGTCCAGGGCGAGCTTGGTCTTGTACTGCTCGTCGTCGACGCCGCTGGGCACGAACGTCACCTTGGCGGTGACGCCCTTGGCCTTCTGCGCCTCGACGAACTTGGGGATGACCCACTTCTCGATCCACTCGGCGCCGGCGGAGTTCTTGCCGCCCACGATGGAGTTCGCGGAGATGGTCAGGGTGATGTTCTTGGCGTCCTTGGCGGCGGGCTCGTCCGAGCCGCCGCAGGCCGTGGCGGCGAGGGCGACGGCGGTGAGCGCGGCGAGCGCGCCCGTCGCGCGTCTCGACATGGCTGACATGGGCTGTTTCCCTTCGCAAGGAGTGACTTCGAAGAGACTCGCGGGGTCGCCCCGCCGGCCGCACGTCCGCTGCCGGCGGTGCTTGCGGCCACAATGTCATGACAGCCTGACGACGTAAATACCTGTCACTGAAATGAGCGCGAAACATCCACCGTCACCGCTCGGCGACGGTGACCTCGAGGGAGTAGCGGCTGGCCCGGTAGATGTGCGCGCCGTGCTCGACGTAGCGGCCCTGGTCGTCGTACGCCGTGCGGGTCATGGTGAGCAGCGGCGCGCCGCGCCGCTCACCGAGCATCTGCGCCTCGGCGGCGGTGGCGGCCCGCGCCCCGATCCGCTGGTGGGCACCGCGGATCCGGCGCCCGCCGGCGCGCAGGATCGCGTAGAGGCCGTCGGCCTGGAGGGCCGCCATGGTGAGCCGCGGCAGGTCGACCGGGAGCCAGTTCTCCATGAGCGCGAGGGGCTCCCCGTCGGAGAAGCGCAGCCGGCGCAGGTGCTGCACCTCGCCGCCGGGCGGCAGGCCGAGCGCCTCGGCGACCGCCGGCGGGCAGGCCACCGTCGCCAGTTCCAGCACCGAGGTGGACGGCCGCTGGCCGGCGCGGACCAGGTCGTCGTGCAGGCTGGTCAGCTCGACGGCCCGGCGCACCTCACCCCGGACCACCTGGGTGCCCACGCCGCGCCGGCGCACGATCAGTCCCTTGTCGACCAGGTGCTGGATCGCCTGCCGCACGGTGGGCCGGGACAACCCCAGCCGGTCGGCCAGTTGCAACTCGCTGTCCAGGCGGTCACCCGGGGCCAGGTCACCGCGCTGGATCGCCGCGGCGAACTGCTCCGCGACCTGGAAGTAGAGCGGGACCGGGCTGCTGCGGTCGACCGCGATCTCGGGGCCGGTCACGGAAACCTCCTCGCTGCGGCTGCGGGGATCGGGCGTGCTGACGGGCGTCACTGTACCGAAGCGATCACCCAGCGCAGAGGGTAGATGTCATGACAACACATTGACACAACTCATGAAGCACTGTTACCAATCAGGGACGGGATCGAGCTGGCGGAACGCCGACGCCGGCCGGAACGGAGGGCGCCGCATGCTCGATGTGCTCACCATCGGCCGGGTCGGGGTGGACATCTATCCGTTGCAGGTCGCCACGCCGCTGGCCGAGGTCGAGACGTTCGGCAGGTTCCTCGGCGGCAGCCCCACCAACGTGGCGGTCGCGGCCAGCCGGCAGGGGCTGCGCGCCGGCGTGATCACCCGCACCGGCGCCGACGCGTTCGCCGACTACGTGCACCGGGCGCTGCGCGAGTTCGGTGTGGACGACAGCCACGTCCGCCCGGTCGACGGGCTGCCCACCCCGATCACCTTCTGCGAGATCTTCCCGCCGGATCACTTCCCGCTCTGGTTCTACCGCACCCCCACCGCCCCGGACCTCCAGATCCGTCCCGAGGAACTGGACCTCGACGCGATCGTCTCGGCCCGCGTCTTCTGGCTCACCGGCACCGGCCTGTGCCAGCAGCCCAGCCGCGACGCGCACACGGCCGCGCTGGCCGCCCGGGCCGGCCGCCCGCACACCGTGCTGGACCTGGACTACCGGCCGATGTTCTGGCCCGACCCTGCGGCCGCGACCGCGGCCGTCGCCGAGGCGCTGCCCCGGGTCACCGTCGCCGTCGGCAACCTCGACGAGGTGGAGATCGCCGTCGGCACCCGCGACCCGGACCGGGCCGCCGACCTGCTGCTCGAACGCGGGCCCCGGCTCGCCGTGGTCAAGCTCGGACCGGCGGGCGTGCTCGCCCGCACCGCGGAGCAGAGCGTACGGGTGCCGCCGGTCCCGGTCGACGTGGTCAACGGGCTCGGCGCCGGCGACGCGTTCGGCGGCGCGCTCTGCCTCGGGCTGCTGCGTGGCTGGCCGCTGGAGCGGACCCTGCGCTTCGCCAACGCCGCCGGTGCGATCGTGGCCTCCCGCCTGGCCTGCTCCGCCGCCATGCCCGACTACGCCGAGACCGAGGCGCTGGCCGGGAACGCCGCGCCGGGTCCGGCGTCGTCGACCGCCGTCCTGACAGGAGAAGACCGGTGAGCACCGAGTACGAGGCGCTGACCCGCACCCGCGCGCACCGGCCGCAGGCGATCGCCGAAGCCGCCGCCCGCCGTACCCGCCGGCCCTGGCCCGAACCGGGACGGCCGCTGTTCGTCATCGCCGCCGACCACCCGGCCCGCGGCGCCCTCGGGGTGCGGGACCGGCCGATGGCCATGGCCGGGCGGGCCGACCTGCTCGACCGCCTGCGCGTGGCGCTGTCCCGGCCCGGCGTCGACGGCGTGCTCGGCACCCCGGACATCCTGGAGGACCTGCTGCTGCTCGGTGCGCTGGAGAACCTCCTGGCCATCGGCTCGATGAACCGCGGCGGCCTCTCCGGCGCCACCTTCGAACTCGACGACCGGTTCACCGCCTACGACGCCGACAGCATCGCCGCCATGCGCTACGACGGCGGCAAGATGCTCTGCCGGATCGACCCGGACGACCCGGGCACCGCCTCCACCCTCCAGGCCTGCGCCCAGGCGGTCACCGCCCTCGCCGCGCACCGCACCGTGGCCCTGGTCGAGCCGCTCTGGGTGGCCCGTGACGGCCGCCGGGTCAGCGCCGACCTGCGCCCCGAGGCGGTCATCAAGGGCGTCAGCGTCGGGCAGGCGCTCGGCGCGACAAGCGCGTACACCTGGCTGAAGCTGCCGGCCGTCGACGAGATGGAGCAGGTCGTGGCCGCGACCACGCTGCCGGTCCTGCTGCTCGGCGGCGACCCGGTGGAGGCGCCCGACGTGGTCTACGCCCGGTGGGCGCGGGCGCTGCGGCTGCCCGGCGTGCGCGGCCTGGTGGTCGGCCGGGCGCTGCTCTACCCGCCCGACGACGACGTGGCCGCCGCCGTCGACCTGGCCGGCTCGCTGCTGCCCACCGGGCAGGACGCGTGAGGACCGGCGACGGGCACCTGCCCTGGGGCGGCACGGCCCGGGCGCCGTGGGCGCTGGAGGTCACGCCCGAGCGGGCCGGCTGGACCTACGCCGGCCTGCGGGTGCTCACCCTGCCGGCCGGCGGCGAGGTCAGCTTCGCCACCGGCGACGAGGAGATGCTGGTCCTGCCACTGGCCGGCGCCGCCACCGTGCACTGTGACGGGTTGCTGCTCGCGCTGACCGGGCGGGAGTCGGTGTTCGCCGCGGTCACCGACTTCGCCTACCTGCCCCGGGACGCCGACGTGACGATCCGCGGCGCGGGACGCTTCGCGCTGCCGTCGGCGCGGGCCACCCGCCGGCTGTCGCCGCGCTACGGCGCGGCCCGGGACGTGCCGGTGGAACTGCGCGGCGCCGGGCCGGCCAGCCGGCAGGTCAACAACTTCTGCGCGCCGGCCGCCTTCGACTGCGACCGGCTGGTCGCCGTGGAGGTGCTCACGCCGGGCGGGAACTGGTCGTCGTACCCGCCGCACAAGCACGAGCAGGACCGCACGTACGACGACGGGCGGGTGGAGGCCGCGCTGGAGGAGGTCTACTACTTCGAGGTGGCCGGCGGTGAGCCGGGCGAGGGCCCGGTCGGCTACCAGCGGGTCTACGGCACCGCCGAGCGGCCCGTCGACGTGCTCGCCGAGGTGCGCACCGGTGACGTGGTGCTCGTCCCGTACGGCTACCACGGGCCGTCGATGGCCGCCCCCGGCTACGACCTGTACTACCTGAACGTGCTGGCCGGGCCGGGCGCCACCCGGACCATGGCCTGTGTGGACGATCCCCGGCACGGCTGGATCCGGGGCAGCTGGGCCGCCCAGCCGGTGGACCCGCGGCTGCCGCTGACCCGGCCCGGAACGAAAGAGGCGTGATGCCCAGGTTGACGGTCGCGCAGGCGCTGGTGGCGTTCCTGTCCCGGCAGTTCTCCGAACGCGACGGGCGGCGGCAACGGCTCATCCCCGCCTGCTTCGGCATCTTCGGCCACGGCAACGTCGCCGGACTGGGCGAGGCCCTGGCCGGCGCGGGCGCCGACCTGCCGTACCACCTCTGCCGCACCGAGCAGGGGATGGTGCACACGGCGGCGGCGTACGCCCGGATGACCGACCGGCTCAGCACCCTGGCCTGCACCACCTCGATCGGCCCCGGCGCGACGAACCTGGTCACCGGCGCCGCCGGCGCCACCATCAACCGGCTGCCGGTGCTGCTGCTGCCCGGCGACATCTTCGCCACCCGGGTGGCGAACCCGGTGCTCCAGGAGCTGGAGGACCCCCGCTCCTACGACGTCAGCGTCACCGACGCGCTGCGGCCGGTCTCCCGCTACTGGGACCGGATCAACCGCCCGGAGCAGCTGCCGGCCGCGCTGCTGGCCGCCATGCGGGTGCTCACCGACCCGGCCGAGACCGGTGCGGTCACCCTCGCGCTGCCGCAGGACGTGCAGGCGGAGGCATACGACTGGCCCGACGAGCTGTTCGCCGAAAGGGTCTGGCACGTGCCGCGCCCCCGCGCCGACGAGGCGGCGCTGGCCCGGGCGGCCGCGATCGTGCGGACGGCTCGCCGGCCGCTCGTGGTGGCCGGCGGAGGGGTGATCTACAGCGGGGCCACCGGGGCGCTGCGCCGGTTCGCCGACGAGCACGGGGTGCCGGTGGCCGAATCCCAGGCCGGCACCGGCGCGCTGCCGCACGACCATCCGCTCGCGCTCGGCGCCGTCGGGGTCACCGGCACCACCGCCGCCAACGAGATCGCGGCCGGCGCGGACGTGGTGATCGGGGTGGGCACCCGCTACAGCGACTTCACCACCGCCTCCGGCACCCTCTTCGGCGACGGTGCGCGCTTCGTGAACCTCAACGTCACCGGCTTCGACGCGGCGAAACTGTCCGGAACGCAGGTCGTCGGCGACGCGCGGGAGAGCCTCGCCGCCCTCGACGCGGCCTGCGCCGGCTGGGCCACCGAAGCCGCGTACCGGGAATCGGTGGCCCGGCTGCGCGAGCGGTGGACGGCCGTGGCGGACGCCGCTCGGCACGCCGACCCGGACGCGGCGCCCACCCAGACCGCGGTGATCGGCGCCGTCAACGACGCCGCCGGCCCCCGCGGCGTGGTGGTGTGCGCCGCCGGGTCGATGCCCGGCGACCTGCACCGCCTGTGGCGCAGCGGCGACCCGAAGAGCTACCACGTGGAGTACGGCTACTCCTGCATGGGCTACGAGATCGCCGGCGGGATCGGGGTGAAGCTGGCCGCGCCCGAGCGCGAGGTGTTCGTGCTGGTCGGCGACGGGTCGTACCTGATGCTGCCGAGCGAGCTGGCCACCGCGGTCGCCGAGGGCGTCAAGCTGGTCGTGGTGCTGGTCGACAACTCCGGCTTCGCCTCGATCGGCCGGCTGTCGGAGAGCGTCGGCGCGCACCGGCTCGGCACCGCCTACACCGACCGGGATGGTGCGCCGTTGCCGGTCGACCTCGGCGCCAACGCGGCCAGCCTCGGCGCCGACCTGATCCGGGTGTCGACCATGGCCCAGCTCCGGGCGGCGCTGGCGACGGCGACGGCGGCCACCCGGACCACCGTGGTGCACGTGCGGACCGACCGGTTCCAGGCCGGCCCGGACGGCGGCGCGTGGTGGGACGTGCCGGTCGCCGAGGTGGCCAGCACCGCCGAGGGGCGGGCCGCCCGGGCCGCGTACGAGACGGGGCGCAAGAGCCGGCACACCCACCTCCGTCCCGCCTGACCCGCCGCCCGGGGTTGACGCCGCTGCCCACCATGACGGCATGCGGAGATGGGAGCGCCCCTACTCGCTCGACATCGCGACGGCGTTCGCGGTGCTGGGGCTGGTCGCGGTCGCCGTCCCCGCCGCAGTCCTCGTGATCACGTACGCGCGTGGGGAGCTGCCGACGCCGGTGGCGATCCTCTTCGCGGTCTGGCTGGCCGGTGGCACCGTCGGCACGGCGCGGCAGGCGATGCTCGGGGTTTACGTCAGCGACGGCGGCATCCGGTCCCGCTCCCTCCTGCACACGACCACGGTGCCCTGGGCGTCGGTCGCGGAGATCCACAGCGGCACGGCCACCATGGCGGGGCTGGACATGGGCCGCCCGGCGATCGTCATCGAGCGGATCGACGGCACCCGGGTGCAGACCCCGCTGCAGCGCGGCGACCTGTTCCGGCCGTTCACGTTCCGGCCGGAACTGGGCCGGCTCGCCACGTGGCCGGAACACTACGACGAGATCCTGGAGACCCTGCGGGCGCACCACCGTGACGCGCAACTCCGGCTGGCCGGGTCCACCGGTCCGCCGGCGCAGCCACCCGCCGCCGGCGGATCGACGACGTCATCCGCCGGAGCCGGCCGGGCACGCACGACCCGCGACGCCCTGAGCGCCGACCAGCGGCGCGACATGCACGCGCTCATCCGGCAACACGAACGTGGCGCGGTCAGCGACGCCGAGTTCGCCGCCGGGATGGCGAAGATCCACGACCCCGACTAGCCGTTCGAACGTCGCCGGGGAGTGGATGCGGTGTACGTCCGGTCCCGCCGGCTGGTGGAGCGCACCCGCCGGCGCGGTCAGGGCAGCCCGATGGTGACGGTCGCGGTCAGGCCGTCGGGGCGGCGGCGGAGGACCAGTGAGTCGGCCAGATGATCCGCCAGCCAGAGGCCCCGGCCGCCGGCCTCGGTCCCACCGGCCCGCTGGATCGACGGCGGGTCGGCGCCCGGGCCGTGGTCGACGACCTCGCAGCGCAGTTCGTCGCCCTGCCGCCGGAGGTGCAGGTGGCCGGCGCCGCCGCCGTGGCGTACCGCGTTGGTGGCGAGTTCGTGGATGGCCAGGACGAAGCCCTCGGCCGGGTCGCCGGTCAGCCCGGCCGCCGCGACGCGGGCGGCGACGGCGTGCCGCAGCTCGGTGATGTTGGCCGCGGTGAACCGCCGGGACAGCAGCGACGACGACTCGTGTCGCGCGTACCCGGCCCCCGTCGAGCTGATCTCGGCCGGCGGTTCGGCACCGCCCATGGAAAAGAGGCTACCCGCATTCCGAATATCCTCCGAGGGCGGTGCCGCGGCGGCGCGACCCTACCGCGGGGTGCCGGCTGGCTCCGGCGGTATCCGCAGCACGACCAGGGCGATGTCGTCGTCGCTGGTGGCGGCGTAGCGGGTCAGCAGCAGGTCGCAGAGCTGCTCCGCGGTCGAGCCGTGCCGGCCGGTGAGGTCCCGGACCAGCCCGGCCAGCCCGTCGTCGATGACGGCGTCCCGCCGGTCGACCAGGCCGTCGGTGTAGAGCACGACGGCGCAGCCGGGCGTGAGGGTGACGCGGTGGTCACCGCGCGTGACGCCGGCCCGGACGCCCAGCAGCATCTCCGGGGGCGTGTGCAGCAGGCGCGCGGTCCCGTCGGGGGCGACGAGGACCGGTGGCGGGTGCCCGGCGTTGGACCAGCACAGCGTGCGTGCGCCCGCCCGGGCCTGCTCCTCGTCCTGTTCCACCCGGGCCAGGACCGCGGTCGCCAGCTCGTCCAGGCCCAGGCCGCGCATCGTCTCCTCCAGGCCCTCCAGCACCGCGGCCGGCGACTTCCGCACGGCGTACGCGACCCCGCGGAGCAGGTTGCGGATCTGCGCCATCGTCGTCGCGGCCTGCTGGTCGTGGCCCGCCACGTCCCCGATGACCAGGGTGAGCGAGCCGTCGGGCTGCAGGAACGAGTCGTACCAGTCACCGCCGATCCGGGCCTGCTCGCCCGCCGGCTGGTACCGGACCGCCACCTCCAGGCCGTGCGGCCGCGCCGGTGGGGTCAGCAGGCTGCGTTGCAGCCTCTCGGACAGGTCCCGTTCGAGGACGGCGACCCGGCGCTCGGCCTGGCGCGTCCGGGCCCGGTGCAGCGCCTGCGCCACCGTGGCGCCCACCAGCCGCACGAAGCCCAGGTAGCCGTCGTCGAGGGGCAGGTGCTGGCTCAGCCGGGCCACCAGGGCCGTGTCGGCGGACGGCGGCACGCCGGGCAGGCGTACCCGCATCACGCGGGTCTGCGCGGACGTCTCCACCACGACGTCCCCGTCGCGGAAGATCATCGACGGGACCGCGGGCAGCGGCGGGCGGCCGCCGCCGGCGGCGTCGGCGCCCAGGATGTCGACGTCCGGCAGGTCCTGCGGCACGGTACGCAGCACCCGCACCGCCCGGTCGAGGATCTCCGCCGGGTCGTCGAGGCCGCTGAGGGCGTCGTTGAGCCCGACCAGCATGATCAGCCGCCGCTGCGACAGGACCTGCGTGGTGGTCTCCGTCGCGATGTCGACCACGCCCTCGACCTGGCCGCCGGGGCCGCGGGCGGCGGAATAGGAGAACGTGAAGTAGCACTCCTCGGGGTAGCCCCGCCGGTCCATCAGCAGCCGCATGTCCCGCGTCCAGGTCGCGCGCCGGGTCGACCGCACCGAGGCGAGCATCGGGCCGATGACGTCCCAGATCTCCGGGAACACCCGTGCCGCCGGGGCGCCGAGCGCGGCCGGGTGCTTGTTCCCGATCAGCTCGACGTACGCCTCGTTGTAGATCATGACGAACTCCGGGCCCCAGAACAGCGTCACCGGGAACCGGGAGTGCAGGGTGAGGTCGATGGCCGCGCGCAACGTAGGTCTCCACCCGGACACCGCGCCCAGTGACGTCGACGCCCAGTCCACCCCCCGGTACGCCGAGCGCAGCGTTCCCGCCGCCTCGAACAGCTCATCCACCGCCCGACCATAGCCGTACCCACCGCGGCCCCGTCGGGCTCCGCGACGACCGCCACTCCGGCCCGGTCGAGGGCTGCCGGTGATCGCCGATCGTCGGGCGTCAGCCCCTGCGGGCGCCCGTCCCGGCGGGATCCGCCGGTCGGGGCGGTTGCTCGGGCGCGGGCCCCGCCCCGCTCGGCTCGTCGCCGCTACCGGACCGTCGGCGGGGCAGGACGGCGAGCCCGGCCGCCAATCCGAGGGCGATGGTGGCCGCGGCGCACACCAGCAGCGTCCGGCGGGCGCCGAGGCCGGTCGTCAGCGGTCCGCCGAGCATGGTGCCCAGGGGCACCGCCAGCACGAGGACGGCGCTGTTGGCGGCCAGGGCCTGGGGAAGCGCCGTGGCGCTGGTGCTGCGCTGGAACAGCGCCATCGACGTGGACAGGTACGGCGCCCAGACGAGGCCGGCCAGGGCGAACGCCGGCAGGGACAGGCCGACGGGTGCGCCCAGGCCCAGCGGCAGCATGGCGACGCCGAACCCGACGACGATGCCGGCGGTGGTGGGCCACAGCGGCCACCGGTGCAGGTAGCCGGTGGCGAGGCCGCCGAGGAGGGAGCCGGCGCCGAACGCCGTGTAGTACAGCCCGAGGGTGGTCGCCGAGCCGCGCAGTTCCTCGGTGACCAGGACCGGCATGGCCACGTAGAAGGGGCCGAAGAGGAGGAAGAACCCGAAGGTCAGCCCCAGCAGGCCGCGCAGGGACCGGTGGCGCCGGATGATGCCGAAGCCGGCCGTGCGCGGCGGAGCGGTCCCCGCCGGAGCCGGCCGCCGGCGGTCGGGGACGGCGCGACGGTAGGTCGCGGCCAGGACGGCGAAGGTGACCGCGTCGATCGCGATGACCCAGACCGGCCCGGCCGCGCCGATGAGGACGCCCGCCAGCGGGGGACCGACGATGGTGGCCGTCTCGCCGATGACGGCGAGCACCGCGTTGGCCGGCAGGTGATGCCGTTCGGGCAGGAGTTCGGCGATCAGGGTGTAGCGCCCGGCGGAACCCCACGAGTGCAGCAGCGAGGACGCGGCGAGCAGGGTCACGTACAGGCCGATGCTGAGCGCACCGGCGAGGTGGGCGACGGGGATCGCCGCGAGTGCTCCGGCGCGCAGGACGGCGTCCCAGCCGGCGAGCTCGGCCCCGCTCCGACCGGCCAGCAACCGGCCGAAGACCACCGCTCCGGCGGCACTGGGCAGGGTGTACGCGGCCACCGCGAGCGCCGTCCACGTGCCGCGCTGACCCGGCGGCGCGAGTTGCAGTGCCAGCCAGGTCACCGCGACGAGCGCCATGCCGTCGCCCAGGGCGGACACCGCGAGCCCGGGCAGCACCCGGCGCAGCAGCGGATGGCTCACCACCGGCCAGTAGGGCGAGGAACGCGGGAAGCGGGGCGGCGCGGTGTCGGAGGGCATGCGGCCACCCGACACGACGCGGGCCGCGTACCTCAACACAATCGCCTGAGGGCAGAAGACCGAACCTGCCGGGCCGCCCCCGGGCGGGTCTCCGATCGGGCGATGTCGGCCATGCGACATGGAGGAATCGGCGATTTGAATCGTGCGGTCGGGATTCGCCGTGTCGCGCTTCGGAAAGGCGAAGGTTCATTCAATCGGCGGCCATTTTCCGACAGTGGCCCGGAATTCTGAAAGAACGCTCACGGTGAAGCATATTCCCTGCTCACGGCCGGTTTGAACCGGCAATGGTCGCACGGCGGCACCCTTTCGGTAAATAGCTGAGTCCGCTTGGCAGCAGGAGTGTGGTGAACGAAATTCACCGCCGCAGAATTCGAATTCGGCCGGGGAAACTGTCGCCCCGGCGGCTCTCACTCGCAGGAGGTACATCCCCATGAGTCGAATGACACCGGGCGGACGCGGGGGCACGGTCATGCGCCGTACCCTTTTCGCGTTGGCCGCCGCGATCGTCGCCACCGGCGCGATCGCGACCCCGGCGGTGGCCGACGGGAAACCCGTCACGCCGTCGACCCAGCCGGCCGAGGCCGTGCCGGGCGGGTTCACCAGCTGGCGTGAGCTGTTCTCGGTCCAGGACCGGCTCAACGCGGCCGCCGGCGAGATCACGGCCGCCCGCGGCGCGGGCTTCGCCGGCGTGGTCGCCGCGCCCGAGGACCGCAGGCTCACCGTCTACTGGAAGGGACGGGTCCCCGGCTCCGTCCGCGACCTGGCCCGGCAGCTCTCCGTGCCGGTGACGTTCAAGCCGGCCCGCTTCCACCAGCGCGAGATGGTCGCCGAGGCGCAGCGGCTCGCGGCCGACCCGCGCGCCGTGTCGGTGGCCGCCAAGGTCGACGGCAGCGGGCTCGCGGTGACCGTCACCGGCAAGGCGCTGGCGTCGGGCAAGCGGGACGTCCTGCGTACCGCGCGGCTGCCGCTGAGCGTGACCACCGCGTCGAGCCCGACGCTGCTCAACCGCCAGAACGACTTCGCCCCGTACTGGGGCGGGGCGCGGTACTACGCCGGCGGTGGATGCAGCACCGGCTTCGGGGTGTACTGGAACGACGCCCGCCAGATCCTCAGCGCCGGGCACTGCGGGATGAACGGCCAGGTCGCCTACGACGGTGGCGGCCCCACCAACACCATGGGCCCGATCATCAACGACTGGAACCCGCGGGACACCCTGATGATCAGGGTGTCGGCCGGCGGCCGGATCTACACCGGGGCCTACAACTCCGCCACCAGCATCGGGGTGGGCGGTGCCGCCTCGGACTACGTCGGCAACTACGTCTGCACCGGCGGCTCCTCCAGCGGTGAACACTGCAGCCTGCGGGTCAGCGTGGTGAACCAGTTCGTCAACGTCGGCTACGTGATCGGGCCGGTGACGCAGGCCAACCACATCGTCGCCGGGGGCTGCGCGGCCGCGCCGGGCGACAGCGGCGGGCCGGTGTACTCGTACCGCTCGGACGGGCGGGTCGACGCCCGCGGCACCGTCTCCGCCGGGGTGACCGGCACGGCGGTCTGCCCCGGCGTGAGCCCCAACGGGTCCAGCACCGTCTGGTACGCCCCGCTGCTGCGGCCGGTGGGTGACGCGCAGATCGGTTCCCTGACCTACTACGGCGCCTCGCTCATCCAGGGCTGAGGCGTCCCACCCGCGGGGATCGGCGAACCGCGGATCCGAGCAGCGTGGGCCGGTCCGACACGGACCGGCCCACGCCGCCGCCCGGTGTGGTCGGCCGCGGGCTGACCGTTGCGCAGCGGTTCCGGCCGGTTCACGGGGCGGGGGCGCTGGCAGACTGGGCCGATGCCCTCCGCCCATGCGTCCGCCCCGCCTGTTCCCCGCCGCCGCACCCGGGCGCTCGTCGCGGTGGCCGTCGCGCTCGCGGTGGCCGCCGCGGTCGGCGCCTGGTCGCTGCGGGACCGGGTCGTCGTCGACGGTGCTACGCCGTCCTCCGGCGGCGCGGCCACGGTCGCCGGTGGCACGGACTGCGCCGGCCGGCCGGCCCGGGCGACCCGGGAGTTGCGCGGCATGTGGATCACGACGGTGAACAACATCGACTGGCCGAGCCGCCGCGGGTTGCCGGCCGAGACCGCGCGGGCCGAGTTCCGGGGCTGGCTGGACCTGGCGGTGCGGCGCCACCACAACGCGGTCTTCGTGCACGTCCGGCCGAGCGGCGACGCCCTCTGGCCGTCGAACTACGCGCCGTGGTCGGAGTGGCTGACCGGGAGCCGCGACGGCCGCGACCCGGGCTGGGACCCGATGGAGTTCATGGTCGCCGAGGCGCACGCCCGCAACCTGGAGTTCCACGCCTGGTTCAACCCGTACCGGGGCGGCCAACCGGCCACGGTGGGCGGGCCCGGCCCGCGGGTCGACCAGCTCGCGCCGAACCACCCGCTGCGGCAGCACCCCGACTGGGTGGTGACCTACCCCAGCGCCGACCGGCCCGGCAGCCGCCTCTACTTCAACCCCGGCATCCCGGAGGCACGCCGGTTCGTCGAGGACGCCATGCTGGAGGCGGTCCAGCGGTACGACGTCGACGGCGTGCACTTCGACGACTTCTTCTACCCGTACCCGGAGGCCGGGCAGGACTTTCCGGACGGCGCGGCGTTCGCCCGCCACGGCCGGGGGTTCGCCGACAAGCACGCCTGGCGCCGGGACAACGTGAACACCCTGGTCCGCGAGATGAGCGAGCGGATCAAGGCGATCAAGCCGTGGGTGAAGTTCGGCATCAGCCCGTTCGGCATCTGGCGCAACAAGCGCACCGACCCGGCCGGCTCGGCCAGCGCCGGCCTGCAGAGCTACGACGACATCTACGCCGACACCCGGCTCTGGGTACGGCGGCAGTGGCTGGACTACGTCGTGCCGCAGCTCTACTGGCACATCGGATTCGGCAAGGCCGACTACGCCAAGCTGCTGCCCTGGTGGGCGGCCACGGTGCGGGGCACCCGGGTGCAGCTCTACATCGGCCAGGCCGACTACCGGGTGGGCGAGCGCGGGGCCTGGCGCGACCCCGCCGAGCTGGACCGCCAGCTCGCCCTGAACCGGCGCCACGGGGTCAGCGGGAGCGTCCACTTCAGCGCCCGGCAGGTGCGCGCCGACAAGCTCGGTGCGGTCAGCCGGTACAGCGACGCGCACTACGCCGCTCCCGCGCTGCTGCCGACGATGGCTCAGCTGCCGGCGGCGCCGCCACCGGCGCCCGCGATCACCGGCGCGGGCCGTGCGGACACCGGCGGGGTGGCGCTGACCTGGCGCGGCGACCACGCGGTGAGCTTCGCCGTCTACCGGGTGGACGGCGACGCGGCCCGGCTCGTCGGCACCACCCGTGGGGGTGACTGGGTGGACCGCACGGCCCCGGCCGCCGGGCTGCTCACCTACTGCGTGGCCGGCCTGGACCGCAGCGGGAACGAGGGCCGGCTCAGCGCGCCGGCGTCCGTCGCCTGACCTGCCCGCTCGACACGTCGGCGGCGGCCGGGCCCGCCGAGGTGGGCGGCTGCCCGTCGTCGGGCGGCTGGGGCGGCGAGATCCAGGTGACCAGCACGACCGAGATGATCATGAGGAGGAACCAGGAGGCGAGCTTCGCCGGCGAGACGAAGTGCCAACCGCCCAGCTGGCTGGGGTAGAGCCAGGCGTTGGACCAGGTGGCGATGTTCTCGGCGAGCCAGATGAAGAAGGCGACGAGGAGGAAGGCCAGCAGCAGCGGCATGCGCCACCGGAACCGGAAGATGCGGAACTGCATGACGCAGCGCCCGAACACGAGCGCGACGGCGGCGATGAGCAGCCACCGCAGGTCGAGGACGTAGTGGTTGGTGAAGAAGTTGGCGTAGATCGCGGCGGCCAGCAGGGCCGTCAGCCAGCGCCTCGGGTAGCGGGTGAAACGCAGGTCGAACAGCCGGTTCACCCGGACCAGGTAGGAGCCGACGGCGGCGTACATGAAGCCGCTGAACAGGGGCACCGCACCGATCCTCAGCAGGCCGTCGGAGGCGTAGGACCAGGAGCCCACCTGTGTCTTGAACAACTCCATGACGGTGCCGACGAGGTGGAACAGCACCACCACCCGCAGCTCGCGCAGCGTCTCCAGGCGTCCGGCCACCATGGCGATCTGGATGGCGACCGCGGCGAGCGTCAGGAAGTCGTTGCGGGCGAACGCCGGGTCCCTCGGGTACCAGAGATGCGCCGCGAAGATGACCGCCAGCGTCGCCCCGCCGAAGACGCACGCCCAGGCCTGTTTGAGCCCGAACACCGCGAACTCGGTCAGCCAGCCGGCCGGTCCGTGCCGGGGCAGCCGGGCGAGGATCGCGCGGAAGCGGGCGTCGATCGCACGTTCGGCAGTGGTCAGGGCGGCTGGTCCGGGCGCGTTGTGCATCACCTCGACGCTATCGCGGGCTCACCCGGGTCGGCCGGGCCGTTCCACGCAGCCCGAGCAGCGCGACCGCGGCGAGCACGATGACGGCGACGGCGTACTCCTCGGCGGTCCGGCGCAGGCCCCCGCCGTGGACCACGAGGAAGCCCGCGATGACGGTGGGCAGGCCGAAGCCGACGTAGGAGACGATGTAGAGCAGGGAGAGCACGCTGGCGCGCTCGTGCGCCTCGACCAGTGGCGTGACGGTCTTGAGGGCGCCCTGGAAGCCGCCTCCGAAGCCGACGCCGCCGAACGCGAGGCCGACGAAGAAGCCGGCGATGGAGTCGGCGGACACCGACACCAGCGTGATGATCATGCCGATGACGAGCGCGGTGATGCCGGTGAGCATGACGGTCTTCGCGGGCCGGTCGCGCAGCACGAGGATGGCGGCGGACCCGAAGACCGCGAAGACGAAGATGCTCAGGCCCCCGGCCACGATCGAGGAGTTCATGAGGGCGCGGACGAGCGCCGGGCCGAGCGCGCCGAAGAACCCGGCCAGCGCCCAGACGGCGAAGACGACCGGGGCGACGACCAGCATCGGCCCGCGTACCGCGCGGGGCAGCCTGATCTCCGGCCGCAGGCTCCGCAGCGCTCCCGCCATCGGCGTGACCGTCTCCGCCATGAGCACGACCCCGACACCCTGCACCAGCAGGACGACGAGCAGGACGAGGTACACCAGTCGCGTCGGCGCGGGCAGGTACTGGACGAGCAGCGCGGAGAGCAGGGCGCCGACCCCGGTGCCGATGCCCGGGGCGATCGAGTTGGCGAGCGTGCCGCGGGACCGGTCGATGTCCAGCATGGCGGCGGCCGCCGCGCCGGTGGCGGCGCCCGCCGCGATGCCCTGCACGACGCGGGCGGCCACCAGCGTGGGTACGCCGCCGGCGAGGACGAAGATGACCAGCGAGATCATCTGGACCGCGATGGCGGCGAGCAGGACCGGCCGCCGGCCGACATGGTCGGAGAGCTTGCCGACGGTGAGCAGGGTGGCCAGCACCGCGGCGGAGTAGACGGCGAACACCACGGTGGTGGTGATCGGCGAGAAGTGCCAGCGTGCCTGGTAGATCCCGTAGAGAGGGCTGGGGGCCGTGGACGCGGCGACGAAGGACACGATGATCGAGGCGAGCAGGAGCAGGGCGACGTGCGGTGTGAGGCGCCTCGACGGGACGTTGCTCATCAGACCTGCTCCTCGGTGAACGCGCGGGACGACCCGGCCGCACTCCGGTCGACCGGCGCAGCGGAGTACCCCGTCCGGCCCGACGCACGCGGCACGGCCGCGGCCCGGCGTGAAGTCGCCGTTCCGCCTCGCCCCGCCCCGGCGCGCGGTTAGCCTCCTTGGCATGGCGCGGCAGATCCCCCCGATCGACGTCCAGCGGTGGGTGAACTCGCCCCCGCTGACCCCCGACGCCCTGCACGGCAGGGTGGTCCTGGTGGACATCTGGGAGTACACCTGCGTCAACTGGATCCGCACCGCGCCCTACGTGAAGGCGTGGCACCGGGACTACGCCGACCTCGGCCTCACCGTCGTCGGAGTGCACGCTCCCGAGTTCGAGTTCGGCCGGCACGCCGAGAACATCGACCGGGCGATCCGCGACCACGGGCTCACGTATCCCATCGCGCTCGACAACGACTTCACCTTCTGGCGGGCCCTCGGCAACGACGCCTGGCCGGCGAAGTACCTCTTCGACGCGGACGGGCGGTTCGTGCAGCGGTGGGTCGGGGAGGGCGACTACGAGCGGGTCGAGTCGGAGATCCGGCGGCTGCTGGAGATGAGGGCGCCGGGCACCCGGCTGCCGCCGGTCAGCCCCGAGGTGTCGGCGTTCGCCACCACGGGGGAGCCAAGCTACGTCGGCATCACCCCGGAGACCTACCTCGGCGCCGACCGGGCGGTGCCGGGCTCGTTCAGCGTGGCCGGTGACTGGCTCAGCGGCGGCGAGTACGTGGAGCTCAATTCCGGGATCGGCGAACTGGCGCTGCCCTTCAACGCCGGCGAGGTGAACCTGGTGGTCCGTCCGGGACCCGCCGGGCAGGCCGCGCTCCGGGTGCTGCTCGACGGGGAGCCGATTGGCGCGGAGCGGGGCGCCGCGGTGGGCGCGGACTCGGTGGCGCCGGTCGACCGGGCCGCCATGATCCGGCTGGTCGCCGGCGCGTCCCGCGACGACCACCTGCTCACCCTGGTCACCGACCAGGCCGGCTTCCGCGCGTACGTCTTCACGTTCGGGCCGTGACGGCCGGCGCTCAGCCGGACACGTCGACGGCCGCAGCGCCCACCACGGCCCGCTCACCCTCCTGCTGCACGTAGCCGACCACCGACGCCTGCCGGGGATCGAGGTCGGGCGGCACCGCCAGGTCCACCCGCCCCTCCTCGGCGTCGAGGCCCACCGAGGTGAAGGCGCGCACCACGTTGTCCTGCCGGAGCCGGCGCCCCGCGTTCTCGCCCCGGGGGACGTCGTTCTCCAGGCCGCGTTCCACGACCGCCACGTGCAACATGCCCCGCGCCGGCGGATACTGCGCCCGGTAGTCCACCGTCACGTGGCCGCCGCCCGCGTCCCCGACCGACAGGGCGAGCGGCGTGACGGCCGGTGCCGACAGCGCGGAGGAGATCGCCTCCGCCGCCCGCCGGCGGTCGGAGCCGACGAACTCGGCGGTCCCGTTGACGACCATCTGCGGCGTGTAGAGGTGCCCGGTGCCGAAGGCCCGCGCGTACGCCTCCTGCCGGGCGGTGTACGCCGCGGCGGCGTACGGGTCGGGCCAGCCCAGGTGGTCCCAGTAGTCGACGTGGAAGCCGAGTGCGAAGACCGGCTCGCCCCGTTTCCGGGCGTCCCGCTCGATCTCGGTCAGCACCTCCTCGGCGGGCGGGCAGCTCTCGCAGCCCTGCGAGGTGAACATCTCCACGACGGCGAAGCCGCCGTCACCCGCCTGCGGCGGCGATCCCGTGGGCGAGAGGTCCGTCATGGCTGGCTCCTGCCTCCGTCGGTCCTGCTGGCGGCACTCCGATTCCCGTTGCGGCCGCGACCATGCGCCGACGACCCCCGCGCGTCAGGCCGGGGCCCGGTCCAGCGCCCCCAGGAAGTCGTCCACCAGGTCGGCGGTGTCCTCGATGCCGGTGGAGACGCGGACCAGCCCGTCGGAGATGCCGGCGGCGGCCAGCTGGGCCGCGTCCACGATCCCCGCCCACATCGACCGGGGATGCACCACCAGCGTGCTGACGCTGCCCAGGCTGGCCGCCCGCTTGGACAGCTTCAGCCCGGCCAGCAGCGCGGCGGCCCCCGCCCGGCCGGCCGTGAGTTCCACGCCCAGCACCCCGCCGAAGCCGGTCATCTGCCGGCGCGCGAGGGCGTGCTGGGGGTGCGAGGGCAGCCCCGGGTAGCGGACCCGGGCGACCGCCGGGTGCCCCTCCAGGGCGCGGGCCAGGGCCAGGGCGTTGGCGTTGTGCCGCTCCACCCGCAGCGGCAGGGTGCGGATGCCGCGCAGCAGCAGCCAGGCGTCCACCGGGCCGAGCGTGCTGCCGGTGACGATCGCCGTCTGCCACACCCGCTCGACCAGCCCCGCGGGGCCGACGACCACCCCGGCCGACACGTCGGAGTGGCCACCGAGGAACTTGGTGCCGCTGTGCCAGACCAGGTCCGCACCCGCGCTCAGGGGGCGCTGGTTGACCGGCGTGGCGAAGGTGTTGTCGACCACCGCGAGCGCGCCCGCCGCGTGGGCCGTCGCCACGACGGCCGCGAGGTCGGTCAGCTCCAGCAGCGGGTTGCTCGGCGTCTCCACCAGCACCAGGCGGGTCTCCGGGCGCAGCGCCCGCTCGAAGGCCCCGGCGTCGGTCTGGTCGACCTGGGTGCAGGCGACCCCGAAGCGGGGCAGCAGGCCGGTGGCCAGCGAGGTGGTGCCGCCGTACGTGCTGCGCTGCACCACCACGTGGTCACCGGCGGAGAGCAGGGCCAGGGCGACGGTGCTGATCGCGCCCATGCCGGAGGCGGTGACCAGGCCCGTCTCCGCGCCCTCCAGCTCGGCCACCACGGCGGCCACCTGGGCGTGGTTGGGGTTGCCGTAGCGGGTGTAGAAGGCGCTGCCCCGGGGCTCGGTGGCGATCTCCGTGAACCGCTCGTCGGACTCGGCGCTGAAGGTCGCGCTCTGCACGATCGGCGGCGCCACCGCCCCACCGGGGACCAGGCCGTCGTCGCCGTGCACGGCGGCCGTGCCGAAGCCGGTCACGAGCGGGCCACCCGGTCCACCAGGGCGCCGTAGCTGCCCAGCGCCGTGAACTCGGGCAGCGTCAGGTCGCTGCCGTGGCGCTGCCGCAGCACGGTGACCAGCCGCAGGGCGCGCAGCGAGTCCCCGCCGGCGGCCAGGAAGTCGGTCGCCGGGTCGCGCGGCGCCGCCCCGAGCACCTCCTGCCAGGCCCCCGCCACCCGGGCCGCCCACTCGCTGCGCGCGTCGCCGCCGGCCGCCGGTCCGGCGGTGGCGACGGGCCGCAGCGGCGCGGTCGGGTCGGCGGCCAGCAGCCGGCGGAAGCCGTCGGCGAAGGCGTCCACCCGCTCCGCGGGGACGTGCCGGTGGTCGTACTGGACGGTGAGGGCGAGCCGGCCGGTGTCGGCGGCCAGTTCGGCGTCGACGGCGAGGCTGAACGCCACGTCCACGGTGATGCCCCGGCTGTCCACGATGCGGCTGCCGCCGCCGGCCGGGCCGTTCGGGAAGTGGGTCCAGTTGAAGAAGTGGTCGAAGCGGGGACCGGCCCCGCCGGCGCGGACGATCTCGGCGAGCGGGAAGCGGTGGTGCCCCATCAGCTCCCGCTCGGCCCGCCACACCTCGGCGGCCAGCTCCGCCGGGGACCGGGAGCCCAGCGTGACGCTCACCGGCACGGTGTTGAGGAACAGCCCGAGGGTGGCGTCGCTGCCCTCGCCCTCCGGCCGGCCGCCGACCACCAGGCCGCTGACCACGTCGTCCCGCCCGGCGAGTTCGCCGACCAGCCGCAGGTGCACGGCGAGCAGCCAGGACTTGACCGGCACCCCGGCGGCCCGGGCCGCCTCGGCGACCACCTCGGTGGCGCCCGCCCGCAGCGGCACCCGCTGGGTGGTGGTGGTCCGTGGCTGCGCCCCGCCGAGCAGCAGCGGCGGCACCGCGCCGGCGCCGGCCAGCCAGAACCGGCGGGTGGCCGGGTCGGCCACGGCGTGCCGCTCGGCCGCCACGTACTCGCGGAACGGCAGGCCGGGGTCGGCCGGGCGCGGCGCGCCGGCCCGTTCCCCGTCGTACGCGGCGAGCAGGTCGGTGAGGAAGCGGTGCAGGCTCCAGCCGTCGAGGATGCCGTGGTACTCGGCGACGATCAGGGTGAACGCGTCGGCGTCCTCCCGGACGGCGTGCAGGCGCAGCAGGGGCGGGCGGGCCCAGTCGAAGGGGCGTACCCGCTCCTGGGCGACGAGGTCGTCGATCCGTTCCCGGCGGGCCCGCGGGTCGGTGCCGGCCAGGTCGGTCACCGGCACCTCGACCGGCGCGTCCGCGTGCACGAGCTGCAACGGCTCGGAGTACGCGCCCAGCGCGAACCCGGTGCGCAGCACCGGATGGGCGGCCATCAGACCGGCCAGCGCGCGGCGCAGCGCCGCCGCGTCCAGCGGCGCGGCGACCCGGTGCGCGGTGACGTTGTGGTACATGGCCGGGTCGCCGGACAGCTCGCCGTGGTAGACCATGCCCTGCTGGAGGGCGGTCATCGGGTACGCGTCGGCGAGCCCGTCCGGCAGCCGCTCCCGGTCGGCGTCGGCCACCAGGGCGAACCGCCCGGTCTCCGGCGCGGCGGGCCGGGTCTCCACACCGTCGACGGTCAGCTGCCCGTGCTCGACCAGCTCCCGGATCGTCTGGTACGTGAAGATGTCGTTGAGCTGGAAGGACAGCCCGCGCTTCTGCGCCGCCACCTGCATCTGGATGCTGCGGATGGAGTCGCCGCCGAGGGCGAAGAAGCTGTCCGTCACCCCGAAGTCCGCCACACCGAGTACCTCGCGCCACGCCTCGACCAGGATCTCCTCGGCCCGGTTGGCCGGTGTCACCGCCGCGCCGGCGCCCGGCCGGTCGAGCCGGGGCGCCGGCAGCGCCGCCCGGTCGAGCTTGCCGTTGCGGGTCAGCGGCAGCTCGTCGAGGAGCACCACCGCGGCCGGGATCAGGTGGGCGGGAAGCCGCTCGGCGAGCCAGCCGGCCAGCCGCTCCGCCAGCGGGCCGGCCGCCGGCGCGGCCGGTGCGGCCACCGCCGGGCGCGGGTCGGCGGCGTACCCGGGGCGCACGGCGTGCAGGGTGTGCCGGTCGGTGCCGGTGAGCAGGTCGTCCTGGCGGGTGACCACGGTGAAGCCGCGGGCCTCGAAGGACGCGGCCAGCTCGGCCAGCCGGCCGGCCGTCTCGGTGCCGGGCGCGTCGTGCACCTCCATGGCGACCTGCGCGATCAGCGGCCAGTGCCGGTCGTCGAGGCCGGCCAGCACGTCCGCCTCGGCGCGCTGCACGTCGATCTTCAGCAGGTCGATCCGGGTGGGGGCCAGCTCGTCGAGGACGGCCGAGAGCGGCCGGACCGGCACGGTGAGCCGCCGGCCGGCGAAGCGTTCGGCGAGCAGCTCGTCGACCCGGTCGAGCAGGACGTCCCGCTCGTCCGCGCCGGCGTCCCGCTCGTTGGCCAGGTACCGCTTGATCACCGCCACCTCGGCGTCCGGGTCGGCGTACGCGGCGTGGCCGGACATCATCGAGTAGCCCGGGTAGTAGGTGAAGGACACCTCCCCGGCCGCCCGGGCCAGCCCGAACCCGTGCACCGTGGCCGGCACGCCGAACTCGGCGACGTTGCGCCGCAGCAGGTCCACCACCGACGGCACCGGCTCGAACGCGTGGATCGTGGCGTCCGGGCAGACGCTGTGGACGAACAGCGAGAACATGCCGATGTTCGCGCCGACGTCGAGCACGGTCGCCCCGGGCCGCAGCACGATGCCGTCGCGCAGGTAGACCTGCTGGACGAAGATCTCGTCGTACAGGTAGCGGGTCTCGTGCGGGTTCACCCCGGCGATCCGGTCCACGTCGACGGCCGCGGCGGCCCGGCCGGGCCGCACGTAGGCGACGAGCCGGTCGCCGTACCCGTCGTCGTCGCGGGCGACCACGGCCGCGTCGGCGACCTCGGGGTGCCCGCGCAGGACGGCGGCGACCTCGCCCGGCTCCACCCGGAAACCGTGGATCTTCACCTGGTCGTCGAGGCGGCCCAGGTAGCGCAGCCGCCGGTCGGCGTCGAAGCGGACCCGGTCGCCGGTCCGGTACACCCGTTCCGTGTCACCGGAGGGCAGCGTCACCTCGACGAAGCGCCCCGCCGTGGTCTCCGGGTCGCCCAGGTAGCCGTCGGCGAGCTGCGGGCCGCTGACGCAGAGTTCCCCGGCCACGCCCGGCGGCACGGGCCGCAGCCGCTCGTCGAGCACCCGGACCTCGACGCCGGGCAGCGGCCGGCCGATGCTGGGTGGGTCTCCGGCGCGGATCTCCGCGGCGGTGGTGTCCACCGTGCACTCGGTCGGCCCGTACAGGTTGACGGCGCGGACGTCGGGCAGCGCCGCCACCGTCTCCCACAGGTCCGGGCCGACGGCCTCGCCGCCGAGCAGCAGCAGGCCGGGCAGCCGGGTGTCCCCGGCGCCGGCGAGCAGGATGCGCAGCTGGGAGGGGGTCAGGTCGAGCACGTCCACGTCGTGGTCGGCCAGCGCGGCGGCGAGCGCCGCCCCGTCCCGGCGGACCTCCTCGGGCACCACGTAGAGGGCGCGGCCGTGGCCGAGCTGCACGAGCTGCTTCACCGAGGCGTCGAAGGTGAGCGGGGCGTTCACCGCGACCCGCGGACCGGGGCGGCTGCCCGCGTACACGGTCTGTTCCAACGCCCGTGCCAGGTGCGCGGCGGCGCCGTGCGACACCCGCACGGCCCGGGGCGTGCCCGTGGAGCCCGAGGTGAAGATCACGTACGCGGGGTCGGCGGGAGCGGGCGCGGCGGGCGGCGGCCCGCCGGCCGCGACCAGGTCGTCCACGGTCGCGGTGGCCGGTCCGCCGGCGCCGACCACGACCTCCGCGCCGACCGCGCGGAGCTGGGCGGCGAGGCGCGGCGCCGGGGCGTCCGGGTCCAGCGGCACGAACACCGCGCCGGCCCGCAGCACGCCGACGAAGGCCACGACGGTGTCCCGGGACCGCGCGGCCAGCACCCCCACCGGGGCGCCGGCCAGGCCGCGCGCCGCGAGGGCGCCGGCCACCCGTGCGGCCCGCTCCCGCAGCTCACCGGCGGTGTACGCGCCGTCCGCGGCGACCACCGCCGGGGCATCCTGGTCCATCCCGGCCAGGCCCGCGTCGAGCAGGTCGACGAGGGTACGCCCCGGCGCCACCGACGGGCTGCCGGCAGCGTCGGCCAGCCAGCCGGCCTCCCCGTCGCCGAGCACGGTAAGCGCCGCGTCCCCGGTGAGCGCGGCCGGCAGGGTGCTAAGGATCGCCAGCAGCGAGTCGAGCAGCCACTGCCCGCCGACCACCCGCAGGGTGACCCGGTCGTCGCCGGTCAGCGCGGTGAGCTGCGGACCGGCGGCGGGCGGCGGGTCGGCAACCATGGCCGTGGCGCCGCCGAAACCGGCCACGGTGGCCGGGTCCACGGCGGGCAGCAGCGCGAAGCCGGCGACCGCGCCGGACTGCTCGTCCACCGGGTCGACCAGGTGGAACGTCTCGTCGGCGGCGACCTCCGCGGCGCGGACCCCGGCCAGCAGGTCGGCGGGGGCGTCCGGCAGCGGCAGGGCCAGCCGCAGCGGGCCGTAGCCGCCCAGGGGGCCCACCACCTCGGCGGTCCCGTCGGCCTGCCGGCCGTCGCTCCACCGGGCCAGCACCAGGTCCGCCTCGTCGGCCCCGTCCGGCGCCTCGGCGCGGCGGGACACCGCGAGGGCCCAGGCGGCGAGCAGCACGGTGGCCGGCTCCACGTCGGCGGCCCGGGCGGCGTCGGCCAGCGCGGCGGCGGGCACCGTCGCGGTGACCACGGCGGTCGGGTCGTCGCCGGGCGGGGTGACGAGCCGCGCGGCCGGCGCGCCGGGCTCCGCCTTCGGGGCCTGCTCCCGCTCCTCCAGCTGCCACTCGACCACGTCGAGGAACTGCAACGCCTCCGGGTCCTCCGGCAGCGTCTCGCCGGCGTAGGCGCGGGCCAGGTCGGCCAGGACCAGCCGCAGGCTGGCCGGGTCGGCGATGAGCGGGGTGGCGGCCACCTCCAGCGCGTCGTCGGTCAGCGTGACCGACAGGTCGCCCTGCGCGCCGACCGTCACGGCCCGGGCGTCGTCCACGTCCTGCAACGGCACCCGCAGCCCCGGGTGGTGCACCAGGGTCAGCCGCAGCGCCTCGTGCCGGGCCACCACCGTGTCGACGGCGGCCTGCAACCGCGCCCGGTCCAGCGGCCGGTCGAGCCGCACCCGCGCCCGGACCAGGTCCTGCTTCCCCGACCAGGCCAGGCGCTGGACCGGCGAGAGACGGTATCCGTTCACGACACACTCCGGTTGACGTAGAGGTCGGACATGGCGACCAGGATCTGCCGGTCGCCGCTGAAGGGTTCCCGGCCGTGGGTGGCCAGGAAGTTGTCCACCACCAGCACGTCGCCGCGCTGCCAGGGCACCGAGACGGCGTGCCGCCGGTACAGCTCGCGGATGCCGGTGACCACCTCGTCGGGGATCGGCTCGCCGTCGCCGTAGTAGGCGTTGCGGGGCAGCCCCTCCGGGCCGTACTCGCGCAGCAGGGCGCCAGCCACCTCGGCCGGCATGTTCGAGACGTGGAACAGGTGGGCGTGGTTGAACCACACCGTCTCCCCGGTACGCGGGTGCGTGGCGACCGCCTGCCGCCGGGCGCGAGTCCGCAGCCCGTCCCCGCCCAGCCAGGTGAACTCGGTCGCCGAGGCGGCGCAGTACGCCTCCACCTCCGCCCGGTCGGTGGTCTGGAACGCCTCCTGCCAGGGCAGGTCCAGGTGCGGGCCGTAGTTGCGCACGTAGCTGACGCCGGCGCGGAGGAACCGCTCCCGCACGTCGGCGGGGATCAGCGGGGTGATGACCCGCTCGCTGGCCAGCGGGGTGGCCCCGCCGCTGCCGGTGGCCGGCTGCGCGCACCAGAAGTAGAGGTGGGTGGGCCAGTTGTGCGAGTACGACATCTCGTGGTGCAGCGGGATCCACTGCTCGGCGTTGAACTCGGTGGAGGTGAACACCCGGTCGGCGACCTCGTGCCGGGGGGCGGCCCGCTCCAGGTAGCCGAGCAGGTCCGGGCTCACCGCCCGGGCGGCCTGGCTGAAGTCGTCGGGGGTGCGTACCTCGAAGCCGCGGAAGAACACCGCGCCGTGGCGGTCCAGGTCGGCCAGCAGCTCGTCGCGGCGCCCGGCGAGCCAGCCCCCCAGGTCGAGGTCGGGCACGGCGGCCTCGACGAGCAGCACGAACTCCTCGTCCACGAGCACCCGCCGGGTCACCGGCGAGGTGACCGTTCCGGTGGCGCGCCGTCGCGGCCCTGGCCCGCTCACCGCGCCGTCTTTCGTTCGCGACTGTGGGGCTCGCAGGCCCGGCTCACTCCTCGCGCTCACGCCCGGCCTCCCGTCAGGGTGCCCGCAGCCCGCGCCTCGGTCAGCTCGGGCGCGGCGACCGGGTCGGACATCGCGGTGAGGATCCGGCGGGGCGGGGTGAACGGCTCCCGGGCGTGCGCGGCCAGCATGTTCTCCACGAGTAGCACGTCGCCGCGCTGCCAGGCGAAGGAGCGGGTCTCCGCGGCGTACGCGGCGCGCAGCTCGGCCAGCACCTCGTCGGGGATGGGCGTGCCGTCCCCGTACGCGGTCTGGTAGGGCAGGTCCTCCTCGCCGAGCGCGGCCCGCAGGCCGCTGCTGACGTCGTCGGGCAGGGAGGTGACGTGGAAGAACAGCGCGTGGTTGAACCAGGTCCGCTCCCCGGTGACCGGGTGGCGGCGCACCGCCGGGCGCACCTGCCGGGTCCGCAGCTGCCGGTCGCCCACCCACTCCACGTCGATCAGGGCCCGGGCGCAGTACGCCTCGACCTCCTCGCGCCGCTCGGTCTGGAACGCGGTCTGCCAGGAGAGGCTGATGCCCGGCAGGTAGTTGCGCCGGTAGAGCACCCCGCGCCGCTCGAACCCGGCGACGGTCTCCGGGCGGAGCCGGGCCAGCACCCGGCGGCTGTCGGCGAGGGGTGTGCGCCCGCCGGCACCCGGCTCGACCTCGCAGTGGAAGACGATGCGCAGCGGCCAGTTCACCGTGTACGACTGCTCGTTGTGCAGCACGATCGGCTGGTCGGCGGGGTGCTCCGTGGAGGTGTACACCCCCTCGGTGACCTGGCTGCGCGGTGAGGAGCGTTCGCCGTAGGAGAGCACGTCGTCGGAGAGGGCCGCCATCACGGTGCGGAAGTCGTCGGCGCCGGCCACGGCGAAGCCGCGGAACAGCACCGCTCCCGCGCGGCGGGCCAGTTCGTCGACCTCGTCGCGGTGGCCGGCCAGCCAGCCGGCCAGGTCGACGTCGGGCACGTTGGCCCGCACGAGCGCCGGCAGCGGGCCGCCGGGCCAGTCCGGTCGGACGTCCACGAGGTTCCGCTCGCGGCCGCGACGGGGGATGGTCCGCGCGACCCGGTTCTGCTCACTCATCTCTCTCACTCCCAGCGGTGTCGGCGCAGTCGGCGAGACTGCGCCGGGGGTCGGCGGCGGCGGTACGCAGCACCGCGCAGAACCGGCGGTGCCACGCGGCCACCCCGTCGTGGTCGAACAGGTCGGTGCGGTAGGTCCAGAGCGCCGCCGGCACGTCCCGCCGCTCGTCGAGCCAGAGGGTCAGGTCGAGCCGGGCGGTGTCCGGGGTCAGTTCCACGCCGGTGAACTCGATCCCGGCCAGGCCGCGGTGCCGGGCCGGCGGAGCGTTCTGCACCCCGAAGGCCACCTGGACGAGCGGGTTGCGCCGGGGCCGGCGGGTCGGCCGCAGCCGCTCCACCAGCAGGTCGAAGGGGACGTCCTGGTGAGCGGCGCCGAACAGGGTGACCCGGCGGGCCTCGGCGAGCAGGTCGGCGAAGCTCCGGTCGGGCGCCGGCCGCAGCCGCAGCGGCAGCGTGTTGACGTGGCAGCCGACGCTCTGCTCGGCGGCGACGCTGGTCCGGCCGGCGAAGGCGACGCCCACGAGCAGGTCGCGCCGGCCGGTGGCGGCGCCGAGCAGGGTGGCGAACGCGGCCAGCCCGACCATGTGCAGGCTGCCCCGCTCGGCCCGGGCCAGCTCCCTCGCCGCGCGGGCGGTGGCGGCGTCGAGGGTGGTCCGCAGGGCCGCTCCGGCCGGCCGGCCGTCGCGCCCGTCCAGTGCGGTCCGTCGTACGGCGCTGGACGTCGAGCCGTCGCGGGCGTTCGGTGTGGTCCGCGGGGCGGCGTGGAGCGGGCCGTGGGTGAGGTGTGGGTTCGGCCGGGTCGGTGCGGCGGCCGGAGCGACCCAGGCTCGCCGAGGTGGGGCGGCGGGCAGGTCGAGCAGGTCGGGGGCGCCGTGCAGCTCGGCCAGCACGTCGCCCACCGCCCGCCGGCCCGCCGGCCCGGCCAGCCACTCCCGCTGGGAACGGGCGAACGCCGCCGGACCGACCGCCGGCTGCTCGGGCGCCGTCGTGGGGTCGCCCTCGCGGTCGTATGCCCGGGCCAGGTCCCGCACGAGCACGCCGAACGACCAGTCGTCGAAGACGATGTGGTGCACGACCAGCAGCAGCGCGAGCGCGCGGCCGGAGCCGTCCGGCACGAGGTGGAGGCGGAGCAGCGGGCCCGTCGCCAGGTCCACAGGCACCCGGGTGGCCTCGGCGGCGAGCCGGCGCAGCTGTGCGTCGATCGGCGTGCCGGTGTCGGTCGGCGTGCCCGCGCCGGGTCGCGTCCCCGGGTCGAGCGGCGTGCCCGGGGGGAGCGGCACGACGACCGGCGTCGTGTCGGCGGTGGGTTGGACGTGCTGCACCGGCCCGTCCGGCCCGTCAGGGAAGACCGTGCGCAGGGCTGGGTGCCGGTCGACCACCCGGCGCAGCGCCCGGGTCAGCCGGTCCGGGTCCAGCGGCGCGGCGAACCGGACCGCGAAGGCCAGCAGGTAGGAGGTGTCGGCCGGGTCGAGCCGGTGCAGGAACCACAGCCGGGTCTGCGCCGCGGAGAGCGGGGCGGGACCGGCCGGCGCCGGACCGGCCACGGAGAGATCTTGGAAGCGATCGGCCCCTCCAGGGGCACTTTCCTTCCAAGATCTCTCCGTGGCCGGTTCGGCGGCCGGGTCCGGGGCCAGTCCGTCGAGGTGGGCGGCCAGCGCGGCGACGGTGGGGTGGGCGAAGAGGTCGCCCGGGCGGACCAGCCGGCCGGTGGCGACGGCCAGCCGGGTGGCGCAGCGGACCGCCAGCAGGGAGTCGCCGCCCAGGGCGAGGAAGTCGCTGGCCGCGCCGGGGACCGGCACCCCGAGCAGCTCGCGCCAGACGGCGGCCACCGTGCCGGCCGTGCCGTCCAGCGCCGCGCCGGTCCCGGTGTCGCCGCCGAGGGCGGGCGCGGGCAGGGCGCCACGGTCCACCTTGCCGTTGGGCAGGGTGGGCAGCCGGTCCAGCCACACCAGGGTCGCGGGGACCAGCGGCGCGGGCAGCACCTCGGCCAGGCGGGCCCGCACGTCGTCGCGTCGCTCGCCCACCAGGTAGCCGACCAGCAGGGGGTCTCCGCTCGGTCCCGGTCGCACGGCGGCGGTGGCCTCGCGTACCCCGGGGAGGGCGGCCAGGCGGGCGGCCACCTCGCCCAGCTCGATCCGGTAGCCCCGCAGCTTCACCTGGTCGTCGAGCCGGCCCAGGTAGGCGAGCTGCCCGTCCGGCCGCAGCCGCACCCGGTCGCCGGTGCGGTACATCCGCTCGCCGGGCCGGAACGGGTCGGGCAGGAACCGGGCCCGGGTCTCCTCCGGCCGGTCGAGGTAGCCGCGGGCCAGGCCGGCCCCGGCCAGGTGCAGTTCGCCGGGCTCGCCGGGTGGGACCGGCTGCCCGTCCGGGTCGAGGACGTACGCGCGGGTCCGCGGCAGCGGCCGGCCGATCGGCGGGTCCCCGCTGTCCGGCGGCACCTCCGCCCAGGTGGAGTAGGTGGTGTCCTCCGACGGGCCGTAGAGGTTGCAGAGCCGGCGGACGTGCGGGCGGGACCACACCCGGGCGGCCAGCGCGGCGGTCAGCGGTTCGCCGGCCAGGCAGACCGTCCGCACGCTCGCCGGCAGGGCCGACGCGGTGAGCAGTTCCCCCATGGCGGAGGGCACGGTGTTGACCAGGGTGACGGGCAGCCGGTCCGCCCCGGGCGCGGCGAGGGCCAGCACGTCGTCGACCAGCAGCACCCGGCCGCCCCAGCAGAGCGGGCCGAAGATCTCGAAGACGGACAGGTCGAAGCAGACCGAGGTGGCGGCGAGCAGGCCGCCCAGTTCGGCGTCGTCGAAGGTCTGCCGCACCCAGTGCATGAGCACCGACGCCGAGCGGTGCTCGATGGCCACGCCCTTGGGCCGCCCGGTCGAGCCGGAGGTGTAGATGACGTACGCCAGATCCTCCGGAGTCGACGGCGCCGCCGGGTCGGTCGCGTCCTCGACCGGGTCGAGCCGGTCGACCGCGACCGCCGTGTCGGGGAACCGGCCGGCCAGGTCGGCGCGGGTCAGCACCAGCCGCACCCCGGAATCGGCGGCCATGAACGCCACCCGGGCCGGCGGGTACGCGGGATCCAGCGGCACGTAGGCGGCGCCGGCCTTGAGCACGGCGAGCAGGGCGACCACCAGCTCGGGCGTCCGTGGCAGGCAGACACCCACCCGGTCCTCCCGGGTCACCCCGCGGCGCAGCAGCACCCGGGCGAGCCGGTTGGCCGCCTCGTCGAGCTGCCGGTAGGACAGCGTCCGGTCGCCGTGCCGGACGGCCTCCGCCTCCGGGGTGCGGGCCGCCTGCGCGGCCACCATCCGGTGCAGGCAGTCCACGGTGGGCACGGCACCGGTGGGGCGCCGGCCGGCGTTCCGGCGGGTCGGGCCGGCGGGGCGGGTGGGGGCGCTCACCGGCGTGACCCTCCGCCGCGGTGCAGGGCGAGCTGCCGGTCGGCCGCCTCCTGGAGGCGGTCCTTGTCGGCGAGGATGACGCTGCCCGGGTCGTTGTCCGGAAGTTCGTCCTCGACGTCGCGGATCGGCCGGTACGCGATGCCGGCGGCGGCCAGCGCGAGCGCGCAGAGCCCGGCCGTGATGGCCGCGAGGGCCATGCCCCGCCCGGGCCCGGTGCCGACGACGCCGGCCAGCGGCCCGCCGGGGGCGGCCAGCGGGGCGAAGACGTGCTCGGCGAGCGGGCCGGCGGTGAGGAAGCCGGCCGGCACCATGAGCCAGGACAGCATCTGGCCCATGGACAGCACCCGGCCCTGGAGTTCGAGCCCCACCTTGGCCTGCACGATGGCCAGCCAGTGGGTGTTCACCAGCGCGGTGGCCAGGCCCATCCCGAACAGGCCGAGCGCCGGGAACAGCGGGCTCGGGTGCAGGCCGACGGTGAGCAGCGAGGCGCCCAGCAGCACGACGCTGGCCAGGATGCCGGTGGTCCGCCGGGCCGTGCCGCCCCACACGCCCATGAGCACCGAGCCGACCAGCATGCCGACGCCGCTGGCGGCGAGCACCCGGCCGAGCACCGCCGGGTCGCCGAAGGACAGGGTCAGCGGGGTGACCAGGACCTCCACCATGGCGAAGAAGTAGTTCAGCGACGCGACCAGCACCACGAGGGCGACCAGGCCGTGCCGGCGGACGATGAACCGCCAGCCGCCCAGGACCTCCCGCCGGAACGGTTCCTCGCGCCGGACGAACAGGGTGTCCGGGAAGCGGACCGACAGGGTGACGAGCACCGCGAAGGCGAAGGTGAGCAGGTCGATGACGACGATGCCGCGCAGGCCGACCGCGATCACCAGCGCGCCGCCGACCAGCGGCGCCAGGACGGTGCTCGTCGCCGTGCCGAGGGAGACGATGCCGTTGGCGCGCCCGTAGTACCGCTTGGGCACCAGTTGCGTGACGGCCGCCAGGTACGCGGGTTGCTGGAAGGCGGTGGCCACCGCCGTCACGGTGATCGCGGTGAACACGTGCCAGAGCTGGAGCTGGCCGAGCCAGAGCAGCAGCGCGAGGCTCACCGTGCCGGTGGCGGCCAGGCAGTCCGCGAAGATCATGAGGCGTCTTCGGTCCCACCGGTCGGCGAGCGCGCCCGCGACGGGGGAGAGGACCACGGCGGGCAGCAGCGCCAGCACGGTGGCCGTGGCGAACAGCGATACCGAGCCGGTGCGCTGGTAGACCCAGAGGCCCATGCCGAAGCCGGTCAGTCCGCTGCCGATGAGCGAGACCAGCTGGCCGATCGCGACCAGGTAGAACACCGCGAGGCTGGGCGTCGCGCGGGGTGGGGGCGCCGGCCGCTCGCGCGGTGGCGCGGGCGCCGCCACGGCTGTGGTCTCCGGGTGGGCGGGCTCGGCCGGTCGCGCCGCCGGCGCCGCGGCGCAGTGCGCCAGGATGACGCGGGCCAGCTCGGCGGGCTGGTGCTTGGCGAAGTAGTGGCCGGCGCCCTCGATGACCTCCAGCGAGACCCGGTCGGCGAAGAACTCCCACTCCAGGTACCGCTCCTGGTACAACTCCGTGGCGCGGTCCCCACTGCCCACGACGCTGACCAGCGGCGCGGAAAGCTTCCGGGGCAGGCCCTCGGCGTAGACGTCGGTGTAGTAGTCCTCGCCCCGCGCCGAGTCGGCCAGGACCACGCGCATCACGAAGTCCTTCTCGTTGGAGTCGAAGACCTCGGTGAAGAAGCCCATGGCGCGCAGCGATTCCAGCGTGCGTCGCTTCGACGTCCAGCGCTCCACCGGGAACCACCGGCGCAGCCAGCCGAACAGCCGGCCGGGCAGCCGAGGGGCGGGGAAGTGGGCGCCGATGACCACGCCGGTCACCTCGACGCCGGCCGCCTCCAGCCGGCGGGCCAGCTCGACCGCCTCGGCGCCGCCCACGCAGTGCCCGTACACCGCCACCGGGCCGGTGATCCCGTCGACCACCTCGGCCACGCACCGGTCCACCAGCTCGTCCAGGTCGAGCAGGGGTTCGTCCGGGCGGTTCACGTCGTGGCCGGGACGCTCCAGGGCGTACAGCGAGATGCCCGGCGGGAGGGCGTCGGCGAGGGGCTGGAAGGTGATCGCGCTGCCCCCGCCGAACGGTACGCAGACCAGGGTCAACGTCGTGGGCGTACCCGGCCGGGCCGGGGTCAGCTCGTGCAGCAGGCGCCCGACCGAGCCGCCGGTCGCCGCGAGGTGGTCGGTCAACCCCCGGATCGTCGGGTGGCGGAACAGGTCGAGGACGCTGATCGCCGGCTCGCTGCCGACGAGCGCCTTGATGGCCTTGAAGGAGTCGCCGCCGAGGTCGAAGAAGTCGTCGTCGATGCCGACGCTGTCGTACCCGAGCACCGCCGCCCACCGCTCGGCGAGGGCCTGGCGCAGCGGGGTGTCCGGCGGGGTGGCGCCGGCGGCGGCGCCGCGCCGGGGTGCGGGCAGGGCCACGCGGTCGACCTTGCGGTTGGCGTTGAGCGGCATCCGGTCGAGCACCACGAACGCGGACGGCACCATGTAGTCCGGCAGCCAGGTGCGGGCGAAGGCCCGCCACGGCGCCGGGTCGGCGTCGAAGTCGGCGGTGATCTCCGGCCGCTCCGGTCCGGCGTCGCCGCCGGTCCCGGCCAGCGTCAGGTACGCCACGATCGACTTCTCGTCGCCGTCCTCGCGGACCACGACGGCGGCGTCGCGGACCGCCTCGTGGCGGCGCAGCACCGCCTCGATCTCGCCGAGTTCGATGCGGAACCCGCGCACCTTGACCTGGGAGTCGCCGCGGCCGGCGAACTCGATGCGGCCGTCGGCGAGGCGCCGGCCGAGGTCGCCGGTGCGGTACAGCCGGCCGCCGCCGTCCGGGTCCGGCACGAACCGCTGCGCGGTCAGCGCCGGGTCGCCGTGGTAGTCGCGGGCCAGCCCGGCGCCGCCGAGGCACAGCTCGCCGAGCACCCCGACCGGGACGGGGGACAGTTGCGCGTCGAGCACGTGGACGCGCATGTTGCCGATCGGGCGGCCGACCGTGAGGTGGGTGAAGCCGGGCTCGATCCGGTCCATGGTGGACCAGACGGCGGCCTCGGTCGGGCCGTAGAGGTTCCACAGCGCGTCCACCCGCTCGGCGAGTTGCCGGGCCAGCGGGACGGACACCGCCTCGCCGCCGCACACGGCGGTCAGGCCGGGTGTCCCGGTCCAGCCGGACTCGACGAGCAGCCGCCAGGTGGCCGGGGTGCCCTGGGCCAGGGTGACCCGCTCGGCGGCCAGCAGGTCGGCCAGCCGTCGCGCGTCGTAGGCGACGTCGCGACCCACCAGCAGCATCCGGGCGCCGACCACCAGGGGCAGGAACAGCTCCGGCACCGACATGTCGAAGGCGAAGCTCGCCATCGCGAGCATCGTGCCGTCGCCGGTCAGGCCCGGCCGCTCCCGCATGGTGGCGAGGGTGTTCACCACGGCCCCGTGGGTCACCCGGACACCCTTGGGGCGGCCCGTCGAGCCGGAGGTGTAGATGACGTACGCGAGGTCGTCCGGCCCGGCCGACGGCTCGGGGTCGGTCTCCGGCTCGGCGGCCAGCGCCGCGCCGGGGGGCACGACCTCGCCGGCGAAGTCCGCGAACCGGTCGGCCAGGTCCGTCTGGGTGACCAGGACCCGGGCGCCGCTGTGCGCCAGCACGTACCGCTGCCGCTCGACCGGGTAGTCGGGGTCCACGGGGACGTACGCGCCGCCGGCCTTGAGCACGCCGAGCAGGGTGACCGGCAGCTCCTCGGAGCGGTGCAGGCAGACGGCCACCGTGACGTCCGGGCCGACGCCGGCGCGGCGGAGCCGGTGCGCGAGCCGGTTGGCCCGGGCGTTGAGCTCGGCGTAGCTGAGCGTGGTGGCCCCGAAGGTGACGGCGGGCCGGTCGGGGCACGTCGCGACCTGGTGGGCGATCAGGTCGACCAGGGTGGGCCGGCCCGGCACCGCCCAGCCCGGCTCGGCGGCGGTGTCGTTCCACCCGGCCGTCCGATCCCGCTCGGCGGGGGTGACCACGGCCAGGTCCGCCAGCCGGACGCCGGGGTCGGCGACGGCCGCGGCCAGCAGCGTCTCCAGGTGCCCCATCATCCGCTCGGCGGTCTCCGCGTCGAACAGCGCGGTGTTGTACTCCAGCCGGAACCGCAGCCCCTCGTCGACCTCGTACGCGTACAGGGCGAGGTCCTGCTGGGCGATGCCCGGCTCGACGGCGAACGGGACCATCCGCAGGCCGGCCGTGCCCAGGTCCCGCTGCTCGGGCACGTTGAGCAGGTTGAACATCACCTGGAACAGCGGGTTCCGGCTGAGGTCCCGGGGCGCGTCGACGAGGTCCACGAGCCGCTCGAACGGCACCTCCTGGTGGTCGTACGCGCCCAGCGCGGTGCGCCGCACCTGGCCGAGCAACTCCGTGAAGGTCCAGTCGCCGTCGAGCACGGTGCGCAGCGGCAGCATGTTGACGAAGAAGCCGACCATCGGTTCGAGCTCGGCGCGGACCCGCCCGGCGACCGGCGTGCCGACGCAGATGTCGCGCTGGCCGGTGTAGCGCCAGAGCAGGGCCTTCAGCGCGGCCAGCACGGTCATGGCGAGGGTGGCGCCGCGGGCCTGGCTGAACCGGCGCAGCTCGTCGGCGGTCTCCGGCGGCAGGATCCGGGTGCTGACCGCGCCGTCGAAGGTCTGCACGGGGGGTCGGGGCCGGTCGGTGGGCACCTCCAGCACGCTGGCCACCCCGTCGAGCTGCCGGCGCCACCAGCGCAGGTCCTCGCTGTCCGGGTCGGCCAGCCGGCCGCGCTGCCAGCGCGCGTAGTCGCCGTACTGGACAGCCAGGTCGGGCAGCGGCGCGGGGCGGCCGTCGCGGGCGGCGTCGTACCGGGTGGCGAGTTCCCCGGCGATGAGGCCGAGCGACCACCCGTCGGAGACGTTGTGGTGCATGGTCAGCGAGAGCACGTGCCGGTCCTCGGCGACCCGGAGCAGCACGGCCCGGAACAGCGGCCCGGTGGCCAGGTCGAACGGGCGCCGGACGTCGGCGGCGAGGGCCGCGTGCACCCACCCGGGCAGCGCGTCGGCGACCGCCGACTCCACGATGCTCCGCGGGGCCACCGCCGGGTCGTCCGCGCCGTCCGGCGCGGTCAGGAGCGGCAGGTCGACCGGGCCGGCCGGCCGCACCTCCTGGACCGGGTCGCCGTCGGGACCGAGCGGGAACACGGTACGCAGCGACTCGTGCCGCCGGACCAGCCCGGCCAGGGCCTCGCGCAGCGCGTCGAGGTCGAGGGCGCCGTCCAGCAGCAGCGCGGTGCTGACCGTGTACGCGTTCTGGGCGTACGCCTGGTCGAGGAACCAGAGCCGGTGCTGGCCGGAGGAGAGCGGCGCGGGCCCGGCGTCGGGGTCGGCGCGGGGGATGGTGGGCTCGGTCGGCGCGGCCGGCTCGACCGTGGCGGGCGCGGCGGGTGCGGGTGCGGTGGCCGGCAGCGCCGCGGCGAGGCCGGCGACGGTGGGCTGCGCGAAGACCGTCTCCAGCGGGAGCGCCACGCCGAGCCGGGCGCGCAGCCGGACCACGACCTGGGTGGCGAGCAGCGAGTGCCCGCCCAGCTCGAAGAAGTTGTCGTGCGCCCCGATCGGCCGGATGCCGAGCAGCTCGGCCCAGATCTCCGCCACGCACTCCTGGACGGGCGTGTCCGGGGCGACGTAGGCCGTGCTCAGGGCCGGCCGGTTGCCGGTGTCGACGGGTTCGGGGGTGTCCGGCGCCTCCGGCGCGGCGGGCGTGGCGACGGCCGCCGCGCCGGCCTTCGGCGCGGCGTCCACCCAGTAGCGGTGCCGCTCGAACGGGTAGCCGGGCAGGGCCGGCCGGGGACGCCCGTCGCCGTGGAAGCGGGTCCAGTCGACCGGCGCACCGGCCAGCCACAGCCGGCCGGCCGCGTCGAGCAGCGTGGCGAGGTCGTCGGCGTCGGCGCGCGGGTGCCGCATGGCCGCCACCGCCTGGCCCGGGGCCAGGCCGGCCAGCCGGGCCAGGCCGCCGAGGGCGTGCCCGGGACCCACCTCCACGAGGACCGCGTCCTGCTCGGCCAGGAGCGCGGCCGATTCGGCGAACCGGACCGGCTCGCGCATGTGCCGCACCCAGTACGCCGGGTCGGTGACCTGCCCCGGGATGACCGGCCCGCCGGTCAGGTTGCTCAGGTAGGGGCGCTCGGGCTCCCGGTAGGCGACCCGGCCGGCGTGTTCGGCGAACTCGTCGAGCACCGGGTCGAGCAGCGCGGAGTGGTAGCCGCGGGCGACCCGCAGCGGCCGGCAGTCGACGCCCTCGCCGGTCAGCCGCTCGCGCAGCGCCCCGATCGCCTCCGGGTCGCCGGAGAGCACGCACAGCTCCGGGGCGTTGACGGCGGCCAGCGACACCCGGCCGTCCAGCAGCCCGGCCACCGCGGTCTCGGGCAGGCCCACCGCGAGCATCGCCCCGGCCGGGGTCCGCCCGACCAGCGCCCCCCGGGCGCAGACCAGCCGCAGCGCGTCGGCGAGCGAGAAGACCCCGGCCAGGCAGGCGGCCACGTACTCGCCGAGGCTGTGCCCCACCATGAGGTCCGGGGTGACGCCCCGGGCGAGCAGCGACCGGGCGAGGGCGTACCCGGTGACGAAGAGCGCGGGCTGGACCAGCCGGGGCTCCGCGAGCAGCCGCTCGGCCTCCGCGTGACCGTCGGGCGGTGGACAGAGCAGGGTGCGCAGGTCGAGCCCCAGGTCGTCGCCGACCAGCTCGGCGCACTCGTCCACCACGGCCCGGTAGGTCGGCTCCGTGCGGTAGAGGCCGGCGCCCATCGCCACGTGCTGGGCGCCGTGCCCGGGGAACGCGAACACCAGCGGTCGCCGGCCGCCGGGGTGGGCGGCGGTGAACTGACGCTGCGGCGCGTCGAGGGCGGCCAGCGCGTCGGCCCGGTCCGCCACGACGAGGAACCGCCGGTGGGTCATCGCCTGGCGCCGGCCCAGGCCGGCCGCGACGTCCCCGAGCTCCACCTCGGGCCGCGCGTCGAGCCAGTCGCGGAGCCCGCGCGTCTGCCGCTCCAGCGCCGCGGGCGTCCGGGCCGACACGACCAGCAGGTGCGGCCCGCTGGCCGGGGGTGCCGCCGTACGGGCCGGCGTGGCCGGCGGCTCCTCCAGCACCACGTGGGCGTTGGTGCCGCCCATCCCGAACGAGCTGACCCCGGCCCGGCGCGGGCCGTCGGCGGTCCACGGGCGGGCGCTGTCGTTGAGATAGAACGGGCTGCCCGCGAAGTCGATGGCCGGGTTGGGCCGGCTCACGTTGACGGTCGGCGGCAGCGTACGGCGGTGCAACGCCAGGACCGTCTTGATGAGACCGGCCACCCCGGCGGCGGCGTCGGTGTGCCCGATGTTGGCCTTCACCGAGCCGAGGGCACAGAAGCCCCGGTCGCCGGTGCCGCGCCGGAACGCCTCGGTCAGCGCGGCCACCTCGATGGGGTCGCCGAGGCTGGTGCCCGTGCCGTGCGCCTCCACGTAGCTCACCGAGCGGGGGTCCACGCCGGCCGTGGCCAGCGCGCTGCTGACCACCTCGACCTGGCCCGCGACGCCCGGCGCCGTGTAGCCGGTGCGGCGTGCCCCGTCGTTGTTGACGGCGGAACCGCGGATCACCGCGTAGACGGTGTCGCCGTCCGCGACCGCGTCCTCCAGCCGCTTGAGCGCGACGATGCCGACCCCGCTGGATTCGATGCTGCCGCGCGCGTCCGCGCTGAACGGGCGGCAGTGCCCGTCGGGGGAGTAGATCCCGCCGTCGTGGTAGAGGTAGCCGCGCCGCTGCGCCGGGAAGATGCTGACCCCGCCGGCCAGGACCAGGTCGGACTCGCCGGTCAGCAGGCTCTGCCGGCCGAGGTGCACGGCCACCAGCGAGGTCGAGCAGGCGGTGGCGACGGTGACCGCGGGGCCGGTGAGGTCGAGCTTGTAGGCGACCCGGCTGAGCAGGAAGTCCTTGTCGTTGCCGATCGAGAGCTGGTGCTCGCCGAGGGCGCCGGTCAGCTCGGGGTGGCCGCTCAGGTGGTCGAGCAGGTAGCTGCTGCGGCCCGACCCGGCGAACAGGCCGATCCGGCCGGGATACCGGGACGGGTCGTGGCCGGCGTGCTCCAGCGCGTGCCACGCGCACTCCAGCAGCAGCCGGTGCTGCGGGTCGAGGGTCTGCGCCTCCCGGGGCGTGATCCCGAAGAAGGCCGCGTCGAACTCGTCGATCCCGGGCAGCCAGGTGCCGGCCCGGACGTACGCCGGGTCGTCGAGCCGGGCGGGGTCCGCGCCGTCGGCGAGCATCTCCTCGACGCTGAACTCCCGGACCGACTCCACCCCGGCGCGGATGTTGTGCCAGTACTCGTCGACGGTCCGTGCCCCCGGGAAGCGGCAGGCCATGCCGACGACGGCGATCAGCCCGCCCGGCTGCCCGGTGCCGCCGTGCGCGCCGGCGCGGGGCCGGGCGGTCGGGGCCGGCGCGGCCGCCGGCGGCGTCGCCCCGGTGGTGGCGGTGGTCAGGAACGTGGCCAGGGCGTCGACCGTGGGGTGGCGGAACAGGTCGGTGACGGTGACCACGTCGCCGAGCCGGTCGCGCAGCCGTTCGAGGACGGCCAGCAGCCGCATCGAGTGGCCGCCGAGGTCGAAGAAGTTGTCCCGCACCCCCACCCGGTCGACGCCCAGCACCTCGCGCCACACGTCCACGACGAGCCGCTCCAGGCGTACCCGGGTGGCGTCCCACCCGGCCGGAGCGGGCGTCGCCACCGGCGGCTCGGGCGCCGCGGGCCCGGGCGCGGGCCGCTGCCGGGGCACGTCGGCCGCGCGGTCGGGAGCGGGCAGCGCGGCGGCGTCCACCTTCCCGTTGCCGGTCAGCGGCAGCGCGTCCAGCCGGACGAAGGCCGCGGGCACCAGGTAGGACGGGAGGTCGGCGGCGAGCGCCGCCCGCAGGGCGGCGAGGTCGGGCTCCGTCCCGCCCGCCAGGTAGGCGACGAGTCGCGGGTCGTCGGGGTCGTCCCGGCGCAGTCGCACGGTCACGTCGGCGTCCGGCAGGCAGCGCCGGACGGCCGCCTCGACCTCGCCGAGTTCCACCCGGTAGCCGCGCAGCTTGACCTGGTGGTCGGTGCGGCCCAGGTATTCGAGGTGCCCGTCGGGGCGCAGCCGGACGAGGTCGCCGGTGCGGTAGAGCCGCGCGCCGGGGACGCCCGAGAAGGGGTCCGGCACGAACCGCTCGGCCGTCAGCGCCGGCTGGTGCAGGTAGCCGCGCGCCACGCCGGCCCCGCCCACGTACAGCTCGCCGACCACGCCCGCCGGGACCGGGTTCCGCCACCCGTCCAGCACGTACAGCCGGGTGTTGGCGATCGGCCGGCCGATCGGGACGGAACCGTCGGCCGGCGCGGCCGGGTCGACCTCGTACGCGGCGCAGCCGACCACCGTCTCCGTCGGCCCGTACTCGTTGACCAGCGCGGTGCCGGGCGCATGGGCCCGCCACGGCGCCACCTGGTCGGCGCGCAGGTTCTCGCCGCCGATCACGAAGCAGCGGGTGCGGTCGGCCAGCTCGGCGGGGCGGAGCTGGTGGCGGACCAGGTCGAGCTGGGCCGGGGTGATCTTGACCAGGCCGAACGCGGTCGGCTGCGCGCGCAGCGCCTCGCCCAGCGCCTCCGGGCCGAGGTGCTCGCCGATCATCCGCACCGTGGCCCCGCTGACCAGCGGCACCAGCAGGCTCGTGACGGTCAGGTCGAACCCGACCGACGAGTGCAGCGGCACGGTGTCGCCGGGCCGCAGCCGGTAGGCCTGGGCCGCCCAGCGCACGTAGTTGCACACGCCGCGGTGGGTCACCATGACGCCCTTGGGGCGGCCCGTGGAGCCGGAGGTGTGGATGACGTACGCCAGGTCGTCCGCCGACGGCTGCCGCGGCCGGCGGGCACGCCGCCGCGGGCCGCCACCCCGGGCCGGCTCGGCGACCGGGACAGGCGTGTCGGGGCCCGGCACGAGCAGCGCCACGCCGTCGGGCACGAGGTGCGCCAGCTCGGCGCAGGTGAGCACGACCGGGGCGGCGGTGTCCGCGATCAGGTACCGCAGCCGGGCCGGCGGGTTGGCCGGATCCAGGGGTACGTAGGCCGCGCCGGTCCGCAGCACGGCGAGCACCGCCACGGCGAACGGGACCGCGCGCGGCAGGAGCACGCCCACCAGGCTGCCGATGCCGACGCCCCGCCCGCGCAGCGTCTCCGCCAACGCCTCGGCCCGCAGGTGCAGCTCGTGGTAGCTCAGCGCCGTGTCGCCGTCGGTCACCGCCACGGCGGCCGGGGTCTCCCGCGCCTGCCGTTCGATCAGCAGGTGGACCAGGTCGTCCGGCTCGGCGGGCGTGGCGGTGCGGTTCCACTCGCCGACGAGCTGCCGGAACTCGTCGGGGGCGAGCATCGCGGCGGCGCCGACCGGTGCGCCCGGCTCGGCCACCAGCGACCGCAGCAGCGTCTGGAAGTGCCCGGCGAGGCGGGCCATCGCGTCGGGGTCGAACAGGTCGGTCCGGTACTCCAGCGCGGTCCGCAGGCCGTCGGCGTTCTCCCGGACCGAGACGGTGAGGTCGAACTTGGCGGTGTCGACGGGCACCTCGACCGGGGTGACCTCCAGGTCGTCCAGGCGCGGGGGCGCCGCCTCGCGGCCGTAGACGAACATCACCTGGAACAGCGGGGTGAAGCCGGGCCGGCGGGCCGGGCGCAGCGCCTCGACCACTGTCGTGAAGGGCAGCTCCTCCCGGCTCAGGCCCGCCAGGGCGGCGGCCCGCACCCGCCCGAGCAGCGTCTCGAACGACGGGTTGTCGTCCAGCCGGGCCCGGACCGCGACGGTGTTCAGCAGCAGCCCGACGAGCCGTTGCGTGTCGGGCCGCCGCCGGTTGGCCACGGGCGTGCCCACCACGATGTCGCGCTGCCCCGTCCAGCGGGCCAGCAGCACGTGCAGCGTGGCCAGCATGACCATGTACGGCGAGACCCGCGTCCGGTGGCACAGCGCCGCCAGCGCCCCGGTGGGGACGTCCAGCGGCACCGACAGGGTGGCCCCCGCGCTGGACGGCACGTCGGGGCGCGGGCCGCGGGTGGGCAGTTCCAGCACGGCCGGGGCGCCCGCGAGCTCCGCCCGCCACTGGTCGAGCTGGGCCGCCGCCTCCGGACCGTCGAGCCAGCCCCGCTGCCGGAGCGCGTGGTCGCGGCAGTCGACGTCGACCGGGTCGAGGTCCGCCGGCCGCCCCGCGCGGTGTGCGGCGTAGAGCCGTTCCCACTCGTCGTGGAGGATGCCGAGCGACCACTCGTCGACCGCGACGTGGTGGAAGGTCAGCAGGAGGACGTGCTCCTCCGGCGCGCAGCGCAGCAGGAGGGCGCGCAGCACCGGGCCGCGTTCCAGATCGATCGGGGTGCCCGCCTCGGTGTGCATCCGGGCCCGCAGCTCCTGGTCGCGCTGCCAGGTGGGCAGCCCGCTCAGGTCGTGCACCCGCAGGAGCCCCGGGCGCGGCTCGTGGACCACCTGGACCAGCCGCGCGGCGTCCGGCGATCCGGCCGGCCCGTCCGGGGCCAGGGTGGTACGCAGGGCGGTGTGCCGGGCCACCAGCCCGTCGAGCGCCGCCGAAAGGGCCGCCACGTCCAGGGGGCCGTGCAGCCGGTACGCCAGCGGCACCAGGTAGCCGGCCGACCCGGGGTCGAGGCGGCTGAGCTGCCACATCTGGTGTTGCGCGGCCGAGGCCGGAGCCGGGGCGCCGCCCGCCGGACCGTCCCGCAGCGGTGTGTCCGGCGCCGACCGCCGGGACCTCAGGACGTCGGTCATCGCGTCCGCCTCCTCTGCTCCCGCGCCGGCCCGGGGAGCGCCGCCCACGCGCCGCCCCGGCCCACCAGTTGCTCGTGATCGGGTATCGGGCACCTGTCGTCGGCGGATCGGATCCGCGGGCCGGAAATTGCCGGCGGCGGCCTCGTGATCAGCTCATTCATACGACAGGTGTAGATGCCTCGATAGGAATTGCCTGTCCACATGATGGCACTGGTGATCTTCGGCGGGATCCCCGGATCGTGCCGGCCGTCGATGCGTTCGGCCAGCGCGGTCGCACGTTCGTCTATTTCTCGATCGGCGGCAACTTTCCTGACAGCGCAACGCGTCCCCGCGTGCGACCGGGTCTCACCGCACCGCCCTTCACCTGCGCTTTCACCGGACCTCCGCGGGTTCGCGGGCCACCTGTGCCTCAGGCTGGGAGGTGGCCCGAACCGGTGAATGTCCGGTAGCGGACTATTGGCACGATCGATGGGTGATCACCTCTTCTATGTGGCATCCGGCGCCCGTATCTCCATTTCGGAGGCGGTTTTGTATTGGGCGCGGATAGGTGCGCATGGCCCGTTTCCACCCGACCGGACGCGTGAAGTGCCGGGCCGCTCGTGCGGCGCCCGGCGCGGCAGGAAAGGATGGGGCCATGACCGACCCTGTGCCGTCCACCCTCCCCACGCGTGTCGTCGTCACGGGCGCCGCCGGAAAGCTCGGCCGCGCCGTGGTCGCGCACCTGCGCGCGGTGGGCGTCGACGTGCTCGCCGTGGACCGCGCCGGCGGGCGCGACCCGCGCGACGTCGACGGCGAGTTCCTCCTGGTCGACCTCACCGACTACGGGCAGGTGGTGGAGGCGTTCACCGGCGGCGCCGACGAGCACGCCGGCGGCGTCGGGGCGGTGGTGCACCTGGCGGCGGTGCCGGCGCCCGGGCTGCTGCCCAACGCCGTGACCTTCGCGAACAACTCGGCCGCGACGTACAACGTCTTCGCGGCGGCCCGGGCGGCCGGCATCAAGCGGGTGGTCTGGGCGTCCAGCGAGACGGTGCTGGGGCTGCCGTTCGACACCCCGCCGCCGTACGCGCCGGTCGACGAGGAGTACCCGCCGCGGCCCGAGTCGACCTACTCGCTCAACAAGGCCCTCGAGGAGGAGATGGCGCGGCACTTCTGCCGGTGGGACCCGGAGCTGGTCATGGTCGGCCTGCGTTTCTCCAACGTGATGGACGTCGAGGACTACGCGGGGTTCCCCGCCTTCCAGGCCGACCCGCAGCTGCGCCGCTGGAACCTCTGGGGCTACATCGACGCCCGCGACGGCGCCCAGGCGGTCGAGCGGGCGCTCGCCCACGACCGGCCCGGCGCCGACGTCTTCATCATCGCCAACGCCGACACCGTGATGAGCAGGTCCAGCGCCGACCTGATGGCCGAGGTCTACCCGGACGTCGAGGTCCGCGGGGAACTCGGCGAGCACCAGACGCTGCTCGGCATCGACAAGGCCCGCCGGGTGCTGGGCTACGAGCCGCGGCACTCCTGGCGCGACCACGTCGACCCCGCCGGTTGATCCGCCGATCAGGCCCGCGGGGCTCCACTGAGCAGGGCCCCGCCATCCGATCGGGGGAGCGGGTCTGGATCCGTAGGTGGCGCCGCCCGCCGGTGCGGCCGGAATTGATGCCGTGCGGTGGAATCCCGGTGTGGCGCGGTACCGCGAAAAGACCTTGCCTTCTACGGTGACGTCCGGCACGCGGGCGGGTGGACGTTGCCGGGAACCGACCCGGTGGTGCCGTCTCGGGCGTTCACAGGGAGTTGACTGGATGCAGGTCTGGAGTCGCACCGTCGCGGGTCTGGTCGCCGGGGCCGTCGTCGTGATGGGCGTACCGGCGGTCGCGGGCACCGTGGCGACCAAGCTCACCGCCACGGACGCCGGCACCACCGTGCGGACCGGCGCCGAGGCGATGAGCAGCGGCAGCGCGCTCGGCGCCGCGCGCACGGTCGCCACCGCCGCGCAGGTCGTGCCGGGGGACACCCGGCTGGTGCCGAGCGTGCCGCGCACCGACACGCCGCGGATCACCAACGGCGAGATCAAGGACCTGGAGGTGATCGGCAACCGGGTCTTCATCGCCGGCACCTTCACCTCGATCGCCAACGTCGGCGGGACCACCATCTCGCAGAAGTCGCTGGCCTCGTACAACCTGGACACCGGGAAGGTCGACACCGGCTTCAAGCCGACCTTCGACGGATCGGTCGAGGCCGTCGAGGCGTCGCCCGACGGGTCGTCGCTCTACGTCGCGGGCTCGTTCAACACGGTCGGCGGCGTCACGAAGCGGAAGATCGTGAAGCTCAACCCGACCACGGGCGCGCCGATCGCGGCGTTCACGGCGACCGCGAACGCCCGCGCGACCGCGCTGGCCGTGAGCGGCACGGCGGTCTACGTGGGCGGTCAGTTCAGCACGGTCAACGGGGTGAGCCGCCCCGGCCTGGTCGCGCTCAACCCGACCACCGGCGCCGTGGACACCGGCTTCAACCTGCCGCTCACCGGCGGCATCGGCGTCGGCGGCATGCTCACCGTGCAGCAGCTCAAGCTGACCCACGACCGGACCAAGCTGCTCGTCGTCCACACCGGACGGCAGATCGCCGGCCAGGACCGCTACGGCGTCGCGCTTGTCGACACCGCCACGAAGGCCCTGCTGCCGTGGCGTACCCGGCTGTGGGAGGACAACCTCTCCTTCGTCGGCGGCATCCAGCGGGTGTTCGCCGGTGACATCGCGCCGGACGACTCCTACTTCGTCGTCACCAGCGGCTCGGGCGGCGACCGGCCGCCGATCAACGACACCGCGATCGCGTACCCGCTCACCGGCGCCGACAACGTCCAGCCGCTCTGGGTGTCGCGGCACTTCGACAGCGTCTACTCGGTCGCCATCACCGCCACCGCCGTGTACGTCGGCGGCCACTTCAGCTGGCAGGAGTCGCCGACCTCCAACGTCCCGTGGCCGGGCCTGGACAACGTCGGGTACGGCACCGGCCAGGGCCTGAGCGGCTACGGCCTCGGCGACCAGGTGGTCCGCCGCGACCACCTCGGCGCGCTCGACCCGAAGACCGGCACCGCGCTGGAGTGGAACCCCGGCTCCAACTCGTACGAGGGCGAGAAGGCCATGCTGGCCACCTCGCGCGGCCTCCTCGTCGGCGGCGACGGCAACGTCAAGGGCGGCAAGACCGTCGGCCGGGTCGGCTTCTTCGACCAGTCCAGGGCGCCGGCGCCGGCCGCGGTCGACACCACCATCGTCACGCCCATCGAGGGCGCGGTGAAGCCGGCCAACGAGTCGTTCACGCTGGGCGGCCAGGCGCTCACGCCGGCCGGGGTCAGCCGGGTCCAGATCGAGATCCAGAACCGCAACACCAGCCAGTTCCTCCAGGACGACCTCAAGACGTGGGGCGCCGCCAACAGCATCAACGCCACGGTCGCCGCCCCGAACACCGCCTCGACCACGTGGACGCTCCCGGTGTCGCTGCCGTCCGGCGTCTACCAGATCCAGGCGAAGACGTTCGGCCGCGACGGCGTCGGCGACGCCACGAAGGCCGTCAAGAAGATCGAGGCGTTCCGCTTCGACGACCTGCCGCCGTCGACCCGGATCGACTCCCCGACCGGCGGGCTGCTCGCCACGAAGAGCTTCGTGGCCACCGGCACCGCCACCGACGACAAGGGCGTCAGCTCGCTGATCTACTCGTTCCGCACCCCCGACAACCGCTACCTCCAGGACGACGGGACGGTCGCCGCGGTCTACAACACCTTCCGCGGTGAGCCGGACGTGATCGGCGCGCTGTCGACCACCTGGCAGTTCGAGGTGGCCCTGCCCATCGAGGGCCAGTGGAAGATGACCGCCACCGCGGTCGACACCACCGGCCAGAGCGACCTGCGCGGCGACACCCGGGACTGGACCATCTCGTCGACAGGCGTCCCGCCGACGGTGGCCATCAGCGCGCCCGTGCCGATGACCCCGCCCACCGCGGCCGCACCGGTCACCGTCGCGCCCGGCGCCGCGATCACCTTCGCCGGCACCGCCAACGACGACGACGCGCTGAAGTCGGTCGAGATCTACCTGCGCAACACCACCACGCGGGAGGCGCTGGCCGCCGACGGCACGTGGGGCGCCGACTCGGTCGCGGCCTACTACCGGATCTCGCCGACCAACCTGAGCGCCGCGTCGTACAACTGGTCCTACACCACGGTGCCGCTCACCCCGGGTGTCTACGACTTCCGGGTACGGGCCACCGACAGCCTGGGCCTCACCACGTCGAGCACCAACTCGGGCCGGCTCAGCGTCACGGCGCAGGTGCCCGGCGACGCGTTCCCGAACGGTCTGCTGAGCTTCACCGGGGTGGACCAGAACGTCGACCAGTTGCACCTCGACCTGGCCGGCACGGCGACCGACGACAAGGGCGTGCAGAGCGTCCGGGTGGCGCTGCGCGACCTGGACACCGGCCGGTACGTGCAGCCGAACGGCACCATGGCCGCCGCCTTCGCCACGGTGAACGCCACGCTGGCCGCGCCGGGCGCGACGAGCACCGCGTTCACCCTGCCGATCGACCTGCCGACCAAGGGCGAGTACAGCGTCGAGGCGTGGGCGGTCGACACGGCGGGCCAGCAGGACGGCTCGACCTCCGGCGCCACCGCCCGGTACCTGGTCTACCCGGGTGACCTCGACCCGCGGCTGGAGCCGAGCATCACGCCGGTCGAGGGCGAGGTCTACACCGGCGGCCGGATCGTGGTCACCGGCCGGGCCGTCGACGACGTCGGGATGCTCCGGGTGGACATCCAGATCTCCAACGGCGCGGGCCAGGGGATGAACGCCGCCGGCACGTTCAGCACGCCGAGCACCCCCGGCAACTTCCCGTGGATCGCGTCCTTCCTGACCAGTCCGGGCTCCCCGGGGTCGAACTTCGCGTACACCTCGCCGGTGATCCCGGCGGGCACGTACACCGTGACGATCCGCGGGGTCGACAACTACGGGCAGCTCCAGCAGCCGCCGCGGACCGTCTCGGTGACCGTCAGCTGAGCCGCCCGGCCGCGGACCGCTCCGGTCGGGAAGCTACGTCACTCCCGATGCCGGAGCGGTCCGCGGCCGTACGCCCGGGCCGCCTCCGTCAGCTGCCTGATCAGGTCCGTCTTGCCCTCGGTGTACGCCTCCCGGTCGTTCGGGTAGCGGCCTGCCAGGTCCCGCTTCAGCGCTTCGTAGTCGGCACGGGCGTCAGGACGGGCGCGGAGGTGGTCCCGGAACGCCAGGACGTCGAGGTAACGCGGTGAGTCCGCCGGCACCAGGTGCAGGTGGTGGGTCCGGTGGCTGGGGCGCGGCTTGCAGAACCAGTGCATGACCTCGGCGCGGTAGGGCCAGTAGCAGTACGCCAGGGGCTGCAGCCGCTCGATGCAGGGACGCGACGACTGCAGATCCGCGACGCCGACCATGATGTCGATGACCGGTTTGGCGGCGAGCCCGGGTACGGCGGTGCTGCCGACGTGGTGAATGCCGCCCGTGATCCAGGGACCGATGGTCCCGCTGATCAGCGTGGCCTCCTCGGCGAAGCGCTCGGGCCATCGGTCGTCGTATGGCTCGATGTGTACGGCTTCGTTGTCGTCGCTCAAATCGCTGGTCCCGATCTCCGACATGCCGTCACTCTGGCAGGCGGTCCCGCCCACCGCAGCCCGAAGGCTGGGGGACCTCCGCCGCTACCTGCTGCTGCGGGCGCCTGCTGGCGACGCCGGCTCAACGTGGGGCGATGAGGCACATGCCGCCGGTCGTGGGCCGGTCCATCGTGGTCAGCGCGTCCGGCACCTCGTCGAGGCCGATGGTGCGGGTGATCAGCTCGCCCGGGCGCAGCACCCCGGCGGTGACCAGCCGGAGCAGCTCCGGGTAGGCGTGCGCGGCCATGCCGTGGCTACCGCGCAGCTCCAGCTCGTACGCGATCACCAGGTCCATGGGCAGCGCCGGGCGGCCCTCCGCGGCCGGAAGAAGGCCGACCTGCACGTGCCGGCCGCGTCGCCGCAGGCTCTCGACGGACGCCGCGCAGGTGGCGTGACTGCCCAGCGCGTCGAGGGACAGGTGGGCGCCGCCGCCGGTCGCCTCCCGGACGGCCGCGGCGACCGCGCCGGGGCCGGTCAGCGCGCCGCCGTCCAGGCAGACCGCCGCCCCGCAGCGCCGGGCGAGGTCCAGCGCGCCGGGGGAGATGTCGACGGCCACCACCCGCGCGCCGCAGGCCGCCGCGATCATGACGGCCGACAGGCCGACACCGCCGCAGCCGTGCACGGCCACCCACTCGCCCGCGGCCACCCGTCCCTGACTCACCACGGCCCGGAACGCCGTGGCGAAGCGGCAGCCGAGCGCCGCCGCGGTCGGGAAGTCCAGCTCGTCGGACAGCCGGATCAGGTTGACGTCGGCGTGGCGCACCACCACGTACCCGGCGAACGAGCCCCAGTGGGTGAAGCCGGGCTGCGTCTGCCGCTCGCAGACCTGCTGGTCGCCGGCGAGGCAGGCGGGGCACCGCCCGCAGGCGCAGACGAAGGGCGCGGTGACCCGGTCGCCGGGCCGCCAGCCGCGGACGCCCGCGCCGACCGCCGCCACGACACCGGCGAACTCGTGCCCGGGGACGTGCGGCGGGCGGATGTCGGGGTCGTGCCCCTGCCAACCGTGCCAGTCGCTGCGGCACAACCCGGTCGCCTCCACCCGGATGACGGCGCCGTCGGCCGGCGCCACCGGATCCGGGACGTCGCGGACCTCGGGCCGGGCACCGAACTCGTCGAAGATCACGGCACGCATGCCCCGCATCCTCACACGCGCGAGGTCGCCTCCGGAGCCCGGCCGGCCGCCCGCAACGGGCACCCCGTGTCGACGCGGGCGGCGAGGTCGGCCCGGAGGGCGGCGAGTTCGGCCATCCGGGCGTCGATGACGGTGATCTTCTCCTGGAACAGCGCGGACAGCGCCGCCGCGGTGTCGGGCGCGGCGCGCAGCTTCGCGCAGTTGCGCGAGATCTCCGCCAGCGAGAAGCCGAGCGCCTGCGCGGTGCGGATGTAGTGCAGCCATGCCACGGTCCCGGGCGGGAAGTCGCGGTAGCCGTTGGGCAGCCGCCGGCCGGTGACCAGGCCGACCTTCTCGTAGTACCGGACGGTGTCCGTGCTGATTCCCGCCTGCGCGGCCAGCTCACCGATACGCATGAACACCTCGCCGGCTCGTGGACTTGACCTTGGAGCGTACTCCAGGGTTTAGCGTCGGGCGTCCCGCAGTCAGACCGGCAGGAGCCTCCCGTGATCCGCCTTCCCGCCCCCTCCCACCCCACCTACCTGCGCCTCGTCCGCGCGAGCGCCGGATACGACCTCCTGATCACGGCCGGCTTCGCGACGCCGTGGACGTACGCGCTGCTGCACGGCGCGCTGTCCCGGCTGGGCGGCGCGCTCGGACTGGGCGGCCTGCCCGCCCTCGACCCGATCCAGGTCCTGTACGCGAACCTGATGGGCTCGGTCGTGGTGGTGTGGGCGCTGCTGCGCCTCGTCCGGCCACAGCCCGCGCACGGCCGGTACGACGCCGTCGCGCGCGCCCTCTTCGCGGCCTGGCAGGCGTACGCGCTGGCCCAGGGCTCCACCCGGCTGCTGTGGCTGTTCCTCGTCGTCGAGGTGGCGTTCGGCCTCGCCCAGATCCTGCCCTGGTGGGTGAGCCGGCGCATACCGCCGCTCCCGCGTGCGACGGGTGCCACGATGTCAGCGTGACAGCGCCGGGCTGGTATCTGGTGGGGGCGCCGTGGGACTGCTCGGCGCTCGGCCGGGGCGAGCGGCTCGCGCCTGCTGCCCTGCGCTCGGCCGGGCTGTCCGATCTCGTCCCCGACGACGCCGGGGACGTGCCGATCGTCATCGACGACGCGCGGCGGGACGACGCCACCGGCGTACGCGCGCTGCGGCAGACCGCTCGGGCGGCGCGGCTGCTGGCCGACGGGCTCGATGACGCCGCCGGGCACCGGCCCGGCCGCCGGCCGCTGGTGGTCGGCGGTGACTGCAGCCTCCTGCTCGGGGTGCTGCCGTGGCTGCGGCGGAGCCGCGACCGGGTCGGGCTGTGGTTCGTCGACGGGCATCCCGACTTCCTCGACGGCGCCGCCTCGCCGACGGGGGAGACGGCCGACATGGACCTGGCCCTGCTCACGGGCTCCGGTCCCGAGCAGCTCGCCGCGCCGGCCGGAGCGTCCGCGCCGCTGGTGGCGCCCGGCGACGTGGTGCTGGTCGGCCACCGCACCCGGGACCTCGACCCGGAGGCCGCCGCCGAGCTGGCCCGGGTGCCCGACAGCATCCGGCGCATCGACGCCCCGGCGGTCGTCGGCGCGCCGCGGGCGTGCGGCGAGCGCGCCGCGGGGTTGCTCGCCGATGTCGACGGGGGAGTGTGGCTGCACGTCGACTGCGACGTCCTCGATCCGGCGGCCATGCCGGCCGTCACCTATCCGGAACCCGGCGGACCGGGCCTCCGGCAGCTGGCCGACCTGCTGGCGCCGCTTCTCGCCTCGCCCCGGCTGCTCGGCCTGAGCGTCGCCGACTTCCGGCCCGACCTGGATCCGGACGGTGTCCACGCGGCGGCGCTGGTCGCGCTGCTGCGCCGGCTGCTGACCCACGCCGACGGGTGAACACCGCAATTCCCGCGCGTTCGTTCAATGGAACGACCGGGTCGGCTGGCGCTCATTCACGCCGCTTCACGTAGGGTCGTTCGGGCTGCTCACCACGGGTGCCAGGGCGCAACGGGCAAGCCGCAAGTTGCAGCCCGGCAAGGAATTCGCGGGCGCGGCGGAACGCAATTCCCAGGGAGAATCTATTGACGTTAACCAATCTTGACTTGGTTGGCGGGGAGGCGCACCGTGAGAAGCGCCGGCGCCCGACGGGGTCGCCGGGTCGCCAGGTCAGGAGGCGGTCATGCGGTGGAATCCGTTCGCCGGCGCGTATCTCGCCGACCCGGCGCAGGTGTGGCGGCGGTTGCTCGACTCCCCGGGCGGCGTGCACCACGACGAGGACCTCGGGCTCTGGCTGATCACCCGGCACGCCGACGTGCGGCGGGCGCTCGGCGACACCGAGAGCTTCGGCAACGCCCTCACCCTCGCGCCGGTCTACGACGTCTGCCCCGAGGCCCTGGCCGTCATCATGCGGATCGACGCCCCGCCCACCACGGCCGCCGCCGACCCGCCGGTGCACCCGCGGACCCGCCGGGCGCTGCGGGCCACCTTCGCCAACACCGCCGACCGGGTCGAGCAGCGGTACGGCGCGATCGTCCGACGCCGGGTCGGCGAACTGGTGTCCCGCCTCGTCGCCCGCGCCGGGCAACAGGTCGACCTCGTCCGGGAGTTCACCACCGAGCTGCCCCTGCTGGTCCTGCTCGACCTGCTCGGCGTGCCGGAGCGGGACATCGCCCGCGTCCGGGCCTGGGCGGACGGCCAGATCGCCCTGGTCTGGGGGCGCCCCGATCCGGCGGAACAGGTGCGGCTCGCCCAGGGCCTGCTGGAGTTCTGGCGCTACTGCCAGGCGCTCGTACGCGACCGGCTCGACAGCGACCTGCCCGACAGCGACCGGCCCGGTGGCGGCTACGTGGACCAGTTGCTCGCGTACCGGGACGGCGACGACGAGGTCCTCACGGTCGCCGAGGTGTCGAGCATCGTGTTCAACCTCCTGGTCGCCGGGCGCGAGACCACGGCCGGGCTGCTCGCCCACGCGCTGGACCAGGCGCTCTCCGAACCGGACCGGTGGCGCACGATCGCCGCCGAGTCGCACCGGATCCCCGCGTTCCTCACCGAGACCCTGCGCTTCGCGCCCGCCATCGACGGCTGGCTGCGGGTGACCAACCGGCCGGTCACGCTGGGTGGCGTCACCATCCCGGCCGGGGCGCGCTGCCTGCTGCTCATCGGCGCCGCGAACCGGGACCCGACGGTGTTCGCCCACCCGGACCGGTTCGACCCGGCCCGGCCCGACGCGAACGACCACCTCTCCTTCGGGCACGGGCCGCACTTCTGCATCGGCGCGGCGCTGGCGCGGCTGGAGGCCGGGATCGCGCTCACCCGGCTCGCCGCGGCCGTGCCCGGGCTGCGGCTGGCCCCCGGCCACCGCCGGGCGTACCACCCCAACGTGGCGTTCCGGGCGCACCGGAGCCTGCCGGTGCTCATCGACACGGCCGTGCCGTCCGGCGGCCGGGCGGCGCCCGCCGTCGAGCGTCCGGCGGCCTGACCCGCTCCGCCGTGCCGGGCGCTGACCTGCGGACGCGGTCACGGAGCGGAGTCACGACTTCACACCCGTCCGCCGATGGGTTAAGAATTGTCCCCTGCGAATGCCCAGTCATCACCCCACCCCGATCTCATGCCGATGCCGACCCGGCGTCGCGAAGGTGAGCACATGGATCGCACGCCCCCGTCGAGCGCCGCTCACTGCGCTGCCAGCCACCGGTTCCGCTCGGAGCTGCGCCGCTGGCGGACCCGGCAGGGGCTGACCCAGCGGGCGCTGGCGGAACGGGTGCGGTTCAGCCGGGAGACGGTCGCCGCGGTCGAGTCCGGTCGCCGGTTCGGCAGCCAGGAGTTCGCCGTCCGCTGCGACGAGGTGCTCGGCACCGGTGGCCGGCTGGCCGCGCTGTGGCCCCAGGTCGCGGCGGAGCAGTTGGCCGCGGACGGTCGGCGCGGGCCCCGGTTCGGCGAGGTGGCACAGCTCGAACCGGCTCCGGCCGTGCGACGCGACGCGCGCGATCCCGAGGCGGTGGTGGCGGCCATCGACGAGCTGCGGGAGCTGATCGGTCAGGTGCTCAGCCAGCCGGAGGCCGGCGGCCCGCCGCCGTCGCCCGGCGGGCGCTGACGCCGGCGGGGCCCGCGTCGGGGCCGGGGCGGCGCGCGCCGTCGGCGCCGCCGACTCTGGGTACAGATGCTGGTACGGGCTGTTTGTACCACGGCCAGGTCTGGTCTGAGCGCACGGCTTCCGGCGCAATGAGACGTGCAATCCGCAAATGCAGATAGAACTTTGTCGATGAGTGCGGGGAGTCAGCCTTGGCGTCGAGCACGAGGTCCCACGCGGCCCGACCCTACCCGACCCGCCGCCGCGGCTGGAAGATTGCCGCCCGGATGCGCCTCATCGTCGCGGCCCCGCTGGTCGCCGTGCTGGGCTTCGCCGGCCTGGCCCTGACCGAGAGCGCCCGCCAGACCACCCGCGCCAGCGACCTCGGCCTCCTGGCGCAGCTCGGGGCCAAGGCGGGCGACCTCGCCCACCGGCTGCAGCACGAGCGCATCGTCGCCGCCGACCTGCTGACCCGGGGCGCGCCGGAGCAGCAGGACGCCTTCGCCGACGCCACCACCGCCACCGACGCCGCCGTCGCCCACTACCGCCGCCAGCGGGCCGAGCTGCCCGCCGGCGCCGCCGCAGACCAGGCCGTCCTGCCACGGATCGACGCGGCGCTGACCGGCCTGCCGCCGCTGCGCGCCCAGGTACGCACCGCGGAGCGTGCCTCGGTGTCGGCGATGACCTTCAGCTACCGGATCGCCATCGCCGACCTGCTGAGCCTCCGCGAGCACGTCACCCTCGGCGTGGTCAACGCCCGCATCGCCGACGGCATCCGGGCCTCCGCGGCGCTGTCCGAGGTGGCCGAGGCCGTCGGCCAGCAGCAGGTCGCCGTCCTGCGCGCGGTCGCCGCCGACCAGCTGACCCCCGCCATGCAGCAGGACATCACCGCCGCCCGCACCGGCATCACCGAGTCGAGCCTCGCCTTCCTGGCACTCGCCCGGCCCGCCTGGCGGGGCTGGTGGGAGCAGGCCGGCAGCGGCGAGAGCGCCCTGCTGCTGCAACGGATGCAGGACCAGGTGTCCCGGACCGTCGCGGGCAGCCGCCTGGAGCTGGACCTGGACACCTGGGTGACCGCCACCCGGCAGTGGTCCGTGCGCCTGGCCGAACTGCGCCAGCGGGTCGACTCGGCGGTCCTCGACGACGTCCGTGCCGCACACGCGGACCAGCGGCGGCGCACCGCGGTGGAGGCGGCCGCCACCCTGGTCGCCCTGCTGCTCACCACGCTTGTCACCTGGGCGGTCGCCCGGCAGATCACCCGGCGGCTGCGCCGGCTGCGGGACGCGGCGAACGCCGTGGCGTTCGAGCGGCTGCCGCAGGTGGTGGCCCGGCTCCAGCACCCGGACAGCTCCACGGTGGACCCCGACGAGCTGGCCCGGCGGCAGGCCGCCGACGCGCTCGAACCGTCAGGCGACGACGAGATCGGCGAGGTGGGGCAGGCCTTCACCGCGGTGCACCGGGCCGCCGTACGGACCGCGGCCGAGCAGGCCGTGATGCGGGCCAACACCGCCGAGATCTTCATCCACCTCAGCCGGCGGGAGCAGCGCCTGGTCGACGCGGTGCTGGCCCAGGTCGACAAGGTCGAGCAGGACGAGACCGACCCCGACCGGCTGCACCAGCTCTACACGCTGGACAACCTGGCCACCCGGATGGGGCGCATCAACGCGAGCCTCCTGGTGCTCGGCGGGGTCGGCGTCGGCCGGGTCCGCCACCACGACGTGCCGCTGCAACAGGTGCTCCAGGCCGCGCAGAGCCAGATCGAGCACTACGCCCGGATCCGCCTCGGCCTGGTCGACGGGGACGTCGCCGTCGCCGCCGAGTCCGTCGACGAGGTCGTCCACCTGCTCGCCGAGCTGATGGAGAACGCCACCGGCTACGCGCCACCGGAGACCGAGACGTGGGTGACCGGCCGCGGCTTGGGCGACCGGGTGATCGTCCAGATCAGCGACGAGGGCGTGGGGCTGTCCCCGCAACGCCGGCAACAGCTCAACGACCTGCTCGCCCGGCCGCCCGCCATCGACGTCGCCGCCGTGCGGGCCATGGGGCTGGTCGTGGTGGGGCAGCTCGCCGCGCGGCTCGGTGTGGCCGTGCAGCTCCGGCCCGGCCCGCGCCGCGGCACCATCGCCGAGGTGGCGCTGCCGGGCACCATCATCCGGCCGCTGCCCCCGGAGGAGTTCCTGCTCACGCCCGCCCGGCCGTCCCGCCGGGCCGCGCGGACCACCGTCGCGCCGACGTACGGCGCGGCGCCGGAGCCGTGGGCCGGCAGCCCGCCGGCCGAGCCGGCGCTGCCGGTGGCGCCGGTCTTCCGGCCCGCGCCCGCGCCGGACCGCGGCGCCGCGCCCACCGAGGAACTGGTCATCTTCCACCAGGTCAACCACTGGTTCCAGGCCGACCGCCCGGACGACGGGAACGGCACGTCGTGGGCCACCCCCGCCGACGACGCCTGGCGTACGGCGGCACGGGCCGACTCGCCCGAGGTCGCCGGCACCACCACCTCCGGGCTGCCCAAGCGGCAGCCGCAGCAGCACCTGGTGCCGGGTGGCGTCACCGTCCCGCGGCAGCGCTCCGAGCACCGCGACCCGGCCCGGGTGGCCACCGCGATGGCCGCGTACGCCCGGGGCGTCGCCGGCCGCCGGCCCAATCTGGTCAACAACTGATCCGACAGGGAGTGCACGTGACCGACCATCAGGATCTCGGCTGGCTGCTGGACGCCTTCGCCTCGCGCGCCACCGAGGTCAGCCACGCGATCGCCATCTCCAGCGACGGCCTGATGGTGGCCGCCACCCGGGGGCTCCCGCCCGACCGGGCCGACCAGCTGGCGGCCACCGGCAGCGGGCTGGTGAGCCTGCTCCGCGGCGCGGCGGCCTTCTTCGACGCCGGCGCGGTGATCTCCAACGTCACCCAGCTCGAGGGCGGCTTCATGTTCTCCATGGCCTTCAACGACGGCGCCTCGCTGCTCGTGCTCGCCGACCCGCAGTGCGACGTCGGCAAGGTCTCCTACGAGATGACCGAGCTGGCGAACCGCATCGGCGACGCCCTGACCCCCGCGGCGCGGGCGGCCCTGAGCCGCAGCCGCTGACCTCCTCCGGCGCCCCCACGCCGGACACCCCACCCCTCACGGAGGAACGAACATGTCCCTGACCATGCCCCGGCGCAGCCGTGCCCGCACCGCGGCGCTGCTCGCCCTCGTCCTGCTCGCCGCGCCCGCGTGCGCCGACGACGAGGGCGGCGCCGGCTCCGGCGGATCCGTCAAGATCGGCCTGCTGGCGTCGCTCTCCGGCACGTACCAGGCGGTCGGCAAGGACATCCGCGACGGCTTCCAGCTCTACCTGTCCAACCACGACGGCAAGCTCGGCGGCCGGACGGTGGAGCTCGTGGTCGCCGACGAGGGCAACGGCGCGGCGACCGCGGTGCCGGCCGCCACGAAACTGCTGAAGCAGGACCGGGTGGTCGCGCTCACCGGCATCGTCGGCGGTGGCTCGGTGGCGGCGGTCTACCCGCTGCTCAACGAGACGAAGGTGCCGTTCGTCGGCTCCAACGGCCGGCCGGAGCTGAAGGACGTCTCCCGGGTCTGGCACACCTCCTACCTGTCCGACGAACCGGGGGAGGCGATCGCCCAGCACGTCCGCGACGACGTCAAGGGCAGCGTCTACGCCATCGGCCCGGACTACCAGGGCGGCTGGGACGAGCTGCGCGGCTTCACCGAGGCGTTCGCCAGGGCCGGCGGCCGGCTGGCCAACCCGGACGGGAAGGCCACCTTCACCCCGTTCCCGACGACCACCAACTTCACCCCGTACTTCGCGCGGATCAAGGCCTCCGGGGCGGACGCCGTCTACACGTTCTACGCCGGCAGCGCGGCCGTCGACTTCGTCAAGCAGTACGCCCAGTCGGAGGTGAGGGACCTGCCGCTGTACGCCGCCGGCTTCCTGACCGAGGGCGGGGTGCTCAACGCGCAGGGCGAGGCCGCGCGGGACATCTACTCGGTGCTCAACTACTCGCCGGACCTCGACAACGCGGAGAACCGCGAGTTCGTGGCCGCCTGGAAGGCCGAGCACGACGGCTCCCCGACGACGTACGCCATGGCCTCCTACGACGCGGCGGCCGTGCTGGACCGGGCCGTCGCGGCGGCCGGGGACGACCCGACGCCGGAACGCGTCAACGCGGCCATCGGCCAGCTCGGCCAGATCGCCAGCCCGCGCGGCACCTGGCAGTTCTCGCCGACCACCCACGCGCCCGTGCAGAAGTGGTACCTGCGCCAGGTGCGCCAGGACGGCCGGGCGCTGTCGAACACCGTGGTGGGCGATCTCGCCACCGTCGGCGGGTGACCGCGGTGGCCGCCGGCATCCGGTTCGACCCGTACGTCGTCCCCGCCCTGGACGGGGTCGCCTACGGGCTGCTGGTCTTCGTCGCCGCCGCGGGGCTGGTGCTCTGCTTCGGCGTCGCCGGCATCCTGAACCTGGCGCACGGCACGCTCTACGCGATAGGCGGCTACGCGGCTGCCGCGCTGCTCGACGGCGGCTGGCCGAGCCTGGCGCTGGCGCTGGCCGTCGGGGTGGTGGCCGCCACCGCGTCCGGCGCGCTGGTCGCCGGGCTGCTCACCCGGGTCGCCGCGCGCAACCACCTCACCCAGGCGCTGCTGACCTTCGGGGTGGCGCTGGCCGGCGGGAGCCTGCTCGTGGGCGCCTTCGGGCCGGACGACCCGCCGGTGCGCGTCCCCGCCGCGCTGGACGGGTCGGTGGTCGTCGCCGGCCACCGCTACGCGGCGTACCGGCTGGTCTTCATCGTCGTGGCCGCGCTGCTCGCGGGCCTGCTCCACCTCGTGGTGCGGCGCACCCGGGCCGGGATGCTGGTCCGCGCGGCCGTCGACGACGCCGAGATGGTCGCCGTCCTCGGGGTGAGCCCGGCCCGCATCCGCGTCGGCGTCCTCGCGGCGGCCGGGGCGCTGGCCGGCGCCGCCGGCGTGCTCGGCGCGCCGATCATCGGCCCCGGGCCGGACACCGCCGACGCCGTGCTGCTGCTGTCCCTGGTGGTCGTCGTCCTCGGTGGCCTCGGCTCGATGACCGGCACCCTGCTCGCCGCGCTGGCCGTCGGGCAGATCCAGACCCTGGGCGTCGCGCTCGCCCCGTCCGCCGCCCCGTTCCTGCTCTTCGCCGCCATGGCCGCGGTGCTCGCGGTACGGGCGCGGGGTCTCGCCACGGCCCGGAGGGCGACGTGAGGCAGGGAGCCGTCCGCGCACTGCGCCGCGGTGTCGCCGCGGCGGTCGTGGCCGCCCTGGTGCTGGCCCCGTGGACGGTCGACGACTACACCGTCGCGCTGCTCGCCCGCACCCTGGCGCTCGGCCTGGTGGCGGTGAGCGTCGCGCTGCTCACCGGGGTCGCCGGCCTGCCCACCCTCGGCCAGACCGCGCCCTACGCGGCGGGCGCCTACGCCAGCGCGGTCGTCGGCAGCCACCTCTCCGACGTCGGCCTCGTGCACCTGGGCGTCGCGGCGGTGGCCGGGGCGGCGCTGGCCGGCGTGACCGTGCCGCTGGTGGTCTCCGCGCGGGGCGTGGTGCTCCTGATGATCACCCTGGCGGTGGGCGAGCTCGCGGTGACCGTCGTCGGGCGCTGGCGGTCGGTGACCGGCGGCACCGACGGCCTGGCCGGCGTCCCGGCCGCCCGTCCACTGTGGGGGCTGCCGGTGCTGGCCACCGACCGGGCGCGCTACCTGTACACCCTGGTGGTCGTCGCGGTCCTCGCCGGCGTGGTGCTGCTGGTGCTGCGTACCCGGGTCGGGCTGCTGCTGCGGGCCGGCCGGGACGACGAGGCGCGGCTGCGGGCCAGCGGCCACCGGGTGCCGGTCCACGTCGCCGGCGTGCACGTCGCCGCCGGGGCCGTCGCGGGCGCCGCGGGCTCGCTGCTCGTGGTGGCCCAGCAGTTCGTCTCGCCGGCCGACTTCGGCTTCGACACCTCCGCCCTGCTGCTGCTCGGCGTGGTCATCGGGGGCACCGCCTCGGTCGGCGGCGCGCTGGTCGGGGCCGCGCTCGTCGTGGCCGGCCGGGACTGGCTGTTCGGCGCGCTCCCCGGGCAGGCGCCCCTGGTGCTCGGGCTGGCTTTCGTCGCCGCTGTCCACCTGCTCCCCGACGGCGGGCGTCGGCCGCCGGCACGCGGCCGGCTGCTCCCGGCCGTCCCGGCCCGCCGTCCCGCACCGGACCGCCCGACGCCGACGGGAGTACGCGCATGACCCCGCTGCTGTCCGCCCAGCAGATCACCGTCCGGTACGGGTCGCTGGCCGCGCTCGACGGCGTCGACCTGCGGATCGAACCCGGCCAGCGGCACGCGCTCATCGGGCCGAACGGCGCCGGCAAGACGACGTTGCTGGACGTGCTCGCCGGGTCCACCCGGGCCGGCGGCGGCCGGGTGCTGCTGGCCGGCCGGGACGTCACCCGGCGGGGCCCGGCCGCCCGGGCCCGCCGGGGCATCGGGCGGATCCACCAGCGCCCCGCCGTCTGGTCGACGCTGACCGTGCGGGAGAACGTGCTGGTCGCCGCCCTGCCGAGGGCGGTGCGGCCGGGCCGCTGGCGCCCGTCCGCGCGGCGGCGGGCGGCCGGGCGGACGGCCGACGCGCTGCTGGCCCGGGTGGGCCTGGACGAGATCGCCGCGTTCCCCGCCGGCCAGCTCGCCCACGGGCAGCGCCGGCAGGTGGAGATCGCCATGGGGCTGGCCGGCCGGCCCCGGCTGCTGCTGCTCGACGAGCCGGCCGCCGGGCTGTCCGCCGTCGAGGTCGCGTGGCTCGGGGAGTTCCTGCGGACACTGCCGCGCGCGGTCGGGGTGCTGCTGGTGGAGCACCGGCTGGACCTGGTCTACGCGCTCTGCGACACGGTGACCGTGCTGCGCGACGGCCGGACGCTGGCCACCGGCACACCGGCACAGATCCGCGCCTCCGGCCCGGTCCGCGAGGCGTACGCCGAGGGGGTGGCCTGATGCTGCGCATCGACCGGCTCTGCGCCGGCTACGCGGGCGGCACGGTGCTGCACGAGGTCAGCCTCGCCGTGCGGACCGGCACCGTCCAGGCCGTGGTGGGCCGCAACGGCGCGGGCAAGAGCACGCTGGTGCACAGCGTGGCCGGCCTGGTGCGGCCCTACGCCGGCGCCATCGAGGTCGGCGGCGTGCCGGTGGCCGGCCGGCAGCCGCACCGGATCGCCCGCTCCGGGGTCGGTCTCGTGCCGCAGGGCCGCCGGGTGTTCTCCCGGCTGACCGTGGCCGAGCATCTGGTCCTGGCGGCCGCGCCGTGGCGGGCCGCGACACCCGGCGGCGAGGGCTGGACGGTGACCCGGGTCCTGGAGCTGCTGCCCCGCCTCGGGGCCCGGCTGCGCCACCGCGGCGACCAGCTGTCCGGTGGCGAACAGCAGATGCTGGCCATCGCCCGGGCCCTGCTCGGCCAGCCCCGGCTGCTGCTGCTCGACGAGCCGTGCGAGGGGCTGGCCCCCGACCTGGCGGCCCGGGTGCGGGACCTCGTCGGCACGCTGGCCCGGGCCGGGCTCACCGTGCTCCTCGTGGAGCAGCAGCTCCGGCACGCCGTCGAGGTGGCCGACCGGGTCGCGGTGCTGGAGTACGGCCGGGTGGTCTACGACCGGCCGGCGCACGAGGTCCGGGCCGACCCGGACGTCCTGGCGGCGATGCTCAGCGTCGCCGCGGTCCCGGAGCCGCCGGCTCCCCGACCGGTGCCCGGGCTGTGGCCCGACGCCGGGCGCCTGACCCGACCCGCTGCGACAGGGATGAGGAACGATGCCGACCCACGTCCATGACACCGACTACGCCTTCGACAACGGCTCCCCGGAGGCCGTGCCCCAGCTGCGGGCGCTGGAGTCCTTCCTGGATCCGATCACCGCGCGCCGGATCGCCCCGCCGGTGCTCGCGCCGGGCGGCACGTGCTGGGAGGTCGGCGCCGGCGGCGGCTCGGTCGCCCGCAGCCTGGCCCGGGCGGTCGGCCCGGGCGGCCAGGTGGTGGCGACCGACCTGGACACCGCGCATCTCACCCCGACCGACAACCTCGACGTACGGCGGCACGACGTGCGTACCGAGCCGCCGCCCGGCGACGCCTTCGACCTGATCCACGCGCGGCTCGTGCTGCTGCACCTGCCGGAGCGGCGGCGCGTGCTGGCCTCGCTCGCCGGCGCCCTGGCCCCCGGCGGGTGGCTGGTGGTCGAGGAGTTCGACTGCACCGCGCCGCTGCGGGTGCTGACCGCGCCGAGTGACGACGCGGCGAAGCTCTTCGCCCAGGTCACGGACGCGATGCTCGACATCCTCCAGGGCCACGGCGCGGACCTGGCCTGGGCGCAGGACGTGCACGGGGAACTGGTGGCGGCCGGGCTGGTCGAGGTGGACACGGTCACCCACGCGCAGAGCTGGCCCGGCGGCTCCCTCGGTGCATCGCTGTACGGGACGAACTCCCGGCAACTGGAGCCGGAACTGCTCGACGCGGGGCTGTCGCCGGGGCAGCTGGAGGCGTTCCGCCGGCTGCTGCGGGATCCGGGGTTCGCCGTGATGTCGTACCAGTTCGTGTCGACGCGGGGCCGGCGGCCGGTGCGGTGAGCGGGCGTCCCGGCGTCACCGCCCGAGGAACTCCTCGACCACCGTGACCAGCCGCACCGGGGTCTCGTACATGGCGTAGTGCCCCGCGTTGGCGAGGACCTCCAGCCGGGCGTTGGGGTAGTGGCGCAGCCAGGTCTCGCGCATCGTGTCGGCGCCCAGCGCCGGGTCGTGCTCGCCGACCACGGCGAGCGCCGGCACCGGGTTGCCCTTCACCTCGTCGGTGAAGTCGGTGCGCGCCCACGCCGTGAGGTATGCGCCGAACGCCTCCGGGGTGGAGTGGTCCAGGGAGAACCGGACCATCTCGTCCAGCCAGCGGCCGGAGAGCCGGTTGCCGGTGGTGAGGTCGATGATCGCGCGCCGGTTCGCCGGGTTGCCGGCCGCGCCGTCGAACAGGGTCCAGCCCTGGAGGTCGAACGGCACCCCGCCGGCCGGGACCGGGCTGATCCCGACGAGGCGGTCCACCCGGCCCGGGGCGTCGGCGAGGACCCGCTGGGCGGCGCTGCCGCCCATCGAGTGCCCGACCACCGAGAAGGTGTCCCAGCCGAGCGAGTCGACAAGCGCCAGGGCGTCGCGGGAGATCTCGGCGATGGTGTGCTCACCGGCGACGCCGGCGCGCGCGCCGTACCCCCGGTAGTCCGGGAACGCCCAGGTGAAGCGCTCCACGTCGATCAGCTCCGGCAGCCAGCCCCAGCCCTGCGCCGACCCGAACCAGCCGTGCAGGGCCAACACCCGGTGCGGTCCGTGACCGACGCTGAGGTGGCTGATCGTCATGTCGGGGTTCCCTTCCGCCGGTTCGGTGTGGCGACAGTGAACGACCTGCGGGCCGTGCGCGGGAACACCGGCGTCGGAAAGGCGACGCCGCCGCTGCTGCCCGAGGTGACCGCCCGCCCCCGGCATCGGGGGCTGACGGTCACCTCGGGTCGTGCCGTCGGAAGGAGATCAGACGAGGCCGCCCATGGCCGGGTCGCTGATGCTGGGCCTGCCGTTCTCGACGTGACCGGCGTACCGGACCGTGAAGGCGGCGTCGGCGGGGAGCGTGACGGTCAGGTCGTACCAGCCGTGTGCCCGCGACACGGACCACGACGGGGACGTCGTCTCGCCCGGCTTGAGCGACAGCCTGGTCCGCCGCGACGAGTAGCGGTCGGCGACGGTCACCTCGATCCGCTTCGCGCCCCGGTTCACCAGGGTCAGGCCGACCTCGTGGTCGCGCTCGTCGTACCGGGCCCGGACGTCGACACCGGCGCCCGCGCCACCGGCGAAGCGGCGGAAGAAGCCGTTCGGGCCGTGCACCTCCAGGTTGTAGCCGGCCGTGGCGTCCCAGGTGTCGCTCACCTGCCGGCCCGGCTCGACCGTGTACGTGCGGGGCGGCTGCGCGGGATCGGCCGAGCGCACCTGGAAGACCCCGGTGGCGCCCCCGGTGTTGCGGAAGTCCAGGTGGAACGACGTGCCGGCGGCCCGCCCGTCCACGTGCAGGGTGTACGGGATGGGCCGCGCGGGCCGTACCCCGCGCTCCTGGCCGGGCAGGCGCGGATCGGCCGGCGGCACCGGGGCCTCGTCGGGCTGGCGGGTGAGGTCGACCGGCTTGAGGTCGGCGGTGTCCGGCAGCGTCACCCGCGGCGAGGCGTTCGGGGTGCGGAAGTCGAACGCGCTGGTCAGGTCGCCCACCACGGCCCGACGCCACGGCGTGATGTTGGACTCGACCAGGTCGGGGTTGCCCTTCGCGAACCGGGCCTCCAGGAAGCGGATCAGCGACGTGTGGTCGAACACCTGCGAGTTGACCCAGCCGCCCCGGGTCCACGGCGAGACGACGATCATCGGCACCCGGACGCCGAGGCCGTACGGGCCGGCGGCGCGCCGGCCGTCACCGGGGAAGATCTCGTTGGTCGTGGGCGCCGTCGACAGGCCCTCGGCGCGGCTCTGCGGCGGCGTCGGCGGGACCAGGTGGTCGAAGAAGCCGCCCTCCTCGTCGTACGTGATGAACAGGGCCATCCTGCTCCACACCTCGGGGTGGCTGGCCAGGATGTCGACGACCTGCGACATGTACCAGGCGCCGTAGTCGGGGCCCCAGTTCGGGTGCTCGCTGTAGGCCTCCGGCGCGACGATCCAGGACACCTGCGGCAGCGTCCCGTTCGCCACGTCCCGGCGGAAGTCGGCCAGCAGCGCCTCCGGGGAGCGGTCCTGGTGCACGATCTCGGTGCCGGTCTTCGCCCGGTCCGCGAGCGGCGTGCCGGGCCGGGCGTTCTGGTACTGGTGGAAGTAGAGCAGCGAGTTGTCCCCGTAGTTGCCGATGAACGGGTCGCCGGTCCACCCCCAGTAGCCCTCGGCGGTCAGTCCCAGGCCGACGTCCTGGTAGACCTTCCAGGAGACGCCGGCGCGCTCCAGCCGCTCCGGGTACGTCGACCAGTCGTAGCCCGCCTCGGCGTTGTCGATCACCGGGCCGCCGCCCCTGCCGTCGTTGCCGACCCAGCCGGTCCACATGTGGTAGCGGTTGGGGTCGGTCGAGGCCAGCACCGAGCAGTGGTAGTTGTCGCAGACGGTGAAGGCGTCCGCGAGGGCGAAGTGGTACGGGAGGTCGCCACGCGTGTGGTGGGTCATGGTGACCACGCCCTTGTTGGGCACCCACCGGTCGAACCGGCCGCCGTTCCAGGCGCCGTGGGTGTCGGCCCACCCGTGCGGCGGGTCGGGCAGGAAGGTCTGCCCGAGGTCCGGCACCTCGGGCCGGAAGGGCAGCAGGTCGGTGGCGCCGTTCGGCTGGTGCCAGACGCTCCGGCCGGAGGGCAGCGTCACCGGGTGCGGGTCCGCGAAGCCCCGGACGCCCCGCATCGTGCCGAAGAAGTGGTCGAAGGAACGGTTCTCCTGCATGAGGAAGATGACGTGCTCGACGTCCTCGATCGAACCGGTCCGGTTGTTCGCCGGGATGGCGAAGGCCTTGCTGAAGTCCACCGGCAGGGCGGCTGCCGCCACCGGAGCGCTCATCATCCTGAGGAAATTTCGACGGTCAACACTTGCCATGACAGAGCACCCACCTGACTGACGCCGAACGATTGGCGGATGCACGCTATGGGCGCCAGGTGGACCTGACGTGTCGGGAACGCGAGCGTTGCGCCAACGCCGGTCGAGCCGTCGGCCGGGACGGGTGAACAGCAAGATCCACGCACCCTGGCGAGCCTCTCGCCTCCGCCCCTTCCTCGACGCGGCGGCCCGCGCCGGCCCGGTCGACCACGGGTGCCGCCCCGCGACCCGCGCGAGGACCAGCAGCCCCCGGGTGAGCTGCACCCCGGCCGGCGTGGTGGACCGGTCCCAGGTGCGCTACTCGACCGATCGTCGCCGACCTGGACCAGGCAGCTGGTTCAGCGCAGGGGGCCGTCTCCCGGGCCGTTCGGGTCGTCGACCAGGTGCATGGCGGCCTCCTCGGCGCTGGCCCCGCCCCCGTCGACGCCGGCGTCCCAGGCGACCGAGTCCGCCTGCTCGTCCTCGCCGAAGCCCGCGTCGTCGGCGACCAGGCGCCCCGTCCGCGCCTCCTGCTCGTAGCCCCGGCGGGTCAGCTCGTCCTCGTCGTCGGCCGTCTCGGCGTACGGGTCGAGGTCCGGTTCCTCCTGGGCGAGCAGCTGCGCGAGGGACTCCCCGGTGCGCTCCTCGGCGGGGGTGGTGCCGAACCGGTTCGCCCCCGTCCAGTGGTCCGCGGCGACGATGCCGGTGTCGAGGGGGTCACCGACCCGGTCGTCGTCGAGGGTGTCCGAGGCGTCCAGGACGCCGTCGTCCTCGGCCACGTTCCACTCGTCGAAGTCGGTCCGCTCGGTCTGGCTCATGGCGATCCCTCCCTGGTCAACGCCCGGCACTGCCACCTCAGCCTAGAACCGCCGCCCGGGCCGGCAACCACCGCGGGGTGGGGTCACCGCTTCCGGCCCCGGGCCTCGCGGGCGACGATCCCGTCCGGCGGCGCGGGCGGTCCGGCTGCGTGGGCCGGAGACGGCGCGTGGTGGGTGCCGAGCGGTGATGGTGCTTTAGTAGACGCCATGCCCAACCCCGCGATCCTCACCGTCGACGACGACCCGGCCGTCTCCCGGGCGGTCGCCCGCGACATCCGGCGCCGCTACGGCGACCGCTACCGGGTGGTGCGGGCCGACTCCGCCGAGGCGGCGCTGGACGCGCTCCGCGAGCTGAAACTCCGCGGCGAGCAGGTGGCGGTGCTGATCGCCGACTACCGGATGCCGCAGATGAACGGCATCGAGTTCCTCGAGGCCGCCATGGACCTCTTCCCCGCCGCGCGCCGGGTCCTGCTGACCGCGTACGCCGACACCGACGCCGCGATCAACGCGATCAACGTGGTCGACCTCGACCACTACCTGCTCAAGCCGTGGCACCCGCCGGAGGAGAAGCTCTACCCCGTGCTCGACCAGCTGCTGGAGGCGTGGACGGCCACGGCCGCCACGGCCACCCCCGAGCTGCGCGTGGTCGGGCACCGCTGGTCCGCCCCGTCGTTCAAGACGCGGGACTTCCTGGCCCGCAACCTGGTGCCGTTCCGCTGGGTGCTCGCCGACGAGCCGGAGGGCGCCGAGCTGCTCACGGCGGCCGGGGTGACGGCGAACGACGTACCCCTGGTCGTGACGGCCGACGGCAAGTCGCTGGTGCAGCCGACGACGGCCGACCTGGCCGCGCAGGTCGGGCTGGCCACGACGCCGGCCGCGGACTTCTACGACCTGGTGGTGGTCGGCGCCGGCCCGGCCGGGCTCGGCGCCGCCGTCTACGGCGCCTCGGAGGGCCTGCGGACGGTGTTGATCGAGCGGCGGGCCACCGGCGGCCAGGCCGGGCAGAGCAGCCGGATCGAGAACTACCTCGGCTTCCCCGACGGCGTGTCCGGCGCGCAGCTGACCGACCGGGCCCGCCGGCAGGCACTGCGGTTCGGCGCCGAACTGCTCAGCGCCCGCGAGGTGGTCTCCCTGGAGGACGCGGGCGGGGCGCGCGTGCTCCGGTTCGCCGACGGCAGCAGCGTCGCCGCGCACACGGTGGTGCTCGCCACCGGCGTCTCCTACCGGATGCTGCCCGCGCCGGGGCTGGCCGAGCTGACCGGCCGGGGCTGCTTCTACGGGTCGGTGGCCAGCGAGGCGCCGAGCTGCTCGGGGGAGGACGTCTACATCGTCGGCGGGGCGAACTCGGCCGGCCAGGCCGCCGTGCACTTCTCCCGGTACGCCCGCCGGGTGCACCTGCTGATCCGCGGCGACGACCTGACCCGGTCGATGTCCAGCTACCTCATCGACCAGATCGCCCGGATCGACACCATCGAGGTCCACCCGCACACCGAGGTGGTCGGCGGCGCCGGGCAGGAGCACCTCGAAGAGGTGACCCTGCGCGACACCCGCACCGGCGAGACCCGGCGCGCCGGCACCTCCTGGCTCTTCGTGTTCATCGGCGCGGAGCCGCACACCGACTGGCTCGACGGCGCGGTCGCCCGGGACAGCCGGGGCTTCGTCCTCACCGGGCCGGACCTGACCCGTGGGGGCCGCCGGCCCGCCGGCTGGGGCCTGCCGCGCGACCCGTACCACCTGGAGTCCAGCATGCCCGGCGTCTTCGCCGCCGGTGACGTGCGGGCCGAGTCGGTGAAGCGGGTGGCCTCGGCCGTGGGCGAGGGCGCCATGGCGGTGTCGCTCGTGCACCGCTACCTGGAGGCACAGTGACCACCGAGACCGACCGGCTCACGCCGGAGGAGCTGCGGCGCCTCTTCCTCTTCGAGTCGCTCACCCCGGAGCAGCTCGCGCACCTGGCCGAGCACGGCCGGGTGGAGCGACGCCGCGCCGGCGAGGCGGTCTACGTCGAGGGCGAGCCGGCGAGCTGCTTCTACGTGCTGCTCGACGGCACCGTCACCCTGCACCGCCGGGTGCAGGGCGACGAGGTCGAGATCAGCCGGACCAGCCAGCCCGGCGTCTACGGCGGCGCCATGCAGGCGTACGTGGGCGACCTGGCCGAGCAGCGCTACCTGAACAGCCTCTTCGCGGTGACCGACTGCGCCGTCTTCGCGCTCCCCGCCCAGATCATCGCCGACGCGATGCGCAGCTGGTTCCCGATGGCCACCCACCTGCTGGAGGGGCTGTTCGTCGGGATGCGCAACACGCAGACCATCGTCGGCGAGCGGGAGCGGCTGCTGGCCCTGGGCGCCCTCTCGGCCGGCCTCACGCACGAGCTCAACAACCCGGCGGCGGCCGCGGTGCGGGCCACCTCGGCGCTGCGCGGCCGGGTCGCGAAGATGCGGCACAAGCTCGCCATGATCGCCGACGGCCGGCTCGACGGCCGGCGCCTGCACGACCTCGTGGCGTTGCAGGAGGAGGCGGTGAAGCGGGCCGCCGCCGCGCCCGCGCTCACGCCCCTGGCCGCCAGCGACGCCGAGGACGAGCTGGCCGACTGGCTCGACGACCACGGCGTCCGGGGCGCCTGGGAGCTGGCTCCGACGCTGGTCGCCGGGGGCATCGACAGCGGGTGGCTCGGCCAGGTCGACGCCGCGGTCGGCGCCGACGACCTGGAGTCGGCGATCCACTGGATCACGTACACCATCGACACCGAGCTGCTCATGGGCGAGATCGACGACGCCGTCACCCGGGTCTCCGGGCTGGTCGGCGCGGCGAAGCAGTACTCCCAGCTGGACCGCGCGCCCTACCAGACCGTCGACGTGCACGACCTGCTGGACGCCACCCTGGTCATGCTCCAGGCCAAGATCCCGGCCGGCGTGCGGGTGGTGAAGGAGTACGACAAGGCCCTGCCGCCCGTGCCGGCGTACGCCGCCGAGCTGAACCAGGTCTGGACCAACCTCATCGACAACGCGCTGGGCGCCATGGCCGGCAGCGGCACGCTGACCCTCCGGACCGGCCGCAAGGAGGACCGCCTGATCGTGGAGGTCCGCGACACCGGCGCCGGCATCCCGCCGGAGATCCGGCCGCGCATCTTCGAGCCGTTCTTCACCACGAAGCCCGTCGGCGAGGGCACCGGCCTCGGGCTGGACATCTCCTATCGCATCGTCGTCAACAAGCACCACGGGGACATCCGGGTGCAGTCCGAACCCGGCGACACCCGGTTCGTCGTGCTGCTGCCGCTGGCGCCGGCCTGACCGGTCGCCTCAGAACAGCGTCGACGGGGCGACGGGCGCCGGCTCGGGCAGCGGCGCGACCCCGGGCAGGCGTGCCCGGACCTGGTCGTGGAAGCGGCGGGCGAGGTCGGGCGCGTCGGCGTTGTCCGGGGTGTGCACGAACACGGTCGGCGAGCGGCCCTCGCGCAGCCAGCCGGTCACCACGTCGAGCCACGGCTGCCAACCCTCGACCGTCCGGGCGGGGTCGTCCCGGCCCAGGTAGCGGACGATCGGCCGGTCGGTCAGCGCCCGCGTCCGCAGCGGGAGGCGGGGCTTCTTCAGCCACGCCTCCCGTTCCGCGTCGCTGGTCGGCGGGGTACGGAAGAACGCGGTGGTGTCGAAGGGGATCCACTCCGCGTCGGCCCGGGCCAGCGTCTCCTCCAGGGCGCGTACCGCGCCGGGGTCGGTGAAGAACGCGGGGTGGCGGACCTCCACGGCGTACCGGTGGGTGGTGGGCAGGCCGCGCAGGAAGCGGGCCAGCGCGGGCACGTCGCCGGGGCCGAACGAGCCCGGCAGCTGCACCCAGAGGGCGTGCGCCCGCGGGCCGAGGGGTTCGACGGCGTCCAGGAAGGCCCGCAGCTCCGCGTCGGCGCCGGTGAGCCGGCGCTCGTGCGTGACGACCTTCGGCAGCTTGGGCACGAACCGGAAGCCGGGATCGGTCTGCCGGGCCCAGGACGCCACCGTCTCCCGGGTCGGGGTCGCGTAGAAGGTGGTGTTCCCCTCGACCGCCGTGCACCACTCGGCGTAGGCGCGCAGCCGCTCGTGGGCCGGCAGCGGGTGCGCCAGGAAACGCCCCTGCCAGGACCTGTGCGTCCACATGGCGCAGCCCACGTGCAGGCGCATCCGACCCTCCCACCGCTCGACCGCCCGGCGCGGCCACCCACGCCGCGGCAACGGTATCCGGCGCCGGGGCTGCCGCCGGGTTCGACCGGGCCGCCGCTGCCGGTGTGCGCCGACCCGGCCGGCCACCCCTTCTGCGTCTTCGTCGCCTGAGCCGGGGTGGCTCGCCGGCCCCGGGCGCCGTCCGGTCCGCTCAGCCGCGCCCGGTGCCGTCGGCGAGCAGCCGGCCGGCGGTGCGGCGGCGTTGCTGCTTGGCCAGGTAGAGCCGCTGGTCGGCGACGTGCAGCAGCCGGTCGAGGCTGTCGCCGTCGTACGGGGCGGTGGCCGAGCCGACGCTGACGCCGGCCAGCCCCCGGACCGCCGCCTCGATCCGGGCCGCCGTGGCCCGTGCCGAGTCCCGGTCGGCGTCGCCGAGCACCACCACGAACTCGTCGCCGCCGATCCGGGCCACGGCGTCCTCGGCCCGCAGCACGTTCCGGGTCGTCGCCACCACCCGGCGGAGCAGGTCGTCGCCGGCGGCGTGCCCGAGGCGGTCGTTTACCAGCTTGAAGTCGTCCAGGTCGAGACAGAGCAGGGACGGGCCGGGGCGGCAGCCGGTGTGGAACAGGAACGTCGCCAGTTCGGCCAGGCCACGCCGGTTCAGGGCGCCGGTGAGCGGGTCCAGGGACGCCAGGGCGCGCAGCTGCGACCGCTGCCGGGCGAGGGTCCGGGTCTGCGTGGAGCAGACCGAGACGAGGACCAGCATGCCGGCCAGGTAGACGAACACGTGACCGGCGGGGGCCGGCGGGCCGGCGACGGCGACGACGACGTACGACCCGACGGTGAGCACCTCCAGCCCCACCATGAGCCGCAGGTGCGGGGTGTAGCCGGCCACGAACACGGCCGTGGTCACGAATCCGAGCGCCGCCGGCGAGGTGACTCCGCCGTCCCAGTGCGCGCCGAGCGCCGCGACCACCAGCGTGATCATCAGGAGGGTGAACGAGACCCGGTAGCCGGACGCCTTCGTGGTCACGCGGGTCGCCGCCCAGGAACCCACGACGCCGGCGGCCAGGCCGCAGCCGTACGCCGTGAGCATGAGCCCCCGGTTCGGCCCGGTGAGCGTCATGAGGCAGTAGACGACGGCGACCGCGTGGGAGACCGCGTGCAGGGCCGCGCTGATCAGCGTGCGGCGGCGGCGCTCCCTCATCCCGCCGTCCACCGTGCCCCCGGCCCTCGGCCGCGCGCGCTGATGCGGGCGCGACGTCGCCCAGCCGGCGCACCCGCGCCGACCGCCGATGTGGACGCCACTCGGATGAGGCAGCTCACCACGTCGAAATTCAATGGCGTGCATCAACCGGCCGTCAAGAGACAGGCCGTTAACCACCTGTTCATATGACGCAGGGGAGCGCCCAGGTCACCCAGGGCTGACGGTCGGGCGCCGGCACCGGTGGCGCCGGCGCCCGACCGTGGCCGTCACCGCTTGGCGTGTTCCTTGGCCATCTGCGGCTTTTCACCCTTGCCGACCCGCCGCAGCGCGTCGCGCAACTCCTGCTCGGTCATCTTGGAGTTTCCCTCGATGCCCGCGCTGTGGGCCTGCTGCCGCATCTCGTGCAACCGATCACGGTCGCCCATTGTCGAACTCCCTCCGTGGGCTGGCGCGGGCGGCTCCGCGCGCCACTCCGACGTCGGCTTCCCGAGCCGCCCGGGAACAAACGGCCTCAGCCCCGGTCGCGGTGTCGGGGACGAGCAGTCTCTGCCAGTTGCTCACCCGGTGCGCCTGCCCGGCCGGCCCGTGCCCACACCGCCCGGCTCGGGCGCCCCGTCACCGCCCAGCGCCTCCGGTCCGTCGGTGAGCACGGGCAGGTCGCCGGCGGCCAGGTCGAGGCGGGGCCGCAGGTGCCGGACGCGGTGCCGCCAGCGCCCGTGTTCGTACGCCGTGTCGACCTCCACCTCGACGACGAGGTCGTGGCGCACCGGCGTGTACGGCAGCGGCGGCGCCGGGTTCAGCTGACCGGTCCACCCGCCGGGCAGTGGCTCCGGCCAGGGGTGGCCCTGCGCGGCGGCCGGCCGGAGCAGCCCGGCGAGTTCGCGGCGCTGCTGCCGGCGCAGCGGGTGGGTCCGTCCCAGGTAGCGCAGGCGCCCCCGGTCGTCGCACCGGCCGACGAGGAGCGTGTCCGGGTCGGTCACCGGGCCCGTGACGCCGCCGACGAGGGTCTCCACGGTGCGGTGGGCGCGAACCTTCTGCCAGCCCCGCCGACCCGGCTCGTACCGGCCGTCGCGCCGCTTGACGACGATCCCCTCGACGCCGGCGTCGGTCCACGTCCGGAGCCACTCCCGGGCCTCCGCGAGGTTCCCGGTCTGCGGGCAGAGGACGAGTCCCGGGGGCGCGCCGTCGAGCAGCCGCGCGAGCCGGTCCCGCCGTTCGGCCAGCGGGAGGTCGAGCAGGGGCTCCCCGCCCGGGTCGCTGAGCAGGTCGAAGGCCACGAAGTGCGCGGGATGGCGGTCGGCCAGCGCGGCGAGTCCACGCCCGGCGGTCACCCGCCGCTGGAGCAGCGCGAAGTCGGTGCGGCCCTCCGCCCACACGATCAGCTCGCCGTCGAGCACCGTGCCGGCGGGCAGGGACCGCAGCGTCGCGGTGACGTCGGGGAAGTAGCCGGTGAGATCCCGGCCGGCCCGGGACTGCAGGCGCACTCCCGCCGCGTCGCGGAACGCCACGGCCCGCCACCCGTCCCACTTCGGCTCGTACGCCAGGTGCGGGCCGGTGGGCAGCTCCGCCACCGGCGCGGCGAGCATCGGGGTGAGCGGTGGTCGCAGCATGGGGTCTCCGTGGATCGCCCGGCGGTCAACCCCGGGCGAGGGGCCCGTGTGACGGCCCCTGGTCGGCTCCGGCGCGGTTACCCGGGCAGCGGCCCGGCGAACGTCCGCCCTGTCGAAGGCGTCGCTCCGACGCGCCACCCGTGACGCTCCCACCGAAACCACCCAGAGCGCCGATCACCCGCCGGCTCTCGGGCGTTCGACCCGGACGGGGTCGCCGCGGACCAGCTCGTCGTGGACCCGCCACCGGTCGGCGGTGAGGGCGTGCCGGGCCGCGTCGTCGGCCTGCGCGATCCGCCGGCGCAGCAACTCGACGGCGATCCGGCGGTTCAGGCTGAACTGCCGCTCGGTGTCGACCACGACCACGGTGCCCGAGGGGCGGTGGGTGGCCCGGACCGCCGTGCTGGCCTTGTTCCGGTGCTGACCGCCGGGTCCGCCGGTGCGCACGGCCACCACCTCGACGTCCGTCTCGGCGAACGTCGAGACCGGGGCGTCCACCTGGCACGGTCGGGCGGTCACGTACCAGTTCCGGCGCCCGCTGCCGGCCCGGTACGGGCTACGCGCCTGCCAGCACAGGGTGCCGGTCCAGCCGGCGGCGAACGCCGCGGCGTCGGCGCCGGAGATCCGGACCAGCACCGACCGGTAGGTGCCGGGCCGGTCCCCGGGCACCGTCTCGACCCGACGGGTGGTCAGCCCTCGCCCGGCGGCGTCGGCCTCCAGGCGGGGCAGCAGCATGGCCAGTGCCCAGGCGCACTCCTGCGGGCCCCGTCCGGCGGAGACGAGCAGGTGGACGCTCACGGCCGGCCCCGCCCGCGCCGGTTGTCCCGGCGCTCCGACCGGGGGCCGAGGTCGGGCGTCTTGTAGGTGACCAGCGGGACCGTGGTGGCCACCGGCGTGGCCAGGTCGTGCGCGACCAGGTCGCCGATCACCTGCTCGATGCGCTTGTAGGCGGTGGGTGCCTCCTCGAAGAGCAACTGGCGTTCGCCGCACACCACGACGGAGCCCAGCGGGGTGCGGCGCAGCTCCTCGACGGTGTGCTTGGCGCGGCCGCGGCGCAGCGCGTCGGCGCGGGACATCTTGCGGCCCGCGCCGTGCGCCACCGAGTGGTTGGCCGCCGGCCCGGCGTGCGCGGCCACCAGGTAGGAGGGGGTGCCCCGGGTGCCGGCGACGAGCACGTCCCGGCCGTCGCCGGGGGCCGCGCCCTTGCGGTGCAGGTAGCACCCGTCGCGGACCTCGACCAGGTTGTGGCACTGGTCGACGATCGGCGCGGCGGGTTCCGCCCCCAGGGCGTGCGCGACCCGGGCGGCCAGCAGCCGCCGGTTGAGCGAACCCCACCGCACGGCGGCGTCGTGCCGGGCCAGGTAGGCGGCCGGGTCGGGGGCGGGGCCGGCGCCGTGCGCCTCGGTGTGCGCCCGCAGGATCCGCTCGCCCAGCCCGCGGGAGCCGCTGTGCACGACGAGGACCAGGTCGCCGGCGTCGAGCCCGAGCCGGCTCGCGTGCTCCGGCGCGAGGACGGTGCCGATCCGGGCCAGCTCGACGAAGTGGTTGCCCCGGCCGACCGTGCCGAGGCCGTCGAGGTGGCCGGCGGGGATGTCGCCGGCCACGGCGGCCCAGGCCGGGTCGTCCGCGTCCCGCTCCGGGTCCAGCGCCCGGTCCAGGTCGGGGAACCGGGCGGCCAGCCGCTCGGGTACGGCGCGCCGGAGCGCGATGGGGAACACGGCGATGCCGCAGCCGATGTCGGAGCCGACCAGGAACGGGTAGAGCAGGGTCGACGTCATGGCGGCGCCGATCGGGGCGCCCTTGCCGGGGTGCAGGTCGGGCATGCCGGCGACGTGGACCATGCCGGGGAGGGCGGCGACCTGGCGGCACTGGTCGAGGGCGGTGGACTCGATCCAGCTGCCGGCGGAGGCGAAGACGGAGACGGTGGCCGGGAGGGACGGCGGCAGGGACTCCCGCCGGGAGGGGTGCGCGGACAAGGACGCTCGTTTCTCGCGAAGGAGGCAAGGCGGACGGCAGGGGCGGCGCGGCTCGTCGCGCGCGGCCCGGGAGCTTCGAGTGCGGTCCGTCAGAACGTCATGGGCGCCAGCCTCCCGGAGTCCACGACTGGCGGCAACCGACTTTCGCCGGACCGCACTCGGATCCACCGCGGCGCACCGGAGATGGCTACGCTGCCGGCATGGCAGAGGAGGCCGTGTCGCGCGCGCCCGCGGAGGTGGCGTCCCGGTCGACCGCCGACCCGATGGTGGTGGCGGTCCGGCAGGTGCTGGCGACGATCCCGGCGGGCTGCACCTGGCTGCTGCCGGTGCGGGCGCCGGACGGCGCGGTCGTCGACTTCCTGGTCGCCGCCGCCAGCGCCCAGGGGCGGGACGTCCACGGCCGGGGCGCCGAGCGCGTCGGCCAGCGGCTCAGCGCGCTCTATCCGGGCATGGTCGCCGGCCCGCTGTGGCAGGCGTACCACGAGGTGCTGGCCACCGGGGAGTCCGCCCACCTGCCCGACTTCCGGTACGCCGGGCACGGCGCGGGCGTCGTCACCGACTCGGTCTTCGACGTGAGCGTCTACCGGGTGCTGGACGGGCTGCTGGTCTGGTGGCAGCGGCTGGACGAGCACCGGCGGCGGCTGGCGCGTACCGAGCTGCTGGGCAGCCTCGGCTGGGCCGAGTACGACCTGGTCACCGGCCGCAGCGAATGGTCCCCGGGGATGTACCGCATCTTCGAGCGCGACCCGGCGCTGGGGCCGATGTCCCGGGCCGACCAGGCCGCCGCGCTCCTCCCCGACGACCACGGCCTGCGCGAGGCAGCCTGGCAGACGCTCGACAGCGGCGCCGCGTCGGACGTCACGGTGCGGTTCCGCGCCGGCGGGACCGTCAAGTACCTCCGGATCCTGTCGGACGTGGCCCGCGACGAGGCCGGCGCGCCGGTGAAGGTCTACGCGGTGGTCCAGGACGTGACCGCCCGGGAGAACTCGCGCAGCGCCATCGAGCAGCTCAGCGACCAGTTGCGGACCCGGGAGACGACCGCGCTGGCCGAGCACCGCCTCGCCGCCCAGCTCCAGAACCTCATCCAACCGGTGCCCCGCGAGCCTGTGTCGCTGGCCGGCCTGGAGGTGCTGGTCGGCTACCTGCCGGCGGAGAGCGCGCTGCGGGTGGGCGGCGACTGGTACCACGCCGAGACGTTGCCGGACGGGTCGGTCGTCCTGGCGGTCGGCGACGTCGCCGGGCACGGGCTGGAGGCCGCCAGCGGGATGGCCCACCTGCGCTTCGCGCTGGTCGCGTGGCTCTCGATCGGCATCCGCGACCCGGCGGCGCTGCTCGGGCACATGAACCGGCTCTGCGGCCAGTTGGCGATCACCGGCACCGCCGTGATCGCGGTCTTCGACCCGGCCACCCGGCAGCTGGCCTGGGCCCGGGCCGGGCACCCGCTGCCCATGCTGTCCCGGGCGGGCGCGACCGGCGACCTCGGCCGGCCCGCCGGGATGCTGCTGGGCGCCGACCCCGCCACCCGCTACCCGGTGGTCACCACCGAGCTGCGCGGCGACGACGTGCTGCTGCTCTACACCGACGGGCTGGTGGAACGCCGCGCCGGCAACCCGGAGGATCAGGTGGCGGCGGTGCGGTCGGCCCTGTCGGCGCTCTCCGGCCGACCCGGGGCACGCCCCCTGGCCCACCTGCGCGACGCGCTGCACCGGCCCAGCCCGGACGACGACACCTGCACCCTGGCCGTCCGCGTGCTGCCCTGACCGTCCTCAGAGGTCGAATCGGACGCGCACCACGGTCCCCGCCGGACCCGGCCGGACGTCGACCTGGTCGCAGAACGTCGCCACGATGGCCAGCCCCCGGCCCCGGACGGCGTCGGCCGCCGGCATCCGGCCGGGTGTCGGGCGCGGCCCGCCCCGGTCCACGACGTCGCAGCACAGCTGCCCGGCCTCGACCCAGACCCGTACCGAGCCGCCACCGTCGGTGTGCTGGAGCGTGTTGGTGGTCAGTTCGCTCACCACCAGCGCGAGCAGGTCCACCCGGGCGGCGGTCAGCCCGCCGGCCAGCGCGCGGGCCGAGACGAACGCCCGCACGGCGGACAGGTCCGCCGCGCGCAGGTAGGGCATGGTGTCGGTCGGGACGGTGGGGTGGTCAGTCATGGGCCCGCTCCCCGGGGGCGGCCGGCACGTCCCGCGCCGTCGTCACGAGCCGGCCCCGTCCCCGGGATGCCGTAGCAGGTCGCCGACGCCGGTGAGCTCCAGCAGGGCGGCCACCGCCCCGGTGGCGTTGACCAGGTAGAGCCGGCCGTCCGCCGCCCGCGCCCGGTGGTGCGCGGCCACCAGCGCGTGGATGCCGGTGGAGTCGAGGAACTCGACCGCGGCCAGGTCGACCACCACGAGCGGAGCGCCGTCCACGGCGGCCAGCAGCGTGCCGGTCAGCCGCTCGCGGGCGGCGAGGTCGCACTCGCCGGCCAGCCGGATCACCGTGCGTCCCGGCTCGCGGGAGGTCCTCGCCCGGAAGGACGCCATGGGCAGCCCACGCTTTCTCACCTGGAGCACCGGCTCGGTCGCATCATCATGTCACCCTCCGGGGCGCCGGCGGCAACGCGCGCACCCCGGGTCCGGGCGCACCACGTCGACCGTCATCGACATCCGGTCACCGTCTCCATAGACTCCGGTCTTTCTGGTACCACGAGTCCAGGGAGGACCCACGTGTCGAGCGAAACCCGACCGCGCGCCGTACCGCCGTTGCTGGCCCGTCTCGCCGGGGTGGCGACGATCTCCGCCGCGCTGGTCGCCACCGGCGGCGTCGCCGCGTCCGCGGCGCCGGCGGCCGATCCGGCGCCCACGAAGGGCCCGTGCGCGTACACGCCGACGCCGGACGAGCCGGCCGCCCGGCCGGTGCCGCTGCCGCCGGACCCCCGCCACACGCCCGACCGGGGTACGGTCCGGGTCACGCTGCGGACCAACCAGGGGCCGATCGGGCTGACCCTCGACCGCGAGCAGGCCCCGTGCACCGTGCAGAGCTTCCTGCACCTGGCCCGGCACCGGTTCTACGACCGGACGCCCTGCCACCGGCTCACCGCGTACCCGACGCTGAAGGTGCTCCAGTGTGGTGACCCGTCCGGCACCGGCGAGGGCGGGCCGGGCTACCGGTACGCCGACGAGCTGCCGACCGACCTCCCGCCGGCGCCGACCGACCCGACCGGGGTCCGCCGCCTCTACGCCCGGGGCACCCTGGCCATGGCGAACGCCGGCCCGGACACCAACGGCAGCCAGTTCTTCCTGGTCCAGTCCGACTCGGCGCTGCGCCCCAACTACACCGTGTTCGGCACGATCGACGAGGCCGGGCTGGCCACCCTGGACCGGATCGCGGCGGGCGGCATCGCCGCCACGCCCGAGGACCCGGCGCTGATCGACGGCGCGCCGGCCCTGCCGGTGGAGATCTGCAAGGCCACCCGGGGCCGCTGAGCCACCCCCGGCGGGGCGGTGCGCCGCCCCGCCGGGACCCGCGGTGGGACGCGTCCCATCGATCGAAGGTGATGTCCGTCACGTTGGCGGCCGGGTGGCCGCGGGGTGCCGCACCGGCTGCCCGGGCGGCCGAATCCCCCGCCAGCACGGTGATCCAGCCGGTCGAACGGCCCCGAGCGAGCGTCGGTGGCCGCCCCGGTCCATCACGGACGGATGGGCGGACCGACACGCACCGTGTCGGCCCTGGGCCCGGTGCCGCTCGTCGATCGGCGGTGGAATTTGCGCCGCTCACTACCCTGTCCGTGATCCATTGCCGGGGTACCCGTCGACAGCGATAAGGGCGTCAGATGACCAACAGTTACCCCCCGTACGGGGGGCAGCCGGACCCGAACTACGGGGCGCAGCCGGACCCGAACTACGGGGGGCAGCAGCCGGGCCCGAACGTCAACCCGCAGTGGGGGCAGCCGGCCCAGCCCGGGGCGTACCCCGGCTACGGCCAGCCCGGTCAGCCCCCGCAGTTCGGCGCTCCCGTACCGCCGGCGAAGTCGAACAAGGGCCTGATCATCGGGCTCTCCGCCGGCGCCGCGGTGGTCCTGCTGGCGCTCTGCGGCGGCGGTGTCGGCCTCTTCCTCGCTGCCGGCGACGACAAGCCCGATCCGGTCGCGTCGAGCAGCAGCAACCCGGCCGGCCCGACCGCCGGGCCGTCCGCCGGAGGGTCGGAGTCGGAGACGCCGGAGCCGTCGAACAACAACGCGGTGACGGCCCGCTACTCCAGCGACATGTCCTCGGTCTGCGACGGCAGCCCGATCCTCAACGCCGCTCCGTACACCGCCGGCTCCCCGGCCAAGGCGTACACGTTCGCGAACTCGCCCGACCGGCCGTCGTACTGGTCGTCCAAGTCGATCAGCTCGGCCAAGCCGTACTACAGCAAGAGCGCCGACTTCGAGTCGGTCGCGGTGGTCGGCTGCCTGAAGGTCGTGGAGGGCAGCGAGGGTACGCCCAAGAAGTGCGACTACAAGAACAGCGACGGGAAGGTCGTCACGGTCTCCTACATCTCCTCGCGCTACGAGCTGACCTTCTACGCGGCGAAGACCGGTGAGAAGATCGGCGATGGCGGCACGGTGAGCGCCCCGGCGAACCGGTGCCCGAGCTTCATCTCGTACAACAAGCTCACCATGAAGTCGTACGCCTCTCCCGACAGCGGCACCATCGAGGCCGCGCTGGACAAGTTCCTGTCCTGAGCCGGGACCGCCCGGCCGGGTCGGCGTCTCCGCCGGCCCGGCCGGGCTTCGTCGTTTCCGCCGGTCAGCGCTGGGCGCCCGCCGCGACGGGTGCCGGCCAGCTGCCGGTGAAGACCTGCGGCGTCACCGCGCTGCGGGCGGCGAAGCCGAACAGCGAGTCGACCCGGGCGGCCTCGGTGGAGCTCGGGTACGGGTTGGTGCAGCTGGTGCCGGCGCTGCCGCCGGACATCAGGATGGCGCAGTTGCCGTTGTAGTTGTCGGGCAGGCCGAGGATGTGCCCGATCTCGTGGGTCATGATGCGCAGCGGCGAGTACTGCTGCGCCTGGTAGTAGTCGATGACCACGCGGCCGTTGCCGAGGCTCGTGCGCTGGGCGTACGAGCCGCCGCCGTAGGTGTAGTAGATCATCAGGTTCGAGCCGCACTGCGCCATGTTGATGTTGTTGGTGGCGTTGTTCCAGATCGAGGCGGCCTGCACGGCGTAGCTCGCGAACGGCCCGGCCTGGCTGGTGTTGTAGCAGACGTTGCGGACGGCTGCGGCGGCCGGCGCCGCGTCGACGGTGACGGCGCCCAGCGCCGCCAGTGCCGCGGTGGCGACGGTGGCGAGGAGCCGGGTGACCTTGGGGAGACGCATCGCTCACTCTCCTTGTGGGACGGGGTCGAGCGGGGACCGGCTCAGCCTATATATCGGCGCACATCGATATCAAGCCTCGACGGCCTGGCGTTCCGGACGTCCAGTGCCTACCGTGTTCGGTGCGGCACGAGACGTGTCCGGCCTGAGGGGAGGGTCCGAGGTGGACGACCCGTCGATCGACCTCGCCCGGCTCACCTTCGGCCGTGACGACGCCGAGTCCGACATCGCCAGCGGCCTGCTCCGGCAGGGCTTCCTGCCGACCGCCGCGTACGAGGCCGCCCTGCACGGGCGCAAGAGCCTCGTCATCGGCCGCAAGGGCGCCGGCAAGAGCGCCATCTGCCGGCTGCTCGACGGCGGCCCGGACGGCGGCGTGGTGACCAGCCTGATCACGCCGGACGACGCGACGGGCGAGGAGCTGCGCCGCTTCGAGCTGCAGGGGTTGAACCCGGAGACGGCCAAGTCCCTGGTCTGGCGGTACGTCTTCGCTGTGCAGATCAGCCGGCACCTGGTCGGCCACGCCCGGCAGCGGCACCGCCGCCGGCTGCGCCGCCCGCCGGCGAACGTCCGCCGGCTGCGGCGCTTCCTCCGCCGACACCACGAGAGCGGCGACCAGAAGCTGTACGACCGGGTGCTGTCCGGCATGGGCCGGCTGCGCGCCTCCTCGATCGGGGTGGGGGCGCTCGGCGTCAACGGCTCGGTCGAGGTGCAGGCATCCGAGGGGGCCCGCGCGGCGCGGCAACTCGACGTGCTGGAGGAGGTGATCGGGCGGGCGATCGCCGAGCTGGCCTGTCCTGCCGACCACCCGACCCTGCTGCTGGCCGTCGACCAGGTGGAGCAGATCTGGTCCAACGACCCGGCCTCCGACGCGATGGTGGTCGGGCTGTTGTTGGCCAGCAAGCACGTGCGCAGCCTGTTCGGCGGTGCGGTCCGCTGCACGCTGTTCCTGCGCAGCGACATCTACGACTCGCTCCAGTTCACCGAGAGCGACAAGTTCCGCGGCGAGGAGGAGCGCATCGACTGGACCCCGGAGCTGCTCGGTGAGGTGCTGCTGCGACGCGCCTCGGCGTCGCTGGGCCGCCCCGTGCCGGCCGAGGAGCTGTGGGGCCGGGTGCTGCCGGAGGCGGTCGACGGCGAGCCGATCCTGGACTACCTGACCTCGCGAACCCTGCTGCGCCCCCGCGACGTCATCCAGTTCGTCACCCTCTGCCGGGACACCGCGGTGCGGCACGGCCACCGGACGATCTGGACGATGGACGTCCGGGCGGCCGCCCGGGACTTCTCCCGCTGGAAGCTCCAGGACCTCGGCAACGAATACCTGGTCAGCTATCCCTTCCTGACCCGGCTCTACGCGCTGTTCCAGAACACCGGCTACCTGGTCACCCGCAAGGCGCTCCGGGCCCGCTTCGCGGACGTGCGCGACAGCCTGGTCGAGCAGTTCCCCGAGTACGCCCACGTGCTGGACGCCGACACGGTGATCGACATCCTGTTCGGCCTCGGCTTCCTCGGCGTGCGGCGCGGCGGCGACACGGTCTACGGCGGCACCCGGCGGGAGGTGCTGGAACCGCACGAGAACGAGTTCCACGTCCACCCGTGCTTCCGCGCCGGGCTCAACGCCCAGGCGCCGGTGAACCTCGGCCACTTCGTGCCGCCGCAGCGCACCCGGTCGGTCACCGGGAACGTGGGCTACCAACTCGGCGTCATCGGCAACGTGGTCGGCGCCCGACCGAGCCGCGAGATCGCCCTGGTCGGCGAGGTTCGCCGCGCCTACCAGCGGGTCCGGGCGGCGCTGGGCGCGGCCGAGCTGCCGGAGAGCGCCCGCCGGGAGATCTCCGAGCGGTTGTCGGTCATCGAGTACGCGGCCGGGCCGTCCAGCGTCGGCGAGGCGATCGGGACGGCCAACGAGGTCGCCGACTTCTTCGAGCAGATCGCCCGTACCCTCGGCGGCAACGGCCTGGCCGACAGTGCGACCGGCGCGGCCCTGGTGCACACCCTGCGGGACGAGGCGACCCGGGTGCGGCGGGCGGTGGCCCGCTCCAGCGACACCTGACGGCCCCCGCGCCGGTCGTCACCGCATCCGGGCATGACCCGCCCCGACCGGGGGTAGAAGGATGTCTCTGCACTTCGACCGCAGGAAGGAGGGCGGTCATGGCGTTCCCCAACGAAGCCGACGGTCACCGGAGGCCCAGCCCCGCACCGGCCGGCGTCCCGCCCACGTACGTGCGGTACCTGCGTGACCGGCTGCTGGAGGCCGAGGCCGGCCTCACCGCCATGAACGAGCGGTACGAGCGGACCAAGGCGGCCTTCGACCGCTGCTACGCGCGCCGCGGCATCACGCCGGACACCGACATCGTCGGGTACATCAACGCCAAGGCCATGAACCCGGAGCTGAAGTTCTGGTACGCCAAGGTGGAGCACTTCCAGCGCGAGCTGGCCGCCTACGGCGCGGCGCTGACCGGGCTGGCGGCGGCCGACCGGATGCTCGCCGTGGACGGCCCGCGGGTGCCCGCGGACCGGCAGCGGGCCCGCACCGGCCGGCCGAACCTGAACCGGGTCGGCTGACCGCCGCGACGGGTCGCGGGTGCGGCCCGAGCCGGTAGCCTGCGTCGATGACGCACGAGCGGGAGATCACCGAGCCGGTCGACCTGTGCCGGCCGGACGGACGGTTGAACCCGGCGGCGGTGGGCTGGAGCCGCCGGCCGCTGCACCGGGCGAACCTGCGCGGCTGGGGCCGGGCCAAGCGCTGGGAGTACTGGGGCGTGGTCACCCCGACGCACATCGTCGGCCTGGTCGCCTCGTCGCTGGACTACGCCGGCGTGCACAGCGTCTACCTGCTGGACCGCCGCGACGGTGTCGAGCGGACCACCGAGGCGGTGGTCCCGTTCGCCCGCGGCACGGTGCTGCCGCCGGTCAGCGGCGCCGGCGAGGTGCGGGCCCGCGGCGGCGGCCTGGCCGTCCACGTCGACCAGCGCCCCGACGGCAGCAGCATCCGGGCCACCGCGCCCGGCATCGAGGTCGACCTGGTGGCGCCGCTGCCACCCGGGCACGAGTCGCTGGGCGTGGTGGTGCCGTGGAGCACCCGACGGTTCCAGTACACGCTCAAGGACGTCGGCCGGCCGGTGCGGGGCACGCTGCGGGTGGACGGCACGGCGTTCCCGGTGGACACGGGGGAGTCGTTCGCGGTGCTCGACCACGGGCGCGGCAAGTGGCCGTACTCGGCGCGCTGGAACTGGGCGGCCGGCAGCGGACCGGGGCGGGCCGTCCAGCTCGGTGGCAGGTGGACCGACGGCACCGGCTCGACCGAGAACGCGGTCTTCGTCGACGGGCGGCTGCACAAGATCGGCGCCGACCTCACCTGGCGCTACGACCGGGCCGACTGGCTGCGGCCGTGGCGGATCACCGGCGACCGCGTGGACGTGACGTTCCACCCGTTCCACGAGCGGGTGGCGCGCACCAACCTCGGCGTGCTGGCCGGGGAGACCCACCAGTGCTTCGGGCACTTCTCCGGCTGGGCCGCCACCGACGACGGCGAGCGGGTGGACCTCGACGGCCTGGTCGGCTGGGCGGAGGAGGCCCGCAACCGCTGGTGACGGCGGATCCCCGCCGCGCCGGGACGGCGCGGCGGGGATCGCCTGTCGACGGTCAGGCCGGCAGCCGCCACACCTGGTTGGCGCCGCCGAAGCAGTCCCAGATCTGCAGCCGGGTGCCGTTGGCGGAGCTGTTGTCGGTGGCGTCCAGGCACTTGTTCGACTGCGGGTTGCGCAGGGTGCCGTTGGACTGGGCCTGCCAGACCTGGGCCCCGGTGCCGTTGCAGTCCCAGAGCTGCACCTTCGCCCCGTTGGCGGTGGAGCCGCTGGTCACGTCGGCGCACTTGCCCAGCGCCCGCAGCGTGCCGTCGCCGGCCACCGTCCAGCTCTGCGCGGCGGTGCCGTTGCAGGTGTAGAGCTGGATCGCCGTGCCGTTGGCGGTGCCGGCCGCGGCCACGTCGACGCACTTGCCGCCGATGCCGGTGATCGGGCCGGTACGCCCGCTCGGCGGCGGGGTGCCGCCGCCCATGACGGTGTCGTAGATGGCGGTGACCAGCGAGGTCGCGTTGGTGGTGTCCTGGGACAGCTCCCAGTTCATCATCCCGCCGGCGTTGGCCAGCGCCCACTGGGTCTTGCGCTTCACGGTCGGTACGCCGTTGTAGCACTGCTGCGTGCCGCTCACCGTGGTGCAGTCGCGGTTGGCGTTGGCCGGGTCCATGCCGACAAGCGCGGCGTAGGTGTAGTAGCCGGGCCGGCTGTAGAAGGGGACACCGAGCACCGCCTTGGCGGCGGGCAGGCCACGCGACTTCCACAGGTTGACGCTGTTGACCGACCAGTCGTAGTTGGCGTGCGGGCTGCCGCCGTCGTACGCCATGATGTTCAGCCAGTCGACGGAGCCGAAGACCGCCGTCGGCACGCCGTCGACGTAGTAGCCCTCGGCGACCACGGCGGCGGTGAGCAGCTTGCCGCGGCTGTGCAGCGCGCTGCCGAGCTGCTGCATGAGCAGGGTGTAGTTGTTGGCCGAGGCGCCCGGGTCGGGATACTCCCAGTCGATGTCGACGCCGTCGAGGTTGTACTGGTTGACGAAGTTGACCACGTTGGTGACGAAGGCGCCCCGGGCGCCGGAGTTCGCGGCGAGCGCCTCGAACGCCGAGTCGTCGCCGTCGTTCCAGCCGCCGATCGCGATCGACACCTTGACGTTGTTGGCGTGCCCGAGCGAGACGAGTGAGGAGAGCTTGCTGGGGTTCTCCACCGGGCGCAGGCTGCCGTCGTTGTTGGGCAGCGCGAACGCGTAGTTGACGTGGGTGAGCTTGCCGTACTGGATGCTGTTGACGCTGCCGCTCCAGGACGGCATGTAGCCGACGCTCTTGAAGTTGTTCGGCAGGACGACGGCCTCGGCGGCGGCCGGGGTCAGGGCGAGCGTCGCGGTGGCGGTGGCCAGGGCGAGCAGGCCGGCGGCCACGGGGGAGCGGCGGCGGGGGCGCGGTGCGGACATCGAGGGCCTTCCCGGTGCAGGGGGCGCCGTGCCGCCCGGCCGGCGCTGGTCGAGGCCAGGCGCCGGGCGGGCGTACGGGTCGGACAGGGGATGGTCTTCCTCGAGGTAGGCCAAATATTAAAGAGCATTAACTAAGCCGTCAACGATGCCTTTCGATGAGTTGTCCGGAGTGGACCGAAAGCTGGGCGAGTTGGCCCGCGGGTCAGCCGGTGTTGCCGGTGAATCGAATCTGCACGTACCGGGTGGAGGTTCCCGCGCGACCGGCGACCGTCACCGGATCAGGGCTGCCGGGGCACGGCCACGGCCGTGACCACGAGCCCGTCGGCGACCAGCCAGCGGCCGTGCAGCGCCGCCAGGGGCGGGCCGCCGTCCGCGCGGGCGGCGTCGACAAGCACCCGGGCCGTGAAGCTCCCCGCGGCCGGGTCGACGGAGAGTTCGGCGTCCTCGAAGCCGAGCCAGCGGCCGGTCAGCGGATACCAGGCCTTGTAGACGGACTCCTTGGCGCTGAACAGCAGCCGGTCCCAGTGCACCCCCGGACGGTCGGCGCGCAGCCGGGCCAGCGACTCCGGCTCGCCGGCCGTCGTCACCACCTCGGCGACGCCGTCCGGCAGCGGCTCGTGCGGCTCGGCGTCGATGCCGAGCCCGGCCAGCGCGGTGTCCCGGGCGACCGCGGCGGCCCGGTACCCGGCGCAGTGGGTGATGCTGCCGACCACACCCGCCGGCCACAGCGGCTCCCGCTTCGGGCCGGGGCGGATCGGCGCCGGGGCGTACCCGAGGCGGGCCAGGGCCTCCCGGGCGCAGCGGCGGGCCGTGACGAACTCGCGGCGGCGGGCCTCCACGGCCCGGGCGAGCAGGTCCTCCTCGCCCGGGTACGGGGCCTCGCCGGGGATGTCGGAGAACGCCTCGACGGGCACCGCCGCCGGCGGGAGCAGGGTCTCGATCACGCCGCGCCGCCGAGGATCCGCCGCATCGGCCGCGGCTCGCCGCCCCGCCGACCCCACTCGCGCGGGTAGCCCAGCGAGACCTCCTCGAAGCGCACCCCGTCGTAGTGGGTGGTGCGGGGGATGTGCAGGTGCCCGTAGACCGCCACGGCGGCGCGGTGCCGCAGGTGCCAGTCGGCCGTGCGGTCGGTGCCGCACCACTGGGCGAACTCGGGATACCAGAGCACGTCGGTGGGCTGGCGGACCAGCGGCCAGTGGTTGACCAGCACGGTCGGCAGCGCCGGGTCGACGGCGGCCAGCCGCCGCTCGGTCTCGGCGACCCGCGCCCAGCACCACGACTCCCGGTCCGGGTGCGGGTCGGGGTGCAGCAGCATCTCGTCGGTGCACACCACCCCCGCCGCGTACGCCGCGCGCAGCGACTCGTCCTTCGAGTTCGTGCCGGGGGCGCGGAACGAGTAGTCGTAGAGCAGGAACAGCGGCGCCACGGTGACCGGCCCGCCCTCGCCGTGCCACACCGGATAGTCGTCCTCCGGGGTGAGCACGCCCAGGTCACGGCACATCCCGACCAGCGCGTCGTAGCGGGCCTCGCCGCGCAGCGTCACCGGGTCGGCCGGGTGGGTCCACAGCTCGTGGTTCCCGGGCACCCAGACGACCCGGGCGAACCGGTCGCGGAGCTGCCGCAGCGTCCGCTCGATGTCCGCGAACACCTCGCCGACGTCGCCGGCCACGATGAGCCAGTCGTCCCCGGAGTCCGGCCGGAGGCCGTCCACGACCGTGCGGTTCTCGGCGTACGACACATGGAGGTCACTGACCGCGAACAGCGCACCCGTCACCCGGTCGATCTTGCCAGCGCCGCCGGCCGATGGACAGCCGTGACTTGTCCGGTGTCGGGGGTCCGACGCAGAATGGCCGGCATCGGTGTCGCGACCCCGGCGGCGGTGCAGGGCCGCACGGGCTGAAACGTCGACTCTTCACGGAAGGGACGACGGCATGCACCCGATGCTGCGTCGGCTCGACGACCTCGCCGCCCATCTCGCCACCCGGCCGGACGCCGTGGCGCTGCTCGGCCTCGGCTCCGCCGGCGTCGACCGGGACCGGCTCGACGACCACTCCGACCTGGACTTCTTCCTCGTCGTCTCGGACGGCGCGGTCGCCCGCTACGTCGACTCGATCGACTGGCTGGCCGCGCCCTGCCCGGTGGCGTTCAGCTTCGCGAACGAGCGCAACGGCCGCAAGGCGCGCTACGCCGACGGGATCTTCGTCGAGTACGCGGTCTTCACCGTGGCCGAGCTGGCCCGGTTGCCGTTCACCGGCGCCCGGGTGGTGTGGCAGCGCCCCGACGCGCCGGCCGGGCTGGCCGGCAATGGTGCGCCGCCGCGCCCGGCCACGCCGTACGACACGGTCGAGTTCCACCTCAACGAGGCGCTCACCAACCTCTACGTCGGCCTGCACCGGGAGCTGCGCGGGGAACGGCTCACCGCCTCGCGGTTCATCCAGTCGTACGCGGTGGACCGGGTGCTCGCCCTCCTGCGGCTCACCGAGCCGTCGGCGGCGCACCGGCGGGACCCGTTCGACCCGAGCCGCCGGGTCGAGCAGGCGTACCCGCCGGAGGTGCTGCCGCTGGCCGCCATGGTGCCCGGCTACCGGCACAACCGGGCCGCCGCCCGGGCCACGCTCGACTGGCTGGCGGCCCGGTTCCCGCTCGACCCGGCCATCGCCGACCCGATCCGGGCGCTGCTCGCGACGTAGGCCGGATCAGGCGAGCAGGTCGGCGAAGCGGTCGGTGGCCCGGAGCAGTTCGCGGGCGATGCCCGGCTCGGCGGCCGAGTGGCCGGCGTCGGGCACGATCCGCAGCTCGGCCTCGGGCCAGCGCCGGGCCAGGTCGTACGCCGACACCGGCGGGCAGCACAGGTCGTAGCGGCCGTTGATGATCACGGCGGGCAGGTGGCGGATCCGGTCCACGCCGTCGAGCAGTTGCGACTCGGTGAGGAAGCCGCCGTGCACGGCGTAGTGGGACAGGATCCGGGCGATCGGCAGCGCCTGCTCCTCGGCGGTGAAGTGGGCGAGCACCCCGGGGTCGGGGCGCAGCGAGGAGTTGACCGCCTCCCAGCGGCCCCAGGCGACCGCGCAGGCCCGCGCCTGCGCCTCGTCGGGCCCGTGCAGCCGCCGGTGGTACGCCGCCAGCACGTCGTCCCGCTCGGCGGCGGGGATCGGCGCCACGAAGCGGTCCCACTCGTCCGGCTGGAGGTGGCGCAGGCCGCCCTGGTAGAACCAGTCCCGCTCGCTGCGCCGCAGCAGCAGCACCCCGCGCAGGATCAGGCCGGTGACCCGGTCCGGGTGGGCCTGGGCGTACGCCAGGCCGAGGGTGACCCCCCACGACCCGCCGAACACCAGCCAGGAGTCGATCCCGAGCCGCTCCCGGATCGTCTCCAGGTCGGCCACGAGGTGCCCGGTGGTGTTGGCGCGCAGCTCACCGAACGGTGTGCTGCGCCCCGCGCCGCGCTGGTCGAACAGCACGGCGCGGTAGCGTCGCGGGTCGAAGAACCGGCGCGCCGCCGGCACCAGGCCGCCGCCGGGGCCGCCGTGCAGGAAGACCGCGGGTACGCCGTCCGGCGCGCCCACCTCCTCCACGTGGAGTTGGTGGCCGTCGCCGACGGCGATCCGGTGGGTGGCGTACGGCTCGACGGGCGGGTACAGGCGTGGCTCGGTCATGCCGGACCATCCTGCCCGCTCGGGGCGGGCCGTGCGGGGGCGGTCAGCAGGCGACGCCGCTGCCGAGGTTGTCCAGGAGGGCGTCGGCGACCCAGCCGGACACCCCGGTGGTGGTGTCCTTCAGGTAGGTCCAGGTGTAGGTGGTGTGCCCGTTCGCGCTGACCCGGTCACCGCTGGCGTAGCAGTGGAAGTCGACGCTGTGGCTGAGCTGGCCGTAGCCGAGCGAGCCGCAGCTGGTGTGCGGGCCCGTGCGGATGTTGACGTTGCTGGCGTTGAAGAGCGTGCCGAACTTGGTGTCGATGTTGGAGTGCGCGTGGCTGCACGTGGCGCTGGCCGGGCCCGCCACGCTCACCACCGCGACACCGGTGCAGCCGATCGTCAGTGTGACCGCCGCAGCGATCGAGGAAGCCTTCCGCATGTCGATCAACCCCCCGAACATGAGCCAACACGTAAAGTGATCCGAATATTTGCACCTTTCACAGTCCGGGGCAAGAGCATCATCGGGCCAGCAGCGCACGCAGCTCCTTCACCACCTCGGCCGGCGCCTCCTCGGCCATGAAGTGGCCGTACGACACCGGCACGTGCCGCAGGTCCGGCGCCCAGGCCCGCCAGCGCGCCGCCGCGTCGAAACCGAGCGCGGCGCCCCAGTCCTGCTGGAGCACGGTGACCGGCATCCGCAGCACCCGGCCCGCGGCCCGGTCCGCCTCGTCGTGCGCGAGGTCGACGCCCGCCGACGCCCGGTAGTCCGCCACGATCGAGGGCACCGCCGCCCGGCAGGCCCGCAGGTACGCGGCACGCACGTCGGCGGGGATCGCCTCCGGGTCGCCGGCCCACAGGTCGAGGAAGTGCCCGAAGAACTCGTCCGGGGCGGCGCCGATCAGCCGCTCGGGCAGGCCCGGCGGCTGGGCCATCAGGTAGAGGTGGAAGCCGACGGCGGCCGTGACGCCGTGCATCACCTCCCAGGTGTCGAGGGTGGGCAGCACGTCCAGCGCGGCCAGGTGGGTGACCGTCTCCGGGTGGTCCAGGCCGGCCCGGATGGCCACCAGGGCGCCCCGGTCGTGCCCCGCCAGGGCGAACCGCTCGTGCCCGAGCGCCCGGGCCAGAGCCACCACGTCGGCGGCCATGGTCCGCTTGGCGTACGCGGTGCCGTCGGTGTCGGCGGGCTTGTCGCTGTCCCCGTAGCCGCGCAGGTCGGGGCAGATGACCGTGTGGTCGGCGGCGAGGTCGGCGGCGACGTGCCGCCACATCAGGTGGGTCTGCGGGAAGCCGTGCAGCAGCACGACCGGGCTGCCGCTGCCGCCCACCGCGGCGTGCAGGGCGACGCCGTCGGCGACGGTGACACGGCGCTGCGCGAATCCGTTGATCATGAGAGGTCCTCTCCGGGTGCGATCGGGTACCCGTCGAGCCTGCCCGGGGCCGGTCAGTGGCCGGTCAGCATCCGATGAGTGCCCTGGCCGGGCCGCCGGTGCGGGCGCACCGGGCTGCCTAGAGTGGGCGGGGTGACCAGCCCGCCGCGCGTACCCGGAACGACCTTCGGGGTGCTCGGGCCGCTGGTGGCGGCCGGCGATCGCGGCCCGGTGGCGCTGAAGGGCGCCCGGCAGCGCGCGGTGCTGGCCCGCCTGCTGGTCGCCCGGGGCCGGGTGGTGCCGGTCGACCGGCTCGTCGACGACCTGTGGGCGGAGCCGCCCGAGGGGGCGGTCGGCGCGGTCCGGACCTTCGTGGCCGACCTCCGCCGGGCCCTGGAGCCCGACCGGCCGCCACGGCAGCCGGCCCGGCTGCTGGTCACGGCCCCACCCGGGTACGCGCTCGCGGCCGCCCCCGAGGCGGTCGACGCGGGCCGGTTCGACGCGGCCGTCGCGGCGGCGGGGGAGCTGCTCGCGGCCGGGCGCGCCGGCCCGGCGCTGGCCGCCCTGGACGACGCGCTCGCCCTCTGGCGCGGCCCCGCCTACGCGGAGTTCGCGGGCGAGCCCTGGGCGCGGGCGGAGATCGACCGGCTGGGCGAGCTGCGGATGCTCGCCGTCGCGCGGCGCGCCGAGGCGCTGCTGGCCCTGGGCCGGGCCGCCGAGGCCGCGAGCGACCTGCGCGCCCAGGCCGCCGCCCACCCGCTGCGGGAGGAGACCTGGCGGCTGCTCGCGGTCTCCCTCTACCGGGCCGGCCGGCAGGGCGACGCGCTCGCCGCGCTGCGGGACGCCCGGGCGGTGCTGGTGCGGGAGCTGGGGGTGGACCCCGGCCCCCGGCTGCGCCGGCTGGAGGCCGACATCCTCGCCCAGGCCCCGTACCTCGACCCGACGCCGCCCGCCCCGGTCCCGGCGCCCGCTCCGGTTTCGCCGCCCGCCCCGGTCCCGGCGCCCGCCCCGGCTCCGCCGTCCGCCCCCGTCCCGGCGCCCGCCCGGCTGTCGGTGACCGCCGGGGGAGCGGCGGAGGAGCGGCGGCCCTTCGTGGGGCGTGTGGCCGAACTGGCGAGCCTGACGGGGCTCGCCGCGGAGGTGGCCCGGCGCGGCCGGCCCGCCCTCGCGCTGGTCTCCGGCGATGCCGGCGCGGGGAAGACCGCGTTCGTCGAGGCGCTGGCCGACCGGCTCGCCGCCGTCGGCTGGACCTGCGCCGTCGGGCGGGTCCCCGAGTACGAGGGCGCCCCGGCCGCCTGGCCGTGGACGCAGCTCGCCGCCGCCCTGCCCGCCCCGGCGGAGCCGGCGGAACCGGAGGTAGCGGCGGAGCCTCCGGAAGCGGAGGAGCCGGCGGTGGCCCGGTACCGGCTGCACCGGATCGCGGGCACCCGGTTCCGCGCGGCCGCCCGGCGCGGCCCGGTGCTGCTCGTCCTCGACGACCTGCACCGGGCCGACGAGGACACCCTCGACCTGCTGACCGCGCTGTTCACCGGGCCGGAGGCGGTGACCGGGCCGGTGCTCGCGGTCGGCACGTACCGGGCCACCGGGATCACGCCGGCGCTGACCGGGGCCCTGGCCCGCCTCGCCCGCACCGAACCGGTCCGGGTCTACCTGGGCGGGCTCGCCGAGGCGGAGACCGCCGACCTGGTCCGGGCGGTCGCCGGGCCGGCCGACGGGGACACCGTGCGGGTGCTGCACCGGCGCAGCGGCGGCAACCCGTTCTTCGCCCGGGAACTCGCCCGGCTGCTCGCCGCCGAGGGGGCCGCCGCGCTCGACACCGTGCCGGCCGGCGTGCGGGACATCATCCGGCACCGCCTGGCGCTGCTGCCCGGGTCGACCCGGACGGTGCTGCGGCAGGCCGCGGTGCTCGGCCGTGACCTCGACGCGGACGTGCTGGCCGCGCTGGCCGGCGAGGAGGCCATGCTGGACGCCGTGGACCGGGCCGCACAGGCCGGTTTCCTCACCCCCGACGGCACCCGGTTCGGCCACATCCTGGTCCGCGACACCCTCTACACCGACCTGTCCGCCCCGCGACGGGCCCGCTGGCACGCCGCCGTCGGGGCGGCGCTCGAACGGCTCCGGCCGGACGACGTCACCGCCCTCGCCCACCACTTCGGACAGGCCCCCGGTCCGGACGCCGCGACCCGCGCCGCCCGGTACGCCGCTGCCGCCGCCGAGCGGGCCGAGCGCCGCAGCCACCCGCACGAGGCGGCCCGGCTCTGGCAGCAGGCCGTCGCCGCCCACGACCGGGCCGGCGGGACGGACGTACGCGGAAGGCTGGCGGCGCTCATCGGCTGGGGTCGCGGCCTCGCCGTCACCGGCCACCTCGACCGGACCCGTGGCCTGCGCGCCGAGGCGGTCGCCACCGTCGAACGGCTCGCCGACCCCGGGCTCACCGCGGACGTGCTGGCCGCGTTCGACGTGCCGGCCGTCTGGACCCGCAACGACGACGAGGAGCTGTCCCGGCGCATCGTCGTCGCCGCCGAGGCCGCCCTCGCCGCGCTCCCCGCCGACCAGGCGGCCCGGCGCGGCCGGCTGCTCTGCACCCTCGCCCTGGAATTGCGCGGCGAGACCGGCGACCGGGGCCGGCGGGCGGCCGCCGAGGCGGAGGGGATCGCCCGCCGGCTCGGTGACCCGGCGCTGCTGGCCTTCGCGCTCAACGCCCGCTTCATGCACTCCTTCGACCGGGCCGGACGGGCCCCGGAACGCGCCCGCGTCGGCGCCGAACTGGTCGACCTGGCCGCCCGGCACGGGCTGGTCACCTTCGAGGTGCTCGGGCACCTCATCGCGCTCCAGGCGCACTGCGCCCGCGCCGACCTGGCCGCCGCCGACGCCCACGCGGACGCCGCCGACCGGCTCGCCACCCGCTACGAACTGCCGCTGGTCGGCGTCTTCACCGCCTGGTACGCCGCACTCCGGCTCGCCGTCACGGGCCACCGCGCCGAGGCCGAGGCGGCGTACCGCGCGGCGGCCGTCCGGCTCGACGCCGGGCAGATGCCCGGCATGGCGGGCGGGCTGCTGCCGTTCGCCCTGCTCTGCCTGCGACTGTCCACCGGCGACGACCCCGCTCCGGCGCTGGTCGACGCCACCGCCACGGGCCCGTACGCGCCGTGGGTCCGGCCGCTGGCGCTGCTCGCCGCGGGACGCCGGGACGAGGCGGCCGCGTCGCTGCGCTCCCTGCCGGAGTCGCCGCACGACCTGCTGCGCGAGGCCCGGCTCTGCGTCGCCGCCTGCGCCGCCCTCGCCCTCGACGACCGGCCCACCATGGCGCGGCTGCACGCCGCGTTGCGCCCCGCCGCCGACGAGCTGGCCGGGGCGGGCAGCGGCGTGCTCACGGCGGGCCCGGTGGCCGGCTACCTCGCCGACCTGGCCGCCGCCCTCGCCTGACCGCATCACTCACCGGCGCGGATCCGGCGCTCCCTGGCCCCGCACCGAGCCCGCGGCGACCGCGGAGGTGGCTGCCGAGGGTGCCGCCGGCCCGCCGGGCTGACGGGGTGCGGCAGCCCAGGGCGCCGGCGGCACGCGCTCCGACGGTCAGGCGTTGGCGGGGACACCGTCCGGACCGGCCGCGGGCTCCCCGGTGGCCTCGGTCTCGGGGGCGGGGCGCGGCGCCGGGGTGCGCACCGCGAACGCGTCGAAGCTCGGCCGCTCCAGGGAGGCCCGCTCCAGGAACGGCTCGGCGCGGGGCCGCGCCCCGTCGGCCGGCTCGGCGGGCCCCGGGTCGGTCGCCAGCCCGGCCGGGTCGACCAGCGCGGCCGGGGCGGGCACCACCACGGGGGCGGGCACTGCGGCCGGTGCGGGCACCACCACCGGGACGGCCTCCGCGGGCGGGGCGACCGGACGCGGCGCCACCTGCGGGTACTCGGCCGTCTCCACGCCGCCCGCAGCGGCCGCCATGACCGCCGCGGCGGCCAGGTCGGCGACCCGCTTGGCCTCCCGCTGCACCCGGGCCCGGGTGTCCTTGGCGTGCTGCTCGGCCAGGTCCGCCGCCCGGCGCGCCTCGTCCAGCCGCTTGGTCTCGGCGGCCAGGTCCCGGCGTACCTCGACGAGTTGCTCCTCCAGCGCGGCGCCCTGCTGCTCGATCGTGCCGATCTCCCGGCGGGTGTGCTCCAGTTGCTCGTCGACCGTCTCCAGCTCGGCCTGGAGCTGGGCGAGGGCCTCCTGCCGCTGCTGGAGCTCCTGCTGCACCGTGGCGAGCTGCTCCTGGTGCGCCGCCGTCTCCTCGTCGGCGCGCTCGCGGACCTCGGTGGCGTACTGCTGGGCCTCGGCGACCAGGGCCGCGATGTCCCGTTCGGCGGCGCTGGCCCGGTCGGCCAGTTCCTGCTCGGCGGCCGCCCGCCGCTCGTCCAGCTCACGGGCCATGGTGGCCTGCCACTGAGCCAGCTCCTGCTGGGCCTTGCTCCGGTTGGCCTGCACCTCCTGCTGGATCTGGGTGCGCGCCGCCTTCACCAGCGCCTCCGACGCGGAGCGCGCCTGCTCGACCTGCTGGGTGCTCTGCTCGGCGATCCGCTTCGCCTCCTGCTGGGCCCGGTCGTGGGCGGCCTGCCCCTCGGTGCGCAGCTTCTCCGTCAGCTCCCGGATCGCGGTCAGCTCCGCCTGCGCGGCGGTCCGCCGCTCCTCGTCCGCCCTCTCCTGCTCGGCGCGCCGGGTGGACAACTCCTCGGCCAGCTCGCGCCGCTCCCGCTCCGCCTCCTCGCGCGCGGTGGCCAGCACCTTCTCCGCCTGCGCCTGCAGGTCGGCGGCGCGCCTGGTGGCCGCCTCGGTGATCTGCCCGGCCTGCTTCTCGGCCAGGTCGAGGATCTGGTCGACCATCGGGCCGAGGTCGCGGAAGGACGCCCGGTCCACCTGCGTCGGGCGCTGGCGCAGCTCGGCGGCCTCGGTCTGCGCCCGCTGCGCCTGCGCGGTCAGCTCCCGGACCTGCGCGTACGCCCGGTCCCGGTCGGCCGTCACGGCGGTCAGCTCGCCGTCCATCTGCTCGACGTACCGGTCCACCTGGCGTTTGTCGTAGCCCCGCAGCGCCGGGTCGAACCTCGGTCGCGCGGACACGTCGTCGTGGGGTGCGAACGGTTCCTCGCCGTTGGACATGCGCCATCCTCCGTCGGTTCGCCAGCGCCAGGCCGGCGGATGACCGCCCCGCAGGGCATGATGAGGCGCAACGGTACCGCCGTCGGCCCGCGGCTTCCGCCCCGCCCCGCCTCAGACCGGGAAGTGCGGGTTACCCGCGGTCAGCCGGATGGTGAAGCCGTCGGCGTCCCGGTGCAGCGCCACGTGGTCGCAGGACTGGTGGCTGATCCACAGGCCCAGGCCACCGGCTGCGCCGTTGCCCGCGGGCAGTAGTCCGGCGTACGGGTCGGTGGGGCCGGGGCCGCCGTCGCACACGGTCGCCACCATCCGGTCCGTGGCGCTCCACAGTCGCACCCGCACCGGCGGCACCCCGTGCCGCAGCGCGTTGCTCACCACCTCGCTGACCGACACGACCAGGTCGTCGACACCGTCGGCGGGAAGCTGGCCCAGGTGGGCGGCGCGTACCGCGTCCCGGGCCTCGGCGGGGGTCGGGTCGGTCAGCTCGACCGTCGGAGCCGTCCGCTGCACCGGGTCGGGCAGCATCAGCCGCTGCTCGGTTAGATAGGTCGGCGGCTCGGTGTAGTCGTCGGTCGGCACGTGGCTGCCGTCGGGCATCGCCACCCGGGGATGGGTCCGCGTGACCTCCGCCAGCACCCGCGCCGACGTGGTCCGGGTGTCGTACGCGCACATGCTCCAGAGCGGGAAGTCGTCGTACGCGTGGTTGATGGCCGACTCGTAGCGGGCCCACCAGTCCCAGGTGGCGCCGAGCACGGGCCGCGGCAGCTCGCCGACGATCCGGATCTGCCGGGCGCCGTCGGCCACGTACGAGGCGAGCAGCTTGCGGTAGGAGCGGATCGCGGCCGTGGGGCGGGCGTAGACGTCGCCGCCGGGCAGGAAGGTGACCTTGGTGTCGGCGGGCAGGGCGCGGCGGACCAGCTCCGCGTTGCGCCCGCCGAGACCCACCACGGTAGGCTCGCCGGCCTCGACGCCGCCGAGCAGGAACGGCAGCACGACGGACAGCAGGTGCTCGTCGGAGTCGTAGAGGATCGCCTCGTGGTAGTAGCCCACGTGACCGGCGGCGGCTCCCGTCCTCATCGGACCACCTCCACCCGCACCTCGTCGAGGTCCAACAGCTCGACGAGCCGGGCCGCGGCGGAGCGCGAGGTGCGCAGCACGACTGTGGCGTCGTGCCGGCGGGCGTGGTCGCCCAGGTGCAGCAGGCTGCGGTGGTCGACGAAACGCAGCCCGGTCGCGTCGAGCACGAGTCGGCCGTCCACCGGTCGCGGGTCGGCCCGGTCCAGCGCGGCGGCGAAGAGCCGGTGGGTGGACGGGTCGAGTTCCCCGGCGAGCTCGACGACCGCCTCGCCGTCCCCGGCGTGCAGCCGGAACAGCACATCGGTGTTGGTCTCGGGGTGCATGCAGGCCAGCTCGGCGATCGCCGCCTCGCTCAACTCCCGGCGGTCGTAGGCGCAGACAGCCGACATGGGGTGGTGCCGCATCCAGCGGTCGATGAGGTGCTCGTACCGGGTGAAGGCGTCCCGCTGGGCAGGGCTGCGGACCAGCGTGGTGGCCTCGGCGAACACCCGGAAGCCGGTGTAGCCGGCGGCCAGCGCCTCCGTCGTGGCCGTCTCGTACGCCCGGACCTGCTTCTCCGGGTCCACGATCTCGTCGTGGCGGTAGGCGTGCTCCACCGGGAGCAGCCGGAGCGCGCGCCGGCGCAGCGCGTCGTCGCGGCCGGGGAGGCGCTCCAGCCGGCGGGCCAGGGAGTCGGTGTCGCCGGGGGCGACCAGCCATACCTGCTCACCGGCCGCCAGGCCCGCGGCCAGGTGGGCGACCGCCCGGGCGTCCAGCGCCACCGGGTCGTCGTAGACGAGGCAGGCGTGACCGTACGCGGTCGACGACGCGCTGTCGCTGGTCACTCGGTCTGCCCCACCCGGCCAGTCTAGGCACACCCGGCGCGGAGGGCTCTCCGGCGGCCACCCCACCCCGGCCCGGAGGGGTGGCGCCGGGCCGGGTCGGGCGCGTCAGGCGAGCTGCAGGTTCCGCCAGGCGGTCGACTCCAGCGGCGGGTCGCCCAGCTCGAACTCGGCCCAGTTGTTCCAGTAGGCGACCGCGTCCACGTCGTTCTGCTGGCGCAGCCAGGTCACGTGGTCACGGATCGCCTGGGCCCGGCCCGCGCCGGTGGTGTCGGCCGTGGTGCGGCTCAGCCCGTACTCGGGCACCAGCAGCCGGATCCCCGGGTACGCGGCGTGCACCTTGCCGAACGCCACCCCGAACATCCGCGACGCCGGCCAGTACGTCGCGGTGTCCCGGGAGTAGCAGTCCACGCCGTAGTGGGTCATGCCCGGGTACCCCCAGTCGGCCGGGTTGCCGCGCCCCTCGTCGAGCCAGTAGCGGGTGACGATCGGGCCGTGCCCGAGCACCCACCGCCGGTTGCGGTGGGCGGCGACGATCTGCGCCACCCGGGTCGCGGTGGTCCGGTACGTGGCCGGCGTCACATCGCCCATCGGCTCGTGGTACCAGGTCAGGTAGACCGGCCGGCTCAGCCCGTCCAGCCAGCCGGTCAACTGCTCGACGTCGTCCTTCCACGAGACGTGCATGACGGCCGACGGGGCGTCGACGAACTTGCCGGCGTTCAGCGGCGGCAGCTCCGGCAGGGCGTCCGCGTCGCCGCCGTCCGTGCCGAAGTCGCGCATGTAACGAATGCCCGGGTACTCGGCCACCGCCCGCTGGGTCCGCGCCCCCTTCTCGGCGCTCATCCCCACCAGCAGCGGCACGGCCAGGGTCGTGGTGGCGGTGCCGGTCCGGCCGGCGCCGTCCCGGGCCGTCGCGGTCAACGTGACCGTGCCCCGGCCGGCCAGCACGGTCACCGTGAAGCGGGTCGGGTCGGTGGGGTTCGGCGTGACGGTCACCCCGGGCGCGCCGCTGCCGAGCTGGACGGTCAGCGGCACGCTCAGGTCCACCCGGACCGGGCTGTCCCAGGCGGCGCCGGTGGGGTCGCTGACCCGGCCGGAGAGGGTCAGCAGCCGCGAGTCGGGATGGTAGGCGTCCACCCGGACGGTGGTGGACTGCCCGGGCAGCAGGACTGTCGATTCGGCGGTGACGGAACGGATGACGGGTGCGGCCATGGGATGCCTCCGTAAGGCGTGCTCGTGGCGCTCCGGCCGCACGTCCTCGGGTGGCCAGGACGGCCTTGACCTGCGCTTTTACCAGCTTGCGTCGGTTCGGCGGCAGCGCCATCACCGCCAGCAGATGGCGAAAAACGCGGTCCGCCGGACGCGGGGAGCCGCCGGCCGCCGGGGCCGGAAACCGCTGGCCCCCGCCCGGTGCGGCACGCATCCTGGACGGCGTGTCGATCACCGTACGGGAGCTGACCGGGGCGGACTGGCCGCGGCTGTGGCCGATGCTGCGGGACATGGGCGTCGGCGACGAGCCCGCCGAGATCCACCGGGAGCGCTTCCTGCTGCTGCTCGCCGACCCCCGCTGGGCGCTGCTCGGCGCGGTGGACGACGACGGGCTGACCGGGTACGCCGCCGCCCAGGACCACGGCCCGCACCTGCGCTCCGGCGACGCGCACCGCACCGTCCGCCTGCACGACCTGCACGTCCGCCCGGACCGGCGCCGGCGGGGCGTGGGCCGGGCGCTGCTCGCGGCGGTGTCGGAGTGGGCGGCCGCACGGGCCCGCCACCTGGAATGGCAGGCCCACCGGGAGCGCGCCGCGCCCTTCTACGAGCGGCTCGGCCACCGCGGTGACCCCTGCCCACAGCCTGAATACCCGACCTTCCTGGTGGATTTCGGACCGCGCTGACCGGCTGCGGCCGGGCGGCGGTCAGCCGAGCGGGTGGGAGATGCCCCGGGCGTGGTCGGTGACGGCCGCGCCGACCACGGTGGCGGTCAGCGGCAGCACCTCGAGGCAGCGGCGCACCGCCGCGGCCATCAGCGCGTTCGGCACCCGCATGGAGAGCGTGCAGTGCGGCACCCAGCGGCCCGGCTGGTAGTGCTCCACCAGGCCGATGCCGGCCCGGGCCAGCCGCTCGTGCACCGCGCCGTGGTGGGCCAGCAACTCCGGCGTGGGCGCCGGACCGAGCCAGAGCACCCGCCCGACGAACTGCCCGGCGTGCTGGAACTCCAGCCGCAGCGGGGCGGCCACCACCATCCCGGCGAGCGCCTCGGCGACCTGGTGCGGGTCGAGCCGCGGCGCGACCGCCAGCGAGACGTGCGGCCGGTGCCGCTGTTCCAGCAGCGACCGCATGCTCTGCACGCCCTCGGCCTCCAACGCGTCCCAGAGCACCCGGATCCGCCGGGTGGCGTCGGTGTCGAGATACAGCTCCAGCGCCGCGACCACGCGATCACCCTAAGGGGGCGAGGTTTGCCGCCCGGCCAGGGCGGTACTGCCCGGGTGGCACCGACGGCGGAGGAGCGTGGACCGTGGACGTGAACGACCTGCTGACCGAGGCGTACGGCCGGCTGCCCGACCTGGTGGCCGGCGCGGTCGAGGGGCTCGGCCCCGAACAGCTGCGGCAGGCCCCGGCCCCCGGGTCGAACCCGGTGGGCTGGCTGGTGTGGCACCTGACCCGGCTCCAGGACCACCACGTCGCCGACGTGCTGGGGGAGGAGCAGCTCTGGGTCACCGGCGACTGGGCGGGGCGGTGCGGGCTGACCGCGGACCCGAACGACACCGGCTTCGGGCACGGACCCGAGCAGATCGCCCGCGTGCGGCCGGAGGACGGCGGGGTGCTGCTCGACTACCACCGGGCGGTGGTCGACCGGACCCTGGCGTACCTGCGCGGGCTGGGCCCAGCTGACCTGGACCGGGTGGTCGACGAGAACTGGGATCCGCCGGTCACCCTCGGCGTACGGCTGGTGAGCGTGCTCGACGACGACCTCCAGCACGTCGGCCAGGCCGCGTACGTGCGCGGGCTCATCCAGCGGGGCTGACCGCCGCCCGGGCCCGGCCCAGTGCGGCCTGCCCGAGCAGGTGGAACGCCTGCGCCTCAGGCGAGGTGCCGGGTCGGGTGAAGTCCGGCGCGCCGCTGACCCCCGTGACCCGCCCGCGCCGGTCGACCCGCCGGCCCGCCGCGGCCAGCAGCTCCGCGCCGGTGCCCAGCCAGGACGCCGGCAGCCAGCCGTCGGCCACCCCGGTGAGCGCCGCGTACCCGAGCAGCTGGGCGGTGTTCGCCTCGCGGAACGAGCCCGGGTCGTCGAGCACGTCGGGGAAGAGCCCGTCGTCGGCCCGGTACGCGAGGCAGGCGTCCAGCACCGTGCTGGCGTGCGCGGCCAGCTCGGCGCGGAGTCCGGCCGGCCAGTCCGGCGCGAGCCGTAGCGCCCGGGCGATCCCGGCGACCACCCAGCCGTTGCCGGTGCCCCACGGCTGCGGCTGGTCCAGCTCGCCCCGGTCCTCGTCCCAGCGGGCCGCGTAGAGGCCGGTGCGCCTGTCGAACAACCGGCGGCGGTGCCCCTCGACCTGCACGGCGGCCAGGTCCGTCCGGCCGGCCAGCGCGAGCAGCGGCACCACCATGTAGACCGTGTCCGCCCACACCTGGCGGCCGTCGAGCAGGTGGAACAGGGTGCCGTCGGCGGCCCGGGGCGCCCGGGTGACCAGCCAGTCGAGCTGCGCGTCCAGCGCGGCGGTGAAGCGGGGATCCCCGTCGGTCGTGGCCGCGTACCGGACCACCTCGCCGCAGGCGGCGCCGTTGACCGCGCCGGCCTCGCCGGACACGTCGCCGAGGCGCCCGTCCGGATGCTGCCGGGTCACCGCCGCGTCGGCGACCAGCACGGCCAGCTCACCGAGCCCGAGGTCGAGCAGGGCGTGCCCCGTCACCCCCTGCTCCCAGGACTGGCGCTGCATGGCCAGCAGCGCCGCGAGCACCCGGTCGGTCGTGGCGTCCCCGATCATCCCCATCGCTCCGGACTACCCGACTTCCGCCCCGCGCACCAGCCCTCTCTCACCCGTACGGGGTGAGTTCGACTCACCCGGCCGGCGGGGAAGCTGCGGGAGCGGGCGGAGCCGCCCGGAGGTGAGCCGCGACGACGGACAGGGGGAGGGACCGATGAGCGTCTCGGCCGCGGAGTACCTGGACCGGGAGGTCGCCGGCCGGCACCCCGACCTGCCGGAGACCACCGCCGGCACGATGCGGCTGGACCTGGGGGACGGGGCGCGGACCGAACACTGGTATCTGACCATCGACCACCAGGAGGTACGGGTGGCCCGCTGCCTGGCCGACGAGGCCGACCTGGTGGTCCGCGCCGACCGGGAGGTGTTCGACCGGATCGCCGCCGGCCGGCTGCACCCGGCCGCGGCCCTGCTGCGCAACGACCTCACCGCGCAGGGCGACCTGCGGCTGCTGCTGTCGCTGCGCCGGATCTTCCCGGGTCCGCCCGACGCCCGGCATCCCCGCGAGGTGGCTGGCGCCGGAAGCCGGGTGGGGGCGCCATGAAGCAGGAGCTGGTGAACATCCGCGCCGGCAACGCCTTCGTGCTCAGCGACGGGCAGGGCGACATGGAGGTCGCGCCGTACGCCCCCATCGGGCTGTTCTCGTTCGACACCCGCTTCCTGTCCCGCTGGGTGCTCACCGTCGACGGTGAGCGGCTGCACGCCCTGTCCCGGGACGAGCTGGCCTACTTCGAGACCCGGTTCGTGCTGGTCCCCGGCGCCGCCAGCCACTACGTGGACGCCGACCTCTCGGTGATCCGGCACCGGTCCCTCAACGAGAGCTTCAACGAGCGGATCACCGTGCTCAACCACTCGGCCGAGCCCGCCGAGTTCACCGTGCGGATGGAGATCGGCAGCGACTTCGCCGACACCGCGGAGATCCTCCGCCCCGCGGAGCGCCGGCCGGAGGTCGTCGCCGACCCGGTCCACCGGCAGCTGCGGATCTGCTACGGGCGGGGCCGGTTCGCCCGGGAGACCTTCGTCTCCAGCACCGCGCCCGTCGAGGTCGACCGGCGGGGGATGACCTTCCGGATCCGGGTCGACCCGGACGGGGAGTGGCACACCGACCTGCACGTCGGCATGATCATCCAGGGTGCCGGCGGACGTGACCTGCGGGCCAGCCTGCAGTCCCACCGCCAGCACGTCCGCCACGACATGCGCGAGGACCTCGCCCGCTGGTTCGACCACGCGCCGCAGCTCATCGCCGACCGGGAACCCCTGATGTCGGCGTACCGGCAGGCGCTGACCGACCTGGCGTCGCTGCGCTACACGCCGCTGTCGTACAACGCCCGGGTGCCGGTGGGTGGGCTGCCCTGGGCCATGGCGTTGTACGGCCGGGACGCCCTCGTCACCTGCCTGGCGACGCTGCCGTTCACCCCGGAGCTGACCCCGGCGACCCTGCGGCTGCTCGCCCTGCTCCAAGGCGGCCGGCTCGACGACTACCACGACGAGGAGCCCGGGAAGATCCTGGCCGAGTTGCGGTACGGCGAGCAGGCCGCCTTCGGCGAGCAGCCCACGGCGTTCTACTACGGTGCGGCCGACACCACGCCGCTGTTCGTGGTCCTGCTCGACGAGTACGAGCTCTGGACCGGCGACACCGACCTCGTCCGGGAGTTGCGCCACCCGGCCCGGATGGCGTTGGACTGGCTCGACGAGTACGGCGACTCCACCGGCGACGGGTACCTGCGCTACCAGCCGCGCAACACCGTCAACGGGGTGGCCAACCAGACCTGGCGCAACTCGCCGGGGGCCATCGTCGACCGGCACGCCGTCGAGCCGCCGTACCCCCGGGCGACCTGCGAGTTGCAGGGGTACGCGTACGACGCGAAGGTCCGGGGCGCCCGGCTGGCCCGCGAGGTCTGGGGCGACCCCGGGTACGCCGACCGGCTGGAGGCCGAGGCCGCGCGGCTGCGCGAGCGGTTCGACCGGGACTTCTGGCTGCCGCACCGGGGCTACTACGCGCTGGCCCTCACCCCGGACGGGCGGCCGGTGGACGCGCTCACCTCGCACCTCGGGCACCTGCTGTGGAGCGGCATCGTCGAGCCGGAGCGGGCCGACGCGGTCGCCGCGCACCTGTCCGGCCCCGAACTCTTCACCGGCTGGGGGGTGCGCACGTACGCCACCGGGCAGCGGCCCTACAACCCGGTCGGCGCGCACCTCGGCGCGGTCTGGCCGTCGGACAACGCGCTCGTCGCGGCGGGCCTGCGCCGCTACGGGTACGACGCCGAGGCGGCCCAGGTCGTGGCCGGCATCTTCGCCGTGGCGGAGACGCTCGGCGGTTCGGTGCCGGAGGTGATCGCCGGCTATCCGCGCGACGTCACGAAGTACCCGGTCCAGCTTCCGGCGGCCGGCCGGCCGCAATCGTGGGCCTCCGGCGGCCTGCTGATGCTGCTGGCCACCATGCTCGGGCTGCGCCCGTGCGGGGAGAACCTGCTGGTGAACCCGTGCGTCCCCGACGGGTACGGCCGGATCGAGCTGCTGGACGTGCCGGGGCGCTGGGGGCGGGCCGACTCCTACGGCCGCGACCGCACCACCGGCCGGCGGGTCCGGGTCGGCGGCGCGAGCGGTGAGCGGCGCACCACCGGGTGACCGACGCGGGCCGGGGCGCCGCCGGTCAGCGTGGTCCGGCCGCGCTCTGCTCCGGCGTGCCAGCGGGGGCGGGCTGCTGTGTGCCGGCGGGGGCGGGCTGTTGTGTACCGGCGGGGGCGGGGGCCGGCTCCGCCGGCACGGCGCGGCCCCGCCCGGCCAGCCCCCGGTCGACGCCGACGAGGAGGAGTCCGAGCAGCCAGAACGCGACGGCGAAGAAGAGCGCGCTGAGGCCCACGCCGCCGTAGCCGAGCTGCCCGGCGTCGAGGAACGGGTACGGGTAGCGGTGCACGACCAGCCCCCGCACCAGGGCGAACCCGAGGTACGCCAGCGGGAACGCCAGCCACCAGGCGGCGTACCGCGGGCGCAGCCGGCCACGGCGGTCGAACAGCGCCCAGTCGGCGATCGCGAGCAGCGGCACCACCGTGTGCAGGAACTGGTTGCCCCACCACTCGCCCGGCTCCCGGTGCGGCTGGACCATGGCGAACGGGCTGGCCGGGTTCGCGAGCACCAGGTGGTAGACGGTGCCCGTGATGGTGATGTAGAGGGTCACGGCGCCCTTGAGCGCGCTCGGCGGCTCCGGGCGGCCCTGCCAGGCCCGCCAGGCGGCGTACCCGGCGAAGACGCCGACGGCCACGTTGCTCTGGATGGTGAAGTACGGCAGCAGGCCGCTCACGGTGGCCGGGCCCAGCGCGGTGAGCACGATGCCGGCCACCACGCCGAGCACGACGGCCAGCCGGAAGAGGATCGCCAGTCGGCGACGCCGCGGAGTCACCGGGGCAAGCTATCAGCCGGCCCCCGTCGGTCACGGAGGCGTGGCCCGCCCGGTGGTCGGCTGGTCCGGCGCGGCGGGTCGAACGGCCCGCGTCGCTGCCGGCCTCGCGGCGGGCGAGACGGCTCCCGCGCCGGTCGGCTGGTCGGCTCCCGCGCCGGTCGGCGGGTCGGCCGGGGGCGACTCGCCGGGGGAGGGCCGGTCGGCGGTGGCCCGCGCCCGGTCCACCGCGGACCCGGGCCGGTCGGCGCCGGGGGCCGGGTCCGGCCGGTCGGGGGCGGTTCCCGGGGTCGGCCGGTCCGGGCGGGTGTGCGGGCCGGGCCGGTCGGGGGCGGTGTGCGGGCCGGTCCGCGGGGCCGGCCGGAGCGGGGTGGTGTGACCGTCCCGGCCGGCGCCGGTGAGCGGTGCGGTGGTGGCCGGAGCCGTCGCGGGCGACGTGGTGGCGGGCGGCCGGGCCGGGCGCCCGGGCGTCCGGCTGTGGCCCGGCTCGGGCGCGGGGTCGCCGCCGGCGGGCGGGACCGTGGCCGGGGCGGTGCCCACGTCGCCGCTCACCCCGGAGCCGGGCGGCGTGGTGCCCGGGGCCCCGGGTGGGGCCGGCGTGGTGGCCGGCGCCCCGGGCGGGGCCGGCGACGGGACCGGGGTCACCCCGGCCGCCGGCAGGCGCTGCCACAGGTCCGTGAGGTCGTCGCGGATCCGGGTGGCGCCGGGCCCGTCGCCCAGGCGGCCCAGGAGCGCGGCGGCACGTTCGAGGTCGGTGCGGGCCTCGGCGTACCGGCCGGCACCCAGGTCGCGCCGGGCCTGGTCGAGCATCCGGTCGATCTCGCGTTCGGCGACCAGGGCGTCGGCGCGCTCGGTCCAGACCAGTTCGGTGACCGGCCACAGCAGGCCACCCGGCTCGGCCCGGGCCGAGCCGAGCCCGAGCCCGCCGGCCAGGGTCACCAGGGTCAGCGCCGCCCCGGAGAGGACGCGGACCCGCCGGCGCCGGCCGCCGGACCGTCCCCGTCCCGGGCCCTTCCCGGCCGGTTCACCGGGCTCCGGCGCACCCGCCGGGTCGACCGGCCGGCCGAGCTTTCCGGCGGGCGGGACGGCTCGGACCGGCCCCACCCCGGCCGGTTCCGCCGGAACCGGCGGGTCGTCCGCGGGCCGGCGATCGAGGGCCGGCCACGGCCTGCTCTCCAACTCGACGGCGCGGGCCTCCACCTGGGCCTGCCAGCCGCCGAGCAGGGCGGCCACCGGGTCGTCCGCCGGGAGCGCGCCGTGGCGGAGCGCGTCGAGCAGTTCGTCGTCGCGCCGCACCGGGTCCTCGGGACGCGGGGCGGGGTCGGCGGCGCTCACCGGATCACCGCCGAGAGGGAGTCGCCGGCGAGGGCGCGCACCCGGGTCAGCGCGCGGTGCTGCGCCAGCCGTACGGCCCCACCGGTCATGCCGAGCACCGTACCGACCTCGTCGGCCGTCATGCCGACCGCCAGGCGGAGCACCAGGATCTCCCGGTGGGTCGCGGGCAACTGGGCCAGCAGTTCGCTGAGGCGGGCGTTCAGGTCGGCGTTGAGCGCGCGGGGCTCCGGCCCCGGCGCCGGGTCGGCGGTGTCGGGCACCTCGGCGACGCTGTCGGTGCGGTCCCGGCTCGCGCTCCGGCAGGCGTCCGCGACCTTGCGGGCCGCGATGCCGTAGACGAAGGCGAGGAAGGGGCGGCCCTGGTCGACGAAGCGGGGCAGCGCGCGCAGCACCGCGAGGCAGACCTCCTGGGCGACGTCCTCGGCGGTCGCGCCACCGGCGCCGACGTGACCCAACCGGGCCAGGCTGTAGCGCACCACGATCGGCCGGATCACGGTGAGCACCCGGGCCACCGCCGCCGGATCGCCGGCCGCCGCCCGCCGCACCAGGTCGGGATCCGGTGTGTCCATAGAGGTCAACGAGGCCCTTCCGCCGTGGCTGGATCGACGGTAACCGGCGTCCGCCGTGCGGCCAAGGGGTCGGGTGAAACACCCTGCCCGCCGGTGGCGATAACCGTGCAGGAGGCGGTGCCCCGCTCGCTTGACCTGGTGTTCCCGACATCAGGTCGGTCGTTGTGCGGCTTTTCCCCCTAATTTATATATTTCCAATAACGAATGCCGATCTGCTCTGTTCCGGCGGCCCTCGACGGGGTCAGCCTCGACGTGGGCCATCCGCCCGACCCGCACGTGGAGAGGAACCCCCATGCGCAAGACACTGGGCGTCGCGATGCTCACCGGCATCGTCGTCGCCGCCTCGGCGACCGGCGCCACCGCCGCCCCGCGCGCCGAGGCGGAGAGCGGCTACATCGTCGTCCTCCGCGCCGACGCCAACTCGTCGTCGGTCGCTGCCGAGCAGTCCCGGGCGACCGGTGCCACGGTCGGTCACGTCTACGAGCACGCCCTGCGTGGCTACTCCGCCCGGATGAGCGCCACCGCCGCGGCGCGCCTGGCCCGCGACTCGCGGGTGCTCCTCGTCCAGCCCGACGGGGTGGTGACGGCCGACGCCCAGACCACGCCGACCGGCATCAACCGGGCCGATGCCGAGCTGAGCCCGACCGCGAAGATCAACGGCGCCGACGAGCGGGTGAACGTCGACGTCGCGGTCATCGACACCGGCATCGACCTCACCCATCCGGACCTGAACGTGTACACCGCCGGGGCGAAGAACTGCTCCACCGGCAACAGCGCCAACGACGGCAACGGCCACGGCTCGCACGTCGCCGGCACCATCGGCGCGCTCGACAACGGCGTCGGCGTGGTCGGCATGGCTCCCGGTGCCCGGCTCTGGCCGGTCCGCGTGCTCAACAACGCCGGCAGCGGCTCGTTCTCCAGCATCATCTGCGGCATCGACTACGTGACCGCGCACGCCAGCGAGATCGAGGTCGCCAACATGAGCCTCGGCGGCTCCGGCTCCGACAGCGCCTGCGGCAGCAACAAGGACGCGATGCACGAGGCGATCTGCAACTCCGTCGCGGCCGGCGTGACGTACGTGGTGGCCGCCGGCAACGAGACCGACAACGCCGCCAACCACGTCCCGGCCGCGTACGACGAGGTCATCACCGTCTCCGCGCTGGCCGACTTCAACGGCCTGCCGGGCGGCGGAGCCGCGGCGACCTGCCGCAGCGACGTGGACGACACCATCGCCGACTTCTCCAACTACGGCGCCGACGTCGACCTCATGGCCCCGGGCGTGTGCATCTACTCGACCTGGAAGGGCGGCGGCTACAACACGATCTCCGGCACCTCGATGGCGAGCCCGCACGTCGCCGGTGGCGCCGCCCTCTACAAGGCGACCCACCCCACGGCCACCCCGAGCGCGGTCAAGTCGGCCCTCCAGTCGGCCGGTACGACCAACTACAGCTGGCCGGCCGGTGACCCGGACGGCATCCAGGAGAAGCTGCTGAACGTGGCCACCTTCTGACCGTGACGCCACGACCGTGCCGGCCCGACGAGGGCCGGCACGGTTCGTGCGTGCGCGGGTGGGCGCCCGGTGCGGCTGCGGGTCAGCGCGGGGACGCGCCGACCGAGTTGGGCTCCCGCACCGACGGACCGGCGGGGCGGGTGGTCGGCGGTGAATCGGCCGGCGGCTTGTCCGGCGTCTGCTCCGGCCGGCCGGTGACCCGGCCGGTGGGCTCGTCGCTCGGCCGTCGCGTCGGGTCGGGGTCGTTCGGCTTGCCCTTGCCGTCGAGCAGGTGGTCGCAGTAGGCGGCGACCTGCTCCCGCCCGCCGGCGGCGGCAACCAGGTCGGCGAACCGCGGCTTCTCCAGAACGCGGCGCCGGTCGTCGCCCTCCGCCCGGTAGGCGGTGCAGAGACCGGCCAGCGCCGATGAGCTGCCCGGCGGGTCGGTCGGGTCGCCGGCCGGGGTGGTGGGGTGGCTCGGATCGCCGGTCGGCGTGGGTCGGCCGTCGGCCCCGGCGCTCGGGCTGGCCGTGGTGTCCGCGCCACCGCCCAGCGGGCCGGGCAGGTGGCCGGTGACGGCGGCGAGCGCGACACCGCCGGTGGCGGTGGCCAGCAGGGCGGCCAGGGCGAGTTTCGCGCCGACCAGCCCGGCGCGCAGCCGTCGCTCGGGACGGGACGCCCTCAGCGGGACCGGGTCGCCGGCCTGCGCCATGCGGAAGGCCTGGAGGGCGGCCCCCTCGCCGCTGAGCTCGTGCGGACGGGGAGCGGCGCGGACGGCGTCGAGGAACCGGACCAGCGCCTCCGGACCGTCCTGCGCGTCGGCGGCGGGACCGACGAGCAGGCGCTCGACGGTCTCCTGGTCCATGCGGTGTCCGTTCATCTCGTGTCCCTCAGCGCCGCCACCGGCCGTGGCGTCACACCGGAAACCCCCGCCCGCCCCATTGAGGCGCGTGAGATCGGTCACCTCGCCGCCGGTCAACCCATGGTCTTCGCTCCGTCGATCGACTCGCGGATGATGTCGGCGTGCCCAGCGTGCTGCGCGGTCTCGGCGATGAGGTGCAGCAGCACCCGGCGCACCGTCCAGCTCGCGCCCGGCTCGAACCAGGGCGCACTCGGCAGCGGGTGCGCGGTGTCGAGGTCGAGGGTGGCGACCAGGGCGTCGGTCTCGGCGGCCACCCGGTCGAACTCGGCGAGCAGCCCGGCCAGGGTCTCGCCCTCGGCCATCCGGAACTGGCCGGCCCAGTCGACCGGCTCGCTCTGCATCGCCTCGGCGCCACCGACCGCGAACCGCATCCACCGGTGCTCGGTGCCGGCCACGTGCTTGATCAGGCCGCCGAGACAGAGTTCGCTGGCCGTGCTGCGCCGCGCGGCCTGCTCGTCGTCGAGCCCCGTCACGGTCTGCCGGAGGAAGCCGCGGTGCCGCTGGAGGGTGGCGAGCAGGTCGGCCCGCTCGCCGGTGCGGACCTGGTCGGAGACGCTCATGCCGCCTGCCTTTCATCGAGGACCGGGGACACCGTACGACCCGCCACCGACACTTTCCCGGTTACCCACCGGACGGCCCCGGGTTGCCGATTCGTCCGGATCGCGGTGCACTGAATTACATGGGTGTCATCAAGGTGGGCACGTCCTCCTGGGCCGACCAGATGCTGGTCCGCTCCGGCTGGTACCCCCGCGCGGCCAACACGCCGGCCGGCCGCCTCGGCTGGTACGCGGAGCGGTTCGGCCTGGTCGAGGTGGACACGTCCTACTACGCGATCCCCGCGCCGGAGACCGCCGAGGGCTGGGCGGCCGCCACCCCGCCCGGATTCACCTTCGACGTCAAGGCGTTCCGCCTCTTCACCGGCCACCACACCCCGGTCGACGCGCTGCCCCGGGAGCTGCGCCCGGCCGGCGGCCCCAGCCGGATCCGCTGGCGGGACCTGTCCGCCGGGGCGTACGACGAACTCTGGGACCGGTTCCACGCGGCGCTGGCGCCGCTCGCGGCGGCCGACCGGCTCGGCGCCGTGCTGCTCCAGTTCCCACCCTGGCTGGCCCGCGGCGACGCGGCCAAGCGGCGGATCCTGTCCGCGGCCCTCCGCTGCCGGCCCTGGCCGGTCAGCGTCGAGCTGCGGCACTCCTCCTGGTTCACCGAGGACGCCGTGGTGGACACCGTGACGTTCCTGCGCGAGAACGGGCTCGGGTACGTCTGCGTGGACATGCCCCAGGGGCACGCCTCCTCGGTGCCGCCGATCCTCACCGCCACCACCGACCTCGCGGTGGTGCGGTTCCACGGGCACAGCACCGCCTGGGAGAGCGGCGACAAGCAGGACCGGTTCCGCTACGCCTACGGCGAGGAGGAGCTGCGGCGCTGGTCCGTGCTGCTGCGCGAGCTGGCCGACCAGTGCGCCGAGCTGCACGTGCTGCTCAACAACTGCTGCGGCGACCAGGCCCAGCGGGACGCCGCCCGGCTCGCCGGGCTGCTCGGCGTCGCACCCGCCGCCGCGCGGGCCTGAGGTTTCCGCCGGCACCTCCCGGGTACCGGCGGTGCCGAGGGACGACAGCGAGGGGGAGCGCGTGGACGAGCGGCGGGACGAGCCCGGTGGCCTGGCCCGGGACGACCGGGATCCCCGGGCGACCCGGGAGGCCGAGGAGGCGCACGGCGGCAGCATGGCCCCGGGCCTGGTGGACGACACCGGCCACCCGGTGGCCGAGCCGCCGGTGCCGGACAACGAGCCGTCGACGCTGGGCCGGCCGGGGGAGGACGGCACCGGTTCCTGATCGGACGGGACGGCGCCCGGGGCGGTGAGGCGCCCCGGGCGTCGTGTCGTCTTCGATCCGGCGGTCCAGGTCAGCCGCGCCAGCTGACCCCTTCCGGACGCATGCCGGTGGCGTCCTCCAGCGCGTTGTCCCCGAGGTCCCCGTCGGCGCGGTCGTCGGGAAAGGTCCGTCTGGACGGCGCCGGATCGGGCGGCGCGCCCGGTCCCGCCTCGGCGGCCCGGGTGGGCTCCACCGGGCCGAACCCGTGCCGGCCGGCCTTCGGCCCGCCCGGTCCGGCGCCCGCCGCCCGGCGTTCGCCCCGCCGGCCCTCCGGGACGGCGTTCTCCTCGCTGCCCTCGTCCATCGGGTCGTCCTCGCCCGCGCCCCACGGCGGGTCGGCGTCGAAGCCGTCGGTGGTGCCCCACGGCGCGGCCGCCTCGGGCCCCCGCCCCTCGCCCCTACCCGATCGGTCCTTGCTGGTCATGGCCACCTCACCTGGCTGGATTCCCCCGTGCCCGTGCTGATTGCCCGCCACCGGGCCGGTCATGCGCCGGACCCCGGGTACGCCGCGCGGCCGGCGCCCCACCCCGATGTGGGCCGCCGGCCGCGGAGCGGGTCACCGACCGGCCATGGCCATCGGTCGTTTCGTCGCGTGCATCCCGGTCATCCCGGCCATCTTTCCGATCGCCATCGGGGCGCTCGCCAGCCCGCCGGCTCGGCCGAGCAGGCCGCGGAACACCTGTCCCGGTTTCTGCTGCTCACCCATGTACGCCGACACCACGACCAGCGCGCCGGTCAGCGCCGGAATGGCCCACTGGAGCAGCTTCATCTGCCGCTGTGAGGCGGCCACGTTCGAGGGCGTCTGGTAGTTCGGCTCGGTGGCCCCCTCGACGGACGGCCCGCCCGCCTTCTGCAGCCGCATGCCGAGCAGCCGGCTGTAGCCGGTCACCGCCAGCGCGCCCACGGTCAGCGCCGTCTTCACCGTGCTCATCTTCGCCACCCCGGCCTGGGCGGCCACCCGTGGGCTCTCGGTCACCAGCTCGCCGACGGCGCCGGCCAGGTGCGCGCCGATCGCCGCCGCGTTGACCGGGGTCCAGCGCGCCCAGCCGGCCGATGCGACCGGCAGCCGCTGGGTCGAGTCGTCGATTTTCGCCGCCGCGCCGTTGACGCCGAGCGCTCCCATCAGTGAGCCGCCGAACCAGGCCGCCAGGCCCAGGTCGTGCATCGAGCGCAACGCGGTGTGCCGTTCGGACATCCTTGATCCCCCTCCGCCGTGTTCGGGCGGTGCGGCTTACCCACCTTCGGCGCGGCTACGCACCCGTTTTCCGGGCGGCGGATCAGCCCGCCCGGTTCCGGCCCGTCCGTCCGGGGCGTCCCGGGTCAGCGACGCGGCAGCGCGGCGGCGAACGCGGCGACCCGGGCGGCCAGCGGGTCGGCGGCGCGTACCCAGGTGAAATGGTCCAGCGGGGCGCCCGCCTCGGCGACGGTGTAGCGGTGCCGGGTCACCGGGGCGGCGGCGAGCTTGCCGCAGAGGTGGTCCAACGTCTCGTGCGGCGTGTACTGGTCGTCGTCGACGCTGACCGCGAGCACCGGCGTGCGGACTCGCCCGACGGCGGCGTCGGCGTCGACGCCGTCGAGGACCGGGAAGCGGCCGGTCCGGGCGGTGTACGCCCAGTCCCGGATCACCCCGCGCGCCTGCCTGCCGCCGAACCCCCAGCCCGGCCAGACGCCGAGCAGCCGGGCGACCGCCGCGATGCCCTGGGTGTAGGGCAGCACGCCCCAGCCGCGCAGCCCCGGGTACCCGCGCCACCAGGGGATGCCCACCGCCACCAGGGCCAGCCCGTCCACCCGGTCGGCGTCGTGCAGCGCCTGGTGCAGCACCGCGACCTGCCCGCCCAGCGAGTGCCCGAGCAACAGCCGGGTCCGGCCGTCCAGCCGGGGCTTGAGCGCGTCGAGCACGGCGCCGACGTCGGTGGCCAGCTCGGCGTAGCCGTACCGGCAGCTGCGGGCGGGGGTGGGCGTGCTCTCGCCGGTGCCCCGCAGGTCGACCACCACGACGGCCAGCCCGGCCTCGCGCAGGGCGGCGGCGAACGGCCGGTAGTAGCGGGCACGGACCCCCATGGCGGGCCAGATCACCACCACGGGCGCGCCGGGCGGCCCGTCCGGCTCGGGGTGGACCTGGACGCCGATCCGCGCCCCGTCGACCTCGACGAACTCCTGCGTGTAGTCCCCGTTCACCGGCTCAGCGTACGGGCGGGAAGCTACCGACGGGTAGCAAGGGGTGGGTGAGCCGCCTGCGCGGGAATCCGGCGCACTGCTCCCACCCGCGACCGGGCCGCCGCCGTCACCCGGTCCACCGCCGCCAGCACCGCCGGCACGTCCAGCTCGGCCAGCGCCGGGTGCACCCCCGGGCCGTCCCCGGCCGGGCGCGGCCCGACCCAGAGCGCCTCGTGCCACGGCCGGTCCGGCGGCGGTCCCCACCACGAGGGCGGCACCGGGCCGAAGAGCAGCACCGACGGGGTGGCGAAGGCGGTGGCCAGGTGAGCCACCCCGGTGTCCCCGCACAGCACCAGGCGGGCATGGGCGACAAGCGCGGCCAGCTCACCGACATCGGTCGCGCCGGCCAGCACGGCGTCGGCCGGCAACCCGGCCCGGCGGGCCACCTCGGCGGCGAGGTCCCGCTCGCCGGGACTGCCGGTGACCACCACCCGGTGGCCCCGCCCGGACAGCTCCCGCGTCACCGCGGCGAACCGCTCCGGCGGCCAGCGCCGCTGCGCCGCCTTGGCGCCCGGATGCACCACCGTCACCCCGGTCGGCAGCGCACCCGGCCCGGGTCGGCGCAGCGCCAGGTCGGTGCGGTCCGCGGGGCTGCCGTACCAGCCGAGCATCCGGCACCACCGGTCCACCTCGTGCTCCTCGGCCCGCCACGGCGGACCGTCGTGCCACCCGGCGTCGGCGTTGGCGAAGGCCAGCAGCCGCCGCGGCCGGGCCTCGGCCAGCATCCGGTGCGACTCCGGCCCCCGGCCGTGCAGGTTCACCGCCACCGCGGGCGGCGGGCCGGACCACCCGAGGTGGCCCAGCCCGTCCGCGAAGACCTGCCGGTCCACGACCCCGACCAGTTCCACCAGCGGCGCCAGCCAGCGCGGCGCGACAAGCGCCAGCTCCTCCGCGGGGTACGCGGCACGCAGCGCGCGCAGCGCCGGCACCCCGGTGGCGAGGTCGCCGACGCCGAGCGCCCGGAGCACGAGGATCACGGGTACGAGGACTCCTGCTCGGCGCAGACCACCAGCTCGCGTACCGCGCAGCCGGGCGGCTGGGACAGCGCGAACATGACCGCCTCGGCGGTGTCCGCCGGGTCGTTGAGGATCGCGTCCGGGCCGGGCTTGTACCGCTCGTCCCGGTCGTCGAAGAACGCCGTCCGCATGCCGCCCGGGATCAGCAGCGTGACGCCGACCGTCCCGGCCAGCTCGGCGGCGAGCGCCCGGGTGAAGCCGACCACCCCGAACTTCGCCGCGCAGTACGCGGTCGCGTCGCTGACCGCCTTCACGCCCAGCGTGGACGCCACGGTCACCACCGTGCCGTGCGCCCGCTCCAGGTGCGGCACCGCCGCTCGGATCACCGCGGCGGTGCCGAGCAGGTTGATGGTCACGATCCGGTCCCACGTCGCGCCGTCGACATCGGCCAGCCGGCCGGGCACGTCCATGCCGGCGGCGGTCACCACGCCGTCCAGCCCGCCGGCCTGCTCGGCGAGCTGCCGGGTGGCCGCCTCGGCGGCCCGGGTGTCGGCCAGGTCGCACTCGACCCAGGGCACCCCGTCGGCCGGCGCCCGCCGGTCCAGCACGTACGGCCGCCCGCCGGCCTTGGCCACCGCGCTCACCACCGCCGCACCGAGTCCGCTCGACCCGCCGGTCACGAGGATGGCGCGCCCGTTCAGATCCCTGCTCATGCCGGCACTCCGCTTCGCTCCGTGCCGCCCTGAGGCGCACTGCGTTGATGATCCGCTCGCTGACGCTCGCTCATACCGCTCCCTTGACGAGGTGGAGGCCGCGCTGGCGCGCGGCGGAGATGGTGCCGGTGGTGGACCGGCCGGACAGGAAGGGCACGGTGACGACCCGCCCGCCCCAGCGGCGCACCAGCTCCGCCTCGGGCAGCTCGGGCGCGCCGTCGCCGGCGTAGTCGCCGCCCTTGACCCAGACGTCCGGGCGCAGCCGGGCGAGCACCTGGTGCGGGGTGGGCTCGTCGAAGACCACCACGGCGTCGACGCAGTCCAGGGCGGCCAGCAGCCGGGCCCGGTCCTGCTCCGGGTGGACCGGGCGCTCCGGTCCCTTGAGGCCCCGGACGCTGCGGTCGGAGTTGAGGCACACCACCAGGCAGTCGCCCAGCCGGCGGGCCGCCTGGAGGGTGGCCAGGTGCCCGGCGTGCAGGAGGTCGAAGCAGCCGCCGGTGGCGACCACCGTGCCGCCGCCGGCGCGTACCTCGGCCACCAGCTCCTCGGCGGTGCGCGCGGCGGACGGCGTGGGCCGCGGCTCCGGCGCCCGGTGCAGGCCGGCCGCCCCGCCGGCCGCCACGTACGCCGACGCGGCCTCGACCGCCGCCTGCACGGCCTCGGCGGTCGACGCGCCGTCGCCCAGCGCCAGCGCGGCGGTGGCGGCGAACCGGTCCCCGGCGCCGCAGGTGTCCTCCACGTGCCCCACGGTGGACGGCGGCGGAACGACCAGCGGGGTGCCGCCGGAGTGGCAGAGCACCGCCCCGTCCGGGCCCATGGTCACCGCGACCGCGCCGACCCGCCACCGGCGGCGCAGCTCCTGCCCGGCCCGGGTGGCGGTGGAGAGCCCCGAGCCGGCGCCCGCGTCCCCGGTGAGCCCGCGCAGTTCGCCCAGGTTCGGCGTGGTGAGGCGGGCCCCGGCCACCGCGGCCGGGCCGCGCGGGTGCGGGTCCCAGACCACCGGGGCGGCCGTCTCGGCCAGCGCGGCGCGCAGCGCGGGTTGCCGGGCCAGGCCGCGACCGTAGTCGCTGACCAGGATGGCCCGCGCCCGGGAGAGCAGTTCGAGCACGGCCTCCGAGGGCTGGCCCGGCGCCTGCGGCTCGCCGCCCCGGTCCAGCCGGAGCAGGGTCTGCCCGCCGGCGCGGAGCCGGATCTTCTCGGCCGTCGCGCCGGGCAGGCGCAACGGGTAGACCGCCACCCCCGCCTCGGCCAGCAGTTCCGCGAGGCGGGCCCCGCCGGCGTCGTCGGCGAGCGCGGTGACCAGCGCCACCTCGGTGTCCTGTCCGGCGGCGAGCAGTGCGGCCAGTCCGGCGCCGCCCGGCCGGTCGGTGGCCGACCGTTCGTCGAGCACCGGTACCGGGGCGTCCGGGGCGACCCGGCCGACCACGCCGGTGACGTCCCGGTCCAGCAGCGCGTCGCCGACCACGACCAGCGGGCCGCTCACGGCTGCACCCACCCGGTGCCGGTGGACCCGTGCCCGTGGCGCCCGTTGGCCGGACGCCCGTTGGCCGCGTGCCCGTTGGCCGAGTGTCCGTTGGCCGAGTGTCCGTTGGCCGAGTGTCCGTTGTGGCTGTTGCGGCCGTGCCCGTCGACCGGACGGTGCCCGTTCGGGCGGGCCTCGTCCCGCGCGTGCCCGTCCAGCCCTCGGCCGACGCCCAGGGGCGGGCCGGAGCCCACCCCGGCGAGCAGATGGCCGTCCGCCACGGTCCCGTCGACGCCGTCCCGGTCGTCGCCGGTGAGGGCGGGCGGCGTCGCCCAGCGGGCGAAGGTCCCGGCCCGGGGCGCCGGTACGGACGCGGTCGGCAGCTGCCGGATCAGCGGCAGCGCCTGGTCGACGTACTCGCAGAGCAGGTGCGTGGAGACCAGGTGCAGTTCCTGCACCACCTGGCTGTCCGGGGACGGCACGGCGAGCACGTCGTGGCACAGGTCGGCGAGCGGGTTGGGGGCGGGGCCGGTGAAGGCCCAGCAGCGTAGGCCGGTGTCGCGTCCGGCGCGGGCGGCGGTGAGGAGGTTGGTGCTGGTGCCGCTGGTGGACATGAGCAGGAGGATGTCGTCGGGTCGGCCGTGGGCGCGGACCTGGCGGGCGAAGACCTCGTCGTAGCCGTAGTCGTTGCCGATGGCGGTGAGGGCGGAGGTTTCGGCGTGCAGGGCGATGGCGGAGAGGGGTTCGCGGTCGTCGCGGAGTTTGCCGACGAGTTCGGCGGTGAGGTGCTGGGCCTCGGCGGCGCTGCCACCGTTGCCGGCGACCAGCAGCCGCCCGCCCCGGGCCAGCGTCCAGGCCAGCTCGGTGCCCCAGCCGGCCAGCCGCTCGGCCTCCCGCCGGTACGGCAGCAGCGCCGCCGCCAGCCCGGACAGGTGGGCGTCGAGGGTGTCGTGGTGGCTCATCAGGCCACCGCCGGCGCCGGCCGGGAGGCCGTGGTCAGCGAGGCGTAGACCGCGCCGAGCTGCTCGGCGCAGCGCTTCCAGGAGTACCGGCTGCGGATCCGGTCCAGCGCCGCCGTGGCGTACGCGAACCGCCGGACCTTGTCGGACAGCAGCCGGCGCAGCGCGGTGCCGAGCGCGCGGGGGTCGCGGGGCGGCACGAGGTCACCGGTGAGCCCGTCCACGACGGTGTCGGCGATGCCGCCGACATTGGTGCCGACCACCGGCACCCCGCACGCCATTCCTTCCAGGGGGGTGAGCCCGAACGGCTCGTACCAGGGTGCGGCGACCAGCACGTCCGCCGAGCGGTACCAGGCGCCCATCTCCTCGCGGGGCACGGCGCCGACCAGCTTCACCCGGTCGGCCACGCCGCACGACTCGGCCAGCGCGGAGAGCCGCCGGGCGAACGAGTCGGCGGCGAGCAGGTCGGCCGGCGGGCCGCCGACCACCACGCACTCGGCGTCGGGCACCGCGGGCAGCGCCCGGACCACCTCCAGGAAGCCCTTGCGCTCGACCATCCGGCCGACGGTGAGGATGCGGGGGCGGGCCGGGTCGCGCGGGGCGACCGGGCCGTCGGGGCGGAACACCGCCTGGTTCACGCCGGACGGGACGAGCGCCATCCGGGACCGGGGCACGCCCATCCGGACCAGCTCGGCGACCTCGTCCTCGCACTGCACGATGACCCGGTCCGCGGCCCGGCCGAGCGTCCGCTCGTAGCCGATCCGCCCTGGCGGGCTCGTGTCCTTCGCGCCCTGGTGCCGGCGCTTGACCGTGCCGAGCGCGTGGTACGTCAGCACCGTGGGCACCCCGGTCCGCCGCCCGGCGTGCACGGTGGCCAACCCGCTCATCCAGAAGTGCGCGTGTGCCACGTCCGGGGTCCAGCCGCCGCGCCGCCAGGTGTCGGCCAGCCAGCTGCCGAACTCGCCCATGTACGGCAGCAGCTCGTCCTTCGGCACCCGGTGCGCCGGGCCGGCCGGCACGTGGCACACCTGGTAGCCGTCCGCGGTGGCCACCGCCTCGGGCAGGGCCGTGGAGTCCCGACGGGTGTAGACGCGGACGTCGTGCCCCTCGCCGACCAGCGCGGCCGCGAGCTCCGCCACGTGGGTGTTCTGCCCGCCGGCGTCCTCCTCGCCGAGGACGGCGAGCGGGCTGGCGTGCTCCGAAATCATCGCGATGCGCATGTCTCCTCCTCCATGAGCCGGTCCCAGTCGGCGAGGAACCGGTCGAGCCCGAAGCGTTCCTTCGTCACCTCGCGTGCCCGTGCCCCGAGCCGGTACGCCGCGTCGCGGTCCTCGGTGAGCCAGCGGGCCGCCTCGACGAGGGTGTCCACCCGGGTGGAGAGCACCCCCGCGTCGGGCGGCACGGCGTCCACGGCCTCGGTGGTGGCCAGCGCGACCACCGGCATGCCGATGGTCATGGCCTCGATCAGGCTCAGCCCGAGCGATGTCCAGCGGCAGAGGTGCAGGTACGCCCGCCGCCGGGCCACCTCGGCGTGCATCCGCTCCTGCGGCAGGTCGTCGTGGGCGGTCAGCCGATCCGGCGGCAGCCCGGTCCGCTCGGGCAGCCCGGCCACCCCCATGCCGAAGACGTCCAGCGGGGCGACGGCGGCGAAGCGCGGCATCAGGTCGGTGCCGGTGACCCGCCAGCGGCGTACCGGCTCGTTGGTGACCACGGCGAGCCGGTCCAGCTCGCCGGTCCACTCCACCTTCGGCGGCACGATGCCGTGTTCGACGACCGCCGTGCGGGTGCCGCCGTTGTCCCAGAACAGTTCGTTGAAGTGGGTGACGTGGGTGAGCAGCAGGTCGTCCCGGTCGGCCATCGGGTGGCGGGTGTCCGGCACGTCGCCCTTGGGGGTGTTGTGCTCGACGTAGATCGCCGGCAGGTCCCGGCCGGGCCGGCGGCCCAGCCACTGTTCGGCCAGCTCCAGCTCCTCGGGCCGTTGCAGGATCACCAGATCGACGTCGGTCCGTCCCAGCTCCTCCGGCGTCACCTCGACGGCGTTCTCCGGCCACGCGTAGGTGCGCGCCCGGCCCAGCCCGTACGGGCCGCGGTCGGGCGTGACCGGCACCAGGTACCGGTGTTTCCCGTGCACGAACGACGTCGTCCAGGAGCCGTGCACGTGCCAGAGCAGAACGTTCATCTCTCTCCTCGTCGGCGGCGGGGCGGGGGCGTGGTCGGGTGGCTTCAGCCGGGGGCGAGCCGGCGGACGGCGGCGACCACCCGGGCGGGGTCGACGCCGCTCAGGCAGGGGTGCCCGGCGACCGGGCAGCGGGCCGCGCGGGTGTCCCGGCAGGCCGCCTCGGCGTCACCGAGCCGGACCGTCGGCACCCGGTAGGGCGCCCACTGCCCGAAGGGGACGGTCGGGGCGAAGAGGCTGACCACCGGGGTGTCGAGGGCGGCCGCGAGGTGGGCCGGCCCGGTGTTGCCCACCACCAGGCAGCGGGCCCCGGCGAGGATCCGGGCGAGCCCGGCCAGGTCGGTCGTCCCGCCGAGGTCGGTGCCGCCGGCGGCGGCCACCCGGGCGGTCAGCTCCCGTTCGCCGGGCCCACCGGTGACCAGCACCCGGTGCCCGTCGGCCGCGAGTGCGGCCACGATCTCGGCGCAGCGCTCCGGCGGGCAGGCCCGGGCCGGCACCGACGCGCCGGGGTGCACCACCAGGTAGTCGCCGGCGGGCAGGTCGACGGCGGGCGCGGGCAGGTCGGCGCGGAGCCGCAGCCCCGGCTCGTCGCCGGCGGGCAGGGCGAAGCCGGCCGCGGCGGCCAGCGACAGCGCCCGCTCCGGCTCGGGCACCCCGACCGGCACCCGGTGCCGGACGTCCAGCAGGGACCCGGGGTAGTCGTCACTGATCGCGCTGATCCGCGGGACGCCGGCCATCCGCAGCAGCAGAGCGAGGGGCAGCGCCGACTGGTGGAAGGAGGTGAAGGCGACCGCCTCGTCGGCGCCCACCGCGGCCAGCCGGGCGGTGAGCCGGCGCATGTCGTCGGCGTCCACCGGCCCGGGGGAGCCGTCGATCCAGGGCAGCGGCCACTCGATGATCTCGTCGACGCCGGGCAGCAGCTCCGCGGCCGCCCGGCCGCGTGGCCCGCAGAGCAGCACCACCCGTTCCGCCCCGGCCGCCACCGCGCGGATGCCGGGGCCGGTGACCAGCACGTCGCCGGCCGAGTCGCTGCGCGCCACCAGCACCGTGCCGGCCGGCCCGGTGCGCGGCGCCACCGGGCGTACCGCCCGCTCCCGGCGCAGGATCTCGGCCACCGCGCCGGGCAGGTCCCGGGCGACGGCCGGCGCCTCGGCGACCTCCTCGGGGCGGGTGACCGGGGTGGGCACCAGGATCCCGGTGGCACCGGCGGCGAGCGCGGCGGCCATGTCGCGGCCGATGTCGCCGACCAGCACACAGCGCCGGGGCGCGGTGCCGAGCGCCCGGGCGGCCTCGTGCACCAGGCCGGGGGCCGGCTTGCGGCAGGCGCAGCCGTCGGTGTCGTCGTGCGGGCAGATGGCCCAGTGGTCGAAGGGGCCGAGCAGCTCCTCGATCCGGGTGTGCACCGCGTGCATCTCGCGCTCGGTGAAGTAGCCGCGGGCGAGTCCGGACTGGTTGGTCACGACGGCCAGCCGGAGCCCGGCCGCGCGCAGCCGGTCCAGCGCCTCGCGGGCGCCGGGAAGCGGCCGGACCTTCTCCGGGTCGCCGTTGTAGGGCACGTCCTCGACCAGCGTGCCGTCGCGGTCGAGCAGCACCGCGTCGTAGAGGGCGGGACCGGACGGATTCATGGCCGGACAGTTGCCCCGGGACAAGGAACTAAACATCACCGTCCCGCTCCGGGATCGCGCGCGGTGACCAGCGCCCCGGCGGGGACGGCGCGGGCGCGCCACCAGCCCCGTACAAAATGGACCACGGCGAGCGGTGGAATGAGCGCGCTGGTCACCAGCATGGTGGCGACCTCGTCGGGGGTGCGCGGGCCGGGCGCGACACGGGCCCGGGTGAACTCGGCGGTGCCGGCCACCCAGCCGAGCGCCGCCACGCCGCCGAGCACGCCGAGCGCCCGCCGGGCGCGGGCGGAGCGGAGGGGAGCGGCGCGCAGCGCCGCGGCGGCCAGCGCCACGGTGCCGGCCGCGGCGACCGCCACGTGCCGGGGCCGCCGCCCCGGAGGCAGGTCGAGGTCGGCGCGCCAGCGGCGGCCGTAGAGCCGGCGCAGCAGCGCGTCGTCGGCGTTGCCGCGCTGCGTGCGCAGGCTGACCCAGCGGCTCTCCAACCGGACCGGGTGGGTGACCCGCCGCCGGCCCTGGACCAGGTCCCAGCCGGCGCGCCGGACCCGGTGGGCCAGCTCGGCGTCCTCCCGGTAGGCGCGGGGGAAACGTTCGTCGAAGCCGCCGACGGCGGCCAGGGCCGCCCGGCGGTAGGCCATGTCGGCGGTGATCCACCGTCCCTCGGCGAGGCCGGCGGTGCCGCGTTCCCAGTCGGTGGGGCGCCGGTGCGCGGGCAGCGGGACGTCCACGACGCCCTGCACGCCACCGGTCCCGCCCGCCACCGCGAGGTCGGCACGCAGCCGCCGGACCCAGTCCGGCGCCGGCACCACGTCGTCGTCGAGGAAGACCACCCACTCGCCGCGCGCCGCCCGCCAGCCCAGGTTGCGGGCCGCCGCCGGGCCCGCGCCGCGCCCGGTCAGCACCTTCGTGTACGCCGCGAGCGCCCCCGGCACCGCCAGCTCGCCGGTGTCGTCGCGCCGGTCGTCGACCAGCAACAGCTCGGCCCCGGGCAGCTCGTCGAGCTGGCCGGCCAGGGCGTCGAGCAGGGTGGCCAGGCTGGGCCGCCCCAGCGTGGGCACCACCACGCTGATCATCGGGCGTCGCCCAGTGCGCGGCGGTGCACCGCGAACGGGCCGAGGGCGAGCAGGTCCACCGGGGCGGAGCCGAACAGCTCCATGGCCTCGCGGGGGGTGTCCACCATGGGCCGCCCGGCGGTGTTCAGCGAGGTGTTCACCACCACCGGCAGCCCGGTGCGCCGCTCGAACTCGGCCAGCAGCTCGGCCACCACCGGTTCGGTCTCCGGGTGCACGGTCTGCACCCGGGCCGTGCCGTCGACGTGGGTGACCGCCGGGATCCGGTCCCGCCACTCCGGCTTCACGCGGTGCACGAAGAGCATGTACGGGCTGGGGTACACCCCGTCGAACAGCTCCGCGAAGCGTTCCGCGCGGACCATCGGGGCGATCGGCCGGAACTGCTCGCGGCCCTTCACGTCGTTCATCCGTCGGGTGGTGTCCGGGTCGCCGGGGTGGGCCAGCAGCGACCGGTGGCCGAGCGCCCGCGGACCGTACTCGCTGCGTCCCTGGTACCAGGCGACGATCCCGTTGTCGGCGAGCACCCGGGCCGCCTCGGCGGCGATCGACGCCGGCCGGGTGTACGGCAGCTCCGCCCGGCGCAGCTCCGCCTCCAGCTCCTCGTCCGACCAGCCCCGGCCCAGGTCGGCGCCGGCCATCGGGGCGGACCGGTCGCCCAGCTCGCCGGCCACGTGCAGCGCCGCGCCGAGCGCGGTGCCCGAGTCACCGGCCGCCGGCTGCACCCAGACGTCCCGGTACGGCCCCTCGGCCGCGAGCCGGGCGTTGGCCACGCAGTTCAGCGCCACCCCGCCGGCCATGGCCAGGGTGGTGGCGCCGCCGGAGGCGTCGTACAGCCAGCGGGACAGGTCGAGGACGACCTCCTCGAGCCGCGCCTGCACGCTGGACGCCAGGTCGGCGTGCTCCTCGGCCAGTTCGCCGCCGGCCGCGACCGCCTTGGCCATGCTCGACCAGTCGATCCGCTCGACCTGGAAGCCGCCGTCGTCGGTGACCCGCACCAGGTCACGGAGCAGGCCCAGGTGCCGGGGCCGCCCGTAGGAGGCCAGCGCCATCACCTTGTACTCGTCGCTGGAGTGCAGGAAGCCCAGGTGTCGGGTGAGGTCCTCGTAGAGCAGGCCGAGCGAGTGGGGGAGCTGCTGGGAGTACAGCGGCGACAGCCGGCCGTCGCGGTAGACGCCGGCCAGGTGGCTGGCAACCTCGCCGCGGCCGTCGAGCACCAGCACCGCGGTGTCGTCGCCGGCGGGCGGGGCGGCCAGGCCGGCGGAGGCCGCGTGGGCGACGTGGTGCGGCACGAACCGCACCTTGTCCGGGTCGAGCCCGGGCAGGGCGGCGGCCAGGAACTGCGGGGCCCGCCGGGCGTAGTCGACCCGCAGCCAGTCCCAGGGGTCGCTGAGGCCCAGCTCGGCCGCGTCGCGGCAGAGGCCGGGGTCGAAGGAGTACGCGACCGCGTCGATGGCGTCCACGTCGATCCCGGTGCTGGCCAGGCACCATGCGGCGGACAGCTCGGGCAGCTCCCAGGCGGAGAAGGGCACCGGCCGCTTGCCGTGCTTGCGGCGACTGAACCGCTCCTCTTCGGCGGCGGCCACCACCCGGCCGTCGACCACCAGGGCGGCCGCGGGGTCGTGGAAGATCGCGTTGATTCCAAGGACGCGCATGAGTGGTCCCTACCCTGGCGACCCCGCCCTAACCGGTAGATCATCGACTTCTCCGAGAAGTCGAATCTCCGTTGTGGAGTTTCCAATTCGGGACCAAAGCCCCTGGTCGGCGCCGTATGAAGCGGCGAAGCTGGGCAAAGCGGCGCAGTTGGCTCCGGCAGTCGCTTCCGGCTCCGGTGCCCCCGTGCCCGCGACGATCCGACCGGGAGGTGTCTTCGTGTCCCCGTCCTCACTGCCCGTGCTCGCCGAGGAGCAGCTCACCCTGGCCCGGGCCACCGACAGCGGGCGCAGCGCCCGGACCCTGCACGGCGGTCCGACCACCCTGCTGCGACAGACGCTGGTCGCGCTTGTCGCCGGCCACGCCCTGGCGGAGCACGCCAGCCCTGGCGGCGCGACGCTCCAGGTGCTGCGCGGACGGGTCCGGCTCACCGCCGGGGACCGGACCTGGCCGGGTTCGGCGGGAGACCTGCTGGTGATCCCGGACGCCCACCACGCGTTGCACGCCGACGAGGACGCCGTGGTGCTGCTCACGGTCGCCCGCGGGTGAGCGCCGTCCGACCGTTGAGCGCCACCGGCACCGGTCCCGCCGCGGACTCCATCTCCCGTCAGCCCGCCGCGGATCGGCCCGCAGCCGGAACCGGCTCGGGTCGGTTCGCCGCCCGACGCGCTTCCGGTCGTCCGGCCGCGCGGTCCGCTCGACCGGCCCGTGGCCGCCGGAACCGCTGGCTGCCGCCGCAGCACGGCGCCTGGGCGATGCTGCTCCTGCCGTACGTCGCGGCGGTCGGCGTGACCGGTCCGCACTGGCCGCACCTGCCCGTGCTCGGCGTCGGGCTCGCCGGGTACCTGTTCTCGTACTACGCCCTGCTCGCGGTGAAGACCGGCCGCCCCGACCGGGTACGCCCGCAGCTCCTGGTCTACGGCGGGGCGACCGCGCTGCTCGGGGTGCCCGTGCTGCTCGCCCGCCCCGCCGTCCTCGGCTACGTCCCGCTCTACGCCGTGCTCCTCGCCGTCAACGTCGGCCACGCCCGGCTCCGCCGCGAACGGGCCCTGCTCAACGACCTCGCCTCGGTGGCCCAGAGCCTGCTCGTGGTGTTCGTGGTGGCCACCGTCGCCGAGGTCCCGCCGGCCGACCTGGTCGGGGTGGCGGCGGCGGTCGGCGCGTACCTGGTCGGCACGGTGCTGTACGTCAAGACGATGATCCGGGAGCGGGGGAGCGCCCGGTACCGGTGGGCCTCGCTTGCGTACCACCTGGTGGCGTTGGCGGTGGCGATGGTCGCCGGATGGGGGCCGGCGGTGGCGGCGGTCTTCGCGCTGCTGCTGCTCCGGGCGGGGGTCCTGCCCGGCCGGAGGCTCAGCCCGGTGCGGGTGGGACTGATCGAGATGGTCGGCACCCTGCTGGTGCTCGCCGCGGTGGCCGCCCGCTGGGCCTGACCGGGAACGCGGGCCGTGCCGCGGCCCGCCAGTGGCCCGACGCCGCCCGCGGGGCCGGCGCTCGCGACCCTGAGTGACTGCCGCCTCCGACGGTCGTGGTTACGAAACGTGACGGCACTGCTGAGGGTCCGCCTCCGGGGTCGCCGCCAGCATCCTCTGACCGAGCAGCCAAAACGCGCACCAAGTCCCCCGGCCCCCCACCACCCCCAGCCCGCCTTTGCTCTGCAGCCCTATACGCACCGGCAACCCTCCGTGAGCGATGCCTATAGGGCTGCAGAGCAAAGCGAGTCTGCGGGGGATGCCGGGGCGGCAGCGGTCTCACGGAGCGTGGTCGCGGTTATGTGCGGTCGGTTGCGGCTGCGGTCTTCCTTCGAGCCGGGTGGCGGGTGGGATCACAATGGGTCGCCGAGATGGCGCGGGGCCGGTGTCGGGCAGTGCCCGACACCGGCCCCGGTCGCCGCGGATGGCGAGCCTCAGCGCAGCATGCCCGGACCGAACACCTCGTACGCGATCCGCTCGGCCGGTACGCCCCGGCGCAGCAGGCCGCCCCGGACCAGGGTCATGAACGGCACCGGCCCGCACAGGTGCACGTACGCGTCGGGGGCGAGCGGGACCAGCGCTGGGTCCACGAGCCCTTCGGTGATCTCCGCCTTGATGCCGGCCAGTTCGGCGCCGGCGGCGTCCTCGTACCAGAGGCGCACCGACAGGTTCGGCAGCCGCTCCTGGAGCGCGGGCAGTTCGTGGCGCAGCGCGTGCGCGGCCCCACTGCGGTCGGCGTGCACCAGCGTCACCGGCCGCTCCGGCTCGGTGGCGGTCAGGTGCGCCAGCGCCGACATGGCCGGGGTCAGTCCGATGCCGGCGCTGACCAGCAGCAGCGGCTCCCCGCCGCCGAGCGCGCTGACCTCGCCGAACGGCGGGCTGAGCCGCAGCGTGTCGCCGACGGCCACCCGCTCGTGCAGGAAGCCGGAGACCATGCCGTCGGGCGCGCCGCCCGTCCCGCGTACCCGCTTCACGGTGATCCGCCAGTGGTCGGCGCCGGGCCGGCCGGAGAGGCTGTACTGCCGGATCTGCTGGCCGCGGCCGCCGTCCAGGTCGACGGCGACGGAGGTGTACTGGCCCGCGGTGAAGCCGGGCACCGTTCCGCCGTCGGCGGGGACCAGGGTGAACGACACCACGTCAGGCGTCTCCGCCGTCCTGTCCGTGACCCGCCACTCGCGCCACACCGACCCGTTCTCCGGCACCCCGGCCTCGGTGTAGAGGCGCGCCTCCCGGGCGACCAGCTCGCAGGCCAGCAGCCAGTACACCTCGTCCCAGGCCGCCGCGACCTCGGGGGTGACCGCCTCGCCGAGCACCTCGGCCACCGCGGCCATCAGGTGCCGGCCGACGATCGTGTACTGGGTGGCGGTGATCCCCAGGGAGACGTGCTTGTGCGCGATCCGGTCCAGGATCGGCCCCCACGGCACGGCGCTGCCCCCGATCAGGTGCTCGGCGTACGCGACCACGGCGCCGGCCAGCGCCGCCTTCTGCGTGCCGGTGGCCTGGTTGCTCCGGTTGAAGATGTTCAGGAGCTCCGGGTGGGCGGCGAACATGCGCTGGTAGAACCGGCCGGTGATCGCCTCGCCGTTGGCCTGCACGGCGGGCAGGGTCGCCGTCACCACCGCTGCTGAGGATTCCGAAAGCACGATTACTCCTTGTGGCGTCGAACAGGTCGCTCACCACTGAACAGGCATCCAAAACTCCTCTTCAGGGTCGAAGGTCCCGGGGTCGCGGTAGCGCTCGTCACACCCGGCAAGGGGCGGTTCGACCCGTGTCGCGACGAGCGACCGCTGGCTAGGGTCGAGGCGTGAAGCTCAACCGGTCGACCGACATGGCGCTGCGCATCGCCATGCTGACCGCCGCCTCCCCGGCCCGGACGACGGTGGACGAGCTCGCCACCCAGCTCGCGCTGCCGCGCAGCCACGTGGCCAAGGTGGTGCAGCGGTTGCAACGGCTCGGCGTGCTCGTCACCATCCGGGGCCGCTCCGGCGGGGTGACCTTCGCCGAGCACGCCGGGGAGCTGACCGTCGGCCACGTGGTCCGGGCCTTCGAGGGTGACGACGAGGTGGTCAACTGCGAGCAGCCGGCCTGCCCGCTGGTCGCCGGCTGCCGGCTGCGCGGCGAGCTGCGCCGGGCCCAGGCCGCCTTCCTCGCCGTGCTCGACGGCGTACGCCTCGGCGACCTGGCCGACGGCGCGGCCGGTCCGCTGCTGCTCGCCCTCGGCGCCCCACCGGTGCGTCCCTGATGGCCGTCTCGCATCCGATCTTCGCCCGGGTCTTCGCCCGGGCCAGCGTCGCCATGGACCGGGCCGGCGCCGCCGCGCACCGGCGCCGCCTGGTGGCCGGGCTGCGGGGCCGGGTGGTCGAGGTGGGCGCCGGCAACGGGCGGAACCTGCCGCACTATCCGTCGACCGTCACCGGGGTGCTCGCCGTGGAGCCGGAGCCCCGGTTGCGCGCCGCGCTCCGGGCCGCCGTGCCCGACGCCCCGGTGCCGGTGACCGTGGCCGCCGGCCTGGCCGAGGCGCTGCCGGTCGCCGACGCGAGCGCCGACGCGGTGGTGCTGTCGCTGGTGCTCTGCTCGGTGCCCGACCAGGCGGTGGCGCTGCGCGAGGCGCGCCGGGTGCTCCGGCCGGGCGGGCAGCTCCGCTTCTACGAGCACGTCGTCGCGGAGACACCCGGGCTGCGCCGGGCCCAGCGCCTGGCGGACGCCACGCTCTGGCCGCTCTGCTGCGCCGGCTGCCACACCGCGCGGGACACCGTGACGGCGATCCGGGCGGCCGGCTTCACGGTGGTCGAGCTGGACCGGTTCCGCTTCCCGCCGGCCGGGATGCCGGGTCCCGCGTCGCCGCACGTTCTCGGCGCGGCTGTCCGTCCCTGAGTCCCGCGTGCCGGCTCCGGCGCGACCCGCCGTGGGGCGCCCCCGAGCGGGGACGCCCCACGACGCCGGTCAGCTCACCGTGATCGTGCCGTCCGGGGCGCGGACGCACGAGACCGCCCGTGCGCCGGTCGCGGCGGCGCCGGTCAGGCAGCGGCCGAGCACCCGGTGGCCGGCGGCGCTCGGGTGCCAGGACTCCTGGCAGGTCTGGAAGTAGGTGCCGCAGGCGTTCGCGATCCGCTGGATGTCGAGCTTGTCGTAGCCGGAGAGGCTGGTCACGAAGACACCGGTCGGGCCGTCCATGAGCCGGATGGGGGTGGCCAGGGCGTTGCCCGGGCTGCCCGCCGACTCGCAGAGCCGGGCGCCGTCGAAGGCGCGCTGCACGTTCAGGTAGACCAGGTCGTCCTGCGGGAACTCGGCGGCCAGGGTGGTCCGGACCGAGCTGACCAGGGTGCCGAGGCCCTGGGAGAAGCGCTGGCCCGGCGCGAGGCTGGCCCGGTGGATCGGGCAGCCGGCCGCGTACCGCTCGGCGCCGAGGGCGCGGAACTTGTCCCGGGTGTCGTCCCGGTCGTCCTCAGTCCAGTAGGGCGAGGCCAGGTCGGTGGGGAGCGGGTTGGTGTAGTCCTGGAACACCACCCGGTGCTGGCCGTCGGCGTCGATCTGGTCGAGGGTGGTGAGCAGTTGCCGGACCGCCGCGGTGGTCTCCGCGGTGGCCGCGCTGAACTGCGCGGCGGTGGCCAGGTCGGCGTCCGTGCACGGCTCCTGCTCGACGGGCCCGCCGAGGTACGCCCAGAACTCCCACCAGCCGGTCCAGGCGTCGGCGATGAAGCGGTTGGCGCACTTCTCCGCCACGCTGCCGAAGGTGAACGAGCTGTTGTTCGAGCCGAGGCCGACGAGCACCAGGTCGATGTCGTGGGTCTGTGCCACCGCGCGGAGCTGGTCGAGCTGGGCGCTCACCTGCCGCCCCTTGGTCCGGGTCGCGGAGGCGCCGGCGATGTCGTAGGGCTGCCCGCCCGAGCAGGCCAGGTTGAAGCGGGCGGCGATGCCCGGCAGGTCGGCCTGGAAGAGCGAGGCGTTCGGCGAGCGGTGGCAGAAGTACGCGTTGCTGTTCGGCGCCGACCAGCCGGGGAAGCCCTGGGCCACCCCGTTGACGTCGACCACCGGCGCGTACGCCCCGGCGCCCTCGCCGCTGATGAAGCTGTCGCCCAGCGCCACGGCGGCGGTGGGCAGGGCGGCCGCGGCGGGCCCGGCGGGCGCCACGGCTGCCGGCAGCGCCACCGCGGCGACGGCCAGCGCCGCCGCGAGCGCGGCACGACGGAACAGGGACATGTCCCGACCCCCTCACACATCTAAATGTGAAAGATCCTCTGAGGAGGCGATCAGACCACGGCCGTGTGACGCACGTCAATGGCCCGGCGCGCGGGGCGCGCCGGGCCGTGGGCGGGTTGGGTCAGGCGGGCCGGCGGAACTCCGCGCGCCAGCGGAGCCCGCCGTCCGGGGCGACGATCTCCTCGGTCCGTGCGGGGACGAGCGACCCGGCGGCGAAGGCGTCCAGCTCGGCCCGGGTCAGCGGCCAGGGCGGGCCCTCGACCTCCTCGTCGTCGCGCCGGCCAGCCATGATCACCAGCAGGGTCCCGCCGGGTGCGACCAACCGGCCCACCGCCGGGATCGCCCGCTCCCGGACCCCGGCCGGCAGCGCCTGCACGTTCATGCTCTCCAGCACCAGGTCGAACCCGCCGAGCCAGGCGGCCGGCGGGTCGAGCAGGTCGGCGGTCTCGTACCGGACCGGGGAGCCGGCATGGCGGCGGCGGGCGGTCCGCACCGCGGTGGGGGAGATGTCGAAGGCCACGGTGGCGAAGCCCAGCCGGGCCAGGTGCTCGGCGTCGCGGCCGAAGCCGCAGCCGACCACGAGGGCGCGGCGGCCGGTGCCGTCCGGTCGCTCCCGGTCGGTCCACTCCGCGAGCAGCGAGTGCGGGCCGTCCCGGTCCCACGGCACCACCGCCGCGCCCCGTTCGGCCTCGGCGTAGAGCCGCTCGAAGCGGTCGACCGGCTCGTCCCCGGCGGCGGTCCGGGAAGACACCGGGCTGTTCACGACGTTGTCCCGCACGGACGCCTCCTCGCTCCAGCCCCCTCACGAGGGCGGTGGCACGGACCGCCGGGAGCCTAACCGGACAACGCACCGCACGGGTGCCACAGCTCTGTCGGAGCGCCGGGCTAGGCTCGCTGCGGCGCGCCGCCCGTGGCGATCGAGTTGGGGAATCGACACGGTGACCGGCACCACACCGCCGAGACCTGGGAGTACGACCAGTTGACCGCACAGCCTGAGACCCTGTACGGGGCCGACGACCTGACGCACCTGGAGGGCCTCGATGCCGTCCGGAAGCGCCCCGGCATGTACATCGGCTCGACCGACAGCCGTGGCGTGGGTCACCTCGTCAACGAGATCCTCGACAACTCGACCGACGAGGGTGTGGGGGGTCACGCCACCAAGGTCGACGTGATCCTGCACGCCGACGGCTCGGTGCGGGTCGACGACGACGGTCGCGGCATCCCGACCGACGTGCACGCCAAGTCCGGCATCTCCGGCGTGGAGCTGGTGCTGACCCGGCTGCACGCGGGCGGCAAGTTCGGCGGCTCCGGCTACAAGACCTCCGGTGGCCTGCACGGCGTGGGCGCCTCGGCCGTCAACGCACTCTCCCGGCGGTTCGACGTCACCGTCCGCCGCGGCGGCAAGGTCCACTCGATGTCGTTCCGGCACGGCGTCCCCGGGATCTTCGACGGCGACGGGCCGGACGCGCCGTTCACCCCCGGCCCCGGCCTCCAGATCGTCGGCGCCATGAAGCGCGGCCAGCGCACCGGCACCTCGATCCGCTGGTGGCACGACCCGCGCTACTTCGAGACGGGCGCGGCGCTCGACACCGAGGCGGTCCGGCTCAAGCTGCGCAACACCGCCTTCCTGGTGCCCGGCGTGGCCTACCGGCTGCGCGACGAGACCGGCGAGAAGGCCGTCGAGGAGAACTTCCACTTCCCCAACGGCCTCACCGACATGGTGGAATACCTCGCCCCGGCCGGCGACCGCCCGGTCTCGGGCACCCTGCTGGTCACCGGCGAGGGCACCTACCGGGAGAACGCCGCCGACGCCAACGGCGTCATGCAGTCCAACGTGCAGCGCCGGGCCGAGGTCGAGGTGGCCTTCCGCTGGGGCACCGGCTACGAGCGCACCGTCGAGTGCTTCACCAACACCATCCGCAACGCCCACGGCGGCACCCACCGCAAGGGCTTCGAGCGGGCCCTGGCCCGCACGCTGGCGGAGGCCGCCCGCAACACCCGCGGCCTGCTCAAGCCCAAGGAGGACGCGCCCACCCTGGACGACGTCCTGGAGGGCATGACCGCCGTGGTGCATGTGCGGATCCCGGAGCCGCAGTTCACCTCGCAGACCAAGGACGAGCTGTCCACCGCGGGCATCACCAAGGTGCTCCAGGGCCTGGTCGAGGCGCACCTCAAGGCGTGGCTGGAGGACCGGAGGACCAAGGCCGAGGCCCGGACGGTGCTCCAGAAGATCGTCGACGCGGCCCGCGTCCGGCTCACGCAGAAGCAGCAGAAGGACGCCGCCCGGCGCAAGACCGCCCTGGAGGGCGCGTCGATGCCGGCCAAGCTGGTCGACTGCCGGGCCACCGGCGTGGACCGCAGCGAGCTGTTCATCGTCGAGGGGGACAGCGCGCTCGGCACCAGCCGGATGGCCCGCTCCTCGGAATACCAGGCCCTGCTGCCGATCCGCGGCAAGATCCTGAACGTGCAGAAGGCGAACCTCCAGCAGGTGCTGGACAACGCCGAGTGCGCGGCGATCGTGCAGGTGCTCGGCGCCGGCTCGGGGCGGACCTTCGACCTCTCCGCCCTGCGCTACGGCCGGGTGCTCATCATGGCCGACGCGGACGTGGACGGCGCGCACATCCGGACCCTGCTCATCACGCTCTTCGCCCGCTACATGCGACCGCTGATCGAGGCGGGCCGGCTGTACGCGGCCATGCCGCCCCTGCACAAGATCACCACCAGGGGCCGCAACCCGCAGACCGTCTACACCTACACGCAGGCCGAGATGGAGGCGACGGTCCGCAAGCTGGAGAAGTCCGGCAAGCAGATCGTCACGCCCATCCCGCGGTTCAAGGGTCTCGGCGAGATGGACGCCGACGAACTCTGGGAGACGACCATGAACCCGGCGACCCGGGCGGTCCGCCGGATCACCCTCGACGACGTCGAGGCCGCCGAGCGGATCCTCGAACTGCTCATGGGCGAGAAGGTCGAGCCCCGCCGCAACTGGCTCATCGAATCGGCCGACCTGGTCGACCGCGACGCCATCGACGCCTGACCACCGGGTTCTTCGAAGGGAAAGCTGAACCATGGCACGCCGCAAGGACGACCGCGCCAAGGCGGACCTCTCCGCCTTCGACCAGGCCGGCGCCCGGGTGTTCGACAACCCGCTGGTCAACGAGGTCTCGGACTCCTACCTGGAGTACGCGTTCTCGGTCATCCACTCGCGAGCCCTGCCCGACGCCCGGGACGGGCTCAAGCCGGTGCACCGGCGCATCCTCTGGTCGATGCACGAGCAGGGCCACCGCCCCGACCGGGGCCACGTGAAGTCGGCCCGGATCGTCGGCGACGTGATGGGCAAGTACCACCCGCACGGCGACGCGGCGATCTACGACGCGATGGTCCGGCTCGCGCAGGACTTCTCGCTCAACGTGCCGCTCATCGACGGGCACGGCAACTTCGGCTCGCCCGACGACGGCCCGGCCGCTGCCCGCTACACCGAGGCCCGGATGTCCCGCGAGGCCATGCTGCTCGTCGGCGAACTGGGCGAGGACACCGTCGACGTCGAGCCCAACTACGACGGCTCGCTGACCCAGCCCACCGTGCTGCCGGCGGCCTTCCCCAACCTGCTGGTCAACGGCGCGTCCGGGATCGCGGTCGGGATGGCCACCAACATGATCCCGCACAACCTGGCCGAGGTGGTCCAGGCGGCCCGCTGGCTGATCAACCACCCGGACGCCACGCTGGACAAGCTCATGGAGTTCGTCCCCGGGCCCGACCTGCCCACCGGCGGGCTGCTGCTCGGCCTGGACGAGGTGCGCCGGGCGTACGAGACCGGGCGCGGCGTGGTGCGGATGCGCGCCCGGGTGGAGACCGGCCCGCTGGAGGGCAGCCGGGGCCGGCAGGCCATCACGGTCACCGAGCTGCCCTACGGGGTGGGCGCGGAGAAGGTCATCGCGGCCATCACCAACGAGGTCAACAAGACCAAGCGGCTGACCGGCATCGCCGACGTCAAGGACCTCACCGACCGGGAGAACGGCACCCGGCTGGTCGTCGAGTGCAAGGTCGGTGTCAACCCGCAGGCGCTGCTGGCCGACCTCTACCGGCTCACCCCGCTGGAGCAGTCCTTCGGCGTGAACAACCTGGTCCTCGTGGACGGCCAGCCGCAGACGCTGGGCCTCAAGCAGCTGCTGGAGGTCTTCCTGGCCCACCGCTACGAGGTGGTGACCCGGCGCAGCGCGTACCGCAAGCGCAAGCGCGAGGAGCGCCTGCACCTGGTCGACGGCCTGCTGATCGCCCTGCTCGACATCGACAAGGTGGTCAAGCTGATCCGGGCCAGCGATGACGCCCAGGCCGCCAAGGACGGCCTCATGCAGAAGTTCAAGCTGTCCGAGATCCAGGCCACCTACATCCTGGACACCCCGCTGCGCCGGCTCACGAAGTACGACCGGCTGGAGCTGGAGGCCGAGCAGGAGAAGCTGCGCGGCGAGATCGCCGAGCTGTCGAAGATCCTCGACGACCCGAAGGTGCTGCGGAAGCTGGTCTCCGACGAGCTGGCCGCCGTGGTGAAGCAGTCCGGCGCCGACCGCCGCACCACCCTGGTCGACGGCGACCTCAAGGAGGTCCTGGCGGCCTCCGTGCCGGCCGGTCCGCTGGAGGTCGCCGACGACCCCTGCCAGGTCATCCTCTCCGCCACCGGTCTGGTCGCCCGGACCGCGGCCGAGTCGGAGGAGGCCGCCGAGGCGCGCCGGCGCAGCGGCCGGGTCAAGCACGACGCGGTACGCGCGGCGGTGCACTCCACCGCCCGCGGCCGGGTGCTCCTGGTGACCAGCGCCGGGCGGGCCTTCAAGATCGACGTACTCCCGCTGCCGGTGCTGCCCGAGCAGTCCGGCACGGTGTCGCTGCGCGGCGGCATGTCGGCCGCGGAGCTGGTGCCGCTGGAGCCCGGCGAGACGGTCGTCGGGCTGGCCCCGCTCGGCCCGTCCGCCGAGGGCTCACCCGGCCTGGCGCTCGGCACCCGGCACGGCGTGGTGAAGGTCTGCGCGCCCGAGTGGCCGGTCCGCTCGGACGAGTTCGAGGTGATCTCGCTGCGCGACGGCGACGAGGTGGTCGGGGCGACCTGGCTCACCGACGGGGCGGAGACCCTGGCGTTCGTCTCCTCGGAGGCGTCGCTGCTGCGCTTCGCGGCGTCCGTGGTCCGGCCGCAGGGCATCAAGGGCGGCGGCATGGCCGGCATCAACCTGCCGGCCGGCACGCGGGTGGTCTTCTTCGGCGCGATCCGCACCGACGACCCGGGTCACGGTGAGCCGATGGTGGTCACCTCGACGGGCGCCACGGTCAAGGTGACGCCCTTCAAGGCGTACCCGGCGAAGGGGCGGGCGACCGGCGGCGTGCGCGCCCAGCGGTTCCTCAAGGGTGAGCTGGACCTGGCCGTGGCCTGGATCGGCCCGCGCCCGGTCGGCGCCACCGCCACCGGCGATCCGGTCGAGCTGCCGCCGGCCGACCCCCGCCGCGACGGCTCCGGCTTCGCGGTGATGCTCGGCCCCACGGTGATCGGCCACCAGATCGACCGCGACTGATCGTCAGCACGGATAGGGGCCCTGCGGCTGCGCCGCAGGGCCCCTATCCGCATCAGGGGGTCAGAGTTCGGGTTCGGGGCCTCGACGGGAGGCCGGGGTCGTGCCGCGGAGGTGGGCGATCAGGCGCATGCCGTGATAGATCACCAGGGCGGCGGCGGTGCCCAGGGCGATGCCGTTGAAGGAGAGGTCCCCGGCGGTCAGGGTGTAGTTGGCCGCGCCGACGATCACGGCGACCGCGGCGGTCATCAGGTTGACCGGGTCGTGGAAGTCCACCCGGTTCTCGATCCAGATCCGGGCGCCCAGGACGGCGATGAGGCCGTACAGGGCCGTGGTGGCGCCGCCCAGCACGCCGGCCGGCACGGTGAGGATCAGCGCGCCGAACTTCGGGCAGAGCCCGAGCAGCACCGCCGCGAACCCGGCCACCCAGTACGCGGCCGTCGAGTAGACCCGCGTCGCCGCCATCACGCCGATGTTCTCCGCGTACGTGGTGGTGCCGGAGCCGCCGCCCGCGCCGGCCAGCACGGTGGCGACGCCGTCGCCGAGGAACGCCCGGCCCATGTCCCGGTCCAGGTTCCGCCCGGTCATCGCGGCGACCGCCTTCACGTGCCCGGCGTTCTCCGCGATCAGCACCAGGATCACCGGGATGACCAGCACCACGGCGCGCAGGCCGAAGCTCGGCGCGTGGAACTGCGGCAGGCCCACCCAGGCGGCCTCCTTCAGCGTGGTGACCGCCGTCGGGTCGAGCTTGCCGAGCAGCGCGGCCAGCACCCAGCCGATCACCACGCCGAGCAGGATCGACAGCCGGGCCAGGAAGCCGCGGAAGAGCACCGTGGTGGCCAGGATCGCGACCAGCGTGATCACCGCGATGAGCGGCTGCGACTTGAACCCGGTGCCGCTGCCGCCGCCGTCCCAGGCCACCGGGGCCAGGTTGAGCCCGATCAGGGCCACGATGGCGCCGGTCACCACCGGCGGCATGAGGGCGTCGATCCAGCGCGCCCCGGCCAGTTGCACCACCACGCCGACCAGCGCCAGCGCCGCGCCGGCCACCACGATGCCGCCGAGCGCCGCACCGATGCCGCCGTCGGTCTTCGCGGCCAGCACCGGGGCGATGAAGGCGAACGACGATCCCAGGTACGACGGCAGCCGGTTGCCGGTGATCAGCAGGAACAGCAGCGTGCCCAGCCCGGAGAAGAAGAGCGTCGTGGCCGGCGGGAAGCCGGTGATCAGCGGCACCGTGAAGGTGGCGCCGAACATGGCGACGACGTGCTGCACGCCGACGCCGACCGTCCGCGGCCAGGAGAGCCGCTCGTCGGGGTGGACGACATCGCCGGGGGTGACCGAGCGGCCGTTGCCGTGCAGGCGCCACGGGGACCAGCGGGAGGTGGGGGACTGGGTCATGCTGCGCCCTTCGCGTCGTCAGGTGACGGGGGCGTGATCGACCCTGAGAGTTGTTTCTAGCACGGCGCCGGCCGGGGCTCGGGGCCGCCTCGGCGTCAGGCCACCCCGGCGGGCCGGAACTGGACGCTGACCCGGGGGCCGACCGGCCGGGCGGTCTTCGGGACGGCGTGCTCCCAGGTGCGCTGGCAGGACCCGCCCATCACCACCAGGTCGCCGTGCCCGAGCGGGAAGCGCAGGCTGGTCCCGCCGCCGCCCCGGGGGCGCAGCAGCAGCGGCCGGGGCGAGCCGAACGAGACGATGGCCACCATGGTGTCGGTGTGCGCGGAGCGGCCCTGGGTGTCGCCGTGCCAGGCCACGCTGTCCCGGCCGTCCCGGTAGAGGCACATGCCGGCCGTGACGAAGGGCTCGCCCAGTTCGTCGGCGTAGTGCCGGGTGAGCGTGTCACGCGCCGCGGTGAGCACCGGGTGGGGCAGCGTCCGGCCGGCGCCGTACCAGCAGAGCAGGCGGGGAACGGCGACCTCGGCGTCGTACATGGTGCGGCGCTCGGCCCGCCACGGCACCTCGTGCAGCAGCGTGTCGAGCACCGCGTCGGAGCCCGCCACCCAGCCGGGCAGGTGGTCGACCCAGGCGCCCCGGCTCAGCTCGTGCCGGCGCAGCCGGCCGGCGAGCGGGCCCAGGGACGGGCCCTGCTCGGCGAGGTCGAGCATCGAGGGCTGGTACACGCCGCCGATCGTACCCTGCTCTCGTACACGCGTACGAGGAACGGTGCTAGCGCCGTCCGTCGGCGGCCCCGACTACCACCGGGTAGGGTGCCCCGGGTGACAAGCGCCCCGGCCACCCGCGCCGCCCGGCTGCCGTCGCTCACCGGGCTGCGCTGGATGGCCGCCCTGCTGGTGTTCGCCTTCCACGTCGGCACCATGCGGATCGTCGCGGAGCCCGATGTCCGGGCGGTGCTGGACCGGGCGTTCGCCCTCGGCCTGTCCGGGGTGGAGTTCTTCTTCGTCCTCAGCGGATTCGTGCTGGTGTGGTCGTACCGGGACGGCGAGCCGCGGCGCACCTTCCTCCGTCGCCGGCTTGCCAAGATCTACCCGAACCACCTGGTGACCTTCGCGGTGGCGTTGGCCGTCGCGTTCTGGTTCGCCGACCCGGTCGCCCCGTGGGCCGCGATCGGGAACCTCCTGCTGGTGCAGGCGTGGATCCCCCTCGACGGCTACTTCTACAGCGTCAACAACGTGAGCTGGTCGCTCTCCTGCGAGTTGGCCTTCTACCTGTGCCTGCCGCTGGTGCTGCCGTGGCTGCGCCGGGCCCGCGTCGGCGTCCTGTGGGCGGTGGTGGTCGCCGTGCCGCTGCTCATCCTGGCCCTCTGGCCCGCCCAGCTCCTGGTGCCCGAGGAGAGTCGCTGGTGGTTCACCCAGATTTTCCCGGTCACCCGCTCCGTCGAGTTCTGGATGGGGGCGGCCGCCGCGGAACTGCTGCGCCGGGGCCGCTGGCGGGGGCCGAACCTGGCCGCTGCCAGCCTGCTGTTCGTGGCCACCTGGGTGGTGGCCGGGCAGTGGATCCGCGCCGAGTTCTGGGCGGCGCTGCTCGCGGTGGCCTACCTGCTCGTCATCACCGCCGCCGCGGAGGCCGACGTCCGGGGCCGGCGCACGCCGTGGCGGTCCCGCCCGATGGTCTGGCTCGGCGAGGTCTCGTTCGCCTTCTACCTGGTGCACGTGCTGGTCATGACCACCGTGCTGCGGCTCACCGGGGACTGGGGCGCGGGTCTGCGCGGGTGGTGGGGGCCGCTCGCGGTGCTCGGTCTCCTGCTGCTCAACCTGCTGCTCGCCGCGGCTCTGCACCACTGGGTGGAGATGCCCCTGGTGCGCCGTCTCGGGCCGCCCCGCCGTGGCCGCCCGGCGGCGGCCACCGCCGTGCCGGCGCCGTCCGTGCCCGGCCCGCGGCCGGCCCCCGCCGGCCCGGTCGCGGCACCCGTCACCCCGGCCAGGTCCATCGAGTACGCCGGGCGGCGCGACCCGGGCTGAGCCGGGCGCGGCCCGCCGGCGTCGCCCGCCGCGGCCGGATCCGGCAAGGGTGTCCCGCCGCCCCGCGCCGGCCGGTGTCCACCTTGGACGTCGTCCGGTTGACGGATGGCGCGACACGCCCGGCGGCGGTGCGATGTGGCGGCATCGGCGGTAGTTTGTACCCGTGCTGCCGATCGCGCTCGCCTGTCCCGTGTGGTGGGTGGCGCGCTGGATCGCCCGCACACTGGCCAGCCTGGCCGTGCTCGCCGCCTGCTCGTTCGGCGCGGCGGCGCTGCCGGTCGGCGGCGCCGCGACCGCACCGGTGGCGTCCTCCGCGGTGGCCCCGGTCGAGGGCCTGACCCTCCAGCCCGGCGCCGGCGCGCAGCTTCTCGGGGACGGGGCCGGCCGGACCGCCGTCGTCACCGGCCCGGACTTCCGGGGGACAGCCGGCCGGGCCGCCGTCGTCGCCGGGCGGGATCTCGAAAGCGGGGCGGACGTCGACCGGCAGGCCGTGCCCGCCGGTGGGCCCGAGCCGGTGGCCGTGCCCCGGGCCGCGACCCGCCCGGCTGACCGGCCTGTCGTGCTGGCCGGGCTGGTTCCCGCGACCGTCGGCTCCCGGGCCCCGCCCGCCCGCTGACCCCACCCGTGGGCCGCCGGCCCGCGCCCACCGCACGCACCGAACCTCACCCCCGCACCCGCCCGTCGGCGGCCCGGCACCCGTTCCCGGTGCACACCGCCGCTCCCACGGCTCGTGCGGACACCTCTCCGCCACGTTCTCTCCCGTGAGGTGCCGACCATGCCGCAGACCGTTCTCTACCGCTTCCTGACCGAGGTCCCCGAGGCCGCCGCGATCTGGTCGGCCCTGCTCCTGCTGGCCCTGGGCCTGCTCGCCGTGCTGATCGCCCGCCCGGAGCGGGACGACGGGCCCGATCCGGTGCCCGACCCGGTCGCCGAGGAGGCCGCCCGCCGGGCCGACCTGCGCCGCTACGCCGACGAGGTGGCGGTGGCCGCCGCCGGGGCCGCGCAGACCGCCCGGAGGCGGCGGGAGCAGTGGCTGGCCGCCCAGGACGAGGCGGACCGGTCCTGGCGGGCGTACGACGAGGCCGAGGCGGCCGCCCGCCGCTTCGCCGGAGCCGCCGCGCTGCCCGCACCGCACACCCCGCGCACACCGGCCGAGTACGCGGCCCGGGAGCGCTGGCTGCACCACGCCGCGATGGCCGCGCACTGGCGGGGCGACCTGAGCGCCCGGCAGCTCGCCGACGTGCTGGCCCGCCGCAACGGGTGGGACCCGCGCCGGCACCCCGCCGAGCAGGAGATCGTGCTGGCCCGGGCGGTACGCGAGGGCCGCCGGGCCGGCTGGGCGGCGGCCGCCGAGCGGGAGCGGCGGGCCTGGCGGGACGCCGAGCTGGCCGCCGAGGCGGCCCGGACCCTGGCCGCGGAGGCGTACGCGGCGGCCGACGCGCTGCGCCCCGCCGTCGCGGGCGACGCCGCGGCCACGGTGCCGGGGCGGGACGAGACGGCGCCGGCTCCGGTCCCGGCCGCCGCGCGCTGGCGCCCGGCCCGGGCCGGCTGACCGGCGGGGTCGGCCGAATCGTTACCCGAATTCGGTGAGCCCGGTCACCCCGACCGCGGAAACGGTCATCGGGGCCGGGTCGGGCGATTGACCCCCGCAATTCCGGGACGGTCGCCACCGGATGTCCGCTTTTTGCCGCGCGGTGCCGCCGTAACTGCTCGTCCCATTGAGTGAAGTGAGTGACCGAGTGTTCCGATATCTGTAGTGGTGCACGAGGTTTACGCAGGTGGGAGTGCTTGGCAGCCGGCGTACCCCCCGGTAGTGTCGGCGCGTCCGGAGCGGTTTTCGATCGCAAGAGGCGACGCCGCGCCGACCCGCCTAATCGTGTTCTCACGAACCGGGGACCCACAGCAACACCGGGGTGAATCCGCGGGCCACGGCCTGCGGTAGGGCGTACTTCCCGCCCGAATCCGTCAGCTAACCCGGTCGGCGGTCACGGAAGGAGTGCCATTCCTCGTGCCCACCCCTCGCTCGTCCCCCCGCCTCCACGGCATCGCGGTGCCGGCGCTCGCCTGACGGCGACCGAACCCGGCAACCGCCCCGACCGCCCGGTCCCCCCGGGCGCTCCCCGTTCCGCGGCCATCCGCCCCGCAGCGCGCGTGAGTTCCTCCGCGCGGCGGGCCGGCGTGTGCCGCCACGCCCCGTGGAGGAAACAGTGAAGCACCACCTGAAGCGTCAGCTGCGCCGCCTCGTGACCGAACGCCCGTACCAGATCATCGCCGGCTCGGCCGCGGCGCTCGTGCTGGCCGGCGGCGCCGGCGCCGCCGTCGCCGCCGGCGACGACGCCCCGGTCCAGCAGGAGAACACCGCCGCGGTCGCCGAGCTGGGCTCCCGGCTCGGTGAGGTCGCCAGCCGGGGCGAGGCCCGGGTGGCCGTCCCGTCGCCCTCGGTCTCGCCGAGCGCGTCGCCGTCGGCCGCGAAGCCGGCCGCCAAGGCCACCGCCGACCCGGACACCACCCCGAAGGCCAAGCCGAAGCCCCCGTCGACCAAGGTGCTCGACTACACCTACGAGGCGCAGACCGCCTACTGGAACTGCGGCCCGGCCGCGGTGCGCAACGCGCTCAGCGCGAGCGGCGTCGAGACCACCCAGGACGCGATGATCGCCCCGCTGAACGCCGGCGAGAACGGCACCAACTCGGCCGAGGACACCACCCGGGGCCTGAACCAGATGGTCAAGGGCAACCCGTACCGGACCCACATGTTCGGCGGCTCGGCGAGCCCGGAGAAGATCGACCAGCTCCAGGCGGACGTGGTCAAGGCGATCACCGACGGCCGGGGCGTGGTGGTCAACATCGCCGGCGACGCCACGGACACCGACGGCGGCTGGCACTCGTTCCCGGGCGGCCACTACATCGCCGTGGTCGGCTACAAGAACGACGGCCGCACCGTCCGGATCGCGGACTCGGCGAACGCGGCGCTGCCCGCGTACTGGATGAGCACCATCGACCTGGCGAACTGGGCCGCCACCCGCGGCTACTCCGCCTGATCACCCCTCCCGTCGGGCACCGGCTCCACCGAGCCGGTGCCCGACGCCGTCCGCGCCGGTGTCCGCTCTCGCGCCGGGTGTCCGTCCGGTGGCACACTGCGCCCTATGGGCGACGAGACGGGTACCCGCCATCTGCTCCTGCTGCACGGCATGGGCGCCACCGGTGAGGTGTGGCTGCCCTGGGCGCCGCTGCTGGAGCGCCACTGGGCGGGGCGCTGGCTCGCCCCCGACCTGGCCGGGCACGGCTGGTCGCCGCCGCTGCCCGGCTACTCCTTCGAGGCCCTGGCCCGGCGCGTGGTCGAGGGGCTCGGCCCGGTGACCGAGCGGCTCGGCCCCCACGACCGGCTCGTGCTGCTCGGGCACTCGCTCGGCGGGGTGGTCGCGCTGGCCCTGGCCGCGCGGTCGCGGCGCCTGCCGGTCGACGCGGTGGTCGGGCTCGGCATCAAGGCCGTGTGGTCCCCGGTCGACCTGGAGAAGGCCCACGAGCTGGCCGCCCGGCCGGTGACCTGGTTCGCCACCCGGGACGAGGCGGCCCGCCGCTACCTGCGGGTCTCCGGGCTGGCCGGGCTGTTCGCCCCCGACCACCCGGTGGTGGAGGCGGGGCTGCGCCGCGAGGACGGCCGCTGGCGGCTGGCCATGGACCCGGCCGCGTTCGCGGTGGGGGAGCCCCGGCTGCCAGCGCTGCTCGCCGCGACCGACGTCCCGGTGCTGCTGGCTCGCGGCGAGCAGGACCCGATGGTGACCGACGCGCAGCTCAAGGAGTTGGGCGTCCCGGTCGCCACGCTGCCGGGGCTGGGCCACAACGCGCACGTCGAGGACCCGGCCGCCGTGCTCGCCCTCCTCGACGCGTACCTCTGACCGCCCGCTCAGGCGGCGGGGGAGGGGATCGGCGAGCCGTCCCGCGGGGCGGGCGCGGTCCAGTCCGCCGTGAGCTGCCGGCGGGCGGCGTCGAGGAACACCTCGGCGTACGACTCGGCCGGGAAGTCACCCAGGTAGCGAACGCGGGTGGCCCACCGGTCCGCAGCCTTCGGGTCGGTGTCCAGCAGCTCGGTCAGCACCTCGTCCACGTTCGACATGTCCCGGCGCAGCACGTAGCCGGAGCCGGTGAGGGGGAACCGCTCGACGAAGTGCTCGCCGTCGACGCCCATGTCGGTGACCGCGTACGGCTTGCCGGAGTAGAGCCAGTCGGAGATGACCCCGGAGACGTCCGAGACCAGCGCGTCGGCGCGGTTGACGCACTCGGTGAGGGTCAGGTCGCGGCCGGCCGCCGCCCCCCACAGGTGCGCCCGGCCGGTCTTCGCCCGGTCCGCGGCGAGCAGTTCGGTGAGGCGGGCCAGCTGCCGCGCCGAGGCCGGGTTCTGGGCCGTGTAGGGGTGCGCCCGCAGGATCACCGTGGCCCCGCGGTCGAGCAGCCGGCGGATCACCGTCTCGGCCACCGGCAGCGAGCAGTAGTTGGCGTCGGCGTGGTGCCCGGTCCAGGTGGGCGTGTAGAGCACCGTGGGGTGCGCCGGGGCGGTGGCAGGCTCCCGGCGTACCTCGATGGCCTCGACCTGGGGGCGGCCGACCACGACGAACTTCTCGGCGGGGATGTCCACGCCGGCCCGGGCGTACCGCTCGATCGCCGCCGGACCGGCCACGAAGATCTTGTCGAAGATGGCCGAGACCGGGTTGGCGCTGGGCGCCTTGTCGCTGTCGCCGTGGTGCAGCTGCACGTGGGTGAGCTGCGAGAAGCGGATGCAGTGGCTGTTCTTCGCGCCGTGGTTGACGTAGAAGGCTGCCCGCAGGCTCGGCACCAGGGCCTCGTCCATGGTCTTCAGGGTGGGGCAGAAGACCACCGGCGCGCGGGTCGCGGCGGCCACGGTGGGCAGGAACTCGGGCTCGCGCAGCAGCACCATGAACGGCCGGCCGATCCGCTCCAGGTAGGGCAGCCACATGGTGACCTGGTACTCGGAACCGGGCGGGGCGGAGAAGTAGAGGACGAACTCGGGCTGGTGGCGGCGCACCGCCCGGCCCACCGGGCCGCCGCCGGCCGGCGGCCGGAACCGGCGGCGGGCCAGGTCCAGGCCGACCGCGCCGCAGCCCGCCGCGACCAGCAGCGCGGCCACCAGGGCCACCCCGGCGGGCAGGGCCAGGCCGGCCGCGAGCGCCACGAGGGCGAGCAGCACCAGCAGCGCGTCGCCGAGCCGGGCGGCGACCAGCGGGGTCCAGGACCGGACCGGCAGGTTGGCCGCCCGGATCTCCAGCGCGCCGGCGTCGCGCAGCGGCCCGACCAGCAGCACCAGGCCGAGCAGGACCAGCGCGGTGGCGGCCAGCGCCGGGTCGAAGCCGGCGTCCAGGCGGCGGGCGTAGCCGACCAGGATGCCGGCGGCGACCAGCACCGACTCGGCGAGGCCGTCGGCGGTGGGCCGGACCCGGCGCTCCCAGGCGGTGGCGGCGAGCGCGGCCACCGCGACGGCCAGCCCCCAGCCGGTCGCGCCGGTGAGTGCCACGACGAGGAAGGCCAGCACCGCCAGCCCGGTGGTCAGCACCCGGGCGAGCAGCTTCCGGACCAGGTCACCACGCATCTGGCTCGTCCCGTCCGCCGGTCAGGCGTCGACGCCGGTGGGCAACTGCTCGGCGTCGTGCGCGCCCGCCTGGGCGGGCACCGCGGCGACCGGCTCGCCGGGCGCCCGGCGGACGTCGATCACCTGACCGGTCAGCTCCGAGATCAGCACGTCCAGGGAGGCCTGGGCGACCGCCTCGGCGGAGAGCAGGGTGTGCTCCGGCTCCTCGCCGAACGCCTTGGTGCGCATCGGGGTGGCGGTGCGCTCCGGGTTGACGCAGTTGACCCGTACGCCGAACTCGGCCCACTCGTCGGCGAGCGCCTGGGTCAGGTTGACAAGCGCGGCCTTGGTGGCCGAGTAGAGCGCGTAGCGCGCCCGGCCCCGGGTGTAGGAGCTGGAGGTGTAGAGCAGCAGCTGGCCCTTGGTCTGCTGGAGGTACGGCAGCGACTGCCGGGCGATGGTGACCGGGCCCACGAAGTTGACGTGCAGGAGGCGATCCATCGTCTCCTCGTCCATCTCCGCCAGGGCGCCCTTCTCCAGGATCCCGGCGGTGACCACCACGTGGTCGATGCGGCCGGTCGCCTCGAAGGCGGTCTTCAGCGCGGCGGCCACGTCGTCGGCCCGCTCGACGTGGGTGCCGGTGGTGGAGCGGCTGAACGGGAAGACCTGGGCGCCGTAGCGGCGGGCCAGCTCGGTGAGGTCGTGGCCGATGCCGTAGCTGCCGCCGAAGACCACGATGGTCCGGCCGGTCAGCTCCTCGGAGTAGCTGCGGTGGTCGGTGAGCTTGGGGACCTGGGCGGCGGCGAGCTGGAAGAGCTTGTCCGCCAGGTGCACGTCGACCGGGTGGGTGACCTTGATGTTCTCGTCCGAGCCGTCGATCACCTTGATGGGCGTGCCGGGCAGGTAGCGCAGCACCACGCCGCAGTCGTCGGTGGCGGCGAAGTCCGGGTCGCCCTCGGCCCGCCGGTACGCCTCGCGGATGGTGCCGGAGCGGAACGCCTGCGGGGTCTGGCCGCGGCGCAGCGTGGCGCGGACCGGGATGCCGGTGATGCAGTCGTCCTCGTCGACCTGGATGATCGTGTCGGCGGACGGGATGGCCACGTCCACCGCCGAGTAGGTCCAGAGCGCGTTCACGCACTCGCGCACGATCCGGGCGCTGACCAGCGGGCGCACCGCGTCGTGGAAGAGGATGTTGACGTCGCCCTCGCCGACCGCGTCCAGCGCGATCCGGGTGGTGTCGTTGCGGGTGTCCCCGCCCTCGATCACCTTGCTGACCTTGCGGAAGCCGGCGTTGGCGACGATCCGCTCGGCGTCGGGCACGTGGCCGGCGGCCATCAGCACGATGATCTCGTCGATCTCCGGCGCGGCCTCGAATACGGCCAGGGTGTGCTCGATGATCGGCTTGCCGGCGATCTTCAGCAGCTGCTTCGGGATGCCCAGCCCGAGACGCGTCCCGGTCCCCCCGGCGAGGATCACGGCCACCGTCCGCGAGGGGCGCCAGGGCGCCGGGCTCGCCGGCGCGGCGTCCGGTGCGGGGGTGCGGTCCTGCGTCATTGCCGTTCCTCACTTCTGCGGGTGGATGGGGTTTTGCGACTGGATGACCGGGTGGTGAACTTTCGCCGGCAACCAGGAAACCTTAACGCGTACGACGGAGCGCACCGACCCGGGCGAGCCCGGGACCGGTGCGCTCCCGGACGGCTACTTCTGGTTCTCGTAGGCGTCGCAGACCTCGTCGGTGGGGCCGTCCATCCTCAGGACACCGCTCTCCAGCCAGATGGTCCGCTCGCAGGTGTCCCGGATCGAGCCGATCGAGTGGCTGACCAGGAAGACCGTGCCGGCGCTGTCGCGCAGTTCCCGGACCCGCTGCTCGCTGCGGGCCCGGAACTTGCGGTCACCGGTGGCCAGCGCCTCGTCGATGAGCAGCACGTCGTGCTTCTTCGCCGAGGAGATGGCGAAGCGCAGCCGGGCGCCCATGCCGGAGGAGTAGGTGCGCATCGGCAGCGAGGCGAAGTCGCCGCGCTCGTTGATTCCGGAGAACTCGATGATCTCCGGCGCCAGCCGCTTGACCTCCTCGGGCGGCATGCCCATGGCCAGGCAGCCGAGCACTACGTTGCGCTCGCCGGAGAGGTCGTTGAGCAGGGCCGCGTTCACGCCGAGCAGGGACGGCTGGCCCTGCGTGTAGACCGCGCCGCGGGCCGGCGGGAGCAGGCCGGCGATGGCCCGCAGCAGGGTCGACTTGCCGGAGCCGTTGCTGCCGATCAGGCCGATGGCCTCACCCTCGTACGCGGTGAAGCTCACGCCCTTGACCGCGTGCACCTCGCGGATGCTCGGCGCCTTGGTCCGGGACACGATCCGCTTGAGCGCCGAGACCGGGGTGGTGCCGCCGGTGGCGCCCTTGTGGATCCGGTAGATCACGTGCACGTCGTCCACCACGACGGTGGGGACGCGCCCCGAGTCCACCACGGCGGCGCTGCCCGCCGGCTGGATCTGCTCAGCCACGGCCGTACTCCTCTTCTCCGCGCCAGAAGTAGACGAACCCGCCGATGCCCATGACGACCGCCCAGAACAGGCCGAGCGCCCAGAGCCGCAGGGGGGAGCTCACCAGGTTCGCCTGGTGCGAGTCGAGCAGCGAGTACCGGGCCAGCTCGATGAAGACCAGCGGCGGGTTCCATTCCAGGACGGCCGCCGCCCAGGGCGGCAGGTGCTCCCGGAACAGGGAGACCGGGTAGAGCACGCCGGAGGCGTACAGCCAGGTCCGCATCACGAACGGCATGACCTGCTTGAGGTCGGTGACCTTGGAGCCGAGCCGGGCCATCACCATGGTCAGCCCGACGTTGAAGATGGTCTGCAGGAGCAGCATGGGGGCGATCAGCAACCAGCGGAAGGTGATCGGCTCGCCGGTCAGCACCACGATGGCGGCCAGCACGATCATCGACATGAGCAGCTGCTGGAGCTGCACCAGGGTGACGGTGATCGGCAGCGCGGCCCGGGGGAACTGGAGGGCCCGGATCAGCCCCAGGTTGCCGGTGATCGCGCTCGTGCCGTTCTGCACCGCGGTCTGGGTGAACATGAAGATGAACACGCCGGTGCACAGGTAGGCGATGAAGTTCGACACGCTCCGGTGCTGGGACAGGATCACGCCGAAGATCAGGTAGTAGACCGCCGCGTTGGTGAGCGGTGTCAGCACCTGCCAGAGCTGCCCGAGCTGGGTGTTGCTGAGCGACGAGGCGACCTTCGCCCGCGAGTACGCGGTCATGAAGTGTCGGTACGCCCACAGCCGGCGGGCGTACTCGGCCAGAGGCGGGCGTTCCCCGGCGACCCGCAGCCCGTACCGCTGGGCGAGCTGGGCCCGGGTCAGCCCGGATTCGGGGTCGGCCACCGCGGTGTTGGCCATGGTCAGGCGCTCCGATCTTTCGTGCCGATGGGGAGCAGGAGATGTGTCGCGGCGTTGAAATCTAGCGTGGCCGGGCGGGGAGGGTGCCTCGCTGCTGCGTGGAAGGTAGTCCAAAACACGTCGGGACGCAACCGTACCGTCGTTGCGCTACATTGTCCCACGTGACGACCGAGAAGAGGCGTGCCCCGGCCGGCGCGGCGGTGCTGCGCGGGGAGATCACCAGTGCCATCCGCGCCGCCGTGATGCAGGAGTTGGCCGAGGTCGGCTACGGCCGCCTCTCCATCGAGGCGGTGGCCCGCCGGGCGGGGGTCAGCAAGACCGCGATCTACCGCCGGTGGCGCTCGAAACTCGACCTGGTGCTCGACATGGTCTCGGCGGCGGCGGGACGCAACCTGCCGCTGCTGGACACCGGGAGCCTCCTCGGCGACCTGGAGATCCTGCTCCACGTGATGGCCCGCGCGCTGCGGCACCGGCTGGCCTCCCAGATCATCCCGGACCTGCTGGCCGAGGCGGCCCGCAACCCGCAGATCGCGGAGAAGCTCCAGGCCGCCCTGGACGACTACCAGCAGGCCGTCGGCCGGATCCTCATCGGCCGTGCGGTCGAGCGGGGGGAACTCTCGCCGGACACCGACCGGCGCGCCGCGGTGGACCTGATCGTCGGTCCGGTCTACTGGCGGATGGCCATCTCCCGGGCGTCGCTGGACGTCGAGGAGGTGCCCCGCCTGGCCTCCGCGATCGTCGCGGCCCTCCGGGTAGCATGCTTGGGGCCTGTCCGCGACGAGGTGGAAGTGTGACTCCGGATCACGGTCGCGGAGCGCCAGTCGATCATGAACATCAGTCCACATCTGGTCGGACATTGGTTGCGACCGGGTCGTTTGCAGCAGCAACCGCTACCATCCCCCCGAAACCGTCCCCCCAAGTGAGAACCGTGTCGACAGGAGGAAGCCCCATGGTCGGGCCGCACCCAGAGTTCATTCCCCCAGCACGACCGATCATCGGTGAGGCCGAGATCGAGGCGGCTGTCCGGGTGCTGCGGAGCGGCCGGGTCGTGCAGGGCCCCGAGGTCGCCGCGTTCGAGGAGGAGTTCGGCGACCTGGTCGCCGGCCGGCACTGCGTCGCCGTCAACTCCGGGACCTCCGCGCTCCAGCTCACCCTGATGGCGCTGGGCTTCGGCCCCGGTGACGAGGTCATCGTGCCCTCGTTCTCCTTCGCCGCCAGCGCCAACGCCGTCCGGCTGGTCGGCGCCGAGCCGGTCTTCGTGGACATCGAGCCGGGCAGCTTCTGCGTCGACCCGCAGGCGGTCGCCGCCGCGGTCACCCCGCGCACCGTCGCCATCATGCCGGTCCACCTCTACGGCCACCCGGCCGCCATGGACCAGATCATGGCGATCGCCGAGCGCCACGGCCTCGCCGTGGTGGAGGACGCCGCCCAGGCGCACGGGGCCACGCTGCACGGCACCCCGGTCGGCGCCTTCGGCACCGCCGGCTGCTTCAGCTTCTACCCCACCAAGAACATGCACGCCCTGGAGGGCGGCATGGTCACCACCGCCGACGCCGAGCTGGCCCGCACCCTGCGGCTGCTGCGCAACCAGGGCATGGAGCAGCGGTACGCCAACGAGATCGTCGGCGCCAACATGCGGATGACGGACGTGGCCGCCGCGATCGGCCGGGTTCAGCTCACCCAGCTCGCCGAGTGGACCGAGCAGCGCCGGTCCAACGCCAAGTTCCTCGACTCGAAGATCACCGGGATGGTCACGCCGCCCGTGGCGGACGCCGCCAAGCACGTCTACCACCAGTACACCGTGCGGGTGCAGGGCAACCGGGACGCGGCCATGGCCCGCCTCACCGAGCTGGGCATCGGCAACGCGGTCTACTACCCGACCCCGATCCACCGCCTCAAGCCCTACCTCGACTCCGAGGGCAAGCCGGGCCCGTGGGACCTGCCGGAGACCGAGCGGGCCGCCGCCGAGGTCGTCTCGCTGCCGGTGCACCCGTCGCTGAGCCCGGCCGACCTGGAGCGGATCGCCGAGGGCGCGAACCTCGCCGGGGGTGCCCGATGAGCGGGGGCCGCAAGCTGCGCGCCGGCCTCATCGGCCTGGGCGCGATGGGGCGCAACCACGCCCGGGTGCTGTCCAACCTGGACGGCGTCGAGCTGGTCGGCGTGGTCGACCCGGCCGGCGACGTGACCGGCACGCTCCGCGCCCCGGTCGTCCCCGAGCTGGCCGACCTGCTGGCCCTGGGCATCGACTACGCGGTCGTCGCCTGCCCGACCGCGCTGCACGAGCGGATCGGCCTGGAGCTGGCCGCCAACGGCGTCTGCGCGCTGATCGAGAAGCCGCTGGCCCAGTCCGTCGACGCCGCCACCACGCTCGTGGAGGCGTTCGAGGCCGCCGGCCTGGTGGCCGGTGTCGGGCACATCGAGCGCTACAACCCGGCGCTGCAGAGCCTGCGCACCCGGCTGGAGGCCGGCGAGCTGGGCGAGGTCTTCCAGGTCGTCACCCGGCGCCAGGGCCCGTTCCCGCACCGGATCGCCGACGTCGGCGTGGTCATGGACCTGGCAACCCACGACATCGACCTGACCGCCTGGGTGACCGGCCAGGAATACACCTCCGTGTCGGCCCGTACGGTCTCCCGCAGCGGCCGCCTGCACGAGGACATGGTCGCCGTGGTCGGCCAGCTCGCCGACGGCACGATGGTCAACCACCTGGTCAACTGGCTGAGCCCGCTCAAGGAGCGGTCCACCGTGGTCACCGGCGACAAGGGCTGCTTCGTCGCCGACACGCTCACCGCCGACCTGACCTTCTACGCCAACGCCGCCATCGACACCGAGTGGGAGGCGCTGCGCGCGTTCCGCGGCGTGGCCGAGGGCGACATGGTCCGCTACGCGATCCCGAAGCGCGAGCCGCTGCTGGTCGAGCACGAGCGTTTCCGCGACGCCGTGGAGGGCAAGCAGAGCGACATCGTGACCCTGCGGCAGGGCCTGCGGACCGTGCGGGTCGCCGCCGGGCTCCTCGAGTCCGCGTCCGACGGGAAGGTCGTCTCCGTGGCGGCCGCCGGTAACGACGCGGAGCCGGCCCTGCGATGAGCCCGGCGCCGGTTCGGCGGACGGTCTCCGCGGTGAAGCGGCGGCTCCCCCGGCGGTGGCGCATCGCGCTCCGCCGGGCCGCCGCCGGCGATCGGCCCTGGGAGACCCCTTCGGTACGCGAGCTCTGCGAGCTCCCCGCCACCACGCCGCTGCTCGTGCACGCGGGTGGCATCGCGGACGACCGGGCGCTCGGCGGCATCCTGGCCGCCCTGGTCCGGTTGCCGGAGTTCCACCTGGCTCTCGTCCGCACCGATGCGGACGGGGCGGCCGTGCGGGAGCTGATCCGCCGTGCCGGCAAGGCGCGCCGGCGGGTGCACGAGGTGCCCCGCCCGCGTCGGCTGACACCGGCCTTCCTCGCCTCGGCGGACCTGGCCGTGCTCGGGTTCGCCCCGGCGGGGGACCCGGCCGCGTCGGTGCCCGCCGTGCTCGACGCCTACCGGGCCGCCGGGCTGCGGATCGTGGCCGGCAACGCCCGGCCGGTACGCGAGTACCTGGCCCGGCACCGGACCGGCGAATTGTTCGCCCCCGGGTCGGTGCCGTCCTTCGTGAAGGCCGTCGAGCGGGCGTGGGACCGCACCGCCGAGGCGCCGGAGGCGGCGGAGCCGATCGTCGCGCCCGTCGAGGCCGGCACACCGGGTCCCTGGCGGGCCCTGGGCGCCGGGCCCGTGCGGCTGGGCCTGGGCACCGCCAACTACGCCGGTCAGCTCTCCGCGCTGGCCGCCGCGATCAGCGCCGCCCGCCCGGACGTCGGCGTGGAGCTGGTCGTGGCCAAGCCACCGGCGAACTACCGGTACCCGGCGGACCGCTACCTGCACTTCCCGGCCGAACACCAGCTCGACGTGCAGCTGGACCAGATCCGGCGGGTGCTCGGCGCGTACACCCACCTGATCGTCGACGCCTTCCGCCCGGTGCTCGGCCGCCTCAACGGCGACGACGTGGCGGCCGACCTTCCCGCCCTGCGCCGGGCCCGGATCAAGGTCGCGCTGCTGGCGCACGGCAGTGAGATCCGACACCCGGGAACGCACCTGGAACGGCACGCCGAGTCCGCGTTCCGGGACGCCCCGGAGGACCTGCGGGAGCGGCTCACCGTGGTGGCCGAGCGGAACCGGCGCACCGCCGAGGAGAGCGGCCTGCCGCTGTTCGTCACCACCCCCGACCTGCTGGACGACGTGCCCTTCGCCACCTGGGCCCCGCTGGTGGTCGACGTCGACGGCTGGACGTGCGACCGTCCGGTGCTGGAGCGGGCCCGCCCGGTGGTGCTGCACGCCCCGTCCAACCGCTGGACCAAGGGCACCGACCGGCTCCTGCCCGGGTTGCAGGAGCTGCACGACCGGCGGATCATCGAGTTGCGGCTGGTGGAAGGGTTGCCGTACAGCGAGATGCGCCGCCAGGTGCAGGACGCCGACATCGTCGTCGACCAGCTCGTGATCGGCAGCTACGGCACGTTCTCCTGTGAGGGGATGGCCGCCGGCAAGGTGGTGGTGGCCTACCTCAGCGAGGCCGCCCACCGCGGGGTCGGCGTCCAACCACCCATCGTGAACGCCACGCCCACCACGCTGGTGAAGGCGATCGAGTCGCTGCTCGACGACCGTGCCGCCGCGACGGCGCTCGCCGCCGAGGGGCCCACGTACGTCCGTGACCAGCACGACGGTCGGCGGACCGCCGAGGTCTTCGACGCTTTCCTCCGGTGACCCGCGGCGGTCGTCCCCGGACGACCGGCGAGGGGGAGCCGGACCGACCGTGCCAGACCCGTCAACGAGGAGAAGCACCCGATGCCTGCTGTGCCGTCCACCGACGCCCGACCGACCCGGGGGAGGGTGGTGATGCTGGTCGACAACGGGGTCCACGGCGACTCCCGGGTGCAGAAGGCCGCCCGGTCGGCCGCCGAGGCCGGCTGGGAGGTGATCCTGGTCGGCATCCTGAAGAGCGCCGCCGCGGAGGAGACCTGGCGGCTCGGTGACGCCGAGGTGCGCCTCATCCGGGTGCCCCGACGGCTCCCGCACCCGGTCACCTATCGTCGCGCCCTGCTGCGCCGCCCGCTGGCCTACAAGCCGGGTCCCGAGGCGAAGCGGAAGCTGAACAAGCTCAAGGCCCGGCGGGACGACCTCAACTTCCGGCTCTCCGAGATCAAGGTGGCGCGGAGCGGCGGTGGGGCGCGCTGGGCCGAGCTGACCGGCAAGGCCCGGCTGGCGTCGCCGTACTTCCTCAACAAGATCTCGTTCCAGTGGGTCAAGTTCCGGTCGCAGGAGCTGAAGCGGCTGCAGGAGCGCCAGCAGGACCCGAACTCCCGGCTCGACCGGGCCGCCCTGCGGTTCTGGCAGGGCCTGCAGGGCGACCGCGCCTGGCGCCGGCTGGACCCGGAGCTGTGGGATTTCGAGCTGGCCTTCGCCCCGGTCGTCGACGAGCTCGAACCGGACCTCATCCACGCGCACGACTTCCGGATGCTCGGCGTCGGGGCGCGGGCCGCCATGCGGGCCCGGGCCGGCGGCCGCGACGTCAAGCTGGTCTGGGACGCCCACGAGTTCGTCCCGGGCATCATCGGCCGGCCCACCAACCTGCGCTGGCTGCCGGCCCAGATCGCGTACGTGCGCGAGCACGCGCCCTACGCCGACGCCGTCATCACCGTCTCCTCGACGCTGGGCGACCTGCTCCGGGAGACCCACGACCTGCCCGAGCAGCCGGCCGTCGTGTTGAACGCCCCACCCGCCGCGCTGACCCCGGAACAGCGGGCCGTGCCGGTGCCGGACATCCGGGCGCTCTGCGGCATCGACTCGACCACCCCGTTGCTGGTCTACTGCGGCGGCATCAACCCGTCGCGCGGGGTGGACATCATGATCCGGGGCCTGACACAGATGCCCGACGCGCACGTCGCGCTGGTGTCGGTGCACCCGAACGGCAAGGTGCCGATCATGTACGAGCTGGAGGAACTCGCCGCCGAGCTGGGCGTGGCCGACCGGGTGCACCTGCTCCCGTACGTGCCGCACTGGCAGGTCTCCGCCTTCGTGGCCCCCGCCGACCTCGGCGTCATCCCGATCCACCACAAGCCGAACCACGAGATCGCGCTGATCACCAAGTTCTTCGAGTACGCCCACGGTCGGCTGCCCATGGTGGTGAGCGACGTCAAGACGATGGCCGAGACGACCCGGGCCACCGGGCAGGGCGAGGTGTTCCGCGCCGAGGACCTGGACGACTACCTGCGCGCGGTGCGGGCGGTGCTGGACGACCCGCAGCGGTACCGCGCCGCGTACGAGCGGCCGGGCGTGCTGGAGCAGTGGACCTGGGAGGCGCAGGCCCGGGTGATGGACGAGGTCTACACCCGCCTGCTGCCGGACCACCCGAAGGCGCTCCCGGCGGCGGACCCCGCCACCCCGTCCGTACCGGCGCAGCGGTCGGCCGTCCCGGTCCGCTGAATCACGCCCACGAGGAAGGGGCCCGGCCGATCGGCCGGGCCCCTTCCCGTTTTCCCTGCTTTCCGCCGCAGGTTCAGTCGCCCAGCAGCAGCCGGTCGTACCCGGACTGGGTGACGGTCCAGTCCCACGTCTTCAGGACGTGCTCGGACGCGGCCCGCCCGGCCTCCGCCCACCGCTCCTCGGTGGCAGTGGCGGCCAGGATCCGCTCCGCGGCCTCCTCGGGGGTGTCGACCACCCAGTCGGCGGGGAAGAGGCTACGGGCGCCGTGCGGCTTTCGGGCGAAGAACGGCCAGTCCCGGACCACCGGCACCGCCCCGCTGGCCGCGCCCTCCACCAGGCCACAGTGGAAGCTCTCCCGCACGGAGGCGCTGAGGATGACTCCCACCTCCTGGAGCGCGGCCGGTACGTCGTCGGTCTGCCCGTACCGCCGGACCGCGCCGAGCGGCTCCAGCTCCGCCAGGTCCTGGCTGAACAGCTTGCCGTAGTCCTTGGCCGGCTTGCTGGTCCGGTTGTTGAAGTCGCTGCCGATGAGCGTGAGCCGGTAGCGCTCGTCCCGCTCGCGCAGCCTGCGCAGCACCTCGACCGCCCAGCGCGGGTCCTTCGCCACCGAGCTGAACCCGACCATGCCGAGGGTGAACCGGGCGTCCGCCGGCTTCGCGCGGGGGTACCGCTGGAGGTCCATCGCGTTGTCGATGACGTGGAGCCGGGGGCCGTCCGCCTCGGTGAGCTGGGGCAGCACCGCGGTGGACAGGTCCTTGAGGTGCTCGGAGACGAAGACGACGTCGTCGACCCGGGAGAAGTCCACCAGGTGCGGCCAGAAGTTGAAGGCCTCGAAGCTGTGCAGTCGGACGATGATCCGGGCGGTGCCCGGGTCGTGCAGCGTGAACAGCGCCGCGGTGGCCTGGCACCAGTCGACGAAGACGGTGTCGGCCCAGTCCAGGTGCGGCCGCAGCCACTCCTCGATCTTGGCGCCGTACGACGACTCGCCGGCCAGGAGGTGCTCCATGACGGTGCTGCCGCTCAGGGCGAGCGGGCGGGTCACCGGGTCGTCGTAGAGGTCGAGGAACCGGACCTCCACGTTCGGCATCGCCCGGTAGCGCTCCAGGATCTCCTGGAGGAAGTTGTCGTTGATGAGCGTGGTGACCAGCAGGCGCAGCGGCCGGTCGGCGGGCGTCGGAGCGGCCGGGGCGATCCGGCCCCGCTTCGCGGACAGCTTCCGGGCCGCGGTGCTCTCGCGGAACGGCGCCAGGAAGGCCCCGGGGTCCTCGCTCATGGGCGAGGAGAGCCGGTCGAAGTGCAGCACCCGGTTGGAGGCCAGGCTCCACGCCTTGGACACGGCCGCGGCGGCCTTCTTGCTGTCCCGGGGCAGCAGGCTGTCCGCCAGCGCCAGCTGGGCCCGGATCGCGTCGTGCAGGCCGGTCGGCACGCGGCCGAGGGCCAGTTCGGCCTGCGCGGCCTTGGTCAGCACGTCCGCGCGGGTGCCGGCGCTGCTGATCCGGCTCACGGCGGCGGAGGCGGCCCGGGCGGCGACGGCCGGCCGGCCGGCCTTCACCGCGCTGTCGTGCAGCCGGACGGCGAGCTTGCTGCGGAACCGGTCCGGCACGCGGGGAGCCGCCACCGCGCGGGTCCAGAACCAGGCCCCCGCCGGGTTGCTCATGACCGTCTGGCCGGTGGCCTTGCTCAGCGTGGTCCGGACGGTCTGCGTCGCCGCCCGGCGCGCGCCCCGGGCGCCGATGCCCGCCGCCGCGGAGACCTGACGCTCCAGCCGCCGGCCCACCGACTCGGTCCGCCGGGCGTCGAGCGCCCGCTGCGCCGGCACGAGCCCGTAGTAGGCGCCGGCCCGGGTGTTGCGCTGGGCCATCTCCCACACGGTGTGCACGGCGCGCGCGTCGAGGGCGACCAGCAGGTCCGCCTTCCGGACGAGCTGCCGCAGCCACGGGTTGCGCCGGGCGTGCAACCACACCTTCCGGTTGGCCGGCGCCCGGCCGAGCGCCTTGCGGAGCCGGGCGTCCCGCTTCTCCCCGGGTACGGCGAAGGTGCGCACCTCCGCCAGCGCCGGGTCGACCGGCAGGTCCGCGCTGTTGAACAAGCACGCCACGGTGACGCTGGCGCCCCGGGCACGGAAGCGCTCGAGCGCCTCGATCAGGACGGCCGGCTGCTTCGGCGCGGTCGCGGCCACGATGAGCACGGTGGTCACAGCTGGACATCCTCCGTCGAAGCGGCCGGGGCGGAGTCGCCGGCCGTGGTGGGCCGGACGAGTTCGGTGAGGTGTCGCACGGCGGGGCCGAGCACCGCCGGCCGGGCGAACCGGCGGGCGAGCTGGCGCGCGGTGGTCCGGTCGGCGTCGGTCGCCTTCAGGGCCATCCGGGCGGCCTCGCTGAAGGAGTTTGCGAGACGGTGCGGGTCCAGGCCGACGGCCCCGGTCCACAGCGGGTGCCCGGCCAGGATGTTCGACGCGTCGTGGTCGACGTCGTGGGCGGAGAGCACCGGCAGGCCGGTGGCCATGAACTCGTACACCTTGCCGGAGGTGACGAAGCGGCCGCCGACCAGCATCAGGACGAGGGCGTCCCAGGAGCCGTAGGTGGCGGCCAGGTCGGCCTTCGGCACCGGGCCGCCGAAGCTGACCCCGTCGACGGCGGCCTCCTTGAGCAGGTCCATGTGACGGTTGGCCTCGCGGGCCGGACCGGCGCCGATGTGCCCGCGCACCTCGAACCGGGAGCTGGCCACCACCGGGTCGTCCCGGCGGGCGATCCGCCACCCGTCGAGCACCGACTCGAGGAAGGCCGGCGTGAAGTTGACCGAGCCGAGGTAGCCGAAGGTCAGCCCGGCGGCCGGGTCCGGCGACCGGCCGGTGACGTCCGGCAGGCTGTCCTCGTCGTAGCCGTTGCGCACGACGTGCACCCGGTCGGCGAGGTGGGGGTACCGCTCGCGGTAGAAGCCGGCGATCGGGTCGTTGACGCACCAGACCGCGATGGCGTGCTCCAGCACCTTGGACTCCCAGCGGCCGGAGACCGAGTCCCGGGTGAAGGCCTCACCGCCGCCGATGACGTCCAGCGACCAGCCGTCGCGGAAGTCCACCGCGTAGGGGACCTTGTGCTCCTCCCACAGCTTCCACGTGGCGGCCAGGTTCACGTACGGGGCGCAGGAGGCGAGCAGCAGGTCGGCGGGGTGCTCGCGGTGCACCCGCAGCACCGCCTGCTCCAGGTCGTGCCGCCAGCCGCCGAAGACGGGCTCGGGGAAGACCTTCTGCTCGCGCTGGCGCAGCCGCTTGATCCACCCGGCCGGGTCGAGCGAGCGCTCCTCGGAGAAGGCCCGGATGTCGGTCTCCAGGTCCTCCCGGATCAGCGGCAGCTCGACCACCTTGACCCGCGGGTCGACCTTCTCGGAGAGGGTGTGGTCCAGGCCGTACTCCCGCTCCCAGGCCTCCTGGCAGATGGTGATGACGGTGATGTCCCAGCCCAGGGCGACGAACTGGTTCGCCGTCTCGCGCAGCCGGTAGGCGCTGCTCTTCGCCGCGGGTGGGAAGCCGATCGCCAGGTAGATGGCATGCGGTCGCTTGCCGCCACCGGACCGGGGGAGGGGGAGGACTCGGTTGCTCATCGCAGGTAGCCGATCGTGAAGAGGGGACGCGTCGTCATGCCAGGTGCCGGCGCAGCGTCTCGGCGACGCGGTGGGCCGCCCGCCCGTCGCCGTACGGGGTGCCGCGGGGCGCCTCCGGGGCGGGACGGGTGGCCGTCGTCGCCCACTGCGCGCCCAGCTCGCGCGGGTCCGGAACGAGGACGTTCCAGCCGTCCGCGAGGGTCTCCACCCACTCCGTCTCGGTCCGCAGCGTGGTGCACGGGCGGTCCAGCAGGTAGGCCTCCTTCTGGAGGCCGCCGGAGTCGGTGACCACGCCGACCGAGCCGAGCACGGCCGCCACCATGGCGGCGTACGGCAGCGGACGGCCGGCGTGCAGCGAGCCGCGGGACAGCTTCAGCCCGTGCTCCTCGACCCGGGCGACCAGCCGCGGGTGGGCCAGGAGCGCCACCGGCACGGGCAGGTCGGCCAGCGCGTCGAGCAGCGTGGCGAGCCGCTGCGGGTCGTCGGTGTTCTCCGCGCGGTGCAGGGTGGCCAACAGGTACGGGGCGTCCGGGTCGATGCCCTCGGGCAGGGCCGGCCGGGGCAGGCCGCCGCGCGACACGTCGTCGCGGACCCGCAGGCAGACGTCCACCATGACGTCGCCGACCAGCTCCGAGCGCGACGCCAGGCCCTCCGCCGTCAGGTGCCGCACGGCCTCCTCGGTGGGGGCGAGCAGCAGGTCGGCGGCGTGGTCGGTGAGCACCCGGTTGTGCTCCTCCGGCATGCGCCGGTTGAACGACCGCAGCCCGGCCTCCAGGTGGGCCACCCGCAGGTGCTGCTTCACGGCCGACAGCGTGCCGGCCAGGGTCGAGTTGGTGTCGCCGTAGACCAGCACCCAGTCCGGCCGTTCGGCGGCGAGCACCGGGTCCAGCGCCGCCAGGGTGTTGCCCGTCTGCACGCCGTGGCTGCCGGAGCCGATGCCGAGGTGCACGTCCGGGTCCGGGATGCCGAGGCCGGAGAAGAACACGTCGGACAGGTCCGCGTCGTAGTGCTGGCCCGTGTGCACGATCACGTGCTCGCACCCGTCCTCGGCGAACGCCGCGGCGATGGGCGCCAGCTTCACCAACTGCGGTCGGGCGCCGACAATGCTGACGACCTTCACTACGTGACTCCTCGTGATCTGCGACGGGGACTACGGGTGGATCTGGCACCGGCGGCGGGGGCCGGTGGCCGTGTTCAGCTCGGCGCGCCGGCTGCGAAGGCCCGGGTCGTGGGCGGGCGCCCTGGAAATAGTAGTGCCCTGGCCGGCGCCGGACGACGCACGCGGTGGCGGTCGGCGGGGGACGGTGCGCGACGCCACCGGACGGTTCCGGTCATCCGCGCCCGACCGGTGCGGACGGCGACGAGCGGCGCGAGGGCGGGACACAGCGCACCACCCTAACCGAACGTGCGCGGCCGTCCGCCCCGTACCGGCTCCCGTGACGCCCGCCGGCGCGGCCGGGGCGCCCCCGTCCGGGCGTGGCGCGCCTGACCAGGGGGGTGATCTGCGTAGAATATGGCGATATGACGGCCTCGGGCCCTGACGGCCGGACCCGCGTCTCCGCCGACGCCGGACCGGTGGCCGCCGCCACCGTCGAGGCGGCCCCCGACCGGACCGAGCCGCCGGTCGACGCGGCGCGGCGCCCGGCCGGGTCGCCGGCCGCCCCCGCACGCCGGCGCCGGCCGCGCCCGGACCTGCTGGCCGCCTCGGTCTACCTGGCCGGCGCCCTGTGGGTGACCGCCCGTGGCTGGCTCGATCCGGGCGGCCGGCTGCTCGGCAGCCGGCCCGACGACCAGGGCTTCAACGAGTGGATGCTGGCCTACGCCGCGCACGCGGTCAGCCACCTGGAGAATCCGTTCTTCACCACGCTGCAGAACGCCCCGGCCGGCGTCAACCTGATGACCAACGTGGGGATGCAGCTTCCCGGCCTGGTCCTGTCGCCGTTCACCCTCCTGTTCGGCGCGCCCTTCTCGTACCTGCTCTTCATCACGCTCAACCTGGCCGGCACCGGATACGCCTGGTACCACGTGCTCTCCCGGCATCTGGTGTCGTCCCGGGCCGCGGCCTTCGTGGGCGGCCTGTTCTGCGCCTTCGCGCCGGCCCTCGTCTCGCACAGCAACGGGCATCCGCACATCACCGCCCAGTGGCTGGTGCCGTTCATCCTGTGGCGGGTCGTCAGGCTGGCCCGCGACGCCCGCCCGGTCCGCGACGGGCTGGTGCTGGGAGGGCTCGTGGTGGCGCAGTTCTTCGTGAGCCTGGAGATCCTGTTCCTGACGGCGCTCGGCTGCCTGCTGATGCTGCTCGGATACCTGGTCTTCCGGCCGCGCGCGGCACTGGGACGGGCCCCGGCGCTGCTCGGCGGGCTCGCGATCACCGGTGTGCTGGTCGGAGCCGCCGCCGCGTACCCGCTGTGGATGCAGTTCGCCGGGCCGCAGCACCGGGTCGGGCACCCCGGCGACCCCGACGTCTACGCGCTGACCGTCGGCTCGTTCGTGCGCTACGCCACCGAGTCGGTGGCCGGTGGACGGGCCAGCGCGCTGCCGTGGGGCCCGAACACCACCGAGCAGTCGAGCTTCTACGGCTGGTCGGTGGTGGTGCTGGCGCTGGCCGCCTGCTGGTGGCTGCGCCGCGAGATCGTCGTCCGGGTGCTGGGCGTGGTGACGGCGGTCTCCGCCGTCCTCTCGGTCGGCACCACCTGGACCTGGGGCAGCAGGCGTACCGACGTGCCGGCGCCGTTCGCGCTGCTGAGCGACCTGCCGATCTTCGACTCGGTGGTGGTCGCCCGGTTCGCGCTGATCACGACCGCGGCGCTCGGCGTGCTGTTCGCGGTCACCGGCGACCGCCTCGGCCGGATGCGGGTGACCGACGCGGGCGAAGCCCGCCTGGTCCCCCGGCTGGCCGCGGTGGCGGCGCTCGCCGCGCTGCTGCCGATCCTGCCCACCCCGCTGGAGGTCCGCGGCCGGGTCCCCGTCCCGGACTTCGTCACCAGCGGCGCGTGGCAGGACCACGTGGCCCCCGGCCGCACCCTGGTGCCGGTGCCGGTCCGCGGGATGACCTCGCTCTACTGGAGTTCCGCCGCGGTGGCCGGTTTCGCCGTGCCGGAGGGCTACTTCCTCGGCCCGGTCTCCGCCACCGACGCCACCGGCCGCTGGGGCGTGGAGCCGCAGCCGACCGCGAAGCTGCTCACCGCCGTCTCGCGCGGGGAACGGGACACGGCGGTCGGCCCGGCGGACGTCGCCCAGGCACGGTCCGACGTCCGGTACTGGAAGGCCGACGCCGTGGCGCTGCCCGACCGGGGACCCCGCGGGCGCGACAACCTGAAGATCGTCCTGGACGCGTTGTACGGCCCGGGACAGCGGGTGGACGACGTCTGGCTCTGGGACGTCCGGCCGTTCACGCGGTGAGGGGCGTGCCGCCCGTCACCGGTTGACGGTTACGGCGACCCCTTCCAGATCAGCAGCAGGTAGCCGCCGAAGTACGCGGAGAAGGCGGTCAGCGCCACGAGCACGGTGACCGCCCGGGCCCGGCCCGCCCGCGCCAGGCCGACGGCCGCCGGAAGCAGCAGCGCGAACGCCGGCAGCAGGAACCGCGCCTTGGAGTGGTAGTAGCCCGCCGAGCCCAGCGTGGTGACCAGCAGCAACCCGCTGTACAGCAGCAGTTGCCAGGGCTGCCGGTCGAGCACGCTCAGCACGAGGAACATCACCGCGAGCAGCCCCACCACGCTCACCATCAGCATCTGTGGCGGGGTCGACTGCGCCAGCACCGCCTGCCCGCGGTGGAGGGTGTAGTCGCCGAAGTCGAAGCTGGTGCCCCAACCGGCGGACTGGATGTGGAACCAGCCGTCCGGGCGCCCGGTCCGCGTGCCCACCCAGGCCAGGTAGCCGAGCCAGCCGGCCGGCGCGAGCAGCATGGCGACCCAGGGCCGCCAGCCGTCCCGGCGCCGGACGACCGCGATCAGCGCGGCCAGCCCCACCACCGGGATCAGCGACGAGGCGGTCGGCCGGGTCAGGCCGGCGAACAGGCAGACCACCCCCGCGGTGACCCAGTGGCGGCGCAGCAGCGCGTACAGCGTCCAGGCGGCGAGGGCGGTGAACAGGCTCTCGCTGTAGCCCATCGACTCCACCACGCCGTGCGGCAGCGCCGCCCAGAGTGCGGCGAGCAGGACCCCGGTGCGCCGGTCGTGCAGGTGCGCGCCGATCGCGAAGAGGCCCCAGGCGGCCGCCAGCCCGGCGAGCCACGCCACGATCAGGGCCGCGTCGTGCGTGCTGAGCGGGGAGATCCGGTCGAGGCCGGCGGTCAGGCCGGGGTAGAGCGGGAAGAACGCCATGTTGCTCTGCGTCTTCTCGTACCCGTCGTACCCGTGCTGGGCGATCGCGAGGTACCAGTTGCCGTCGTACCGGGTGAGCCGATCGCTCGGGGACGCGCCCACGTTGCGCGCCCACACGTAGACGGTGAGCAGCCCGACGAGGCGGATCACGCCGTAGACCACGAGCGCGGGCAGCGCGTGCCGGGCAGCGGCCCGCAGCCGCTGTCCGGGGCCGGGGCGGCGTGGGTCCGGGGTCGCCGGCGCCGCGGGCTGGGCCGGCGTCGGCCGGCTCGGTTCCTCGGTCGTCACCACGTCCATTGTGCGATCCCGTCCGCGCTGAGCTGGGGCGATCCGACGGCTCGCCGAGCGCGTCGGGAGGCCGCTGGGCCGGCCCGGCCCGCGAACGGGAGACGTCGCCGGTCGTTGAACAGCATGGAGGGTAGCAACCGGCGCGCGTTGGCGCGGACCGCCGACGGCGGTGGACGTTTCGCGCCGATCCGTTGTCGTAGACTCGCTCGGGTCCGCGGGCGCGGTGCTGGCGACGACGGAGACGGGCAAGGAATGCGATCTGACGGCACGACCGCAGCGGCGGCCACCCGGGGACGGGTCGTCATGCTGGTGGACAACGGGGTCATCGGTGATTCCCGGGTACAGAAGGCCGCCCGCTCGGCGGCCGAGGCCGGCTGGGACGTCGTCCTCCTCGGGCGCGCGCCCGTCGGGCAGCCGCAGCAGTGGCGGCTCGGCGACGCCGAGGTCCGCCTGATCCCGATGCCCGAGCCGCTCGCCAAGCGCCGGCACGAGTTCCGGCGGGTGTGGCTGCGCCGGCCGCTCGCCTACCCGCCGTCCGGCATCGCCGCCCACCGCACCCAGGCCGTGAAGGCCTGGCGGGCCGACCTGGCGGTCCGGCGGGCGGCGCTGACCACCGCGGCCCGGGAGTCCGGCGCCGGCCGGCCCGGTGGCCTGCCCTGGGCGGCGCTGCGCGCCGAGGAGAAGCTCGCCGGCCTGACCCGCAAGTGGGTGGGCTTCCGCAACCGGCAGCTCAACCAGGCCCGGAAGAGCCGCAAGCTCGACGGTCCCTGGGACCGGGCGTACACGCTGTTCTGGCAGCGGCTGCGCGGCGACGGCGCGTGGCGCCGCCTGGAGCCGGGGCTGTGGGACTACGAACTGGCCTACGGCCCGGTCGTCGACGAGCTGGCCCCGGACGTGATCCACGCCAACGACTTCCGGATGATCGGCGTCGGCGCCCGCGCCAAGATCCGGGCCGCCGCGAAGGGCCGCCGGATCGCGCTGGTGTGGGACGCCCACGAGTACCTGCCCGGCGTGCAGCCGTGGCGGGACAACGCCCGCTGGCTGCCCGGCAACGTGGCCCACGAGCGGGAGTACGTGCCGTACGCGGACGCCACGATGACCGTCTCCGGCGGCCTGGCCGACCTGCTCCAGCGGGAGCACGGGCTGGCCGAGCGCCCGGCGGTGGTGCTCAACGCCCCGGCGGTGGACGAGTTGCCGGCCGACGCGGGTGAGCCGGTGCCGGACATCCGGGCGCTCTGCGGCATCGGCCCGGAGACCCCGCTGCTGGTCTACAGCGGGGTGGCCGCCGCCAAGCGCGGCCTCGGCGTGATGGTCGAGGCGCTGCCCCGGCTGCCCGGCGCGCACGTCGCGTTCGTGGTCAACAAGCCCACGTCGGCGTACGTCAAGGGCCTGGTCACCCGGGCCGGTGAGCTGGGCGTGGCGGACCGGGTGCATCTGCTGCCCTACGTTCCGCACCACCAGGTGGTCCGGTTCCTGTCCGGCGCGCAGGTCGGCGTCATCCCGATCCAGCACTGGCCCAACCACGAGATCGCCCTGATCACCAAGTTCTTCGAGTATTCACACGCCCGCCTCCCGCTGGTCGTCTCCGACGTGCGGACGATGGCGGACACTGTCCGGGAGACCGGGCAGGGCGAGGTGTTCACGGCCGAGGACGTGGCCGACTTCGTCCGGGCGGTCAGCGCGGTGCTCGCCGACCCGGAGCGCTACCGCGCCGCGTACGACCGGCCCGGACTGCTGGCCGGCTGGACCTGGGAGGCGCAGGCGCAGGTGCTCGACGGCGTCTACTCCCGGCTGCTGCCCGACGCCCCGCCGCGCCCGGCCCCGGCCGGCGACCCGGCCCCGACCTCGGTGGGGGCGGGCGCATGAGCCGGGTGCCGGACGTGACGGTGGTCGTGGCCGTCTACAACACCATGCCGTACCTGACCACCTGCCTGGAGTCGCTGGTCGGGCAGACCATCGGGCTGGACCGGCTGGAGGTCCTGGCCGTCGACGACGGCTCCACCGACGGCAGCGGCGCCGAGCTGGACCGCTTCGCCGCCCGCTACCCGGACACGGTCCGGGTGCTGCACCAGGCCAACTCCGGCGGCCCGGCCGCCCCGAGCAACCTCGGGCTGGACCACGCCCGCGGCCGGTACGTCTTCTTCATCGGCTCCGACGACCACCTCGGGCCGGAGGCGCTGGAGCGCCTGGTGGCCGCCGCCGACCGGTGGGAGTCCGACGTGGTGCTCGGCCGGATGGTCGGCACCAACAAGCGCTACGTGCACCAGGCGATCTACGCGAGCACCGCGGAACAGGTCGACCTCTTCGACAGCGAGTTGCCCTGGTCGCTGTCGAACACCAAGCTCTTCCGGCGGGACCTGGTCGAGCGCCACGGCCTGCGGTTCCGCACCGACATGCCGATGGGCAGCGACCAGCCGTTCACGCTGGAGGCGTGCTTCCGGGCGAAGAAGGTCTCCGTCCTCGCCGACTACGAGTACTACTACGCGGTCAAGCGGGAGAACGCGCAGAACATCACCTACGCGAGCCGCTTCGAGGAGCGGCTGCGCTGCGCCGAGGAGCTGGTCGGCTTCGTGGCCGGGCTGATCGAGCCGGGCCCGCGCCGGGAGGCGGTGCTGCTGCGCCACTTCAGCTGGGAGGTGGCGAAGCTGCTCCGGGCGGAGTTCCTGGAGCTCTCCCCGGACGTCCAGCAGCACGTCCACGACCGGGTCCGCAAGCTCGCCGAGGCGTACCTGACCGAGGGCGTCCTGGCCCGGATGGCGCGCGACGTGCGGGTGCGGGTGGCGGTCGCCCGCGACGGCGACCTGGCGCAGCTCCGTGAGCTGATCCGGCAGCAGTCCGACAAGGTGCTGCCCGAGGTCACCGTCGAGGACGGCCGCTGGTACGCCCACCACGTCGGCTTCCGCGACCCGGCGTTCGGCTACCCGGACGACTGGTACGACATCACCGACCAGGCCGCCAAGGCGCTGGCGAAGCTGACCGCCACCGGGCTGGACTGGGGGCGGGACGCCACCGGCGCCCGCGCGCTCGTGGTCACCGCACACAGCCGCTGGGCCGAGCTGTCCGAGCTGTCCGCCGAGGCCATCCAGGTCAGCGTCGGCGAGTTGGCGGGTGTGACGTCGGTCGCTCCCGAGGGCACCGGTACCGTCGTACGGACGGACTTCGCGATGGACCGGCTGCTCGCGGTCGTCGCGGCGAACGGCGAGCGCCGGGTGGTGCGTGCCAAGGTGACCGCGCTGGGCGGGACGGCCTCGGCGCCGCTGCGCACGGACCGCCGCGTCGCGGCGCCCCGGCTGCTGGCCCGGCACGGCGTCCGGTTCCACCTCGTCACGCCCACCACCAATCACAAGGGCCAGGTGATCGTCGCGATCACGCCGGTGACCCCCGGTCGGTTCCTTGCCCGCCTGCGCCGAATCTGGCCCTCTGGAGGAAAGTAGTTTCATGAACATCTGCGTCGTCGCGCTCGGCAAGATCGGTCTGCCGCTCGCCGTGCAGTTCGCCTCGAAGGGGCACCGGGTGCTCGGTGCCGACGTCTCCGAGCGGGTCGTCCAGCTGGTCAACGACGGTGCCGTGCCGTTCCCCGGCGAGGCCGACCTGGACGTCAAGCTGAAGGAGGCGGTCGCCGCCGGGCTGCTGTCGGCCACCACCGACACGGCCGCCGCGGTCGCCGAGTCCGAGGCGGTCGTCGTGGTCGTGCCGCTCTTCGTGGACGCCGAGGGCGTGCCGGACTTCGGCTGGATGGACGACGCCACCCGGGCCATCGCCCGCGGGCTCAAGCCGGGCACCCTGGTCAGCTACGAGACCACGCTGCCGGTCGGCACCACCCGCAACCGCTGGGCGCCGATGCTGGAGGAGGGCTCCGGCCTGACCGCCGGCCAGGACTTCCACCTGGTGTTCAGCCCGGAGCGGGTGCTCACCGGCCGGGTCTTCGCCGACCTGCGCCGCTACCCCAAGCTGGTCGGTGGCATCGACGAGGCGTCGGCCGCGCACGGCGTGCGCTTCTACGAGGCGGTGCTCGACTTCGACGAGCGCCCGGACCTCGACCGCCCGAACGGCGTCTGGGACCTCGGCTCGGCCGAGGCGTCCGAGCTGGCCAAGCTCGCCGAGACGACCTACCGGGACGTCAACATCGGCCTGGCGAACCAGTTCGCCCGCTTCGCCGACACCGTGGGCGTCGACGTAACCAAGGTCATCGAGGCCTGCAACACCCAGCCGTACAGCCACATCCACTCGCCGGGCATCGCCGTCGGCGGGCACTGCATCCCGATCTACCCGCGGATGTACCTGTGGAACGACCCGGCGGCCACCGTGGTCCGCTCGGCCCGCGAGGCCAACGCCGCCATGCCGGAGTACGCCGTCGACCTGCTCGCCGCCGCGTACGGGGACCTGACCGGGGTGGGCGTGCTGGTGCTCGGCGCGGCCTACCGGGGCGGCGTCAAGGAGACCGCCTTCTCCGGCGTCTTCCCGACCGTCGAGGCGCTGCGTGCGCGGGGCGCCGTCCCGTACGTCGCCGACCCGATGTACTCCAACGAGGAGCTGGCCGCGCACGGCCTCCCCGGCTACCAGGGCGAGCCGGTCGGCGCCGCGGTGATCCAGGCCGACCACGCCGAGTACCGCAACCTCACCCCGGCCGACCTGCCGGGCGTGACGGTGCTTGTCGACGGCCGCCGCGTCACCGACCCGGCGCGCTGGACCGGCGTCCGCCGGGTGGTCATCGGCGGCTGACCCGCCCGCAGCCTCCGGGCCCCGGCCGTGTGACGGCCGGGGCCCGCTGCGTCGCGCCGCCCGCCGGGGTGAGCGTCGTCCAACGGCCGTTCGCCCGTCCGGCACCCCGGCGATACTTGTCCTGCTTGCCCCGTTTCCAGGTCGCGGCTGCCCCGCTGTCGGGCCGGCTCGCCGCCGGTGGGCAGACAGGGAGCGTGCCGTTGTTCAGCAGAGTGCGCAGCCAGCGGGGTTTCGCCGCCGTGGGCCTGACGCTGCTCGGCTACGGGGTCATGATCCTGTCCGGGGTCCTCGGTCTGGTGGTCCCGTACGCGGTCGCCGCGGCGGTGGTCCTCGCCGGTGAGCTGACCCTCGCCACCCGGTACGCCGAGACCGGCGGGCTGCTCCGCAAGGCCGGCCTCGGGCTGGTCTTCCGGCGCCTGGTCCGCGACCTGTCCGTGGTGCTGCTGGTGGTGAGCGCGGTCCGCCCCGGCCGGGCCGGCACGGTCGCGGTGCTGCTGCTGCCGGCCGCCCTCTGGACCGTTGCCGTCGGCACCGCGGCGCTGGCCCGGGCGGTCGACGGGCGGGCCGCCACCCCGGCGCTGACCCGCAACCTCGACCTCGGCGCGCTGCGCCGGGCGCCGGTCCCGCCGGCCTGGGCAGGGCGCCTGGCCGGCCTGCGGCTGCCCCTGCTCAACGTGCTGCTCGTGCCGGCGGCCGTGGTGGCCGCGGCCGTCGACCGGGTCGCCCCGGTGGTGGTCACCGGCGTGGTCACCCTGGCCGCCGGGCTGGTCACCGCCGCGGTGCTGACGCTCACCCGGCGGCCCGGCCGGGGCGAGGCCCCCGGCGTGCTGCCCGCCGTGCACGACTGGCTGGCCCGGGAGCGGCCCGAGGTGGCGCTCTACTTCGCCGGGCCGGCCAAGGACGTCTACCAGGTCAACATGTGGCTCGCCCCGGTCGAGGCGGCCGGCCGGCGCGCGGTGGTGCTGCTGCGCTCCGAGGAGGCGTTCCGTGCGCTGGCCGACACCCGGCTACCGGTGATTTGCGTACCGGCCGGGGTCGACTTCATGAACCTCGACCTGGCCCCGATCCGGGTCGCCCTCTACGTGGCCAACGCCGGCGCCAACATCCACCTGCTGCGCGAGCCGGGCGTGAAGCACGTCTTCGTGGGCCACGGCGACAGCGACAAGCAGGCCAGCGTCAACCCGTACAGCAAGGTCTACGACGAGGTCTGGGTGGCCGGTCCGGCCGGCCGGGAGCGGTACGCCCGGGCCGGGGTGGGCGTGCTGGACCGCGACATCGTGGAGATCGGCCGGCCGCAACTCGGCGGGGTGCACACCTTCGGCTCGGGCGCCGCCGACCACGTGTTCACCGTGCTCTACGCCCCCACCTGGGAGGGCTGGCTGGACGACGACCCGTACCACACCTCGCTGGTGCTGATGGGGGAGCGGATCGTGTCCGGGCTGCTCGCCGCCGGCGACCTGCGGCTGATCTACAAACCGCACCCGCTGACCGGCACCCGGTCGAGGAAGGCGCGGGCGGCGCACGAGCGGATCGTCGCCCGGATCCGGGCGGCGGGCGGCCGGACCGGCCCGACGTCGCTGGACGGCGCCGCGCACCTCGTGGTCACCGGCCGGACCCCGGCCCTGTTCGACTGCTTCAACGTGACCGACCTGCTGGTCAGCGACGTCTCCAGCGTGGTCTCCGACTGGGTGCAGAGCGAGCGGCCGTACGTGGTGGCCAACCCGGCCGGCCTGCCGGCGGACGAGTTCCGCCGGACCTTCCCCACGGCGCGCGCGGCGTACCTGCTCTCCGCCGACTGCGGCGAGCTGCCGGAGGTCTTGGCCGTCACCCGGGCCGGGGACGACCCGATGACCGGGGCGCGGCGGGAGCTGAAGGCGTACCTGCTCGGCCCGGCCGGGGTGAACCCGATGGACCGGTTCCGGGACGAGATCGACCGGCTCTGCGGCTGACCGGCGCCGCGGGGCACGGGGGCGGCGACCGGTCCGGTCGCCGCCCCCGTCGCGCGCTCAGCCCTGGTGCGGCGGGTTGTCGACGTCCCGGGAGACGACCTCGCCCTTCTCGTCGACCCAGCCCTTCGGCCGGGCCGGGTTGCCGGCCACCAGTTGGTACGGCTTGACGTCCTTCGTCACCACCGAGCCGGCGGCGATCATCGCGTACTCGCCCACCTCGATGCCGCAGACCAGGGTGGCGTTGGCGCCGATCGAGGCGCCCCGGCGGACCATGGTCGGGGTGATCGTCCAGTCGGGGTTCTGGGCGCGCGGGCGGAAGTCGTTGGTGAACACCGCGCACGGGCCGACGAAGACCTCGTCCTCGATGGTGACGCCCTGGTAGACCGAGACGTTGTTCTGGATCTTCACGCGGTCGCCGACGGTGACGTTCGCGTCGACGTACACGTTGCGGCCGATCACGCAGCCGGCGCCGACCTGGGCGCTCGACCGGACGTGGGCCAGGTGCCAGACCTTGGTGCCGTCGCCGACCTGGGCGCCGTCCTCCACGTCGGCCGTCGGGTGGACGAAGACGGAGGCGGACCGGTTGGTGGTGTCAGTCATGTCATCTCGCATCGTCGCAGGGCGCGTCGTCGCGCCGTCGGTGCCGGGCGGCCGCGCCGGTTGACCGCCGCGCGCCCGGCCGGGCCAGGACCACCCGGCCGCGCCGGACTTCCGGAGCCGGCGGGCGGGCTCGACGCAGCATAACGAGCCGTCAGGCGACCAGTTCCGCCACCGCGTCGGCGGCGGGCCGGTCGGCGGGCAGGGCGTGCGCGGCCAGCACCGCGTCGACCGGCAGCGCGGCGTAGAGGTGGGGGAAGAGCGCCCCGCCGCGGGACACCTCCCAGCGCAGCGCGTCGCCGAGCCGCGCCTCGTCCACCGCGAGCAGGGTGAGGCCGGCGACCCCGGCGAAGACCCGGCGGGCCGTCTCCACCACCTGGTCCGCCGCCGACAGGTGGATGAAGCCGTCCTGCTGGTCCATCGCGGTGCCGGTGAACCGCCCGGCCGCCTGCGCCTGCTCCCACTCGCTGGTGGCCAGAATCTTGTAGATCACCACCGCAGCCTAGAGACCGGCGCCCGCCCGCCGTGGGCCGGTTCCGGTGTACGCCCCCGGCCGCACACCCGGAGCCGGCATGCTCGGGGTGCGGCGGCCGCGGAGGGGTGGGCATGCAGAGCTACGACGACGACTGGACCGACGGCCAGCGGGGCGTCTACGACGAGTGCTACCGGGCGGGCGCCGACTGGGCCGGTGACCCGGACACCCCGACCGACGACGTCCAGCAGGTGATCAACCTCGGGCAGGCCGACGACGACTCCTTCAACGACGCCGAGATCGACTTCCCGCCGCTGGTCGACGCCGTCACCGAGGCCACCGGCGAGAACGTGACGAGCGTGCCGGCCAGTCACGCCGACCCGGGCTTCCGCGGCTTCACCGACGGGGTCCGGGACGCCACGGCGGACGAGGTCTTCGGCATCTGACGGCGGCCGGTCAGGGGTCGGGGCGGCGGGGCCGGTCAGGGCGACGCGTGCCAGACCAGGCTCAGGTACGTGCCGTACCAGCCCGAGGCGAGCAGGAGGAACCCGAGCACCGCCAGCAGGGTGCTCCGGCGGGCCTTCGCCAGCCCGACGGCGATGGGCAGGAGCAGGGCGAAGGCCGGAACCAGGTAGCGGCCCTTCGCCCAGTAGTAGTTCTCGGTCCCGACGGTGATGAGGAAGAACGCGATCGAGTAGACCACCAGGGGCAGCGGATACCGGTGCGCCACGAGCAGCACGATGAGCACCACGGCCAGGCCCATCAGCAGGGTGGACATGTAGGAGACGAGGCTCTCCGGCTCGGTCAGCACCTGCTTGAACGCCGTGAATGTCGAGGCTCCGCCGTCGAAGCCGATCCGCCAGGTCGTCTCCTGGAGGTAGAAGTAGCCGTCGAGGCGGCCCAGGCGATGCCCGACCCAGGCCAGGTAGCCCAGGTAGCCGAGGGGGGAGAGCGCCGCCGCCGCCCACGGCCGCCAGCCGTCCTGGCGACGGACGATCGCCACCAGCGCGGTCAACCCCACGGCGGCGGCCACCGTGGTGGCGGTGGGCCGGGACAGGCCGGCGACCAGACAGAGCAGACCGGCGGTCAGCCACTGCCGGCGCAGCAGGGCGTACAGCGTCCACGCCACGAGCGCCGTGAAGATCGTCTCGGTGTAGGCCATGTTCTGCACGACGGCGTGCGGCAGGAGCGCCCAGAGGGCGACCAGGATCAGCCCGACCCGGCGGGACGCCACGTGCGCGCCGACGGCGTAGATGCCCCACGCGGCGGCCAGCCCGGCCGTCCACGACACGATCAGCGCCGAGACCGAGGCGGAGAACGGGGTGACCGCGGTGACCAACGCGATCAGGCCCGGATAGAGCGGGAAGAACGGCAGGTTGGACAGATTGCTCTTCAACACCTCCGGGTGGTCGGCGGTCAACCCCTTGTCGTACCCGTCCTCGGCGACCTGGACGTACCGGAGGGCGTCGAAGCGGTTGTTCAGCAGGGACCAGAAGTCGGCCCCCGCCCGGTGGGCGAAGATCGCGAGGATGACCAGCCCGCTGAGCCGGAGCAGGGCGTAGAGCACGAGCGCCGTCGCGGCCGGGTACCGCCGCCACAGGGCCGGGCGATCGTCCGCCCGGCCGTCCGCGTCCACGGAACCGCCGGCGCCACCGGGACGGTCGGGGCCGGCGGACGAGGCGCCGACGGGGCCGGTGGCCGGGAAGTCAGGTGTGGTGGCAGCTGCGGACACAGAGCGGAACCTTAGCTCACCAGCGGCGTCCGCCGCCTCGACGGTGCGCCCGGGGTCTCCCCTTGTCCGGCCGTGTCTGCCACCATTCGCAGGGCAGCACGTCGAGCGGATGGAGACACGGGTGCGGATCCTCCTGGTCGAGGACGATCGTCGGGTGGCCGCCGCCCTGTCGTCCGCGCTGACCCGGCGCGGATACGAGGTGGAGCACGCCGCCACCGTCCAGGCCGCGCTCTCCGCCGCCCCGTGCGACCTGGTGCTGCTCGACCTGACCCTGCCCGACGGCGACGGCACCGACCTGTGCCGGGAGCTGCGCCGCCGCAGCAGCCAGCTCGGCATCATCGCGGTCACCGCCCGGGGCGAGGAACGCGACCGGGTGCTCGGGCTGCGGCTGGGCGCCGACGACTACGTGGTCAAGCCGTTCTCGATGGTGGAACTCCAGGCGCGGATCGAGGCGGTGCTGCGCCGGGCCGCGCACACCGTGCCGGAACGTCACCTCATCGAGGCGGGGGCCGTCCGCATCGACGTGGGCGGCCGGACCGTCACCGTGGCGGGCCGGCCCGTGGCGCTCACCCGCAAGGAGTTCGACATCCTGCTCTCCCTGGCCCGCCAGCCCGGGGTGGCCGTGCCCCGGGACCGGATCCTGCTCGACGTCTGGGGCACCACCTGGGCCGACCGGCACACCGTCGAGGTGCACGTCGGCTCGCTGCGCGGCAAGCTCGGCGACCCGACGCTTGTCGAGACCGTCCGCGGGGTCGGCTACCGGCTCCGCGGCGAGTGAGGAGGCCCCGGTGCGCCGCCGGCTGGTGATCAGCTACCTGCTGTTGATGGTGCTGGTGCTGCTCGCCCTGGAGACCCCCCTCGCGGCCACCCTGGCCACCCGGGAGACCGACCGGGTCCGCGCCGACCGGCTCGCCGACGCCACCCGGTTCGCCTCGCTGGCCGGCCCGGCGCTGCGCGGCGGCACCCCCGGCCCGCTGGACGGGGAACTGGCCGCCTACGACGACCTCTACGGCGTCGGCGCGGCCGTGGTGGACCGGGACCGCCGCACCGTGGCCGCCTCGGCCCGCTGGGAGTTCGGCGCGGGCACCGACCCGGCCCTGGACACCGCGCTCTCCGGGCAGCAGTTCAGCGGGCCGGAGTCCGTGTGGCCGTGGGTGGACGGGCCGCTCGTGGTGGCGGTCCCGATCAACGACGGCGGCGAGGTGCTGGGCGCGGTGATCACCACGACCCCGGCGGCCAAGGTGCGCCGCACCGTCACCGCCTGGTGGCTGCTGCTCGCCGGGATCGGCCTGCTCGCGGTGCTGGCCTGCGTCTCCACGGCGTTCGGGCTGGCCGGCTGGGTGCTGCGCCCGGTCACCGAGCTGGACGCGGTCACCCACGAGATCGCCGAGGGCCACCGGCGGGCCCGGGTCCGCCCCCGGCTCGGCCCGCCCGAGCTGCGCCGGCTGGCGACCAGCTTCAACGACATGGCCGACGCGGTCTCCGACGTGATGGACCGGCAGCGGGCGTTCGTCGCGCACGCCAGCCACCAGCTGCGCAACCCGCTGACCGCGTTGCGGCTGCGGGTGGAGGAGCTGGGGCCCAGCCTGACCGACCCCGACGGCCGGGCCGAGCACCGGCTCGCGCTGGAGGAGACCGACCGGCTGGCCACCGTGCTCGACGCGCTGCTCACCCTGGCCCGCGCCGAGCGGGAGGAGAACCAGCGGGTCACCGTCGAGGCCGCCGGCATCGCCGCCTCGCGGGTGGCGGCCTGGCTGCCGCTGGCCCGGCACCGGTCGGTCACCCTCGCGCTCGACACGACCGGGGCGCCCGCGTACGCCCGGACCGTGCCGACCGCCATCGACCAGGCGCTCGACGCGCTGATCGACAACGCGGTCAAGTTCAGCGGCGCCGGGGGAGCGGTGACGGTCACCGTACGGCCGGCCGACGGCGGGACCGCCCTGGAGGTGCGGGACACCGGCCCCGGCATGACGGCCAGCCAGCTCGACCAGGCCACCGAGCGGTTCTGGCGGGCCCCGGACGTGCAGAACGTCGACGGCGCCGGGCTCGGGCTCACCATCGTCGCGGTGCTTGTCGACGCCTCCGACGGCCGGCTCACCATGCGCCAGGGCGAGCCCCGGGGGCTGGTCGCCGAGGTGTGGTTCCCGGCCCCCGACGACGAGCCGGGCGAGCCGGACGGACCCGCCGCCGCGCCCGGCGACGGCCCGGTGGAACGGGTCGGCTCCGAGGCCGGGCGGCGCTGACCCGCCTCAGGGTTTGGTGGCCCGGTACCACTCCGCCGCGCCCGGGTGCAGCGGCAGCGGGGTGGTGACGATCGCGGCCCGGGGACTCATCCGGCCGGCCGCCGGGTGCGCGGCGGCCAGCTCCTCCCGGCGCTCCATCAGCAGCCGGGTCACCTCACGCACCAGCTCCGCGGGCAGGTCGGCGCGGACGATCAGGTAGTTCGGGTTCGCCACCGTGCTGACCGGGTCCGCCCCGTAGACCGAGCGGGGGATGTCCCGGGTCACGTAGACCTGCCCGTAGCCGCTGCGCAGCGGCTCGGTCCACTCGCCCAGGTCGACCATCCGGACCGAGGTGCGCCCGGCCAGCTCGGCGACGCCGCGGACCGGCAGGCCGCCGGAGAAGAAGAAGGCGTCGATCCGGCCGGCGCGCAGCGCCGCCACCGAGTCGTCCAGGCCGAGGTGCTCCTGGACCACCGTGCCGCCGAGCTGGGCCACGGTGAGCAGCCGGGTGGCGGTGACCTCGGTGCCGGAGCCGTCGGCGCCCACCGACACCCGCCGTCCGCGCAGGTCGGCGAGGGTGCGTACCGGACCGCCGGCGGTGGTGACGAGGTGCAGCAGGTCGTCGTAGACCCGGGCCACGGCGAGCACCGTGGGGTGCTCCGGCGCGTGCGGCGGCAGCACGTCTGCCTGGGTGAAGCCCAGCTCGGCCTCGCCGGAGCCGACCAGCCGGACGTTCTGCGCGGACGCCGCCGTGACCACCACGCTGGCCCGCACGCCGGGCAGCTCCCGGTTGAGCAGGGCGGCCAGCGACTGGCCGAAGGCGTGGTAGACGGCCGTGGGGCTACCGGTGGCGATCCGGATCCGCACCGGCTCGGTGGGCTCGTCCCGGCAGCCGGCCAGGCCGGCGAGCGCCGACACCAGCAGCAGCGCCAGCGCCGTCGCGGCGGCGGTCCGGCGTCGGCCGGGCACGGGCCAGTGTCGGTTCACGGGCTGCACTGTGCGCCGTGCACGGCCCGTCGCGCAACCCCGCCGGGCCGGCGGCCCGGCGGGGTTGCGGCCCGGTGGGGCGGAGCTGAGGGCTCCGCCCCACCGGATCCGGTATCAGCGCGTCACTCCCAGAAGTACTGCGTGGTGGAGGCCAGATGTCCGGGGACCACCTCCCCGTTGACGGCGAACTCGGTGTACGCCCAGTACTCGACGTTCTCCTCCAGCGGAGCGTTCGGTCGGAGCTTGTACGACGGGGTCGTGCCCCGTTCCACCCTGGCCGGCAGTTCCAGCGTGGCGGGGGCGTAGTGGCCGTCGCGGCTGAGGATCACGTGGCCGAGCCGGTAGTCGACGACCGGGCCGCCGGAGGCTTCCGCGAAGACGTACGCCGTGTAGGTGCCGGCTTCCGGCATGAAGACCCAGGCCCGCTCACTGCTGTGCCAGTCGGCGGCACTCCGGTACACCAGCTTGTCACCCTTGTACAGCCAGAGGTCGAGGTTGGTGTTCGGGTCGTCGGTGGCGGTCTCCACCACGATCCCGGCGCTGCCCGCCGGCACGGTGAAGGTGTGCGCCCGCACTCCGAGGGCCTCCGGGTCGAAGACGCCGCCGTTGACTCCCGCCGGCATCGAGTACGAGTTCCATTGGATGGGGGTGTACCCGGTCGACCGGCCGGAGATCTTGCCGGTGAAGCCCGGCTCCAGCAGCCCGTAGGCGCCGTTGACGAGCCGGCCGAACTCCTCCAGGTTGTCGTCGTAGATCCGGGGGGAGATGCCCCACGGGCGCGCGGCGACCGGAATCCGTACCTCGTGGGCGGTGCTGCGCCAGGTGATCGCGCCGGTGACATAGCGGTCCCACGGCGCGCTGCCGCGCCGCAGCGTGATGGTGACCGTGGCGGTCTTGCCCGGTGGCACCGTCACCGCCTTCGGCGACACGCTGACCTGCATGCCCGGCAGCCCGGTGACCGAGGCCTGGTACGTCTCCTGCCTGCCGCCGACGTTGGTCAGCTTGCGGGTCAGCGTCACCGACCTGGTCCCGTCGTACTCGCGCAGCGAGATCGACGGCAGGTTCAGGTCCCGGCCGTCCGGCTGGGCCGCCGCACCGAATGCGACCAGGTCCGCGGCGGCCGGCTCGATGACCAGCCCCGGGTCGTCGGCCCGGTCCAGGGCGAGCATGCCGCTGCCCTGGGCGAGCGGGTTGGCGGTGCCCACGGTGTCGGTGGCGGTGGTCCGCAGCGCCGAGGCGACCGCACCGGGCGACCAGTCGGGGTGCTCCGCCCGCAGGATCGCTGCCGCGCCGGCCACCTGCGGGGCCGCCATCGAGGTGCCGGAGTACGCGTCGTACTGCCGGCCGAAGTTACCGGGCGGGGAGACGGCCGCGATGATGTCGCTGCCCGGCGCGACCAGGTCGGGCTTCATGAGCCCGTTGTGCGTCTTGTCCGGCCCGGTCGACGAGTAGTCCGCGACGCTCGGCACGCCGGGGACGCTGGAGCCGTCACCGCCGGAGGTGACCAGCGCGGTGCCGTCGGTGGGGTGGCGCATCAGGTAGTTGAAGAGCTTGCCGGACTGCTCCCTGGTGTTCAGGTAGACCACCGGGAAGTCGTAGATCGAGTTGACCCGGAAGTTGCCCCAGGGGTCGAAGAGGATGAGCGCCGCGGCGCCGTTGGCCTTGGCCTCCGCCACCTGGCCGTACGGGTAGTCCAGGGCGCAGGCGAGCACCTTGCCCTTCACCTTCGCCGGGTCCAGGCCGTAGCAGTACGCCGAGCCGTCGTACAGACTGCCGGCCTGCTCGCCGAAGACCAGCGGGCGGGCCTGGCCACCGGGGAGGACGTCCAGCGAGGCGCCGACGATCTCGGTGCCGTTGCCGAGCTGGACCGTCCCCTCGTTCACGTTGGTCACCGCCGCGCCGACCGTGGTCACCCACGGCTGGGCGTTGCTGATCGCGCCGCTGAAGCCGTCGTTGCCGGCGGACGCCGAGACGAAGACCCCGGCCAGCGTGGCGTTGAGGAAGGCGGTGCCGATCGGGGTGTTCGGTTCCCAGTCCCCCAACTGCTTCCCGATCGAGTAGTTGAGCACCTGCACGCCGTCGGCGACCGCCGCGTCGATGCCGGCGATGATGTCGGCGTCGTACCCCGAACCGCCCCAGAGGACCTTGTAGACGGCGATCTGCGCGTCCGGCGCCACGCCGGAGATCGCACCGAAGTCCCGCCCCGAGATGGTGACGTGCTCGACGGGCAGTCCGGCCGCGGTCGACGCGGTGTGCGTACCGTGCCCGACCATGTCCCGGGGGGAGAGGTACTCGCCCTCCGGCAGTCCGCCCGTGGCGGCGAGGTACGTGTCGGCGAAGTACCGGGCGCCGACGATCTTGCCGTTGCAGTGTTCGACCACGAAGGCGTACCCGGTCTGGCAGGTGCCGTGCCAGCCCGCCGGGGCCGGCATGGCCTTGGCGAACGACGGGCTGTCCGGCCAGATGCCGGAGTCCAGGACGCCGATCACGATCCCGGCGCCGGTGTCGCTGCCCGGCTTCGACCCGGCGGGCGTCTGCACGGCGGCCGGCGCGGCACCGGTCGGCGCGGCGGGCGTCGGGGTGGGCGTGGCCTCGCCCGGCGATGCCTGGTTGATGCTGAACGCCCGGGAGGCGGTGACCGAACGGACCCGCTTGTCCCGCTTCAACGCGTCGACCTGGGTGGGAGTCAGCGTGGCGGAGAACCCGTCGAAGGCGGTGGTGTAGACCTGGTCGACCTTGACCTTGGCCGCCTCGGCCACGGCGCTGCGCTGGTTGCCCAGGTGCTGCCGGTACGCCTTCGCCGCCGCCGAGTGCGGCTCCAGCCGCTTGCCGGGCGCCGGGCGGGTCCGGGCCAGCCCCGAGATCCCGCCGGTGTACGTCGAAACCGGCTCCTCGGCCAGCTCGACGACGTAGCGCCCGGGGCCGGTGGGGGCGACCTCCGGCTTCGTGTCGGACTTCCCGGTTCGGCCCCCGCCGCCGGTCAGGTCCACCCGGTCGCCGTTCTCGGCCGGTGTGAAGTCGAGGCCGCTGTCCGCGACCCGGGGCGACCCGGTCGATGCTGCCGACGCCGTGCCCGCGCCGGCGACCGTGCCGGCGCCGGCCAGGGTGAGGACCAGCAGCGGTATCGCGAGTCCCCTTCGGCGCCGGGTACCACTCGTGCTCGTAGCCACGAGGCTCCTTCCAGAACCAGTGCTTGGAAGCGCTCCCAAGCGTGGACGCACCCCCTCGATGCGGAGGAGTGCCGACGCCACCCCAACCGGTTCGGTTCACCACCATTGGCGGGCTGCGATTCGTCGTCGGCAACCTGGATGACGTTCAAGCAGACGCTAAGGTCGACGACCCTGGTCGACCAGGCAAGATCACCGGCAATTTGCCGTGTCGGGCCCCGGGCCGGGGGCGAGCAGCCGCCGAGCCCGAGCCGCCCGCGCCTGGTCGCCGTCGGCCTCGAAGTCCCGTACCGCGTCCAGCAGGACCCGCTCCCCGCGGGAGTCGCCGGCCCGCAGCAGCGCCTCGGCGAGGCCCAGCGCGGCTTCACCCGAACCGTACGGGTCGCCCCCGGCCGCGAAGTCGGCGGCTGCCGCCTCCATCGAGGCGATCGCCTCGGGCCACTGCTCCAGGTCCGCGTGGGCCCGTCCGAGCCGGTCGTGGATCCAACCCGTCAGGGGTCGACTGGCGAGGCGGTGGTGGGCCGGTAGATCCACCATGGCGGCCTGCCAGTCGTCGAGCGCGCGCCGGAGGTGGGTGAGCGCGGCTCCGGCGTCGCCACGCTGGCGCCGGATGTCGGCCAGGGTGTACGACGCGATGATCCGCCCGGTCAGGTCCCCCGCGCCGGTCAACTCGCGCAGTGCCCGAGCACAGACCTCGGCGGCGCCCGCCAGGTCGCCGGCGCGGTAGCGCTCGCCCGTGAGGTAGAAGCACGCCCAGCCGAGGTTGCGCCGGTCACCAGCCGCGGCGGCCAGTCGAAGGGCCTCGCGGTGCTGCGCGACCGCGTCCGCCGGTCGGTCCAGCACCATGGTCTGGACCCAGCCCAGGGCGTTGCGCTGTGCGGCCTCCGCCACCGTGTCGCCGCTGGCCTGCGCCGCGGTGACGGCGAGGCCGAACAGCTCCGACCAGTCGATCACGTGGTGGTAGCGGTCCGAGTACCAGTAGAGCGCGTCGGCGGCGGCGATCACGTCCCGGTGCCGCCCGGTCGCCGCGGCCTGCCGCACGGCCCACCACCAGCCGTGCCGCTCGGCGGTGAGCCACGCCATGGCGGCATGGACACCGCCGAACGCGGTGTCGGCGGCCGGTTCCCGCCTGGGGTCGGGGTCGAGCCATCGGCCGGCGACCTCCACCATCCCGAGCAACCACGCCCGGACCCGGGCGGCGGCCTCGTCGCGATCCACCGGCGGTTCCTCGGCGGCGAGGCGCTCGGCGGCGAAGACGCGAAGCAGATCGTGCAGCAGGTAACGGTCGGGCGCCGCCGCCGGTGACAGGAGGCTCGCGTCCGCCAGCGTCTCCAGCGCCGCCTCGGCGGCGCCGACGTCGACCCCCAGCAACCGGGCCACCGGGGCGGCGGAGTAGTCCGGCCAGGGCAGCAATGCGAGCCGGCGCAGGGTCCGCCGCGCGATCTCCGGCAGCTGGTCGTACGACAGGCTGAACCCGGCGCGGAGCCGGGCGTCGCCGGGATGCAGCAGGTCGAGGCGGCGGGTCTCGTCACGGATCCGCTCGACCAGCCAGCCGACGCTCCAGGACGGGCGGGAGGCGAGCCGGTTGGCCGCCACCCGCAGGGCGAGGGGCAGTCCGGTGCACAGCCGGACGAGTTCGGTGGTGGCTTCCGGTTCGGCGGACACCCGATCGGCGCCGACGATCTCCTCGAGCAGCCTCGTCGCGGTGGCCTCATCGAGGTCCGTGAGACGCAGCCGGCCGGTGCTCTCCAGCCCGCCGAGGCTGAACCGGCTGGAGACCAGCGTCAGCCAGCCGGGACCCGTCGGGAGCAGGGGTCGTACCTGCGCCTCGGTGGCGGCGTTGTCGAGCACCAGCAGGCCGGGACGGGTGGCGGTCAGCATCCGGTAGAGGGCGAGCCGTTCGCCCGGGCCGGGCGGCAACGGCCCGCCCCGGCCGCCACGCAGGGTGGTGAGCAGCTGTTCCATCGCCTGGTCGGCCGAGAGCGGCGCCAGGTCCATGCCGCGCAGGTCGACGTGGCACGCGACACCGGGTATCTCCGCCGCGAGGGCGTGCGCGGCCCGCACGACCAGGCTGGTCTTGCCGACGCCCGGCTGGCCGCTGATCACGACCGTGGCGTTGCCCCCCGGCTGTCCGGCGAGGCACCGTGCCTGCGCGACCAGCTGGTCCAGTTCGGCCTGCCGACCGACGAAGTCGGGCACCACCGGGGGGAGGCTGCTGTGCTGCCAGGCCGGCGCCGGAGCGGTCCCGTGCACCGTCCGGAGCAGCCGGGCACGCGGTTCGCCGGTCAGGCCGAGCGCGTTCGCGAGTTCCTCCACGGTCCGGCGACGCGGGCGGGCGATCCGGGAGCCCTCCAGGTTGCGTACGGTCCGGACGGCCACCCCGGCCGTCTCCGCGAGCGCTTCCTGGCTGATCCGCGCCGCCATCCGGTGTTCGCGCAGCAGGGCCGCCAGCTGTCGCACGTCACCGGTGTGCCACCCCGACGCGGGCGGGACCGCATGGTCGGCGCTGGGGCGAAGCAAGCTGTGTCCACACTTTCGGTGACGTGTCGGCCCGCAGGTCGCGGCGCAACGAACGGACGCTAACCGGGCTCTGTTGCGCGCGTGTTGCCGCGGCACGGCGTGGCTCAGCAGGCCGCCGGGGCCAGCTTGGCGCTCTCGGTGATCCGCACCCGGTGCGGGCCGTTGGCCACGCTCACCAGGAAGCAGCCCGCGCCGGGCCGCAGCACCGCCGGGACCTCCAGCAGCGCCGCGCCCCGGACCAGCACCGCGGCCAGGTCCCGGTCGGCCAGCCGGATGCCGAGGCTGTGCCGGCGTACGTGCCGGCCGCCGGCCAGCAGCGCCGCCCGCCACGCCGCGGCGGCCAGCCGGGGCCGCCACACCCGGCGGGCCGTGGACGCCCCGGGGAAGGGTCCGCCGAGCAGCTCCCGGCGGCCCTGCCGCCAGCCGGCCTCCAGCAGGGTCGCGTACGCCGGCCGGTGCTCCCGGGGCACCGACAGCCGGTGCAGCTCGTACCGGCGGCGCAGGCCGCCCGTGGCCAGCTCGTGCTCCACCGGCACGTCCAGCCGGTGCAGCAGCTGCCGCATCCGGTGCGCCGCGTCCTCGCGGTTGAACTCGGCGATCCCGCCCCGGTACGCCCCGACGTCGAGCCGGCGCGCGTCGGTGGCCGGTGGCGGGGTGCAGCGCACCAGGCAGGCGACCTCGAAGGCGTCGGCCAGGGTGAGCCAGTCCAGTGGCGGGGGTGGTGACGACTGGCGGGGCCGGTCGAGCAGTGCGGTGGACTCGGGGGCCATCGGAACAGCTCCTTGGTCGGTGTCGGGGTTCCCTAACCGTGGCCCCCGCCGTCCGTGCCGCGAAACCGCTGCGACCGAGCCTTGAGCAAAATTTGCGGCAAGCCGCCCTCAGAGCTCGGTGACGACCACGTCGACCTGGCGGGGGCGGCCGGCCGCCCGCGGCTGCTCCTCGACCTGGTACTTCAGCTCGCGCAGCGCCCCGACCAGCGCGTCGGCGGTCCGCGGCCGGGCCCCGGCGGTGAGCAGGTCGCGGACCAGCCGGCCCTTGGTGGCCTTGTTGAAGTGGCTCACCACGGACCGGGTCGGCGCCCCGTCCACCTCCCGCTCGTGCAGCACCCGCACGGTCACGGTGCGCTCGGCGACCGCCCCGCGCGGCGCCCAGGTGGCCGCGTACGCGCCGGAGCGCAGGTCCAGCACCGGACCCTTCCCGGCGGCCGCCGCCATGGCCTCGGCCAGCGCCGTGCGCCAGTACGCCGACAGCGCCCCGACGCCCGGCAGCCGCGCCCCGACCGGGCAACGGTAGGGCGGGATCCGGTCGGTGAGGCGTACGGCGCCCCACAGGCCCGAGCTGACCAGCACCGAGCGGCGGGCCAGCCGCTCCGCCGCCGGAGGCAGCGTGGCCAGGTCGAGCGCCTCGTAGAGCACCCCCGTGTAGATCCGGCCGGCCGGCGCGGTGGCCGCCGCCCGCAGCCGCGCGTTGCGCCGCAGCTCGCCGCGCTGCCCCTCGCTCAGGCCCAGCGCCTCGCGGGCTGCCGCCTCGTCCGGGCCGGCGCAGAGGTCGACCAGGGCGGCCAGCACCTCCTCCCGGGCCGGGTTCAGCTCCGGCAGGGAGAGCTTCGACAGGTCCAGCCGCCGGCCGGTGCCGGCCTCGGCCTTCCCCTCCGACGGGGGCAGGAGGATGAGCATCGGCACAGCGTACGGGCCGGGTTCAGCGCCACGGCCGCACGGCGGCATCCGGGTGGTACACCCGATAGCCGCCGACCTCGGCCACCACCGCCGCGTCGGCCCGGTCGCCGAGCATCCGGCGCAGCCCGCGCTCCGCCGACGAGCCGACGGCCACCACGTACCCGGGCCGGGCCGCCCGCCCCACCTGCTTCCAGTACGCCGGATAGCGGTTCTGCCCCGGGCTCAGGTCGCCGTCGAGCACCGCGCAGGCCACCGCCTCGCCGGTGTTGAAGATCAGCCGGTTGCAGGTCCAGTAGTCCCCGTACACCTCGCGCAGCCCGGCCCGGCGCACCGCGTCGGCCAGCTCCCGGGCCTGCCGCTCCTCGGCGCGCAGCGACGGGGCGTCCGCCACGAACGCCGCGGTGCCGGCGAGGGTGGCGGCCGCCAGCGCGGCCAGCACCAGCCCGGCGAGCGCGCCGGCGAGCCGGGCCGCCCCGCCGGCGGTGGCCCGGACCGCGTGCGCGGCGGCGCGCCAGAGCGGCCAGAGCACCGCCGGCAGCGAGATCTGGAGCACCGACAGGTACCGGGAGTTGCCCAGCGGGTCCGTCGCGGCGAGGGGGCTGCGCACGTACGCCAGCAGGGTCAGCGCCGCCCCGGCGACCAGGGCGAGGACCGCCACGGCCCGGGTCCGCGCGGCCGGGTCCGTGGCCCGGCGGAACGCGACCAGCCCGAGCCCGGCGGCGGCCACCAGCAGCACCGGGTAGAGCAGCCCGAACCACTGCGCCCAGCGGGCGCAGCCGTCCATGGGGCAGAGCCCCGAGGCCAGCGGCACCCCCTCCAGCAGGCCGCCGTGCAGCCGCTCGGCCAGCGACGGCGTCGCGCCGTCCTTGGTGCTGATCTCCCGGAACACCGACAGCGAGTCCTGCCCGTCCGGGGCCACCAGGTTGTCCTTCACCATCGGCGCGACACCGAGCACGAAGCCCACCACGAGCAGCACCCCCGGCCAGCCCACCAGGTCCCGGGGCGCGGCCCAGAGCAGCAGCAACCCGGCCACCGCCAGGTACGGCACGATCAGCCAGTCCGACCAGAGCGCCACCCCGGCCAGCAGCCCGAACAGGCCGGTGGCCAGCCAGCGGTGCCGGACCCGACGCTCGCCGAGGGCCACCGCGATCAGCACCATCGCCAGCACCGCCGGCTTCACCTCCGGCCGGCCACCGACCGCCGTGAGCTGGTCGCGGACCACCCGCTCCGAGCCGAGCGCCAGCAGGCCCACCACGAAGGTGGCCAGCCAGGGGGAGAAGAGCCGGCGGGTCAACCGGTACGCCAGCCACAGGAAGACCGCGTAGAGCGCCAGCAGCGGCAGCCGCAGCAACGGCCAGCTCGCCCCGGCCCAGCCCACCAGCGGGGCCGCCAGGTAGGACTCCAGCATGCCCATGTAGCGCTGGCCGTAGAGGAAGACCGGCCGCTCGTTCCCGGTGGCGATGTGCAGGGCGGCCAGGCCGAAGGTCGCCTCGTCGCTGTTCGAGGTGGGCAGGGTGAGCAGCGTCAGCACCAGCCGGTAGCCCACCCCGGCCACACCGAGCAGCAACGCCACCAGCGCCGGCCGGTCCAGCGCCGGACGCCATCGTCCCGGCTCCCGCTCTGGTCTCGACACGACCAACGCCCCCGTCGTCGCCTCGACCGCAGTCTGTCACGCCCGGCGTCGGGCGGCGGGGGGATCGGCGCAGACCACTCGCGTGGCCGGTGCGCCCGGGTTGTGGCAGGGTGACAGCGTGCCACCCACACCACCGGACCAGCTGGCCGTGCCGCAACTGCACCGGGCCGCCCGCATCGAGGATGCCCTGCACGGCCTGGTGGAGCGCCGGCTGCGGCGCACCGGGTGGCAGGCCAACATCATCGCGTACGCCGGGTACGGCGCCCCCGGCTGGGCGCGGGTGCTCTGCCGGGTGCTGCTGGGTCGCCCCGACACCCGCCAGCGCGGCCGGCTGGAGAAGGTCCGGGGCTGGCGCAGCTTCACCACCCTGCCCGCCAAGCACGCCAAGGTCACCATCGAGGCGGGCGGCGTGACGCAGGAGGCGACCGCGGACCGCAGTGGCTTCGTCGACACCGTCATCAAGGCCGACTTCACCCCGGGCTGGGGCTGCGTACGCCTGAGCGTGGCCGACGCCGAGCCGGTGGAGGCGCTGGTCCGCATCCTCGACCCGGAGGTCCGGTTCGGCATCCTCTCCGACATCGACGACACGGTCATGGTGACCGCGCTGCCCAGGCCGCTGCTCGCCGCCTGGAACACCTTCGTCCTCGACGAGCACGCCCGGGCCGCCGTCCCCGGCATGGCGGTGCTGTACGAGCGCCTGGTCACCGCCCACCCCGGGGCACCGGTCTTCTACCTCTCCACCGGCGCCTGGAACGTCGCGCCGACGCTGACCCGGTTCCTCTCCCGGCACCTCTACCCGGCCGGTCCGCTGCTGCTCACCGACTGGGGGCCGACCGCCGACCGGTGGTTCCGCAGCGGCCGGGAGCACAAGCGGGCCACCCTGGCCCGGCTGGCCCGGGAGTTCCCCGACGTCCGCTGGCTGCTCATCGGCGACGACGGGCAGCACGACCAGGAGATCTACCGCGAGTTCGCCGCCGCCCACCCGGACAACGTGGCCGGGGTGGCGATTCGCCGTCTCTCGCCCACCCAGTCGGTGCTCGCCGGCAGCCTGCCCACCCCGCCGGGCCGCCCCTCCGCCGGCCCGGTGGGCCAGAAGTGGCTGGCCGCCCCCGACGGCGCCGGCCTCTGGAAACTCCTCCGCGAAGCTGGGCTGGTCTGAGCTTCCCTCTTGTGCCGATCATGAGGTTGACGGCGAAGCCGATCTCTCCGAGAACCGTCAACCTCATGATCGACGTCGCTCTGGTGGTCAGTGGGGCGTCATGCCGCGGGCCGGTGTCGGTGCCCGATCCCTCATTCGTTCGCACCGGTCATTGAGGCGTCGGCATCGGCGCTGGGGTCGGTCATGCCGGCGTCGGTGCCCGGGTCCTCGGTGACCGGGTCGGTTGCGGTTGAGCCGGCGGGTTCGCTGCTGCTGCCGTCCCGTGCGCCTTCCTGCTGGTCGGCGCCGTTCTGCCCGCCTGCGTCGCCGACGCCCTGGCCGGGGTCGGACGGGGCGCAGCCCGGCACGCTCGGGTCGGCGACCATGTAGACCTGGCCCTGGCCACCCTGGTTCACGCCCTCACCGGCCTGGTTCATGCCCTTGTTCCGGCCGGGAGCCTGGTCGGCGCCCCGGCCCTGACCCTGACCGACGTCCTGGCCCTGGCCGCTCTGGCCCTGACCGACGTCCTGGCCCTGGCCGCGCTGGTCGCGGGCGGCCTGGCGGGCGGCGCGGATCTGCTGGACGATCGCCCGGAGCTGCTGGATGCGCGCTCGGACCTGCTGAAGCCGCTGCGCGACCCGCTTCCCGGCGGCTGCCGCCTGGCCATCGTCGGCCGCCTGGTCGCCGTCCGCGGCCTGGTCGCCGTCTGCGGCCTGGTCGCCGTCCTGCTGCCCATCGGCCGCCTGACCGTCCTGCTGCTCGGCCTGGCCCTGCTGGTCCGCTGCCGCCTCGCCGCCGTTCTGCTGGCCCGCGCCGTCCTGCTCCTCGGCACCCTGCTGATCGCCCGGCGCCCCGCCTGCCTGTTGGCCGTCACCTGCCTGCTGGCCATCGTCCGCCTGCTGGGCCGCCTGCACGATGGCGGCGATCTGCCCCAGGAGGCCGCCGATCGCGTTGATGATGCCGGCGGCCCGCTCCGCGCCGCCCGCCGCACCAGCCGCACCACCAGCCTTGCCGGCTCCACCAGCCTTGCCGGCTCCGCCCGCATTGCCAGCCGCACCAGCATTGCCAGCCGCACCGGCGTTGCCAGCCGCACCGGCGTTGCCGGCTTCGCCGGCCGTGGACCCGGCCTTTCCGGCCTGTGCCTCCCGGGCGCCCTGCACGATGCCGCGTACCTCGTTGACGAGGCCAGCGAGCCGCTTCACCCGTGCCCCGGTGACCTGCGGGTCGACGAGCTGCCCGGAGCGCTCGCCGGCCATCTGCTCGGTCATCGCCCAGGCGCGGCCGAGCTGAGTGCCCATCGCCTGCTCCCACGGCACGCTCGGGCAGGCCGCACCGGCCACCTCGACCGTCCCGGTGCAGCCGGCGGCGGTCCGGCGCTGCTGGATGAGGTCGACCACGGCCTGCCGGTTGGCGATCCGGCCCGCCGAGTTGGCGTCCGGGTTGCGGCGCTGGTCGGCGATGAAGGTCAGGTTGTTGCGCAGCGCCGTGTCCAGGCCCTGGCAGTTCTCGGCCGCCTGGCCGGTGCCGGTGGCGACCGCGAACGCCGCGCCGGCCGTCATGGCCAGCGCCACGCCGCCCGCGATCTTCCGGTTCCGGGACGGGCCCGCCATTCCCCGTCGCCTGGTTGTGCCTCTGCTCCACGCCATCGAAGCTCCTCCGCCTCGTCCGTCACGGGTGTCCGGCATCCGTTCAGCGGTACGGAGGGTGACGCACGTCCGTTCAGGTCGATCGCGGCTCCGCGCGACATCTCCACGCAGCGTAGGGATCGCGGGCGATGGCGCTACTCTCCGCGCACATCGGGCGCGGCGCCCGGAGATCTTGGCGAGTTACCGTTCGCCACGAACGGCAACTCGCCAAGATCCGGCAGCGGGCAGCGGCGGGAAGGGGGCAGAGGGCTGGTCTCAGGCGGGGCGGAGCCAGAGGACGCCGAGGGGCGGCACCCGCAGCGCCGCCGACGCCGGCATGCCGTGCCAGGGCACGCTCTCGGCGTGCACCGTGCCGAGGTTGCCCACCCCCGACCCGCCGTAGTGGTGGGCGTCGGTGTTGAGCAGTTCGGTCCAGGCGCCGCCGGCGGGCAGGCCGACCCGGTAGCCCTCCAACGGCAGCGCGGAGAAGTTGGCCACGCAGACGAGGGTCTGGCCGTCGGGGGCGATCCGGATGAACGAGACGGTGTTGTTGGCGACGTCGTCCCCGGCGATCCAGCGGAAGCCGGCCGGGTCGGTGTCCTGGGTCCAGAGCGCCGGGGTGGCCCGGTAGGCCCGGTTCAGGTCGCCGACGAGCCGTTGCACGCCGGCGCGCGCCGGGTCGTGCAGCAGGTACCAGTCGAGGCCGCGTTCCTCGCTCCACTCGCGGTCGTCGGCGAGTTCGCAGCCCATGAAGAGCAACTGCTTGCCGGGGTGCGCCCACATGTACGCGAGCAGCGCCCGCACGTTGGCCAGCCGCTGCCACGTGTCGCCGGGCATCTTGCCGGTCAGGGAGCCCTTGCCGTGCACCACCTCGTCGTGGCTGATGGGCAGCACGTAGTTCTCGCTCCAGGCGTACGCCAGGGAGAAGGTGAGCTGGTGGTGGTGGTGCTGGCGGTAGATCGGGTCCTTGGAGGTGTAGAGCAGGGTGTCGTGCATCCAGCCCATGTTCCACTTAAAGCCGAAGCCCAGCCCGCCCTCGGCGGTGGGGCGGGTGACGCCCGGCCAGGCGGTGGACTCCTCGGCGACCATCACCACCCCGGCGTGGTGCTTGTAGACGGTGGCGTTGACCTCCTGGAGGAACGCGATGGCCTCCAGGTTCTCCCGGCCGCCGTGCACGTTGGGCGCCCACTGGCCCTCCTGGCGGGAGTAGTCCAGGTAGAGCATCGAGGCGACCGCGTCGACCCGCAGCCCGTCGACGTGGAACTCGTCCAGCCAGTAGAGGGCGTTGGCGACCAGGAAGTTGCGGACCTCGCGGCGGCCGAAGTCGAAGACGTACGTGCCCCAGTCGGGGTGCTCGCCGCGGCGCGGGTCGGGGTGCTCGTAGAGCGGGGTGCCGTCGAAGCGGGCGAGGGCCCACTCGTCCTTGGGGAAGTGCGCCGGCACCCAGTCGAGGATGACCCCGATGCCGGCCTGGTGCAGCCGGTCGACCAGGTGGCGGAACTCGTCGGGGTCGCCGAACCGGGCGGTGGGGGCGTAGTAGCCGGTGACCTGGTAGCCCCAGGAGCCGCCGAACGGGTGCTCCATGACGGGCAGGAACTCGACGTGGGTGAAGCCCAGCTCGGTGACGTACGCGGTGAGCTGCTCGGCCAGCTCCCGGTAGCCGAGGCCGGGGCGCCAGGAGCCGAGGTGCACCTCGTAGACGCTCATGGGCTCCTGGTGCGGCTGCCGGCGCGCGCGGCGGGCGAGCCAGTCGGCGTCGCCCCAGGCGTACCGGGAGTGGTGCACCACTGAGGCGGTGGCGGGCGGTACCTCGGTGCGGGCCGCGAGCGGGTCGGCCTTGTCCCGCCAGTGCCCGTCGGCGCCGAGGATCCGGTACTTGTAGCGGCTGCCGACGGATGCGGCGGGCACGAAGACCTCCCACACCCCGCTCGATCCGAGCGAGCGCATCGGCCAGCCGTCGTCCGGCCCCCAACCGGTGAAGTCGCCGATGACTCGCGCCCCGCGGGCGTTGGGCGCCCAGACGGTGAACGCCACGCCCTCGTCGAAGACCCGGGCGCCGAGCGCCTCCCAGAGCCGCTCGTGCCGGCCCTCGCCGATGAGGTGCAGGTCCAGCTCGCCGAGGGTGGGCGGGTAGCGGTAGGGGTCGTCGTGCACCGCGCCGTCGACCTCGACCCGGTAGTCGAGCACCTCGCCGGGCAGCACGGCCTCGAAGACGCCCCCGTCGTGCACCCGCTTCATGGGGTGCCGCTCGTCGCCGGCGATGACGGCCACGTCGGCCGCGCCCCGGCGGAGGGTGCGGATGGTGGTGCGCCCGTCGGCGGGGTGCGCGCCGAGCGTGGCGTGCGGGTCGTGCGTCTCGCCGGCGATCAGCTGGTCCATCGTGCGTCGTCCTTCGCGGCCGGTGCGGTCGGGGCGGTGCCGCCGGAGAGGTCGGCGGGTACGTCTTCGACGGTCAGGTCGGGCGCCGCCGGGGCCGGCGGCGCGGCCTCGGGCTCGGCCGGCGGGGCGGGCCGCCGCACGGTGAGCACGTGCGCGGGTTGCAGGTACGGGTCGAGCCGCACCGCGTTGCGCTGCCCCCAGTCGTAGTCGGCGCCGGTCAGCTCGTCGTGCACGGTGAACCGCTCGTGCCAGTCGAAGCCGAGCGCCGGCATGTCCAGGGTGGTGTTGCCCCACTGCACGGCGCGGGAGTCGAACGAGCAGACCACGATCACCGTGTTGCCGGTGTCCGGGTCGTGCTTGGACCAGCAGAGCAGCGCCGGGTTGTCGATGTCGTGGAAGCGCAGGTTGCGCAGCTGGTGCAGGGCGGGGTTGTCCCGGCGGACCCGGTTGAGGGTGGCGATGAACGGGGCGAGCGAGCGGCCCTGCTCCTGGGCGCCCGCCCAGTCCCGGGGGCGCAGCTCGTACTTCTCGTTGTCCAGGTACTCCTCGGCGCCGGGGCGGGCGACGTGCTCGAACAGCTCGTAGCCGGCGTACATGCCCCAGGAGGGGGAGAGCAGCGCGGCCAGCACCGCCCGGATCTTGAACATCGGCGGGCCGCCGTGCTGGAGCGACTCGTGCAAGATGTCGGGCGTGTTCGGCCAGAAGTTGGGCCGCATGTAGTCGGCCGCCGCGACCAGCTCCGCGCAGTACTCCCGCATCTCGGCCGCCGACGTGCGCCAGGTGAAATAGGTGTACGACTGGGTGAAGCCGATCTTCCCGAGCCCGTGCATGATCGCCGGGCGGGTGAACGCCTCGGCGAGGAACAGCACGTCCGGGTCGACCTTCTTGACCTCCCGGATCAGCCAGTGCCAGAAGTCGAACGGCTTGGTGTGCGGGTTGTCGACCCGGAAGATCCGGATGCCCTCGCCGACCCAGTGCAGCACCACCCGCAGGATCTCCGCCCGGATGCCCTCCGGGTCGTTGTCGAAGTTCAGCGGGTAGATGTCCTGGTACTTCTTCGGCGGGTTCTCCGCGTACGCGATGCTGCCGTCGGCCCGGGTGGTGAACCACTCCGGGTGCTCGGTCACCCACGGGTGGTCCGGGGCGCACTGCAACGCCAGGTCCATGGCCACCTCCAGCCCCTGCTCGGCGGCGGCGGCGATGAAGTCGCGGAAGTCCTCCGGCGTGCCCAGGTCGGGGTGGATGGCGTCGTGGCCGCCCTCGGCGGCGCCGATCGCCCACGGCGAGCCGACGTCGTCCGGCCCGGCGGTGAGCGCGTTGTTCGGGCCCTTGCGGTTGACCCGGCCGATCGGGTGGATCGGCGGCAGGTAGAGCACGTCGAAGCCCATGGCGGCGACGCCGGGCAGCCGGTCCAGGGCGGTCACGAAGGTGCCGGAGCGGGCGGGCGCGTCGACGGTGGCCGGGATGGCGCCCTCGGAGCGGGGGAAGAACTCGTACCAGGCGGAGAACAGCGCCCGGGGCCGGTCGACCCAGAGGCTGTGCTCGTCGCCGGTCGTGACCAGCTCGCGGACCGGGTGGTCCCAGAGCAGCGGGGCCAGGTCGAGCGCCGGGCCGACCCGGCGGGGCAGCTCCTCGTCGTCGTCGCGCAGCGCGGCGACCGCGGCCCGGACCCGGTCCAGCTCGTCCTTCGGCACGAGGTCGAGTGCGGCTTCCAGCACCCGGGCGCCCTCGGCCAGGTCGTTGGCCAGCTCGGCCGGGCCCTGGCCGGCGGCGACCTTCTTGGTGACGGCGTTCTGCCAGGTCAGGTACGGGTCCTGGAACGCCTCCACGGTGAACCGCCAGGTGCCGACCGCGTCGGGTCGGATGGTGGCGTGCCAGCGGTCCTGGCCGGGCTCGCCGGGGCGCATCCGGGTGAACGGGCGGGCGGCGCCGTCCGGGCCGAGCCAGACCACGTTGCAGCCGAGCGCGTCGTGGCCCTCGCGGTAGGCGCGGGCCGACACGGGCACGATCTCGCCGACCACCGCCTTGGCCGGGTAGCGACCGCAGGCGACGACGGGGGAGACGTCTTCGATCGGGAACCGTCCAGTCACCGGTTCAACCTACTGCGCGAGATCGCTTCGCGCTCGGGTCAGCCGGCGGCGCCCACCGACCGATACACCTCCAGCGTGCGCTGCGCGATGGTGTCCCAGGAGAAGTGTTCGACGGCCCGGCGGCGGCCGGCGAGACCGAACTCCTCGGCCCGCTTCGGGTCGGCCAGCAGGTCGTTGATCGTCGCCGCCAGGTCGGCCACGAAACGCTCCGGGTCCAGCGGCCGGCCGCTGCCGTCGCCCGCCTGCTCGATGGGGACCAGCAGCCCGGTCTCCCCGTCGGCGACCACCTCGGGGATGCCGCCGGTGGCGGTGGCCACCACGGCGGTCTCGCACGCCATGGCCTCCAGGTTGACGATGCCCATGGGTTCGTAGACCGACGGGCAGACGAAGATGGTGGCGTGGGTGAGCACCTGGATCACCTCGTGCTTGGGCAGCATCTCGGCGATCCAGATCACGCCCGAGCGGCCGGCCCGCAGCTCGGCGACCAGGCCCTCCACCTCGGCGGCGATCTCCGGCGTGTCGGGGGCCCCGGCCAGCAGCACGAGCTGAGTGTCGGCGGGCAGCTCCCGGGCCGCCCGCAGCAGGTACGGCAGGCCCTTCTGCCGGGTGATCCGGCCGACGTAGACCACGCTGGGGCGGGCCGGGTCGATGCCGAGCCGGTCCACCACGTCGGTGCCCGCGTCCGGGGTGTACTGCGCGGTGTCGATGCCGTTGTAGACCACGCGCACCCGGTCGGGGTTGACCTCCGGGTACGCGGTCAGCACGTCCCGCCGCATCCCCTCGCTCACCGCGATGACCGTGTCGGCGGCCTCGAACGCGGTCCGCTCGCACCAGGAGGAGAGCGCGTAGCCGCCGCCGAGCTGCTCGGCCTTCCACGGGCGCAGCGGTTCCAGGCTGTGGGCGGTGACCACGTGCGGCACCCCGTGCAGCAGCTTCGCGGTGTGCCCGGCCAGGTTGGCGTACCAGGTGTGGCTGTGCACCACGTCGGTGCCGGCCGCGCCGGCGGCCATCTCCAGGTCGACGCCCATGGTGCGCAGCGCGGCGTTCGCGCCGGCCAGGGCCGCCGGCTCGGCGTACGCGGTGACGCCCGGCTCGTCGCGGGGCGCGCCGAAGCAGTGCACCCGCACGTCGGCGAGGCGGCGCAGCTCGCGCGCGAGGTACTCGACGTGCACCCCGGCGCCGCCGTAGACCTCCGGCGGGTACTCGCGGGTGAGCAGGTCGACACGCAGCCGGGCGGAATCGCTCATGACCGGCACCCTAGCGTGCTTTCCCCCGCCGCACCGGGTGCGGAAACGTGCCCGTACGAGTGGTGAAGTCGGTGCGGGATGGATAGCGTCTGAGCATGGCTGCCAAGGTGCTCGCGATCGTCCTGGCCGGCGGAGAGGGCAAGCGCCTGATGCCCCTCACGACCGACCGGGCGAAGCCGGCCGTCCCCTTCGGCGGGATGTACCGCATGGTCGACTTCGTCCTCTCCAACCTGGCCAACGCCGGCTTTCTCAAGATCGTCGTGCTCACCCAGTACAAGTCCCACTCGCTGGACCGCCACATCACGCAGACGTGGCGGATGTCGACGATGCTCGGGAACTACGTCACCCCGGTGCCGGCGCAGCAGCGCCGCGGCCCGTGGTGGTTCGCCGGCTCGGCCGACGCGATCTACCAGAGCTTCAACCTGATCAACGACGAGCAGCCGGACCACGTGATCGTCTTCGGCGCCGACCACATCTACCGGATGGACCCGCGGCAGATGGTGGAGGACCACATCGCCTCCGGCGCCGCGGTCACCGTGGCCGGCATCCGGCAGCCGCTGTCGATGGCCGACCAGTTCGGGGTCATCGAGGTCGGTGAGGACGGCCGGCGGATCCGGGCGTTCCGCGAGAAGCCCACCGACGCCGTGGGGCTGCCCGACGCGCCCGACCAGATCTACGCCTCGATGGGCAACTACGTCTTCAGCACCAAGGCCCTCTGCGAGGCGGTCGAGCGCGACGCCGAGGACAAGACCAGCAAGCACGACATGGGCGGCAGCATCATCCCCATGCTGGTCGAGCGCGGCGAGGCCAACGTCTACGACTTCAAGGACAACGAGGTGCCGGGCAGCACCGACCGGGACCGCGGCTACTGGCGGGACGTGGGGACGCTCGACTCCTTCTACGACGCACACATGGACCTCATCAACGTCCACCCGGTGTTCAACCTCTACAACTTCGACTGGCCGATCTACAGCAACCAGCCGCCGTACCCGCCGGCCAAGTTCGTGCACGCCTGGGGCGAGCGGGTCGGCCGCGCGGTCAGTTCGATGGTGTCGCCCGGGTCGGTGATCTCCGGCTCGCTGGTGGAGAACTCGATCGTGGCCCCGCGGGTGAAGGTGCACTCCTGGGCGCACGTGGACGGCGCGGTGCTCATGGAGGGTGTCGAGATCGGCCGGCACGCGGTGGTCCGCCGGGCCATCCTGGACAAGAACGTCTACGTGCCGGAGGGCGCCGAGATCGGCGTCGACCTGGAGAAGGACCGCCAGCGGTACACCGTCTCCGACAACGGCATCGTCGTCATCGGCAAGGGCCAGCGCGTCGAGCCCTGATCCACCCGCACTTCGCAAGGAGGTTCCGACCGTGGCCCACCCCCGTGCCGGCCAGCCCGCCGAGCCCGCCGACCTGGTCGACGTGCCCCGGCTGGTCACCGCCTACTACGCCGGGCACCCCGACCCGACCGACCCGGCGCAGCAGGTCTCGTTCGGCACCTCCGGGCACCGCGGGTCGAGCCTGCGCAACGCCTTCAACGAGGACCACATCCTCGCCGTCACCCAGGCGCTCTGCGACTACCGGCGGGAGCAGGGCCTTTCCGGCCCGCTCTTCCTGGCCCGGGACACCCACGCGCTCTCCGCCCCGGCGGAGGCCAGCGCGCTGGAGGTGCTCGCCGCCAACGACGTCACCGTGCTGGTGGACAGCCGGGACGGCTACACCCCCACGCCCGCGCTGTCGCACGCCATCCTCACCCACAACCGGGGCCGCACCGCCGGGCTCGCCGACGGCATTGTGATCACGCCGTCGCACAACCCGCCCGACGACGGCGGCTTCAAGTACAACCCCACCCACGGCGGGCCCGCCGACACCGACGTCACGAAGTGGATCCAGGACCGCGCGAACAGCATCCTCGCCGCCGGGCTCAAGGAGGTGAAGCGCATCCCGTACGCGCGGGCGCGCGCCGCCGACACCACCGGCGAGTACGACTTCCTCGCCCGGTACGTCGACGACCTGCCCGCCGCGCTGGACATCGCCGCGATCCGGGACGCCGGGGTGCGCATCGGCGCCGACCCGATGGGCGGGGCGAGCGTGGCGTACTGGGGGGAGATCGCCGAGCGGCACCGCCTCGACCTCACGGTGATCAACCCGACGGTCGACCCGACCTGGCGGTTCATGACCCTCGACGGCGACGGCAAGATCCGGATGGACTGCTCGTCGCCGAACGCGATGGCCTCGCTGATCGCGGCCCGCGACCGGTTCGCGGTCTCCACCGGCAACGACGCCGACGCCGACCGGCACGGCATCGTCACGCCCGACGGTGGCCTCATGAACCCCAACCACTACCTGGCCGTGGCCATCGGCCACCTGTTCCGGACCCGCGAGCAGTGGGGGCCGGCGGCGGCGGTCGGCAAGACGCTGGTCTCCTCCTCGATGATCGACCGGGTCGCCGCCGACCTGGGCCGCCCGCTGCTGGAGGTGCCGGTCGGCTTCAAGTGGTTCGTGCCCGGCCTGCTCGACGGGGCGGTCGGCTTCGGCGGCGAGGAGAGCGCCGGCGCCTCGTTCCTGCGCCGCGACGGCAGCACCTGGACCACCGACAAGGACGGCATCCTGCTCTGCCTGCTCGCCTCGGAGATCATCGCCACCACGGGGAAGACCCCGAGCGAGCACTGGGCCGGGCTGGCCGAGCGCTTCGGTGCGCCCGCGTACGCCCGGATCGACGCCCCGGCCAGCCGGGAGCAGAAGGCGGTGCTGGCCAAGCTGTCGCCCGAGCAGGTGACCGCGACCGAGCTGGCCGGCGAGCCGATCAGCGCGACCCTCACCACGGCGCCAGGCAACGGGGCGTCGATCGGCGGGCTCAAGGTGACCACCGAGTCGGGCTGGTTCGCCGCCCGGCCGTCGGGCACCGAGGACGTCTACAAGATCTACGCCGAGTCGTTCCGGGGGCCGGAGCACCTCACCCGGATCCAGGACGAGGCGAAGGCGCTGGTCTCCGAGGTGCTCGCGCGGGCCTGACCCGCCGGGTCAGCAGGGCGGTTCCAGCTCCCGCTGGTCACGCTCCCGGCGCAGCTCCTCGGGCAGCAGCTCGCGGAGCTGGTCGGGCAGGAAGGGCAGGTCGAGCAGGCTCAGCTTGAGCTGGTTGCGTTCCTGGTAGCGCTGCGGGTCGAAGCGGACCACCCGTCCCGCGTCCCGGCGGTAGCGGATCTGCACCGCTCCCTCGGTCGCCGCCTCCTTGATCACCAGCCCGTCCATCTCGACGGCGACCGCCGCCGAGTTCGGCCGGAGGTCGAGCCGGATGCTCTCCTCCGGGGCGAGCACCACCGAGCGGGAGATGCCCGCCATGGGCGCCGACGGCGTCACCACGACGGCGTCCGCCGCCGGCGAGATCAGCGGGCCGCCCGCCGCGTAGCTGTACGCCGTCGAGCCGGTCGGCGTGCTGACCACCAACGCGTCGCAGCGGTAGTAGCCGTACCGCTGGCCGTCCACCGCGAGGGTGGCGGTGACGAACCCGGAGCCGGGCTGGCGGACCAGCGCGATGTCGTTGAAGGCCACCACGTCGTCGCCGCACACGTCGCAGGCGAGGCAGGCGTGCGACTCGACGGTGAAGTCCTTCGCCGCGAGCCGGCTCAGCGCCTCCGGCAGGTCCGGGGGCTCGACCTCCACGAGGAAGCCGAGCCGGCCCAGGTGCACGCCGAGCACCGGCTTCGGGTCGCGCACCGCCATGCGCAGCGCGCCCAGCATGGTCCCGTCGCCGCCGATGCTGATCAGGGCGTCGGCGCGGACGGCCAGCTCGTCCGCGGGGACGGGCTCGACGCAGGACGGCACCCGGTGCTCGTCCTCGGCGCGGACCAGCAGCGTCTTGCGGTGGCCCGACGCCCACCGCTCGATGATCCCGACCACCTCGGAGACGTCCCGGGTGGGGTGTAGCACCAGACCCAGTCCCGCCACCCGTACAGCTCACCACATCCGGGGCCGGTCGGCGGGGCGTACGGGCAGGCGCGCCGGCGGCGGGACCACCGCCGGCGCGCCGGCCCCGGGTCAGCGGCGCGGCCGACCGGTGAGGTGGCTCAGCGACCGGGCGACCATATCGTCCCGGGCCGCCGGGGCCAGCCCCTCCAGCCCGAAGCCGAGGTAGACGCTGTCGGCGGTGACCACCGCCGAGCCCTCCTCGAACGCCTGCTCACTGCGGCTCCAGTCGTTCGCCGCGGGCCCCGAGCCGGCCGGCGGGCCGGCCACCGTCCACCCGCCCAGGTCGGGCGTCTCGAACGAGGTGTCCGAGACCACCGACCCGTTCACCGTCACCCGGGCGTCGTCCAGGAAGACGCCGAGGCCCTGGGTGCCCCAGTCCGAGACGTACGAGATGGCGATCTCGACCTTCTTCCCGGCGTACCCGGACAGGTCGACGGCGAACTCCTGCCATCCGCCGGACGACCCCGTGGCCGCATGCCAGCTCCCGGTGCTGCCCGTCGGGGAGCAGTCCGTGCCCTGGTAGTGGGCGAGGAACGGGTGCAGCTCGTCCACCCAGCCCGAGGCGCAGCTCTCCCCGGCGACGGGCCGGGTGTGTCCGTTGGCGTCCGGCAGCGTGGTCCAGTCGTCGCTGCCCAGCTCGTGCGCTTCGACGATCAGGAAATCCCAGTTCTCCTCGATGTCGTACGAGGTGGCGAAGCGCAGCTCGGCGGTGGTCGCCGAGGTCAGGTCGACGGTGCGGGTGAGCCGCTTGTACGCCTCGTCGGCGCGTCCGCTGTACACGTACCAGTCACCGGTGCGCGGATCGTACGGCGCGGCGCCCGGCCGGGCCCAGTCGACGGCCGCGGAGCTGGCGAACTGGGGGTACCGGTCCGGTGGCAGGAAGCTCGACGTGCTGAGGAACGAGGCGGTGTGGTCCTGGTTGCCGGCCGACCCGGGCACGTTGAGGGTTCCCGTGAAGCCGGTGAACGCCCCGGCCGAGCCGCGCACCGGGTACGGGTCGCCGGCCGGGTCGGTGCCCCCGTCGCCGAGGTAGTTGTACGCCCCCAGCCAGTACTGCTGGAAGTCGTTGAGCAGCGGCAGGCAGGCCACGTCGTCCGGGTCCACGCACTCCGGCGGGGCGCCCGGCCGATACACGTACCCGCCGTCGGAGCCCTGCGCGAACAGCGCGTACTTGCCGCTGACCAGGACCTTGCCGCCCTCGTTGAGGTAGTCCCGCACCGCCAGTTCGGTGGTGAGCGCCGCCTCGGCCGTGGTGCCGGCGACCTGCCCGGGGGCGCGGAGGATGACGTCGTCCCCGGTCTCCCAGACCACCGCCCGGTAGTGCGAGAGCACCCCGAGCGGGTGCGGCGCCTTCCGGCCCATCGTGTCGAAGTCGTACACGTCGGCGCGGTGCCCGGCCTTCTCGACCGAGGCGGCGATTCCGGCGGCGTACTTCGCGGCGGTCCCGTCCTGCGCCGGGCTGGGTCCGGTCACGTCCTCGACCGCGAGGACCAGCACGTCGCCGTCGATGTCGGGATGCACACGGTAGGTGAAGTGCGCGCTGGTCACCGGGCCCTTGCGCGGCTTCACCCCGGTGAACCAGACCTCCACCCGGTCGCCGGGCCTCGTACCGGTGACCGTGCCGCGCAGCTCGGCGTAGTAGCGGTCGTTGGTGTCGCCGTACCGCTCTCCGCCGCGCCACTCGCGGACCTTGGTGGTCTTCGGTCGGCCGCCGTTGACCGTGTAGTGCATCCGCACGTCCTTCAGCGCACGCCGGGTGACCGAGGCGACCTGCTGGGTGCGCCCGTACGAGGTGTCGAACGCGTCCACCACGAAGTCGGGGGTGCTCCGGCCGACCACCGAGGAGGGCTCGTCCGGGTCGGCCGCGGACTTCGCCACCGCCAGGGCGAACGGCAGGTTCTTCGCCACCTCGGCCGAGATCAGCTTCTCGTCGTCCGGAAAGACGAAGCCGCTGACGCAGTCCTCCGGGCGCCACTGGTCGTCCGGGTCGGACGCGGCGGCCGTCTGGCAGGTGGACATCTCCGGGGTGAAGCCGAGCGCGCCGTAGCGGACCTGCGCGTGCGAGTCGGTGTCGCCGTTGGTGGTGTACAGCTCGGCCGAGATGTCCGGGTCGTATCCGGGCACCGCCGGGTGGTCGTCGTCGCCGGCCATCGCCTCGTAGATCACGTCGTCGGGCGTGGGGGTGCTGACCTGCCAGCCGACGCCGTAGAGCAGCAGTTGGGCGGCCGAGTGGTAGTTGACGAAGAACTCGAAGCCGACCCGCCGGAACAGTCCGTCCAGCGCCCTGGTCTCCGGCTCCGAGTTGGGCTTGGCGCCCCGGTAGGTGTCGCTGGCCGGCTCCGGTGAGGACCCCTCGTCGTCGTACCCCCACTTGTAGCCGAAGTTGCGGTTGAGGTCGACGCCGTCCACGCCGGTGATCCGGCCGTCGCCGTCGTTGTCCCGCAGGTTCTTGCGCCACAGCCGGTTGCCGCTGGTGAAGGTGTGGTCGTAGCCGTCCGGGTTGGCAACGGGCAGGAACCACAACTCGGTGGTGTTCACCAGCCGGGTGATCTCCGGGTCGGCGCCGTAGTTGTCCAGCACGTGGTGCAGCAGCCGGCGGGTCATCTCCGGGGTGATCCACTCGCGGGCGTGCTGCGTGCTGGCGTAGAGCACGGCCGGCCGCTTCCCGTCCGGCAGAGTGCGCGCGCCGCGGGTGACCTTCACCGCGAGGATCGGCTGGCCCTGCACCGTACGCCCGATGGTCTCCACCTTCGCCAGTCCGGGATACCGGGCCGCGGTCGCGGTCAACTCGTCCCGGATGCCGCCCGGCTCGCTGTAGGACCGGAACGCCTTCCAGCCGGCCGCGGCCTGCTCGCGTAGCACCTCGGAGGCCGGCTTGCCCCGGACCTTCTTCACGGTCAGCGGCACGCCCTGGCTGGCGAGCCTGTCCGCCGCTCGTCGGGTGAGCACGGTTTCGATCGTGGTGGCCCCGGCCGGATCGGCGGACCGGTGGTCCTCGTCCAGGTCGACCCCGGCCGCCCGCAGCTTCTCCAACTGCCTGGCGTCGACCGTGCCGACGTAGACCTCCAGCCCGTCGCGGCCGCCCGGGTCGGACGGTGGCCGCGCACTGGCCGGAGCGGTCAGCGCCATCGCGCCGACCAGGGTGAACACGCCGGCGATCGCCAGCCGTGTCGGTCTCATCGCGCCCCCTTCGGTGGAAGGACATCAGGCGCGAGCCTGGCCGCTGCGGCGCACGTATGTCAATGGTTCAATGGATCTCTCGGCTACTCACTGTGCCGAAGTGCCAGCTCCGAGTGGCGGACGCGAAGCGGCCCGCCCGGTGCCGGGCGGGCCGCGTGGAGCGGATCAGTGGGACAGTTCGACGTCGAGCGGTCGGTCGGCCGCCGGGTCGAACGCCCGGTCGCAGAGCTGGGCGAGGTGCGCGACGATCTTCTGCGGGTCGTCGAACGGATCGAGCGCGGCGACCTCGATGGGGTCCAGCACCGGCACCGGCACGTGGGAGATCAGCGGGTGCAGCGGCCGGACGTCGACCTCACCGGTGCCGAGCAGGTCCTCGTGCAGCTTTTCGCCGGGGCGCAGTCCGGTGTAGACGATCGGGGTGGGGTTCGGGGCCCGGGCGATCATCTCCCGGGCGAGGTCCTGGATGCGGACCGGCTCGCCCATGTCCAGCACGAGCGCCTCGCCGTCGCGGCCGATGGCGGCGGCTTGGAGGACCAGGTGCACCGCCTCCTGGACGGTCATCAGGTAGCGGGTCACGTCGGGGTGGGTGACGGTCACCGGCAGTCCCGCCTCGATCTGTCGCTGGAAGGCGGTCACCACCGACCCCCGGCTGCTCAGCACGTTGCCGAAGCGCACGCTGAGGAACGTGCCGGGGTGGTTCGCGCCGGCGTGCGCGGTCAACCGCTCGGTGATCCGCTTCGAGTAGCCGAGCACGCTGACCGGGTCGGCGGCCTTGTCGGTGGAGATGTTCACGAACCGGGCGACGTCCCGGCAGGCGTCCAGCACGGTCAGCGTGCCCCACACGTTCGTCTTGACCGCCTCGCCCGGGTGGCGCTGGAGCAGCGTGAGGTGCTTGAGCGCCGCCGCGTGGAAGACGATCTCCGGCTTCCGGTCCTGGAAGATCCGCCGGATCCCCTCGTCGTCGCGCAGGTCGGCGAGGATCAGCTCGGGGCTGTCGAGCAGGGCCCGACCGGCGAGGGACATCTGCAGTGCGTGCAGCGCGGACTCGTCCCGGTCCAGCATCATGAGCTCGCCGGGGTCGGCCCGCATGATCTGCCGGCAGAGCTCCGAGCCGATCGACCCGCCCGCGCCGGTGACCAGGATCCGTCGTCCCCGGAGCCCGTCGTGGTCCAGCGTCAGGTCGCTGACCACCTGTCGCCGGCCCAGCAGGTCGCTGATCTGCAGGTCCCGCACGTCGTTCACGGTGATCCGGTGGTTGACCAGTTCGCGTACCGGGGGGACCACCTTGAACGCCGCTCCGGTGGCCAGGGTGGCCTCCCGGATCTGGCGCACCAGGTCGGCGTCGGCGTTGGCCACCGAGAGGATGAGGCTGCTCGCGCCGGTCCGGCGCACGGCGGCCGCCACGTCGTGCCGGCCGCCGAGCACCCGCACCCCGTGGATCCGCAGGTCGCGCTTGTCCGGGTCGTCGTCGAGCAGGCCGACCGGCAGGTAGGCGCTGGCCGGGTCGCTGACCATCGACCGCAGCAGGCCCTCGCCCGCGGAACCGATGCCGAAGAGCAGCACCTTCTGCGCGTCGGCGGCCCGGGGGCGCAACGCCCGGTCCTGCTGGTGCCGGTAGACGGAACGGGTGCCGAACATCAGCAGCAGGGCCAGCGCCGCCCCGACGACCGGCGTGCTTGCCGGAACCGGGCGCTGCGGCAGCGGCGCGAGCGTGAGCAGCAGCAGGGCTGCGGTCACGGCCGTGGTGGCGGCCAGGCCGCGGATCTCGCCGAGGCTGCCGAGTGGGTGGCGCCCCGCGTAGAGCCGCCGGACGACCGTGCCACCGAGGTGCAGTGCGGCGGCGGTGAGGCCGATCGCGACCGCCCGAGCGAGCTGCCCCGGGGTCAGGTCGAACTCGTACCGGGCCCACACGGCCACCACGCTCCCGCCGAGCCACGCCGCCGTGTCGGCGACCAGGAGCTGGACGGCTCTCCGCCGTCTACCGGCCTGGCCTGCGTTCTCGGCAGTGATTGCTTCCCGCGGCATCTGTTCTCCCCTGTTGATCACCCGCGTCGTGGCCGCCGGCAGGGCGGCCGCTTGTCCTTCTCTGCTTACCGGGTGGGAAGGGGTTTTGTCGGGGTTTCGCATTTAATGGGCGATTCGGCGTGTATGTGAGGACGCCTCGGTGTCCGCGACGCCCCGGCCGACCGGCACCCGGCGGCCACCGGATCCGCGGGGCGGCACGAGCTCGTCCAGCGCGGCCTGCAGGCGCGCCGCCATGACCGCCCGGGACCGGTGCTTCCCGATGTGCAGCCGGCCCCGCCCGCCCATCGCGCGCAGCGTCCCGTCGTCCAGGTCGACCAGCCCGCGCAGCCCGACCACGAGCTTGCCGGGCTCCACCGCGGCGCCCGAGTCGGACTCGTTGACGATCTCGTGCGGCTCGCCCGGACAGTTGGTCACCACCGGCACGCCGGCCGCCAGGTAGTCGTAGAGCTTGTTGGGGCTGGCCCCGAGCCGGAAGACCGCCGCGTCGGCGAGTACGTGCACGCCGATGTCCGCGCCGCCCAGGACGCCGGCGAGCTCGGTCTTCGGCATCATGTCGAGGAAGTGCACATTCGCGAGGCCCTCGGCCCGGGCCCGCGCCACCAGGCGCGTCTTGTCGATCCCGTCACCGATCAGCGCGAAGGTGTGCTCGGTCAGCTCCGCCGCCGCGTCGAGCAACTCATCCAGGCCGTTGGCCTCGCCGTGCGCCCCCGCGAAGACGATCAGCCGCCCGTGCACCGGTATCCGGTCGCGCAGCGGGCGGTACCGGTCGTGGCGGAGGGCGAACGCCTCCGGATCGGCCCCGTTGCTCACCCAGGTCAGCTTCGCCTCGTCCACGCCGAGGGAGCGGAAGTACGACCGCCAGCCGGCGGCGACGATGACGATCCGGTCCGCCCGGCGGTACAGCCAGGTCTCCAGCGCCCGCAACGCCCGGTGCACCAGCGACCCCTCCCGGAGGTGCCCGGTGCTCACCATCGACTCCGGCCACAGGTCGCGGATCTCCAACACGAACGGCACCCGCCACAGTCGGGCCGCCAGCCAACCGGCGACCGGGGTGAGGATGTGCGGAGACGACGCGTACACCAGGGCCGGACGGCGCCGGGCGAGCGAGGCCACCAGGGCGCCCGCCGCGTAGCCCAGCCAGTTCAACACCCGGCGGTGGTTGTTCCGGGTGTAGCCGGGCACCCGCACCCGGACGAAGTGCGGCTCACGGTTGCGGAACCGCCGGCGTGAGTAGACGTCGCGGTCGCCCGCGACGATGGTGTAGTCCCAGCCGGAGAGCCGGCCGAACAGCTCGACGTGCCGGGTTCCGCCGGGCTCGGAGAGCGGCTTGGCGTAGTGGTTGAGGACGAGGACGTGACGCTGAGCGGGGACGTGGTCAGTCACGGTCCCTCCGATCTGACGGTCGACGGCGCGGCACCCGGTGCCGCGCGGGGAACGGAAAGAGACGACGGCCGGTCACCGCGTGGTGGACGACAACCGCCGGTACCAGTGCTCCATCGCGGACACCTGGCGCGACCAGAGCTCGTGCGTCTCGATGAAGGCGCGATTGGTCGCCCGGTCGACGGCTGGCAGGCCCTGTACGGTGCGTAGCCGACCGGCCAGCGTGGTGGCGAGCGGCTCGGGCAACACCTCGGCGACCAGGCCGTCGGCGAGGAGTTCGCGGTACGGCGGCAGGTCGGACAGGAGCAGCCGGCACCCGGCGAGGGCCGCCTCGAGGACCGCTGAGCTGCGTTGGTCGCCGCGCGGCACGGAGAGCGCCACGTCGCTGGCCCGCATCAACGCGAACGTCTCGGCCGGCGACAGCGTCCGGTCCACCAGGGTCAGCCGTCCGGACGACGTGTCGGCCATCTCCCGGACCCGAGCCAGGCCGGCGGCGTGCTCACGGGCCGCCGACGCCTCGCCGGGCACGTGGCCGGCGAGCACGACCAGGTGAAGGTCCGGCCGTTCGCCCCTGACGTGCCCGTAGGCGCTCAGGACGTCGTCCGGCCGGTAGACCGGCGCCACGCCCCGCATCGACAGCAGGACGGTGGCCTGCTCCGGAATGCCGTGCCGACGGCGTACCGCCGCCGGGTCGACGGTGCCCAGGCTGGCGAGCAGCGTGTCGTCCACGCCCCAGGACAGGGTGGCGGTGCGCGCGGCCGGCACCCGGTACCGGCGGGTGATCTCCTCGGTCACCGACCGGGAGGTCGGCACCACCAGGTCGGCCCGGTGCAGGGTGAGCCGGGTGACCCAGCGGCGCAGCCGGGACCGGGTGGCGGCGCGTAGTTCGCTGCCCCACGGGGTGACCACCCGGACCGGAACCCGGGGCAGGGCGAGGGCGAGCAGCCCGGCCCGGCCGACCGAGTGGACGTGCACCACGTCTGGCCGCACCTGGCGGACCTCGCGGCGCAGCCACCAGCCGGTGGCGAGCAGCCGTCGTACGGCGCCCAGCGAGCTGCGGCCGGCGCCGGGCGCGCCGGGCGGGACCCGCAGGTCCACGCCGGCCAGCGGCTCGGCCGGCGCCCAGCCGGCCAGCACCACCCGGTGCCCCCGGCCGGCCAGTGCGGCGGCCCACCGGCGGGTGTGCAGGGACTGCGCGGGGCCGAGCAGCAGCACCCGGGAACCTTCCCCGGCACCGCAGTCAGCCACGGCGGTGCCGCCAGACCTGAGTCGCCTTGACCACCCGGGCGCGTAGCCGGCTCGCCGGGTCCCGCAGCCGGGCCCGCCAGCGACCGGCGACGTCGTCGAACACGGGCATCCCGGTCAGGCCCGCCGTGGCGGCGAGCAGCGAGACGTGCAGGGCGTGGTAGTTCACGGACGCGGGCCACGACCAGCGCAGGTCGTACCGGGACCAGTAGCCGAGGTCGAACCCGGCCAACTCCGCCGCCAGCCGGTCCTGTACGGCCAGGTGGGCACTCCCGCCGGTGCGGTGCTGGTGCTCGATGAGCCCGAAGAGGGCGAACAGCGCGCCGTTGAGCACCCGGCTCGGCGGCGAGGCCGGACACTCCTCCAGGAAGGGCCGGCCCCGCTCGTCGTAGTCGGCGCAGCCGCCCCGGTCGACCGGCCGCAGCAGTACCTCGACGGCGCCGTCGGCGCTGTCGAGGTAGGACCGTTCGCCGGTGAGGTCGTGCGCGCGCAGCAGAGTGGACGCCGCCATGCCCTGCGCCATGCCGGAGTACCAGCCCGGCCCCACCCCGTACCGGGGCACCGGCACGGGATAGCGCCAGCCACCCTCCCCGTCCTGGTGCGCCCGGAGCCACGACGCCTGGGTGAGGAACGGTCCGAAGCGGTCGCGGTCCGGCCGGTCCTCGGCGAGCGCCCGGCTGTGCTCGCCGAGCGCGTACAGGCACATGGACACCGGGTTCGGGTAGGCGCGCCCGTCGGGGCCGGTGGCGGTGACGACGCCGTCGGCGTCCAGCGCCGTGCCGCCCGGCAGGTCCGTCCAGACCATGGGAAACGGCCCGCGTCCGTCCCGACGCGCGCCGGCGGCCACCGGGTAGTCGCGGACCCGCAGGTCGCGTACGCCGCTGGCGAGCAGCGACCGGAGCGCGGTCACCACGAGCTCCCTGTCCCGGCGGCGGCCAGCGCCGTGCGGTACACGGACTCGACGTCGGCCACGGTGCGGTCGATGTCGAACCGGCGCAGGCATCGCTGCCGGCCGAGCCGCCCCATCTCCCGGCGGCGCTCCGGATCAGCGAGCAGCGTCACGAGGGCCTCGGCCAGCGCGACCGGGTCGCCGGGCGGGACGAGCAGGCCGGTCTCGCCGTGCTGCACGGTGTCCGGCAGGCCGCCGACGTCGCTGGCGACCGCGCCCTTCTCCATGAGCAGCGCCTCGATCATCGCGTAGCACGCCGACTCCTCCATGGAGGGGTTGACAAGCACGTCCATCGCGGCGAGGACGTTCTGCACGTCCGTGCGGTGGCCGGTGAAGTGCACCCGGTCGGCCACGCCGAGCCGGGCCACCCGGGCCTCCAGCTCGCGGCGGTAGTCGCCGGCGCCGACGAACTCGTCGCCGACGATGAAGACGTGTGCCCCGGGCACGCGGGCCAGCACCCGCGGCACCGCGTCGATCAGCACCTCGTGTCCCTTGACCCCGATGTCCCGGAAGGCGCGGAGGCGGGTGGGGTACATGTGGGCCACCATGCCGATCGTCGGCACGTCGTCACCGAGGCCGAACTCGGCCCGGAAGGGGCGGCCGGACGCCGTGGGGTCCAGGCGCCGCACGTTGCATCCGTAGTGGCTGACCGCCACCGACCGGGCGCCGAACCGGCGGTACCGGTCGGCGAACGCGGTGCAGGAGCCGATCAGGACGTCGGCGCGGGAGAGCGTGGCGAGGTCGATCCGGCGCAGGATCGGGCTGCGCAGGTGGTTGATCCCGGTGACCTGGTTGACGTGCAGGCCCCGGGTGACGGCCAGCCTCGCCACCCGGCAGGCGATGTTCGCCTTGAGCAGGTGCGCGTGCACGACGTGCGGACGGAACTCCCGGATCAGCCGGATCAGGCGCAGCTCGGCGGCGGCCACGCGGGGCAACTGCCGGGGGCGCCAGCCGTTGAGCGGCACGATCTCCACCGGCACGTCGGCGGTGCGCAACCGCGCGGACAGCGCCCCCTCGGCCGGCAGCACGGCCCGGACCTGGTGGCCGCGCCGGGCCAGGCCGACGACCTGGTCGTGGAACCAGCTCCCGCCGTTCGGGGTGCTGGTGACCTGGAGGATCCGGAGGGGACCGGAAGCCTCCGGCGGCGTGGATGGGGTCATGTCGGTCTCCGGGTAGCGGTGCTGAGCAGCAGCACGAACGGGATGAGGACCGGCAGCGTGAGCAGCGGCTCACCGGTCAGCGAGCAGACCGCCAACCCGATGCCGCCCAGCAGGGCCGCCTCCGGCACCCACCCCGTACGCGTGCGGTAGCCCCGCCAGACCGACCGGTAGACCAGCACGAGCAGCGCGACGAGCAGCGCCGTGCCGATCAGACCGGTCTCGGCCAGTACGGTCAGGTAGAGGTTGTGCGGATGGGCCAGCAGGCTGAGCCGGGGACCGGCCTGGTACGAACCCCCGGTGACGTGCTGGATGAAGTACTCCGGCAGCCGTTCGTTGAAGTTCAGGTAGCCGACGCCGAAGGCGGGGAAGTCCCCCGCCATCCGCAGCGCCGCCGCCCACATGTCCAGCCGCAGGCCGGACGAGACGTCGAGGGCCCCGGTCGCGGTGGTCTCGTTGATCCGGGTACTGATGGTCTCCGGCACCAGGTTCGCGCCGGGGAGCGCCGCCCCGACGGTTACGACCAGGGTCACCACCAACCACAGTCCCACCCGGGCCAGCCGCCGCAGGGCGAAGCAGACCAGCACCGCCGCCGCGCCGAGGTAGGAGGAGCGGCTGTAGGAGTAGCCGACACCGAGCAGCAGGACCGGCAGCGCCACCAGGATCGCGAGCCGCAACGACACCGGCGCCGGGTGACCCCACCGAGCGAGCAGGACGGCGAGGGCGACCACGAGCATCGGACCCCAGATGTTGTGGTTCGCCTCGCCCGACGTGCCGGACAGCAGCGCGGCCGCCCCGTCCCGCATCGTGGTGACGGTCTGGACCACCCCGACCACGGTCGCGGAGAACGCGAACCCGAGCAGCAGCGACCAGGCCGACGGCCCGTCCCGGACCGCCAGCGGCAGGCAGACCAGGGGTACGGCCAGGACCGCGACCTGGGTGACCGAGGCGACCAGGCCCTCCCCGGGGCCGATCACGGTCGCGCCGAACAGCAGCACGGCCAGCAGCGCTACCACCAGCAGGGAGCAGTGCCGGTCCCGCCAGGTGACGCGTCGCCGCACCAGCGCGCCGACAGCGGCGGCGGCGCTCAACACCAGCAGCACCACCGGGCTGACCGCGTACGGTTCGGGCAGTTGGGCCGCCGGAGCGGCCAGGGCCAGCCCCCAGAGCGCGGTCGCGGGGACGGCGGCGACCACGCCCACCAGCAGCAGGGCGGCGACCATGGTGGGCAAGGCCAGCGGCACGTCGGCCAGCCGGGTGGCCAGCAGGCCCGCCCCGACGGCGGCCACCGCGCCGAGCCCGCCGACCAGCACCGGGGAGCTTCCGCCCCCGGCGGCTCCGCGCCACCCGCCCTGGGGCGCCGCCCGCCGGCGCGCGCCCCGTCGCGGGTCGGCGCGGAGGAACGCGGGGGCGATCACGGCCGCATAGACCAGGTAGCCGGCACTGCCGGCCAGGCCGGCGCCGACGGCGTCGAGACGGGGCACGAGCACCGCCATGGCGGCCACCCCGACCGCCGTTGCGGCGACCGCCGCCACCACCGTGGCGGCGGGCCGGTCGGTCGCGGTCAGGTAGCTCTGCCCGACCCGGGCGAGCGCGAAGACCGCCACGCCGGGCAGCAACGCCCAGACGGTCGCGACGGCGCCGTCGAACTCGTGGCCGTAGAGCAGTGGCACGACGTACGGCGCCGCGACCGCCAGCGCCGCGGCTCCCACGCTGGTCACCAGCAGGGTACGGCCGCCCAGGTGCACCACCGAGCGCCAGTTCGCCTGGCCGTTCGCCACCGGCGGGATCAGCACCAGGCTGACCGCGATCGGGATGATCAGCAGCACCTCGGCGAGCGAGAGCGCCACCGAGTAGACGCCGACGGCGCTGGCGCCCACCAGGAGCTGGATCACCGGCACCTGGACCCGGATCATGCCGAACTGGGCCAGGTTCGGCAGGTAGGCCCGCCGCGCGGACGAGCGGTACTCGACCACGTCACCGGAGCGGTGGGCACCGCGCTCCGGCCGGCTGCGCCAGATCAGCGCCACCAGCCCGGCGACCTGTCCCAGCCCGTACGCGGCGAGGGCGGTGAGCGCCGAGACCCGGCCCGACACCACCAGGCCGCCCAGTCCGGCCAGGTAGACGGTGAGTGCCGCCACCACGACGAGGTTGTAGCCGGCGGAGCGTCCCCGGCCGATCTCGACCGAGCCGAGCAGCGTGCTGAGCAGCACCACCGGGCACAGCGCCAGGGCCAGCGCGAAGGTGGCCGGCTCGAGACCCAGGCGTACCCCCGGCCCGAGCAGCAGCCCGGCGGCGGCCCACGCCCCGGCGAGCGCCGTGCCGGCGAGGAGGGCGTAGCGGACGCTTGCCCGGACCGCGTGCCGGTGGTGGCCGGGTGACCGGCCGGCCAGCCGGAGGTTGGCGGTGTCCATGCCGACCGCGCACACCGTGCTGAAGACGGCACTGGCCGCGATGGCGACCGCCAGCAGGCCCCGGTCGTGAGGGCCGAGAGCGCGCGCGGAGAGGATCCCCGCGGCCAGGCTGATCAGCAGGGACGCGACGCGGGAGCCGGCGGTGCCGGCCGCGGCGACGGCGAGCGTGCGGATGCCGACGGCGGTGGGCGGGGCGGGCACGGTGACCCCGTCCGGCGGCGCGGCGGTGCGCGGCGCCAGGTGACGCGGCCGCTCGAGGTCCACGGGGATGCTCACCGGGCCGGCACTCCCTTCACCACCACACCGGCCGGGACGTCCCGGACCACGCAGGCGCCGGCGCCGATGGTGGCGGCGGCCCCCACGGTCAGACCCTGGAGGATGGCGGCGGTGGTGCCCACCAGGACCGCCTCCCCGAGCCGGCAGTCGCCGGAGACGGCGGCGAGCGGGTTGACCGACACGTAGTCGGCCAGGGTGCTGTCGTGGCCGACGGTGACGTTCTGGTTGAGGTGCACGTGCCGGCCGATCGTCACGTTGGTGGTGACGCGGGCGCCGGCGAAGGCGACGAAGCCCTCCCCGTACGCGACGTCCGGGCCGACCGTGGCCGCCGGGTGGACCAGGGTGGCCACCGGCAGTCCGTACCCGTCCAGGCGCGCGCCCACCGTGCGGCGGACCCGGGGGTCCCCGATGCCGATCACCACGTGGGTGTCCGGCGGCAGGTCCCGGAGCCGGTCGAGCCCGCCCAGATACGGCACGTCGAGCCGCTGGACGCGTTTGAGGTTCTCCTCCGCGGGCCGGTCGTCGACGAAGCCGGCCGGGCGCCAGCGCGGCGCGTCGCCGTTGACGGCCCGGACGATGCCCAGCACCTCTCGGCCGTGACCGCCGCACCCGACGATCACCAGGTCGGTCGTCACGCGGGGGACGCTCCCGTCCGCTCGGCGAGGAACGCACCGATCACGGTGAGGACCTGGGCGACCTGGCCGGTGTCCATGGCGGACCCGCTGGGCAGGGTGAGGCCGTCCCGGAACAGTTGTTCGGCGGCCCCGGTGAACCGGCCCTCCGCGGCGCCGAAGACCGGCTGCAGGTGCATCGGCTTCCAGACCGGACGCGTCTCGATGTCGTGCCGGGCGAGGTGCGCGGCGAGGTCCGTGGCGTGCCAGCCCGCCTGGCCGGGGTTCACCACGATGCTGGTCAGCCAGCAGTTGGACTCGTCGTCCTCCTCGCCGAGGACCCGCACCCCGGGCACCGCGGCGAAGAGTTTGGCGTACCGGTCCCGCAGGTCACGGCGGCGACCGATCATCCCGTCGAGCCGGAGCAACTGGGCCCGGCCCAGCGCGGCCAGCAGGTTGCTGAGCCGGTAGTTGTACCCGGTCTCGCGGTGCTCGTAGTGCGGCACCGGCTCCCGGGCCTGGGTGGCCAGGTGGCGGGCCCGGTCGAGCAGCACCTGGTCGTCGGAGACGAGCATTCCGCCACCCGAGGTGGTGATGATCTTGTTGCCGTTGAAGGAGAGCGCGCCGACCCGGCCGAAGGAGCCCGCCGGCTGCCCGCCGTGCCGGGCGCCGAGCGCCTCGGCGGCGTCCTCGACAACCGGGATTCCGAGCTCGGCGCAGATCGGCAGCAGGGCCGTGTAGTCGACACAACTGCCGAACATGTCCACCGGCACGACCGCCCGGACGCGTTCGCCGCGGCGCACCAGGTCGTGGAGCAGTTCGGCGGTGAGGGCCACGTCCAGGTTCCCGGTGCGCGGGTCGCAGTCGACGAAGACCGGCCGGGCGCCCGTGTAGCGCACCGCGTTGGCGGTGGCGATGAAGGTGAGCGTCGGCACCACCACCACGTCGCCCGCGCCCGCCCCGACGCCGAGCAGGGCGAGGTGCAGCGCCGCCGTGCCGGAACTCACCGCCACCGCGCCGGCGGTGCCGACCCGCGCCGCCACCTCGCGCTCGAAGGCCGCCAGGTCCGGCCCGACCGGCGCGACCCAGCCGGAACGCAGGGCGGCGATCAGGTACGACTCCTCGAGGGGCCCCACGTCCGGGGGTGAGAGATGGATGGTCCGCGTCATCGGTTTCCTTCCGGTTCGGCGTGTGGTGGACGAGGGCGCCCGCGCCGGGTCGGGCTGGGCGGGGGAGCGGGTGACGGTCACCGGCGCCCGCCGTCCACCGCGGTCAGTGCGCGGGCGCCGACGAACTCCGGCGCGGTGGCGACGCCCTCCGCGCTGATCCCCTCCCGGAGCAGCACCGTCCGGGCGGTGGCGACCAGGATGGACAGGTCCAACCGCAGGCAGCGGTGGTCGACGTACCAGACGTCGTACTCGAACTTCTCCTCCCAGCTGAGGGCGTTGCGGCCGCGTACCTGGGCGAGCCCGGTGATGCCCGGGCGCACCTCGTGCCGCCGCGCCTGCCGCTCGGAGTAACGGGACAGGTAGTGGTCCAGCAGCGGCCGAGGGCCGACGAGACTCATCTCGCCGCGCAGCACGTTCACCAGCGAAGGCAGCTCGTCGAGGCTGGTGGCCCGCAGCCAGCGGCCCAGCCGGGTCAGCCGGTCGGCGTCGGAGACCAGCCCTCGGACCGGGTCCGGCGCCCGCATGGTGCGGAACTTGAGCAGCTGGAACGGCCGGCCGGCGAGGCCCGCGCGGCACTGCCGGAACAGCACCGGACGGCCGTGTGCCACCAGCACCAGCAGTGCCAGGACCGCCATGAGGAAGGCGGCGAGGATCAGCAGCACCGTCGCGACGGTCACGTCGAGGGCTCGCTTGAGGCGATCCTGCCGGAGCCGTTCCGCAGGGTGCGGCGGCGGGAGGATCCTTCGCTCCGGAAGCAGCACGTCAAACCTCGCAAACCTCTAATTACGTGACACAAAGGTTGTTACACCCCAAAGAGGAACTGAAGGCCCTGTTTCGCGTTTTCGGGGCGATACCTCCCTGGATCCAACGCATTGATCCCGTGCGGGACACGGGGTGACCGTGGTGCGCGGCCGGCCGGCCCTGCGAGCCGCAGTAGATTCGCGGGACGTTCATTCGGGAGAGGACGCACTGTGCTGCATTTACGGGTGATCGCGCCCACCGACCGTTCGCCGGCGGTCGTCGACCTGCTGGCGGCCGATCCCGGGGTCACCCACCTCGTGGTGCTGGCCGGGGCCGCCCGCCAGCCGGCCGGTGACTACATCACCTGCGACGTGGTGCGGGAGAGCGCCGACGGCGTGCTGCGCAAGCTCCAGGAGCTGGGCGTCGAGGCGCACGGGGCGATCGCCGCGGACGACGTGGAGCTGACCCTCTCCGCCGCGGCGGACCGGGCCGCGGAGGCCGCCCCCGGGCACGGCGAGGACGCCGTGGTCTGGGACGAGATCGCCGCGAAGACCGGCGAGCAGACCGTGCTCACCGGCACCTTCCTGGCGCTGATCACCGTGGCCACCATGATCGCCGGCATCGGCGTGCTGCTCGACCAGCCCATCCTCATCGTCGGCGCCATGGTGGTCGGCCCCGAGTTCGGCCCGCTCGCCGCGCTCTGCGTGGCGCTGCTGCGCCGGCAGCCGCACATCATCGGCCGCTCGGTGCACGCCCTGGTGGTCGGCTTCCTCGCCGCCATGCTGGTCACCGTGCTGAGCACCTGGGCGCTCACCGCGGCCGGGCTGGTCAGCCGGGACATGCTGCTGGCCGAGCGGCCGCTCACCGACTTCATCTGGCGCCCCGACGCGCTCTCCTGGGTGGTCGGCCTGCTCGCCGGGATCGCCGGGATGCTGTCGCTGACCTCGAAGAAGTCCGGCTCGCTGGTCGGCGTGCTGATCTCGGTGACCACCGTGCCGGCGGCGGCGAACGTGGCGGTCGCGGCCGCCTATGGGGTGTGGCACGAGGCGGCCGGCTCCGCCCTCCAACTCGTGATCAACCTGGCCGCCATCGTGCTGGCCGGCCTGCTCACCCTCGTCGTGCAGCTCTGCTGGTGGCGGCAGGTGCAGCGGCGGACCACCCGGGGCGTGCCGCGGCAGCGGGCCGACCGGCGTCCCGCGCGGGTCAGCGCCAGTCGTCGCCCGCCTCGAGACGCAGGCTGAGCAGCGTGGCCAGGGGCACCGACTCGCCGTCCCGGCCGCCGCGGCCGACCACCAGCGGTGGCGGGGCGGGCTCGGGGTCGGCCCCGAACAGGCGCGCCCGCAGGCTCGGCGGCACGGTGAGCAGGTAGAAACGGCCCTCGGTGTCCACCGCGCGGCTCCGCGCCCGATCCAGGTACCAGCCGGTGATCCGGGTGCGGTAGCGGCCGCGCCCGTCGTAGCCGGCCGCCGCCAACCGGTCGGTGCGCAGCCCGCGCCGCAGCGCCTCGGCGGCGAACCGCGCCACCAGCTCCGCGGCCTCCGCCTGCTCGGCGGCGCGCTGCCGGGCGTCGGCCGCCGCGTGCGCCCGCACCGCCCGGCGCTGCTGTTCCCGCCACTCCAGGCCGTCGTCCCCACCCACGACCGCGAGGGTACGCGCGCCGCTCCGCCGCCGCCCCGACCGCGGGCCGGCACGTCGAATCTTGGACAGTTGCCGTTCGGAATGAACGGCAACTGTCCAAGATCCTCCTTGTGTCGGACTCAGGCCAGGCCGGCGCGGCGCAGCGCCTCCGCCATCTCGCTGTTGGCCGGCGCCGGCGCCCCGCCGCCGCGCCCCTGCCGCGGCTGCGAGCCGCCGCGCGAGCCGCCCCGGTCACCGCGCTGGCCACCGCCGTCCTGAGCGCCGCGCTGGCCACCGCCGTCCTGAGCGCTGCGCTGGCCACCGCCGTCCTGAGCGCCGCGCTGGCCACCGCCGCCCTGAGCGCCGCGCTGGCCACCGCCGCCCTGGCCGCCGCCGCCCTGGCCGCCCCGGTCGTGGCCCCGCCCGCCGCGCTGGTCGCCGCCGCCCGGCGCGCCGCGGTCACGGCGCCCCTCGCCGCCCGGCGGGCGTCCGCCGCCGGCCGGAGCCTCGTCCTCCAGCCGCAGGGTCAGTGAGATGCGCTTGCGGGGCACGTCGACGTCGAGCACCCGGACCCGGACCACGTCGCCGGACTTCACCACGTCGCGCGGGTCCTTCACGAAGGTGTGCGACATGGCGGAGACGTGGACCAGGCCGTCCTGGTGCACGCCGACGTCGACGAACGCGCCGAACGCGGCCACGTTGGTGACCACGCCCTCCAGCACCATCCCCGGCGTCAGGTCGCTGATCTTCTCGACGCCCTCCACGAAGGTGGCGGTCCGGAACTCCGGGCGCGGGTCGCGGCCGGGCTTCTCCAGCTCGCCGAGGATGTCGGTGACGGTGGGCAGGCCGAACGTGTCGTCGACGAACTCGGTCGCCCGGAGCCCGCGCAGGATCGCCGACTTCCCGATGAGCGCGCGCAGGTCCTGCCCGGTGTGGGCGAGGATCCGCCGCACCACCGGGTACGACTCGGGGTGCACGCTGGAGGAGTCGAGCGGGTCGTCGCCGCCGGGGATGCGCAGGAAGCCGGCGCACTGCTCGAACGCCTTCGGCCCGAGCCGGGGCACCTTCTTCAGCTGGGCCCGGGTGCGGAACGGCCCGTTGGCGTCACGGTGCAGCACGATGTTCTCGGCCAGCCCGGCGCCGATGCCGGAGACCCGGGTGAGCAGCGGCGCCGAGGCGGTGTTGACGTCGACGCCGACCGCGTTGACGCAGTCCTCCACCACCGCGTCGAGGGAGCGGGAGAGCTTCACCTCGGACAGGTCGTGCTGGTACTGCCCGACGCCGATCGAGCGCGGGTCGATCTTCACCAGCTCGGCCAGGGGGTCCTGGAGGCGGCGGGCGATGGAGACCGCGCCGCGCAGCGAGACGTCCAGCCCGGGCAGCTCCTGCGAGGCGTACGCGGAGGCGGAGTAGACCGACGCGCCGGCCTCGGAGACGACCACCTTGGTCAGCTTCAGCTCCGGGTGCCGCTTGATGAGGTCACCGGCGAGCTTGTCGGTCTCCCGGCTGGCGGTGCCGTTGCCGATGGCGATCAGCTCGACGCCGTGCGCCGCGGCCAGGGTGGCCAGCGTGTGCACGGAGGCGTCCCACTGCCGGCGCGGCTCGTGCGGGTAGATCGTGTCGGTGGCGACGACCTTGCCGGTGGCGTCGACCACGGCCACCTTCACGCCGGTGCGCAGGCCCGGGTCGAGACCCATGGTGGGGCGGGCGCCGGCCGGCGCGGCGAGCAGCAGGTCGCGCAGGTTGGTGGCGAAGACCCGCACGGCCTCCTCCTCGGCCGCCTGCCAGAGCCGCAGCCGCAGGTCGGCGCCGAGGTGGATGAGGATCCGGGTACGCCAGGCCCAGCGCACCGTGTCGGTCAGCCACCGGTCGGCGGGCCGCCCCTGGTCGCCGACCCCGAACCGGCCGGCGATGGCCGCCTCGTAACGGGTGGGGCCGGTGACCACGGCGTCGGAGTCGCCGTCGGCCTCCGGGTCCATGGTCAGGTCGAGCACGCCCTCCTTCTCGCCCCGGAACATGGCGAGGATCCGGTGCGAGGGGAGCTTCGGGTACGGCTCGGCGAAGTCGAAGTAGTCGGCGAACTTGGCGCCGGTGGTCTCCTGGCCCTCGCGTACCCGGGAGACCAGCCGGCCCCGCGACCACATCTGCTCGCGCAGCGTGCCGATGAGGTCGGCGTCCTCGGCGAAGCGCTCGATGAGGATGGCCCGGGCCCCGTCGAGCGCGGCGGCGGCGTCGGCCACCCCCTTGTCGGCGTCGACGTAGCCGGCGGCCGTGTCCCGGGGGTCCCGCGTCGGGTCGGCCAGCAGCGTGTCGGCGAGGGGCTCCAGCCCGGCCTCGCGGGCGATCTGGGCGCGCGTCCGCCGCTTGGGCTTGTAGGGCAGGTAGATGTCCTCCAGGCGCGACTTCGAGTCGGCCGCCATGATCTGCGCTTCCAGGGCCCCGTCGAGCTTGCCCTGGCCGCGGATGGACTCCAGCACCGCGGCGCGCCGCTCGTCCAGCTCGCGCAGGTAGCGCAGCCGCTCCTCCAGGGTGCGCAGTTGCGCGTCGTCGAGCAGGCCGGTGGCCTCCTTGCGGTAGCGGGCGATGAACGGCACGGTGGCGCCGCCGTCGAGCAGCTCCACGGCCGCCCGCACCTGACGTTCGGCGACGCCGAGTTCCTCGGCGATCCGCTGGTGCACAGACTGGGTCACGATCTGATCCGCCTTCTCGGGTGGGTTCGGCAGCCATTGTGCCGGTCCCGCCACGGCCGGCCGCGCGGCACCCGCCGAGGCCCATCCGCCACACGGGCCCCACGGGTCGGCAGGCGCATCGCGACCTGCGGCACCCTGCGCTAGCGTGGCGATCATGGAACAAGCTGCGGATCCGCGGGCCCGGCGGCTCTTCGGCGGCAGCGCCCGGGCGCTCGGCGACCTGGCGGCCAGCCCGTTCCGGGCGGACCGGGACCGGATCGTCGGGTCGCCGTTCTTCGCCCGGCTGGGCGGGGTGACCCAGGTGATCAGCCCGGGCGGGTCGGGGCTGCTCGTGCACAACCGGCTCACCCACAGCCTCAAGGTGGCGCAGGTGGCGCGGGCGGTCGCCGAGCGGTTGACCGCCGACCCGGCGCACCGCGACCTGTTGGAGAAGCTGGGCGGTTGCGACCCGGACGTGGTGGAGGCCGCCGCGCTCGCCCACGACCTCGGCCACCCGCCGTTCGGGCACCTGGGGGAGCGGGTGCTGGACCGGCTGGCCCGGCAGCGGCTCGGCCTGCCCGACGGCTTCGAGGGCAACGCCCAGTCGTACCGGATCGTCACCAGCACGGAGATCCGCGGCGCGGCGACCACCGGCCTGGACCTGACCGCGGCGGTCCGGGCGGCGATGCTGAAGTACCCGTGGACCCGGCTGGACCACCCGGACCCGCACCCGCGGCACCTGGACCCGGCGCCGCGTGGCGCGGCGGCCCCGCCGGAGGACCCGGAGAGCGGGTCGGTGAAGTTCGGCGCGTACCGGACCGAGGTGGACGACCTGCGGCAGGCCCGGGAGCCGTTCGCCGGCCGGATCCCGGACTGGCAGCAGACCCCCGAGGCGTCGATCATGGACACCGCCGACGACATCGCGTACGCCATCCACGACGTGGAGGACTTCTACCGGGTCGGTGTGCTCCAGCAGGGCGCGGTGGCCGCCGAGCTGATGGCCTGGCAGCGCGAGTGCGGGCACTTCCGGGCGATCACCTCCTCCGCCCTGGTCGCGGCCGGCCGGCGGCCCGGGGCGGCGATCGAGCGGCTGCGCCGCCAGCTGCACCGCAAGGACGCCTGGATCGCCGACGACGAGGCGTTCGCCGCCGCCGTCGAGCACGTCCGCGAGGAGCTGGTGGAGGGGCTGCTGGCGCTGCCCTTCGACGGCTCGATCGAGGCCGAGCAGTACGTGGCCCGGTTCTCCGCGCGCTGGTCCACCCGGTTCGTGGACGCCATCACCGTGACCCCGGAGCCGGACGTCCGCTCGGGGCACGTGCTGCTGGCCCGGCCGCAGTGGCACGAGGTGCAGGTGCTCAAGTTCGTCCACCACCGGTTCGTGCTGGCCCGCCCGGACCTGGCCCTGCACCAGCGCGGCCAGGCGCGGCTGCTCGGCACCCTCGTGGAGGCGCTCTGGGAGTGGCTGCTCGACCCGGAGGAGGAGTCCCGGCTGCCCCGCCGGCTGCACGACCTGGTGGAGCTGGCCGAGGCGGAGCTGCACCCGCGTACCCCGGACCGGATCGGCCGGGCCCGGGGGCGGGCGATCGTCGACTTCGTCGCGCAGCTCACCGACGGGCAGGCGGTGGCCATGCTGGACGCGCTGTCCGGCCGCTCGGGTGCCCTCTGGACGGACGCCTTCGTCCTGTGACTCTCCAGTGGGGCGGGCGGGACCGGGAACCGGCTCCCGCCCGCCGCCCGGCGACGAGGGCTCAGCCCCTGCCCGGCGTCCCGGTGGTGGCGAACGCGACCGGGTCGTGGTCGTGACCCCGCTCGGGCTGGACCGGGACCGGCAGCCGCGGCCCGCAGACCCGCTCGATGTACTCCTCCGCCGCCGGCAGGGCGTCGAAATCGGTGCGCAGGGCGGCGACCCGTAGGACGTCGTGCCACTGGCCACGCCGGAACACCGCCTCGCGGTCCCGGCCCTCGACGCGCCAGCCGCAGTGGCGTACGTAGGCTCCCAGGCTCGCTTCGTTGAACGGCAGGATGGTGCTGTGCAGGCGCCGGAGGCCGACCTCGTAGAAGCTCCAGGCCATGGTGAGCATGATCGCGTCGGTGCCGGCCCCGCGCGGGGTCAGGCCGGGCATCAGCTTGATCCCGGTGAGCGCGCCCCGGTTGTGCCAATCGATCTCCCACAGGCCGGTGAACCCCCACGGCTGCCCCGACACCGGGTCGGTGACGGTCATCCGTTGGACGCTCGGATCGGCGTGGGACCGCCGTAGCCATTCCGGCTGGGCATCCCGGGACACCGGCCAACCCCAGCCCCCGACGTTGTGCCGGACCTGGTCGTGGTTGGCCAGGTCGGCCAGGAAGTCCAGGTCTTCCGCGTGCGTGGGACGGATCGCCACCAGGCGGCCGTTCAGCATGGTGCTCCTCGATGAGACGGCGAGCCGGCGGAGGGGGGCACCGGGATGACGGGCGGAGCCGGCCGAGGGGACGGCTCACCCGAATGGTCTACCAGACATGGCGGGGTAATCGGGAACCAAACGCCCAGCAGGTCCTCAGGCGACGGCCTGCCACCAGCCGTCGACCGCCGGCGGCTCGTCCACCACCACCCGCTCGCCGGGGCGCGGCACGGCCAGCCGGACGTCGCGGGCCTTCGCCTCGGCCCAGAGCCGGTCCACCGGCTCCGACCAGTCGTGCAGGGCCAGGTTGAAGGTGGCCCAGTGCACGGGGACGAACAGCCCGCCGCGCAGGTCGAGGTGGGCGGCGACGGCCTCCTCGGGGAACATGTGGATGCTCGGCCAGGCCCGGTCGTACGCGCCGATCTGCATGAGCGTGACGTCGAACGGGCCGTGCTCCGCGCCGATCTCCGCGTAGCCGTCGAAGTAGCCGGAGTCGCCGGTGTAGAAGACCTTCCGGTGCGCGCCGGCGACCACCCAGGAGCTCCAGAGCGTGCCGTCGCGGCGCAGGCCCCGCCCGGAGAAGTGCTGGGCGGCGGTGGCGGTGAGCGTCAGCCCGCCCACCCGGTGGCTCTCCGACCAGTCCAGCTCGACGATCCGGTCCTCCGGCACGCCCCACCGGTCCAGGTGGGCGCCGACGCCGAGGGGCACCAGGAACGGCGCCGACTGGTGGGCGAGCAGCCCGCGCACGGTCTCCATGTCCAGGTGGTCGTAGTGGTCGTGCGAGATGAGGATGGCGTCGAGGCGGGGCAGCTCGTCGAGGCGTACCGGCGGCTCGTGGATGCGGCGCGGCCCGACAAGTGCGGACGGCGAGCAGCGGTCGCTCCAGACCGGGTCGAGCAGCACCCGGTGCCCCTCGATCTCGACAAGCGTGGAGGCGTGGCCGTACCAGACGACGCTCAGCTCGCGGGCCGGGTCGGCCGGGGCCGGGTCGGCTGGGCGCAGCAGCGGCACGGCGCTGTCCGGCCGCCGCTTCTGCTTGCCGAAGATCAGCTCCTTGACCAGGTTGCGGCCCGGGTCGGCGACCATGGTGCTGCGGGTGCCCGACGGGTTGTGGAAGGTGCCGTCGCGGAAGCGCGGCGAGCGGGCCGCCCGCTCCGCGCGGGCGCCGGCGAGCCGGCCGCCGAGCTGCGCGGGCACGTCCCGCGCCGCCCAGGCCAGCCCGGCCACCGCGGCCAGCCCCGTCATCCGCCACAGCCGCCCGCCGGCTGCCTGCTCCAGTGCCCGGTCGTCCGGTTCCCGCATGATCCGTCCCTCCGCCGTGTCCCGCAGTACACGGTAGCCATCTGCCCGCCACCCCGCGCGGGCGACGAGGCAGGGCAGGCGGATCCGGCGGCGCGGGCCCGGCGGCAGAGACGGCGCGCAGGCACGGCTCAGCGCAGCCGGCGCAGCAGCGCCGAGCCGGCCGCCGCGGTCACCCCGCCCACCGACCGGACCACCCGCGACACGTCGGGCAGCCAGCCGCCCCGGACCGCCTCGCCGGCCGGGTTCGGCGCGAAGACGATGCCCGGGTGCGGCGCCACCGGCTGGTCGGTCAGCCCGGCGAGCCGCATCAGCGGCCCCACGAGCACGTCGTACACCCCGGGCAGCACGGTGAAGCCGAACCGCATGACGACGTTGAGCCGCCCCACCGAGACCTCCCGGCGGGGCCGGTCGACGCAGTGCGCCATCGCCCGGGCCACCCGCTCCGGGGTGGTGACGGGCGGCGGCGGCCGGCCGACCCGGCCCAGGTAGTTGCCCGCCTGCCGGTAGACCGGTGTGTCGACGCTGCCCGGGTTGACCAGGCAGATCCGCACCCCCGGGGTCTCCCGGGCCTCCTGCTGCAACGAGCGCGTGAGTCCCTGCAGGCCCCACTTGGCCGCCACGTAGCCGCTCATGTAGGGCGCGGTGATGTGCCCGAGGACCGAGCCGGTGAGGACCAGGGTGCCGGCCGAGGCGGCCCGGAAGCGGCCCAGCGCCACCCGGGCCACCTCGGCCGCGGCCAGCAGGTCGGTGCGGATGACCTGGTCGAAGACCTCGGCGGGGGTCTCGTCGAAGCGGCCGTAGGTCATCACGGCGGCGGTGTGCACCCAGGCGTCGATGCGGCCGAACTCGGCCTCGGCCGCGTCGGCCAGCGCGGCCAGGGCGCCGGGCGCGGTGACGTCCACGGGCACGACCAGCACGTCGGCGCCGGCCGCCCGGCACTCGTCGCGTACCTCGGCCAGGGTGGCGGGGGAGCGGGCCGCGAGGACCAGGCGGTCCCCGCGGCCGGCGAACTCCCGGGCCGCCGCCCGGCCGATCCCGCTGGTCGCGCCGGTGATCACCACCGTCCGGCTCACGGTTCGAGCACGACCTTGACGCAGCCGTCCTGCTTCTTCTGGAACATCTCGTACGCCTGCGGCGCCCGCGCCAGGGGCAGCCGGTGGGTCCGCAGGTCCTCGACGCCGAGCGGGTCGTCGTCGCCGGCGAGCAGCGGCATGATCTCGTCGACCCAGCGCTTCACGTGGCACTGCCCCATGCGCAGCTGGACGCCCCGGTCGAACATCTCCATGAGCGGCATCGGGTCCTGCTCGCCGCCGTACACGCCGGAGACCGACACGGTGCCGCCGCGCCGGACCGCCTTGAGCGCGGCGCACAGCACCACGAGCCGGTCCACGCCGGCCTTGTCGGTCATGGTCTGGGCCAGCTTGTCGGGGAGCAGCCCGGCGGCGGCCTGGGCGACCTTGCCCAGCGGCGCGCCGTGCGCCTCCATGCCGACCGCGTCGATCACCGCGTCCGGGCCGCGCCCGTCGACCAGGTCGACCAGCGCGCCCGGCACGTCGTCCAGCTCGCTGACGTCGAGCACCTCGATGCCGTGCCGGCGGGCCATCTCCAGCCGCTCGGGCACCAGGTCGAGCCCGATCACCCGGCCGGCGCCGAGGTGCCGCCCGATCCGGGCGCTGAACTGTCCGACCGGGCCGAGGCCGAACACGGCCAGGGTGCCGCCGGGCGGGGTGTCCGCGTACTTCACCGCCTGCCAGGCGGTGGGCAGGATGTCGGAGAGGTAGAGCCAGCGCTCGTCGGGGCCGGTCTCCGGGATCTTGATCGGGCCGAACTGGGCCTGCGGCACCCGCAGGTACTCGGCCTGCCCGCCCGGGACGGAGCCGTAGAGCGAGGTGTAGCCGAACAGCGCGGCGCCCTTGCCCTGGCTGGTCACCTGGGGTGGTCTCGCACTGGGCGTAGAGCTGGCGGTCGCACATCCAGCACGAGCCGCAGGAGATGTTGAACGGGACGACCACCCGGTCGCCGGGCTTGAGCCGGGTCACCCCCGCGCCGACCTCCTCGACGATGCCCATGGGTTCGTGGCCGAGGACGTCACCGGGCTTCAGGTACGGCCCGAGCACCTCGTACAGGTGCAGGTCGGAGCCGCAGATGGCGGTCGAGGTGACCCGGATGACCGCGTCGGTCGGCTCCTCGATCCGGGGGTCCGGTACGTCCTCGACGCGGACGTCACGCTTGCCGTGCCAGGTCAGTGCCTTCATGCCTGAATGTCCCCTCTCGGTGCCGTCCATCGGACTGCTACCCGCGGGGGTGGGGTTGAACCGGCGGCGGGGCGGCCCGCGTACCCCGGAAAAGGGCGACCGCCGCGCCCCGGGTGCGGGGCGCGGCGGTCGGGGTGGCTCGACGGCCGGGGGACTCAGGAGCCCGGGGTGCCGGCGCGCTTGGACGTCGCCTTCAGGTAGTCCCGGTTGAGCCGGCCGATGGTGTTCAGCGGGATGCCCTTCGGGCAGGCCGTCGCGCACTCGCCGATGTTGGTGCAGCCGCCGAAGCCGGCCTCGTCGTGCGCGTCGACCATGCCGATCACCCGGGTGTACCGCTCGGGCTGGCCCTGCGGCAGCAGCGAGAGCTGGGTGATCTTGGCAGCGGTGAACAGCATGCCGGAGCCGTTCGGGCAGGCCGCCACGCAGGCGCCGCAGCCGATGCAGGCGGCCGAGGAGAAGGCGGCGTCCGCGTCCGCCTTGGCCACCGGCGTGGAGTGCGCCTCCGGGGCGCTGCCGGTCGGCGCGGTGATGTAGCCACCCGCGGAGATGATCTTGTCGAAGGCGTTCCGGTCGACCACCAGGTCCTTGACCACCGGGAAGGCCCGGGCCCGCCACGGCTCGATGTCGATCGTGTCGCCGTCGGAGAACTGCCGCATGTGCAGCTGGCACGCCGTGGTGCCGCGCTGCGGGCCGTGCGCCTCGCCGTTGATCATGAGGCTGCACATGCCGCAGATGCCCTCGCGGCAGTCGTGGTCGAACGCGACCGGCTCGTCGCCGTCGAGGATCAGCCGCTCGTTGAGCACGTCGAGCATCTCCAGGAAGGACATGTCCGGGGACACGTCCTGCACCTGGTAGGTCACCATCTGACCCTTGTCCTCGGGGCCCTTCTGGCGCCAGATGCGCAGGGTCAGGTTCACTTGTAGCTCCGCTGCGTGGGGTGGACGTATTCGAAGGTCAGGTCTTCCTTGTGCAGCACGGGAAGGCCGGTGCCGGCGTACTCCCAGGCCGCCACGTAGGAGAACCGGTCGTCGTCGCGCTGCGCCTCGCCGTCGGGGGTCTGGTGCTCGGCCCGGAAGTGGCCGCCGCAGGACTCCTCGCGGTGCAGGGCGTCGATGCACATGAGCTCGGCCAGCTCGAAGAAGTCGGCCACCCGGCCGGCCTTCTCCAGCGACTGGTTGAGCCCCTCGCCGTCGCCCGGGACGCGGACCCGCTGCCAGAACTCGTCGCGCAGCGTGCGGATCTCGTCGATCGCCTTGCGCAGCCCGGCCTCGGAGCGCTCCATGCCGCAGTGCTCCCACATGATCTGGCCCAGCTCCCGGTGGAACGAGTCCACCGTCCGGTCGCCGTTGATCGCCAGCAGCCGCTGGAGCCGGTCCTCGACCTCGGTCCGCGCCGCGACCGCCTCGGGGTGGCTGGCGTCGACCTTCTCCAAGGGGCCTGCGGCCAGGTAGTTCGCGATGGTGTTCGGCAGCACGAAGTAGCCGTCGGCCAGGCCCTGCATGAGCGCCGAGGCGCCGAGCCGGTTCGCGCCGTGGTCGGAGAAGTTCGCCTCGCCGATCACGAACAGGCCCGGGATGCTCGACTGGAGGTCGTAGTCGACCCAGAGGCCGCCCATCGTGTAGTGCACGGCGGGGTAGATCCGCATGGGGACCTCGTACGGGTCCTCGCCGGTGATCCGCTCGTACATCTCGAAGAGGTTGCCGTACTTCGCCTCGATGGCCTTCCGGCCGAGCCGGTTGATGGCGTCGGCGAAGTCGAGGTAGACGCCGAGCCCGCCCGGGCCGACGCCGCGGCCCTCGTCGCAGACGTTCTTCGCGGCGCGGGAGGCGATGTCCCGGGGGACCAGGTTGCCGAAGGAGGGGTAGATCCGCTCCAGGTAGTAGTCCCGCTCGCCCTCGGGGATGTCCCGCGGGCTGCGGTCGTCGCCCTTGGCCTTGGGCACCCACACCCGGCCGTCGTTGCGCAGCGACTCGCTCATCAGGGTCAGCTTCGACTGGTGGTCGCCGGAGACCGGGATGCAGGTCGGGTGGATCTGCGTGTAGCAGGGGTTGGCGAAGTACGCGCCCTTGCGGTGCGCCCGCCAGGAGGCGGTGACGTTGCAGCCCTTGGCGTTGGTGGAGAGGTAGAAGACGTTGCCGTAGCCGCCGGAGGCGAGCACGACGGCGTCGGCCATCTCGGTGGTGATCTCGCCGGTCACCAGGTCGCGGACCACGATGCCGCGGGCCCGGCCGTCGACGATCACCAGCTCGAGCATCTCGTGGCGGGAGTTCATCTCCACGTTGCCCAGGCCGATCTGCCGCTCCAGGGCCTGGTACGCGCCGAGCAGCAGCTGCTGGCCCGTCTGGCCCCGGGCGTAGAAGGTGCGCTGCACCTGCGCGCCGCCGAACGAGCGGGTGTCGAGCAGGCCGCCGTACTCGCGGGCGAACGGGACGCCCTGGGCCACGCACTGGTCGATGATGTTGACCGAGACCTCGGCCAGCCGGTGCACGTTCGACTCCCGGGAGCGGAAGTCGCCGCCCTTGACGGTGTCGTAGAAGAGGCGGTGCACCGAGTCGCCGTCGTTGCGGTAGTTCTTGGCGGCGTTGATGCCGCCCTGCGCGGCGATCGAGTGGGCCCGGCGCGGGCTGTCCTGGTAGCAGTAGGACCTCACGTGGTAGCCCTGCTCGGCCAGGGTCGCGGCGGCCGAGCCGCCGGCCAGGCCGGTGCCGACCACGATCACGGTCAGCTTCCGCCGGTTGGCCGGGTTGACCAGCTTCATCTCGAACCGGTGGCGCTCCCAGCGGGTCTCGATGGGGCCGTCGGGAGCCTTGGTGTCGGCGATCGGGTCGCCGTTGGTGTAGAGATCCATGTCAGGCCACCAATCCGGTGAGTACGGCGAACGGGACCACCAGGTAGCCGGCGCAGAGCGCGACGGCGAAGACCAGGGCGGCGGCGCGCGCCCGGCGCTCCCCCTTGGGGGTCTGCTGGCCGAGGCTGCGGAACGCGCTGAAGGCGCCGTGCCGCAGGTGGAAGCCGAGCGTGACGATCGCCAGGGTGTAGAAGAGCGTGACGTACCAGCGGTCCGCCGCGAAGTCCTGGACCACGTTGCCGTACGGGTTGGCCGGGTCGCCCTGCGGGTTCAGGTGACCCGTGGTCAGGTCCAGCAGGTGGTAGATCACGAAGAGCAGGATGATCACACCACCCCAGCGCATCGTGCGGGCCGCGTAGTTGACGTGGATCTTCCGGCGGTGCGCGTACTGGACCGGGCGGGCGGCCCGGGCGCGCCTGGCCAGCACGGTGGCCGAGACGATGTGCGCCAGCACGGCCCCGGTGAGCACGGTGCGCTGGATCCACAGGTACCAGGTCGACGGCAGCAGCGGCGTCCCGATCTCGCGCAGCCAGTGCGCGTAGTGGTCGAACGACGTCTCGCCCGTGAAGATCTTCAGGTTGCCGAGCATGTGCGCGATCAGGAACAGCACCAGGATGATGCCCGTCACCGCCATGACGGCCTTGAGGCCGACGTTCGAGCGGATGGGCGACCGAGTTTTCGTGATTACCACCTGACCGACGCTAGGAGGACTTTGATCAGTCGTCCAATGCATCGAACTCGCAGTCTTGATAGCCGTAGGCTATAGAGATGCAGCTCCATCAGCTCCGGTACTTCGTCGCGGTCGCAGAAGTACGACATTTCACCCAAGCTGCCGACCTGGTCGGCATCACCCAGCCCTCCCTGAGTAAGCAAATTCACGCCCTGGAGACCGACCTGGGGGCCCCGCTCTTCGAGCGGGTAAGAGGCAACATCGCCCTCACCGCGGCCGGGGAGGTGCTGCTGCCGCTGGCCAAGCGGATCCTCGCCGACGTCGACACCGCCACCCGGGAGGTGCAGGAGCTGGTCGGGCTGCGCCGGGGCCGGGTCCGGCTCGGCGCCACGCCCAGCCTGGCCACCTCGCTGGCGCCACCGGTGCTGCGCCGGTTCCGCGACGCCCACCCCACCGTCGACCTGCGCGTCGAGGAGGGCGGCTCGCAGGACCTCGTCCGCGACCTGCTCCGCGGCGACCTCGACCTGGCGCTGATCATCGAGCCCTCGACCGGCACCGACCCGGGGCTGCGCGCCGATCCGATCCTGCGGGAGAGCCTGGTGGTCGCCTCGGTCGACCCGCTGCCGGCCGCCAGCGAGCGGGGCGAGGTGCGCATCACCGACCTGCGCGACCTGCCGCTGGTGATGTTCCGCGAGGGCTACGACCTGCGCGACGCCACCCTCCAGGCGTGCCGGGCGGCCGGCTTCGAGCCGACCCTCTCGGTGGACGGCGGCGAGATGGACGCCGTGCTCAGCTTCGTCGAGGCCGGGCTCGGCGTCGCCCTGGTCCCCGGCATCGTGGTGGCCCGCCGGGCGGGCATCCGGGTCACCCGGCTCGTCCCGCCCGGCGTCCGCCGGACCATCGCGGTGGCCCGCCGCCGCGACGTGGTGCCCACCCACGCCGGCCGCGAGCTGCGCCGCATCCTGCTGGAGTACGTCCACGACGCCACCGCCGCCGACGAGCTGCCGCCGGGGGTCGAGCCGCTCTAGCTGGGGTCCGCTGTCCGGCCCACGGACCGGGCAATGAGGCTCATTCGGAAGTTTATGGCAGCAGGCTCCTGTTCAGCCCTAATACGTGCCAGGGTCGGATAATAATCTCGTATCAGACTTTCGGCGTGCATCAGGCACGTGGCGTATAGGCACGGGGGTGCAGTAAGTGACGGATCTTGTCGACACGCCGCTCAGGCCGTTGAGCCGGCGTACCTTCATCAAGTCAGCGGGTGTTGCGGGAGCAAGTGTGGTCCTCTACGCCTACCTGCCGGGTGGTGGGACCGAGGCGCTGGCCCAGATCCCTGGCGGCACGCTCGATCCGACCACGGTGCCGAAGTTCGTCACACCGCTGCTCATCCCGCCGGCGATGCCGCGGGCGGATGTCATCTGTTCACGCGGCAAAGAGATCGACTACTACGAGATCTCGGTGCGCCAGTTCCAGGAGCAGATCCTGCCGGCGACACTGCCGGCCACCACGGTATGGGGATACGGCCCCGTCGGCGGTGGGAAAAAGCACGGACGCAGGCGTCCCGACCTTCATCACGCGCCCTCGCTGACGATCGAGGCGAGGTACGACCGACCGGTCCGGGTCAAGTGGATCAATGAGTTGGTCGACCAGTGCGGCAACTTCCTGCCGCACCTGTTGCCGGTCGACCCGACCCTGCACTGGGCCAACCCGCCAGGTGGCGCGGCCGGCCGGGATTCCCGCCCCATGTTCACGTCAACGCCGGAGGCGTACACCGGTCCCGTGCCTCTGGTGACCCACGTGCACGGCGCGGTCGGGGTGGGCGACGAGAGCGACGGGTACGCCGAGGCGTGGTTCCTGCCCGACGCGGACGACATCCCGGCCGGCTTCGCCACCGAGGGCACCTGGTACAACTTCTTCAAGGGCAAGGCGGCGGCGAAGTTCGGTGTGACCTGGAGGCCCGGGCTCGCCATCTTCCAGTACCCCAACCGCGACCGCGCCTCGACCAACTGGTACCACGACCACACGCTGGGCATGACCCGGCTCAACGTGTACGCCGGCCCCGCCGGCTTCTACCTCATCCGCGGCGGCCCCGCCGGCGACGACGCGGTGCGCGACAGCCGCACCGGTCGCCGGGCGACACTGCCAGGGCCGGCGCCGCAGGAGAACGACCCGCCGAACAGGCGCTACCGTGAGATCCCTCTCGGGATCCAGGACCGGTCGTTCAACGCCGACGGCTCACTGTTCTATCCCGACAGCCGCGCGCTCTTCGACGGCATCGTGCGCCCCTACATCCCGGACGGGCCGTTCTCGCCGATCTGGAACCCCGAGTTCTTCGGCAACACGATCATGGTCAACGGCAACACCTGGCCGTTCCTGGAGGTTGAGCGGCGCCGCTACCGCTTCCGGGCCCTCAACGGCTGCGACGCGCGCTTCCTCGTTCTCGACTTCAACCAGATCCCCGGCGTCGAGGTGTGGGCGATCGGCAACGAAGGTGGCTTCCTCGCCGCCCCGGTGAACCTCACCGCGACCAACGGGAACCAGTTGCTGATGAGCCCTGCCGAGCGGGCCGACCTCATCGTCGACTTCACCAACGTGCCGGTCGGGAGCTACGTGCTGCGCAACGCCGGCCCCGACGAGCCCTTCCCGAGCGCCAACGTTGCCGATCCGGCCACGACGGGCCAGATCATGCAGTTCCGGGTCGTACACAGGATGGGCCGCGACACCTCGACCCCGCCGCAGTTCCTCCAGCTGCCGGGCATCACCCCGCTGCCAGGGGAGACGTTCACCCGGAGGCTGGCGCTCATCGAGCAGGCTGCCACGGGATTCAACGCGAACGGCGATCCCGTCGAGGGGCCGGTGGAAGTGCTTCTCGGCACCGTAGCCCCCGAACCGAACACCGGCGCATTGGTCTGGACGGCGAGAGGGTGGGCGGACCCCGTCACCGAGAACCCGGCCGTCGGGGACACCGAGGTGTGGGAGCTCTACAACACCACCGCCGACGCTCACCCGATCCACATCCACGAGGTGAAGTTCGAGGTGGTGAACCGCCAGGCCATCACCGTGGACCCGGCCACGCAGACGGTTGAGGTCGTGGGTTCGCCGCAACCTCCGCAGTCGTGGGAGACGGGCTTCAAGGATACGGTTGTTGCCCTCCCGGAGCAGGTGACGCGGGTGAGGGCACAGTTCAACACCCCCGGCCAGTTCGTCTGGCACTGCCACATCGTGGAGCACGAGGACAACGAGATGATGCGGCCCTACCGCATCGGCCCGCCACAGCCCGGCCAGCCCACCGCCCGGAAGCGCTGCTGACCTTCCTGTCCATGGTCACCGGCGGGGCGAGGCGGATCACCAACCGCCTCGCCCTGCCAGGTCCAGGGCCGTCGACCGCCCCGTCAGCGGCCCTCAGCGTCGTCCATCGCCCGGTAGATGCGCTGTTCGGAGACCGGGTACGGGGTGCCCAGCGCCTGGGCGAAGACGTTCACCCGCAGTTCCTCGATCATCCAGCGGATCTGCCGGGCGGCCGTGGACTGCCGCCTCGCCGGCGGCAGCGCGGCGAGCAGGTCCTGGTACTCCTTCTGCACCACGGCGATCCGGTCCTGCTGCTGTTTGTCCCGCTGCGGGTTGCCGGGCAGCCGGTCCAGCCGGCGCTCGATCGCGGTCAGGTAGCGCAGCAGGTCGGGCAAGCGGGCGTAGCCCGCCTCGGTGATGAAGCCCTTGTGCACCAGGCCACCGAGCTGGTTGCGGATGTCGGCCAGGGCGGCCACCACGGCCAGGTTCCGGGTGGCGCCGAGCCGCTGCTCGACCGCGTACGCGGCCCCCAGCACCTGCCGGACCCGGCCCATCACCTCGACCACGGTGTCGACCAGGTCGGCGCGGACCCGGTCGCGCAGCGCCGCGAAGCCCTCGGCGTCCCAGGCGGGGCCGCCCGCGTCCGCCATGAGCTTGTCGATGGCCGCGCCCGCGGCGTCCTCGATCAGCGCCGGCACCCCGCCGTGCGGGTTGCGGGACAGCGCCAGCTTGGCCTCGTTGCTCAGCCGCCCCTGGAGGAACTTCGCCGGGGAGGGCACGGTCAGCCGGAGCAGCCGCCGGGTGCCGGCCCAGTGCGCGGCCTCCTGCTCTCCCGGAGAGTCGAACACCTTCACCCCGACGGTCGTGCCCTCGTCGACCAGGGCCGGGTACGCGGTCACCGCGTACCCCGCGCGGACCTGCTCGATGGTGCGCGGCAGGGTGCCGATGTCCCACCCGGTCAGCCCGGTCCGGGCCACGTCGGGTGCGGCGGCGGCGACGACCTGGCGCACCTCCCGGCGCAGCTCGCGTTGCAGGGCCGGCAGGTCCTTGCCCTCGGCGACCGGCTTGTCGTCCTCGCCGAGCACCCGGAAGGTGACCCGCAGGTGCGGCGGCAGCTTGCCCACGTCCCAGGCGTCCGCCGGCACGGTCACCCCGGTCATCCGGCGCAGCTGCCGGGCGAGCGCGTCGAGCAGCGGCTCCTCGCCGGCGGGCATCTGCGCGAGCGCGGCCCGGGCGTAGTCCGGCACCGGCACGAAGTTGCGCCGGATCGCCTTCGGCAGCGACCGGATCAGCGCGATCACCAGTTCCTCGCGCAGGCCGGGCACCTGCCAGTCGAAGCTCTCCGCGGGCACCTGGTTGAGCAGCGGCAGCGGGATGTCCACGGTGACGCCGTCGGTCGGGGTGCCCGGGTCGAAGGTGTAGGTGAGCGGCAGGGCGACCCCGTCGGCCCGCCACTCGTCCGGGTAGTCGGTCTCGTCCACGCCGCCGCGCCCGGAATTGACCAGCAGCTCGCGGGTGAAGGTCAGCAGCTCAGGCTGCTCCCGGCGGGTCTTCTTCCACCAGGTGTCGAAGTGCCGGCCGGAGACCACGTCGGCAGGGATCCGCTGGTCGTAGAAGTGGAAGATCGTCTCGTCGTCGACCAGGATGTCCCGCCGCCGGGCCCGGTTCTCCAGCTCCTCCACCTCGGTCAGCAGCCGCTGGTTGTCCCGCCAGAACTGGTGGTGGGTCTGCCAGTCGCCCTCCACCAGGGCGTGCCGGATGAACAGCTCGCGGCTCAACGCCGGGTCGATCCGGCCGAAATTGACCTTGCGGGAGGTGACGATCGGGATGCCGTAGAGGGTGACCTTCTCGTAGGCCATCACGGCTGCCTGCTTCTTCTCCCAGTGCGGCTCGCTGTAGCTGCGCTTGACCAGGTGCTGGGCGAGGGGCTCGACCCACTCGGGCTCGACCCGGCCGGCCACCCGGCCCCAGAGCCGGGAGGTCTCCACCAGCTCGGCGGCCATCACCCAGCGCGGCGGCTTCTTGAACAGCGCCGAACCCGGGAAGATCGCGAACTTGGCCCCGCGCGCGCCCAGGTACTCGTGCTTCTGCGCGTCCTTGAGCCCCAGGTGGGAGAGCAGGCCGGGCAGCAGGGACTGGTGCACCTTCGGGGTGTCGATCTCCTCCGGCAGGTCCGCGCCGCCGCCGCGCCGGCCCTCACCCTTGTCCGAGGTGCGCAGCACCTGGCGGAGCTGGCTGACGATGTCCTGCCACTCGCGTACCCGCAGGTAGTTCAGGTACTCGGCCTTGCACATCCGCCGGAACGCGCTGGAGGACAGCTCCCGCTGCTGCTCGCGCAGGTAACGCCACAGGTTCAGGTACGCGACGAAGTCCGACTCCCGGTCGGCGAACCGGGCGTGCGCCTGGTCGGCCTGGGCCTGCTTGTCGGCGGGCCGCTCGCGCGGGTCCTGGATGGAGAGCGCGGCGGCGATCACCACCACCTCGGTGGCGCAGCCGTTGCGCTCGCCCTCCAGGACCATCCGGGCCAGCCGCGGGTCGACCGGGAGCTGGGCCAGCCGCCGGCCGAGCGGGGTGAGCCGCTTCGCCGGGTCGGTCTCGGCCGGGTCCAGCGCGCCCAACTCGTGCAGCAGGTTCACGCCGTCGGTGACGTTGCGCCGGTCCGGCGGGTCGATGAACGGGAACGCGCCGATGTCGCCCAGCCCGATCGAGGTCATCTGGAGGATGACCGAGGCCAGGTTGGTGCGCAGGATCTCCGGGTCGGTGAACTCGGGCCGGGAGGCGAAGTCCTGCTCGTCGTAGAGGCGGATGCAGATGCCGTCCGAGGTACGCCCGCAGCGCCCCTTGCGTTGGTTGGCGCTCGCCTGCGACACCGGCTCGATGGGCAGCCGCTGCACCTTGAGCCGGCTGGAGTAGCGGGAGATCCGGGCCGTGCCCGGGTCCACCACGTACTTGATGCCGGGGACGGTCAGCGAGGTCTCCGCGACGTTGGTGGCGAGCACCACGCGGCGCCCGGCGTGCGGGGCGAAGACCCGGTGCTGCTCGGCCGTGGAGAGCCGGGCGTAGAGCGGCAGGATCTCGGTGCCGAGCAGCGAGCGCTTCTTCTGCACCAGCTTGCCGAGCGCATCGGCGGTGTCCCGGATCTCGCGCTCGCCGCTGAGGAAGACCAGGATGTCGCCGGGCCCCTCGGCGGCCAGTTCCTCGACCGCGTCGCCGATGGCCTGGATCTGGTCCCGGACGTTCTCCTCGTCGGCGTCGTCCTCCTCGTCGGCCTCGGTGACCTCGACCAGCGGCCGGTAGCGCACCTCCACCGGGTAGGTCCGCCCGGACACCTCGACGACCGGCGCGGGGTTGCCCTCGGCGTCGGCGAAGTGCTTCGCGAACCGGTCGGTCTCGATGGTCGCCGAGGTGATGACCACCTTGAGGTCGGGGCGGCGGGGCAGCAGCTGCCGGAGGTAGCCGAGGATGAAGTCGATGTTGAGGCTGCGCTCGTGCGCCTCGTCGATGATCAGCGTGTCGTACTGGCGCAGCATCCGGTCGGTCTGCAACTCGGCCAGCAGGATGCCGTCGGTCATCAGCTTGACCAGGCTGTTGTCGCCCACCTGGTCGGTGAAGCGCACCTTGTAGCCGACCACGTCGCCCAGCTCGGTGCCCAGCTCCTCGGCGATCCGGTCCGCCACCGTCCGCGCGGCGAGCCGGCGGGGCTGGGTGTGGCCGATCAGCCCCGTGACGCCGCGGCCCAGCTCCAGGCAGATCTTGGGCAGCTGGGTGGTCTTGCCGGACCCGGTCTCGCCGGCCACGATCACCACCTGGTGGTCGCGGATGGCGGCGGCGATGTCGTCCTTGCGCTCGCTGACCGGAAGCTGCGCCGGATAGGTGACCGTCGGCACGGCGGCCCGCCGGGCGGCCAGCCGCGCCTCGGCCCGGGCCACGTCGGTCGCGATCTCGGCCAGCGCCGACTCCCGGCGCTGCGGGTCGCGCAGCTTCCGTGCCCCGTCCAGCCGGCGCTGGAGCCGGCGCTGGTCGCGGAACATGAGGGCGGGGAGGCGGCGGTGCAGGTCGCGGACGGTCTCGGGTACGGCGGGTGCGGCTGGATTCTGCATGTCGTCGCCAAGGATAGGCAGCCGCGCGGCGCAGCGCCCCCGGGTTACCGGGCGCGCGCAGCGCCCCCGGGTTACCGGGCGGCCGCCGCCGGGCCGGGTGGCCGCGGCCACCCCCCGCGCGCCCTCCCGGGTGGGGGGCCGCGGCCCGGCTAGAGTTTCCGCCGAGGCGAGGCCGACGACGGGGGGATGATCATGCGCGACACCGACCGGGCGCTGGTGCAGGCCGCGACGGCCGTCGCCAAGCTGCGCTGCCGCAGCGAGAACCACACCGTCGCCGCCGCCGCGCGGACCACCGACGGCCGGGTCTTCACCGGCGTGAACGTCTACCACTTCACCGGCGGCCCGTGCGCCGAGGTGGTGGCCGTCGGCGCCGCCGCCACCCAGGGGGCCGGCGAGCTGGAGACCATCGTGGCGGTGGGGGACCGGGGCCGGGGCGTCATCCCGCCCTGCGGCCGGTGCCGGCAGGTGCTCCTCGACTACTTCCCGTCGATCCGGGTGATCGTCGGGCCGCCGGACGCGCTGCGCGCGGTCCCGGTGAGCGACCTGCTGCCCGAGACGTACGTCTGGTCGGACCACCAGGTCGAGGTCCCGGCCGGGCCGCCGCGTACCGGCGTGTGGCCCATGCCGGTGGTGCCGGGCAGCCGTCAGGCCGCCGAGGACTGACGGCCTTCCCAGCACGTGGTTCCGGCTCTTCTTGCGAGCCTTCTACAACGTTGTAATACTCGGGTCGTCCGCCGGACGAGGAGGCCCGATGACATCGGACGTGCTTGCGGAAGAGACCCCGGTCGAGGCCCTCGGCGACCTCTACCGCGACGGCATCACCGCGTGCCGTGGCGCCTTCGGGGTCGACTGGGTCGAACGGGTGGACGAGGACATCCACGCGGCGTTCCGGGAGGCCCGGTCCCGGCCCGACGGCGCCGTCGGCCGCGGCCCGGAGCGGTGGTACGTCGAGATCCATCCCGAGCAGCTGCGCGGCTTCGTCGACCTGGTCACCCACCCGTGGGTGGTGTCGGTGTGCCGCGCGGTGCTCGGTCCCGACTACGAGATCGTCGAGCTGGGCTTCGACATCCCGTTCCCCGGCGCGAAGATGCAGCCGTGGCACCGGGACTTCCCCATGCCGGAGGAGACCCGCCTGCGGCGCCGGCTCACCTCGCTGGCGTTCAACCTGACCACCGTCGACACGGTGGAGGAGATGGGACCGTTCGAGATCGCCCCGGGCACCCAGTGGGACGACGGCCGCGACTTCGACCACGAGATGTTCCCGCCGAAGGACCGGTACCCCCGCTACGAGGCCCGCGCCGTGCGCAAGTACCCGAAGCGCGGCGACATCTCGGCGCGCTCCGCGCTGACCGTCCACCGGGGCACCCCGAACGTCAGCGACCTGGCCCGGCCCGTGCTGGTGCTCGGCGTCGACGCGCCCGGCGCGGGCAACGCCGCCCACCACGACATGGCGGTGACCCGGGACTACTGGGCGGCCCTGCCCGACCTCGTCCGGGCCCACCTGCACTGCCCGGTGGTCGACTCCCTCGTGCCGATCCGCCAGAAGCACACCATCGAGGGGCTGGTGATGGGCGCGGAGTGAGGCGGGCCGGTCAGTCGCCGGTGGCGGCCTCCAGCATCGAGCGGGGCACCGGCACCTGCTCGAAGCGGACGTTGCCCTCCGGCACCATCCAGCTCAGCACCTGCGCCACCAGCCGCCCGGCGCGTACGGCGGGGTCGTTGGCGTAGAGCTCGCGGGCCATCTGCGGGTCCACCGAGAGCACCGCGATGCCGCGGATCCGCTCGTCGTCGCCGCCGAGGAACGGGCCGGCCGCGAGGACGGCGCCCTGCTCCACCAGCCCGGCCTGGTGCGCCAGGTGCGCGTCCTGGAGCCGGTCGAGGGCGTCCTGCGGCAGGTCGGGCGCGTCGTCCGGGCGGACCAGGAGCACCACCGTGTGCTGGTCGAATCGCATGTCCTCAGGTTAGGGGCTGCCGGGCCCGCAGCGCCCGGATCGACCAGTCGAGCACCGGGGTCAGGCTCTCCGGCGGCGGCCAGCCGTTGACCACGGAGAGCAGGCGCAGGTACCGCTCCCGCCGCGGGTCGTTGGCGGACTCCAGCCGGTCCAGCAGCCGGTGACGCAGGTCGGCGTCGTCCGGGCGGCCGCAGAGCCGCGCGTACCGGCTCGTGGCCGCGGCGACGACCGGGTCGGCGTGGGGTGCGGTCGGGTCGACGCCGGCGGCCAGCGCCGGGGCGACCTCCGCCCGCACCACCGCGACGGCGTCCCGCCGGACCCCGGGCGTGCCGGCCCGGTCGGCGGCATGCTGCTCCGCCAGCCGGCGCAGGCCCGCCCGGAATTCCGGGTCCACGGCCAGCTCGGCCAGCTCCACCCACGCCTCGACCTGCTCGTCGGCGGGATCCTCGGGCAGCTCTGGAGTGAGCGAGCGGCGGATCCCCGGGAACGCCGGATCGGTCAGGCCGGCGAAGGCGCCGTCGAGGAACTCGTCGACCAGCCGCCGCCGCTCCGCCTCGGCGAGCCCGGCCAGCCGGTGCAGGAGTTCGGCGCGGGCGGCGTCGGACCCACGCCGCGCGATCACAGTCAGCACGGCCCGGCGCAGCCGCAGCACCCGGATCTGGGTGGCCAGCGCCTCGGCGTGCGCCGCGGCGACGTCGGGCAGGGCGACCTCCCGCTCCACCACCCGGCGCACCGTGGGCAGGTCGACGCCCAGCTCGCGCAGCGTCCGCACCAGCTCCAGGCGGGCCAGGGCGTCGGCGCCGTAGCGGCGGTGCCCGGTCGGGCCGCGGTCGGTCGGCGGCACGATCCCGCGGTCGGACCAGAAGCGGATGGTCTTCACCGGCAGCCCGGTCCGCCGGGCCAGGTCGCCGATCGAGTAGCGCGTCACACCGTCCATGCCGCCCACCCTGCCGCCTCCCCCTGGTGGAGGCGCAAGCCGCGCATCGACGAAGCCGAGTTAGGCGAGCCTAACCAGCTCAGTTAAGGTAAGGCGTACCTAATCCGAGAGGCGAACACCCCGTGACCACCGTCGCCGTCCGGCCCGCCCGGGCCGACGCCCCCCGCCGCCGCGGCGTGCCCCGCCGCCTCGCGGTCACCCTGGCGGCGGCGCTCCTGCTCCTCGCCGCGCTGCTGGCCAGCCTGGCGCTCGGCAGCCGCCATCTCTCCGCCGACCAGGTGTGGCACGCCCTGGTCGCCCCGGACGGGAGCGAGGCCACCACAATCGTCCGCGAGCTGCGGCTGCCGCGTACCGCCCTGGGGCTGGTCGTCGGGCTCGCGCTGGCCCTGGCCGGGGTGCTCTTCCAGGCCGTCACCCGCAACCCGCTCGCCGAGCCGCGCATCCTCGGGGTCAGCGCCGGCGCGTCCTTCGGCGTGGTGCTGGCCATCGCCGTCTTCGGCGTGAGCACGCTCACCGGGTACGTCTGGTTCGGCATCGCCGGCGCGCTGCTCGCCGGGCTGCTGGTCTTCGCCGTGGCCAACCGCACCCGCGAGGGCGCCAGCCCGGTCACCCTCGCGCTGGTCGGCGCGGCCCTCGACGCCGGTCTCGGCGCCGTCGTGTACGCGCTGCTCAGCATCGACGCCCGCACCTTCGAGGAGTACCGGTTCTGGGTGGTCGGCGGCCTCACCGGCCGGGACGTCGGCGTCGCCGGGCAGGTGCTCCCGTTCGTGCTGGCCGGCACCGCGCTCGCGGCCCTGGCCGCCCGCGGCCTGGACGCGCTCGCCCTCGGCGACGACGTCGCCCGCGGCCTCGGGCACCGGATCGCCCTGGTCCGTCTCGCCGCCGGCGGGGGCGGGGTGCTGCTCACCGGCGCCGCGGTGGCCGCCGCCGGGCCGATCGCCTTCGTCGGGCTGGCCGTGCCGCACCTGGCCCGGGCCCTGGTCGGAGCCGACCACCGGTGGACCCTGCTGGTCGCCGCGCTGCTCGGCCCCGCCCTGGTGCTCGGCGCCGACGTGCTGGGCCGGCTGGTCGCCCCACCCGGCGAGATCCCGGCCGGCATCATCACCGCCCTGCTGGGCGCCCCCCTCCTGGCTCTCCTGGTCCGCCGCGCCAAGGTCGTGACGGCATGAGCACGTCGACAGGCGCTCTGGCCGGACGGTCGCTCGTGCGGGTCGGGCCGCTCAGCGTGCCGGTGCGTCGGCGGCCGGTGCTGGTCGCGGTCACGCTGTTCGTGCTGCTCGCCGGTGCCGTGGTGGTCAGTCTCTCGCTCGGGACGCCGTACGTGGCGCCGGTCGACGTGCTGCGGGCGCTCGCCGGCGCCGGCACCCCGTACGACCTCGTGGTGCTCGACCTGCGGCTGCCCCGCGCGGTGCTCGCGGCGCTGGCCGGGGCGGCCTTCGGGGTGGCCGGCACCCTGATCCAGAGCGTCGCCCGCAACCCGCTGGCCAGCCCCGACGTCATCGGCGTCACCCAGGGCGCCGGCCTGGCCGCCACGGTGGCCCTGACCAGTGGCGCCGCGGCGGTCCTGGTGGCGCCGGCCGCGCTGGTCGGCGGCCTGGTGGCGGCCCTCCTGGTCTTCGCCCTCGGTGCGCGGCACGGCCTGGCCGCGCAGCGCTTCGTGCTGGCCGGTGTGGCGGTGGCGTTCGCGCTCCGCGCGCTGACCGAGGTGGTCATGCTGGCCGCCGACCCGATCGACGGGCTGCGCGCCCAGCTCTGGCTTATCGGCACCCTGGCCGGCAAGGGCTGGGCTGAGGCGGCCTGGATCGCCGGCACCCTCGCCGTGCTGCTGCCCGTGCTGCTCTGGGCCGCCTGGGCGCTGCGCAGCACCGCCCTGGACGACGACACCGCCCGGGGGATCGGGCTGCGCCCGGTGGCCCGGCGGATCGGCCTGGCCGCCACCGGCGTGCTGGCCGCCGCCACGGTCACCGCCCAGGTCGGCGCGGTGGACTTCGTGGCGCTTGTCGCCCCGCAGGTGGCCCGGCGGCTGGTCCGCGCGGAGCGGCCGCCGCTGCTCTGCTCGGCCCTGCTCGGAGCGCTGCTGCTGGTGCTCGCCGACCTGGCCGGCCGCCGGCTGTTCGCGCCCACCCAGCTCCCGGCCGGCGTGCTCACCGCGGCGATCGGCGGCCCCTACCTGATCTTCCTGCTGCTGCGCACCCGAGGGAGGCGGTCGTGACCGCGATGCTGTCCACCCGTGACCTGGTCGCCGGATACGAGACCCGGACCGTGCTGGACGGTCTGGATCTCGACCTGCCCGCCGACGCGTTCACGGTGATCGTCGGGCCGAACGCCTGCGGCAAGTCCACGCTGCTGCGCACCATGGCCCGGCTGCTCACCCCGCGCCGCGGCGCGGTGCTGCTCGACGGCACGGCGATCCGCGACCTGCCCACCCGCGAGGTGGCCCGGCGGCTCGGCGTGCTGCCGCAGAGCCCGCTGGTGCCGGAGGGGATCACCGTGGCCGACCTGGTCGGCCGGGGGCGGCAGCCCTACCAGCGCTGGTGGCGGCAGTGGTCCGCGGAGGACGGCCGCGCCGTCGAGGCGGCCCTGGCCATGGCCGACGTGGCGGAGCTCGCCGACCGGCCGGTGGACACCCTGTCCGGCGGGCAGCGGCAGCGGGTCTGGATCGCCATGACCCTGGCCCAGGACACCGAGGCGCTGCTCCTGGACGAGCCGACCACGTTCCTCGACCTGGCCCACCAGGTGGAGGTGCTGGACCTGCTGCACCGGCTGCGCGCCGAGCGCGGCCGGACCGTGGTCGCCGTGCTGCACGACCTCAACCAGGCCGCCCGGTACGCCGACCACCTGGTCGCCATGCGCGCCGGCGCGGTGGTCGCCGCCGGCCCGCCGCGCGAGATCCTCACGGTCGACCTGGTCCGCGACGTCTTCGGGCTCGACTGCGTGGTCGTGCCCTGCCCGGTCACCGGCGCCCCGCTCGTGGTGCCGGCCCTCACCCACACCTCGGCCGTTCCGGCCGCCACGCCGGCCCCGGCCGGCGCCTCCGTCGGCGACGCCTGACCGCGCGTCGACCCGTACCTGTCAGGAAAGGACTTTTTGATGCGTCGTCTCGCCGCCGCTCTCACCGCGGCCCTCGCCCTCGGGGTGGGCCTCACCGCCTGTGGGGAGAGCGACCCCGTCTCCGGCACCGCCGCCGGGGAGACCCGGGAGATCACCCACGCCATGGGCACCAGCAAGGTGCCCGCCGAGCCGAAGCGCGTGGTGGTGCTCGACACCGACAAGATCGACACCGCGCTCTCGCTGGGCGTCACCCCGGTCGGCGCGGCGACCGCCGGCGAGGCGAAGAGCTGGCCCACCTACTTCGGCGCGGACAAGCTCGCCGGCATCAAGGAGGTCGGGGTGCTCACCGAGCCCGACCTGGAGGCGATCAACGCGCTCAAGCCGGACCTCATCCTCGGCAGCAAGTTCCGCCAGGAGAAGTTCTACGACGAGCTGTCCGCCATCGCCCCGACCGTCTTCACCGAGAAGGTGGGCATCACCTGGAAGGAGAACTTCCTCCTCGACGGCAAGGCCCTCGGCAAGGAGCAGCAGGCAAAGGACCTGCTGGCCACGTACGAGAAGCGGGCCAAGGACTTCGGCGCGAAGCTGGGCGACGCCTCGTCGCGGAAGGTCTCCATCGTGCGCTTCATCCCGGGCAACATCCGCGTCTACGGTCCGGACTCGTTCTCCGGCATCGTGGTCGGTGACACCGGCCTGGGCCGCCCCGCACGGCAGCTGCTGGAGGGCAAGGAGGACAAGCGCTTCGACCTGGTCAGCCCCGAGCGGGTCAACGAGGTCGACGGCGACGTCGTCTTCGTGACCGCGTACGGCGAGAAGGCCGCCGCCGAGCAGGCGAAGGTCACCGCCGGCAGCCTCTGGCAGGGCCTGTCCGCGGTCAAGGCGGGCAAGGCGCACGTGGTCTCCGACGAGGTCTGGATGACCGGCATCGGCGTCGGCGCCGCCAACAAGATCGTCGACGACCTGGAGAAGTACCTGGCCGCCTGAGCCACCCGTACCGTCCAGCGCCCGCCCGGCCCCGTGCCGGGCGGGCGCTGCCGTCCTCAGGCCGGGACCGGGTGGCCGGCCTCGAACCGGTCGCGGGTGAGGAAGGCCAGCCGGGCCCGCTTGTCCGGCATGTCGATCTCGGCGTCGAGGGTGAAGCCCTCCGCCTCCAGCCGGCGCAGCGCGCGGTCGTTGCGCACGTCCGGCTCGGCGACGACACGCCGCGCGGCGGGATCGGTGAAGAGGAACCGGGCCAGGGCGGGAACCACCGCCGAGGTGATCCCGCGCGTCTGCTCACCCCGCACGAGCATCAGGTGCATCCCGACGTCGCCGGGCCGGACCGGGTAGCGCTCCCCGACCGGGTCGGCCTCCGGCTGGTAGCTCTGGAACAGGCCGACCGGCGTGCCGTCCAGGGTGATCAGGTAGGCGTGGTGCGTGGCCAGGCCGTCGAGGAACTCGTAGACCTCGCGCACCTCCGCCTCGGTGTGGTCGCCCATGCCCCAGAACCGGGCCCACGGCTGGGTCACCCAGCCGTGCAGCAGCGCCGCGTCCACCGCCGGGTCGACCGGGACGAGCCGCAGCTCGCCGAGGCCGGCCAGCTTCTCCTGGTACGTCATGACGGGTCTCCTTCTCACGTGAGGTCGGTGTCGGGCACCGGGATCAGCTCGCCGGCCGCCCAGCGCGGCAGTTGGTCGTCGAAGTGCGGGTCGCCCGGCCGGCCGGAGGCGCCGAACGGCACCACCCAACGGCTGCGCGAGCGGTCGGTGAGGTCCCAGACGTAGCGGGCCACCGGGCCCCGCCAGCAGGCGTCGGAGACCCCGGGCACGCTGGAGGTGGCGAGCACGCAGTCGGTGTCGCCGCCGAGGGCCACCCGCTCGCGCATCGCCGCTACCGCGGTGTCCACGTCGGACGCCACGCCGAGCTGCACGGGGTGCAGCCGGTGCCGCGCGCCCCACGCCGGTGCCGGGCCGGCCGCCGCCACCTCGGCGAGCGCCGCGGCGGCGACCGCGCCGACGTCCACCCCCAGCCGGTCCGCCCCGCCGACCAGCGCGTCGAGGGCGTGCCCGAGCCGGGTCAGGGGGTCGGTCCACGGCGCGAACAGCCCGTCGTACCGGGCCGGGGCCCGCAGCGGGCGCAGCCGGGGGTGGTCGTGCAGCCGGCGGACCAGGGCGGTGCGCCAGGCCGCCCAGGCGCCGGCGTCGGTGCTGTCGGCGGCCATCCGGCCGTCCCACGCGCGCAGCCGCCGGCGCAGCGCGCGGGTGGCCGGGTCGAGCGCCGCCGGGTCCAGCCGGTCCAGCAGCGCCCGCAGTGGACCGGCCGCCAGCCGGGTGTCGACGTGCACGGCGTGGGACGGGACGCCCGCGGCGAGCAGCTCCCGGATCCGCGCGGCGCGGTGCGGGGGCGCGAAGTCGACCCCGAGGTCGGCCACGTCGTCGCGGCGGTCGTTGGCGCAGACCGCCGTCCCGGTCACCTCGACCGGCTTGGTCTCGGCGTACCGGCCGGACCAGCGGTAACGCGGCTCCCAGCCGGGCACCGGCGCCCACCGGCAGCGGTCGTCGCGCACCGGCACCAGCCCGGCGACGAGCTGGCGTACCCCGCCGTGCCGGTCGGCCACCAGCACGCTGTTGACCGGCTCGACCCAGCAGCGCAGCGCCTCGGCGACGTCGTCGACGGTCCGCGCCCGCAGCAGCGGCAGCAGCGCGTCGAAGCCGAGGTCCGCCTCGACCCGGGCCGGGACCCGCAGGCTGAGCGCCTCACCGGTGTGCCGGTCGTGGTCGATCACCGGGCCGCGCGGGGTTTCGATCACCTCGACCGGCTCGGTGGCGGCGCCCCGGACCCGGATCCGCTCGACGTGGCGGCGGGCCGGCAGCCAGCCGTCGGCGTCCCGGACCAGCACCCGCCCGTTCTCGCGGCGCAGGTGCTCGCGGTAGACGTCCTGGTAGTCGGCCATCGCGTTGGTGACCGCCCAGGCCACCTCGCCGGCGTGGCCGAAGTGCGGCAGCCCCGGCACCCCGGGGAAGGCGAATCCGAGCACGTCGAACTCGGGGCAGGCCAGCCGGACCTGCTGGTAGATGCCGGGCAGTTCGAGCACCCGGTGCGGGTCGCCGGCCAGCACCGGCCCCCGGCCGGCGGCCGGGTCACCGGGCGCCACCCAGGCGTTGCTGCCCGACCCGCCCGGTCCCTCCACCGCGAACAGGCCGGTCGCCGCCGGGCCGAGGGTGGCCTCGACGTGCGCCCGCCAGAGCTTGTTGGGGAAGGTGCCGAAAAGGATGTGCTGCACGAGGAAGACGCCGAGCGGGGACCAGGGCCGCCACCGGCCGGGGGCGCAGCCGGTCGCCGCGAACTCGGGCGCGCCGGATGCGCCCTCGGCGAGCCCGGCGTTCACCCCCTCCACGTACGCGGAGACCCAGCGGCGGGTGGCGGGGGAGAGGCGCCGGTAGCAGCGGGCCGCGGTGTCGGCGAGGCGGGCCCGCCGGGCGAACCGGTCCCAGCCCAGCTCGGCGGGGCCGAGGTGGGCGGCGAGCCGACCCTCGGCGCGCCACCGCTCGACCTCGATCTGCCAGGCCCGGTCCAGCGCGGCGGCCCGGCCCTGGAGCCGGGCCAGCTCCTCGACGGTGTCGCCCCACAGCTGCGGTACGCCCCAGGCGTCGCGACGGATGCCGGCCCGCCCCTTCGTGAACATCAACTTAGGCTACCCTTCCCTAACTTAGCCTTACTGGAGGGGCGACGTGAAGCGGAACAGTTCGCCCTGCACGACGGGTGCGCGGCGCGCTGGGCGGAGACCGCGGCCGTCGGTGACACCATCGAGGCCACCGTGCAGGGCAGCGCCTTCGCCCTGCCCGAGCCCGCGCCGCGCCACCTCTACCTGGTCGGCGACGCCGCCTCGCTGCCGGCGGTGAACAGCCTGCTCGACGCGGCCGCCGACGTGCCGGCGACGGTCTGGCTGGAGTACGCCCACGAGGGCGAGCGGGTCCTGGCACCGCGCGCCCGGGACCACCACGAGGTCACCTGGATCCCGCGCGACGCCGACGGCGAGGGCCTCGTGAAGACCGTCCGGGACGCGCTGCCGGCCACCGAGGACGCGCACTACTGGGTGGCCGTCGAGGCGGCCAGCACCCGGGACATCACCCGGCACCTGCGCCGCACCCTCGGCGTCGGGCGGCACCAGGTGACCTCGCTCGGCTACTGGAGTGTCCGCTGACCGCCTTGATCGGAAGTTAGGTTAGGGTACCCTAACTTCCGCGATAATTTCCGGACCGCGCGGGACCGCGCCGTGCGGTCGCGCCCAGCCGTCGTGCCCGCTTCCGACCACTGAGGACTGCCCATGAGTCTGCCCGGAGCAAGCGTTCCGGCCCCGTCGTCCGGCGCCGGCCCGGCCGCCGCCCGGGACCACCTGTTCACCGCCCGCTCGCTGGACCGCTACCGCGCCGTGCTGGCCGAGGGCATCGAGCGGGTGGCCCGCCGGGTGGCCACCGCGGACCGGCCGTTCACCGGGGCCGGCCCGGACGACCTCGCCCCGCGCGTCGCGGCCGTCGACCTCGACCGCCCGCTCGGCGACCCCGGCGCGGCCCTCGACGAACTGCACGACGTCTACCTGCGCGACGCCGTCTACTTCCACCACCCCCGCTACCTCGCCCACCTGAACTGCCCGGTGGTGATCCCCGCCCTGCTCGGCGAGGCGGTGCTCAGCGCGGTCAACTCCTCGCTGGACACCTGGGACCAGAGCGCCGGCGGAACGCTCATCGAGCGCCGGCTCGTCGACTGGACGGCCGGGCGGATCGGGCTCGGCGCCGCCGCCGACGGGGTGTTCACCAGCGGCGGAACCCACTCCAACCTCCAGGCGCTGCTGCTGGCCCGGGAGGAGACCAGGGCGCGGGCCGGACTGCGGCCCGGATCCGAGGCGCTGTCCCGGATGCGGGTGCTCACCTCCGCCGCCGGCCACTTCAGCGTGCAGAAGGCGGCCCGGCTGCTCGGCCTCGGCCCGGACGCGGTCCGCACCGTCGACACCGACGCGCAGCGGCGGATGCGTCCCGACGCGCTGGCCCGGGAGATCGCCCGCTGCCGGGCGGACGGGCTGCTCGTGATGGCCGTGGTCGCCACCGCCGGCACCACCGACTTCGGCAGCATCGACCCGCTGCCGCAGGTCGCCGACATCTGCGCGGCGGCCGGCGTCTGGCTGCACGTCGACGCCGCGTACGGCTGCGGGCTGCTTGTCTCACCGACCCGCCGGCACCTGCTCGACGGCATCGAGTGGGCCGACTCGGTGACGGTCGACTTCCACAAGTCCTTCTTCCAGCCGGTCAGCTCCAGCGCCGTGCTGGTCCGCGACGGGCGGACGCTGCGGCACGCCACCTGGCACGCCGACTACCTCAACCCGGCGCGCGCCGTCGAGCAGCGCATCCCCAACCAGGTCGACAAGAGCCTGCAGACCACCCGCCGATTCGACGCGCTCAAGCTCTGGCTCACCCTGCGGATCATGGGGGCGGACGGCGTCGGCGCGCTCTTCGACGAGGTGGTCGACCGGGCCGGGGAAGCGTGGCACCTGCTCGCCGCCGACCCCCGCTTCGAGGTGGTCACCCGGCCGACGCTCAGCACCCTGGTGTTCCGCTGGCGCCCGGCCGGCCTGGCCGCCGACCTCGTGGACGACGCCAACCTGTACGCCCGCGAGGCGCTCGCCACCTCCGGCGCCGCGCTCGTCGCCGGCACCCGGGTCGACGGCGCCCACCACCTGAAGTTCACCCTGCTCAACCCCGAGACCACCGGGGACGACGTCGCCGCGGTCCTCGACCTGATCGCCGAGCACGCCGGCTGGTACGCGCGCACCCGCACCGCCGACGAGCTGACCCCGGTCGGCTGACCGGCCGCCCGCCCTGGAGAACACCATGTCGACCCATGACTTCGTCGCCGTCGGGCTGGGCCCGTACAACCTCGGCCTGGCCTGCCTGACCGCCCCGATCGACGACCTCGACGGCCTGTTCCTGGAGGCCCGCAACGACGTCGACTGGCATCCCGGCATGCTGCTGGAGAGCGCCCACCTCCAGACCCCGTTCCTCGCCGACCTGGTCACGCTCGCGGACCCGACCTCGCCGTACTCCTTCCTCAGCTACCTCAAGGAGACCGGCCGGCTCTACCCCTTCTACATCCGGGAGAACTTCTTCCCGCTGCGCGCCGAGTTCGACGCCTACTGCCGGTGGGCGGCCGCCAAACTGCCCGCCGTCCGGTTCGGACACGAGGTCACCGCGATCGAGCACGACCCGGTCGACGACCGGTACGTGGTGCACGCCCGGGCGGGCGGCCGGCAGGTGACCCACCGGGCCCGCCGGCTCGTGCTCGGCACCGGCATGCCGCCGTACGTGCCGCCGGCCTGCGAGGGGCTGGGCGGCGACGTGATCCACAACTCGCGGTACCGGGAGCACCGGGCGGCGCTGCGCGGCAAGCGGAGCATCACCGTGGTCGGCAGCGGGCAGAGCGCCGCCGAGATCTACCACGACCTGCTGGCCGACATCGACAGCCATGGCTACCAGCTGAACTGGGTCACCCGCTCGCCGCGCTTCTTCCCGCTCGAATACACCAAGCTCACCCTGGAGATGACCTCCCCGGACTACGTGGACTACTTCCACGCCCTGCCCGAGCCGACCCGCTACCGCCTGGAGGCCGAGCAGAAAGGGCTGTTCAAGGGGATCGACGCCGAGCTGATCAACGCGATCTTCGACCTGCTCTACGTGAAGAGCGTCGGCGGCCCGGTGCCCACCCGGCTGCTCACCAACACCGAGCTGACCGACGCGGCCCACGACCCGGCGCGCGGCACGTACGCCCTCGGGCTGCACCACGTCGAGCAGGGCCGCGACCTCACCCTGGAGACCGAGGGGCTGGTGCTGGCCACCGGCTACCGCTACCGGGTGCCCGCCTTCCTGGACCCGATCCGGGACCGGCTCCGCTTCGACGGGCACGGCCGCTTCGACGTGGCCCGCAACTACAGCATCGACCACACGGGACGGGGCGTCTTCCTCCAGAACGCCGGCACCCACACGCACAGCGTCACCTCGCCCGACCTGGGCATGGGCCCGTACCGCAACTCCTGGATCATCCGGGAGCTGACCGGCCGCGAGCACTACCCGATCGAGAAGAGCATCGCGTTCCAGGAGTTCGGAGTGGCGTCATGACCGTGGCCACGCACCGCCGGGACGACCCGCGGCTCGGCGAGTTCAGCCTCCGCCCGCTCGACCCGGACGCCGACGCCGCGCTGCTGCACGGCTGGGTCACCCACCCCAAGGCGTTGTTCTGGATGATGCGGGACGCCGACGTGGCCCGGGTCGCCGAGGAGTACCGGCGGATCGCCGCGCACCCGCACCACGACGCGTACCTCGGGTCCTGGCAGGGCCGGCCGGCGTTCCTGGCCGAGCGCTACGACCCGGCCCGGGTCGAGCTGGTCGGCCTCTACGACCCGGCCGAGGGCGACGTGGGGATGCACTTCCTCTGCGCGCCGACCGACACGCCGGTGCGTGGCTTCACCCTCGCCGTCATCACCACGGTGCTGGACTGGCTCTTCGCCGACCCGGCCACCGGCCGGGTGGTGGTCGAGCCCGACGTGCGCAACACCGCCGTGCACGCGCTGAACGCGGCCGTCGGCTTCACCGTCGTCGGCCCGGTCGCCAAGCCCGAGAAGACCGCCCTGCTCAGCGTGTGCACCCGCGAGCAGTTCCTGGCCGCCACCCGCAGAGAGGCCCCCGCGTGACCACCCCCGCCGCCGCCGTCGACCACCTCACCCCCGAACTCTGGGCCGCCGCCAACCGCCGGCTCGTCCGCAAGGCCCTGGCCGAGTTCGCCCACGAACGGCTCATCACCCCCGAACCGCAGGGCCCCGGCCACTACCGGGTACGCGGCGACGACGGCAGCGTCGAGTACCGCTTCGCGGCCCGGCAGCTCAGCCTGAACCACTGGTGGATCGACTCCGCCGGCCTGACCCGGCACGTCGACGGGCGGGAGGCCCCGCTGGACGCGGTCGACCTCTGCCTGGAGCTGCGCGGCGCGCTCGGCCTCACCGACGCCGTCCTGCCGGTCTACCTGGAGGAGATCACCTCCACCCTGGCCGGGCTCGCGTACAAGCTGGCCCGGCCCGAGTCGGACGCGGCCGAGCTGGTCGGGGCCGACTTCCAGCAGATCGAGACGGCGATGACCGAGGGTCACCCGTGCTTCGTGGCCAACAGCGGCCGGATCGGCTGGGGCGTGCACGACCACCACCGGTACGCCCCGGAGGCCGGCCGGCCGGTCCGGCTGCTCTGGCTCGCCGCCCACCGCGACCACACCACCTTCACCTGCGCCGCCGACCTGGACTACGACACCCACGTCCGCGCCGAACTGGGCGCGGAGACCCTCGCCGGGTTCGCCCGTACCCTCACCGGGCTCGGCCTCGACCCGGCCGACTACCTGCTGCTGCCCGTGCACCCCTGGCAGTGGTGGAACAAGCTGGCCGTCACCTTCGCCGGCGAGGTGGCCCGGCGACGCCTCGTGCCGCTGGGCGAGGGGCCGGACGAGCACCTCGCCCAGCAGTCGGTGCGCACCTTCTTCAACGTCACCGACCCGCACCGGCACTACGTGAAGACCGCGCTCTCCGTGCTCAACATGGGCTTCATGCGCGGGCTGTCCGCCGCGTACATGGAGCGCACCCCGGCCATCAACGACTGGCTGGCCGACCTGATCGCCGCCGACCCGGTGTTCCGGCGGACCGGGCTGACCATCATCCGGGAGCGGGCCGCCATCGGCTACCGGCACCGGCAGTTCGAGGCGGCGACCGACAGGTACTCGCCGTACCGGAAGATGCTCGCCGCGCTCTGGCGGGAGAGCCCGGTGCCGGGCCTGGAGCCCGGGCGGCGGCTGGCCACCATGGCGTCGCTGCTGCACGTCGACCGGGCCGGTCGCTCGTTCGCCGGTGCGCTCATCGCCGCGTCCGGGCTGGCCCCGGCGGACTGGCTGCGCCGCTATCTGGACGCCTACCTGGTGCCGCTGCTGCACGCGCTGCACGCCTACGACCTGGCCTTCATGCCGCACGGTGAGAACGTCATCCTGGTGCTCCGCGACGGCGTGGTGGAGCGGGTGGTCTTCAAGGACATCGCCGAGGAGATCGTGGTCATGGACCCGGCGGCCGACCTGCCCGAGGCGGTACGCCGGATCCGCGCCGCCGTCCCCGAGGACGAGAAGGTGCTCTGCGTCTTCACCGACGTGTTCGACTCGTTCCTGCGCCACCTCAACGCCATCCTGGCCACCGAGGGCATCGCCGACGAGGAGACCTTCTGGCGGACCGTGGCCGAGTGCGTCCGCGCCTACACCGGGTCGGTGCCGCATCTGGCCGACCGGCACGACCTGTTCGCCGAGGAGGTCCCGCTCTCCTGCCTGAACCGGCTGCAACTGCGCGACAACCAGCAGATGGTCGACCTGGCGGACCCGTCGGCGGCGCTCCAGTTCGCGGGAACGCTGGCCAACCCGCTCGCCCCGCACGCCCCGCGGCCGTGAGCGCCCTCGCGGCGCCGGTCGCCCCGGTCGGGCCGGCGGTCCTGCGGCACCGCTGGTGGATCCTGGCCGTGCTGTGCCTGGCCCACGTCACCGTGGTGCTGGACAACACCGTGCTCACCGTGGCGGTGCCGGTGCTCACCACCGAACTGGGCGCCAGCACCAGCGACGTGCAGTGGATCATCAACGCGTACGCCCTGGTCCTGTCCGGCCTGCTGATCAGCGCCGGCAGCGCGGCCGACCGGTACGGCCGGCGGCGGATGCTGCTGGCCGGCCTCGTGCTGTTCGGCGCCGGCTCGCTTGCCGCCGGGCTGGCCACCACCACCGGTCAGCTCATCGCGGCCCGGGCCGGCATGGGCGTCGGAGGCGCGCTGCTGGTCACCGCCACCCTGGCGGTGGCCGTGCAGGTGTTCGAGGGCCCGGCGCGCCAGCGGGCCATCGGGGTCTGGGCGGCGACCAGCGCGCTGGGTTTCGCCGTGGGGCCGCCGGTCGGCGGGACGATCCTCGCCCACCTGCCCTGGCAGGCCATCTTCCTGGTGAACGTGCCGGTGGTGCTGGTCTGCCTGATGGCCGTCCGGCTGCTGGTGCCGGAGTCCCGCAGGGCCGCCACCGGCCGCCTCGACGTGCTCGGCGTGCTGCTCTCCACGGCCGGGCTCACCGGCGTGGTCTGGGCCATCACGGCCGGGCCGGAGGAGGGGTGGACCGCCCCGGCGGTGCTCGCCGCGGCCGCCGCCGGCGCCGTGCTGCTCGGCGTCTTCGTGGCCTGGGAGCAGCGGGTCGCCGACCCGATGCTCGACATGGGGCTGTTCCGGGACCCCCGCTTCGCGGGCGCGGTCTCCGGCGTCGTGCTGATCACTTTCGGCGCGACCGGCGCGCTGTTCCTGCTCACCCAGCACCTGCAGTTCGTCCGCGGCTATCCGGCCTGGGAGGCCGGGCTGCGGATGGCGCCGTTCGCGCTCTCCATCGTGGCGCTCAACCTCACCGGCGTGGCCGCCGCGCTGATCCGCCGCACGGGTCGGCCGGCCGCGGTCGCCGTCGGGATGGCGCTGCTCGCCGTCGGCCTGCTGGCCGTGACGTACACCCCGGGCGACGGCTATCCGGCGCTGCTCGGCGGACTGCTGCTCATGGGGGCCGGCTGCGCGCTGGCCAACCCGGCGATCGTCGAGGCGGTGGTGAGCGCCCTGCCGCCGGAGCGGGCCGGCGCCGGGGCGGGTGTCGACGGCACCATGACCGAGGTCGGTGGCAGCCTGGGCGTGGCCGTGCTGGGCGCGGTGCTGAACGCGCGGTTCGCCGCCCTGCTGCCGGCCGCGCTGGCCGGGGCCGGCTCGTTCCCCGCCGCGCTGGCCGCCGCCGGCTCCGACCGGGACCGCGCGCTGGTCCGGGACGCCTTCCGGGTGGCGCTGGAGACCGGGCAGACGGCGGGGGCGGTGGCCGTGCTGGCCGGTGGGCTGGTCACCGCCTACCTGCTGCACCGCGCCCGGCACCGGTGACGGCGCCGGGCGCGGCCCACCCGGGGCGCCGGGGTCGACACGGACGAGCGGCCGCCCGGGGAGGGGCGGCCGCTCGTCGGGGCGGGTCCGGTCAGGCGGCGGTGGACCAGATGGCGCGGAACGCGGCGGCCTCGCCGGCCAGCCACTGCTCGACCTGCTCCGGCTTGACGTCGGCCGGCATCCGGTGGGACTCGCCCCGCCGGACGTCGACAAGCACCGGCTCGGCGTGCGGCAGGACCGCGTCCATGTGCCGGGCCATCAGGTGCAGCGTCGCCAGGGTCGTCTCCTCGCTCGGCGGGGCCTCGTCGAAGTGCAGCCGGATCGCCTCGGCGCGGCCGTCGGCGTAGCGCACGCCGAACTGCGGGTTGATCTTCACGGGCAGGTCGCCCAGCATGGCCAGCGCGTCGCGGGTCTGGGCCAGGTCGACGCCGGCCGGCTCGCCGAGCGAGTGCAACCAGGTGGTCGCGCCGGGCACCAGCGCCTCGTAGAGCGGGCGCCAGCGTGGCTTGACCAGGTCGGCGATCTGGGCCAGGTGCGTCCCGCCGGTGTGGAAGGCGACGTCGGCCTTGAGCGCCTTGACGAACTGGCCGTGCGGGTTGAAGCCGTGCCGGCTCGCCCGCTGCTTGCGCAGGCCGCCCACGAAGGTGGCCTTGGTGGGTCCGGTGCGGTCCACGTAGCGGGTGAACCCGAGGAGGGTGGCGTAGGGGGTGACAGGGGCGGAGGTGGGCGCGGTCACGAGCATCCTCCCAGGTCAAAAGCTCGATTAGTACATACATTCTAATCGACGGGTCTGACATCGCCCAGGGGTCTGGAGTGGCCTCTTCGCACGGGACATCGCGGATGCTGGTCATCAACTAGAGTGCGGGCTTCCTTCGTTCTCTCCCGGAGCACACACATGACATCCCTCACGGCCCGTTGGCCCCGCCTCGCCGCCGGCGCGGCGCTGCTGGCGATGACCGCGCTGGTCGGTTTCTCCGCCCCGGCCCACGCGGCGGACGCGCTGCCCGATCTCTCCGTCTCGTTCGACCGCGACCCCGTCGCGGAGATCGACAACAGCGGCACCACCATCGGCATGTACGTCTACAACTACGGCGAGGCCGACGCGACCGCGGTGACCGTCACCCTCGACCTGAGCAAGCTCTCCGACGCGGTCACCGCCTCCGTGTCGGACTGGGACGACACCTGCAAGCTGGCCGATGCCAAGGTCACCTGCACGGTGGGCAGTCTCGCGGCGGGACAGGTCACCACCGTCTACCCGGTGTCACTGGCCAGCCGCACGGGCGCCACGCCCGGCGACGCGGGCTCGGTCACCGTCACGATCGCCGGCGCGGAGGACGACGCCAACCCCGGCGACAACACGACCAGCTTCCCGGTCACCGTGGTCGCGTCGGGCCCCGACCTGGTCGCCGCCGCCGACAACCTGAACGACAAGGCGCACCCGGTCGGCCCGGGCGACCGCGTCCCGCTCTACAGCGGTGTCCTCAACGAGGGCGACAGCCCCGCGACGGACTTCACGGTCCGGGTGGACCTGCCCACCGGCGCCACCTTCGTCGAGCGGTACAGCGACTGCACCTACGTCGACTACTACCCGAAGGACACCGGCGCGCCCTACGTGTACGGGCCGAGCCAGGTCACCTGCACGGTGCCGCTGACGCTCAAGCCCGGCGAGGGGCTGCTGCTGTTCGACGACGAAACCGGCGCCTCGCTGTTCAACATCACGTTCGGCCGTAACCTGCCCGGACCGGACGAGAACTACGCCGCCTTCAGCACGGCCCTGGCCGGCGAGGCGGAGGCGGCGAAGAAGGTCGCGGCCACCAAGGGCAACGGCCCGTCGTTCGCCTCCGCCGCCGAGAAGCTGCACGCCAAGGCCGTGCAGGCGGGCCTCGCCAAGCGGTCCGTCGTGGAGCGTGAGCTCGACGAGTCGGACAACTACGCCGACATCCAGTTCTGGACCAAGAAGAACACGCTCGACGTCGCCGTCACCGCCCCGCCGGTGAAGGGCACCGTCGGGCAGACGGTCGACCTCACCTACGAGGTCGTGAACAACGGCCCGTCCGACGGCGGCGGCCCCGGCGTCGTCATCACCGCGCCGAGCGGCACGGTGCTGCTGCCCGCCGACTGGTGCTACACCGACGGCACCCCGGGCAAGCAGCTGCCGGAGTCGGCGAAGCTGCGCTGCAACTTCGAGAGCGAGTTCCCCAGCGTCTTCTCCGGCTACGGCCGGATCAAGGCCACCGTCAAGCTGAAGATCAAGTCAGCTCCGGGCACCGACGGCACGATCGTGGTCGACGGCGCGACCTCCTCCACCGAGTCGAACCCGGCGAACAACACCGCCCGCATCGTCATCACCGGCGGCCAGGGCGGCTCCGGTGACGGCAGCGGTGGCTCCGGCGGCGGCCTGCCGGTCACCGGCGCCCCGGCCGTCGCGCTGGCCGGCGTCGGCGCCGCCGTGCTCGCGCTCGGCGCCGTGCTGTTCGTGATGTTCCGTCGTCGCCGCGTGGCGTTCCAGACGCCGCGCGACTGATCCGCCGACGCCGCGGGGGTGGGCCGGTCTCCGGTCCACCCCCGCGGCGCGAGCGGGGTCAGAGCTGTCCGACGTCGACGATCCGGATCACCGCGGCGCCCGCCTCGTCGGAGGCGGCGAGATCGATCTCGGCGCTGATGCCCCAGTCGTGGTCGCCGTCCGGGTCGTCCAGGATCTGGCGTACGGTCCACTTCTCCCGGCCCTGCTCGATCATCAGCAGCGCCGGCCCGCGCGCGTCCGGCCCCACCCCGATCGAGTCGTACGCCTCGAAGTACGGCTCCAGCGCGTCCGCCCACGCGTCCGCGTGCCAGCCCTGCTCGGCGTCCAGCTCCCCGAGCAGGTCCCAGCGGCGCAGGGCGGCCAGCTCGACCCGGCGGAACAGCGCGTTGCGCACCAGCACCCGGAACGCCCGGGCGTTGCGGGTGACCGCCGGCGGCCGGTCGTCCAGCGACGCGGCCACCTCGGCGACGTCGGACGGGTTGCGCAGCCGCTCCCACTCGTCGATCAGGCTGGAGTCGACCTGGCGGACCAGCTCGCCCAGCCACTCGATGAGGTCGACCAGTTCCTCGGTCTTCGCGTCCTCGGGGACGGTCTGCCGCAGCGTCTTGTACGCGTCCGCGAGGTAGCGCAGCACCAGGCCCTCGGAGCGGGACAGCCCGTAGAACTGGACGTACTCGGGGAAGGTCATGGCTCGCTCGTACATGTCGCGGACCACGGACTTGGGGGAGAGCTGGTGGTCGGCGACCCAGGGGTGGCCCTGCCGGTACATCTCGTACGCCGAGTCGAGCATCTCGGCGAGGGGCTTCGGCCAGGTCACCTCGTCGAGGAGTTCCAGGCGGGCCTCGTACTCGATGCCCTCGGCCTTCATGGCGGCGACCGCCTCGCCGCGGGCCTTGAACTGCTGCGCGGAGAGCACCTGGCGCGGGTCGTCGAGGATCGACTCGATCACGCTGAGCACGTCCAGCGCGTACGACGGGGATTCCCGGTCCAGCAGCTCGATGGTGGCCAGGGCGAGCGGGGAGAGCGGCTGGTTGAGCGCGAAGTCGAGCTGGAGGTCGACGGTGAGCCGCACCCGGCGGCCCTGCTCGTCCGGCTCGGGCAGCTCCTCGACCACGCCGCCGGCCCGCAGCGCCCGGTAGATGGCGATGGCCCGGCGGATGTGCCGGCGCTGGGCGGCCCGGTCCTCGTGGTTGTCGGTGAGCAGGTGCCGCATCGAGGCGAACGCGTCGCCGGGGCGGCCAATGACGTTGAGCAGCATCGAGTGGCTGACCTGGAAGCTGGAGGTCAGCGGCTCGGGTTCGGCCTCGACCAGGCGCTGGAAGGTCGGCTCGCCCCAGCCGATCGAACCCTCCGGCGGCTTCTTCTTCACCACCTTGCGGCGCTTCTTCGGGTCGTCGCCCGCCTTGGCCAGCGCCTTCTCGTTCTCGATGACGTGCTCGGGGGCCTGCACCACGACCCGGCCGAGGGTGTCGAAGCCGGCCCGCCCGGCCCGGCCGGCGATCTGGTGGAACTCGCGGGCCTTGAGCAGCCGGGTCCGGGTGCCGTCGTACTTCGACAGGCCGGTGAAGAGCACCGTGCGGATCGGCACGTTGATGCCGACGCCGAGGGTGTCGGTGCCGCAGATGACCTTGAGCAGCCCGGCCTGGGCCAGGGTCTCCACGAGGCGGCGGTACTTGGGCAGCATGCCGGCGTGGTGCACGCCGATGCCGTGCCGGACCAGCCGGGACAGCGTCTTGCCGAAGCCCGAGGTGAACCGGAAGTTGCCGATCGCCTGGGCGATCATGTCCTTCTCGGCGCGGGTGCACACGTTCACGCTCATCAGCGCCTGGGCGCGCTCCAGCGCGGCGGCCTGGGTGAAGTGCACGACGTAGACCGGGGCCTGCTTCGTCGCCAGCAGCTCCTCCAGGGTCTCGTGCAGCGGTGTCATCGCGTACGAGAAGAGGAGCGGGACCGGCCGCTCGGCCGAGCGGACGACGGCGGTCGGCCGCCCGGTGCGCCGGGTCAGGTCGTCCACGAAGCGGGTGGTGTCGCCGAGCGTCGCGGACATCAGGACGAACTGGGCCTGCGGCAGCTCGATGATCGGCACCTGCCAGGCCCAGCCCCGGTCCGGCTCGGCGTAGAAGTGGAACTCGTCCATGATCACCTGGCCGACGTCGGCCCGGGCGCCCTCGCGCAGCGCCAGGTTGGCCAGGATCTCCGCGGTGCAGCAGATGATCGGGGCGTCGGCGTTGACGCTGGCGTCGCCGGTGAGCATGCCGACGTTCTCCGCGCCGAAGACCTCGCAGAGGGCGAAGAACTTCTCCGACACCAGCGCCTTGATCGGCGCGGTGTAGAAAGTGGTCCGGTCGTCGGCCAGCGCCGCGAAGTGCGCGGCGATCGCCACCAGGCTCTTGCCCGAGCCGGTCGGCGTATTCATGATCACGTTCGCGCCGGAGACGATCTCGATGACCGCCTCCTCCTGGTGGGGGTAGAGGTCGAGACCGCGCTCGGACGCCCAGCCGGCGAACGCGTCGTAGAGGGTGTCGGGGTCGGCGCTCTTCGGCAGCGCGGCGGTGAGAGTCATGGCGGCTCCCATCGTGCCTGGATCATGGGCCCCCGCGCCAACCGGGTTCAGCGCCGCCGGTGGATCAGGTCGAAGATCTCCCGCCCGGCGGTCAGCGCCCGGCGCTCGAACTTGGTCACCGGCCGGTGCGCCGGGCGGGGCGCAAAGCCGCCGTGCACGTCGACCAGCCCCGGGTCGGCGGCCAGCGTCTCCCGCATGGCCTCGGCGTATTCCGCCCAGTCCGTGGCGCAGTGCAGCGTCCCGCCGGGGACCAGCCGGGAGCGCAGCAGCGCCACGTGCGCCGGCTGGATGATCCGCCGCTTGTGGTGGCGCGCCTTCGGCCACGGGTCGGGGAAGAAGACGTGCACCGCGTCCAGGCAACCCTCGGGCATGGCCCGGACCAGGTCCAGCGCGTCGCCCTTGGCGACCCGGACGTTGCCCAGACCGTGCCGTTCGACCAGTTCGAGCAGGTTGGCGATTCCGGGCGTGTGCACCTCTACCGCCAGATAGTGTCGGTCCGGGTCGGCGGCCGCCATGGCGGCGGTCGCGTCGCCCATGCCGGATCCGATCTCCAGCACCAGCGGCGCCCGCCGTCCGAACAGCGCCGCCGGATCGCACGGCCCGTCCAGGTCGTCGATCTCCAGGCCGTACGCGGGCCAGAGCCGGGCCAGCGCGTCGCGCTGCCGGTCGCTCATCCGCCCGCGACGCGGGTGGAAGGTGCGGATACGGGCGGCGTGGGCCGGCGGCGCGGCGCTGAAGTCGGTGGAGGTCACAGCGACCCGAGCGTACGCGACCGCCGGAGCGGATCGGATGTGATGTGCGGCCCGGGGTGAGAGGATTCATCCCAGTACGGCACGACGGGTGGCCCGCCGCCCGTCACCGCCGGCGCGGGGCCGGGAGGGGGCATGGTGTCAGTCACGGGACGTGCGGCGCTGCTGGTCGCGGCCGCCGCGTGCACCGCCCCGCTGGTCGGCGCGGCGCCCGCCCAGGCCGGCCCGCCCGCCGCCGCTCCGGTGCTCGCTGCCGAGCCCGCGCCCGGGCAGCCGGGAACGCAGCCGTCGCCCGCCGACGTGGTCTTCGTGGAGGTCACCCCGAGCACCGTCGAGCCCGGCTTCCTGGTCGGCATCCGGGCGAGCTGCCGGGACAACTCGGTGCCGGCGACCGTGGTCTCCGACGCGTTCGGCCGGATCCAGGTGCAGCCGCAGCGCGGCCTGCTCACCGCATCGCCGATGGTCCGCGACCGCACCCGCCCCGGCAACTACCGGGTCAAGCTGGAGTGCCCCGGCGGGCAGACCGCGTCCACCATGCTCCAGGTGGTGGAGCGGGTGCAGCCCAGCCGCGGGCCGGCGACCGGCTTCGGCGGCACCGCCGGCGGCAGTGGCCTCGGCGGCCTGCTGGTGCCGGTCGGGCTCGGACTGACCGTGGTCGGCGCGGTGGTCGGCGTGGTCGCGTCCCGCCGGCAGCCCCGTACCCTCCGTGGCGCCGCCCGGCGCTGAGCCCCGCCATGGCCGCTGACCCGACCCCCCAGCCCACCGCCCGGGCGGCCCGGGCCCGCGCCCGCAGCCCGTGGTCCACGCCGCTCGCCGTGCTGCTCGTGCTGGTCGGGGTCTTCGCCACCGGTGCCGGCCTGGGCCGGACCGCCGGGCCGTTCGACTGGGCCGACGCGGCGACCGGGCCGAGCCGGCACAGCGCCGAGCCGACCCCGGCGCGGGAGCCGGCCAGCCTGCCGGTCCGCCTCGCCGTGCCGGCCATCAAGGTCACCGCCCCGGTCACCCCGGTCGGCCAGGCGCGGGACGGCTCGATCGCCGTCCCGCCGCTGACCGAGCACCACCAGACCGGCTGGTACAACCGCGGGGCGGTGCCCGGCGAGCCGGGCCGGGCGATCATCGTCGGGCACGTGGACACCAAGAGCGGGCCGGCGGTCTTCTACCGGTTGCACGACCTGAAGCCCGGGGACCGGATCGAGGTGACCCGAAAGGACCGCAGCGTGGTCACCTTCAAGGTCGACACCGTCGAGTACTTCGACAAGGCCAACCTCCCGGCCGACCGGGTCTACGGCGACTCCGGCCCGGCGGAGCTGCGGCTGATCACGTGTGGCGGCGAGTGGGTCGGCGGCCACACCGGCTACCAGGACAACGTGATCGCCTTCGCCTCACTCCTCGACACCCGCAACCCCTGACGCCGCGCCCGTGATCTACCTCCGGCTCGCCGAGCAGGCGGTGTCCCGGCCGCCGCCTCCCCGAGCCGGAGTCGACGACACGGCGGCCGGTGAGTGGAACGTCATGGATGTCTCGGCCGGCGGGAGACCTTCATGGCGTTCCACCGAGCGTCGTCGCGGTCCGCCCGGCGCTCCGCGTGCCTGCGCCGGTTCCGCATGCCGCTCCGGATCTTGGACAGTTACCGTTCAGAGCTAACGGCAACTGTCCAAGATCCGGAGGTCGGTCCAGCCAGGGCGGTCCCTGCGACGACGGATGAGTCGGCCGGCCGGATGGGGGCGCGCCTCTCGCCCCGGCTGGCTACTCCGATTCCGTGACGAAGACGCCCTGGCCCTGCTGTCCGTAGATGAGATTGCGCGCGTGCAGTTCCTTCACGGCGCGGTAGGCCGTCGACCTGGCGACGTTGTAGATCTCGCCGATCTCCGACACGGACGGCAGTTGTTGCCCGGGCGCGTATTCGCCAGCCCGGATCTTGGCCTCGATGTCGTCGGCGACGCGTCGGTAGTGCGGTGGTCTGGTCGGCATGATCGGCTCTCCTGGACTTCAGCGGAGATCATGTTTCCAGCCCGCACCTGACCGGGACAAGGCGACAACGCGGCGAAGTGGAGACAGTGAGAACTTGACTACAGTGAGACACTGAATACAGTGAGACAGTGGAACGGCTGCTCCTGGACTTCAGCAATCCGGGGTTTCCGGTCCCCTCGCCCCGGGCGCACGATGCAGCGGATTCCGCCCGGGGCGGGGCCCTCGCTCACTTGCGGAAGGCGTCGACCATGCCGATGGATGACGGCGACATCACGCCCGTCGACGAGCTGTTCGCGATGATGCGGATCATCGACACGCACTGGACCCGGGCGCTCGACCAGCCCTGGCGGGCCGGCGGCTGCCTGGAGTGCCGTGACCGGGACACCTGCCCGCAGCTCGACTGGGCACTGAAGCTCATGGCCGAGGTGGCCTCGACCATGTTCCAGAAGTAGGAGGCGGTCAGCCCTTGCCGGGCACGTGCTGGACGACCTCGAACTCCAGCAGCGTGGCGCCGGTGGCGACGGGCTTGCGCGGCTCGCCGCCCTCGCCGCCGGCGTGCGCGGCCCGGGACGGCCCCTGCGCCCACGCCTGGTACGCCTCTTCGTTCTCCCAGCGGGTGTAGACGAAGTAGCGGCTCTCCCCGGCGACCGGGCGGAGCAGTTCGAAGCCGAGGAAGCCAGGGGAGTTCTCCACGGCGCCGGCGCGGGCCGCGAACCGCTTCTCCAGCTCGTCGCCGGCACCGGGCGGGACGTCGATCGCGTTGATCTTCACGACTGCCATGGCTCCACCCTAACGAGCCGGGTCAGAACGTCTCGACGGTCGGCACCAACTCGGCGTCGACCACGATCGGGGCGTGGTCGGACGGGCCCTTGCCCTTGCGCGCCTCCCGGTCCACGTACGCCGAGGTGACGGCGCGGGCGAACGGCGCCGAGGCGTAGACCAGGTCGATGCGCATGCCCTTGTTCTGGTGGAACATGCCGGCCCGGTAGTCCCAGTAGGTGTAGGGGTGCGGGCCCTTCATGGGGGTGGGCACCACGTCGTCGAGACCGAGGTCGCGCAGCGCGGCCAGGGCGGCGCGCTCGGCCGGCGTGACGTGGGTGGAGGTGACGAAGAGCGCCGGGTCCCAGACGTCCGCGTCGGTCGGGGCGACGTTGAAGTCCCCGCACACGGCGAGGGGCAGCCCGCCGGCCAGCTCCGGCTCCAGGGCGTCCCGCAGCGCCGCGAACCAGGCCAGCTTGTACGCGTAGTGCGGGTCGTCGGGGGAGCGGCCGTTCGGCACGTACACCGACCAGACCCGCAGGCCGGCGCAGGTGGCCGAGATGGCGCGCGCCTCCGGCTCGGGGAAGCCCGGTTCGCCGGGGAAGCCGACCGCCACGTCGGCCAGCCCCACCCGGGACAGGATGGCAACCCCGTTCCACCGGCCGTCGCTGTGGCTGGCCGCCTCGTAGCCCAGCTCGCCCACCTCGGCGACCGGGAACGCCCCGTCGGGGCACTTGGTCTCCTGCAGGCAGACGACGTCGGGCTTCGTGGTGGCCAGCCAGTCGAGCAGCCGGGGGAGGCGGGCCTTCACCGAGTTGACGTTCCAGGTCGCCAGGCGCATGTCTCCAGCCTGCCGCATCGGCGGCCGCCCCGCCGGGTCACCCCCGCGGGGTGTCGGTGTCTCCGGGGCGGGTCTGCTCGGCGAGGAAGCGTTCCAGCTCGGCGCCGAGTTCGTCGGCGGTGGGCAGCGGGCCGGTCTCCTGGGCGAGCAGGTTCTTCTCGCCGCGGCCCCGGGCGAACGTGTCGTACTGCTCCTCCAGGGCCTGGACCAGCGTGGCCGCCTCCTCGGTCTGGGCGACCTGGCGGTCGATCTCCACCCGCACCACCTCGGCGGCGGAGCCCAGGCCGTCGCGGGGCAGCAGCAGGCCGGTGCTGCGGGACACGGCGGAGAGCAGCGCGTCGGCGGCGGCCGGGTACTCGGTCTGTGCGACGTAGTGCGGCACGTGCGCGGCGAAGCCCAGGGCGTCGCGGCCCTGCTCGCCCAGGCGGTACTCCAGCAGGTGGCCGACGCTGGCCGGCACCTGGACCTTCTGGAGCCAGGGCTCGTAGCCGGAGATCAGCTCGGGCCGGGTGGCGTGCGCCGTGACGCCGCTGGGCCGGGTGTGCGGGACGGCCATGGGGATCGAGTTGAGCCCGACGGTGAGCCGCACGTCGAGGCGGGCGGAGAGGGCGGCGACGGCGGCCACGAAGCGTTCCCACTGGAGGTCCGGCTCGGGGCCGGTGAGCAGCAGGAACGGGGTCTCGTCGTCGTCGCGGAGCAGGTGCAGCTCCAGCGCCGGGGCGTCGTAGTCGGCCCAGTGGTCCTCGACGAAGGTCATCACCGGCCGGCGGGAGCGGTAGTCGAAGAGCTGGTCGACGTCGAAGCGGGCGATGGGCCGCGCCTCCAGGGAGGTGAGCAGCTGCTCGCGGGCCAGCCGGGTGGCGTTGCCGGCGTCGACGAAGCCGGTGAGCGCCTGGATCAGCACCGGTTGGCCGAGGTCGGGCAGATCGTCGCTGAGTTCGTAGAGCTCGTGTGGGTCGAGCACCGGTTCGGACCTTCCTGTCGACGCGTACGGGTGGGCCGTGCGCGCACGGCCTCCCCGGTTCGGCCAACGTACCGGCCGCCGTGGTCCATTCCGTTACGGGCCGAACGATGATCACAGTTCGGTGTCGGTGACGGGATCGTTCCCCCTGACGGGCGAGGTCCGGTTCGGCCGAAAGGACGAGTTAGTCGATCACTGTTCCCGACGGGGAGGGCTGCGAGGTTCCTGCCCGGGGCGACGCGGCCCGGGGTGGACCGGAGGTTTTCCCGGGTCGCGAGGTCCGTCACGGGCCGCCCCGGGCCGCCGACGGATGTCCGGTTCTGGGAGTGCGAAGTGTGGCGAGGGCCACCCTTTGAGCCTGGGTGATCCCGGTTTGCCCTGTCTAGCCTCGTCGAATGCGTGACGACGGCACCCTCGACGACCAGTACGGCCTCGACGGCTCGGCTGACCGTTCGGACGATACCCCCTCGACCGTTCAGTCGACCGCTTCTTCGGCGGCCACCACTCCCCGTGGTTTCCTGCGTACCCGCTTCAACGCCCTCATGAACCCCCTCGCCGCCCGGCCCGGCCGGACGAAGATGGCCGTGGCCACCGGCGCGGTCTGCTGCCTCGGCCTGGTGGGCGGTTTCAGCCAGATCGGCGCCCGCGCGGCCGGCGACACCCCGAGCCCCGCCGTGTCGGCGGAGGCCGCCCAGCGGGCGGCCGTCGACGCCGCCTCCCGCGACCTGGACCGCGAGAGCACCGCCCCGGCGGCCACTCCGAGCGCCGCCACCCCGTCGGCCACCCCCTCGGCCACCGCGAAGCCCAAGCCCAAGGCGAAGCCCACGCCGCGCCGGATCGTCCCGGTCGCCGGCCTGGACCAGACCCAGATGAACAACGCCAAGAAGATCGTGCAGGCCGGCCGGGAGATGGGCGTGCCCCGTCGCGGCCTGGTCATCGCGGTGGCCACCGCCATGCAGGAGAGCACCCTGCTCAACTACGCCAGCGGCGTGCTGCCCGAGTCGCAGAACTACCCGCACCAGGCCATCGGCTGGGACCACGACTCGGTCGGGCTGTTCCAGCAGCGTCCGAGCAGCGGCTGGGGCACCGTCGAGGAGCTGATGGACCCGGAGTACGCCACCCAGGCGTTCCTCTCCGCGCTGGAGGAGATCCCCGGCTGGCAGGACCTGCCGCTCAGCGTCGCGGCCCAGGCCGTCCAGGTCTCCGCGTTCCCCGACGCGTACGCCCAGCACGAATGGCGCGCCAACGCGGTGGTCAAGGAGATCCTGGGCTGACCCGCGGCCGGGGTTGCCGGAGGGCCGGCCCGGGTACCAGGGACTTGCCGGTCCCGGGTACACATGGGAGGGGACCGCGGACAGGAGGACGTCATGTCACTGGTGCAACGGCTCAGCGCCTTCCTGCGGTCGCCCCGTGGCCAGCAGCTGGTCGACCGCGGCCGGCGCGAGCTGGCCAAGCCGGAGAACCAGGCGAGGCTCAAGCAGCTCGCCACCCGGCTGTCGTCCCGCCGGCGCTGACCGCTCCGCCCCCGCAGTACCGACCCCCGGGAGCCCCCTCGTGACCGACCCCGCCCCCGTCGACGGCGAGCCCACCGTTCCCCCGAAGCCGGCCCCGCCCGTGGACGCGAAGCCGGCCCCGCCCGTGGACGCGAAGCCGGCCGCGCCCGTGGACGCGCCCGAAGCGCCCCCGGCGAAGCTGTGGGACCGGATGCGGGACGACCCGCAGTACGCCCCGGAGCACCTGGCCCTGGAGGCGGTGCGCCGGCTCGGGCCGGAGGCGGCGCAGTGGGCCGAGCGGGAGCGGGCGCAGCGACCCGACGTACCCGCCGAGGAGCTGGCCGAGCAGGCGGTGCGCAAGTTCGTGAACCACGCCCGGCTCTCCGGCGCGGTCTCCGGTGTGGCCGGGCTGCCGGGCGCGGTCATCGACGTGGGCGTGCTGGCCTGGACCCAGGCCCGGCTGGTGCTGCACGTGGCGGCCGCGTACGGCGTCGACCCGGTCCACCCGGACCGGGCCACCGACCTGCTGGTGCTCCAGCGCGTGCACAAGGTCGCCGAGAGCGCCCGGCTCGCCCTCGGGGTGGCCGCCGGCCGGGAGCGGGCCGGCGCCCTGTTCGGCATGGGCGGGGAGCGCCCGCTGGGCCGGGTGATGCTCCAGCTCGGCGTGCGGCTGGCCCGGATGGCCGGGGTGCGCGCCGCCAAGCGGATGTTCGCCAAGGTGATCCCCGGCGCCGCGATCATCCTCGGCACCTGGGCCAACTCGTCGGCCACCAAGGACCTCGCCGACCGGGCCCGCGCCCTCTACCGGGGCGGCCCCCGGCAGGTGCCCGGCCCGCGCCGGCCCTGACGGCCGGCCCGGCCCACCCGGCTGCGGGGACGGTCAGTCGGCCCAGCCGGACGCGTCCCAGGTGACGTCGGCGAGCCGGTCCTGGCCGGCGGCGTTCGGGTGGAACCAGTCCAGCGCGTTCACCTCGTCTAGGCTGAACCGGGTCCGGTGCACCGCGCCGCCGTCCCACCGGCAGCGGGACCCGTACGCCCGGCAGGCGGCGCGCAGCTGCCCGTCGTACGCGTCGATCCGCTCGCGGAACCGGGCGCGCCGGGCCACCGCGGCCGGCGCGGTCGACGTGGCGTCGGCCAGCAGCGCCGGGCAGATGCCGCGCGACCAGGCCCGCACCGCCCGGGACTCGGTGTGCCCGATCTCCCAGAGCCGGTGGAGGTCGGGCAGGCTGACCACCAGCACCCGCGCCTTCGGCCGGCCCTTGCGCAGCACCGCCAGGGCCGCGTCGACCTGCTTGCGGAAGGTGGCCACCGGGGTCATCCCGGCGATGTCGTCGCGGCAGGCGTCGTTCGCCCCGATCAGCACGGTGACCAGGTCGGCCCTGTCGCGTACCGCGGCCCGGGCCTGGTCGGTGAGGCCGGCCGCGCGGGAGCCCGGGACGGCGCGGTTGTAGGCCCGCAGCGTCGGGTTGTCGTCGCGCAGCCGGCGGTAGAGGCTGTGCACCCGGATGCCGTCCCCGCTGGACCAGGAGTTGCGTTCGCAGCTCACCAGCACCAGGCAGGAGCCGAAGCCGGTGGTGACCGAGTCGCCGAGCGCCGTCAGCACCTTCGGCGCGCCGGGGGGCGCGGAGCCCGACGGGCGGGGCGACGCCGAGCCCTCGCCGTCGCAGGCGAGCGCGACCAGCGCCGCGAGGCAGGCCAGCGCGGCGATCCAACGTCGAGGCATACCGTCCCCCGTCCGGCGGCATGAAGCGGCGCGTCGACCCTATGCGCCTCGGCCGTCCGGACGGGGAGTCTGTCACCTTTCCGGCATCGACAACCGTCGTTCACATGAGCGTGTTACGACCGGTCCGGGAGGCGGCGCCAGGGGGCGGGCTGGCCGTGCAGCCACCAGTGCAGCGCCCGGGTGATCCGGGGCAGCACCAGGTAGGTCATCAGCGGGGTCAGGCAGAGCGTCATGAGCAGCGTCCGAGCCGCCAGCGGCACGTCGGCGATGAACCGGGCGGTGAGCAGGGTGGCGGTGAGGCTGAGCGGGAAGAACGCCAGCCAGATGGTGACCGCCTGCTTCCAGCGCGGCGGGGCGGCCGGCGCGGCCGGCTCGGCGTCGCCCCCCGCGAACGTCTCGACCACGTGGTCCACGGGCGCGTCGAACCAGCCCTCGATGCCGGTGCGGCGCTCGGTGCGGGTGTGCTCGACGATGCCCTGCGCCGAGGTCAGCCACCAGTGCCGCTGCGGGGAGTCCTCCCAGTCGCGCAGCGTGTCCTGGTTCGCGAAGCGGTACATCACGTGCCACTCCGGGGAGCCGGGCGCGGTGCGGACGAACCCGGCGCCCAGGAAGCCGGGGAAGCTCTCGGCCAGCGCCGTACCGGCCCGGATCCACGCCACCATCTCGTCGGTGCGCGCCGGGTCGGCGCGCCGCGAGACGGCAACCGTCACCGGCACCGCGTGCGTCGTGGTCATGCCCGTCCTCTCCGCCGCCGGCGGGATCTCCGCCGGTCCTGGCAGACCGGTGTAACGCACCGTCCGGGCCGGCGCATCCGGGGAGTACCCGCTTGGTGTCCGGGATCACCGGCCGCGGCCGGGCCGTCCCGCCGGGACCGGTTAACCCGCGCCACCCGGGGGTAGCCCGGGGGAATGACGCGATCACAGCCCCGCCGCCGGGTCAACGCCGCGTACAGCGCGTTGAACCTGCGGCTCGTGCTCGCCCTGTTCGGCCTGGTCACCATGACCGTCTTCGCGGTGCTTGCGTTCGCGGCCGACGTGGCCTGGCTGGGCGTCGTCTGCGCGATCTTCGCCGTGGTGGCCGTGGTCGACCTCGTCGTCATCCAGCGCCGCCGCGCCGCGCGCCACCGGGAGGAGCCGGGCGCGCGGCACTCGCTGTTCGAGTGACAGGAGTACGACATGCCCATCGCCACCACCAACCCCGCCACCGGGCAGGTGCTCAAGACCTACGACGCCATGTCGGACGAGCAGGTCGACGCTGCCATCGAGCGGGCCGACCTCGCCTTCCGGCAGCTGCACGGCACCACCATCGCCGAACGGGGCCGGTGGATGATCGCCGCGGCCGACCTGCTGGACGCCGAGCGGGACGAGACCGCGCGGCTCATGACCACCGAGATGGGCAAGACGTACGCGGCCGCGAAGGCCGAGGTCACCAAGTGCGCCACGGCCTGCCGCTTCTACGCCGCCAACGCCGCGAAGATGCTCGCCGACGAGCCCGCCGACGCCGCCGCGGTCAAGGCGAAGCGGGCGTACGTGCGGCACCAGCCGATCGGCCCGGTGCTCGCCGTGATGCCGTGGAACTTCCCGCTGTGGCAGGTGATGCGGTTCGCCGCGCCGGCCCTGATGGCCGGCAACACGGGGCTGCTCAAGCACGCCTCCAACGTCCCGCAGACCGCGCTCTACCTGGAGGAGCTGTTCCGCCGGGCCGGCTTCCCGGAGGGCGCGTTCACCACCCTGCTGGTCGGGTCCGAGAAGGTGGACCGGATCCTCAGCGACCCCCGGGTCCGGGCCGCCACGCTGACCGGCAGCGAGGGCGCGGGCCGCTCGATCGCCCAGATCGCCGGCCGGGAACTCAAGAAGACCGTGCTGGAGCTGGGCGGCAGCGACCCGTTCGTGGTGATGCCCTCGGCCGACCTGGACAAGGCGGCCGAGGTGGCCACCACGGCCCGCTGCCAGAACAACGGCCAGTCCTGCATCGCCGCCAAGCGGTTCATCGTGCACACCGACGTCTTCGACGCCTTCGCCGAGAAGTTCGCGGCCCGCATGTCGGCGCTGCGGGTCGGCGACCCGATGGACGAGATCACCGACGTCGGCCCCCTGGCCAGCGAGGGCGGCCGCGACGAGATCCACTCCCAGGTGCAGGACGCCGTCGACAACGGCGCCACGGTGCTGTGCGGCGGCGAGAAGCCGTCCGGCGGCGGCTGGTACTACCCGCCGACCGTGGTCACCGACCTGCGACCGGGGATGCGGATGTGGTCCGAGGAGGTGTTCGGGCCGGTCGCCGGCCTCTACCGGGTGGACTCCTACGAGGAGGCGATCGAGGTCGCCAACGGCACCAACTTCGGCCTCGGGTCCAACGCCTGGACCACCGACCCGGCCGAGCAGGAGCGCTTCGCCGTCGACCTGGACGCCGGAAACGTCTTCATCAACGGCATGACCACGTCCTATCCGGAGCTGCCGTTCGGCGGGGTGAAGAACTCCGGGTACGGGCGCGAGCTGTCCGCCGTGGGCATGCGGGAGTTCTGCAACACCAAGACCGTCTGGGTCGGCGAGGGGGAGGCCGGCGCCGGGGCCGGGGCGCACTCCGAGTAGTCGCGATTGGCCGGACGCCGTCATGGGTAGGAGATGCGCCCATGACGGTGTTCGGCTTCCACGCGTCCCACGAGCAGATCCACCCGGCCAAGCTGCTGGCGGCGGTGACCCACGCCGAGCGCGCCGGCTTCGACGCGGCCATGTCGTCGGACCACTTCTCGCCGTGGAGCGCCCGCCAGGGCCACTCGGGTTTCGCCTGGTCCTGGCTCGGCGCCGCGCTCCAGGCCACCAACCTGCCGTTCGGCGTGGTCAACGCGCCCGGCCAGCGCTACCACCCGGCGATCATCGCCCAGGCCATCGGCACCCTGGCCGCCATGTACCCGGGACGGTTCTGGGCCGCGCTCGGCACCGGCGAGGCGAGCAACGAGCACATCACCGGCACCGGCTGGCCGCGCAAGGACGTCCGTGCCGCCCGCCTGCGCGAGTGTGTCGACGTGATTCGGGCGCTGCTCGCCGGCGAGGAGGTCAGCCACGACGGGCTGGTCACCGTGGACCGGGCGAAGCTGTGGACCCGGCCCGAGCAGCCGCCCGCGCTGATCGGCGCGGCGGTCAGCGTGGAGACCGCCCGCTGGTGCGCCGAGTGGGCCGACGGCCTGATCACCGTCAACGCCCCGGTCGAGCACCTGCGGCGGATGACCGACGCCTACCGGGACGCCGGCGGGCGCGGGCCGCTGCACCTCCAGGTGCACGTGAGCTGGGCGTCCGAGCAGGCCGAGGCCGAGGCCGTCGCGTACGACCAGTGGCGCAGCAACGTCTTCGCCCCGCCGGTCTGCTGGGACCTGGAGCTGGCCGACCACTTCGACGTGGTCAGCGAGCAGGTGTCCATGGAGCGGGTGACCTCGGTGGTCAACGTCTCGGCCGACCTGGGCCGGCACGTCGGCTGGCTGGAGGAGTACGTGGCGCTGGGCTTCGACCAGATCGCCCTGCACCACGTCGGGCAGGAGCAGCGCGCCTTCATCGACACGTTCGGGGCCGAGGTGCTGCCGAAGCTCCGCACCGCCGCCTGAGCACGGCGGTGCGGCACGGCTGATCAGTCGAGGCAGAACTCGTTGCCCTCCGGGTCGGCCATGATGAGGTGACCGGCGCCGAGCGGGGGAGCGGGCTCGTGGCGTTGCAGCCGGGTGGCGCCGTGCGTGACGAGCCGTTCGGCCTCCGCCTCCAGGGCCGCCATCCGCTCGTCGCCGGACAGCCCCGGGGCGGCCCGCACATCCAGGTGCACGCGGTTCTTCGCCTGCTTGCCCTCCGGTACCCGCTGGAAGAACAGCCGCGGCCCGGTGCCGGCGGGGTCGACCACCGCGGAGGCGTCGTTGCGCCGCTCCGGCGGCACGCCCATCGCCTCCAGGGCCTGTTCCCACGACTCGAAGCCCCCGGGCGGGTCCTGGAGCCGGTAGCCGAGGGTGGTGGCCCAGAAGGCCGCCAGGGCGGCCGGGTCGGCGCAGTCGAAGGTGATCTGGACGGTCCGCGTCTGTTCGGTCATGGCGACAGTCTGCCCGGGATCGCGGACAGGATCGTTCCGCGATCTGTGGAACCATGCGGACATGACCGTTGAGGCGACGACCGAACGGGTGCTGCGGCTGCTGGCGCTGCTGCAGCGGCGGCCGTCCTGGACCGCCGGCGAACTCGCCGCCGAGCTGGGCGTCACCGACCGTTCGGTGCGCCGCGACGTGGAGCGGCTGCGTGCGGTCGGCTACCCCGTGCACGCGACGTCCGGCGTCGGCGGCGGTTACCAGCTCGGCGCGGGCACCCGGCTGCCGCCGCTGCTCCTCGACGACGAGGGAGGCGATCGCCACCGCCGTCTCCCTGCGGCTGGCCTCGGGAGGCACGGTCGCCGGCGCCGGCGAGGCGGCACTGCGGGCGCTCGCGAAGCTCGACCAGGTGATGCCGGCCCGGCTGCGCGCCGAGGTGCGCGCGGTGCACGGCGCCACCGAGACCCTCGTCGGCCCCGGCGTCGAGATCGACGCGGAGCTGCTGGTGACCCTCGCGCGGGCCTGCCGCGACCTCGTGCGGGTGCGGTTCCGGTACCCCGGCCGCGAGGGCGGGGAGCGCGAACGCACGGTCGAGCCGGTGCGGATGGTCACCACCGGCCGCCGGTGGTACCTGATGGCCCGGGACGTCGACCGCGACGACTGGCGCACCTTCCGGCTGGACCGGATGAGCGAGGTGGTGGCCACGACCTGGCGCTTCCGGGCGCGCGAGCACCCGGACCCGGTGGCCTACGTGCAGCGGTCCGTGACCGGGTCGCCGTACCGGTATCTCGCCCGCGTCCGGGTGCACGCGCCGGCCGGACGGGTCCGGGAGCTGGTGCCGCCCCAGGTGGGACGCGTCGAGGACGACGCCGACGGGTGGTGCGTCCTCACCGTCGGCGGGGACGGCCTGGACTGGCTCGCCGTGCAGGTGGCCCGGCTGGGCTTTGAGGCGCAGGTGCTGGAGCCTCCGGAGCTGCGGGAGGCCGTCGCCCTGCTCGCCCGCCGGCTCGCCGCGATGGCCGGCACCGGCCCGACGCCCGGCAACACCTAGGCTCGTACCCCATGGAAGCTCTGATCGAGGTCGTGGTCTTTCTCGCGATCGCGACGTTCGGCGCGGCGCTCGCCCGGCGGCTCGGCCTGCTGGCGCCGATCCTGCTCGTCGTGCTCGGCCTCGGCCTGTCCTTCCTGCCCGGTCTCCCGCAGGTGCGCCTCGACCCGGAACTCGTGCTGGTGGGCATCCTGCCGCCGCTGCTCTACGTGGCGGCGCTGAAGACCTCCGTGCCCGCGTTCCGGCTCAACCTCCGGCCCATCCTGCTGCTCGCCGTCGGGCTGGTGATCTTCACGGCGTTCGTGGTGGGCACCGTCGTCCACCTGATCCTGCCCGGCGTGCCGTACGCCATCTGCCTGGCCCTCGGCGCGGTGGTCGCGCCGCCGGACGCGGTCGCCGCCACGGCGGTGGCCCGCCGCGTGGGCCTGCCCCGGCGGATCGTGACCATCCTGGAGGGCGAGAGCCTCGTCAATGACGCGACCGCCCTGGTGCTGCTGCGGGTCGCGGTCGCCGCGGCCACCGCGGCCGGCGGGCACGTCGGAGCCGGCGAGGTGGCGCGCGAGGTGCTCGTCTCGGCCGGCGGCGGCGTCCTCGTCGGTCTGCTCGGCGTGGTGGTCTTCGGCCACCTGCACAAGCGCATCACCGACCCGGTCCTCGACAACGCGCTGTCCCTGATCGTGCCGTTCGCGGTCGTCTTCGCCGCCGAGGAGATCCACGCCTCCGGGGTGGTCGCCGTGGTGGTCACCGGGCTGGGCATCGGGCACAAGCAGCCACTGCTCATGTCGGCCGCCTCCCGGCTCCAGGTCGGCGCGTTCTGGCGGCTCATCCAGTTCCTGCTGGAAGGGCTGGTCTTCCTGCTGGTCGGCCTGCAACTGCGCGAGGTGCTCCGGGACCTGGACGAGCCGGCGGGCCGGCTGGTCGGGATCACCGTCGCGGTGCTGGCGGCCGTCGTGCTGACCCGGTTCGTCTGGCTCATCCCGGCCACCTACCTGGCCCGGCTGGTGCCCCGGGGCCGCCGCCGGGACGCGCCGCTCCCGGTGCAGGTCCCCCTCGTCATCGGCTGGGCCGGGATGCGCGGGGTGGTCACCCTCGCCGCCGCGCTCGCGCTGCCGCTCACCCTGGCCGACGGCCGGGAGTATCCCCGGCAGCTGTTCATCTGGCTGGCGTTCGCGGTGATCGTGGTGACCCTGGTGGCGCAGGGCGCCACCCTGCCGGCCGTGGCGCGGGCGGCGAAACTGCCGCCGGACGACCCGGTGCAGGACGCGCTCTCCGCCGCCGCCGTGCAGCAGCAGGCCAGCCGGGCCGCCCGGGACCGGCTGGAGGAACTCGCCGACGGGGCGCCCGAGGCGGTCGTGGAACGGCTGCGCGGGCTGGTGCAGAGCCGCACCAACCTGGCCTGGGAACGGCTCGGGGGCACCGCGCGGGAAACCCCCTCGCAGGCGTACGGTCGGCTGCGGAAAGAGATGATCGACGCGGAGCGGGAAGTGTTCCGCGCCGCCCGCGACTCCGGGCGCATCCCGGAGGAGGTCCTGGTCAGCGCATACCGTGACCTGGACCTGGAAGAGTCGTTGCTGCGACAGGAGGCCGACGAGTGAGCTGCGCACACCTGACCGACGCGGGTGACGCCGACCCGAAGACCACGACCGAGTGCCCGGACTGCGTGGCCATCGGCAACGACTACTGGGTGCACCTGCGCGCCTGCCTCACCTGCGGGCACGTGGGCTGCTGTGACTCCTCGCCCTACCAGCACGCCACGAAGCACTTCGAGTCGACCGCGCACCCCGTGATGCGCTCGATCGAGCCCGGCGAGTCGTGGCGCTGGTGCTTCGTCGACGAGGAGATCGGCTGACCGGTCAGCCGAGGCGGCGCTCCAGCACCTGCCCCGGCCAGGGCTCCCGGCCCTCCCGCTCCACCGTGAACCGGTCGGTGGCGGTGAAGCCGCAGCCCTCGTAGAACCGGACCAGCGCCCGGTCGTCCCCGCCGTAGCAGTCCACCCGGAGCAGCCCCAGGCCACGGTCGCGGGCCAGTTCCGCCGCGTACGCCAGCAGCCGCGCCCCGATCCCGTGGCCCGCGTACGCCCGGTCGGTGACCAGCAGGTTGACGTACAGCTCCGGCTCGGTGGCCGGCGGCACGTACGCGGTGGCCGACCCCACCACGAGGGCGCCCACCGCGTCGTCGCCGGCCGTCGCGAGGTACAGCCCACCGCCGGTGGCCCACGCGTCGGCCTGGGCGATCCGGCGCGGGTCGGTCGACGCCGGCCCGGTTCCCCACTGGCCGGTCCGGCCGCGTGCCACGAGCCAGGCGGTGGCCGAGTCGAGCAGCCGCAGCACGGCGGCGGCGTCCGCCGGGCCGCCGGGGCGGATCGCGATGGTCTGCTGGTCCGTCATGCCGCCATGCTGCTACACCGGCGCGGCCGGACGGTCGCCGGCCACCGGGCGGGCCGGCTCCCGGTTGGCCAGGGCCCACCGGGTCAGCGCCGGGGCGGCCAGGCCGACGGCGGCGAAGAGCGCGCCGAGCGCCAGCCAGCCCGGCACCCCGCCGTCGAGCACCAGCAGGGTGAGCAGGGCCGGGCCGACCGCGCGCGCCAGTCCGGCGAGCAGGCCGTCGGCCCCCTGGTAGGCGCCGATGGCGTCCGGCGGGGCCAGGTCGTAGGCGAGCCCCGCCCCGGCGGCGCCGTGCCACAGGTCGCCGAACGTCCACACCGCCGTGGCGACCAGCAGCAGCACGACCGCCGCGACGGTGGGCAGGCCCGCGGTGGCCGCGTAGAGCGGCGTGGCCGCCGCCAGCACCAGGCCGGCCCGGCGCAGCTTCCGGGCCGCGGGAGCGGCCGTGTCCGCGCCCCGGCTCAACCGGACCGCCAGCAGCACGGTGAGCACCGTGTTGGTCAGCAGCACCGCCGACACCACCGGCGGCGGCGCGCCGGCCCGGGTGACCGTCCACAGCGGCACGATCAGCGTGAGCACCGTCAGGTGCAGGGCAAGCACGGCCGACGCGCCGCTCACGGCGAGGAACCGCCCGTCCCGCAGCGCCCGCGCCCGGCGCGGCCGGCCGGCCGCGGGAGCGCGCGCCGCCGGCGGGTGGGCCGGCAGCCGCATGAGCAGCGCCGCCGACAGCAGGTAGGTGGCCGCGTTCCCGACCACCAGCACCTGGTACGCCCGATGGGTGTCCACGGCCAGGGCGAACCCGGCCAGCGCGGCGCCGACCGCGATGCCCAGGTTGGCCACCGCGCGCAGGGTGGCGAAGGCGTGCACCCGGCCCCGCGGGCCGGCGACCGCGGCGACGAGCGCGGCGCGGACCGCCAGGTTGCCCGAGGCCAGCAGGGTCTCGAGGATCGCCACCGCGAGGAACGCCGGCACCGAGCCCACCAGCAGGTACGCCGCCGCCGCGACCGCCTGGCCCAGCTGGATGGCGGCGCGGAGGGTACGCGGGTCGCGCCGGTCGGCCAGCGCGCCGAGGGGCACGCTGGCGGTCAGCCCGACCAGCCAGGCGGCGGTGAGGCCGGCGCCGACCGCGGCGGGGGAGAGCCCGACGTCACGGGTCAGGTAGAGGGCGCCACCGGCCAGCCAGAGCCCGGAGCCCACCGTGTTGGCCAGGGTGGCAAGCGAGAGGGTGCGCAGCGCGCCCGGCGGCGGGATCGGCGAGAGCCGACCCATCAGCGGCGTGTGGGCAGGGCTGCGGAGACCTCGGTGATCAGCTCGGCCACGCGGTCGCCCCAGTGGGAGGCGATGACCAGCTCGCGGGCGGGGTCGACCCAGAGCAGGTGCCGGCCGCCGTTGCCCCGCGCGCAGCGGCCCGTCCGGGGCGCGCCCGGCTGCACCCGGCTCGACTCGTTGCGCCACCAGAGGTAGCCGTAGTCGGGGTTGAGCGGGCACGGCGCCCAGGTGCGACGAATCCACTCCGCGCTGAGCAGCCGCCGGCCCCGCCACGTGCCGCCGCCCTGGTAGACCTCGCCGAGCAGGGCCAGGTCGGCGGCAGAGATCCAGAGCCCGCCGCCCCAGTGCGCGCCGCCGCTGACCACCCGCACCCGGATTCCGTCGAGCTCGACCAGCGAGTCCGCGTACCCGTGCCAGGACCAGGAGGAGGAGGCGTCCAGCGGATTCAGCACGGCCTCGTGGAGCACGTCGCCGAGCGGCCGGCGGAACAGCAGGGTCAGCGCCAGGCAGAGCAGGTTCACCCTTACGTCGTTGTAGGCCCACCCGGTGCCGGGCGCGCCCTCCCGCTCGAAGCCCTCGCGGCGGCTCTGCGCGTCCACCCCGGTCGGCTTGCCCCAGAGCTCGCCGGTCCAGCCGCTGGTCTGCTGGAGCAGGTGCTCCCAGGTGATCCCCTCGACCCCGAGGCCAGTGAGGAACGGGTGGTCGACGCTGTCGAGCACGTGCGCCGCCGGATCGAGCAGGCCCCGGTCGAAGGCCACCCCGGCGACCGTGGCGACGACGGCCTTGGTGCCGCTGAACAGCATCTCCGGGGTCGCCGGGTCGCCCCAGGTGGCGATCACCTCGCCACGGTGACGGATCACGCCGCTCGCCCCGGCGCCCGGCAGCAACGGCCCGGTCACCTCGCGGTGCGACTCGTCGGCCACCTGCGCCGCGAGGTAGCGGTCCATGTGGGCGATACCCTCGGTCACCCGCGCGGCCTGCCGGGCGACGGCGGCGCGCACCGCGCCGAGATCGACGCTGACGTCCCCGTTGACGGTCATGGCCCGACCCTAGGCTGGGTGCCGCCGGGTGGGTGGCCCGCACGACGCGACCCCTGTCACACCGGCGGGGCGACCGACGGGCACGGTCCACGGGGGTAGCGACGGGAAATCGCCTCGCGGGCCCGGCGCCGCTCTGCCAGGGTCGGGGCCGTGGAAAGCAAGAGGACCGCCCGGGCCGACGAGTTGACCGAGGTGCAGCGGATCGAGGTGGCCTCCGGCGCCCCGTTCCGGGAGATCGGTATGGCCGACGTCGCCGACATGCCACCGCTGCCGCTGGACGTGCTGGCCGCCGCCCAGCGGGCCGGCCGGCTCCGGGTCGCTGTCGACGCCGCGGACCGTCCTGTGGCCTTCGCGGTGGTCGACCTGGTCGACGGCTGCGCGCACGTGCAGCAGCTCAGCGTCGATCCCGGGTACGCCCGGCGAGGGATCGGCCGCGGCCTGCTCGACGACGTGGCCGGGTGGGCCGCCGGGGCGGGACTGCCCGCGTTGACCCTGACCACGTTCCGCAGCGTGCCGTGGAACGGGCCGTACTACGCGCGCTGCGGGTTCCGCGAGCTGGCCGGGGCCGAGGTGACGCCGGGGCTGGCCGGCCTGCTGGCCGCCGAGGCGGCGCTCGGGCTCGACCCGGCCGACCGGATCGCCATGCGACGGCCGGTGGCCTGACGCCGGTTCAGCGGCGGCCGGGACGCGGGCCGCCGTACAGGTGCACCCGCTCGTCCCGGTCCCGTGACCAGCGAGCGTCCCAAAACAGGTCGGGGTGGGCCGGGGCGTGGGCGACGTGCAGGGTCCACTGCTCGTACCACCAGCGGGCGGAGCACTGGCAGCCGGTGAAGCGGAAGTTCGCCCGCCACCGCCCGAGCTCGCCCGGGGCGAGGGTGAAGAGGCGGGCGCCGGCCCGCCGCACCGGGAACGAGGCGTGGCTCGGCAGCCGGTCGACCAGCGCTACGCCGTCGCGCCATCCGATCCAGAGCCCCGCCTGGCGGGCCGCGGCCTCGCCCTCCCGCACCTCCTCCACCGGGCGGTAGCCGGCGGCCTCGTCCCGCAGCACCTCGTGCACGGTGAGCCCGCCGGCCGGCAGCGGCGGCAGCGCGTACGCCTGGGGGAGCCGGCCCCGGACGGTGGCCGCGGCGGCGTCCCGGCTGGTCCAGCGCACCCGGATGCGCTGGACCACGAGACCGTTCACGGCCGCACCAGGCGCTCGGTGGCCAGGCAGGAGATCAGGCAGCGCTCCTTGGCGTCGCCGGTCAGCCGGGCCGTCCAGTCGGTGAACCCGCCGTCGCCCACCTCACGGTCGCCGCCGGCCAGGGTGAGGCGCAGGGCGGCGCCCACGTAGTAGCCGCGCCCCCGCTCCCGCTCCGGCTCGTCCCGCAGCGGCACGGCCCCGCCGGCGAGCGCGGGGCGGACGGTGTCGGCGAGCCGGTCGGCCAGGACGGGGTCGTCGAGGAGCGTGACGTGCAGCGCGGGCGTGGCCGGACCGGCCAGCTCGGCGAGCACCGACCGCCAGAAGGTCAGGTGCCGCACGAGCAGCCGCGCTTCGGTGTGGCCCGAACCCGTGTCCCGGGCGCTGGACACCAGCGTGAAGAGCCGGAAGTGCGCCGCCGTGCCGGGGCCGAAGTCCTGCGCCCGAAGCACCCGGTGCGCGGCGGCCAGGTGGACCTCGCCGGCTCGCCGCCGGCGTACCGCCGCCTCGACGGCCAGGGCGTTCGTCGGGTCGCTCACCACCTCGGTGCCGCGGGTCGTGCCGATGATCCGGTTCTGGCTCACCGGCGCCACGGCGGCGCAGGTGCCCAGCGGGGCGACGGGGGACAGCTCGACCCCCGCCACGTCGGCCGGCAGCAGGTCCCAGACGTGGGCCTCCAGTCGGGCGAGCGCGCGTGGGTCGACGTCGGCCGGGCGGACGAAGCGGTCCTCGCGCCAGCGCCGCACCACGTCGGCCGGGCGGACGGTCGCGGCCCGGTCGCGGGCCACGGTGAGCAGCAGCGTGCGCAGGTCAGCCGCCGGCAGTCCGGCCAGGGCGGCACGCGTCCCCTCCGGCAGCGTCGCCCACACCCGACGCTCCGCGCCGGACAGTCCGTTCCCGTCCATGGCCGCCACCCTCGCGGACGTGCGCCGCGGGCGTCCACCGGGTTTCGGCGTCAGTGCGTGCCGCCGAGGTTCAGCACGACCACCCCGGCGATCACCAGGCCCGCGCCGGCCACCTTGGCGACGGTCAGCGGCTCGCCGAGGAAGGCCGCCCCGATCGCCATGATGGCGGCGGTGCCGAGCCCGGACCAGACCGCGTACGCGACGCCGACCGGGATGTCCTTGACGGCCAGGGAGAGCAGCCCGAACGCGGACAGGTAGGCGACCGCCAGGCCGACGGTGGGCCAGAGCCGGGTGAAGCCGTCGGTCGCCTTGAGCAGGCTGGTGCCGATCACCTCGGCGGTGATCGCGCCGAGCAGGAAGAGGTACGCCATGCCTCCATGATCACGCCTGCCCGGCGATCGGTGGCCTCCCGCCGGGCGGGAGGCCACCGGTCGGTCAGGAGATGGTGCAGGCGGCGCCGTTCAGGGTGATCAGGTCCGGGTTGGGGTTCGGGCCGCCGGACGTGGAGCCGTTCAGCCCGAAGGTGACCGTGCCGCCGGGGGCGATCCTCGCGTTCCACGACTCGTTCTTCGCGGTGACCGTGGCGCCCGACTGGGTGACCTTCGCCGACCAGTAGCCGCTCACCTTCTGGTCACCGACGAACGCCCACCGGAGGCTCCACCCGGTCACCGCCGCCGTGCCGGTGTTCCGCACCGTCACCTGGGTGGTGAAGCCGTCCGGCCAGCTGCCGTGGGTGGTGTAGGTGACCGCGCAGGTGGGCGCCGGCACGGCCGCCGCGTCACCCTGGTCGGCGAGGAACGACGCCAGCCAGGCCAGCGCGGAGTTCCAGTTGATCGCCACCTCGTTTGTCGCGTACGAGTTGATGTCGTCGACGTAGCACAACATCGGCGCGCAGCCGGCGAGCAGGTTGGCCGCGTACGGGTCCTGGAGGGCGGCGTTCGGGCCACCGGCGAGGGAACCCGCGGGCGGGTTCGGCAGGTCCGGGTTCAGCTGGTGGGCGAAGATCCGGCTGTGCTGGTTGCGCGCGTGCTGCTCGCCCCAGCCGGTCACGTACGACATGTTCAGCGCGTTGCGGCCGAGCAGGTAGTCGGCGCTCTGCACGGCCCCGTCCCGGTACTTCGCGTCCCGGCTCAGGTCGAACGCGGTGGCCAGCACGATCGCGTTGTTGACGACGTTGCTGTTGCTGCCCCAGACGTACGCGTCGGCCGCGCCGGGCAGCGGCAGCCCGTACGCCTGGTCCCGCGCGGTGGCCAGGTAGCGGTCGGCCGCGGCGGTCACCGAGGCGCGGATCCGGGCCCGCTCGGCGGCCGGCAGGCCGTTGGGCACGGTGGCCAGGTCGAGCCGGCCCAGCGCGGCCACGCTCTGCCAGCCGAAGGCCCCGCCGGTGGCGAAGACGTCGGCGGTGTGCAGCGGCGAGGCCGTGAGGTCGGTCAGGTACGCCGACGCGCCGGTGGTCAGCCACAGCTCGACGGCCGCCCAGTAGAACTCGTCGGCCACGTTCGTGTCGTCGTACGCGCCGCCGCCGGTGCCGTCGGCCGCCGAGGCGTAGACCGCCGGGTGGGCCTTGGCCGCCGCGTACGCGGTCTTCGCGGCGGCGCCGCAGCGGGCCGCGAACGCGGCGTCGTACGGGGCGAAGAGGCGGGCGCACTGCGCGGCCACGGCGGCCAGGTTGAGCGTGGCGGCGGTGGACGGCGGGTGCAGCTCGCGGGGCTGCGGGTCGTCCTGCGGGGCGAGCGGCAGGCCGGTCCAGTTCCGGTCGTGGATCTTGTGGTGGACCATCCCGGCGAGCGGCTCGCCGGCCGGCACCTGCATGCGCAGCAGGAACTCCAGCTCCCAGCGGGCCTCGTCGAGGATGTCCGGGACCGTGTTGCCGCGCTCCGGCACCCGCAGGGTGGCGTCGCCCAGCGCCGTCCCGCCGGCGGCGCTCTCGGCGGTCCTGGTCCGCTCGAAGGCGTTGAGCAGCTGGTAGGTGGCGATGCCGCCGTTGACCACGTACTTGCCGTGGTCGCCGGCGTCGTACCAGCCGCCGCGCACGTCGAGGGAGTAGTCGCAGACGCCGGGCTGGCAGGGCACCTGGGTGTCGCCCTGGTTGGGCGCCACGCCGAGGTGGCCGGCCGGGCGGGCGTAGGCGGCGCCGATCAGGTCGCCGTCGATGGGGGTGCCGCTGCGCTGGGCGTAGAAGAACTGGAGCGAGTCGGCGCGCAGCCGGTCGTAGAGGGTGCCGGAGATGTCGAACGGGTGGCTGGTCTCCCCGTCGACGACCAGGGTGTAGCCGGTGCCCGGGGTGCGGTACGCGGAGAAGTCGACGGTCTGCACCCGCTGCCCGGAGGCCGGGTCGACGCCGCGCGGGGCTGTGGTCCCGCCGGCCACCACGGTCCCGGCGGCCGACCTCAGCTGCCAGGGCAGCGCCTCGGCGGAGTCGGTGACCACGGTGGCGATCTTCGGCCCGCCGGGCAGGTAGCCGACCTGGTTGACCCGCACCCGGGGCCCGGTGTCCGGCTCGTACGGCGGTGCCGCCTCGCCGCCGCGCAGCGAGACGTTGTCCAGGCAGAACGTCTGCGCCTCGGGACTGCCGCCGACCTGGAAGATCAACTGGGCGCCGGCGTTGTCGGCCGGGGCCGTGAAGGTCCTGGCGACGTGCTGGGCGGCGCCGGTCGCGGTGGCGTCGACGCTGGCGTACGTGGTGTAGGGGGCGCTGCCGAGCTGGAGCACGGCCTTGACGGCCGCGCCGGGGGTGGCGGAGACGTCGAAGGAGAGTTCGTACTCGGCGCCGGCGATGAGCGGCACGGCGTCCTGGCCGATGCCGGCGTCCCAGGGGTTGGCCAGGCCGCCGGCGACGGTGGTGCAGAGCCGGCCGTCGGTGACGCCGAGGTCGCCGGTGCCGTAGGAGAACCAGGGGGAGGCGCCGGCGCTGAAGTCGCCGTTGCGCAGCTGTTCGGGGGCGTCCGGCGGCACCTCGGCGCGGGCCGGGGCGGCGGTGCCGCCGGTGAGCGCCAGGGCGGCGGCCGCGGTGAGGGCGGTGAGCCGGCGTCGGGATGGGGTCACGGAGGTTCCTTCCGTGCTCAGCAGGGGGCCGGGAGCTGGGAGCGCTCCCACTACCGGACCGATGTTTCCAGCGTGTTCCCGCGCTGTCAATCGATCTGCCCCGATGGCCCGCACCCCGCCGCCGACAGTGAAATTCACCGCGCCACGTAGCATGGTCCTGATCTCCTAGAGACAACCGAGCCCTCCAACTGGCAGGCTGCCTCCCATGACCCTGAAGCTTCGTTCCGTCGGGGCGAGCGACCGTGGGCTGATCCGCAGTGGCAACCAGGACGCCCAGCACGCCGGCAACTGGCTGGTCGCCGTCGCCGACGGCATGGGCGGCATGGCCGCCGGTGACCTGGCCAGCCGCATCGCGATGGACGCGTTCGCGCCGCTGGACGTCGAGACCCCCGAGGACGCGCTGGTCGCCGCCCTCCAGGGCAGCATCGAGCTGGCCACCGCGGGGATCCGGCGGGCGGTCGAGGAGGACCCGGAACGACAGGGCATGGGCACCACCCTGACCGCGCTGCTCTTCGCCCGCACCGGCAGCTGCCTGGCCCTCGCGCACGTCGGCGACTCCCGGGCCTACCTGTTCCGGGAGGGCGTGCTGAAGCAGGTCACCCGCGACGACACCTTCGTGCAGATGCTGGTCGACCAGGGCGTGATCACCGCCGAGCAGGCGAGCAGCCACCCCCGCCGGGCCGTGGTGACCCAGGCGTTGCAGGGCGACGAGGTCTCCCCGACCTACGCCACGATGGTGCCCTGGGCCGGCGACCGCTGGCTGCTGTGCAGCGACGGCCTCTCCAACGTGGTCCGCCCCGACACCCTCGCCGAGGTGCTCGGCGGTTACCCGGACCGGGAGGCGTGCGCGGCCAAGCTCATCGACCTGGCCCTGCGGGCCGGGGGCCCGGACAACGTCACCGTGGTCATCGCCGACGTCGTCGAGGAGTAGCCGGGTCAGCGCCGGCGCGGGCTGGCGCGCCGGGTCGGCTCGGCGCTGGTCGGGTCCTCCGGCCACGGATGGCGGGGGTAGCGGCCGCGCAGCTCCGCCCGCACCTGCGGGTAGCCGGTCCGCCAGAAGGAGGCCAGGTCGGCGGTGACCGCCACCGGCCGGCCGGCGGGGGAGAGCAGGTGCAGCAGCACCGGCACCCGGCCGTCGGCGATCCGCGGGGCGTCCTGCCAGCCGAACGTCTCCTGGAGCTTCACGGCCAGCACCGGGGCGGCCGGATCGGCGTAGTCCAGCCGGATCCGCGACCCGCTGGGCACCGGTAGCCGCTCCGGCGCCAGCTCGTCCAGCCGGGCCGCCTGCCGCCAGTCCAGCAGCCGCCGCAGCGCCGCCGCCACGTCGACGCGGGCCAGGTCGGCCCGGCGGCGGGCGCGGGCCAGCTCCGGGCCCAGCCAGGTGGGTGCCGCGGCGAGCAGCGCGGCGTCGGAGACGTCCGGCCACCCGTCGCCGAGCGCCTGCCGGCAGCAGGCCAGCCGCCGGCGCAGCGCGGTGGCCTCGGGCGTCCAGGTGAGCAGCGCCAGGCCCTCGCGGCGCAGCCCGGTGAGCACCGCCTCGGCCAGCTCCGCCGGGTCGGGCGCGGCGAGGGGCCGGTCGACCAGCTCGATCGCGCCGAGCCGCACCACCTCGCGGGCCACCACGTCCCCGCCGGACCAGCCGACCTCGCGCGCGGCGCGCAGCAGCGGCCCGCCGGCCTCCCGGGCGGTCGCCTCGTCAACGGGGGTGGCCAGCCGGACCCGGGCGGTCGGCGCGCCGGGGGAGCGGTCGGCCACCGCGACGGCCAGCCAGACGGACCCCACCAGCCCCGACCCGCCCGCCAGCTCCGCGGCGGTCCCGCCCGCCATGAGGTACGCCGACCCACCGGCCCGCCGCACCCGAGCCAACCGCTCCGGATACGCCAACCCGACGAGAAGCCCCGCCGCCAGATCGTCGGGCAGGCGGTCCGGCGCGGGGTGCCCGGCGGCCCGGTCGTCCGCCACGCGACTCGGCGCGGCGTGCCCGGCGGCCCGGTCGTCCGCCACGCGATCCGGCGCGGCGTGCTCGTCGGGTCGGCGGTCCGGCCGGGCCGGTCCGGAACGTCCAGGGCGGGCGGCGGGGAGCGCGGTGCGGAGGCGGCGCACCTCGGCGCGCCAGCGGGCGGTGGCGCCCGGGTCGACGCCGGTGCGCAGCCGGCGCCAGAGGGCGGTGAGGTCGTCCCCGGCGCCGCCCAGTGTCTCCTCGGCGAGGAGAGCGACCACCTCGGCGGCCCGGTCGGCGCCGACCCGCTCCGCGCCGTCGAGCAGCGCCCGGGCCAGCCGGGGGTGCGCGCCGGCGGCCGCGATGGCCCGCCCCCGGGCGGTGATCCGGCCGTCGGCGTCGACCGCGCCGAGGGTGGTCAGCGTGTCCCGGGCGACGGCCAGCGCGGCCGGCGGCGGGGGATCGGGCAGCGCCAGGCCGGCGCCGTCCGGGGTGCCCCAGGCGGCCAGCTCCAGGGCGAACCCGGTCAGGTCGGCGGTGGCGATCTCCGGCTCGGGCTGCGGGGCGAGCCGGGCGTGGGTCGCCTCCGACCAGCACCGGTAGACCGCCCCCGGCGCCTCCCGGCCGGCCCGTCCGGCCCGCTGGGTGGCCGCCGCCCGAGACACCGGCACGGTGACCAGCGCGCCCAGCCCGCGGGCCAGGTCGGTACGGGCCACCCGGCTCAGCCCGGCGTCCACCACGACGCGTACCCCGGGCACGGTCAGGCTGCTCTCCGCCACGGCGGTGGCCAGCACGACCCGGCGCCGTCCGGGCAGCGCCGCCAGCGCCGCGTCCTGCGCGGAGCCGGGGAGTCGGCCGTGCAGGGGCAGCACGGCGACCGCGTCGCGCAGGTCGGCCAGGCGGCCCGCGACGGCGGCGATCTCGCCCGCGCCCGGCAGGAAGACCAGCACGTCCCCGTTCCGCTCGCGCAGCGCCCGGCGGACGGTGGCAGCCACGTGGTCCAGCAGCGCCGGGTCCACCCGGCCCGCACCGGGCGCGGCGACCGGGCGGGGCGGCGGCGCCCAGATCCGGTCCACCGGGTGCAGGGCGGCCTCGGCCCGCACCACCGGCGCCGGAGCACCCCCGCCGAGCAGTGCGGCGAACCGGTCCGCCCGGGGGGTGGCCGACATGGCCAGCAGCCACAGGTCCGGCCGGAGCGTGCCGCGGGCCTCCACGCTGAACGCCAGCGCCAGGTCGGCGTCGAGCTGCCGCTCGTGGCACTCGTCGAGCAGCACCGCGCCGACTCCCGGCAGCTCGGGGTCGTGGTGCAGCCGGCGTACCAGCAGGCCGGTGGTGACCACCTCGATCCGGGTCCGCGGGCCGACCCGGCGCTCGCCGCGTACGGCGTACCCGATCCGCTCGCCGACCCGCTCGCCGAGCAGGGCGGCCATCCGGTGCGCGGCGGCCCGGGCGGCCACCCGGCGGGGCTGGGCGATCACCACCCGGCCGGGGACCTCGGCGGCCACCGCGAGGGGCGCCAGGGTGGTCTTGCCGGTGCCGGGGGGCGCCACCAGGACCGCCGCGCCGGCCGCGCCCAGCGCCTCGACCAGCGCCGGCAGCACCGGCCGGACCGGCAGGTCCAGGGAGACGTCGGAGAGCACGGACCCACTCTCGCACTCCCGGCCGGGCGGCCGGTGCGCGGTCCTGTTCGACTTCTCACATTGACCGTGACCGCTTCATGGCGTGGAGTGACGGTCATGGCGATGATGGCGTACGACGAACCCTCGGCCGCCGCCTACGCGGCGACCCGGCACCTGCCGGTCGAGGGCCTGGCGAGCTGGCGCGCCGCGGTGTCCCGGCACCTGCGGGTGGGGCCCGGCGACCGGGTGCTCGACCTGGGCGCCGGCACCGGCGCCTGGGCCGCCGCCTTCCGCGACTGGTACGGGGTGCACGTGCTGGCGGTCGAGCCGGCCGCGGCGATGCGGGCCCGCTCGGCGTACCCGGGAATGGTGGCCGGCCGTGCCGAGGCGCTGCCGCTCGCGGCGGCCGGCCTGGACGGCGCGTGGATCTCCACTGTGGTGCACCACCTGCCCGACCTGCCGGCGGTCGCCGCCGAGCTGCGCCGGGTGCTGCGGCCCGGCGCGCCGGTGCTGATCCGGTCGGTCTTCGCGGGCCGGGGCGGCGGGGTCAGCCTGTTCCGCTGGTTCCCGGAGGCGCTGCGGGTGCTTGACGGTTACCCCTCGGTCGCCGAGGTCTGCGCGGCGTTCGAGTCGGCCGGGTTCGCCCCCGTGGCGCTGGAGCCGGTGCCCCAGGTCAGCGCCCGGTCACTGCGGGCGGCCGCCGACGGGCTGCGGCGTGAGGCGCACACCCCGCTGGTGCTGCTCGACGACGCCGACTACGACCGGGGGCTGCGCCGGCTGCGCGAGGCGGCGCGGCGGACCCCGCACGCCCCGGTGGTCGACGCGCTGGACCTGCTGGTGCTGCGCTGAACACGGAACGGCCCGGCCGGCGCATCGCCGACCGGGCCGGAGTGGACGCAACGGTGGCCGGGCCCGCCGACCCGGCCACCGCCGCCACCCCCTAGTACGTTCCGTCGAGCTGCCCCCGCAGCTTCGTGAGCGCCCGGGCCAGCAGCCGGGACACGTGCATCTGCGAGACGCCGATCTGCTCGGCGATCTGCGACTGGGTGAGGTTGCCGTAGAAGCGGAGCGTGAGGATCTTCTGCTCGCGCTCGTCGAGCGTGGCCAGCGCCGGCCCGAGGGCCACCCGCAGCTCGGCCAGCTCGAACTCGCCGTCCTCGCCGCCGAGCATGTCGCCCAGTTCGGTGGCCCGGTCGCCGTCGCCGGTGGGGGTGGACAGCGACACCGCGTTGTAGGCGCGGGCGCCCTCCAGGCCCTCCAGGACCTCCTCCTCGGTGAGGTTGAGGTGGCCGGCGATGTCGGCGACCGTCGGCGAGCGGCCGAGGCTCTGCAGCAGCGTGCTGTTGGCGTCGGAGATGGCCAGCCGCAGCTCCTGGAGGCGGCGCGGCACCCGGATGTCCCACGTGCGGTCGCGGAAGTGGCGCTTCAGCTCACCGATGATGGTCGGGATGGCGTAGCCGGCGAAGTCGACGCCGCGGGACGGGTCGAACTTGTCGATCGCCTTGATGAGGCCGACGGCGGCGGTCTGCGCCAGGTCGTCGGTGGGCTCGCCGCGCCCGCTGTAGCGGTGGGCGAGGTGGTTGGCGAGCGGCAGCCAGGCCTCGATCGCCCGGTCGCGCAGCGCGGCGCGCGACGGGTGGTTGGCGGGCAGGGCCGCCATCGCGTTGAGCAGGTTCGCGGCGCTGTCGGTGAGCGCCCGCGGGTCGAGCTTCTCGGTCGTGGACGGCGTTGTCGTCGCCGGTTCGCTGATCGTGTGCGCGGTCATGGGTGGTCCTCCCTGCACCTCGTCCGCGAAACAAAAAAGACGTGACGCTTCGGTTTAGCTTCAGTTGGGCCGTTCGGAAGCCACCTTAACCTGATCGGTCGGAGAAAATCTAGCCGAAAGTACGATGTACTTAAGCCGTGTCACGGCATGAAGCGCGTGAACCGGGGCAGAAACCCTCGGATGGCCGACCGGTGCCCGGGGGCGAGGCGGTCCGGGCCGGCTGACCGAACGGACGAACCGCCGGGTCGACCGGTCAACGTGAAACCCGACAGTCGGCGCACACTGTCGCCTTTCCGTCCTTGTCCCGCCGATGGGACCGCCCGTAGCGTCCAGGTGTACACGTCTACGGAGGCACCGTTGCTGGATCCCGCCGCCCCGCAACTCGTCGTCAACGCCCGGACCCTGCTGTTCAGCTGGCTCCCGGCGGACCCCGAGGCGGTCGCTGCGCTCGTCCCGGCGGCCCTCCGCCCGCACCCCGACCACCAGGTCTTCCTCTGCCAGTACGTGGTCGACGACGAGACCCAGACGTCCGGGTTCGGCGCCTACTCGCTCTCCTTCCTCGGTGTCTCGCTCGCGGACATGGAGCCGCCCGACGGCGACATCCCCGGCGGCTGGTGGACCCACTACCTCGCCTCCAGCCCGCGGGTCGGGCAGTACGCGTCCGCCCGCGGCGCGCCCGCCGTGGCAGGGGAGACCCTGGTCGACGTCCGGGGTGGTCGGCTCGTCGCCGAGACCTGGGCCGACGGGCGCCCGCTCATCCAGGTGACCGCCCGCGTCGGGCACACCGGCACCGAGGCGCACAACGGCCACCACCGCTACCTCACCGAGCGCGACGGCGAGCTGATCGTCGCGGACTACCCGTACGTGGCCGAGCCGGTGTCGCCGTTCGAGGTCGAGTCGGTGGAGTTCCTCGCCCCGGAGCACCCGGTGTACGCGCTCCGGCCGGCCAACCCGCTACAGATCTGCTGGGGCTTCTACTCGCCCCGGGTGTCGTTCGCGTACCCGGCCCGGCCGAACGCGCTGGACGAGCCGCTGTCCACCGGCGACCCGGTCGCGGCGGCTCACCAGGTGCCGGCGCGCCGGGCCCGCAGCGGCCTGCCGTCCGGGTCGTAGACCAGCCGGTACGCCGGCAGCGCCCACAGCCGGGTGTGCCAGGGCAGCCGCTCCGGCCGGTGCGGCCGCAGCCGTCCCGGCGGGCGGGGCCCGGTGCGGCCGGACTCGTGCCACCGCTCCAGCGCCTCCGCCGCCGAGGTGATGGCCGCGACGGCGTCGGCCGGGTCGAGCAGGTCGCGGTCCTCCCCGCCGTCCGGGTCCCGGTCCAGGTGCTCGCGCCACAGCCGCAGGCGCAGTTCCCGGGCGAACACCCGGGCCCCGTCGCCCAGCCCCGCCGGGTCGGTCGGGGCCCGCTCGTCCCGGGTGTCGTCCAGCACCGCGCAGGACAGCTCGCTGTCGTGGGTCCACGAGCGCCGGTTGAAGTTGTCGCTGCCCACGCTGGCCCAGACGTCGTCCACCACGCAGACCTTCGCGTGCACGTAGACCGGGGTGCCCTCGTGGTTCTCCACGTCGAAGACGTGCACCCGGTCCGGGGCGGCCCGGTGGCAGAGTTCGAGGGCCTGCGCGCGGCCGACCATGTTCGGCGGCAGCGCCAACCGGCCGTCCACGTCCGGGTGCCGGGGCACCACGGCCACCAGGTGCAGCTCCGGCTGCTCGCGCAGCGCCCGGGCGAAGAGGTCGGCCACCTCCGTCGACCAGAGGTACTGGTCCTCCAGGTAGATCAGCCGGCGGGCCCGGCGGACCGCCTTGGTGTAGCCCCGGGCCACCGTCCGCTCGCCGTCCGGGGCGAACGAGTAGCGCGGGCGCACCGCCGGGTAGGTGCGCAGCACCTGGACGTGGTGCGGCCCGCAGGGCGGCGGGTCGGCGGGCTGGTCGGGCAGCGGGTCCGGGCTCAGGTCCGAGCCGCGCAGCCGGTCCCGCAGGTAGGCCATGGGGTTCTCCGAGTCCAGCGGCATCGGGTCGGTCCACCGTTCCCGGAAGGTGGTGTCCAGCGCGCCGACCACCGGCCCGCGGAGCGCGAGCTGCACGTCGTGCCAGGGCGGGTGCGGGCCGTACCGCGGGGACATGGCGACCGGCTGCGGGTCGCCGCCGTGCGCCGCGTCGTCCCGCCGGCTGTGGCAGAGGTCGATCCCACCGGCGAACGCGATGTCCCGTTCCGGGTCGCCGGGGTGGCGCAGCACCACCAGCTTCTGGTGGTGCGAGCCCCCGCGGCGGACCCGCTGGTCGAGCAGCACCTCCCCGCCGGCGGCGCAGATCGCCTCGCTGAGGTCGCGGTTCTCCTCCTCGCTGTAGGAGAGCGCGTCGAGGTGGGAGCGCCAGATCAGGCCCTTGACGACCACCCCGCGCTGGGCGGCCTGGGCGAATAGCTGCACCACGGTCGGGCCGTCCGGCCGCATCCGCTGGTCCGGGTCGCCGCGCCAGTCGGTGAAGAAAAGGTGGTCGCCCTCCCCGAGCTGCTCCACCTCACTGACCAGCCGGTCGAAGTACGCGCCGCCGTGAATTAACGGCTCGGCGAGGTTTCCGCTCGTCCAGACGGGTAACTCAGACCCTGGGTTGGCGCGTTCCTGTGCGGAGAGGAACCAGTCCCGCATCGCCACGTTCCAGCCTCCCGAGGTCGACAACGTCCTCACGGTAGGACCCCCGGCACGGCCCCGCACGCCGACCGCCCCAGGTCGGCACGGTGTTCGCGTGGGGGTGCACCGGACCCCTGGATCGCGAAACCGAGGAGGCCACAGCATGCCCGCCGAGACGACGAACACCGTGACCGAATACCGCGAGCAGGCGGTGGAGGGGGAACGGGGTGCGCTGGTGGCGGTCCTGTTGATGGTGATCCTCGGGGTGGCCGGCATCTTCGCCGTCTCCTGAGACCGGCGACGGGCGCCCCGGGGAACCGGGACGCCCGTCGGATCGAGCGGTCAGGGGCGGTCGCCCTCGCCGCCGCTGTGCGGCAGCCGCTCGGCCGGGACCACCCCGAGCCGGCCGGCCTGGTAGTCCTCGACCGCCTGGATCAGCTCGGCCCGGGTGTTCATCACGAACGGGCCGTAGTGCGCCACCGGCTCGCGGATCGGCTGGCCGCCCATGATGTAGAGCTCCAGCGCCGGGGTGTTGGCGTCCTGCCGCGCGTCCGCGGTGACCCGCAGCGCGTCGCCCGCGCCGTGCACGGCGAGCTGGCCGAGGTGGACGGGCCGCCGGTCGGTGCCGACGGTGCCCCGGCCGGCCAGCACGTAGACCAGCGCGTTGAAGTCCGGCCGCCAGGGCAGGTTCAGCTCGGCGCCGGGCTGGAGCGTCACGTGCGCGATGGTGATCGGCGTGTGGGTCGAGCCCGGGCCCCGGTGCCCGGCGACCTCGCCGGCGATCACGCGGATCAGCGCGCCGCCGTCGGGCGTGGTCAGCAGGGCCGACTCCCGGCCGCGGATGTCCTGGTAGCGCGGCGGGTTCATCTTCGCCACGCGGGGCAGGTTGACCCAGAGCTGGAGGCCGTGGAAGAGGCCGCCGCTCATCACCAGGTGCTCCGGCGGCGCCTCGATGTGCAGCAGGCCACGACCGGCGGTCATCCACTGGGTGTCGCCGTCGGTGATGGTGCCGCCGCCGCCCTGCGAGTCCTGGTGGTCCATGATCCCGTCGATCATGTAGGTCACCGTCTCGAAGCCCCGGTGCGGGTGCCACGGGGTGCCCTTCGGCTCGCCCGGGGCATAGTCGACCTCGCCCATCTGGTCGAGGTGGATGAACGGGTCCAGCTCGTTCATCGGGACCCCGGCGAAGGCCCGGCGGACCGGGAAGCCCTCGCCCTCGTAGCCGCTCGGCGCGGTGGTCACCCGGCGGACCGGGCGGAAGGTGGTGGACTCGGCGAGCTCCGGCAGGCGGGGCAGGACGAGGACGTCGTCGACGGTGATCGCGGGCATCTCGGGCTCCTTACTTGTCGGCCGGGGTGGACGACACGTCGCGGTCGGCGCGCAGGCGCCGGCCGAGCCGTTCGAAGACCCGGGTGAGGCAGGCGACCTCGGCGTCGTCGAGGTCGTCCATCAGGTGGGTACGCGCGGAGCGCAGGTGGTGCGGCGCCGCCTCGCGCAGGGTCAGCAGGCCGGCGGCCGTGAGCACCGCCTCGTTGCCGCGCCGGTCGTCCGGGCACGACTCCCGGGCCACCAGGCCGCGCTTCTGCATCGAGGAGATCTGGTACGTCAGCCGGCTCGGCGAGAACACCAGCCGGCCGGCCAGCTCACCCATCCGCAGCCGCTGCCCCGGCGCCTCGGAGAGCAGCACCAGCACGTGGTAGTCGGCGAAGCTCAGCTCGCTGTCGGCGCGCAGGTCGTCCTCGAGCTGGGTGAACAGCCGCTGGCTCGCCTCGATGTACGCGCGCCAGCAGGCCATCCGCTCGGCGTCCAGGCTCTCCGTCATGGCCACGACAGTAGCACTATTTAAAATTTAAACAAGTCCTCTCGCTCGGGGGTGAGCCGCACAACATTGGTGCTTGACATGGGGGACATTGAAATCTGAACCGTGCGCCCGGGCTAGGGTCGGAGGGTGGACGATCTCGACGTGCAGGACTGGCGGGAGCGGGTGGCCCGGCTCTACCTCTCCGACCTCGACCTGGCCGGCTTCCGGGCCGCCCGGGACGAGCTGTTCCGCAGCCACCCCAGCAGCCCGCTGCCGGCCGCCGACCGGCCCGGCTTCACCGGGCTGCGCTGGTTCCCGCCCGACCCGGCCGCCGTGGTCGAGGCGCCGCTGCGCCCGGCGTCGGGCACCGAGACCATCGACACCGGCGGCCCCGACGGAGTGGTGCGGTACCGGCGGGTCGCGGTCGCGGAGACGCCCTGGGGTCCGCTCACCCTGTGGTGGATCGAGGCGTACGGGGGCGGGCTCTTCCTCCCGCTGCGCGACGCCACCTGCGGCACCGAGGCGTACGGCGGCGGGCGCTACCTGACCGACACGGTGAAGGGCACCTTCGGGCGCGGCCTCACCGTGCTGCCCGGCAACCGCGTCCGGCTCGACGCCAACTACCTCTACAACCCGAGCTGCGCCTACGACGACCGGTGGGCCTGCCCCCTCGCCCCGCCGGAGAACCGGGTCGACGTCCCGATCCGCGCCGGCGAGCGGGCCTACCACTGACGCGGTGACGCCCCGGCGCGACGGAACGCGCCGGGGCGTCGGGAACGACCGGTCAGCGGGCGGTGGCGCCGGTCGGCGTCAGGTGCATCCGGCCGAGCAGCTGCCGGGCCTGGTCGGCCAGTTCCGCGTCCACGGTGACCGCGTACTGGCTGGCCCGCAGTGAACTGGCCGAGGTGAAGTCCCGTTGGCCCCCCGTCATGGCGTGGGCGACCGCGCCGAACACGGCGCCCCAGATCGCCCCGATCACGAGGCCCACCAGGATCACCGCGACCCAGTTCCCCGCCGTGAAGATGCCGAAGAGCAACCCGATGAACAGGCCGAACCAGGCGCCGGTGCCCGCGCCCACCAGGGCGGCCCGGCCCGTCGTCAGCCGGCCCATCACGGTCTCGACCAGGGTGAGGTTCGTCCCCACGATCGAGGTCCGTTCCACCGGGAACCGGTTGTCGGCCAGATAGTCCACCACCCGCTGGGCGGACGGATAGTCCGGGTACGACCCGATCGTGACGGTCGGTGGGCCGGCCTGCGGCCCGTGCCCGTCCCCGCTCGGCGGCGACGGACGACCGCTCGGGCCGGACGGGAGGTTGTCGCTGCCCGGCATGCCGGGCCGCCAGGCCGCGGTCGGACTCGAGGGTCTGGTCATGAGCATCCTCCTTCGTCAACCCGCTGCGTTCCCGCCGCCGTCGCTCGGTAACGCATCCGTCCGGACGGATGGCGGCGCGCATGGCGGCCGCCGGGCCGGGTAGCCAACCGCGTGAGGACCGGACGGATCAGCGAGCACGGGTTCCTCGCCGACGGGCACAGCGCGGCCCTGGTGGACCGGGCCGGCTCGGTGAACTGGTGGTGTCCGCCCCGCTTCGACGCGCCGTCGGTCTTCGGGCGCCTGCTCGACGACGACGCGGGCCACTGGAGCATCCGGCCCGCCGGCGAGTTCACCAGCACCCGGTCCTACCTGGAGGACGCGCTCGTGCTGCGTACCGTCTTCCGCACCGGGACCGGGACCGCGGCCGTCACCGACGCCCTGGCGCTGGAGCCCGGCGCACGCGGTCACCACGTCGGGCTGCGGTCGCCGGGGGTGCTCGTCCGCGTGGTCGAGGGGCTCACCGGCGAGGTGCCGATGCGGGTCGACTACGCGCCCCGCTTCGAGTACGGCCGGGTCCGCGCCTACCTCACCCACGCCGACGGGGTGATCGGGGCGACGGCCGGCGCGTGCCGGCTGGAGCTGCGCGCCAACGTGCCGCTGACCTGCGGCGACGGCGGCGCCTCCGGGCGGTTCACCGCCCGCGCCGGCAGCACCCACCACTTCACCCTCGGGTACGCCCCGACCTACCGCGGCGGCACGCCGGCGCTGCCCGACGCCGACCAGGTGCTGGCCGACACCGTCGCCGGCTGGCGGTCCTGGGCCGACCTGCACGAATACCACGGCCTCTACCGCGACATGGTCCGCCGGAGCGCGATGGTGGTGCAGGGGATGACCTACGGGCCCAGCGGGGCCGTGGTGGCGGCGCCCACCACCTCGCTCCCCGAGAAGCTGGGCGGGGACCGCAACTACGACTACCGCTTCGTGTGGCTGCGCGACTTCAGCCTCACCCTCCAGGCCCTCTGGCTGGCCGCGTGCCCGGACGAGGCCGACCGGCAGTTCAGCTGGGTGGCCCGGGCGATGGGCCGGATCGGCGACGAGGCGGTGCCGATCATGTACGGGGTCGAAGGCGAGCGGGACCTCACCGAGCACCACCTCGACCACCTCGCCGGGTACGCCGGCAGCCGGCCGGTCCTGGTCGGCAACGACGCCTGGCGGCAGCGGCAGGCCGACGTGCTGGGCGAGGTCCTCGACGCGGCGTGGCTGATGCGCCACTATCTCGACCCCATGTCGGCCGACGTGCGGCAGTTGCTGCACGCCCTCGCCGACCAGGCGGTGCGGGAGTGGCGCCGGCCCGACGCCGGGATGTGGGAGACGCGCGACGCCGAGCGGCACTACCTGTCGTCCAAGGTGCAGTGCTGGACCGCGCTGGACCGGGCCGTCCGGTTCGGGCCCCGGATCGGCGAACCCGCCGACGTGGCGCGCTGGGCGGCCGCCCGCGACGAGGTGCGCGCGGCGGTGCTCCGCCTGGGCTGGAACGACCGGGTCGGGGCGTACACCGGCGCGTTCGACTCCGACGAGCTGGACGCCTCGGTGCTGATCATGCCGCTGGTGGGCTTCCTGCCCGCCGACGACCCACGGATGCGCGCCACCATCGACCTGGTCGCGCGCCGGCTGTCCCACAACGGCCTGCTGCGCCGGTGGGAGGACGACCCGGCGGGCTTCGTGATCTGCTCGTTCTGGCTGGCCGGCTGCCTGGCCGAGGCCGGCGAGCTGGACCAGGCCCAGCGGCTGTTCACGCAACTCGCCGCCCGGGCCAACGACCTCGGCCTGTACGCCGAGCAGATCGACCAGGCCACCGGCGAGCAGCTCGGCAACTTCCCGCAGGCCTACTCGCACATCGGCCTCATCAACGCCGCGGGCCGGATCACCGCGGTCGCCGAGCGGCTCGGCGCCTGAGCCGGCGCGACAGCGGCCGGGCCGGCCGGCAGGATCGGGGGATGGAACTGGTCATCATGGCCGACACGCACGTGCCGAAGCGGGCGCGGGACCTGCCGGCGCCGCTCTGGGCGGCGGTCGAGGCCGCCGACGTGGTGGTGCACGCCGGCGATTGGGTGGACGTCTCCCTGCTGGACGCCCTGACGGCGCGGTCCCGCCGGCTGGTCGGGGTGTACGGCAACAACGACGGGCCGCCGCTGCGCGCCCGGCTGCCGGAGGTGGCCCGGGTCGAGCTGGACGGGCTGCGGGTGGCCGTGGTGCACGAGACCGGACCGAAGACCCGCCGGGAGGAACGCTGCGCCGCCGCCTTCACCGACTGCGACCTGCTGGTCTTCGGGCACTCCCACATTCCGTGGGACACCGTGGCCCCGGGCGGCCTGCGGCTGCTCAACCCCGGCTCACCCACCGACCGGCGGGCCCAGCCGCACGCCACCTACCTGACCGCGCGGGTGGCGGCGGGGCGGCTCGACCGCGTCGAGCTGCACCGCCTGCCCCCGCGCTGACTCACCGGCCCCCGGCCGGTCTCCGCCTGGAGCTCGTCGATCCGGCGGGACGCCTCGGCCTTGGTCAGCCCCTCCGGCACCTCCTCGCCCGCCTCGCGGGCCAGGGTGTGCAGGTACGACTCCTGCGCGGCGGTCGGCGGCTCGTCGCCGGTGACCCAGTCGTCCGGGTCCTTGACGGCGGCGTCCGGGTTGACGGGGTCGTTGCTGCGGTCGGCCATGGTGATCACCTCTCCTCGAACAGGTGTACCACTACCCCCGTCTCCCGGCCTTCATGCCCGCCGCCGCCTACGATCATCGGCGTGGCTGCGGACCGGGCGGGTGTGGTGGTGGTCGGCGCGGGCATCGCCGGAGTGGCGTGCGCCGCCGAGCTGGCCCGGGCCGGCATCCCCGTGGAGGTCCGGGAACGGGCCCGGGTGACCGGCGGGCGGATGGCCAGCAGGCGCTTCGACGGCCGCCCCGCCGACCTGGGCGCCGCCTACTTCACCGTCGACGACCCCGACTTCGCCGCCGTGGTCGACCGGTGGCGCGCCGCCGGCCTGGCCCGGGAGTGGACCGACACGCTGGTCTCCTACGGGCCGCGGGGGCGCGAGGAGGTGGCCGGGCCGGTGCGCTGGGCCGCCCCGCGCGGGCTCCGCTCGCTGGTGGAGCACCTGGCCGGTGACCTGCCGGTGGCGCACAACCGGCTGGTCATGACGGTCGAGCCGGGGCCCCGGGTGGACGGGCGGGCCGCCGAGGCGGTCGTGCTCGCCATGCCGGGCCCGCAGGCCGCCCTGCTGCTCGACCCCGCGCTGGAGGCGGCGACCCGGGCGGTGACGGCCCAGCGCTGGTCTCCCGCGCTGGCCGGGGTGCTGCGCTTCCCGGCCCGCCGCTGGCCGGACTTCCGGGGCGCGTTCGTCAACGGGCACCCGGTGCTCAGCGTGGTCTGCGACGACGGCGACCGGCGCGGCGACGGGGCCCCGGTGCTGGTGGCCCACACCACCCCCGAGTTCGCCGCCGGGCACCTGCTCCAGCCCACCGCCGCCGGCCCGGCCGTCGAGCAGGCCGTCCGCGACCTGTTCGGCCTGCCCGAGCCGGCCGAGCTGACCCACGTGCACCGCTGGACGTACGCGAAGCCGGCGGCCGGCGGCGACGGCGCCTACCACCTGGACGACGACGGGATCGGCGTGGCCGGCGACGCGTTCGGGAAGCCCCGGGTGCAGGGCGCCTGGCGCTCCGGCCGCGACCTGGGCCGTGCCCTCGCCGCCCGGCTCCTCGCGGACCGTGGCTGACCCGTGCCACTGCGCGCAGGCGGCCCGTCACCCACGGGTATCCTTCGTCGCGGAGGTGTACGGGTGGTGAACGGTGCCGGCGGTCGGCCGGGTGGCGGCACGACCGGGGACGACCGGTCGCCGTTCCCGGAGGGCGGGCTGCGCCACGACGCGCTGTTCTACGCCGACGACCGGGACTACCGCGCCGCCGTCGAGGAGTTCGTCGAGGCCGGTCGGGCCGCCGGTGAGCCGGTGCTGGTCGCCGTGCCCACCGACCGGCTGCGCCTCCTGCGGCCGCTGCTCGACCCGCTCGACGGCGTCGAACTGGCCGACATGGCGGTGATCGGGCGGAACCCTGCCACCATCGTCGCTGCCACCCTGCGGAGTCTGGTGCACCGCTTCCCCGGCCGCCGCGTCCGCGTGGTCGGGGAGTCGCTCTGGCCCGGCCGGCGGCCGGCCGCGTACCGGCACTGCGTCGAGCACGAGGCGATCATCAACCTCGCCCTGGCCGACCAGCCCCTCACCGCGCGCTGCCTGTTCGACAGGTCCCGACTGCCGGCCGGCACGCTGGGCGACGTCGCCCGGACCCACCCCTGGCTGCTCAGCGGGGGAGTGGCCCGGCCCAGCGCCGACTACCTGCCGCCCGCGACGGCCCTGCGCCGGCTGGCCCGCCCGCTGCCCCCGCCGCCCGGCGGCGTGCTCACCGAGCCGGTCCGTCCGGAGGGTCTCGGGGCGCTGCGCGCGGCGGTCGCCGCCGTCGCCGAGGCCGCCGGCCTCGCCGCCGAGCGGGTCGACGACCTGCGGATCGCCGTCACCGAGCTGGCCTCCAACGCGCTCAGCCACGGCACCGGCCCGGCCGTCGCACGGTGCTGGGCGGCCGCGGGCGAGCTGGTCTGCGAGGTCAGCGGCCCGGGTGAGCTGGCCGATCCGCTGGCCGGCCGGATCCCGCCGCCGGTAACCAGCGTGCGCGGGCGGGGCCTGCTGCTGGTGCACCGGCTCTGCGACCTCGTGGACGTGCACGTCGCCGCCGGGGTCACCACCGTTCGGCTGCGCCTGGAACTGCCGGCCGCCCGCGTGCCGGCGCCACGGTCAGCCCCGGACGCCGTCCAGGGCGGGTTCGTCCGCCCGGCCCCGCTCTGAGGCGTCCCGGGTCCGCTCACCCTCCCGGTCCAGCAACTGCATGACCGGCGTGGCCGCGATGCCGTGCACCACCACCGAGACCACGACGACCAGACCGACCGTGGCCCAGACCAGGTCGGCCTGCGGGAAGTCCGTCTTGCTGGTGGCGTACGCCAGGTAGTAGAACGAGCCGACGCCGCGGATGCCGAACAGCGAGATCACCCAGTGCTCGGCCGGGCGGCCCGGCGCGCCGCGCAGCGACAGCCAGCCGGCCAGCGGCCGGATCACGAAGACCAGGGCCAGCCCGACCAGGGCCGCCGGCCAGGTCAGCGGGGCGAGCAGGCCGCCGATCACCGCGCCGCCGAAGAGCAGCAGCAAGAGCACGGTGAGCAGCCGCTCCACCTGCTCGGCGAAGTCGTGCAGCACGGAGTGGAACTCATGGGTGCGCTCGGCGGCCCGGATCGCCCGGGCGGCCACGAACACGGCCAGGAAGCCGTACCCGCCAACCACCTCGACCAGCCCGTACGCCAGGAAGGTCGCGGCGAGGGCCAGGAAGCCCTCGGAGTGCCGGGCCAGCCGCAGCTCGCTCGGGGCCCGGAAGAAGAGCTTGCCGAGCAGCCAGCCGACGAGCAGCCCGCCGCCCACCCCGACGGCGAGCTTGTAGAGCACGTCGACGGCGAGCCAGTGGGCCAGCCAGTCCGCCGGGGCGAGGCTGGTGGTGGCGATCGCGATGGCCGCGTACACGAAGGGAAAGGCCAGGCCGTCGTTCAGCCCGGCCTCGGAGGTGAGCGCGAAGCGCACCTCGTCCTCCGAGTCCTCCACGTCGGTGGGCTCGCCCACCTGTACGTCGGAGGCGAGCACCGGATCGGTCGGGGCGAGCGCGGCGCCCAGCAGCAGCGCGGCGGCCGGCACCAGGCCGGCCCACCACCAGCCGAGCAGCGCCACCGCGGCGATGCACAGCGGCATGGCGACGGCCAGCAGCCGCCAGGTCGACGACCAGCGGGCCCAGCTCAACGGCCGGTCGATCTTGAGACCGGCGCCCATCAGCGCGACGATCACGCCGATCTCGGTGAGGTGGGTGGTCAGCTCCGGCCAGCGCAGCGGGTCGGGGGTGGGCAGCCCGGTGGGCAGCAGGAAGACCAGCATGCCGAGGCCGAGGAACGCGATCGGCATCGACAGCGGCCGGCGTTCCAGCACCCGGGGCAGGATCCCCGCCAGCAACGCACCGACGCCCACCAGGGCGAACGCGACATCGACCGGTTCCACGGCACCACCCTTCGCACCGCCCGCGGCGCGGGCAGGTGGTCACCTGTGCCCCGTGGAGGAGCCCGCTATGCCTCGGTGTCCGTCTTCTCCCCGGTGGGACCGGTCACCGTGTCGCCGGCCCGGCGCGGGGCGCGAACCGACCTCGTCGGGTCGGTGAGGGCGGCGATCGCGCTGTCGGCGAGGCCGTCCAGCAGCGCGGCCGGGTCGTCGTAGACCGCCACCGCGCCCGAGCCCGCCAGCTCGCCGCGGCTGGTGCCGCCGCAGGTGAGGCCGATGCAGGGAACGTCCAGCTTGCCGGCGGCGGCCACGTCCCAGACCGAGTCGCCGACGAACACCACCCGCTCGGCGGCCAGTCCCGACTGGGCCAGCGCCGCCTCCAGGATGTCCGGCGCCGGCTTGCTCTCCGCCGCGTCCGCCGAGGAGGTCACCGTGTCGATCACGTCGTCCGCGTCGAGGGCGGCCCGCAGGGCGGACACCTCGTGCTCGGCCGCCGAGGTGGCCAGCACCACCCGCAGCCCCCGGGCGGCGCAGGCGCGCAGCAGGTCCACGGCCCGGGGCAGCGGCGCCAGCCGCTCCCAGTACTCGGCGTACAGCGCGTCGTGCGTGTCGCGCAGCTTGCCGTCCGCCTCCCGGTCCCGCTCCGCGCCGAGCAGGTGGTCGAGGAGCTTGTCCGAACCCATCCCGATGGCCCGGTGGATCCGCGCCATCGGCACCCGGTGGTCGCCCTGGCGCAGCGCCTCCCACCAGCTCACCGTGTGCAGGTACGTGGTGTCGACCAGGGTGCCGTCCACGTCGAAGAGGACGCCGCAGCGGTTGTCGTCAGGCATGGCTCCCCTTCTACCCGCCCGGGTCCGCGCCGACGCGCGACTCACCCGGCGGGGATGAGGATTTCGAACCAGACCGTCGAGCCGCGCACCGTGGGGTCGGTGCCCCAGGCGTCGCTCAGCTCCTCGATGAGGCCCAGCCCGCGCCCGCGGCTGCTCAGCGTGTCGGTCTGCGTCCGGGTCACCTGGCCGCGGGTGCCGGAGTCGGCGACTGAGACCAGCAGCCGCTCCGCGCTCAGGTCGATCTCCACGCGGGCGGCGGTGCCGGCATGCAGCAGGGCGTTGGTGGTCAGCTCGCTGGTGCAGAGCACCGCCGCGCCGACCACCCCCTCGGGCACGTGCCAGTCGGTGAGTTGGGCGGTCAGCCAGTGCCGGACCCGGCTCGGCGCGGTCGGCTCGGCCGGCACCTCCATGCTGGCCGACCGGCTCGGCTTGACCGCGTGCTCCACGGCCAGCACGGCCACGTCGTCCTCGGTGGCGCCCGGCACGGCGGCGCTCGCCACCGCGCAGAGCGCCCGCGGGTCGCCGCTGCTCGCGGCGGTCACCGCGGCGCCCAGGCCGGCCAGGCCGGCGCCCAGGTCCTGCCAGCGCCGCTCCACCACCCCGTCGCTGAACAGCAGCAGGGTGTCGCCGGGGCGGAACGGCACGGTCACCGTCGGCGGGTGGCAGCCCAGGCCCAGCGGCGGCCCGGGCGGCACCTCGACGTACTCGGCCACCGGCTCGCCCTCGACCGGGCAGCGCCGGATCAGCGGCGCCGGATGGCCGGCGCTGGCCAGGGTGATCCGCTCCCGGTCGGCCTCGATCACCCCGAACACCACGGTCACGAAGAGCTCCTGGGTGCCGCCCTCGGTGCCCAGGCTGGCCACCAGCCGGTCCAGGCCGCCGAGCACCGCGTCCGGCCGGGGATCGGAGAGGGCCAGCGCGCGCAGCGCGGCGCGTACCTGGCCCATCCGGGCGGCGGCCTGCACGTCGTGCCCGGCCACGTCGCCGAGCACCACGCCGAGCGCGCCGGTGGGCAGCACGAACGCGTCGTAGAAGTCGCCGCCGGCGGCGTTGCCGTCGACGCCGGGGTCGTAACGGGCGGCGATCCGCAGCCGGGGCAGGTCGGGCAGCCGCTCCGGGAGCATGCTGCGTTGCAGCATCTGGGCGGTGCCGTGCTGGGTCTCGAAGCGGCGGGCCCGCTCGGCCGCCTGGCCGACCAGCTCCGCGGAGGCGGCGAGCAGGGCCCGTTCCGCGGGCGACCAGGGGTGCGCGGCCTGATAGCCGACGGTCAGCGCGCCGCGGATCACCGTCGAGCGCAGCGGCAGCGAGGCGAGCGCGCGGATCTTCTGGTCGTGCCGGTCCGCCGCGGTGTCCCGCAGCGGCTGGCCGTCGGCGACGAAGGACGGCACGCCGCTGCGCGCGGTCACCACGATCGGGATCGCCGAGTCGGCGGGCATCCGCCGCCACAGCGGGGGCAGCCGCTCGTCGGCCTCGTCCAGCAGTTCGCCCCGGACCCGGCGCACCATCCGCCAGGCGGAGCCCTCGTCGACCACGAACGAGACCCGGTCGCCGTCGAAGGAGTGCAGGCAGTAGCGCAGCGTGACCCGGGCGACGTCGTCCAGGGTGAGGGTGCCGGAGAGCGCGGCCGCGAAGTCGCTGAGGCTCTGCAGCTGCTGGGTGACCTGGGTGGTCTGTGCGGCCACGGTGAGCACGCCGATGATCCGGCCGGCGGAGTCGCGGACGGGGGAGTAGCCGCGGGTGAACACCGCCGGCTCGGCGGGACCGGCCCCGTGCCGGTCGACCGGCAGCACCGCCTCCCGCTCCAGGTAGGGCTCGCCCCGCCGGTAGACCCGGGTGACCACCTCGCCGGCGGCGGGGTCGTGCCAGACGTCGGCGAACACCTCGGCCGCCGGCCGGCCCAGCGCCGCCGGGTGCCGTTCGCCGATCAGCTCGGCGTAGCCGTCGTTGTAGAGCAGGACCAGGTCCTCGCCGTAGAGCAGGGCCATCGGCACCGGCGAGGCCAGCACCAGGTCGACCACGGCGCGGACCGCCGGGTCCCAGCCCTCGGGCGCGCCGAGCGGCGTGTCCGCCCACGGGTGGGCCAGGACGGCGGCGGCGGACCCGGTGGCGTCCGGACCGGCGGGCGCTCCCGGGGTGGGGGCTGACGGCGAGGGGACCCGCCCGACGGTGCCTGACATGACCGCAGCCTAACCGGAGCCTGGCGGTCAGGTTTCGATCACGCGCCCGCGTCGGCCGGCAGCCCGGGTCGGCGTGGGTGTTAGGGCAGGTCAGGGCCGGTTCAGCCGGCCATGTCGGGAAATTGCCCCGGGTCGGCCCGGCGTGCTGCCGAAACCACCGGGTATGCGGGCGGCGCAGTTCACGCGACAGGAGGGACAACATGCCGAAAACCCTCGCGGTCGGGCAGGCCGACATCGGTGACGCCCTGACCGATTTCTGGAGGTCGGTGCTGCTCTTCATCCCGAGGGCCATCGCGTTCATCGCGATCCTCGTGGTGGGTTGGCTCATCGCCCGAGCCGTCCTCAAAATCGTGGACGCGGCACTGGAACGGGTGGGGTTCGACCGCGCCGTCGAACGTGGCGGCATCAAACGCGCGCTCGAACGCACGAGATACGACGCCAGCGACATCCTGGCCAAACTGGCCTACTACGCGGTCCTGCTGTTCACCCTGCAGTTCGCCTTCGGGGTGTGGGGACCCAACGCGATCAGTGACCTGATCCGTGGCGTGGTCTCGTGGCTGCCACGGGCCTTCGTGGCGATCGTCATCGTGGTCATCGCCGCGGCCATCGCCAACGCGGTGCGGGACCTGGTCACGGGCGCGCTCGGCGGGCTCTCGTACGGCAAGATCCTCGCCGACCTGACGGCGGTCTTCATCCTGGCGCTCGGCGTGATCGCCGCGCTGAACCAGGTGGGCATCGCCACCACGGTCACCACACCGGTGCTCATCGCGTTCCTCGGCACCATCGCCGGGATCCTGGTGATCGGTGTGGGCGGTGGTCTGGTGAAGCCGATGCAGGCTCGCTGGGACCGGTGGCTCGACCGGGCCGCCGAGGAGTCCCGGGCGATCAAGGAGCAGCGTCAGGCGCAGGGTGCCGGTCGCAGCGACTACGAGCGGCAGATGGCCGACCGGGGCGGCCAGCCCAGCCCGGCCATGCCGCAGTCGTCGATGTCCGGCGCGCAGGGCACGTACCGGTCCGGCAACGTGGGCGACGAGACCCAGCAGTTCCGCCGGCCGAACGGCTGACGGGAACGGGGCGACGAGGGTGTCCGCGGGGCGATCGCGGGCACCCTCCGCCGTGTCTCAGGCCAGGTCGCGGGGGTCCAGCGCGCGGGTCAGCAGGCAGACCGCGAGCAGGCGGGTGAGCAGCCAGTCCGGCTCCGACCAGTCGATCGGCTCGACCGGCGGCTGCCAGCCCTGCTCCCGCGCCGCGTCGCGCATCCCCTCGGCGTAACCGGCGAGCGCCGCCACGGTCAGCGGGCGGCGGTCGCCGTGCAGGCTGTCGCGGACGGCGGCGGCGTGCTGGTCGACCGCGGCGAGCAGGCCGGGGTTGGCGGCGGCCGCCGCGAGGCCGGCGGTGCCGACGACGGCGGTGAGCGTCGTGAGGCTGGACCTCGCGGCCACCGCCGCGGAACGGGTCGCCACCCGGTTGTTCGGCACACGCATGGTGACCGAGGCTAGCCGCGCCGGGGGCGGGGCGGCCTCGGCCGACCGGCCGATGTCCGGGTCGTCCGGCCGATGCCGGGCCCCGCCCGCGGGGATTGAGCCGTGCGTCCGGGGGCAGAAGGGAAACCGCGCAGAGCACGCAGCCGACCCCGCGGAGGAACGGAATGGGACAGCAGGCGGACGGACCCGACCAGGCACACCGCCGGCCGGCCGGCGTGAGTGACGCCACGGTCGAGGCCCTGGGCAAGCTCAGCGAGGCGCTGGAGTGCGTCGAGCGGGCCCGCGGCCATCTCTACTCGCTGCACCAGCTCATCGGGCACGCCGACCTGATGCTCGACGACGCCGTGTCCCTTTTCCGCTCCGCCGGGCACCCGCGGCTCGCCGAGCGGATCGAGGGGGACCTGCTCGGCCGCAACGTCATCGCGGGCCGCTGGACCTTCCAGATCGTCGAGGACTTCGACGACGGGTACTACGCGCTCTTCCGGGAGCTGGACCGGCAGGCCCGCGACGAGTTGGTGGACGGCCGGCGGCACCTCTACGAGGCGGAGATGAAGGAACGCCGCCGCAGCCCGGGGCGACCGGGGCACGAGGCGCGCCCGGCCGAGGGCTGATCAGTCGGAGGAGCGGGCCTGCGCCGGCTGGCGGCGTACGCCGTCGTCGGCGACGATCACGGTCGCCACCATGAGCGCCACCACGAGGCTGAACAGCCAGGAGCTGTCGTTGACCAGCTTGGCGGCGACGGGCGCCTGGATCGCGGCGAGCAGGAAGCCGAGCCACGCCAGACGGCGCTGACGCTGGGAGAGGAAACCGGAGCCCTGTTGCATCCCGAAAGTCTTGCGCGGGACAGGGGCATCGCCGTCAGCCGTTCGGCCGATTCTGGATGGGCTGTCCGTTTTCTCGGCCGTCCGTATTGCACTTTTTATCCGTTCGGCTGAGGGCCCGGTCACCCACGGCGCGGCCCGGTCCGGCGGGGCGGGCAGGATGAATCCTCGTGTCCCGCGCCCCCGCTCCACCGCGCCCCGCCCTGCTGCTCCTGGCCTACCTCGCCTTCGTGAGCCTCGGCCTGCCCGACGGCCTCATCGGGGTCGGCTGGCCCTCCATCCGGCGGGACCTGGGCGTGCCGACCGAGGCGGTCGGGGTGGTCCTCACGGCGGGCACGGTGGCCTACCTGACCTCCAGCGTGCTCGCCGGGTTCACCCTGGCCAGGCTCGGCGTCGGCTGGCTGCTCGCCGGCAGCACCCTGCTGGCCGGCGTCGCCCTCACCGGCTACGCGTCCACCCCCGCGCTCGCCGTCATGGTGGGCTTCGCGCTGGTGCTCGGGCTCGGCTCCGGGGCGATCGACGCCGGGCTCAACGCGTACGCGGCGGGCGCCTTCGGCCCCCGGCACATGAACTGGATGCACGCGTTCTTCGGGCTCGGCGTGGCGATCGGTCCACTGATCATGACCGCGGTGCTCGGCGCCGGCCTGAGCTGGCGCTGGGGGTACGCCGTGGTGGCCGTCGCCCAGCTGGCCCTGGCCACCGCGTTCGCGCTCACCGTGCGGCTCTGGCGGGCCGGCCCGCCGGCCGGCGCGACCCTGCCACCCGACCCGATCGCCCCGCAGGTGGTGCCCGGCGGGCCCGCCGAGGCCGCGCCGGCCGCCCGCCGGAGCTCCATCGGCGCGACGCTGCGGCTGCCGGCCGTCTGGCTCGGCGGGGCGGCCTTCGCCGTCTACGTGGCCATCGAGGTGTCCACCGGGCTCTGGGCGTTCCTGCTGCTCACCGAGGGGCGAGGGCTCGCCGCCGCGGTCGCCGGGCTCTGCGTCTCCGGCTACTGGGGCAGCCTGTTCGTGGGGAGGGTGGTGCAGGGGATCGTGGCGGAGCGGCTGGGCAGTGCCCGGGTGCTGCGCGGCAGCCTGCTCGGCATGGCCGGGGGAGCGGTGCTGGTGGCGCTGCCCGCGCCGGGCTGGGTGACCGTCGCCGGCCTGCTCGTGGTGGGCTTCGCGGCGGCGCCGGTCTTCCCGCTGCTCACCCTCACCACGGCGGAACGGGTGGGCCGCGACCACGCCGACCGGACCATCGGCCTGCAGATCGGCGCGGCCGGCCTGGGCGCCGCCCTGGTGCCGGCCGCGGTCGGGGTGCTGCTGGCTCGGATCTCGGTGGCCGCGCTCGGCCCGGCGCTGGTGGTGCTCGCCGTCACGCTCGTCGCCCTGCACGCCGCCGGCGACCGCCGCGCCCGCCCGGCGTCCTGACCGACCGGCGCACCCCGGGCCGCGCGGGCCCGGGGGGAGGGGCTCACATGTTGTCCGGGCCGGTCCGGCCGGTCGTCGACGGCCGGTACGCCCGGTCCGCGTCGGTCATCTCCCGCCGCTCCGCCTCCGGGCCGGCGCCCCGGTCCACCGCCTCCGGCCCGTGGCCGAACGCGGACTCCTCGCCGGCGTCGTTGCCCGTGACGTCGTCCGCCTGCCCGTCGAGGCTCGACCCGGCGAGCGCGCGGTCCAGTTCGCGCAGGGGAGTGCGTTCCTCGTCGCGCCACACGTGGCTGTCGTTGTCGGTCATTCCCCTGCGGTACCCGGACCGGATGATCGCAAACGGCCCCGGACCCGGCGATGGCCGCCGGAGCACCGGCGGCCATCGGGGTTCGCGTACGGGGGATGAGTCAGGGAGTCGGCCGGTCGACCTTGCCGCGCCAGGCGCCGGTCTCCTGACCGCGCCGCTCGATGAACTGCTTGAACCGCGCCAGGTCGCCCTTGGTGCGGCGGTCCACCACGCCCAGCTTGTCGCCGGCCTTCTCGACCACGCCGTGCGGCTCGAACTCCATCTGGAGGGTGACCCGGGTGTTCCCCTCGTCCAGGCGGTGGAAGGTCACCACACCGGCCTGCTGGGTGCCCCCGGTGGAGCGCCACGCCACCCGCTCGTCCGGCAACTGCTCGGTGATCTCGGCGTCGAACTCGCGCTTCACGCCGGCGATCTCCACCGTCCAGTGGGTCATCGTCTCGGAGAGCTGCCGGACCTCCTGGACACCCTCCATGAAGTGCGGGAACTCCTCGAACTGCGTCCACTGGTCGTAGACGGTGCGGATCGGGACGGCCACGTCCACGTGTTCCATAACGCCGCTCATGTCTGTCTTCCTCCTGTCCCGCCGGTGTGTGTGCACGGACCGTGGGCCGGTCCCCTCACCAGCGCGTCGTCTCGTTCTTGTGCCCGAGCGCGGCCCACACCTCGGAAACCGTCTGGTAGCGGGTGCCCTCGGGCAGGCCTTCCAGGGCGGTGATGATGTCGTCGGGCGCCTGGTTCTCCCGGGCGTTGGCCACCAGCGTGTCGCGGTCGCCGGGCAGGGCGGTCATGGTGATGAACCGGCCGAGCCGACTGCGCGCCTCGACGTCGTCCATGCTCATTCCCTGCGGGTTGCCGCCGCGGCTGGCGCCGGCCGTGAGCGTCTTCGGCTCCGGCTGGTCCTCGCCGGCCGGCTCCGGCTGGCGGGACTCCTCGACGCGGGAGCCCCCGGCCCCCGGGCCCTGGACCAGGCCGCTCACGTCCTGAGCCATGTTGTCGTCAACCCTGGGCGAGTGCTTGCTGCTGACTCGTTCCATGCCGACAGACATGCCCGAGGGGGCCGCAGGTAAACCGACGGCGGCCGGCCGATCCGGGCATCCGGCGCCGAACCGGGCCAAGTCGGTCAGGAATCCGGCGTCGCGCGGGGCGCCAGCACCGGCTCGTCCGGATGCTCGACGCCGGCCTGGATCATCCGGCCCCGCTGGAGTTCCGCGTTGACCTGCACGCCCAACATGAGCGCGCAGTTCGACAGGTACAGCCACACCAGGAAGGCGATGACCGCCCCCAGGCTGCCGTAGGTGACGTCGTACGAGCCGAAGTTGGCCACGTAGAGGCCGAAGCCGAAGGAGGCGGCCACCCAGGCCAGCAGGGCCAGCGCCCCGCCCGGCGTGAGCCAGCGGAACCGGGGCTGCCGGACGTTCGGGGCGATCCAGAACAGCAGCGACAGCAGGGTCATCGCCACCAGCGCGAGCAGCGGCCACTTCGCCACCGTCCACACCTGGCGGGTCAGCCCGCCGGCGTGCAGCCGGTCGCCCACGAAGTCGGTGACCGGGCCGCTGACGATCAGACCCAGGGCCACCACGGCCAGCAGCACCAGCGACAGCCCGGCGAGCCCGATCTGCACCGGTCGCAGCCGGTAGAACGGCCGCCCCTCCTCGACGCCGTAGATCGCGTTGGAGGCCCGGGTGAACGCGCCGATGAACCCGGACGCCGACCAGAGCGCGCCGAGCAGACCGAAGCTCAGCAGCACCTTCGCCGGGCCCTGCTGCTCCACCACGTTGCGCACCACGGTGACGAAGGCGTCGTTGCCGACCACCGAACCGGCGCCGATCTCGCGGGCCAGGTCGATCACGGTGTCCACCGTGCGCGGCCCGTCGGAGACCAGCCCGACCAGGGCGACCACCACGATCGTCGAGGGGAAGAGCGCCAGCACCCCGTAGTAGGTGAGCGCGGCGGCCCAGTCGGCGCAGTTGTCCTTCACGAAGTTGCGCCCGCTGCGGACCAGCACCCCGCGCCAGGTGGCCCAGCTCAACTGGCGTACCCGGCGGGGGATCCGGGCCCGCTGCCGGCCGCCGGCCGCCGCATCCGTCGCCGTCATGACCGCCTCCTCCGCGCCGCCGGGCGCACCTCCGGCAGGTGGCCCGGGCGGTACCCGGTGGGGGAAGCCGACAAACCGGTGCCGGTTTGCCCTGGACCGGTGCGGGAATTCGTAGTGGATCCCACGGAGACGGAGGAGGACGAGATGCCCGGGCGCGAGGTACTGCCCAGCACGCTGAAGCGCTCCCCGGCGAAGGCGCAGCGGACCTGGGAGAAGACGCACGACTCGGCGGTCGAGACCTACGGCGAGGGGGAGCGGGCGCACCGCACCGCCTTCGCCGCGGTGAAGCACGAGTTCGAGAAGGTCGGCGACCACTGGGAGCCGAAGGGGCGCAAGGGCCCGAGCGACCGGCAGGCGGCCGGCGGCGGCCCCGCCCGGCGGGCCCCCACGGCGGCCGGGGTGGACGCCAACGCCAAGAAGGAGCACCTCATGGAGGTGGCCAAGAAGCTCGACGTGCCGGGCCGGTCCCGGATGACCAAGCCGGAACTGGTCAAGGCGATCGAGAAGGCGAACGACAAGGCCACCCGCGAGGCGCGCGGCGGCCGCTGACCGGCCCGCCACGACACGGGAGCCCGGGACCGCGCAGGTCCCGGGCTCCCGTCGTGCCGCTCACCAGTGGCCGCCGCCCGGGGCCTCGATGTGCACCGCCTTCACCGTGCTGAACTCGTCCAGCAGCTCCGGGCCGTACCCGAAGCCCTGGCCGCTGCCGCGGCGCGGCTGCGCGGCGCCGCCCGGCGCGCCCCCGAACACCGCGTTGACCTTGACGGTGCCCACCGGCAGCTCCCGCCAGGCCCGGTGCGCGTGGCTCATCGAGCCGGTCAGCACCGTGGCGGCCAGCCCGTACGGGGAGTCGGCCGCGCAGCGCAGGCCCTCGCTGAACGAGTCGACCACGACCACCGGGGCGACCGGACCGAACGTCTCCTCGCGGACCAGCACCATCTCGTGCCGGCAGTCGCTGACCACCGTCGCCGGGTAGAACGCGCCCGGCCCGTCCGGCACCGCGCCGCCGGTGCGCACCCGGGCACCCTCGGCCACCGCCGCGGTGACCTGCCCGTGCACGTGGTCCCGGTGCCGCCGGTCGACCAGCGGCCCGAGCTGCGTCCCCGGGTCGCGGCCGGGGCCCACGGCGAGCGCCTCGGCCCGCTCCACCAGCGCGTCGACGAAGTCCTCGGCCACGTCGCGGTGCACGTAGATCCGCTCCACCGCGACGCAGATCTGCCCGGCGTTGGCGAAGCAGCCCAGCGCAGCCTGCTCGGCCGCCCACACCGGATCCACGCCCGCGTCCACGACGAGGGGGTCGCTGCCGCCGTTCTCCAGCAGCACCTTCGCGCCGGTGCGGGCGCCGGCGGCGGCGATGGCCCGGCCGGTGGCGGTGGAGCCGACATGGGCCACCACGTCCACGTCCTGACCGGCCAGCGCCGCGCCCACCTCGGCGCCACCGGTGAGCAGCGACAGCACCCCGGCCGGCAGCGCCTGGTCCAGGGCCCGGGCCAGCAGCCAGCCGGTCGCCGGGGTGCGCTCGCTCGGCTTGTACAGCACCACGTTGCCGGTGACCAGGGCCGCGCCGAGCAGGCCGCAGGAGACCGCAACCGGATCGTTCCAGGGGGTGATCGCGGCGACCACGCCGCGCGGCTCGGGGGCCATGAAGTCCAGCGCCGAGGGAGCGCCGTGCAGGGTCCGCCCGCCCCGCACCGGGCCGAGTTCGGCGTACTGTCGCAAAGTGCCGATTCCCGCCGCCACGCCACCGCGCGCGTCGTCCAGGGGCTTGCCCATCTCCGCCGTGGTGGCCTGCGCCAGCTCGTCGGCGGCGGCCTCGATCGCGTCGGCCGCGCGGTGCAGCGCCGCCGCCCGCTCCGCCGGGGCCGTCGCCGCCCACTCCGCCGCCGCGCCCCGGGCGGCCTCGACCGCCTTCGCCACCTCGTCCGCCGTCGCCACCGGCACGGTGGTCACCGGGGAGCCGTCGGCCGGATCGTGTACGACCAGCTCGCCCCCCTCACCACCGGCACCCCAGACTCCACCTATGAGCTGCGCAACCGTGTACATGCGGCAGTGGATGCCCCGACCCCGGCGAGGCAAACGCGTTTCGCCCGGTAACCGGCCGGGTAGGCGGATCGGATGATTTCGACCGCGGACGCCGTCGTCATCGGCGCCGGGCACAACGGGCTGGTGGCCGCGAACCTGCTGGCCGACGCGGGCTGGGACGTGCTGGTGCTGGAGGCCACCCAGGTCCCCGGCGGGGCGGTGCGCTCCGCCGAGGTGACCGCCCCCGGCTACCTCAGCGACCTCTACAGCTCCTTCTACCCCCTCGGGTACGCCTCGCCGGTGCTGCGCGGCCTGGGCCTGGAGCGGCACGGGCTGTCCTGGACCCACTCGCCGGACGTGCTGGCCCACCTGCTTCCGGACGGCCGGGCGGCCGTGGTCAACCGCGACCTCGACGTCACCGCGGCCTCACTGGAGACGTTCGCCCCCGGCGACGGCGACCGCTGGCGGCACGCGTACGCGGACTGGCTCCAGGTGGCCGAGCCGATGCTCGACACCATCACCAGCCCGTTCCCGCCGGTGCGTGGCGGGCTGACCCTGCTGCGCCGGCTGAAGGTCTCCGGCGCGCTGCGGCTGGCCCGCCGGCTCGTGGTGCCGGTACGCAAGCTCGGCGACGAACTCTTCGCCGGCGAGGGCGGTCCGGCGCTGCTGGCCGGCTGCGCCCTGCACACCGACCTGTCGCCCGAGGAGGCCGGCTCCGGGGTGTACGGCTGGCTGCTCGCCATGCTCGGCCAGCAGGTCGGCTGGCCGGTGCCGGTCGGCGGCGCGCAGCGGATCACCGACGCGCTGGTGGCCCGGCTGGTCGAGCGGGGTGGCCGGATCGAGTACGGCGCCCGCGTCGACCGGGTGCTCACCGCCCGGGGCCGGGCCATGGGCGTGCGCACCGCCGGCGGCGCCGACTGGCGGGCCCGCCGGGCGGTGCTCGCCGACGTCCCCGCCCCGGCGCTCTACCTGGACCTGGTCGGCGCGGCGGCGCTGCCGCCCCGGCTGGTCGAGGACCTCGCGCACTTCAAGTGGGACGGCTCCACGCTCAAGGTGGACTGGGCGCTGTCGGCGCCGGTGCCGTGGAAGAACCGGGCGGTGGCCGGCGCCGGCACCGTGCACCTCGGCGCCGACCTGGACGGGCTCACCGCGTACGCGGGGGCGCTGGCCCGCGGCGAGCTGCCCCGGGACCCCTTCCTGCTGGTGGGGCAGATGTCGATGGCCGACCCGAGCCACTCCCCGCCGGGCACCGAGTCGCTCTGGTCGTACACCCACCTGCCGTTCCGGCGGGACTGGCGGGCCGAGGAGATCGCCGGGCACGTGGAGCGGATGGAGGAGGTGCTGGAGGAGGCCGCCCCGGGCTTCCGCTCGCTGATCGTCGGACGGCACGTGGCCGGCCCGGCCGACCTGGAGGACGCCGAGCCGAGCCTGGTCGGTGGCGCGCTGGGCGGGGGCACCGCGGCCGCGTACCAGCAGCTCTTCCTGCGGCCGATCCCCGGCCTGGGCCGCGCGGACACCCCGGTGGACCGGCTCTTCCTGGCCAGCGCCTCGGCGCACCCCGGCGGCGGCGTGCACGGCGCGCCCGGCGCGAACGCCGCCCGGGCCGCCCTGGCCCGCGACCGGGCGCTCACCGGCGACCTGTACGCGAGCGCGATCGGCGCGGCGCACCGCACCGTCTACCGGTGACCGGCCACGCGGCAGGGCGCACTCTCTTCGCTTCCCGTCACCGTTGGTGACCGCTGCCGCCGGCCGGCACCTCTCCCACAGCGCCTTTGCTCTGCAGCCGCATACGCGGCGGTCACGCACGGTGCCCGGCTCGCGCCGACGCGGCGACCGAGCCGCTCCGTGCCGCGCAGGTGGGGCGGGTGTTGCGGTGATGGCTGCAGAGCAAAGCGGGTGCGGGGTTGTGGCCGCCCGACGGAAAAGCCTCACGCCGCGTCGTCGTGACGCGGCGTGAGGCCGGTGTCCGTGCGGAAGGCGCCTGCGGGTCAGGTGTCCAGGTTGCGGTGCCGGGTGCGCAGCTTGAACGGCATGAGCGCGCTCTCGATCTTGGTGGCGGTCGTCATCTTCGAGGCGCCCTCGCGGCGCTCCTCGAAGCGGATCGGCACCTCCAGGATCGTGTGCCCCAGCTTGGTGGCGAGGTAGTGCATCTCCACCTGGAAGCTGTAGCCGTTGGACTGCACCCGCTGGAGGCCGATGTCGCGCAGCGCGTCGGCCCGCCAGATCTTGAACCCGGCGGTCAGGTCGCGGATCCGCACCCGCAGCAGGGTGTGCACGTAGAGGTTGGCCCAGCCGCTGAGCGCGCGACGGTAGAGCGGCCAGTTCTCGTCCAGCTCGCCGCCCGGCACGTAGCGCGAGCCGATGACCACGCCGGCCTGGGTGGAGAGCAGCGCGCCGAGCATGCCGGGCAGCGCCTCCGGCGGGTGCGACAGGTCGGCGTCCATCTGCGCGACGTAGTCGGCGCCGTCGTCCAGCGCCCGGCCGATGCCGTCCACGTACGCCCGGCCGAGGCCCTCCTTGCCCGGTCGGTGCACCACCATCACCCGGTCCGGGTGCTCGATGGCCAGCTTGTCGGCGACCTCGCCGGTGCCGTCCGGGGAGTTGTCGTCCGCGACGAGCACCTTCAACCCCGGCAGCGGCAGCGCCAGGAGGCGCTCGACCAGCGTCGGGAGGTTGCCCGCCTCGTTGTAGGTCGGAACGACGACGGTCAGGCGTGCGTCGCGCCACGGGGAGGGCAACTGCACGGGTTCGATCATCACGGACATCCTCGGTCGGCCGACAGGTTCACCTGAGAGGGTAGCCAGTCCTCTCCGTGCGGTCCGCACAGACGCCCGCCCGGAGGATTCTGACCGTCCGCCGGGGCGGGCGGTCAGCGTAGCCTGCGGGCCAGCCCGCCGGTGGCCAGCAGCAGTCCGCCGAGCGTCAGCGCGGACACGGCCGGCTTGTGCGCGCTCACCCACAGTGCCGCCGAGTGTCGGCGGGCCCGGTCGGTGAACACCCCCTCGGCGCCCCGGTCCCGCTCGTCGTCGCCCGGCCGGTCCAGGTTGTCCCGCCAGGTCGCCGGGTCGATCGGCGTGTCGGTCTGCTGGCTGTCGTAACCGTCCCGGGCCAGCACCGCGCCGGCGTCGGCCACGTCCACCTGGTAGGTGCGCACCTCGGCGGCGCCGAGCCGGCGGCAGTCCCGCTCGGCGGCGGCCAGCCCGGCGGCGCCCCGGGCCAGCAGGGCCAGCCGCGCGCCGCGCGCCGCGTACGCCCGGGCCACCGCGCGCCCGACGCCCGCGCTGGCTCCGGTGATCACCACCCGCTGGGTCACCGGTCCGCCTTCTGCCGGGTGGCGATGTCGGAGAGCCGGCGCAACGTCTCCTTGTTCCGCTGGTGCAGCACCAGGTCGTTGAGCTTGTTCCGCACCCAGCGCAGCGGACCGGCGGCGAAGTCCTCGCCGATGGTGACCCGGGTCCGGCCGCCGTCCAGGGGCTCCAGGCGGAACACCACGATCGCCTCGCCGGCCGGCCACAGCCCGGCCCGTACCACGAACTTGTGCGGGGCGTCGCACTCCAGCACGGTCGAGGTGTCCTGGAGGGAGAACGGCCACGGGCCGGCCTTGTGGTGCAGCCGGCTGCCCACCCGGGGCCAGGTGTCGTCCACCTGGCGGACGTGCACCGTGCCCACCACCCAGTCGCTGTACGTCCACCCGTCGGCGAGCACGTCGAAGACCTGTTGCGGGGGCGCGTCGATCACTTTCTCCACAATCGCCACCCCAATCCCATACCCCCGCCCCGACCGCCGCTAACGGCGGCCGGGTTAGCTTCTCCGCGGTGGCGGGTAACGCCGGACCGGGCCGGCGGGAGCAGGGTGCGGACCGGCCGTGCGGCACCGGCGGAGGCGGCTCCGCCGAAGTTGATGTTTACTCCCCGGGGGGTCGGGAACCCGCCGCCCGTGCGACGGGACCACGAGCGGGATCAGTGCAGGTCAGCCCGGGTTGACCCGGGTGCTGACCGGTTCCCGTCCGGCCTGTACGACGCGGTGCTGCTGGACCGGGACGGCACGCTCGTCGAGGACGTGCCCTACAACGGCGACCCGGAAAAGGTCCGGCCGCTTCCCGGCGCCCGGGAGGCGCTGGACCGGCTGCGCGCGGCCGGGCTGCGCCTGGCGGTGGTGAGCAACCAGTCCGGCCTGGCCCGGGGCTGCTTCACGGCCGACGACCTGCGCCGGGTCAACGCGCGGGTGGAGGAGCTGCTGGGGCCCTTCGACAGCTGGCAGATCTGCCCGCACGGCGAGCCGGACCGCTGCGCCTGCCGCAAGCCGGCCCCCGGGCTGGTGCACGCCGCGGCCCGGGCGCTCGGGACCACGCCGACCCGCTGTGTGCTGGTCGGCGACATCGGCGCCGACATGGCCGCCGCCGCGGCGGCCGGCGCCGCCGGGATCCTGGTACCCACCCCGGCCACGCGGGCGGCCGAGGTGGCCGCCGCGCCGAGCGTCGCCGCCGACCTGCCGGACGCGGTGGGCACCATCCTCGGCCGGATGCGGCTCGTGGCCCCGCCCGAGCCGGCGCCCCGGGGGGGCACGGTGCTGGTGGCGCGCAGCGACGCGGCCGGCGACGTGTTGGTCACCGGCCCCGGCATCCGCGCGGTGGCGGCCGGGGCGGAACGGGTGGTGCTGCTCTGCGGGCCACGCGGCCGGGCGGCCGCGGAGCTGCTGCCCGGCGTCGACGAGATCATCGAGTGGCCGCTGCCCTGGATCGACGCCCCCGCCCCGCCGGTCGACCCGGCCGGGATGCGCACCCTGGTGGACCGGCTCGCCGCCGTCGGTGCGGACGAGGCGGTCGTCTTCACCTCCTTCCACCAGTCGGCGCTGCCCCTCGCTCTGCTGCTGCGGATGGCCGGCGTCCCCCGGATCAGCGCGATAAGCGACGACTACCCCGGCGCCCTGCTGGACGTCCGGCACCGGGTGCCGGTCGGGGTGCCCGAGCCGGAGCGGGCGCTGTCGCTGGCCGCCGCGGCCGGCTTCGCCCTGCCCGCCGGGGACGAGCCGGGGCTGCGGCTGCGCGCCGACCGGCTGCCGCCCGCCCCGGCCGCCGCCGGCGAGCCGGGCTACGTGGTGCTGCACCCGGGCTCCTCGGTGGAGACCCGGGCCTGCCCGTTCGAGCTGGCCACCCGCATCGTCCGGGTGCTCAGCGCCGCCGGCTACCGGGTGGTGGTCACGGGCGGGCCCGACGAGCGGGAGCTGACCGCGCAGGTGGCCGCCGCCGGCGGCCTCGACCTGGGCGGGCGTACCGGCCTCGGCGAGCTGGCGGCGGTGGTCGCCCGGGCCGGCGCGCTCGTGGTCGGCAACACCGGGCCGGCGCACCTGGCGGCCGCGCTCGGCGTGCCGGTGGTCAGCCTCTTCGCCCCGACCGTCCCGTTCGGGCAGTGGGGGCCCTACCGGGTGCCCACCGTGCGGCTCGGCGACGCCGGGGCGGCCTGCCGGGACACCCGGGCCGTGCGCTGCCCGGTCCCCGGCCATCCCTGCCTGTCCGCCGTCGAGCCGGGCCGGGTGCTGGAGGCGCTGCGGCTGCTCGGAGTGCCCGCCGACGCGCCGGAGCCGCTGCTCACCGTCCCGGGCGGGGTGGTCGGATGAACGTCCTGGTGTGGCACGTGCACGGCTCCTGGACCACGTCGTTCGTGCACGGCAAGCACCGCTACCTGGTGCCCGTCACCCCGGACCGGGGCGCGTACGGGCTGGGCCGGGCGCGGACCTACCCGTGGCCGGACAGCGCCGTCGAGGTGACCCCGGCGGAGCTGCGCCGGGCCGACGTGGACGTGGTGCTGCTCCAGCGGCCCGAGGAGTTCGACCTGGCCTGCGAGTGGCTGGGCCGCCGGGTGGGCCGGGACCTGCCGGCGATCTACGTCGAGCACAACACCCCCAAGGGCGACGTGCCGAACAACCGGCACCCCATGGCCGACCGGGACGACCTGCTGCTCACCCACGTCACCGGATTCAACGAGCTGTTCTGGGACAACGGCGGCACCCGCACGGCGGTGGTCGAGCACGGGGTGGTCGCCCCGGCCGTCGAGTGGACCGGCGAGCTGGACCGCCTCGCCGTCGTCATCAACGAGCCGATCCGCCGCTGGCGGGTCACCGGCACCGACCTGCTGGCCCGCTTCGCCGACCTCGCCCCGCTCGACGTGTACGGCATGAGGGTGGCCGGGCTCGCCGAGCACCTGGGCCTGCCGCCGGACCGGCTCACCAGCCACGACGACGTGCCGCAGCACGCCATGCACGCCGAGCTGGCGAAGCGGCGGGCGTACCTGCACCTGTGCCGGTGGACCTCCCTCGGGCTGAGCCTCGTCGAGGCCATGACCATGGGCATGCCGGTCGTGGCGCTGGCCACCACCGAGGCCGTGGAGGCCGTGCCGCCGTCCGCCGGGGCCCTCTCCACCCGGGTCGACGTGCTCGTCGAGGCGGCCCGGGGCCTGCTGGACGACCCGGCGGCGGCCCGCCGGGCGGGCGCCGCGGCCCGGACCGCCGCCCGGAACCGCTACGGCCTGGAGCGATTCCTCGCCGACTGGGACCGGTTGCTGGAGGAGGAAGTATGCGCATCGCGATGATCTCGGAGCACGCCAGCCCGCTCGCCGTTCTCGGCGGGGAGGACGCCGGCGGCCAGAACACGCATGTCGCGGAGCTCTCCGCCGCGCTCGTGGCCGCCGGTCACGACGTCCGGGTCCACACCCGGCTCGACGCCGTGGACCTGCCCGTGACGGTCCGCGCCCCGGACGGGTACGACGTGGTGCACGTGCCCGCCGGACCGGCCGAGCCGGTGGCCAAGGACGACCTGCTGCCGTACATGCCGGCGTTCGGGGAGTGGCTGGCCGACCGCTGGCGCGCCGGCGACTGGCAGCCCGAGGTGGTGCACGCGCACTTCTGGATGAGCGGGCTGGCCGGGCTGGCCGCCGGGCGGCGCACCGGGGTGCCGGTGGTGCAGACGTACCACGCGCTGGGCACGGTCAAGCGCCGCCACCAGGGCGCGCAGGACACCAGCCCGCCGGGCCGGGTCGCGCACGAGCGCCGGCTGGGCCGCTCGGTCGACCGGGTGGTCGCCCAGTGCCAGGACGAGGTCGCCGAGCTGGTCCGGATGGGGGTGCCCCGGTCCCGGATGACCGTGGTGCCGTCCGGGGTGAACCTGTCCACCTTCGCGCCGCTGGGCCCGGTCGCCGACCGGGACGGCGCCCGGCCCCGGATCCTCACCGTCGGCCGGCTGGTCGAGCGCAAGGGCTTCCAGGACGTCATCCGGGCCACCGCGCTGGTGCCGGACGCCGAGTGCGTGGTGGTCGGCGGCCCGCCCGCCGGGCTGCTGGAGACCGACCCGTACGCGCTGCGGCTGCGGGCGCTCGCCGAGTCCTGCGGGATCGCCGACCGGGTGAAGCTGATCGGGGCGGTGCCCCGGGAGGAGATGGGGCGCTGGTACCGGTCGGCCGACGTGCTGGTCGCCGCACCCTGGTACGAGCCGTTCGGGCTGACCCCGCTGGAGGCGATGGCGTGCGGCGTACCGGTGATCGGCACCGCCGTCGGCGGGCTCCGGGACACGGTGGTGCCCGGCCGGACCGGTGACCTGGTGCCGGCCCGCGACCCGGCGGCCCTCGGCGCGGCGATCCGCGGGCTGCTCGGCGACCGGATCCGCCGGTTCGCCTACGCCACCGCGGCCCTGGAACGGGCCCGCACCCGCTACTCCTGGTCCACCACGGCCGACCGGCTCGCGGAGCTGTACGCCGAGGTGGCCACCGTGCGCCGGCCCACCCGGGTGGTCGCCTGATGGCGGCCCCCACGCCGGCCGTCGGGGGGACGGTGCTGGAGGACCACCTGACCCGACTGGCCGCCGCGCTGCTGCCGCTGCGCGACGCGGAGCAGCTGCTGGCCCGCTGGGGCGGGGAGCTGGCGCACCGGCTGGCCACCGGCGGGCGGCTGCTGGTTGCCGGCAACGGTGGCAGCGCCGCCGAGGCCCAGCACCTCACCGCCGAACTCGTCGGCAAACTCCGCGACGACCGCGAACCCCTCTCCGCCATCGCCCTGCACGCCGAAACCTCCGCCCTCACCGCCATCGGCAACGACTACGGCTACGACGAGGTCTTCGCCCGCCAGGTCCGCGCCCACGGCCGACCCGACGACATCCTCCTGCTCATGTCCACCAGCGGCACCAGCACCAACCTCCTCACCGCCGCCCGCGCCGGACAAGACACCGGCCTACGCTGCTGGGCCTTCACCGGCCCCGCCCCCAACCCGCTCGCCGGGTCCTGCGAGGAGACCCTCGCCATCGACTCGCCGGACAGCCAGGTGGTGCAGGAGCTGCACCTGGTCGCCACCCACGTGCTCTGCGAGTACGTCGACCGGGCGCTGCCCGCGGCGCTCGCCGCGCGGGCGGCCGGCCGGACCCCGGCCGACGCGGTGCGGACCGGTGTCGAGGTGGTGCTCGGCGACGGCCCGGACGGGAAGGTGCAGGCCCGATGAGGAGGTCGAGCATGACGGGACCCGTGGTGGTGCTCGGTGACACCCTGCTGGACCGGGACGTCGAGGGGGTGGTGAACCGGCTCTGCCCGGACTCCCCGGTGCCGGTGCTCGAGGAGACCACGCACGTCGACCGCCCCGGCGGCGCCGGCCTCGCCGCCGTCTTCGCCGCCGCCGAGGGCGCCGAGGTGGCCCTGGTCACCGCGGTCGCCGACGACGCGGGTGGGGCCCGGCTCGGCACCCTGCTCGCCGCCGCCGGTGTGCAGCTGTACGCGCTGCCGCTGGCCGGGGCCACCCCGGAGAAGATCCGGCTGCGGGCCCGCGGCCGGGTGCTGCTGCGCCACGACCGGGGCGGGTCGGCCGGCGATCCGGGCGAGCCCAGCGAGGCGGTGCTGCGCCTGATCGCCACCGCCTCCGCCGTGCTGGTCAGCGACTACGGCCGGGGCGTCGCCCGGCATCCGGCACTGCGCGCCGCGCTCGCCGCGACCCGGGCGCCGGTGGTCTGGGACCCGCACCCGCGCGGTCCGGCCGCGGTGCCCGGGGTGAGCCTGGCGACCCCGAACGAGTCCGAGGCGCGCGAGCTGGCCAAGGCGCCGCCGGGCGCGTCCCGGCTGGTCACCGCGTCCCGGGGCGCCCAGGCGCTGCGCCGGCGCTGGCAGGCCGGCGCCGTGGCGGTGACCCTGGGCGGGGACGGCGCACTGCTCTGCCACGCCGGCTCCACCCCGCTGGTGGTGCCCGCCCCGGCCGCCGAGGGGGACACCTGTGGCGCCGGGGACCGGTTCGCCGCCGCGGCCACCCTGGCCCTGGCCCGGGGCGCCCTGGTCTCCGAGGCGGTGCAGGAGGCGGTCGCCGAGGCGTCCGCGTACGTCGCCGTCGGGGGAGTGGCCACCGCGCTGCCCGCCCCGGTCCGGACCGCCGCCCCTGCGGTGGTCGTCGGCGGCGGGGACCGGATCGGCGCCGCCGCGGCCGGCGAGGTGGTGGCCCGGGTACGCGCGGCCGGCGGCACGGTCGTGGCCACCGGCGGCTGCTTCGACCTGCTGCACGCCGGGCACGTGGCGACCCTCCAGGCGGCCCGGCAGCTCGGCGACTGCCTGGTGGTCTGCCTCAACTCCGACGCCAGCGTGGCCGGGCTGAAGGGCCCGGAGCGGCCGGTCGTGCCGCAGGGCGACCGCGGGCGGCTGCTTGCCGCGCTGGGCTGCGTCGACGCGGTGCTGATCTTCGACGAGCCCACCCCGCACGCGGCGTTGTCCTGGCTGCGACCGGACATCTGGGTCAAGGGCGGCGACTACGCCAGCGGCGGCGGCGCGGAGACCCTGCCCGAGGGGGAGGTCCTGGCCCGCTGGGGCGGGCACACGGTGGTCGTGCCCTACCTGGACGGCCGTTCCACCACCGACATGATCGCGGCGGCCCGGGCCGGGCGGGGCACGGCGGGCTGGCCCGGCCCGGCGGTGCCGGCGGCGGAGCCGGCCGGGGAGACGGTCGTCCGGTCGACGGCGAAGGGAGCACGATGAGCGAGCGCAGCGGTCCGCCCGGGACCGGCTCCACCGTCCTGGTCACCGGCGGGTCCAGCGGACTGGGCGCGGCGGTGGTCGCCGCGGTGGCCCGGGCCGGCGGCCGTCCGCTGGTGCTGGACCGGCAGCGCCCCGCCGACGGGGTGCCCTGGGTCGAGTGCGACCTGGCCGACACCCGGGCCGCCGAGGCGGCCACCCGCGACCTCGCGGAACGCTCGGGCGGGCTGGACGGAGTGGTCACCGCGGCCGGGATGGACGTGCCGGGGAAGCTCATCGACGTGCCGGCGGAGACCTGGGAACGGATCGTCACGGTGGACCTGCTCGCCACCGCCGCGGTGATCCGGGCCGCGCTGCCCTTCCTGGAGGCGTCCCGGGGCAGCATCGTCACCGTCGCCTCCACGCTCGGGGTGAAGGCGGTCAGCGACGCGACCGCGTACTGCGCGGCGAAGTTCGGGGTGGTGGGCTTCACCCGGGCGCTCGCCGCCGAGCTGGCCGGCGCCGTCGGGGTCACCCTGCTCATCCCCGGCGGCATGCGCACCGCCTTCTTCGACGAGCGGGACGTCCGGTACCGCCCCGGCCCGGACGCCGTGCTCAACGAGCCGGCCGACACCGCCGCCGCGGTCATGTTCGCCCTCTCCCAGCCGGCCGGTTGCGCCGTACGCGAGATGGTGGTCTGTGCCGAGCAGGAGTCCTCGTACCCGTGATCCTGGTGCTGCGGGCGCTCGGGGTCGGCGACCTGGCCACCGCCGTCCCGGCGCTGCGGGGCCTGCGCGCCGGCCTCCCGGGCCGGGAGCTGGTGCTCGCCGCGCCCGCGTGGCTGGCGCCGCTGGCCGAGCTGACCGGGGTGGTCGACCGGGTGCTGCCCACCTCGGGGCTGGCCGACCGGGCGGCGTGGCCCGGGCCGCCGCCCGAGGTGGCGGTCAACCTGCACGGGCGCGGCCCGCGGTCGCACCGGATGCTCGCCGCCGCCCGGCCGGGCCGGCTGCTCGCCCACCGCAACGCCGAGGCCGGACACCTCGCCGGCCCGGCCTGGGACGACGACGAGCACGAGGTGCGCCGCTGGTGCCGGCTGCTGCACTGGTACGGCCTCCCGGCCGACCCCGGCGACCTGGCGCTGCGCCGCCCGCCCGCGGCCGGCGTGCCGGCCGGCGTCACGGTGTTGCACCCCGGCAGCAAGATCCCCGCGAAGCGCTGGCCGGCCGACCGTTTCGCGGCGCTGGCCCGGACCCTCACGGCCCGGGGGCACCGGGTGGTGCTCACCGGCTCGACCGACGAGCGGGACCTGGCCGCCCGGGTGGCGCGGGACGCCGCGCTGCCCCCGGCCGCGGTGCTCGCCGGCCGCACCGGCCTCGCCGAGCTGGCCGCGCTGGTGGCCGACGCCCGGCTGGTGGTCAGCGGGGACACCGGGGTGGCCCACCTGGCCACCGGCTACGGCACCGCCTCGGTGGTGCTCTTCGGGCCGGTGCCGGCGGCGCACTGGGGCCCGCCGCCCGATCGCGCCCGGCACCGGGTGCTCGGGGCCACCGACCGTGCCGGTATCGACGCCGATTGGCCCGCTTCCGGTGGGGTAGGAACCCACCCGACATTGGCGGCCATCGAGGTCGACGAGGTGGTGGCCGCAGTGGACGAGGCGGAACGGGCGGTGCGGGTCTCCGGTGCGATTGCGGCGTAGTGATCCGGGCAGGCCGGGGTACGGACGCCGGCGGCGCGGCAAGGGCTGGCTCTTCGTGGACGCGAAGGGCGAACCGGTGCGCGACCCCGACGAGCTGGGCCGGCTGCGGGAGCTGGTCGTCCCGCCGGCCTGGCGGGACGTGTGGATCTCGCCGTACCCGAACGGGCACATCCAGGCCACCGGGATCGACGCGGCGGGGCGCAAGCAGTACCTCTACCACCCGAAGTGGCGGGAGAAGCGGGACGAGGCCAAGTTCGACCACGTGCTGGAGGTGGCCCACCGGCTGCCCGCGCTGCGCGACCGGGTCGCGCATGACCTGGCGCTGCGCGGGCTGCGGCGGGAGCGGATCCTGGCCACCGTCGCGCGGCTGCTCGACATGGGCACGTTCCGGGTCGGCAGCGACCAGTACGCCACCGGTGAGGACGCCACCTTCGGCGTGTCCACCCTGCGCCCCGAGCACGCCCGCTCGCGGGGCGGCTGCGTGGTCTTCGAGTTCCCCGCCAAGGGCGGCATCGAGCAGGTCCGCCGCATCGAGGACCCCGAGCTGTGCCGGGTGCTGACCAACCTGCGCCGCCGGCGGCGGTCCGAGGAGCGCCTGTTCGGCTACTGGGACGGCCGGACCTGGCGGGACGTGCGCAGCGACGAGGTCAACGACTACCTGCGCGACGCCAGCGGCGGGGAGATGACCGCCAAGGACTTCCGCACCTGGCACGCCACCGTGCTGGCCGCCGCCGAGCTGGCCACGGTCGGCCCGCAGCGCTCCACGACGGCCCGCCGGCGGGCGGTGGCGGCGGTGATGCGCTCGGTCGCCGACCTGCTTGGCAACACGCCCACGGTGGCCCGGACGTCCTACGTGGACCCGCGGGTGGTCGACCTCTACCACGACGGGGTGCTGGTCCCGGTGCAGCCGGACATGCCCCGCGAGGCCGTGGAGAAGGCCGTCCTGGTGCTGCTGGAGGAGGAGGCCTGACCGGCCCCGCCGTCAGTCCTGGGGGGAAGCACGACGGGGCCGGAAACCGGTGCGGGCCGTCGAGGGTGGGTGGCGTTACCGGGCGGTCGCCCGCGGCTGAGCTGCCGCGGGCGCCTCGCCACGGCCCCCCGATACCAGTGGGCCGCGCCGGTCGCCCGGCCGGCCCGCACTCAGTATGTCCGCTCCGAGTTGATTGCGGATGCCGTGGTGTTGACGATCCGTGCCGGTTGCAGGTGGCGCGCCCGGTACGCCTGGGGCGTCTCCGCGTACGCGGCCCGGAACGCCCGGCTGAAGTGGGCCTTGTCGCGGAAGCCCCAGCGGGCGGCGACGAGCTGGATCGGCCGGTCGCCCAGCGCCGGGTCGGCGAGGTCCCGGCGGCACCGCTCCAGCCGCTCGTCCCGGATGTACGCCGCGACCGTGGTCTCCTCGGCCTCGAAGAGCCGGTGCAGAGACCGGACCGAGACGTGGTGCGCGTCGGCGATCGACTGCGGGCTCAGCGCGGCGTCGCCGAGGTGCTGGCGGACGTGCGAGCGCACCTGGGCCAGCAGGGCCCGCCGCCGCACCTCGGTGGGCACCGCGTCCTCGGAGACCAGGTGCCGGCCCAGCAGAGTGGAGATCAGGTCGAGCCCGACGCCCCCGAGCCGCTCGGCGTCCGCCGCGTGGTACTGCTCGGGATGGCCGGTGAGCTGGATGAGGTAGTTCGACAGCAGCGCACCGATCCCCTCGGTGCCGGACATCCGGCCGGCGAACAGCGGGGCGAGCCGGCGCGGGGGCAGGGGCAGCGCCTCGTACGGGATGAAGGCCACGATCGACCGGACGGAGGGGTTGTCGTCGTTGCCGTGGTGGCTCAGCTCCTGCGGGCGGGCGCAGTCGTAGAAGGTGAAGTCGCCGGGGCGGCAGACGCCGCGCTGCCCGTCCTGGTCCGCGATGCCGGTGCCGGCGAGGGTCAGCGCGAGCACGTAGTAGTCGGCGTCGGAACGTTGGATCAGTTTCCGGCTCCGGACGCCGTCCAGCGAGGGGTAGCGGTGGCGGACCAGCTGCATGGGGCCCAGGTCGAGGAACTCCGAACGCGCGACGAAGTTGTCGGCGTGCTCTGTGCGTACCCGCATGAGCCCGGGCGTGCCGGCGAGCATGTCCAGCCACAGTCCGAAGCGGTCGGCGGCGGGCACCTGCTCCGTGTCGAAGACCTGCCGCTGCAATTCCGTATCCATGCACGACCCCCGTGGTTCGGTCACCCTTCATCAAGCAGGACGCCCCACGAGGCCGGGAGTTGCACTCGTGGGGCGTGACATATCCGTCATTGACCGGCGTGAAATTTTCTGTTAACAGTCCGGTCAGTCGGTGAGCACGTGCGCGAGCCGGTCGCGGAAGCGCCGCTCCGAGTCGCTCACCACGTCCCCGCCGAGGCCCAGGATGCCGCCGGTGGAGGCAGCGCCGACCACCTGCTCGGCGATCTCCACGAGCCAGTGCCGGTACGCGCCGGCCTGCCCCTCGTCGATCTTGCCGGACAGCAGCGCCGACGCCTGCCCGGCCCGGCCGAGCACGTCCTCGATCATCGCCTGCGGGTCGTCCGGGGTGATGACCGGCAGCTCCGCGCCGGCCTCGGGGTCGCCCACCCGGGACACGACCTCGCCGGCGACGGCGGCCACCAGCGGACTGGCCGACTCGCGGCCCGCGGCGATGGTCTCCAGCCCGGCGGCGTTCTCGGCCATGGTGCGCCGGGTGCCGTCGGACTCGGCCGCGGCCGCCGCGGTGAGGACCGCCTGCGGCAGACCGACCAGCAGCCCCCACTCCTCGTCGGAGAAACCGAACCCGGTGTACGCCGGCTGCTCGATCACGATCAAGCCCCTTTCGCCGTGGTCGTCGTTGTCGACGGGCACCGCTCCCGCGGTGCCCGGGTCAGGCTAGTCCAGCTCCAGCAGGCCCTGTTCGGACACCACGCGGACGGACAGCGTCTTGTAGCCCACCTCGTCGAAGAGGACTGTCATCTTGTCCTCCTCGTAGCTGAGCACCAGGCCGGCGCCCCACTCCGGGTGCCGTACCTGGCTGTGCACCGGGAACGGGCCGACGGCGCCGTCGCCGGCGACGCTGGTGCCGGCGTGGCAGTTGTCGCAGTGCCCGCAGACCTCGCTCATCTGCTCGCCGAAGTAGGCCAGCAGCGCCTGCCCCCGGCAACCGGTGGTCTCCGCGAAGGCACGCATCATGTCGGTGCGCGACCGCGTCACGGTCTGCTGCCGCTCCGCCTCGGCGAGCGCGGCCCGGCCGGACTCGGCGGCCGCCGGGGCGTACCGGGGGGCGGCGATCCGCTGCCGGGCGCGGGGTTCGGCGGCGCCCACCTGCTCCAGCAGCGACAGGTACTGGCCGAGCTTGCGCGGTCCGAGCCCGGTCAGCTCGCGCAGCTCCTTCTTGTTCCGGGCCTGCTTGCGCAGCAGCGCGGCGAGTTCGGTCAGTTCCTTCTCGTCGGGCAGGCCGCCGCTGAAGTAGCGCTGGAGGCCGACGTCCTCGGCGCGCCAGAGCAACAGCACCCGGGCGGGCGCGCCGTCCCGGCCGGCCCGGCCGATCTCCTGGAAGTAGCTGTCCGGCGAGTCGGGCAGCGCCATGTGCACCACCCAGGCGATGTTCGGCTTGTCGATGCCCATGCCGAACGCCGAGGTGGCCACCATGATCGGCACCTGGTCGGCGAGGAACGCCTCGTGCAGGTCGTTGCGGGCGTTCGTCGGCATCCCGCCGTGGTAGTACTGCGCCGGGAAGCCCGCGTCGGTGAGCCGCTGGGCCAGTTCCTCGGCCGCCCGCCGGGTCGGCACGTAGATGATGCCGGGCCGCTCGTCGTCGCGCAGCAGCGCGACCAGCCGCCGCCACCGGTAGTCGTCGGTGGGGCAGTGCGCCACCTCGAGGAAGAGGTTGGGGCGGTCCAGCCCGGACACCACCACCTCGGGGTCGCGCAGTCGCAGCCGGGCGACGATGTCGTCGCGGACCGGCGGGGAGGCGGTGGCGGTCAGCGCCACGACCGGCGGCCGGCCGATGCCCTCGATGAGGTGGCCGAGCGCCAGGTAGTCCGGGCGGAAGTCGTGCCCCCAGGCGGAGATGCAGTGCGCCTCGTCGATGGCGACCAGCGCCGGCTTGAGCGCGCGGACCTCGGCGAGCCGGTCCGGGTTGCTCAGCGCCTCCGGGGTGATGAACAGGAACTCGGCCCGTCCCGCCCGGATCTCCTCGATCGCCCCGGCCTGCTGGGCCGCGGTCTCGTCGGAGCTGATCCGGACCGCCCGCAGCTCGGGGCGTTGCCGCTCGTTGAGCGCGGCGATCTGGTCCTGCTGGAGGGCGAGCAGCGGGGAGATGACCACCGTGGGGCCGGGGATCAGGCTGGCCGGGATCTGGTAGATCGCCGACTTGCCGGCGCCGGTGGGGAGCACCACCAGGGCGTCGCGGCGCTTCATGACCGCGCGCATGGCGGCCAGCTGGTTGGGCCGGAGGGCGGTCCAGCCGAAGAGGCTCTTGGCCGCGCGGCGCAGGGTCGTGGAGTGCGTGGTCAGTCTCATCAGTGGCCGCAGGTACCCCTGGCGATCACCCGCGAAACCGGGCGGGGTTGACGGTCACCGTCACGCGCACGCATTATGAATGCTCGTTCATGAACAAGCGTTCATCAGGAGGCGCCGTGCGGACCATCCCGAACGACCAGCAGGAGCGGGCCTGGAACGGTTACGAGGGCCGGCACTGGGCCGACCACCAGCGGCGGTACGACGCGATCAACAGCGGCTTCAACGAGCCGCTGCTCGCCGCGGTCCGGCCCGGCGACCGGGTGCTCGACGTCGGCTGCGGCACCGGCCAGCTCACCCGCCTTGCCGCCCGCCGCTCCGGCGCCGGCACGGCCCTCGGGGTGGACCTCTCCGCGCCGATGCTGGACCGGGCTCGGGCAACGGCCGCCGCCGAGGCGGTGGGCAACGTGGACTTCGTCCGGGCCGACGCCCAGGTCCACCCCTTCCCGCCGGCGGCCTTCGACGTCGCGCTGAGCCGGTTCGGGGTGATGTTCTTCGCCGGCCCGGTCACCGCGTTCGCCAACCTCGGCCGGGCGCTGCGCCCTGGCGGGCGGCTCGCCTTCGTCTGCCTCGACGACATCCGCCGGGGAGACCTCGGCGCGGCGCTCGCCCCGCTCGCCGCGCACCTGCCGCCCACCGGCAGCGACGGCACGGCCGTCGGCGAGCCGCTCTCCCTCGCCGACCCCGCGGTGGTGCGGTCCGTCCTCACCGACGCCGGTTTCGTCGACGTGGAGTGCGCGCCCCGGCAGGAGCCGGGCACCTGGGGGCGGGACGCCGCCGACGCCGCCGCGTTCCTGGCCGGCTGGGGGCCGGTCCGGCACCGGCTCGAACCGCTCGACCCGGCGGCCGGCGACCGGGTGCGGGTCGCCCTGGCCGAGGCGGTGCGGCCGTACGAGGGGCCGGACGGCGTCCGGCTGCGCACCGCGGCCTGGCTGGTGACCGCGCGCCGGCCCGGGTGAGCCGGCGGCCGTCGACAGGCGTCCGCCGGACCCGGCTCGCTCGGGGGAGCCGGGCCCGGCGGAGCCTAGGATCCTCGTGATGGCACCCAGAAGAGCCGCCGCGCTGCGGGGCGGCGAGCAGAGCCTGCGGGAGCACCTGATCGCCGCCGCCGGGCGGCTGGTGGCCCGGCGCGGCGTGGCCGGGCTGACCGTCCGCGACATCGCCCGCGAGGCCGGTGTCGCCGACGGGGTGCTCTACAACCACTTCGCCGACAAGGAGGAGCTGCTCGCGGCCGCGCTGCACGCGCACGTGCGGGCGGTCGAGGCGGCGCGGGAGGGGGCGGCCCCGCGCCCGGGCGAGGCGACCGTCGAGGCGAACCTGCGGGCCTACCTGGACCGGGCGCTGGCGCTGCACGCGGCGATCCTGCCGGCGTTCGCCGGGCTGACCACCCAGCCGAAGCTGCTGGCCCGCCTCGGCGAGCTGCCCGCCCCGCTCGGCGGCGGACACGGGCTGCGCGGGGAGCTGGCCGGCTACGTGCGCGCGGAGCAGCGGCTCGGCCGGGTCGCCCCGACGGTCCGCCCGGAGGCGGTGGCCACGCTGGTCGTCGGGGTCTGCCACGACCTGGTCCTCGGCGGGCTGCTCGACCCGGCGGGCCCGCCCCCGCAGCCCGCCCCGGACCTGGTGGACGCCCTGGTCGCCACGCTGCTGCACGGCGTCCTGCCGGAGCGGGGCGGGGCTCAGCGCAGCCGGGGGAGCACCTCACGCTCGTAGAGGTCGAACAGGCCCTGCCAGTGCGGGCCGGTGTTGGCCACGTAGATCTCGTCGAAGCCGGCCTTGGCGTACTTGTCGATCATCTCCAGGTGGGCGTCGGCGTCGCGGCCGCAGACGAACGACTCCTTCATCATCTCCGGCTGGACGAGCTGCGCGGCCTGCTCGAAGTGGCGCGGCGACGGGAGCACCTGGGACAGCTCGCCCGGCACGCCGGCGTTGGGCCACCGCTCGTACGCGATCCGCACGCCCTCGTCCTCGCTGTCGGCGTACGCGGCCTTGAAGCCGGCCTGGCAGGGCTTGTCGCCGCCGCCGGAGTCGCGGAACCGGCGGACCATGTCGGCGTCGGGCATGGTGCTCACGTAGCCGTCACCGATCCGGGCGGCCAGCTCGATCGACTTCGGACCGAAGCCGGAGACGTAGATCGGCGGGGGAGTGTCGGGGCGGGTGTAGATCCGGGCGTGCTCCACGGTGTAGTGCTTGCCGTGGTGGTTGACGAAGTCGCCGGTCCACAGAGCCCGGATCACCTCGACCGCCTCCTCGAGCATCTCCAGCCGGACGTCGGCCTGCGGCCACGGGTCGCCGAAGATGTGCTCGTTCAGCGCCTCGCCGGTGCCCACCCCGAGCACGAAGCGCCCGTCGTGCAGCACCGCGCTGGTGGCCGCGGCCTGCGCGATCACGGCGGGGTGGATGCGGACGGTCGGGCAGGTGACCGCGGTGGTCACCGGCAGCCGGCAGACCTGGCTGAGCGCCCCGATGGTCGACCAGACGAAGGCGCTCTGGCCCTGCGCGTCGACCCAGGGGTGGTAGTGGTCGGAGATCCACAGTGCCTCGAAGCCGGCCCGCTCGGCGCCGCGGGCCTGCTCCAGCAGCTCCGCCGGGGTGTACTCCTCGCTGGACAGGAAGTAGCCGATCCTCATCGTGCCCCCTCGCCGCGTCCGGGTGCCGGGCGCACCCGGGACACCGACAGCCCTACCCCCGGGAGACCGGGTCCGAACGCGGCCGCTACCGGCGGAACATCGCCCGGATGGCGATCAGCAGGAACAGGCCGCCGACCACCAGGCCGAGCAGGCGTACGCCGGGGATGTCCGCGGCGCTGGTGGCGTCGGCGAGCAGCGCGGGATGCATGGTCGCACTCTCCCACGGGCCGGCCGGCGGTGCCAGCCGCTAACAGTAAGGATTGTTGACTATTTCCGGACGCGGTGTGACCATGTCAGCACCGCCGGGGCGGCGGGCCGTGGGGAAGACGGGGGTACGACAGCGCATGAGCGAGCGGATCGTGGGAGCGACCGGTGACCTGGCGGCCCTGGCGGCCGCCGTCCTGCAACCCGGGTTCGTCGGCACCACACCGCCGCCGTGGGTCTGCCGCTGGCTCGGCGAGGGTCTCGGATCGGTGGTCCTCTTCGCCCGCAACGTCGTCGACCACGAGCAGGTCGCCGAGCTGACCGCGAACCTGCGCGCCGAGCGGCCCGACGTGATCGTGGCCATCGACGAGGAGGCCGGCGACGTCACCCGGATCGAGTCGGCCCGGGGCAGCTCGCGGCCCGGCAACTTCGCGCTCGGCGCGGTCGACGACCCGGCGCTGACCGAGGAGGTGGCCCGGGACCTGGGCGCCGAGCTGGCCGCGGTGGGCGTGACGCTGAACTACGCCCCGGACGCCGACGTCAACTCGAACCCGGCGAACCCGGTGATCGGGGTCCGCTCGTTCGGCGCCGACCCGGCCCTGGTCGCCCGGCACACCGCCGCCTGGGTCCGCGGCCTGCAGGCCGGCGGCGTCGCCGCCTGCGCCAAGCACTTCCCCGGGCACGGTGACACCCGGGTCGACTCCCACCACGACCTGCCCCGCATCGGCGGCGACCGGGCCCGCCTGGACGCCGTGGAGCTGGCCCCGTTCCGGGCCGCCGTGGCGGCCGGGGCGCAGGCGGTGATGACCGGGCACCTGCTGGTGCCGGCGCTGGACCCGGAGCTGCCGGCCACGCTCAGCCCGCTCATCCTGGGCCGCCTGCTCCGCGAGGAGCTGGGCTTCGGCGGCGTGGTGGTGACCGACGCGGTGGAGATGCGCGCCGTCGCCGACCGGTACGGCTTCGCCGGGGCGGCCGTCCGGGCGCTCGCCGCCGGTGCCGACGCCATCTGCGTGGGCGGGGAGCGGGCCACCGAGGCCGACGCCCGCGAGCTGCGGGACGCCATCGTGGCCGCGGTGGTCTCCGGGGACCTGCCGGAGGAGCGGCTGGCCGAGGCGGCGAAGCGGGTCGGACAGCTGGCGGCCTGGACGGTCGCCGCCCGCGCCGGCCGGTCCGACGCCCGGCCCGGCGACGCCGGCTCGGCGATCGGGCTGGCCGCCGCCCGCCGGGCCCTGCGGGTGGTCGCCACCACGGGCGGGCTGCTGCCGCTGGCCGGCCCGGCCCACGTGGTGGAGTTCGCGCCGCCCCGCAACATCGCCATCGGCGAGGAGACCCCGTGGGGGATCGCCGCGCCGCTGGCCGCCCTGACCCCCGGCACCACGACCGCCCGGTACGCCCGGGAGGAGGTCCCTGCCGACCCGTCCGCCGGCACGGCCGGCCGCCCGCTGGTGCTGGTGGTGCGGGACCTGCACCGGCACGACTGGATGCGGGACGCGGTCTCCCGCGCCCTGGCCACCCGCCCCGACGCGGTGGTGGTCGAGCTGGGCGTGCCCGAGCTGGTCACCGGGGCGGTGCACGTGGCCACCCACGGCGCGACCCGGGCCGCCGCCGTCGCCGCCGCCGAACTGCTCGCCGGCGCCCGCTGACCCGACCCGGACCGGGTCGGGTCGGCCGGCCCGCCCCGGTCAGGGCTCGGGGATCACCAGGTCGGCGTAGTCGGGGTGGCGCTGGATGAACGCCCCCATGAACGGGCACTTCACCACGATCCGGTCGCCGCGCTCGCGGATCTGGTCGAGCGTGCCCCGGATCAGCGCCGAGCCCACCCCCATGTTCTGGAAGCGGTCGTCCACCTCGGTGTGCGTGAAGACCAGCACCTCCCCGCGCGGCACGTACGCGGTGAACCCGGCCAGCGCGCCGTCGACCAGGATCTCGAAGCGGTGCTTCGCGGGGTTCTCCTCGACCAGGAAGCTCACCGGGCCATTCTCTCCCCGGCGGCCGCCAGCCGGTCCAGTTCGGCGAGCAAGCGGTCCACCTCCTCGGCGGTGTTGTAGTGGTAGACGCTCGCCCGGACCGCGCCGCCGCTGTCCCGCAGGCCCATCGTCCGGAAGTACTCGTAGGCGTAGTAGTCGCCGGAGGAGAGGCAGACCCCGGCCGCGCCCAGCGCCGCGGCGGTGTCCGCCGGGCTCGACCCGGCCACCCGGAACGACACGGTGGGGCAGCGCCGGGCCGGCGAGCCGTACACGGTCACGAACGGGCGCGCGGCCAGCCCGGCCAGCAGCCGCTCGAAGACGGCCTCCTCGTGCGCTTGGGCGGCGGCCAGCCCGGCCCGGACCCGGTCCCGCCGGCTGCCGGTCGCGGCCGGGTCGAGGGTGGCCAGGTGGTCCACCGCCGCGGTCACCCCGGCCAGCAGCGGGAAGCTCGGGGTGCCGTACTCGAACCGGTCCGGGACCGCGTCGGAGGAGGGGATCAGCTTCGCGGGGCGCAGCGACGCCCACCGGGCCGGGTCGGCGGCCATCGCGGCGAGGTGCGGCCCGGACCACTTGTACGCGCTCGTCACCAGGAAGTCCGCGCCGAGCGAGGCCAGGTCGGTGGGGCCGTGCGGCACGGCGTGGACCCCGTCCACGCAGACCAGCGCGCCGGCCGCGTGCGCGGTCTTGGCGATCGTCGCCACGTCCGGCGCGGTGCCGACGGCGTTGCTGCCGGCGGTCACCGCGACCAGCCGGGTGCGCTCGGTGACCAGGTCGGCGTACTGGCCGGCGGGCAGCTCGCCGGTCGCCGGGTCGAACTCGGCCCACCGCACCGCCGCCCCGGCGGCCTCGGCCGCCTGCACCCACGGCCGGACGTTGGCGTCGTGGTCCAGCCGGGAGACCACCACCTCGTCGCCCGGCCCCCAGCCCGCGCCGAGCGTCCGGGCCAGGGTGTACGTCAGCGCCGTGGCGCTCGGCCCGAGCACCACCCCGGCGGCCTCCGCGCCGAGCAGGTCGGCCACCGCGGCGCGGGCCGCCGCGACCAGGTCCAGCGACCGCCGGCCCGGCACGAACGCGGTGCTCCGGTTGCCGGTGGCGGCGGTCATCGCGGCGCTGACCGCCTCGATCACGGGCCGGGCGGTCTGGGTGCCCCCGGCGCCGTCGAAGTGGGCGAAACCCTCGGTCAGGGCGGGGTAGGCGGCCCGGGTGCGGGCGATGTCGAAGGGCATGCCGGGACCCTAACGCGCCCCCGGCCGATCACCGGTGGGTGGCGGTGTGGCCGTCGTCTCGTACCCTTGGCCGGGTGACGAACCGACGCGTTTCCCCCTCGCCGACCCCTCTCCGCCGTGCCGCCGGCCTGTTCGCCGGGCTCGCCCTCGGCGTCGCGCTGCTGGCCGGATGCAGTTCGGAGAACGCCTCCACCGACTGCGGCCTGGACGCCTGCACGGTCACCTTCGACCGTGGCGTCGAGGCCAGCGCCAGCATCCTGGGCGTCGAGGCGAAGCTGGTCGGGGCCGAGGGCGACCAGGTCACCGTGGAGGTGGCCGGCGAGCAGCTCTCGCTCACCGTCGGCCAGCAGGCCGCCCAGGCCGGCGGCTTCTCAGTGACCCTGGACAGCGTCACCGACCAGCAGGTCGTCATCCGGGTGGCACGCGACCCGAACAGCTGATCGCGCGCCGGGCGGCGGCGGCCGACGTTTGGAAATCTTCGCACCGGGAGATTGAGGCGCCATGTCTCTCACCCGGAACGCCGGAGCCACCGCCGCCCAGGCCGCGAACAGCAGGTGGCTCGAACTGTTGACCCGGGCCGGTTTCATCGGCTACGGGATCGTGCACCTCCTCTTCGCCTGGCTGGCCCTGCAGATCGCCTTCGGCAAGTCGGGGGAGGAGGGCAACCAGAACGGCGCCCTGCGCACCCTCGGCGCCCAGCCCATGGGCAAGTTCCTGCTGGTCGCCATCGCCGTGGGGCTCTTCGCCATGGCCATCTGGCAGGCGTTCGAGGCGGTCATCGGCCACCGCTACCTGCGGGGCAGGGAGAAGCTCTTCGAGCGGATCGCCTCCGTCGTGCGCGTGATCGTCTTCGTCTGGCTGGGCTGGACCGCCATCAAGGTCGTCCAGGACGCCAGCGCCAACGCCGCCAACCAGCAGCAGCAGTTCACCGAGAAGCTGATGGCCTCCGACGGTGGCCGGTGGCTGGTCGGGCTCGCCGGGCTGGTGCTCGCCGCGGTCGGCATCGGCATGGTGATCTACGGGCTCAAGAAGAAGTTCGAGCGCAACCTCAAGACCGGCGAGATGAGCCCGAAGACGCACACCCTGACCCGCCGCCTCGGCATGGCCGGGTACGCGGCCCGGGGCGCGGTCTTCGCCCTCGCCGGCCTGCTGATCGTGGTGGCCGCCGTGAAGTACGACCCGGAGAAGGCCCGTGGCCTGGACGCCGCGCTGCGGACCCTCCGCGACCAGTCCTACGGGCCGGTGCTGCTGGCGCTCATGGCGCTCGGCATCGCCGCCTTCGGCGTCTACTGCTTCCTCCAGTCGCGCTATCGCCGGGTGTGATCCTGGTCGATACGCGATAGTCCGGGCACCATTGGGCCTTTGCCCGATTCCGCCCGGCCGGAGGGAGATGGAGAAACGTGCAGACCTACCTCGTGACCGCCGCCGCCGCGCTCGCCGCGGCGGCGGTCGCGTTGTTGCTGGTCGAGGTGGTGCACCGGCTCACCCGCCGGCTCGGCCGGCGCTCGCTGCTGATGACCGAGCTGACCGACCACTCGCACCGCTCGTTCCAGGTGGCCGCGACCGTGCTCGCCGTGCAGCTCGCGGTCCGGTTCACCACCCCGTACGCGGTGGGCAGCCCCTGGCGGCAGCTGGTGCTGCACGCCCTGGTGCTCGCCCTGATCGCCGCCGCCGCCTGGCTGGTGGCCTCGCTGCTGGTGGTGGCCGAGGACACCGCGCTGGCCCGGTTCCGGGTGGACGTGCCGAACAACCGGCACGCCCGGCGGGTGCGTACGCAGGTGGTGCTGCTGCGCCGGCTGACCATCGCGGTGATCGTGGTGCTCGCCCTCGGCGTGATGCTGATGACCTTCCCGGCCGTCCGCGGCATCGGCGCCGGCGTGCTGACCAGCGCCGGTGTGGTCGGTGTGGTCGCCGCGCTGGCCGCGCAGAGCCTGCTGGGCAACGTCTTCGCCGGACTCCAGCTCGCGTTCAGCGACGCGGTACGCCTCGACGACGTGGTGGTGGTCGAGGGGGAGTGGGGCCGGATCGAGGAGCTGACGCTCAGCTACGTGGTGGTGCAGATCTGGGACGACCGCCGGCTGATCCTGCCCACCTCCTACTTCACCAGCACCCCCTTCCAGAACTGGACCCGGACCGAGGCGGCCGTGCTCGGCACCGCGGAGTTCGACCTGGACTGGGCCATCCCGGTGCAGGCCATGCGGGAGGAGCTGCGCCGGCTGTGCGAGGGCACCGAGCTGTGGGACGGCCGGGTCTGCGTGCTCCAGGTGACCGACGCGACCGGCGGCCTGGTCAAGGTCCGGGCGCTGGTCAGCGCCGCCGACGCCGGCAGCCTGTGGGACCTGCGCTGCCTGGTCCGCGAGCACCTGGTCGCCTGGGTACGCGACCAGCGCCCCACCGCCCTGCCCCGGCTGCGCGCCGAGGTGGGCGACACCGCCGGCACGCCGCCCTGGCAGGCGGTGCAGCCGCGCCGGCCGGTGCGCCGGCTGCCCGACACCGAGGTTCCCGACGACGCGCGGGTCTTCGGCGGCAGCGACGACGGCGAGGCCCGCAGCGAGGTGTTCGTGGGGCGCGAGGAGCACGCCGAAGCGCGCCGCTGACCCCGTACCCCGTTCCGGAGCCCCCGGCAGCCCCTCGCGGCGCCGGGGGCTCCGCGCGTCGTGACCTCGGCCCCGGCCGGCCCGTTGCACCTGCCGGATGCCGGTGGATTCGCGGCATGTCGGGCCGGCTGCGTTTGATCGGCCCGTTAAGGGGGACCTGCTGCGCACGCCCCGGTTCCGGCCGCCGCCCGGCGGCCGGGCCAGAAGGTGGTGCGCGGCCGGGCCGACCGGCCGCTCCGCGCAGGATTGACGGGCGGCGACTCCGGGCATACAGCGCGGTGATGATGAAAGGAGGACAGCATGGCTGACGTCGCGAGTCGCAGCACGTCCCGGACCGGGAGCGAGCCGTCCACCGCGGAACTGGTGCAGCGGGCCACCGAACAGGTCACCCGCCTGGTGCGGGACGAGTTGGCGCTGGCCCGGGCGGAACTGACCCAGAAGGGCAAGCACGCGGGGATCGGGATCGGTCTGTTCGGCGGCGGCGGGGTGATGGCCCTCTACGGCGCCGGCGCGCTGGTCGCCACGGTGATCCTGCTGCTGGACCTGGTCATGCCGGCCTGGCTGGCGGCGCTGATCGTGGCGGTGGCGCTGTTCCTGCTCGCCGGGATCCTGGCGCTCGTCGGCAAGAAGCAGGTCAGCCGTGCCGTCCCGCCGGTGCCGGAGGCGACGGTCCGCAGCGTCCGGGCGGACGTCGACACCGTCACCGCCGCGGTGAAGGACGGGAGGCGGGGATGACCGGCAACGGGACCGGGGACGTGGCGGCGCTCCGGGAGGAGATCCGCCGGACCCGGGTGGAGCTGGGTGAGACGATGGAGCTGCTCGCCGCGCGGGCCGACGTCAAGACCCTGGTCCGGCATTCCGCCGACCAGGCGAAGGCGCGGTTGCGGCAGCAGGCGGCGCTGACCGTGGCCCGGGTGCGCGGGCAGGCGGCGGAGAAGGCCCGGCTGGTCCGGGCGCAGGCGTACGAGAAGGGTGGGGCGGTCGGGCGCAACCCGGTGCCGTGGGCGGCTGTGGCCGCCGGTGCCGTGGTCACCGCGGTGGCGCTGCTGATCGTCCGAGGGAGGCGCAGGTGAGCAGGGGCATCGGCAGGGCGGCGTACAAGCCGGTCGGGGTGCTGATGGGGTTGGCCGCCGGCACCGTCGCCGGTGTCATCTTCCGGCAGGTCTGGAAGCTCACGGCCGGCGACGGCGAGGCGCCCAGCGCCACCGACGAGGACCGCCGCTGGGGCGAGATCCTGGCCGCCGCGGCCTTGCAGGGCGCGATCTTCGCGGTCGTCCGGGCCGCCGTGGACCGCGGCGGGGCGGTCGGCGTACGCCGGCTCACCGGCCACTGGCCCGACTGATTCCATACGCACGAAAGGCCCCTTTCCACCTTGGTGGACAGGGGCCTTTCGCATGGCCCGACCGGCCCGGCCAGTGGCTCTGCCGCAACCGTCAGGTCACATGTCGGAGAATTTCGTCCGGTAGGCTGTGCGAAGTTTTTGCGTACGTGGTTTGCTGTCTCACGCTGTTGAGAGACGCGTGGGTTGAGAGAAGTCTCCTTCACCGGGGGCCGCCTCAGGCGCCGCTGCTCGAAAACGGCCAATCGGCCGCACGGCGTGCTCGGCCGCCAGTTTTAGAAGGAGATACACATGGCGCAGGGAACCGTGAAGTGGTTCAACGCTGACAAGGGCTTCGGCTTCATCACCGTCGACGGCGGGGGTGCTGACGTGTTCGTCCACTTCTCGGCCATCCAGTCCAGCGGCTACCGCACGCTGGAGGAGAACCAGCGGGTGGAGTTCGAGATCGCCCAGGGTCAGAAGGGTCCGCAGGCCGAGCAGGTCCGCCCCATCTGAGCTGACGGAGCACCGGCCGCGCCGGCCGGTGCGTGAGCCCCGCGTCCCTTCCCGGGAGGCGGGGCTTTCCGCATTGTGGACGCCTTGCGCGCGTCAGCCGCGCCGGCGCCGCGCCCGCATGCCGAACCAGAGCGCGACGAGTCCGATGAGGACGAGCACCGGGCCGACGGCCGCCCAGATCCGCTGGTCGGTCAGCACGCTGCCCTCGACGTACCCCAGCCCCGACACGGTCCACAGGGCACCGAGCACGATGGCGAGCAGCCCCACGGTGAGCCGGAACCAGCCCCTCATCGTTCTCCCTCCGACGGCGCGCGTCCGGCTCCAGCATGCCCGCGGGCGCCGGCCCGCGGCGACGGCACGCCGACGCGCGGCCGCTCCGGGTTCACCACCGGTCGTGCACCTGCGGGCGGATCAGCTCGTCGTAGGTGGCACGGACGGCGGCCAGCTCCACCTCGGTGAGCGGCGGCAGGCCGGCCGCGGCGGCGTTGCGCCGGGCCTGCTCGGCGGTGCGGGCGCCCGGGATGACCACGGTGACGCCGGGCTGGTCGAGGATCCAGCGGAGCGCGAACTGGGCCATCGTCCGGTCCTCGCCGACGAGCGGCGCGAGCCGGCGCACGGCGGACAGGCCCAGGTCGTAGTCGACGCCGGAGAAGGTCTCGCCGACGTCGAAGGACTCGCCGTGCCGGTTGAAGTTGCGGTGGTCGTCCGCCGGGAAGGTCGTGTTCTCGTCGTACCGGCCGGAGAGCAGGCCGCTCGCCAGGGGCACCCGGGCGATGATGCCCACCCCGGCCTTCGCGGCCTCGGGCAGCACCCGCTCCAGCGGCTTGTGCCGCACCGCGTTGAGGATGATCTGCACGCTTGCCACGCCGGGCCGGGCGATCGCGGTGAGCGCCTGGTCGCAGGTCTCGACGCTGACCCCGTACCCGGCGACGCGCTCCTCGGCGACCAGGGTGTCCAGGGCGTCGAAGACCCGGTCGTCGGCGAAGACCGCGCTGGGCGGGCAGTGCAGCTGCACGAGGTCGAGGGTGTCCACGCCGAGGTTGGCCCGGGACCGGTCGGTCCATTCCCGGAAGTTGTCCAGGGTGTACGCCTCCGGCGCCTGCGGCACCCGCCGGCCCATCTTGGTGGCCACGGTCAGCCCGTGCCCGGGGTGCTCGCGCAGGAACCGCCCGATCAGCTGCTCGCTGCGGCCGTCGCCGTACACGTCGGCGGTGTCGAGGAAGGTGACCCCGGAGTCGACCGCGGCGCCCAGCACGTCGAGGGCGGCGCTCTCGCTGACCTCGCCCCAGTCCGCGCCGAGCTGCCAGGCGCCGAGTCCGATGATGCCGACGTGCCGGCCGAGCCGGTCGAAGCTGCGCTGTTCCACCCGGTCGAGCCTAGTGAGCCGCTTGCCGCGGCGCTCGTCGGGCCGTACCGTCTAGCAAGACGTACGTACGGTTTGGAGGCTGTCATGTGGGACCCGAGCACCTACCTGCGCTACGGCGACGAGCGCTCCCGGCCCTTCCACGACCTTGTGGCCCGGGTCCCCGCGGAGCGGCCCCGCGCGGTCGTCGACCTGGGCTGCGGCCCGGGCACCCTCACGGCGACCCTCGCCGGCCGGTGGCCGGAGAGCCGGATCGCCGGCCTGGACTCCTCCGCCGAGATGATCGCACGGGCCCGCGCAATGGCACGGGTGCGCAGCCTCGCCGGGACCGGCGTCCTGGCCGAGCCGGTCTCCTTCTCGGTCCAGGACGTGCGGGACTGGCGTCCGGAGCCCGACGCCGACGTGGTGGTCTGCAACGCGGTGCTCCAGTGGGTGCCCGGCCACCAGGAGCTGCTCACCCGGTGGGCCGCCACGCTGCCGGCCGGCGCCTGGCTGGCGTTCCAGGTGCCGGGGAACTTCGCCGCCCCGTCGCACCGCGCGCTGCGCGAGGTCGCCGGGCGGGACCGGTGGCGCGACACCCTCGCCCCGCTGCTGCGCGAGGCGCCCGTCGACGACCCGGTCGACTACGCCGCCCTGCTGGTCGGTGCCGGCTGCGCCGTCGACGCCTGGGAGACTACCTACGTGCACCTGCTCCCGGCCGCCGGCGCCGACCATCCGGTGCTGGCCTGGATGGAGGGGACGGCGCTGCGCCCGGTCCGCGCCGCGCTCGACGCCGCCGGCTGGGCCGACTTCCGCGCCGAGCTGGGGGTACGCCTCGCCGAGGCGTACCCGGTGCGGCAGGGTCAGGTGTACTTCCCGTTCCGCCGGATCTTCGTGGTGGCCCGCACCGGCGCCCGCGCAGAGGAGAACCCGTGACCGACCTGCCCACCTTCATCGCCGGACTGCCCAAGGTGGAGCTGCACGTGCACCACGTCGGCTCCGCCTCGCCCCGGATCGTGGCCGAGCTGGCCGCCCGGCACGAGGGACGCAGCCCCGTCCCGGCCGACCCGGAGGCGCTCGCCGACTACTTCGCGTTCCGCGACTTCGGCCACTTCATCGAGGTCTACCTCAGCGTCGTGGACCTCATCCGGGACGCCGACGACGTCTGGCTGCTCACCCACGAGGTGGCCCGGGAGCTGGCCCGCCAGCAGGTCCGCTACGCCGAGCTGACCGTCACGCCGTACTCCCACGTGCACCGCGGGATCCCGGCGCCGGCGTTCTGCGAGGCCATCGAGGACGCCCGCAAGCGGGCCGAGGCCGACTTCGGCATCGCGCTGCGCTGGTGCTTCGACATCCCCGGCGAGGCCGGCCTGCCGTCCGCCGAGGAGACCCTGCGGATCGCCCTGGACCAGCGGCCGGACGGGCTGATCAGCTTCGGGCTGGGCGGCCCGGAGGTCGGGGTGCCGCGGCCGCAGTTCAAGCCGTACTTCGACCAGGCCCGCGCGGCCGGGCTGCGCTCGGTGCCGCACGCCGGCGAGACCACCGGCCCGGAGACGGTCTGGGACGCGCTGCGCGAGCTCGGCGCCGAGCGGATCGGCCACGGTATCTCCGCCGCCCTCGACCCGGCGCTGCTGGCTTACCTGGCCGAGCGGCGGATCCCGCTGGAGGTCTGCCCCACCTCCAACGTCCGGACCCGGGCGGTGGCGACCATCGAGGAGCACCCGCTGCCGCAGCTCGTCGAGGCCGGCGTGCTGGTCAGCGTCAACTCCGACGACCCGCCGATGTTCGGCACCACGCTCAACGACGAGTACGCCGTGGCGGCCCGCCTGCTGAACCTCGACAACGCCGGGGTGGCCGCACTGGCCCGCGACGCGGTGACCGCCGCGTTCCTGGAGCCGGCGGAGAAGGCCCGGATCAGCGGCGAGATCGACGCGTACGCGGCGGCCGCGACGCGCTGACCGGACGGGACGGCGTCGGCCGGCGGGACACCCGCAGCGGCCGGCGCCGCCCGGCCAGGGCCAGTCCGAACCCGACCACCGCGGCCACCACCACGGCGGCGGCGGGCAGGCCGCCCGCGGAGCGGCCGGGGCCGTCCGCGTGCACGGGGTCCTGCCAGGCGGCGAGCGTGAGGGCGACACCCAGACCGATCACGGTGGCCCAGCGGAGCAGGCGGCTGACGGTCGGCGTCATCATGGTCACCTCACGCCCGGGGTGCGACTCGACGGGGGAGTGGCGCGCGGCGGGAGCGAGGTGTGGGGGGACCGAACTCCCGCCGCGCGCACGGCTCCGACGACCGGAGTTCTTACGGGGCGTCCCGGCCGACGGAACTGATGGGTTCGGTCCTTATCCTGACAGCCCGGACGCCCGTTCCGGCCGTCGTTAACCCACTCCTAAGGAGAACTTGCGGCGGCCCACAGCCACCGCCTCAGCGCGGGCGCGGCCAGCGCCGGCCGGCCCGCGGCTCCCGGGCGTCCCGCGCCATCCGGCCCACCAGGCCGAACCGGTTGACCTGCCGGGGCGTCGCCTCCGGGTCGGCCAGCAGCATCACCACGCTGGCCCCGCCGAGCCGGGCCCGGTCGATGCTCACCGAGCCGTTGGCCTGCAACGCGACCCGCTTGGCGATGTCCAGCCCCAGCCCGGTGGAGCCCTGGTCGCTGGCGCCGCGGCGCAACGCCCGGTCCGGGTCGGGGATGCCGGGGCCGGCGTCGTCGATCCGGATCGCCACCCAGCCGTCCCGCCGGCTCACCGCCACCTCGAACGCGGTGCCCTGCGGCGTGTAGCGGAAGACGTTGCCGATCACCGCGTCCAGCGCGGCGGCCAGCTCGGCCCGGGGCACCGGCGCCGGGATCCGCAGCTGCGCCCCGACCACCCGGTGCGGCCGGTTCTGGTCGCCCGCGAGGGCCGACCAGAAGACCATCCGGTCCCGGACCACCTCGCTGACGTCGCAGGTCGCCGGGCCGGTCTCCTGCCCGACCGCCTTGCGGGTCGTCTTGATCAGCTGGTCGACCTCGCCCTCCAGCGTGACGATGGCCTGCCGGATCCGCCGGATGCCGCGGCGGCGGTCCAGCTCCGCCTCGCTGAACGTGCCGATGCTGGTGTCGTCGGACTCCAGCGCCTCGGCGTCCAGCCGCAGCGCGGTCAGCGGCGTCCGCAGCCGGTGCGACAGGTCGGCCACGAGTTCCCGCTCGTCGGCGCGGAGCGCGACCAGCCGCTCGGCCATCCGGTTGAACGCGTGCCCGGCCTCCGCCAGCTCCCGCGGCCCGGTCGGCTCCACCCGCACGCCCAGCTCGCCGTCGCCGACCGCGAGGGCCGCCTTCACCAGCTCGCCGGTGGCGTCGACGGCCCGGGCGGCCACCCGGTCGACCACCACCACCGCGGCGCCGACCAGCGCCACCGCCACCGCGAGCAGCAGCAGCCACCGCCCGCCGGCACCCTCGTCGAGCACGTCGTCGGGGATGAAGACCTCCACCACGGCGACCCGGTCGCCGAGCACCACCGGGTCCAGCCGGAGGACGCCGCCGGCCACCTCGGTGACCACCGAGCGCCGCTCGGCGGCGGCCCGGTCCAGCGCCGCCGCGTCGGCGCGGCCCGCGGTCTCGTCGACCCCGATGCCGTGTACGACGGGCCGCAGCGCCGGGTCGTCGCCGCTGGCCGCAACCGCCCGCCGGACGATCTCCGGGTCGGTGCTGACCGCGAGCGCGCCGGTGACCAGCGCGCTGCGCCGGGCCGCGTCGGCCAGCTTCTCCTCCCGCTCCTGGTCGGACAGGGTGATCCCGAGCGGGACGAGGAAGGCGAGCGCGACGAGGCTGCACATGCCGGCCGTGAGCCAGGCCAGCGCCGGCCTCAGTCCGGCGCCACCAGCCGGAAGCCGACCCCCCGCACGGTGCGCAGGTAGCGCGGCTTCGCCGCGGACTCGCCCATTTTGCGGCGCAGCCAGTACAGGTGAACGTCGATGGTCTGGTCCTCGCCGACCGAAGGCTGCCGCCATACCTCCTCCAAGAGTTCCCGCCGGGACACTACCCGGCCGGGACGTGCGGCGAGATACGCCAGCAGGTCGAATTCCTTGCGGGTGAGGGCCAGGGGTTCCCCGTCCAGCACCGCGCTGCGCTCGCCCACGTCCACCCGCAGGCCGCCGACCGTGTGCACGGCCGGCTGGACGGTGCGGCTGGCCCGGCCGGCCCGGCGCAGCACGGTGGTGATCCGGGCGTCCAGGTGGGCGCCGGTGAACGGCTTGACCATGTAGTCGTCGGCGCCCGCACGCAGCAGCCGGACCACCGACTGCTCGTCGTCCCGCGCCGTGGCGATGATGATCGGCACGTCGGTGATCCCGCGCAGCATCCGCAGCGCGTCGGAGCCGTCCAGGTCGGGCAGGCCGAGGTCGAGCACCACGAGGTCGGGGGTCTCGGCGGCCACCCGGCGCAGCGCGTCCAGCGCCGTGCCGACGGCGTGCACCGCGTGTCCCCGGTCGGTGAGGGAGCGCAGCATCGCACCGCGTACGACGTGATCGTCTTCGACCAGGAGGACGGTTGCCACGTCAGCACCGTACTCGGCGTGGCAAGTTGATCGCGTTGCGGCACTCCCCGGAAACGGGCAAGCTGGGACGGCGATGACGTTCACTCTCTTCCCCGACACCCGCCTCACGCTCGCCCGCGACGCGCTGGCCGGCCTGTCGGTCGGCGACGCCCTCGGCGCCCGGTTCTTCGTGCCGGGCCGGGCCGTGGCCGCCTGGGCGGACGCGCTCCCGCCGGGCCCCTGGCCGTGGAGCGACGACACGGAGATGGCCTGCTCGGTGCTCACCGTGCTGGCCGCGCACGGTCGGGTCGACCGGGACGCCCTCGCGCTCGCCTTCGCGGCGCACTACGACCCGGCCCGTCGCTACGGCACCGGCGCCGTGGAACTCCTCGAACTCATCCGCGCCGGCACGCCCTGGCCGGTGGCCGCCGCGTCCGCGTTCGACGGGCAGGGCTCCTGCGGCAACGGGGCGGCCATGCGGGTGGCCCCGCTCGGCGCCTGGTACGCCGACTCCACCCGGCGGGCCGCCGACCAGGCCCGCGCCTCGGCCGAGGTGACCCATGCCCACCCGGAGGGGATCGCCGGGGCGGTCGCCGTGGCGGTGGCCGCCTCGCTGGCCGCCCGGGGCCGGCTGGACGGGGACCCGCCCGAGCCGGCCCGGCTGCTCACCGTGGTGGCCGGCGCCCTGGACCCGGCCGGCGAGGTGCACCGGGGCGTACGCCGGGCCGCCGCGCTGCCCGGCCACCCGGCCGCCGAGGTGGCCGACGCGCTCGGCAACGGCTCCCGGGTGACCGCGCAGGACACCGTGCCCTTCTGCCTCTGGGTCGCCGCCACCCACCTGCACGACTACCCGGCCGCGATCCGCGCCTGCGTCGAGGCGGGCGGGGACGTGGACACCACGGCGGCGATCGTCGGCGGCGTGGTGGCCGCGCACACCGGCGTGGGCACCCCCGGCGGCGTCCCGGACGGCTGGCTCGCGGCCCGCGAACCCCTCCCGGACTGGCTCACCACCCCCGCCTGACCGCCCGTCCGGCGTGGTGGATCTCTCCGCGGGCGGAGCGCTCAGCGGGAGCCCGAGGGGGTGAGGGGTGCCGTTCCGGTGCTGGCGGCGTGGGGCCCGGCAGGGTCGTCCTCGGGGGTGTCGCCCGCGGGGGTGGGGTCGCCGGCGGGCGGCGCGGGGGAGTCGGACGGCAGGGTGAGGGTGGTGCGGCGGCGGCTCAGGAGCCAGCCGAGGGCCGCTCCGCCGGCCAGCCCGGCGAGCAGCCCCCCGCCCAGCAGCAGGTCGGCGCTCGGTCCGTCGTCGGCGGGCCGGGCCGGGGTGGCCGCCTCGGCCGGCGGCTCGGCGGCCGGGTCCCCGTGGCCGGCGTGGCCGGCCGGCGCGGCGGCCGGGTCGCCGGGGGCGCCGGCGCCCGGCAGCGGCGGCAGCAGGGTGACCGTCGGGGCGGGGTGCGCGCCGCCGGGCGGGTCGGCCCAGCGGACCACCGTGCCGTCGGCGTAGGTCTGGACCACCGTGAAGGCGAGCTTGTCGGTGGCCGGCATCGGGCCCATGCCCAGCGACAGCCGGGCCGGCCCGGTGGAGCCGCCCGGCATCCGGATCCAGGTCACCGCGTCGGTCACCTGGTTCAGCTCCGAGGCGTGGATGCCGGCGACCGGCCGGTCGAGCGTGCGGGTGGTGATGGTGGGCGCCCAGTCCGGCACGGACAGCGGATAGACCTCGCCGATCGGGGCGTCCGCGGGCATCCGCAGCTCGATCCGGCTGGTCCGGCTGCCGGACCGCTCCTCGGGCAGCACCACGGCCAGTTCGATGGCGTCGCCCTGCCGCACCTGGGCCGGTGAGGTCGTGAGGGTCACCTCGGCGGCGCTCGCGGCGGCGGGCCAGCCCAGCGTGCCGCCGAGCGCGCCGGCCAGCAGCGCCGTCGCCCACCAGCGGCCCCGACGGGTCATCGTCATGGTCGTCCCCATCCGTGTCGACGCGGCCGGCAACCGGCTCCGGCCCCACCCGGTAGTTCGGGCGCCGGGGCGGAAAGGTTCAACGGGGGACGGAACTGATCGGTCGGGGGAGCGCGGCGTCGCTGACGGCGCGGGTCGGGGCGACCGATAGCATCGCAGGGGCCGGTACCCGGCACAGCCGAACCCGTCGACGACAGGAGTCACCGTGTCCGCACCCCGTACCCCGATCGTGGCCGACCCCGTCGTCGTCGCCGCCGGGACGACGGCGGCCGACGCGGTGGCCGCGGCCGGGCTGCCGATGAACGGTCCGAAGGCGATCGTGGTGGTCCGCGACCCGCAGGGCGTGCTGCGCGACCTGGACTGGAAGCCGGCCGAGGAGACCGCGGTCGAGCCGGTCGCCCTGGACAGCCCGGACGGGCTGAACGTGCTGCGCCACTCCACCGCGCACGTGCTGGCCCAGGCCGTGCAGGACGTGTTCCCCGAGGCCAAGCTCGGCATCGGCCCGCCCATCGAGAACGGCTTCTACTACGACTTCCAGGTGGCCAAGCCGTTCCAGCCGGACGACCTGGCGAAGCTCGAGAAGCGGATGCAGGAGATCGTCAAGTCCGGCCAGCGGTTCCGGAGGCGCCGCTTCAGCAGCCTGGACGAGGCGCGCGGCGAGCTGGCCGCCGAGCCGTTCAAGATGGAGTTGATCGAGGTCAAGGGCGAGGGGCTGGACTCCTCCGAGGTGATGGAGGTGGGCGGCGGCGAGCTGACCATCTACGACAACCTCGCCGCCAACGAGGACAAGGTCTGCTGGTCGGACCTGTGCCGCGGCCCGCACCTGCCGAACACCCGGCTCATCGGCGCGTTCAAGCTGATGCGCTCGGCCGCCGCCTACTGGCGTGGCTCCGAGAAGAACCCGCAGCTCCAGCGGGTCTACGGCACCGCGTGGCCGACGCGGGACGAGCTGAAGGCGTACCTGAAGTTGCTGGAGGAGGCCGCCCGGCGCGACCACCGCAAGCTCGGCGCGGACCTGGACCTGTTCAGCTTCCCCGACGAGATCGGCTCCGGCCTGGCGGTCTTCCACCCCAAGGGTGGCGTGCTCAAGCGGGTCATGGAGGACTACGTCCGCACCCGCCACATCGAGGAGGGCTTCCAGTACGTCGGGACCCCGCACATCTCGAAGGAAGGGCTCTTCCACACCTCGGGCCACCTGCCCTACTACGCCGACGGCATGTACCCGCCCATGGAGCTCGAGGGCGCGGACTACTACCTCAAGGCCATGAACTGCCCCATGCACAACCTGATCTACCGGTCGCGCGGTCGGTCCTACCGCGAGCTGCCGATGCGGCTGTTCGAGTTCGGGTCGGTCTACCGCTACGAGAAGTCGGGCGTGGTCCACGGGCTGACCCGGGTGCGCGGCCTGACCCAGGACGACTCGCACTCCTACTGCACCCGGGAGCAGGCGCCCGCCGAGATCAAGCACCTGCTCAACTTCGTGCTGAGCCTGCTCAAGGACTTCGGCATCGACGACTTCTACCTGGAGCTGTCGACCCGCGACGAGGCCCGGCTCGACAAGTTCGTGGGGTCCGACGAGGACTGGGCGACGGCCACCGCCGTGCTGGAGCAGTGCGCGATGGAGACCGGGCTGGACCTGGTGCCGGACCCGGGCGGCGCGGCCTTCTACGGCCCGAAGATCTCCGTCCAGGCCAAGGACGCCATCGGGCGCACCTGGCAGCTGTCGACCATCCAGTACGACTTCAACCAGCCGAAGGGCTTCGGGCTGGAGTACCAGGCGGCCGACGGCACGCGGCAGCAGCCCGTCATGATCCACTGCGCCAAGTTCGGGTCGATCGAGCGGTTCATCGGCGTGCTCACCGAGCACTACGCGGGCGCGTTCCCGGCCTGGCTCGCCCCGGTGCAGGTGGTCGGCATCCCGATCCGCGAGGACCACACCGACTACCTCCAGGACTTCGTCACCACGCTGCGCAAGCAGGGCATCCGGGCCGAGGTCGACGCCGGTGACGACCGGATGCAGAAGAAGATCCGCAACGCCCAGCAGCAGAAGATCCCGTTCATGGTGATCGCCGGTGACGACGACGTGGCCGCCGGCACGGTCTCCTTCCGCTACCGGGACGGGTCCCAGCGCAACGGCGTGCCGATCGAGGAGGCGGTGGCCCACGTGCGGGACGTCGCCGAGTCCCGCACCAACTCGGGCCCGTCGGCGGAGGGCACGCCCAACACCTGAGCCACCCGTCTCCCACCCGGCCGGTCCGGACGGGTGGGCGACGGCGCGGTGACCGTAGGATCGGCGTGTGACTGGGGCGGAACGGCACTTCGACGGCACCGGCGGCGGCGGCGACAACGGTCTGGCGGACGGGCTGGAGCGGCTCTGGACGCCGCACCGGATGACCTACATCTCGGGCGAGGACCGGCCCGCCGGCGGGTACGAGAAGCCGACCGGCTGCCCGTTCTGCCTCGCCCCCGGCCTGCCGCCGGACGAGAGCCTGGTGGTGGCCCGGGGCGAGCACGTCTTCGCGGTGCTCAACCTCTACCCCTACAACCCGGGCCACCTGCTGGTGTGCCCGTACCGGCACGTGGCCGACTACACCGAGCTGGACGTGCCGGAGACCGCCGAGCTGGCCGCGTTCACCAAGGACGCCATGCGGGTGGTCCGGCACGTCTCCAACGCGCACGGCTTCAACCTGGGCATGAACCAGGGCGGCGTGGCCGGCGCGGGCATCGCGGCGCACCTGCACCAGCACGTGGTGCCACGGTGGGGCGGCGACGCCAACTTCATGCCGGTGATCGGCCGCACCAAGGTCCTGCCGCAACTGCTCGCCGACACCCGGGACCTGTTCGCCAAGGCCTGGCCGGCCTGACGCCGCCCGCGGTGCGCCCGCCGCCCGGCTGACCCGGAGGGCGGTGCCGCGCCGCCGGGCTGACGTCGCGGGGCGGTGCCGCGCCGCCGGGAGGTCGGCGCCCCCTGCGGTCCGCCCCCGGCAGTACGATCTTGGGCATGGCCCTGCTGCACCGCGCGGAACTGCGCCCCTCGAAGCTCGACCTGCTCGCCACCTGGCTGCCCGGCCGGCCCTGGTTCGCCGGCACGGCGGGCGCGGAGGTCACCCGGGTGGCCGCCTACCGGTTCGACGACCCGGCCGGCGAGGTCGGCATCGAGACCATCCTCGTCCGGGCCGGCGACGGGCCGGTCCTCCAGGTGCCGCTGACCTACCGGGCCGCGCCGCTGGCCGGCGCCGACCGCTGGCTGGTCGGCACCACCGAGCACTCCGTGCTGGGCCCACGCTGGGTGTACGACGCCTGCGGCGACCCGGTCTACCCGCCGGCCCTGGCCGCGGCCGTCCTCGCCGACGCCGGGCAGGCGGAGGAGTACTTCGAGGTCGACGGCCGGCGCGAGGTGCGCCCGGCCAGCATGACCCTGACCGGCAGCCGGTCCGGCACCTCGCCGGCGTTCGACCTGGTCGACGAGGTGGTCGACGGCGACCCGACGCTGATCCGCGCCGGTGGCGCGGAGCTGGCCCTGGTCCGCCGGCCGGCCCCGGCCGAGGCCCCGACGCCGGCCCGGCTGACCGGCGCCTGGGCGGGCCAGGCCGACCCGGTGCTGCTGGCCTACGCCCGCTGACCGTCCGCCGGCCGGCCCGGCACCGGGGGTGAGGAAGCCGCCCACGGGTCTTGGGAAGGTGGCAGGATGCGGCGATGGCAGTGAGCACGCGGCCGTTGGGTCGCAGTGGCATCGCGGTCGGCGCCCTCGGCATGGGCTGCTGGGCGATCGGCGGCCCGTGGGCCGAGGGTGCCCGCCCGCTTGGCTGGGGCGCGGTCGACGACGAGGAGTCGGTCCGGGCGGTCCGCCGCGCGCTCGACCTCGGGGTGACGCTCTTCGACACCGCCGACACGTACGGGGCCGGGCACGGCGAGCGGGTCCTCGGCCGGGCGCTCGCCGGCCGCCGCGACGAGGCGGTGATCGCCACCAAGTGGGGCTACACGTTCGACGAGCGGACCCGGCAGGCCACCGGGGAGGACGCCTCGCCGGAGTACCTGCGGCGGGCCGTCGTGGACTCGCTGCGCCGGCTGGACACCGACCGGATCGACCTGTACCAACTGCACCTCGGCGACCTGCCGGTGCCCCGGGCCGAGGCGCTGATCGGCACCCTGGAGGACCTGGTGGCCGACGGCCTGGTCCGGGCGTACGGCTGGAGCACCGACCGGGCCGACCGCGCCGCGGCCTTCGCCCAGGTGGCCCGGGGCGCCACCGCCGTGCAGCACGGCCTGTCGGTGCTCCGGGACGCCCCGGCCATGCTGGCGGTCTGCGAGAAGCACGACCTGGCCAGCCTGGCCCGGGGGCCGCTCGGGATGGGGCTGCTCACCGGCAAGTACACGCCGGCGTCGACGCTGCCCCGCGACGACGTGCGCGGCACCGCGCCGACCTGGCTGGAGTGGTTCCGCAGCGGCCGGCCCGCACCGGAGTGGCTGCGCCGAGTCGCCGCCGTCCGCGACGCGCTCACCGCCGACGGCCGGACCCTGGCGCAGGGCGCGCTCGGCTGGATCTGGGCGCGCAGCGGCCGGGCGGTGCCGATCCCCGGCGCCCGCACGGTCGCCCAGGTGGAGGAGAACGCCGCCGCGCTGGCCCGGGGCCCGCTCGCCGCGGACCAGTTCGCCGAGGTGGAGCGCCGGCTCGCCGCCCTGCGCGCGGCCGCCCTGCGCGACGCCGACCGCCCGCACTGGCCGATGCCACCCGTCCCGGCCGCCCGCCCCTGACCAGCGCCGCCGCGGTCACGGAGTGGTGGCACCGCCGAAAACGGTCGCAACCGGATGGACCGGGAACCACAACTCCATGATCGAGGCGGGCGGTGACGGTGGTGGGGGGTCGTGGCGCGGGTCAGGGGCGGCTGCCGGCCTCCTTGCGGACCTGCTCGGCCAGGTGGGCGGGCATCGGCTCGTAGCGGGCGAACTCGCGGCGGAAGGTGCCGGTGCCGGCGGTCATCGAGCGCAGCTCGACGGCGTAGCGCAGCAGCTCGGTGGCGGGGACCTCGGCGCGGACCAGGGTGCGGCCCTCGGCGTCCGGGTCCGGCTCGGTGCCGAGCACCCGGCCGCGCCGGCCGGACAGGTCGCCCATCACGGCGCCCACCGACGGGTCGGGCACCCGGATGGTCACCTCGTCGACCGGCTCCAGCAGCGTCGGCTGCCCCTTCTCGGCGGCGTCCCGCAGGGCGAGCGCGCCCGCGGTCTGGAACGCCGCGTCGGAGGAGTCCACGCTGTGCGCCTTGCCGTCGAAGAGGGTCACCCGCAGGTCCACCACCGGGTAGCCGCCGACCAGGCCGCGCTCCATCTGCGTCCGGACGCCCTTCTCCACGGAGGGGATGTAGTTGTGCGGCACGGCCCCGCCGACCACCTTGTCCACGAACTCGAAGCCGGCGCCCCGCGGCAGGGGTGTGACCTCGATGTCGCAGACCGCGTACTGGCCGTGGCCGCCGGACTGCTTGACGTGCCGGCCGTGCCCCTTGGCGCCGGCCGTGAACGTCTCGCGCAGCGCCACCCGGACCGGCTCGGTCTCCAGCTCCACCCCGCCGGCGCGGAGCCGATCGAGCACCACGTCGGCGTGCGCCTCGCCCATGCACCAGAGCACCAGCTGGTGGGTCTCGGCGTTGCGGTCCAGCCGCAGCGTCGGGTCGCCGGCGACCAGCCGGGCCAGGTTGCGGGCCAGGGCGTCCTCGTCGGCCCGGCTCTTCGCCACGATGGCCACCGGCAGCAGCGGCTCCGGCATCTCCCACGGGGCGATGAGCAGCGGCTCCTCCTTGACGGAGATGGTGTCGCCGGTCTCCGCGCTGCCCGACTTGGTGATCGCGCAGATGTCACCGGCCACCGCGGTGGGCACCTCGCGCAGCGTCGCGCCGAGCGGGCTGTAGATGTGGCCGACCCGCTCGTCGGCGTCGTGGTCGGGGTGACCGCGCTCGGCCATGCCGTGCCCGGACACGTGGATCACCTGGTCGGGGCGGAGCGTGCCGGAGAAGACCCGGACCAGGGAGACCCGGCCGACGTGCCGGTCCACGGTCGTCTTGACCACCTCGGCGACCAGCGGGCCGTCGGGGTCGCAGGCCAGCGGCGGCCGGGGCGAGCCGTCCACCCCGGTGACCGCGGGCAGCTCGTGCTCCAGCGGCGACGGGAACGCCGCCACCAGGCCGTCCAGCAGCGCGTCGAGGCCCACGCCGGTCTCCGCGCAGACCGGCACCACAGGGTAGAAGTGGCCGCGGGCGACCGCCGTCTCCAGGTCGGTGATGAGCACGTCGGTGTCGATCTCCTCGCCGCCCAGGTAGCGGTCCATGAGGGTCTCGTCCTCGCTCTCCGCGATGATCCCCTCGATCAGCTCGTTGCGGGACTCCTGGATGGCGGGCAGGTGCTCCGGGTCGGGCTCGCGCACCGCCGCGGGCAGGCCCTGGGAGTAGTCGAAGACCCGCCGGGTGATCAGCCCCATGAGGCCGGCCACCGACTCGCCGTCGTCGCCCAGCATCGGCAGGTAGAGCGGGAGCACGTTGTCGCCGAAGACCCGCTGGCAGAGCGCCACGGCCTCGTCGAAGTCGGCGCGCGGGTGGTCCAGCCGGGTCACCGCGACGGCGCGGGGCATCTCGACCGCGGCGCACTCCTCCCAGAGCGCGGCGGTGGCCGCGTCCATGCCGTCGACGGCGGAGACCACGAACAGCGCCGCGTCGGCGGCCCGCAGCCCGGCGCGCAGCTCGCCGACGAAGTCGCCGTACCCGGGGGTGTCCAGAAGGTTGACCTTGACGTCGCGGTGCAGCAGCGGGGCGCAGGCCAGGCTCACCGAGCGCTGCTGGCGGACGGCGGCGGGGTCGTGGTCGCAGACCGTGGTGCCGTCGGTGACGCTGCCGGCCCGGCCGATCGTGCCGCTGGTCGCGAGCAGCGCCTCGACCAGGGTCGTCTTGCCCGCCCCGGAGTGCCCGACGAGCACCACGTTGCGAACCCTGCCGGGCTCGGTCACCACCGGCGCGCCGCCGGTGACACCCTTCTCCTGATTCTTCTGCGCCATCGCGGCGCACCTCCCTCAACCGGTGGTGGTGGCGACCGCCGCGCGCGACGGGGAAGCGGCCCCGGACGGGCGCCGCGGCGATATCTTCCGGTGATCTCCTCAACGACGGGTACGCGGACCGGTGATCCGGTGAACTGGCTCACCTCCCACGCTCGATCTCACACCCGTAACCGGGTCGGCACAAGTACGCCTGGCGGGTCGGTACGACCGGCTGTGTCCCCGGCCGCTGCCGGCCGTTATCGTGGGACAGCCATGGCGAAGATCTTCCAAGTGACGGCCCGCGCGGGCATGACCCGCGTCGTGGAGCCGGTCGCGCGCGGACTGCTCCGCGCGGGTGTGTCCCCCAACGCGGTCACCGTGACCGGCACCGTCGGCGTGCTCGTCGGCGCGCTCGGCTTCGGTGCCCGCGGTCATCTGGTCGCCGGTGCGCTGATCGTCACGGTCTTCGCGCTCACCGATCTGCTCGACGGCACGATGGCCCGGATGAGCGGCGGCTCCACCCGGTTCGGTGCCTTCCTCGACTCGAGCATGGACCGCGTCGCCGACAGCGCGGTCTTCGGCGCGGTCGCGTACTGGCTGGCCACCGAGCACCAGTACTCCGGCGTGGCCGCGGCGCTGCTCTGCCTGGCCGCCGGCGGGCTGGTCTCCTACGTGAAGGCCCGCGCCGAGGGCCTCGGGATGACCTGCAACGTGGGCATCGCCGAGCGCACCGAGCGGTTGCTGATCGTCGGGGTGGGCGGCCTGCTCACCGGCCTCGGCGTCGACCCGGCCCTGGAGATCGCGCTCTGGCTGCTCGCCGCCGTCTCGATCTTCACGGTCGGCCAGCGGATGGCCCACGTGTACCGGCAGGCGCAGCTGGTCGGCCGGGAGTGAACCTCACCGAGGTGGGCTACGTCGCCGGCTGGCGGCTGGCCCGCGCGCTGCCCCGGCCCGTGGTCGCCGCCGCCTTCCGGGCGGGCGCCGACAGCGCCCACCGCAGGGGCGGCAAGGGTACGGCTCGACTGCGCGCCAACCTGCGCCGCGTGGTCGGCCCGGAGCTGCCCGAGGCGGAGCTGGACCGGCTGGTCCGCGCCGGCCTGCGCTCGTACGCCCGGTACTGGATGGAGGCGTTCCGGCTGCCGAGCCTGAGCCGGCAGCAGATCCTCGCCGGGTTCCACCTCGACGGCCAGGAGAAGCTCGCCGCCGACGTGGCGGCCGGCCGGGGCGCGGTGGTCGCGCTGCCGCACGCCGGCAACTGGGACGCCGCCGGCGCCTGGGTGGCCGCCACCGGCTGGCCGATCACCACGGTCGCCGAGCGGCTCAAGCCCGAGGCCGTCTACGAGCGCTTCCTCGCCTTCCGGCAGGGCCTCGGCATGGAGATCCTGCCCACCAGCGGCGGTGACCGGCCGGCGTTCGACGTGCTGGTGGACCGCCTGCGGGCCGGCGCCGTGGTGCCGCTGCTCGCCGACCGGGACCTCTCCGCCCGGGGCGTGGAGGTGGAGTTCTTCGGCGGCCGGACCCGGATGCCGGCCGGCCCGGCCCTGCTGGCGCTGCGCACCGGCGCGCCGCTCTACGTGGCCTCGCTCTGGTACGAGCCGGACCGCCCCCGCGCCGCCCTCGAGGGCCCGCTGGAGCTGCCCCACCCGGACAGCGCCCCGCTGGACGCCCGGGTACGCGCGGTGACCCAGCGGATTGCCGACGGTCTTGCGGCGGGCATCGCCCGGCATCCGGAAGACTGGCACATGTTGCAGCGGATGTGGCTGGACCAGCGCGCGGACGGCTCCACCGCCCCGGCGCCGCCGGCGGCCACCACCGGGACGATCTGAGGGAGCGGGCGCAATGCGGATCGGCATCGTGTGCCCGTACTCCTTCGACGTCCCGGGCGGGGTGCAGAACCACGTCATGGACCTGGCCGAGGCGCTGCTCGGCCTCGGTCACGAGGTGAGCGTGCTGGCCCCGGCCGACGAGGACTCGCCGCTGCCGCCGTACGTGGTGTCGGCCGGGCGGGCCGTGCCGCTGCCGTACAACGGGTCGGTGGCCCGGATCGCGTTCGGCCCGGTCTCCACGGCGCGAGTGCGGCGCTGGATGAACCGGGGCGACTTCGACGTGCTGCACGTGCACGAGCCGCTCACCCCGAGCCTGTCGATGCTCGCCGTGCTGTGCGCCCGGGGGCCGGTGGTGGCCACCTTCCACACCGCGATGACCCGGTCCCGGGTGCTCTCCGCCGCGCAGGGCGTGCTCCAGATCCTCCTCGAACGGATCACCGCCCGGATCGCGGTGAGCGCGCTGGCCCGCAAGGTGCAGGTCGAGCACATGGACGGCGGTGCCGTGGAGATCCCCAACGGGGTGGCGGTGGCGAAGTTCGCCGGCGTCGAGCCGCTGCCGGGCTGGCCGGGAGAGTGCGCGCCGGGCACCGGCGGGACGCTCGGCTTCCTGGGCCGGTTCACCGAGCCCCGCAAGGGTTTCCCGATCCTGCGGGACGCCTTCGTGGCGCTCGCGCCGCACCGCCCCGGGCTGCGCCTGCTGGTGGCCGGGCCGGGCGACGCCGACGACCTCTACGGGCAGTTCCCGGCCGGCCTGCGGGACCGGGTCACCTTCCTGGGCCTGGTCTCCGAGGCGGACAAAGCTCGCATGCTGTGCAGCCTGCACCTGTACGTCGCGCCGAACACCGGCGGGGAGTCCTTCGGGATGATCCTCACCGAGGCGCTCGCGGCCGGCACCACCGTGGTGGCCAGCGACCTGGACGCGTTCCGCCGGGTCCTGGACGGCGGGCGGGCCGGCCGCCTCTTCCCGACCGGTGACGCGGCGGCGCTGCGTACCGCCCTGGCGGAGCTGCTCGACGACGGCGGTCAGCGGGCCGCGCTGACCGCCTGCGGCGACCAGGTGGTGGCGAATTTCGACTGGCCCGTGGTTGCCCGCCGGGTTCTGGAGGTATACGCAGCGGCGATCGAGGCCACCGACGGCCGGGTCATGGACCAGGAATGGGCGGGGCTGGGCTGAACCCGGTGGCCGGTGTGGCCGCTGTGACGAGCGCGTCGACCGGTGCCCGCGCGGGCCGGGCGGGATGAGGAGCAGCACTACGATGCCGGGCATGTGGTGGGTGGTGGGCGCGGTCCTGGTGCTCGGGCTGGTCTCGGCGTACCTCATCTGGACCGCCGGCCGGGTCGAGCGGCTGCAGGCGCGCGCGGAGTCCGCGGCCCGGGCGCTCGACGCGCACCTGCTGCGCCGCGCGGCCGCCGCCGCGGTGCTGGCCGAGCAGCGGTACGGCGTGGAGCTCTACGCGGCGGCCCGGATCGCCCTGGACGCCGTCCCCGCGGAGCGGGAGGCCGCCGAGAACGACCTCACCCGGCAGCTGCGCACGGTGGAACTGGACCCCGACGACCCGGCCTGCGAGGCGGTGATCGCGGCCAGCCGGCGGCTGGCCCTGGCCCGGCAGGTGCACACCGACCTGGTCCGGGACGCCCGGTCGGCCCGCAGCCGCCCGCTGGTACGCCTGTTCCGGATGGGACGCGGCCGGGAGTGGCCGCGCTACTTCGACGTCGACGACCCGACCCTCACCCCGCGCGCGGACGTCACCACCGGCTGAGCGGGCGGTGGCCCGACCCCCGTGACGCCGACCACAGAGCAGGCCACCGGGGGTCTGATTGGCTGTCGGACCGGCGTTGACCCCGTCGTAGCCTTCTGGCAGCCACCCCCCGAGCACGTCCAAGGAGCGATGACCCGTGCCCGAATCCACCTCCCCGAACACCAACGCCAACCCGGTCGTCGGCACCGCCCGCGTCAAGCGGGGCATGGCCGAGATGCTCAAGGGCGGCGTGATCATGGACGTGGTCACCGCCGAGCAGGCCAAGATCGCCGAGGACGCCGGCGCCGTCGCCGTCATGGCGCTGGAGCGGGTGCCCGCCGACATCCGCGCCCAGGGCGGCGTCTCCCGGATGAGCGACCCGGACATGATCGACGGCATCATCAACGCCGTCTCCATCCCGGTCATGGCCAAGGCCCGGATCGGCCACTTCGTCGAGGCGCAGGTGCTCCAGTCCCTCGGCGTCGACTACGTCGACGAGTCCGAGGTGCTGACCCCGGCCGACTACGAGAACCACATCGACAAGTGGGCGTTCACCGTCCCCTTCGTCTGCGGCGCGACCAACCTGGGCGAGGCGCTGCGCCGGATCACCGAGGGCGCCGCCATGATCCGCTCGAAGGGTGAGGCCGGCACCGGTGACGTCTCCAACGCCACCACCCACATGCGGAAGATCCGCAAGGAGATCCGCCGGCTCCAGTCGCTGCCGACGGACGAGCTGTTCGTGGCCGCCAAGGAGCTGCAGGCGCCGTACGAGCTGGTCAAGGAGGTCGCCGAGACCGGCAAGCTGCCGGTCGTGCTGTTCACCGCGGGCGGCATCGCCACCCCGGCGGACGCGGCCATGATGATGCAGCTCGGCGCCGAGGGCGTCTTCGTCGGCTCGGGCATCTTCAAGTCGGGCAACCCGGCCCAGCGCGCCGCCGCGATCGTGAAGGCCACCACCTTCCACGACGACCCGGACGTGCTGGCCAAGGTCTCCCGCGGCCTGGGCGAGGCGATGGTCGGCATCAACGTCGACGAGATCCCGCAGCCGCACCGGCTGGCCGAGCGCGGCTGGTGACGGCGACCGGACGGGGCCCGGACCGGGCCCCGTCCGACGAGCGAGAGGAGCGGGGAGTGACCGCACCCGTCATCGGTGTGCTCGCCCTCCAGGGCGACGTGCGCGAGCACGTCGCCGCCCTGGCGGGGGCCGGCGCGGACGCCCGTCCGGTGCGCCGGCCGGCCGAGCTGGACGCGGTCGACGGCCTGGTGATCCCGGGCGGCGAGTCGACCACCATGAGCAAGCTCGCCGACATCTTCGAGATGCGCGAGCCGATCGACAAGCGGATCGCCGGCGGCATGCCGGTCTACGGGTCCTGCGCCGGCATGATCATGCTGGCCGCCGAGGTGCTCGACGGCCGCCCCGACCAGCGCGGCTTCGCCGGCATCGACATGACCGTCCGGCGCAACGCGTTCGGCCGGCAGGTCGACTCGTTCGAGGCGCCGGTGGAGATCGCCGGTGTCGAGGGCGAGCCGTTCCACGCGATCTTCATCCGGGCCCCCTGGGTCGAGCGGGTCGGCGCGGGCGTCGAGGTGCTCGGCCGGGTCACCGAGGGGCCGGCCGCCGGCCGGATCGTCGCGGTCCGGCAGGGCCACCTGGTGGCCACCTCGTTCCACCCCGAACTCACCGGCGACCTGCGGCTGCACCGCTACTTCGTGGATCTGGTCCGCGCCACCGCCTGAGGCGCCTTTTCTCCTGGTTGCGACGCCCGTGAGGCATCTTTCCCGGGGCCGGTCGCCTGCCTTTCGAGGAGGCCCCCGGTCACTCGGCCGGCCCGGTCACGGTGCCGGGTGTGACATGCGGGGACGCGACCTCGGTAGGATTGCCGCGGTTCGGCAGGGCTCACCGCCCGCCGCCGCCCCCCAGCCGACCGCCCGGCGGTCCTGGTTCGGCGCGGGCGCGGACAGTCGACGCAGGCGTGAGTCAACAGACGGAGGTATGAGATGTCCGGCCACTCAAAGTGGGCGACCACCAAGCACAAGAAGGCCGTCATCGACGCCAAGCGCGGCAAGATGTTCGCCAAGCTGATCAAGAACGTCGAGGTGGCGGCCCGGACCGGCGGCGGGGACCCCGCCGGTAACCCGACCCTCTACGACGCCATCCAGAAGGCGAAGAAGAACTCCGTCCCGAACGACAACATCGACCGTGCGGTCAAGCGCGGCTCCGGGCTGGAGGCCGGCGGCGCCGACTACCAGACGATCATGTACGAGGGCTACGGCCCGAACGGCGTCGCGCTGCTCATCGAGTGCCTCACCGACAACCGCAACCGCGCCGCCACCGAGGTGCGCACCGCGCTCACCCGCAACGGCGGCTCGTTCGCCGACGCCGGCTCGGTGTCGTACATGTTCTCCCGCAAGGGCGTGGTGATCGTCCCCAAGGCCGGCACCAGCGAGGACGACGTCATGATGGCCGTCCTCGACGCGGGCGCCGAGGAGGTCAACGACCTCGGCGAGGCGTTCGAGGTGGTCTCCGAGCCGACCGACCTGATCCCGGTCCGCACCGCCCTGCAGGACGCCGGCATCGAGTACGAGTCGGCCGAGTCCTCCCTCATCCCCAGCGTCAACGTGCCACTGGACGAGGACGGCGCGCGCAAGATCTTCAAGCTGATCGACGTGCTCGAGGACTGCGACGACGTGCAGAACGTCTACGCCAACTTCGACGTCTCCGACGAGGTCATGGCCGCGGTCGGCTGACCTCGACCGCGAGTGCGTGCCGCGCCGGGCGACCTGGTCGCCCGGCGCGACGTCGTCTCCGGCCCGGTCAGCAGGACGGCCCGTGCCGGAAGGCCCGCTCGACGTGGGAGGCCAGCCCGGCCTCGTACCAGCCGACGCCGGGGCGGATCGGGTGGCCGGTGAACAGCTCGACCCGGGACCCGAACCGGACCAGGTAGGCCTCGGCGTCCCCGGCGTCGTTGCGAATCAGCGCCCCGCGCCGCCCGTAGATGCGCTCCAGCTCGGCGAAGGACATGCCGACCGACGCGCCGGCCGGTGAGCGGGGCGGGACGGTGGCGGTGCCCACCGACACCAGCCGGCCGTCCCGGAAGGTCAGGATGATCACCCCGGCCCAGGCTCCGGTGGCGCCGGCGGCCACCACCCCGGCGCACCCCGGCGCCGTCCAGTCGATCAGGCCGGCCGCGGTGAGCCGGTCCAGCCGGGCGCCGATCCGGTACGGTCCGGCGCCGCGGACGCCGAGCACCTCGACCGTCGCGACGGCCGCCCGGCCGCCCGTCGGCGCCCGGTCAGCGGTCGTCCCGGCCGTCGGCGCGGCGGCGGAGGCCGGCGCGGCGACGGTCACCGGGACGGCGGCGGCGAGGGCCAGCAACCCGGTGAGGACGGTGGACGAGAGACGGTTCATGGCGGGTCTCCTTCCGTTGGCTTCTCCTGCCCTGTTGGTCTCCGGCCGGGCCGGGCCGGGCCGGTTCGGTTCGTCGGGTTGCCGACCGTCCCGCCACGCGACCGGCGGGGTGCGGGTCCGGTAGGCCGTCCGGTCAGACCACCACGACCGTGATCGGGTACGTCCGGCCGGCCTGGGGGATGGTCACCACGACGGTGCCGGTTCGCACGAACCGGATGTCCACCACGCCGGCCTCGTAGTCGCGGGAGACCAGGTCCGCCCGGTCCACGGTGACCAGGCCGGGCCCGATGCCCCGGATGCGCAGCACGCCGCCGGTGGCGAAACAGAGCGACGGCACCAGCGCCAGCTCGGTCTCGGCGAGGACCAGGTCGTAGCGCACCGCGCCGAGACAGGCGCTCGGCAGCGCGGGCGACGTCGACGGGGTCGGCCGGGCCGTCCGGCTCCGGGGCGGCGCGGGGCTCCGGCTCGGCGAGGTGGCCGTCGGCGGTTCCGGGGTGGGGGAGGCGGAGGTGGGCGACGGGGCGGCGCCGACGGTGCTGGCCGCCGGGGTCGGTGGCCGGACCGGTAGGGGCGAGACCGAACGGTCGGCGCAGGCCGATGCCCCGACCAGGACGGCCAGGACGGCCAGGACGGCGAGGGCGGTCCGGGCGGCGGCCCGCCGGCGGCCCCGTCGGGGCGGCTCACCCATCGGCCACAGCCCGGTGAGGACGGTGGACGAGAGACGGTTCATGGCGAGTCTCCTTCCGTGGGCTTCCTCCTGCCCTGTTGGTCTCCGGCCGGGCCGGTTCGGTTCGTCGGGTTGCCGACCGTCCCGCCGCACGACCGGGAGGCGACGCCGTCGGGACAGCCGCCGGCCGGGTGCGGCGTCTACCGTCGAGGGAACGGCGGCCGGGTGGCGATCGGCGGAGGTGATGCGGTGACCGCGCCGACGCGGATCGGGACCTACCGGGTGGAGCGGCTGCTCGGAGCGGGCTCCTTCGCGACGGTCTGGCTCGCGTACGACCCGGCGCTCGACGGCCGGGTGGCGATCAAGGTGCTGGCCGAGAACTGGAGCCACGACCTGCGGGTGCGGGAACGCTTCCTGGACGAGGCGCGGCTGCTGCGCCGGCTGGACCACGACCGCCTGGTCCGGGTGCACGCCGTGGGCGAACTGCCCGACGGCCGCCCGTACGCCGTGCTGGCCTGGGCGGACGGCGGCAGCCTCCGGGACCGGCTGGCGCGGGGTCCGCTGCCGGCCGCTGCGGCCGTCGCGCTGCTCGACGAGATCGCGGCGGGGGTCGCGGTGCTGCACCGGCACGGGGTGGTGCACCGGGACCTGACGCCCGGCAACATCCTCTTCCGGTCGGGGCCGGGCGGCGAGCGGGTGCTCGTCGCCGACCTGGGGCTGGCCAAGGCGCTCGCCGCCGCCTCCGGGCTGACCGCCCGGGCGGGGACCCCCGGCTACATGGCGCCGGAGCAGGACGACCCGTTCGCGGTCGTCGACACCCGCGCGGACGTGTTCGGGCTGGGCCGCCTCGGCGTCCGGCTGCTCGGCGACGCCACGGCGCCGGCAGGCGCGCGGGAGGACCGGCGGTCCGGCCGGGCGTTGCCGCGGCTGCGGGCCGGCGTGCCGCCCGGGGTGGCCGCGGTGCTCCGCACGGCCACCGCCGCGCGGCCGGCCGACCGATACCCGGACGCCGCGGCGTTCCGCGCGGCCCTCCGGCACGCCGCTACGGCCCGCGCCGGGCGGGCCGCGACGACCCGCGCCGGGCGGCCGCCCCGTCGGCGGCGGCTCGCCGCTTCGGGGGCGGTCGCGGTGGTGCTCGTCGCCCTGGGCGCCACCGCGGGCGACGCGGCCGGCCGCACCCCGACCGGCGCCGTGGGGCGCAGCGGCCCGCTCACCGTCGCCCTGCCGGACGGCTGGCGGGCCGACGGCACCGGCTGGGCGGGGCAGTACGGCGACGACGGCGAGCTGGAACCGGCGCTGGTGGTGTCACCGGACCCGGGCCGCTGGGCGGCGGACCCGGCGGTGCCCGGCGCCTTCGTGGGCCTCTCCGCCGGCACGGCCCGCCGCACCACGCCCGAGGGCTTCCTCGCCGAACGCCCGCACGCGGACTGCGCCCCGGCGCCGGTGCGGCGCACCCGGCAGGGCGGCGTCGACTGGGTGGTGGCCGCGTTCGCCTGCCCCGGCGGCCGGCCGGTGATCGTCGAGGCCGCCGGGCGGGCCGCCCCGGCCGGTCTGCTCTACGTGCAGCTCACCCCACCGCCGGGCAGCGGAGAGGACTTCGTCGACGCCCTGCTCGCCGGGGTGCGGGTCCGGTAGGCCGCCCGGTCAGACCACCACCACCGTGATCGGGTACGTCCGGCCGTCCTGGGGGATGGTCACCACGACGGTGCCGGCCAGCACGAACCGGATGTCCACCACGCCGGCCTCGTAGCTGCGGGAGACCAGGTCCGCCCGGTCCACGGTGACCAGGCCCGGCCCGATGCCCCGGATGCGCAGCACGCCGCCGGTGGCGAAACAGAGCGACGGCACCAGCGCCAGCTCGGTCTCGGCGAGGACCAGGTCGTAGCGCACCGCGCCGAGACAGGCGCTCGGCAGCGCAGTCGACGCCGACGGGGTCGGCCGGGCCGTCCGGCTCCGGGTGGGCGGGGGCGGCGCGGGGCTGCGGCCTGGCCGCGTGACCGTCGACGTTCCTGCGGCGGCGGTGGTGGGCGGCCCGGCTGCGCCGACGGTGCTGGCCGCCGGGGTCGCTGGCCGGACCGGCAGGGGCGAGACCGAGCGGTCGGCGCAGGCCGGCGCCCCGGCGAGGACGGCGAGCGCGGCGAGGGCGGGGGCGGCTCGTCGGCGGCGCCGGCGGGGCGGCTCAGCCATCGGACATCCGCCGCCGCACCTGCCGGCGGGCCTCGTGGATCCGGGACTTCACGGTGCCCTCGGGCAGGTCGAGCAGGCCGGCGATCTCGCGGTAGCTCAGCCCGAGCACGTCCCGCAGGGTCACCGCCTCGGCGAGGTCGGGCGGGACCGCGTCGAGCGCGTCGAGCAGGTCGAGCCGGGTGCCGGCCACCACGCTGGTCCGCCGAGGATCGGGCGGGTCGGGCAGCGGCACGCCGCCGGCCTCGAGCTGCCAGCGCCGGCGCAGCACGCGGTAGGTGGAGCGGGCCCGGTTGGCGGTGAGCCGGTACAGCCAGGTGTGGAACGACGACCGCTCCTCGAACCGGGTGATCCCGCGGGCCAGCGCCAGGAGCGCGTCCTGGCAGGCCTCCTCGGCGTCCTGCCGGTGGGGCAGCAGGCGGGCGCACTGGCGCAGCACCTCGGGCCGCACGGCGACCAGCAGCGCGTCGAGCGCTCTCCGGTCACCGCGCGCGGCCGACCGGGCCAGTTCGTCGGTACCGTCCGGGAGAGGCATCAGCGCGTCCAGTGCTCGCCGGTGGGCCGGGCCCCCAGGCTATGCCCGCCGGCGACCGGACGACCCGGACGAGTCCGGCAGCCGACGCAACTCCCGGCCGTCTCGACCGGGTCGCCGGGGGAAACTCGGCTGACCGGCCGGCCGCCGCGCCCGTACCCTGCCGGCATGCTCGTCCCCGACCTGCCGCTGCGCACCGACCGCCTGCTGCTGCGCGCCTTCACCGCCGACGACCTCGCCGTGCTCCGCGACTACCGCGGCCGGCCGGAGGTCTGCCGGTTCCTCTACCACGAGCCGTACGACGACGCGGCCGCCCGGGCGGCGGTGGACCGGATGGTGCGCCGCACGGCGCTGCGTGCGCCGGGCGACGTGCTCAACCTGGCCGTCGTCCTGGCGGACACCGGCGAGTTCGTCGCCGACGTGCTGCTCAGCTGGACCAGCGGCGAGCACCGGCAGGGCGAGATCGGCTATGTCGCCCACCCCGACCACACCGGCCGGGGGTACGTCACGGAGGCGGCCCGGGAGATGCTGCGGCTCGGCTTCGACGGCCTCGGGCTGCACCGGATCGTCGGCCGGCTGGACGCCCGCAACACCGCCTCGGCGCGGGTGCTGGAGCGCCTGGGCATGCGGCGGGAGGCGCACCTGCGGGAGAACGAGTACGTCAAGGGCGAGTGGACCGACGAGGCCGTGTACGCCCTGCTCGCCCGGGAGTGGCGGGCCCTGGCGGCGCGGGTCTGAGCCCGGCCGTACGCCGGCCCGGTCGCGCCTCGGCGAGGAGCGCGCGACCGGGCCGGCGGTGTTTCAGCCGACGGCCTTGCGGGCCTTGACCGCGCTGTCGATCACGTCCCAGACCACGACCACGGCGGTGACCACGGTGGCGATCTGGGCCACGTCCTCCGCGCCGCCCTCCCGCAGCCAGGCGAACCGCTCGATCAGCGCCGGGTTGAGCAGCCGATCGGTGAGCAGCAGCCAGACCAGCGGCGCCGCGAACGCCAGGTTGAGCACGGCGTTGACCGCGACCAGCGGCCAGGTCCACCGGCCGGCCCGGTACTTCGCGATCTCCAGGCCCATGGTGGCGACCAGCACCACGATCAGCGCCGGCAGCCAGAAGCTCCAGAGCGCCGGGTCGATCATCGGCAGCCGGGAGCCGTTACCAGAGAGCCAGGGCTGGAAGTGCTGCCAGGGCAGGAACGCGACGGTGACGAGCAGGAACACGATGGAGGCGCAGCTGTCGACCAGGGTGATCTGCCGCTCCCGCGTCTCCTCGGGCAGCTGGTCGACCGTCCACTCGGGCAGGTTCAGCGAGGTGCCCATGCGCTCCAGCACGGCGAAGCACAGGGTGACCCAGAAGGCGATCTGCACCGCCGTCTGCAACCCGCTCGCGACGCCGGCGCCGATCGCCGCGCCCGGTTCGCCGCCGACCGTCGCCTTGACCACGCCGGTCACCACGCCCACGATCGCCGGGATGAAGGTGAGCAGCGTCCGCAGCACCCGCCACCAGACCAGGAAGTAGCGCGGGCCGATGAGCTGGAGGTGGCGGTCGGTGTAGCGGGCGGCGAGCTGCTCGGGGTTGCCCAGCTCGGTGAGCACCTCCCGTTCGGCGGCGCCGCGGTCCTCCCCGCCGGCGGCCCGGTCCTCGATCATGTCCTCGATGGAGGCGCGTAGCTCGTCACCGAGCTCCGCCCGGCGCTGCTGCGGCACGGCCCGCAGGGTGGCCGCGAGGTAACGGTCGGTCAGGGAGCTCATCGTCCCACTCCTTCGATCAGCTGGGTGACGGACGTCTGCACCGCGGTCAGGTCGTCGAGGAGGCGGCCCAGCACCGCTTCGCCGTCGTCACTGGTGCGGTAGAACTTGCGCGGCCGGCTCTCCTCGGTGTTCCACTCGCTGGTCAGCAGCCCCTGCTCCTCGAGCCGCCGGAGCAGGGGATAGAGGGTGTTGGCGTCGACCGGAAAGCCGTGCGCGGCCAGCCGTTGCAGCAACGCGTAGCCGTAGTCGGGCCGGCGCAGGGCGACCAGGCTGGCCACCACCACGGTGCCGCGTCGTAGCTCCTGGAGATGGGTCCGGAGGACCTCGTCGCTCACCATGCATCACACGATAGTGTGTGCCACACACTATACGCAACCCGCACAGCATCGTGTGCGTCCACACCATCGGGACAGAGAGACCCGGGCCACCCTCGGCGCGGACGGTGGAGCCGGTCAGATCGCCTCGGTAGGGTGGGTCGGTCGACTCCGACGCAGCCTTGATCCACACCCCGGGGGGCGCCACGCATGGGCGATTCGTTCGCGCATCTGCACGTACACACCGAGTACTCGATGCTCGACGGGGCGGCCCGGCTCAAGGACCTCTTCGCCGAGGCCGCGCGGCTCGGCATGCCGGCGGTGGCGATCACCGACCACGGCAACATGCACGGCGCGAACGACTTCTACAAGCAGGCCATGGCCGCCGGGGTCAAGCCCATCCTCGGCGTCGAGGCGTACGTGGCGCCGGAGTCGCGCTTCCACAAGCAGCGGGTCAAGTGGGGCCGCCCGGAGCAGAAGAGCGACGACGTCTCCGGTAACGGCGCGATCACCCACATGACCATGTGGGCGGCGAACCGGGACGGCCTGCACAACCTGTTCAAGCTCAACTCGCGCGCCTCCATGGAGGGCCACTACGTCAAGTGGCCGCGAATGGACATGGAGCTGATCGCCGAGCACGCCGAGGGCATCATGGCCACCACGGGCTGCCCCTCCGGCGCGGTGCAGACCCGGCTGCGGCTCGGCCAGTTCGACGAGGCGCTCAAGGTGGCCGCCGCCTACCAGGACATCTTCGGCAAGGACAACTACTTCCTGGAGATCATGGACCACGGCCTCGACATCGAGCGCCGGGTCCGGGACGGGCTCACCGAGATCGCCCGCAAGCTGGACATCCCGCCGGTGGTCACCAACGACTCGCACTACACCCACGAGGCGCAGGCCGAGGCGCACGACGTGCTGCTCTGCGTGCAGACCGGCAGCAACGTCGCCGACCCCAACCGGTTCCGCTTCGAGGGCGGCGGCTACTTCGTCAAGTCGGCCGAGCAGATGCGCGCCGTCGACTCGTCCGAGCTGTGGCAGCAGGGCTGCCGCAACACCCTGCTGGTCGCCGAGAAGGTCGACCCGGCCGGGATGTTCGAGTTCCACAACCTGATGCCGCGGTTCCCGATCCCGGAGGGCGAGACCGAGGAGTCCTGGTTCCGCAAGGAGACCTTCGCGGGGTTGAAGCGCCGGTTCCCGAACGGCATCCCGGAGGGCCACGTCGTCCAGGCGGAGTACGAGCTGGGCGTCATCATCCAGATGGGCTTCCCGTCCTACTTCCTCGTGGTCGCCGACTTCATCCAGTGGGCGAAGAGCCAGGGCATCGCGGTCGGCCCGGGCCGCGGCTCGGCCGCCGGCTCGCTTGTCGCGTACGCCCTGGGCATCACCGACCTGGACCCGATCCCGCACGGCCTGATCTTCGAGCGGTTCCTCAACCCCGAGCGCATCTCGATGCCCGATGTCGACATCGACTTCGACGAGCGCCGGCGCGGTGAGGTGATCCGCTACGTCACCGACAAGTGGGGCGAGGACAAGGTCGCGCAGATCGCCACCTTCGGCACCATCAAGGCAAAGGCCGCGATCAAGGACTCGGCGCGGGTGCTCGGCTACCCGTACGCGGTGGGCGACCGGATCACCAAGGCCATGCCGCCCGCGGTGATGGGCAAGGACATCCCGCTCTCCGGCATCTTCGACCCGAAGCACCCGCGCTACGCCGAGGCGGGCGAGATCCGCGGCCTCTACGAGTCCGACCCCGACGTCAAGAAGGTCATCGAGACCGCGAAGGGCATCGAGGGCCTGATCCGGCAGACCGGTGTGCACGCCGCCGGCGTCATCATGTCCGCCGAGCCGATCATCGAGCACATCCCGCTGATGCGGCGGGACGCCGACGGCGTCATCATCACGCAGTTCGACTACCCGACCTGCGAGTCGCTCGGGCTGCTGAAGATGGACTTCCTCGGCCTGCGCAACCTCACGATCATCGACGACGCGGTCAAGAACATCCAGCTCAACCACGGCACGGAGCTGGACCTGCTGGGCCTGCCGCTGGACGACAAGGCGGCCTACGAGCTGCTGGCCCGCGGCGACACCCTGGGCGTGTTCCAGCTCGACGGCGGGCCGATGCGCTCGCTGCTGCGGTTGATGAAGCCGGACAACTTCGAGGACATCTCGGCCGTGCTGGCGCTCTACCGGCCCGGCCCGATGGGCGTGGACTCGCACACCAACTACGCGCTGCGCAAGAACGGCCTCCAGGAGATCACGCCGATCCACCCGGAGCTGGAGGAGCCGCTGCGCGAGATCCTGGCTCCCACCTACGGCCTGATCGTCTACCAGGAGCAGGTGCAGCGCGCCGCGCAGATCCTCGCCGGCTACACCCTCGGCCAGGCCGACCTGCTGCGCCGGGCCATGGGCAAGAAGAAGAAGGAGATCCTCGACAAGGAGTTCGTCCCGTTCCGGGACGGCTGCCGCGAGCGCGGCTACTCCGACGAGGCCATCCAGGCCGTGTGGGACGTCCTCGTCCCGTTCGCCGGCTACGCGTTCAACAAGGCGCACTCCGCCGCGTACGGGCTGGTGTCGTACTGGACCGCGTACCTCAAGGCGCACTACCCGGCCGAGTACATGGCGGCGCTGCTCACCTCCGTCGGCGACGACAAGGACAAGATGGCGCTCTACCTCTCGGAGTGCCGCCGGATGCGCATCCAGGTCCTCCCGCCGGACGTCAACACCTCGGCCGGGCCGTTCACCCCGGTCGGCGAGGACATCCGGTTCGGCCTGGCCGCCGTGCGCAACGTCGGCGCGAACGTGGTGGCGGCCATCATGCGGTGCCGGGAGGAGAAGGGCGAGTACGCCGACTTCTACGACTTCCTGTCCAAGGTGGACGCGGTGGCCTGCAACAAGAAGACCATCGAATCGCTGATCAAGGCGGGCGCCTTCGACTCGCTGAAGCACACCCGCAAGGGCCTGCTCGCCGTGCACGCCGACGCCATCGACGCGTACGCCGACGTCAAGCGCAAGGAGGCCGTCGGCCAGTACGACCTGTTCGGCGCCGGCTTCGGTGACGTGGACGGCGGCGGGGGCAGCACCACGGTCATGCCCGTCATCGGCGAGAGCGAGTGGGACAAGCGGGACAAGCTCGCCTTCGAGCGCGAGATGCTCGGCCTCTACGTCTCCGACCACCCGCTCTTCGGTCTGGAGCACGTGCTCGGCGCGGCGGCGGACACCACCATCGCCGCGCTGTCCGAGGAGGGCACCGTGCCCGACGGCGCGGTGGTCACCCTGGCCGGCATCCTGTCCGGCGTGCAGCGCCGGGTCACCAAGCAGGGCCGGGCCTGGGCCTCGGCCACGCTGGAGGACCTGGCCGGTGGGGTGGAGACGCTCTTCTTCCCCAACACCTACGAGGTGATCGGGCAGTACATCGCCGAGGACGCCATCGTGGTGGTGAAGGGGCGGGTCGACCGCCGCGACGACACGCCGCGGATCATGGCGATGGACATGTCCATGCCGGACGTCACCAGCAACCCGGCGAACAAGCCGGTCACCCTCACCATCCCGGTGCACCGCTGCACGCCGCCGCTCGTGGAGAAGCTCAAGGAGACCCTGGTGCTGCACCCGGGCGACACCGAGGTGCACGTCAAGCTGCTCAACGGCGGCAAGGTCACCACGCTGCGCCTCGGCCCGTTCCGGGTGGCCGCCACCACCGCGCTGATGGGCGACCTGAAGAGCGTCCTCGGCCCGGCCAATGTGAGCTGAGCGCCGGGTCCCGTGCCCTCCAGCCAACTGCTGCGGGTCCGGGACCTGGTGCCCGATTTCCTGGCCTGCCTCGACGCGTGTGCGGGGACGCTCCCGTGACAGGATCGGCCGGTGGATCATGAGCTGTCGCCGTCCGCCGTCCACCTGCGGGACCACCTGCGGGCGCGGTTCCCCACCCGGGCGCTGGACGTGCTGCCGCCGGCCGTCGGGCCCATCCACGGCCGGGTTCCCGCCTTCCACGTCTTCCGCCTCTCGCCCGGGCCGGGGGAGGGCGGCTGGCTGTACGTGAGCGCCGGCCTGTGGGACGTGACCCAGCACCACGGACACGGTCTCGAATTCGTCCTCTACACGGCCGAGCCGTCCGACCAGCACGTCGAGACGGTCACGATGAACGCGTACTACCACGCCGCGGGCGGACGCAACGCGCTGGACGTGGGACACACCGTGCCGATCGGTCGCCCGTGGACGCCCGGGTCGCGCTGTGACCACCTGCTGGTGAGCCTCCCGTACCTCTGGGGCCCGGACCTGGAGGTCTGCGCCCTGCCCGAGGGGCACATCCGGGTGCTCTGGCTGCTGCCCATCACCAGGGCCGAGAAGACGTTCCGCCACACGCACGGTCTCGAGGCGCTGGAACAGCGACTGGAGGACGCCGGCATCGACCCGGCGGATCCGGCGCGGGCCTCGGTGGTGGAGGAAGAACCCGGTCGGCTGCGCCGGCTGCTGCGTCGTCGCGGCTAGGACGCGCGGCTCAGAGCCGATGGCCGCCCAGGACGTCGGCGGCGGCGTCGGAGGTCTCCAGCACCACCGTGTGGTAGCTCTCGATGCGCGACAGGACGGCATCGCGGGGGCCGTCGCGCCAGGCGTCGCTGCTGTAGAAGGCCGCCTCCTGCTCGTCCCGCACCGCCAGGGACGGGAAACCCCGGATCAGGTACGCCTCCTCGTGGCCGTCCTCCCGGGCCAGGGACGCCCCGGCGGCCACCACCCTGATGCCGAAGCGGGCGAGCAGCGGGGCTGCCTCCTCGCGCATCACCCGGACGAACTCGTCGATCGTCCCGGGCTTCAGGCGGTAGGTGCGGATCTCGAGAATCATCGACGACCTCCGGAGTGGCTGCGAGGCTGACGCTATCCGTCCCCGCGCCGCCCGATCCACCCCTGCCGTCAGGTCGGCCGGTACTCCACCTCGGGGCGGCCCGGCGTCCCGTAGCGGGGGGCGCGGACCGCGCGGTCGGCGGAGACCAGGTACTCCAGGTAGCGCCGGGCGGTCACCCGGGAGATCCCGGTGCGCCGGCCGACCTCGGTGGCGGACAACCCGCCGTCGCCCAGGGCGGCCAGCACGGTGTGCAGGGTCTGCTCGTCCAGGCCCTTGGGCAGGGTGTGCCGGCTCGCCCCGCGCAGGGTGGCGAACATCCGGTCCACCTCGTGCTGGGCGCCCACCTCGCCGTCGGCGAGGGCCTGCCGCCGGTAGTCGGCGTACCGCTCCAGCTTGTCGCGGAACGCGGCGAAGGTGAACGGCTTGAGCAGGTAGTGGGTCACCCCGAGGGACACCGCGGTGCGGACCACGGCGAGGTCCCGCGCCGAGGTCACCGCCAGCACGTCGACGCTGCTGCCCGCCGCCCGCAGGGCCCGGCACACGTCCAGGCCGTGCAGGTCGGGCAGGCGGAAGTCGAGCAGAACCAGGTCGACGTCCGTGCCGCCGCGCTGGCGCAGCGCCGCCATCGCGTCCCGCGCGGTGTGCGCCACCCCGACCACCACGAAGCCGGGCACCCGTTCGGTGTACGCCCGGTGCGCCTCGGCCAGCAGCGGCTCGTCCTCGACCACCAGCACCCGGACGTCGCTCATCGGGCCACCTTCGGCACCGGCAGCCGGACGGTGAACAGGGTCTCCCCGCCGTCGGTGCGGGTCACCTCCGCGGCGCCGCCGTGCCGGCGGACCACCTGCCCGACCAGCGCCAGGCCGAGCCCCCGGCCGGCGCTCTTGGTGGACCAGCCGCGCCGGAACGCGTCCGCCACCCGGTCCGGGTCCAGTCCGGGGCCGCTGTCGCCGACCCGGACCACCAGCTCGTCGTCGACCGCGCCGACGAAGACCCGGACCCGGCGCGGCGGCGGGGCGCCGGCGACCGCCTCCAGGGCGTTGTCGACCAGGTTGCCGACCACGGTGAGCAGGTCGGTGGTGGGCAGCGGGCTGTCGTCGAGCCGGCAGTCCGGCTCGATCACGAGGTCCACGCCGCGCTCGCCGGCCTGCGCCGACTTGCCGAGCAGCAGGGCGGCCAGTGCCGGTTCGGTCACCGCGCCGACCACCCGGTCGGTGAGCTGCTGGGCGAGCGCAAGGTCGCGGGTGGCCAGGCGGACCGCCTCGTCGGTGCGGCCCAGCTCCACCAGGGTGAGCACGGTGTGCAGCCGGTTCGCCGACTCGTGGGTCTGCGCCTGCAGCGCCTCGGTGAGGGCGCGGACCGAGTCCAGCTCGCTGGCCAGGTTGCGCAGCTCGGTCTGGTCGCGCAGGGTCAGCACGGTGCCGAGGGCCGCTCCCTCGAAGCGGGTGGTCCGCTGATTGGCCACCAGCACCCGGTCGCCGGCCAGGACCGGTTCGTCGTGCGCGTCCCGGCCGGAGGCGAGCAGCTCGGCCACCGCCGGCGGCAGGTCGATTCCCGTGACCGGCCGGTCCGTCACCGCGGCGTCGTCGGCCAGCCCGAGCAGGCGGCGGCCCTCGTCGTTGACCAGCGCCACCCGGCGGTCGCGGGTCAGCACCAGCAGCCCCTCGCGGACGGAGTGCAGGACCGCGTCGTAGTACTCGTACATCCGGGTCATCTCGCCCGGCCCGAGGCCGTGGGTCTGCCGCCGCAGCCGGCGGCTGAGCAGCCAGGAACCGGTGGCCGCCAGGGCCAGGGCGGGTGCGGCGGCGCCGAGCAGCACCGGCACCTGGGCGAGCAGCTTCCGGTTGATCGCCCGGGTGGTGATGCCCACCGAGACCAGCCCGATGATGCGGTGCTCGTCGTCGTACACGGGGACGACCGCGCGCACCGACTCGCCGAGCGTGCCGACGTTGGTGACGGTGAACGGCTCGCCGGACAGCGCCGGGCCGATGTCGCCGATGAACGGCTGCCCGATGAGCTCCGGGCTCGGGTGCGAGTAGCGGGTCCGGTCCGGGGCCATCACCACCACGAAGTCCGTTCCGGTGGCCACCCGGGTGGCCTCCGCGTACGGCTGGAGGGTGGCCGGCGGGTCGGCGGTCGTGAGGGCCGCGCGGACGTTGGGGGAGCCGGCGACCGCCTGCGCCACGGCCAGCACCTCGTCCTTCGCGGCCTGCTGGGAGTCGCTGCGGGCCAGCCAGACGGCGCCGGCAGCGCCGGCCAGCACGAGCAGCGTCACCACCACCGCCTGGAGGGCGAAGAGCTGCCCCGCGATGCTCCACTGCCGTCGGGCCACCGATCCCCTCCTCCCGCCCCGGTCGTCCCGCAAGTCTGGCGCACCCGCCCGGTCCGGTTTCGGCCGCGAGCCGCGGAGGTGAACAGAATGAACGCAAGCGTGCCCTGCGCTGAGACCGGCGTCACATTGTCGGCATGGACACCACCACCACATCCACCCCCGAGGCCGCCCGGCCCGCCCGCCGGGACCGGACCCGGTACCTCTACCTGGCGGTCATCGTGGCCGTCCTCGCCGGCATCGTGGTCGGCCTCGCCGCGCCCGAGGTCGGCAAGGAGCTGAAGCCGCTGGGCACCGGCTTCGTGAACCTGATCAAGATGATGATCAGCCCGGTCATCTTCTGCACGATCGTCCTCGGCGTCGGCTCCGTCCGGCAGGCGGCCCGGGTCGGCAAGGTCGGCGGCCTCGCGCTCGGCTACTTCCTGCTCATGTCGACGGTGGCGCTGGCCATCGGCCTGGTGGTCGGCAACATCATCCACCCCGGCTCGGGCCTGAACCTCGGCCCGGAGGTGGCCGACGCGGGCAAGTCCGCCGCCGGCGGCGAGAGCGGCGACACCGTCGAGTTCCTGCTCGGCATCATCCCGACCTCGCTGTTCTCCGCGCTGACCGAGGGCTCGGTGCTCCAGACCCTGCTCGTGGCCCTGCTGGTCGGCTTCGCCGTCCAGGCCATGGGCCGGCGCGGTGAGCCCGTGCTGCGTGCCGTCGAGGTGATCCAGCGCCTCGTCTTCAAGGTGCTGGCGATGATCATGTGGGTGGCCCCGATCGGCGCCTTCGGCGCGATCGCCGCCGTGGTCGGCGCGACCGGCGTGGACGCGCTGACCAGCCTGGCCCAGATCATGCTCGGCTTCTACGCCACCTGCCTGATCTTCGTGATCGTGGTGCTCGGCACGCTGCTGCGGCTGGTGTCGGGTGTCTCGATCTTCTCCCTGCTGCGCTACCTGGGCCGGGAGTTCCTGCTGATCCTGTCCACCTCGTCGTCGGAGTCGGCGCTGCCCCGGCTGATCGCCAAGATGGAGCACTTCGGCGTCAGCAAGCCGGTCGTCGGCATCACCGTGCCCACGGGCTACTCCTTCAACCTCGACGGCACGGCCATCTACCTGACGATGGCCGCGCTGTTCATCGCCGACGCGCTGGGCAAGCCCATGGCGATCGGCGAGCAGATCGGCCTGCTGGCCTTCATGATCATCGCCTCGAAGGGTGCGGCCGGCGTGACCGGCGCCGGGCTGGCCACCCTGGCCGGCGGCCTCCAGTCGCACCGCCCGGACCTGGTCGACGGCGTCGGGTTGATCGTCGGCATCGACCGGTTCATGTCCGAGGCCCGGGCGCTGACAAACTTCGCCGGCAACGCGGTGGCCACCGTGCTGGTCGGCACCTGGACCGGCGAGTTCGACCGGGCGCAGGCCCGCGCCGTGCTCAGCGGCCAGCGCCCGTTCGACGAGGCCACCATGCTCGACGACGACGAGGACCGGGCCGACGAAGCCCTCGAGCCGGTCCCGGCGCCGCGACCGGCCACCCCGGCCACGCGCCGGCCTGACCCGACCGCCGCCCGCCCCGGGCCCGCCTGACCCCCGGTCCGGCGGGCCCGGTCGCCGCGGCCCGGCGAGGTCCGGCCGGCGAGGTCCGGTCGGCATGGCGGCGGGCCGGCGGGGACCACGAGGCGAGGATTGGCCGTCCCGGTGGCCCGCGATGATCGTTAGCGTCGGTGCCATGGACGTGGAACAGGCGCAGAAGCTGTGGCAGCCGGAGCCCGGCTGGTTGAACACCGCCAGTTACGGGCTGCCGCCCGAGCCGGCCTGGCAGGCGTTGCAGGACGCCCTGGCGGACTGGCGGGTGGGCCGGATCTCCTGGGAGGGCTGGGGTGTCGCCGCCGAGCGGGCCCGCGCCGGGTTCGCCCGGCTGGTCGGGGTGGCCCCGACGGACGTGACGATCGGCAGCACCGCCTCGCAGCTGCTCGCCCCGGTGGCGGCCGCGCTGCCGGCCGGCGCCACGGTGGTCGTCCCGGAGGTCGAGTTCACGTCCAACCTGTTCCCCTGGCTGGTGCAGCAGGAGCGGGGCGTCCGGGTCCGCACCGTGCCGCTGGACGGCCTGGTCGACGCGATCGACGCCGACACCGACCTGGTCGCGTTCAGCCTCGTGCAGTCCGCCGACGGCGCGGTCGCCCCGTACGAGACGATCGTCGCGGCGGCCCGCGCGCACGGCGCCCTCGTCGCGGTGGACGCCACCCAGGCCGCCGGCTGGCTGCCCTTCGACGCCGGGCTGGCCGACGTGGTGGCGGTGGCCGCCTACAAGTGGTTGATGGCGCCGCGCGGCGCGGCCTTCGGCTACCTGGCGCCGGCGCTGCGCGAGCGGCTGCGTCCCGACGCCGCCGGCTGGTACGCGGGCGCCGACCCGCACGCCTCCTACTACGGCCCGCCGCTGCGGCTGGCCGACGACGCCCGGCGGTTCGACATCTCGCCGGCCTGGTTCAGCTACGTCGGTGCGGCGCCCGCCCTGGAACTGCTCGCCGAGATCGGGCTGCCCGCCGTGCACGCCCACGACGTGGCGCTGGCCAACCGGTTCCTCGCCGGGCTGGGCCGGCCGCCGGGCGACAGCGCGATCGTCGCCGTCGAGGTGCCGGGCGCGCAGGAGAAGCTGGAGCGGGCCGGGGTGCGGGCGGCGGTGCGCGCCGGACGGGTCCGTGCCGCGTTCCACCTCTACACGACCGAGGAGGACGTCGACCTGGCCCTCGCGGCGCTGACCGGCTGAGGTGACGGTGGCTCCCACCCCGGGACCGGGTGGGAGCCACCACCGCGTCAGGCCAGGTGGCCGCCGATCTTCGTGTAGCCGCGCAGCAGGTCGCGGGAGATGATCAGCCGCTGCATCTCGTCGGTGCCCTCGAAGATCCGGTACAGCCGGACCTGCCGGTACCAGCGCTCGATCGGCAGTTCCCGGGTGTAGCCCATGCCGCCGTGGATCTGGAGCACCCGGTCGACCACGCGGTTGACCATGCCGGCGCCGTAGAGCTTGCCCATCGAGGAGGCGTGCCGCGGGTCCAGGCCCTGGTCGACCGTCCACGCCGACTTCAGCACCAGCCAGCGGGCCGCCTCCAGCTCGGTCTCCGAGTCGGCGATCATCCACTGGATCGCCTGGTTGGTGCCGATCTTCGCGCCGAAGGTCTCCCGCGTGTTGGCGTGGTCGATGGCCATCTGGAGGGCCCGCTCGGCGATGCCGATGGCGTGCGAGGGGATGGTGTAGCGGCCCTTGCCGATCCACTCCATGCCCAGCGTGAAGCCCTGGCCGACCTCCCCGAGGATGTTGCGGTGCGGCACGCGTACGCCGTCGAAGATCAACGACGCCGGGCCGCCCTCGCCCATGGTCTGGATGAACTCCGACCGCCAGCCCATCGCCCGATCCACCAGGAACGCGGTCGCGCCGCCGTTGCGGCCGCCCTTCTCCGGGTCCGTCACCGCCACGACGATGGCGAAGTCGGCGTCGTTGCCGTTGGTGATGAACGTCTTCTCGCCGTCGAGGACCCAGTCGTCGCCGTCGCGGCGGGCGCGCAGCTTGATGTTCGCGGCGTCCGAGCCGGCGCCCGGTTCGGTGATCGCGAAGCAGGAGATCCGCTCGCCCTCGATGGTGGGGAGGAGGAACTCGCGCTTCTGCTCCTCGGTGGCGTGGAACAGGATGTTGTCGGCCTCGCCGCCGAAACGGAACGGCACGAAGGAGCGGCCCAGCTCGGTCCAGATCAGCGACTGGAGCACCGCGGGGAGGTCCATCCCGCCGTACTCCTCGGGGGTGGCCAGGCCCCAGAAGCCGAACTTCTTCGCCTTGAGCTGCAACTCGCGCAGCTCGGAGCGGTCCAGGCCGGGCTGGTGGGCGCGCTCGCGGCGCAGCACCTCCTGCTCCAGCGGCAGCACCTCGCGGGTGACGAAGGCGCGCACGGTGTCCCGGACGGCCCGTTCCTCGTCGGACAGTGCGAAGTCCACGATGCTCCCTCGGTCGGCGTGGCGGTGGAACCGCCGCGGTGTGGCGGCGCTCGCTCTTAAACTAGCGGTGTAAGTTTTAATCCGTCCAGACCCCTCCTTCCGCCGACGCGGCGACCCCTGGCCCGGGTACGCACCGATAGGGTGCGTGAGCAGGTGGTTCCGACCGGGGGAGGGTGGTTTGCCGGAGCTGGTCCGGGAACGGGTGCGGGGCGTGGCCGGCAACCCGGCGACGCCGCCGGAGCTGCTGGTGCGGATGCTCGACCACCGCACCGCGGGCCAGGCGGTGCTGATCTTCCGCGCCGACCTGCCCGACGAGGTCTGCCGCGCGGCGGCGGCGCATCCGGACGTGCCGATCCGGTTGTCCCTGGCCGACAGCTGGCATGCCACGCCCGAGCAGCGCGCCCTGCTCGTCGACGACCCCCACCCGACGGTCCGCACGGCGCTCGCGGCCGGGCCCGATGTCTTCCGGGCCACGCCCGACCCGCTGCCCGAGCCGACGTACGCCCGCCTGGCCGCGGACCCGGTCAGGCGGGTGCGGGAGGCGGTGGCCGACTCCTGGCAGTGCCCGGCGAGCGTCCGCGCCGGGCTGGTCGACGATCCGGACCCGGTGGTGCGGATCTCGGCGTACGCCCGCTGGGCCGACCCGCCGGAGGAGGTCACCGACCGGCTGCTCGCCGACCCCGACCCGGACGTGCGCCGGGCGGCGGCCCGGCGCGCCTGCCGGCGGCGGCCGGCGCTGCTGGCCGAGGTGCTCGACGCGGCGTGGTCCGACGGCTGGCACCTGGCCGCCGTCGCCGTCGACGCGCCGCTCGACCGGGCGTCGGCGGAGCGGCTGGCCCGCCACGACGACACGGGCGTGCGCGCGGCGGTGGCGGAGAATCCGCACCTGCCCCGCGATCTCGTCGACGAGCTGGTCGTCGATCCCGATCCGACGGTCCGGCTGCGGCTCTCCCTTCGTCCCGGGCTGACCGAGGCCGAGCGTGCCGCCGTCGATTACCGGGTGCGCCCCACCGACCGGCTCAGCCCGGCCCGCTGGGTGCTCGACCGTCGTGACGACCCCGACGCGCTCGACGAGGCCGTCGGCTCGGCCCACGTCGGGCTGCGGCGCAGCGCGGCGTACAGCCCGCATCTGCGGCCGGACCAGGTGGCGCGGCTCGCCGCCGACGAGGACTTCGCGGTCCGGCTGCTCCTCTGCGAGAACCACGACGGGGTCCCGGGGGACGTTCTGCTCGCCACCTATCTGGAGGCCCAGGTCATCACCGCGGGCATGCTCGTCGGCCGACCGAACTTCCCGCGTGTCGGGCTGGCCCGCCTGGCCGACTCCGCCGACCCGCGGGCGCGGATGCTCGTCCGTCACGATCCGGAGGCCCCGGCGGACCTCATCGACCGGCTCAGCCGCGATCCCGACGCGCACGTCCGGTCGAGTGTGGCCGCCGACCCCCGCCTGCACCTCGACCGGCTGGCCGAACTGCTGGACGATCCCGCCACGGCCGGCGCAGCGGCGCGCAACCGCAACCTGCCCGCCGAGCTGATCGAGCGGATCCTTGCCGAGGCGGGGATCCTGGGCGCCGCCGCGACCTCGCCGACCGGGGAGGTCTGACCGTGCCGCGTCCCCGCCAGGCCCTGCTCAACCGGGACCGGATCGTCGAGACCGCGCTCGTGCTCATCGACGCCGACGGTCTCGGCGCGCTCTCCACCCGCCGGCTGGCCGCCGCGCTCGGCGTGCAGGGCCCCTCGCTCTACAACCACTTCGCCACGAAGGACGAGATCCTCGACGCCGTGGCGGACAGCGTCACCGGGACCGTCGACGTGAGCGTCTTCGACCGGCACGACTGGGTCGAGGCGCTGCGCCGCTGGGCCCGCTCCTACCGGGAGGCGCTGGCCGCGCACCCGAACATCGTTCCCTACCTGGCGCAGGGCCCGGGCCGCCGGCCGGCCGCGCTGGCCATGGCCGACGCCGTCTACGGCGCGCTGGTCCGGGCGGGCTGGCCGCCGGCCCGGGCCACCCACATCGGCGCCGCGCTGCGCTACTTCGTGGCCGGGTCGGCGCTCGGCTCGTTCGCCCGCGGCTTCGTGGAGGACCCGGAGTTGTACGCGGCCCACCCGCACCTCACGCAGGCCCACCGGCTGCGCGGCCACCAGCGCAGCGTCGACGAGGGCGCGTTCACCCTCGGCCTGGACGCGCTGCTGCACGGCCTCGCCGCCGAGTACGCCCGGACGGTGGCCCCTCTGGAACCGGGCAGCGGTCCGGGGTAGCGTCAAAACTCCCACTGCTAGTTTCCCGCCCCCCGAAGGGACGCCATGGATCTCGCCGACGCGCCCCCCGCCCTGCTGGTCCGCCGCCATCTGCACGTCGCCGGGGACTGGGTCGACCCGGCGGACGGCGGGACGATCCCGGTCGAGAACCCGGCCACCGGGGAGGTCATCGGGCAGGTTCCCGCCGGCAACCCGGCCGACGTGGACCGGGCCGTCGCCGCCGCCCGGGCCGCCTTCCCCGGCTGGGCCGCCACCCTCCCCGCCGAACGGGCCGCGCACCTGGACCGGCTGCACGCCGCGCTCGCCGCCCGCGCCGACGAGATCGCCCGCACCGTGGCCCTCGAACTGGGCACCCCGCTCAAGCTCGCCACCCGGGTGCAGGCCGGGCTGCCGCTGACGGTGCTGCGGAGCATGGTCGACCTCGCCGCCCGCCCGCCGGCCGAGGAGACCGTCGGCAACTCCCTCGTCGTCCGCGAACCGGTCGGCGTGGTCGGCGCGATCACCCCGTGGAACTACCCGCTGCACCAGGTCGTGGCCAAGGTGGCCCCGGCCCTCGCCGCCGGCTGCACGGTGGTGCTCAAGCCCAGCGAGCTGACCCCGCTCACCGCGTACCTGCTCTTCGACGCGGTCACCGAGGCCGGGCTGCCGCCCGGGGTGGTCAACCTGGTGCCCGGCACCGGGCCGGTGGTCGGCGAGGCGCTCGCCGCCCACCCCGACGTCGACCTCGTCTCGTTCACCGGTTCCACGGCCACCGGCCGGCGGATCGCCCACCTGGCCGCCGACCGGATCGCCCGGGTCGCCCTGGAACTCGGCGGCAAGTCGGCAAACGTCATCCTCGCCGACGCCGACCTGCCCACCGCCGTCAAGGTGGGCGTCGGCAACGCCCTGCTCAACTCCGGCCAGACCTGCACGGCCTGGACCCGGATGCTGGTCCACCGCGACCGCTACGCCGAGGCGGTGGACCTGGTCGCGGCGGCCGTCGCCGGATATCGGCTCGGCGACCCGTTCGACCCGGCCACCCGGCTCGGCCCGCTGGTCTCCGCGGCCCAGGCCGAGCGGGTCCGCGGGCACGTCGACCGGGCCCTCGCCGACGGCGCCCGGCTCGTCGCCGGCGGCCCGGACGCGCCGCTGCCGCCGCGCGGGCACTTCGTCGCGCCCACCGTTTTCGCCGACGTCCACCCGGACAGCGCCCTCGCCCAGGAGGAGGTCTTCGGCCCGGTGCTCGCCGTCATCCCGTTCGCCGACACCGACGAGGCGGTCGCCATCGCCAACAACTCCCGGTACGGGCTGGCCGGCGCGGTCTGGTCCGCCGACGAGGAGGCGGCGCTGGCCGTGGCCCGGCGGCTGCGTACCGGGCAGGTGGACGTCAACGGCGGCGCGTTCAACCCGCTCGCCCCGTTCGGCGGCTACAAGCAGTCCGGTCTCGGCCGTGAGCTGGGCGGGTACGGCGTCGAGGAGTTCACCGAGCTGAAGGCGATCCAGCGGTGAGGGCGCTCGTGGTCCGCGGCCGGGGCGCCTCCCCGGCCGTCGAGGAGGTACGCCTGCCCGACCCCGGCCCCGGCGAGCTGCGGGTCCGGATCCGGGCCGCCGGCATCTGCCACTCCGACCTGGCCATGGTGGACGGCACCGTGGCGCCCGCGTACCCGCTGGTGCTCGGGCACGAGGCGACCGGCGTGGTGGCCGAGGCCGGCCCCGGCACCCGGCTGGCCGTCGGCACGCCCGTGGTGCTCAACTGGGCGCCCGCCTGCCGGGCCTGCTGGCACTGCCGGCACGGCGAGCCCTGGCTCTGCACCGCCAACACCGGCGCTTCGGTGGCCCGGGGGCAGACCGCCGACGGCGGCCCGCTCCAGGTCACCCTGGGTCTCGGCGCGCTCGCCGAGGAGGTGGTGGTGCCCGAGGGGGCCGCCATCGCGGTCCCGCCCGGCCTGCCGCCGGAGCAGGCCGCGCTGCTCGGCTGCGCGGTGCTCACCGGCACCGGCGCGGTCCGCAACACCGCCCGGGTCGCGCCCGGCGAGTCGGTCGCGGTGATCGGCCTCGGCGGGGTCGGCCTCGCCGTGCTCACGGCCGCCCGGCGGGCCGGCGCGGGCCCGATCCTCGCGGTCGACGTGGCCGAGGCGAAGCGGGACCTGGCCCTCGCCGCCGGGGCCACCGATTTCCTCCGCTCCGACGACACCCTGGCCAAGGAGGTCCGGGCGCGCACCGAGGGTCGCGGCGTCGACCACGCCTTCGAGTGCGTCGGCCGGTCCGTCACCATCCGGGCCGCCTGGCGCTGCACCCGGCGCGGGGGAGCGGTCACCGTGGTCGGCATGGGCGCCAAGGACGACCTGCTCAGCCTGTCGGCGCTGGACATCTTCCACTCGGCGCGCACCCTGCGGTCCTCGGTCTACGGCTCCTCCGACCCCGACCGGGAGGTGCCGGAGTTGGCCGGCGCGCTCGCCGACGGCAGCCTGGACCTGGCTCCGCTGGTCAGCGGCACCGTCCCCCTGGACGAGGCGCCCGCGGCCCTGGGCCGGCTGGCCCGGGGCGAGGGCGCCCGCTGGGTGGTCACCTTCCCGGACTGACCCCGGGCCGGCCCTCGACCAGCGCGGCGAACCCGTCGAGCAGCCGGCGCAGGCCGAAGTCGAAGACGCTCTCCAGGTCCAGGTCGACGCCGCCGGCGGTCAGGGCGTCCATGGTGGCCAGCCCGCCACCGGCCATCAGCTGCTGGAACGTGGCCTGCTGCCGGTCCACCCACTGTTCGTGGCTGAGGCCGGTGTCCTGCACCGCCTGCGCGCCCATCTCCAGGTTCGTGGCGATGCCCTTCACGTATGCCATCAGGGTGACCGCGACGTGCCAGCGCACCTGCGGTTCCAGGCCCAGGCCGGCGGTCGCCCGCAGCGCGCGGTCGGTGTGCGCCATGCCGTGCGGCAGCGGCTGCGGCCGGGCGATCGAGATGACGTGCGGCACCCAAGGGTGCCGTCGGTAGACGGCCCACTGCGCCCGGGCGAGCACGTCGAGCCGGGCGCGCCAGCCGGCCGGCTCGGCGGCCGGCAGCGGGGCGTCGGCCAGCACCGCGTCGGCCATCGCCAGGATCAGCTCGTCCCGGCCACGCACGTGCCGGTAGAGCGACATGGTGGCCACGCCCAGCTCGCCGGCGATCTGCCGCATGGACACCGCGGCCAGGCCGCCCTCGTCCGCCAGCGCGACCGCGGTGCGCAGCACCCGATCCCGGCTCAGCTCCGGCTCCGCCCGCCCCGGCTCCCGCCGTGGCTCGGCGACCACGGTGCCGGCGCCCGGGCGGGTCAGCACCAGCCCCTCGGTGCGCAGCAGGGCGAGCACCCGGGTCGCGGTGGCGATGGCCACCCCGTGCTCGCGGGTGAGCTGGCGGGCCGAGGGCACCCGGTCGCCCGGCCGCAGCTCGCCCAGGTCGATCCGGCGGCGGATCTCCGCGGCGATCCGCCGGTACGGCGGCTCCTGACCCTGACCCCGTTGCGCCATCCCGGCAGCGTACTAGTACACCGCCTCGCCGGGACCCCCCGAAACCGGCAGCGTACTAGGTCGCCGGAAGCGCTCGGACGCGCCGGACCTTAGCGTCGACCGCACACCGGATGGACGGTGTACGCGCGAACTCGGGAGAACACCATGAACGACAGGACCGTGCTCATCTCCGGCGCCGGCGTGGCCGGCCCCGCCCTCGCCTTCTGGCTGCGCCGGCACGGCTTCGCCGTGACCGTGGTGGAACGCGCCCCCGGGCTGCGCCCCGGCGGGCAGGCGGTCGACGTGCGGGGGACCGCCCGGGAGGTGGTCGACCGGATGGGGCTGACCGCCCGGATCCGGGCCGAGACCCTCCGGGAGAAGGGCATGGCGTACGTCGACGAGCGGGGCGGGGTGCGCGCCCGGCTGCCGGTGCACGCCTTCGGCGGGGAGGGCATCGTCGCCGACATCGAGATCGAGCGCGGCGACCTGGCCCGGCTGCTGTACGAGGCGACCCGGGACGACGTCGAGTACGTCTTCGACGACTCGATCGAGACGCTGGAGCAGACCGGGGACGGGGTGCGGCTCACCTTCGACCGCTCCGCCCCGCGCACCGTCGACCTGGTGGTCGGGGCGGACGGCTCGCACTCCCGCACCCGGGCGCTCGCCTTCGGCCCCGAGTCGGCGTACGTCCGGCCGCTCGGCGCGTACCTGGCCTACTTCTCCACCCCGCACCCGGACGAGACCGGCTGGTTCCTGCTGCACAACGCGCCCGACGGCCGGGTGGTCGGCACCCGCCCCACCCGGGACGGCCGGACCGCCGCGTTCTTCAGCTTCCGCTCCCCGGAACTCGACGTGGACCGCCGGGACCAGGCCGCCCAGCAGCGGCTGCTCGCCGAGCGCTTCGCCGGCGTCGGCTGGCGCGCCGCCGAGCTGCTGGCCGCCGCCCCGGATGCGGGCGACTTCTACTTCGACCGGTACGGCCAGGTGCGGATGGAGCGCTGGAGCGCCGGGCGGGTGGCGCTGCTCGGCGACGCCGCCTGGTGCCCGTCCCCGCTCACCGGGCAGGGCACCAGCCTGGCGCTCGTCGGGGCGTACCTGCTGGCCGGCGAGCTGGCCGCGGCCCGGAGCGACCACGCGCTCGCGTACCGCCGCTACGAGGAGCTGCTGCGGCCGCACGTGACCCGCGGCCAGGAGCTCCCCGGCGGGGGCATCTCCGGGTTCCTGCCGGCCAGCCGGACCGCGATCCGGATGCGTGACGCGTCGATGCGGGCCATGACCTCCCGCCCGCTGCGCGGGCTCGCCACCCGGCTCTTCTTCAGCAAGGCCGACGGGTTCGACCTGCCGGAGTACGCGGCGGCCCGGTGACGGTGCCGCACCACATGTCGACGGCCGCCGATCGGTCGGGTCGCCCCCGGACGGGCCCGCCCCCTATGGGGGGCGAGCCCGTCCCCTCCCGGCCGAATGTGTGGAGGATCGACATGGCTCGACTCTGCCGGTGCGCCGTAGGTTTCCTCCACGCGACGGCCCTGTGACCCCGGTCACCGACCTGGCCGCCGCGGGACGGACGTGCGGAGGGTGAGGCGATGGCCGGCCAAGCGATCCTGTCGGCCCGTGGGCTGACCCGGGACTTCCGGGGCTTCCGGGCGGTCGACGGGGTCGACCTCGACGTGGCGCCGGAGACCGTGCATGCCCTGGTAGGGCCGAACGGCGCCGGCAAGACCACCCTGTTCAACCTGCTCACCGGATTCCTGCCGCCCAGCGGCGGCCGGATCGAGCTGGCCGGCCGGGACGTCACCGGCCTGCCTCCGGAGCGGGTCGCCCGGCTCGGCGTGGCCCGCTCCTTCCAGATCACCAGCCTCTTCCCGCAGCTGGGCGCGCGGGAGCACGTCGAGCTGGCCCTCCAGTCGCCGAGCGGCCTGGGCTGGCGGTTCTGGCGCTCCGCGAAGCTGATGCGCCGCTACCGGGCCCGGGCCGACGAACTGCTCGCCATGGTCGGCCTCGCCGAGCTGGCCGAGGCACCGGCCGAGGCCCTCGCTTACGGGCGCAAGCGCGCCCTGGAACTGGCCATCGCGCTCGCCCTCGACCCGAAGGTGCTGCTGCTCGACGAGCCCACCGCCGGGATGGGGCTGGAGGACGTCGACCGCACCGTCGACCTGATCGCCCGGGTCCGCGAGGGCCGGACCGTGGTCATGGTCGAACACAACATGAGCGTGGTGGGCCGGCTCGCCGACACGGTCACCGTCCTCCAGGCCGGCAAGATCCTGGTCGAGGGGCCGTACGAGCAGGTCCGCGCCGACGAGCGGGTCATCACCGCCTACCTGGGAGCCGCGGATGCTGCGCATTGAGAACCTCTCCGCCTGGTACGGCGAGGCCCAGGTGCTGCGGGAGGTGAGCCTGGAGGTGGCCGCCGGCGAGGTGGTCACCCTGGTCGGGCGCAACGGCGCCGGCAAGTCCACCCTGCTGCGGTCGGTGATGGGGTTGCACCCCGGCCAGCGCGGCACGGTCAGCTTCGCCGACCGGGACGTCACGAAGCTGCCCGCGTACAAGCGGGCGCGGCTCGGGCTCGGCTGGGTCCCCGACGACCGGGGCGCGTACGCCACCCTGACCGTCACCGAGAACCTGACCCTGCCGCCGCGCGTCGGCCCCGACCCGTGGTCGCTGGAGCGGGTGTACGAGGCGTTCCCCGCCCTCTACAGCCGGCGGGACTCGGCGGCCACCATGCTCTCCGGCGGCGAGCAGCAGATGCTCGCCCTGGCCCGGGTGCTGCGGATGGGCGCCCGGCTGCTGCTCTGCGACGAGCCCACCGAGGGCCTGTCGCCGCTGCTCGTGCAGCAGGTCGGCGACCTGCTGCGGGAGGCCAAGAAGCACGGCGTGACCGTGCTGCTGGTCGAGCAGAACCTGCACTTCGCCACCGGCGTCGCCGACCGGCACTACCTGCTGGCCGAGGGACGGATCGCGGAGGCGATGGACAACTCCGAGGTGCGCTCGCGGGAGCGCGAGCTGCTGGCGTACCTCGGCATCTGAAACGACGGCTGACCCGCGTGGACCGCGCGGTACGAAGGGATTTGGACATGCGTAGAAGCGTGGGTGTGGCCGCCGCGTCGGCGGCGGCGCTGCTGGTCGCGGGCTGCGGCGGCGGTGGCCCCCAGTCCGGTGGCGACTCGAAGCTGACCGGCGACAAGATCGTGCTGGGCGTGCTCAACGACCAGTCCGGGGCCTACTCGGAGCTGTCCGGGAAGAACTCGGTGAAGGCGGTGGAGATGGCCATCGCCGACTTCAAGGCCAAGTACGGCGACAAGGCCGTCACCAAGAACATCAGCGTGGAGACCGCCGACCACCAGAACAAGCCGGACGTGGCCAACAGCAAGGCCCAGGAGATGTACGACCGCAAGGGCGTCGACGCCATCCTCGACGTGCCGACCTCCTCGGCCGCCCTGAAGGTCGCCGACGTGGCCAAGGAGAAGAAGAAGCTCTACTTCAACATCGGCGCGGCGACCACGGATCTGACCGGCAAGAGCTGCAACAAGTACACGTTCCACTACGCGTACGACACCTACATGCTGGCCCACGGCACCGGCACGGTGACCACCGAGCAGGTCGGCAAGAACTGGTACATCCTCTACCCGAACTACGCCTTCGGGCAGGACATGGAGAAGAGCTTCTCCGCCGCCATCACCGCCGCCGGAGGGCAGGTCGTCGGCAAGGACGGCGCGCCGTTCCCGAACACCAGCGGCGACTACTCCTCGTTCCTGCTCAAGGCCCCCACGCTCAACCCGAAGCCGCAGGTGCTCGGCACCATGCAGGCCGGCGCCGAGCTGGTCAACGTGGTCAAGCAGTACAACGAGTTCAAGCTGCGGGACAAGGGCGTCGGGCTGGCCGTCGGCCTCATGTTCATCACCGACATCCACTCGCTCACCCCGGCGGCGCTCGCCGGCACCACCTACACCGACGCCTGGTACTGGAACTTCGACCAGCAGAACCGGGAGTGGGCCGACAAGTTCCAGAAGGAGACCGGCACCCGGCCGTCCTTCGCCCACGCGGCCAACTACTCCGCCGCCATGCAGTACCTGGAGGCCGTGCAGGCCGCCGGCACGGACGACGCGGACACCGTGGTGAAGGGCCTGGAGGGCAAGGAGGTCAACGACCTCTTCCTGCGCAACGGCAAGATCCGCGCCGAGGACCACCGGGTCATCCACGACGCGTACCTGGCCCAGGTGAAGCCGCAGGCCGAGGTCGGCGAGCCCTGGGACTACGTGAAGATCCTCAAGACCATCCCGGCGGCCGAGGCGTTCCGTACGCCGTCGCCGGACTGCAAGATGTGACGCGCTGATGTCAGGGTTCCTGCAGAACACGTTCAACGGGCTGGTGGGCGGGGCGTTCTACGCCCTGCTCGCCCTCGGGCTCGCGGTCATCTTCGGCATGCTCCGGGTGGTGAACTTCGCCCACGGCGCCTTCTACATGCTCGGCGCCTTCGGGGCGTACGTGCTGCTCGCCGAGGCGGGCGTGCCGTTCTGGGCCGCGTTGGTGATCATGCCGCTGGCGCTCGGCCTGCTCGGCATGGTGCTGGAGCGGGCGGTGATCCACCGGCTGACCCGACTCGACCCGCTCTACAACTTCCTGCTCACCTTCGGCCTCACGCTGATCCTGCAGGACCTGGTGAAGTCCCGGTACGGCGTGCAGTCCAGCCCGTACGCCACCCCGGCCGAGCTGAGCGGGACGGTCGACTTCGGACTCTTCGACTTCCCCACCTACCGGGTCTTCATCCTCGGCTTCACCGTGCTGCTCTGCGTCGCGGTCTGGTGGGTGCTCGGCCGGACCCGGGTCGGCATGGTGGTCCGGGCCGCCACCGAGCGTCCCGAGCTGACCCGGGCCTTCGGCATCGACGTGGGGAAGTGGGTCACCCCGGTGTTCGGCTTCGGCATCGCCCTGGCCGGGCTGGCCGGGGTGCTCGCCGCCCCGATGCGGGCGGTGAACCCGCTCATGGGCGCCGACCTGATCATCGTGGTGTTCGCGGTCGTGGTGATCGGCGGCCTCGGCTCGATCTTCGGCTCGGTCGCGGCTGGCTTCGGCATCGGCCTGATCCAGGCCTGGGGCGAGGCGTACCTGTCGGACTTCCCGATCGTGTCGCAGACCGTCGTGTTCGTGGTGATGGCCGCGGTGCTGCTCTGGCGGCCGGCCGGCCTGTTCGGCCGTGAGGAGGCACCGGCATGACGAGCGCCGTCGACACCCCCGCCGAGGAGTCGGCCCGGCCCGCCCCGCCCTCGGGGCTGCTCACCGTCGCCCGGGCGCCCGGCTGGGTCCGGTACGCGCTGCTCGCCGCCGGCCTGGCCGTGGCGCTCTGGCTGCCGAACGGGCTCTACCCGGCGGTGGCCGTGGACATCCTGTGCTGGGCGCTCTTCGCCGTCTCGGTGGACCTGCTGCTCGGCTTCACCGGGCTGATGTCCTTCGGGCACGCCGCCTTCTGGGGCACCTCGGCGTACGTGACCGGGCTGGTCGCGATCCACGTCGGCCTGCCCTTCCCGGCGGCCGTGCTGGCCGGCGCCCTGGCCGCGGCGTTGCTCGCGCTGCCGATCGGCTACCTCGCGGTCAAGCGCACCGGCATCTACTTCGCCATGGTCACCCTGGCCTTCGCGCAGATGGTCTACTACGTGGCCAACGAGTGGCGGTCGGTCACCCAGGGCGAGAACGGCCTCCAGGGCGTGCCCCGCTCCTTCTTCGGGGTCGACCTCACCGACGACTACTACTTCTACTACGCGATCCTGCCGATCGTGCTGCTCGGCCTGCTCGCCGCCTGGCGGATCGTGCACTCGCCGTTCGGCCGGGTGCTGGTCGGCATCCGGGACAACCCGGCCCGGGCACGCGCGCTGGGCTACCCGGTGCACCGCTACAAGCTGACCGCGTTCGTCCTGTCCGGCTTCCTGGCCGGTCTGGGCGGCGGGCTCTTCGCGGTCGGCCACCGGTTCGTCTCGCTGGACGTGCTGCACTGGACGACCTCCGGCAAGGCGGTCATCGTGGTGGTGCTCGGCGGCATCGGCACCCTCTGGGGCGGCGTGCTCGGGGCGGCCCTGGTGGTCCGCCTGGAGGACTGGCTGTCGTTCTCCGGCTTCGAGGCCATCGGCCTGGTCACCGGCGGCATCTTCGTCCTCGTCGTGCTGCTGTTCCGGCGGGGCATCTGGGGCACGGTCGCCCACCTGCTCCGGCGCTGGGGAGCGGCCCGCCGCGGATAGTCCCCACCACGGCGGCTCGGGGCGATCGTGCCCGTACGGCCTCGCGCCGGTCACGGTCGCCCCGGGCTCCGCACGCCCACGCCTCGCTGCCGGGCGTGATCGCCATGGTGGCCGTTGACCTGCTCGGCGGACCGTTACGGTGAGCGATCCGTCAACTACGGTAAGTCACTGAATGCGAGAGGGGTCGTTACCCACGGTGCGGGCGATCCGGGCTAAGATTCGGCCCACTATGGTCATCCAGCGCATCCGCCGGTTCGCCGCCGGCGTGGCGGCCGATCACGCCGCCCGCCCGCGCACCGCCGTACCGAACTGGCTCCTCTTCCCTGGCGTGGCCATGCTGGCCGTCTCGCTCGCGGCATACATCGCATTCGTGCGTGCCTATCCGTTCGGCGGGACGGACTTCATGATGTACCTCGGGGCCACCCACGCGTTCCTGGACGGGCAGCCCGTCTACCAGCTCGGGTACACCGGGTTGGGGCTTCCCTACACCTACCCGCCGATCACCCTGCCGTTCCTGGTCCCGCTGACCTGGTTCGACGAGCGGGTGGCCCTCCATCTCATGACCACTCTGGGTATCGCGGCGATGCTCGTGGCCCTGTGGTTCACCACCAGGATGCTCGGCTACGAGGGCACCCGCGGCCGCCTCGGTGTCGTCGCCGCCGTCGGAGCGGTGCTGGTCTGGACCGAGCCGCTGCAGCGCAACCTCGGTCTCGGCCAGATCAACATCCTGGTCATGCTGCTGGTCGTGGCCGACCTCGCGCTGTCCGACCGCAGCCGGTTCAAGGGCATCGGCATCGGCGCCGCGACCGCGACCAAGCTGCTGCCCGGCCTCTTCGTGCTCTACCTGCTGCTCACGCGGCGGATCCGGGCCGCCGTCGTCGCGACGGGCACCTTCGTCGTGCTCACGCTGCTGGGCGCGATCATCCAGCCGGGCGGCTCGTACGACTACTGGCTGACCGGACGGGCGTTCGACTCGCACCGGGTGCTGATGACCTCCGGCCCGCGCTACGGCGGCAACCAGTCCCTGCAGGGCTTCACGGCACGCCTGCTCGAGACGGACCAGCAGAACACGATCTGGTGGATGCTGTCCGTGGTCGTCGTCCTGGTCGCCGGCCTCGCCCTCGCCACCGCGCTCCAGCGGCACGGCGAGGAGGCCATGGCCATGGTCCTCGTGGCCTTCACCATGCTTCTCATCTCGCCGGTGAGCTGGTCGCACTACTGGATCTGGATCGGCCCGATGGCGGTCGTCCTCGTCGACGTCGTGCGCCGCTCACCCGTCCGGGCGCGGGTGCTCACCGCCGTCGTGGCGGTGGCCGCGATCCTGCCCTTCCTCATGTGGCCGGGGCCCGCCCGGAACGGCGACACCATCCCGAGAGGGCTGATCTGGCAGGCGGGCCACCTGGACGGCCTGGCCCGGCGGTTCGCCGTCGACCCCTACGTGCCGACCATGCTGGTACTGTTCGCGCTCGCCGCGGTGTGGCTGTACTGGCGCTCCGAGCGGGAGCCGACGGCAATGCCGGCCGTCAGCGTCGCCGCCGCCCCATGACCACCTTCCCCGACCGTCACCGACTCGACCGTCACGACCACCAGGAGGCGTCGATGACGCAGGCGATGGACGAGCGCGCGGTCGCCGCGCCGACGACCGGCCCGGTTCAGCCCGGCCAGCGCCCGGAGCTGCCGCGGCAGGCCGGCGCGCCGGCCCCGGCCGCCGGGACCGCTCCCGCCCGACGGCCGCGCCTGCTGGTCCTCGACGGACTGCGTCTGGGCGCGGCCCTCATGGTTGTCGCGTACCACCTCGTGGGCGACAAGATCGGCGTCTGGGACGCCTCCGCCGCGACCAACTTCGGCCCGGTGCACTCCGTCGCCAAGTACGGCTTCCTCGGCGTGCAGCTCTTCTTCATCATCAGTGGCTTCGTCATCTGCATGAGCGCCTGGGGCCGTTCCGTCGGGGACTTCTTCGTCTCCCGGGTCGTGCGGCTCTACCCCGCCTACTGGTTCGCCGTCCTGCTCACGGCCGCCGTGCTCGTGGCCGTGCCCCGGGGCCCCCGTGTCCAGGCCCGCGAGGTGCTGGGCAACCTGACGATGATGCAGGACTTCCTCGGCATCCGGCACCTCGACCTGTCGTACTGGACGCTCACCGTCGAGATGGCCTTCTACATCTTCTTCGCCATCCTCGTGGCGCGCGGCCTGTCCTACCGCGGCGTGGTGGCCTTCTGCGCCATCTGGACGGTCGCCTCGCTGATCGTGCCGAAGCTCGGCAACCCGTGGCTCACCAACGTGGTGGCGGCCAACCACTCCAGCTACTTCATCGCGGGCATCGCCCTCTACCTGATCCACCGCTTCGGCCCGAGCCTGCTGCTGTGGTCGATCGTCGGCCTCTCCTGGCTGATCGCGCTCACCCGGCTGCCCAACCTCGCCCAGGCACGCGACGTCGCCTTCGCGCCGACGGCCGTCATCGTGACGCTCTTCTTCCTCGTGATGGCGGCGGTCGCCCTGAACCGCTTCGCCTGGGTCAAGGCGGGCTGGGTCGCGACGGCCGGAGCGCTGACCTACCCGCTGTACCTCATCCACCAGACGGTCGGGCTCGCCGTCATCGAGCGGGCCCAGGACCTCATGCCGCCGTGGGTGCTGATCACCGCTCTGGTCGCGGCCCTGCTCCTTGCCGCGTGGCTGATCCACCGGCTCATCGAGCGACCCGTCGCCCGCTGGATGAAGCGGCAGCTCAGCGCGTCCATGCGTCAGGTGCGCGAGGCGAGCTGACGAGGCCGCGGGGCACGACCTGGCCCCGCGGCGCCGACAAATTCCTCCGGAGGGCGCATCCGGACCGCGCCGTCCCGACGAATCCCGGGTAGTGGAGTGCTACCCGGGGGTACGTCTGGTGCTGACCCAACCGATGCCGGCCGACGCCGTCGAGCCGGCCCGCAAGCAGCTCCGCGCCGCCGCCGAGGACCTGGACGACCAGCGGGTCGCGGCGCTGGTGCTGGACCTGGCCGCCGAGGCCGGGGTCGCGGCGGCCTGGGAGCAGGTCTGCCTGCCGCTGCTGGCCATGTTGGGCGGTGACGGCGCGGCCGAGATCGCCGTCGAGCACGCCCTCGCCGAGGGCATCCGGGTCGGCCTGGACGTGTTCCGCCGCGAGCCGGGCCGGCCGCTGCCCGCCGACGGCGTGCTGCTCGCCGGCGCCGAGCAGGAGACGCACTGCCTCGGGCTGCACGCGCTCGCCGCGGCGCTGCGCGAGCGGGGTCGGGGCTGCCTGCACCTCGGACCGGCGCTGCCCTGGACGGCGCTGGCCGGGGCGGTGGCCCGGGTCCGCCCGCGCGTCGTGGTGGTCTGGTCGCAGAGCCCGGCCACCGGCCGCGCCCACCGTCTGGTCCGCCTCCGGAAGGACTTTCCCGGGGTACGCCTGCACGCCGCCGGTCCGGGCTGGATCGAGCCCGTGGCGCCGCTCTCGGCCCGCCTCACCTCGCTGGCCGAGGCGACCGCCGCCTGCCTGACCCGACGGGGTGACCTGGAGCACAAACGATACGAACCGGTTCCGTATCGAAACACTCTCACTTAGGCTCAGCAGCGTTTACGAGTCTGTCCCGTATCGTATTTGACGCGGGTGAGTCGGGGGGAGAAACCCGAGTGGAACCGCACGAGAACACCGGACACCCGAGGAGGTGGGCGATCCTGGGGGTGCTGGTGATCAGCCTCCTCGTGGTCGTCCTCGACAACACCATCCTCAACGTCGCCCTGCGTACCCTCGCCGACCCGGTGCACGGCCTCGGGGCCAGCCAGGGCGAGCTGGAGTGGGCGATCAACTCCTACACCCTGGTCTTCGCCGGGCTGCTGTTCACCTTCGGCGTCCTCGGCGACCGCCTCGGTCGCAAGCGTTTCCTGATGGTCGGCCTGGCGCTGTTCGGGCTGGCCTCGCTGCTCTCCGCGTACGCCCAGGACCCGGGCCAGCTGATCGCCACCCGCGCGCTGATGGGCGTCGGCGGCGCGGCCATCATGCCGGTGACCCTGTCGATCATCTCCAACGTGTTCGACCCCCGGGAACGGGCCAAGGCGATCGGCATCTGGGCCGGGGCGGTCGGCCTGGCCGTGGCCATCGGCCCGGTGCTCGGCGGCGCCCTGCTGGAGCACTACTGGTGGGGCTCGGTCTTCCTGATCAACGTGCCGGTCGTGGTGCTCGGCGTGGTGCTCGTGGCCGCCCTCGTCCCGGAGTCCCGCGACCCGCGGCCGGGCCGTGTGGACGTGCTCGGTGTGCTGCTCTCCGTGGTCGGCCTGGTCGCCCTCACCTACGGCATCATCGACGGCGGCGAGCACGGCTTCGACCGGCCGCGGGTGTGGCTGGCGATCGTCGGTGGGCTCGCGGTGCTCGGCTGGTTCGTCGCCCACGAGCTGCGCAGCGACCACCCGTCGCTGGACGTCCGGCTGTTCCGGGTGCCCCGCTTCGCCGCCCCGGTGGCGCTGGTCGGCCTGGTCTTCTTCGCCGCCATGGGCGTGATGTTCTTCGGCGCGTTCTACCTCCAGCTGGTCCGCGGGTACAGCCCGCTGGAGAGCGGCCTGCTCTTCCTGCCCTTCGCGGCCGCCCAGCTGATCTTCGCGCCGCGCAGCGCCGCCATGGTGCGCCGCTACGGCGGCCGGGCGGTCGCCGCGGTCGGGCTGCTGCTCACCGCCGCCGCGCTCGGCGCGTTCGTGTTCATCGACGCGGACACCCCGATCTGGATCTTCTCGGCGCTGGGCTTCGTGCAGGGCGCCGGGATGGCCAACATCATGCCGCCGGCCACCGAGTCGATCATGTCGGCGCTGCCGCGGGAGAAGGCCGGCGTGGGCTCAGCCGTGAGCAACACCGTCCGCCAGGTGGCCGGCGCGCTCGGCGTGGCGGTCCTCGGTTCGGTGCTCTCCGCCGTCTACCGCAACGACGTGGCCTCGGCCGTGTCCGGCCTGCCCGGCCCGGTGCGCGACGCGGCCCAGGAGTCGATCTCCGGGGCGTACGCCGTCGCCGGCCGGCTCGGCGCCGGCGCCCCCCGGCTCATCGACGCGGCGAACAGCTCGTTCGTCTCGGCGATGCACTGGGCGGCCGGGGTGTCCGCGCTGGTGGCGCTTCTCGGCTTCGTCATCGTGCTGCGCTGGATGCCCGGCCGCCCGGTGATCGAGACCGACGCCCGGCCGGCCACCGAGCGGGAGTTGGCCGGGACCGCGTAGGTTCGGCGACAATGTCTGACATGACCTCTACGGCTGATGCTCCGCGGTCGCCCGGGCGACCGCGGAGCGTCCGCGCGGACGAAGCGATCATCGAGGCCACCCTCGACCTGCTCGCCGAGGGCAGCACCCTCGAGGCGCTCTCCATCGAGGCGATCGCCGCCCGCGCCGGAGTTGGCAAGGCCACCATCTACCGCCGCTGGTCGGGCAAGGACGCGCTGCTCATGGACGCGCTGCGCCGGCTCAAGGGGGTGCCGCCCCAGCCCGCCGGGCACTCCGTCCGCGACGACCTGGTGCTGCTCGTCGGCGCCGTCGGCCACAACGTCGACCCGCGCGCCGCCAGGATCATGCCGTGCCTGGTGCCCGAGGTGAACCGCAGCCCCGACCACTTCCAGCTCTACCAGAACATCATCGAGCCGCGGCGGAAGCTGATGCGCGAGGTGCTGCGCCGCGGGGTGGACAGCGGCGAGCTCCGCGCCGACCTGGACATCGAGCTGGCCATGGCGCTGCTCACCGGCCCCATGCTGATCCAGCGGGTCCTGCGCTGGCACCCCGAGCTGGACGAGCGGATCCTCCCCGAGCGGATCGTGGACAGCGTCTTCGAAGGCATCCGCGCCCGCTGAACCGCTGGGCGGGTCAGGCCGCCGGGGTGCGCAGGCGGTGCAGGCGCAGCGCGAGCTGCACCTCCAGGGCGCGCTCCGGCTTCTGCCAGTCCGCGCCGAGCAGCTGCCCGACCCGCTCCAGCCGCTGGGTCACCGTGTTGACGTGCACGTGCAGCAGCTCCGCCGCCCGCGCCAGGCTGCCACCCACCCCGAAGTACGCCTCCAGCGTCTTCACCAGCGCGGTGCCCCGCCGGGCGTCGTAGTCGACCACCGGCCCCACGGTGGCGGTGAGGAAGCGGGCCACGTCCCGGTCGCCCGAGTCCCCGACCGCGCCCAGCAGCAGCCCCACGAAGCCCAGCTCGGCCGTGCTCGCCCCCTGCCCGGCCCGGCCCAGCGCGCCCAGCGCCGTCAGGCACCGCTCCGCCTCGGCGAAGGTGACCGCCAGCGAGGCCGGGCCCGTGGACGGCCCGCTGGACCCGGCGGTCACCGGCCGGCCCGTCACCCGGGACAGGTCCCGGGCCACCGCCCGGGCCGCGCCGCCCGCGTCCTGGCCGGGCAGCATGAGCACCACCCGCCCGTCGCGCGCCGCCGCCAGCCCGCCCCGGGTCGAGGCGTACGTGGTGGCCCAGGAGAGCACCCGCTGCCGGGCCGAGCCGGTGGCGGCGATCGCGTCGTCGCCGACCGCCACGAGCACGTGCGGTGCGTCCAGGTCCACGCCGAGCCGGCGCGCCCGGCTGCGCAGCGCGTCGGTGTCCCGCAGCGGCCGGGCGATCAGGTCGTCCAGCAGCTCGCCCCGGACCCGCCCCTCCGCCTCCGCCACCGTGCGGCGGAACAGCAGCAGCAGCGCGGTCACCAGCGCGGCCCGCTCCAGGATCCGCTGGTCGGCGTCGACCAGCTCGCCGTCCGGGCGCAGCACCAGCGCACCCAGGTTCTCCGCGCCGGCCACCACGGCGGCGTACCAGAGCGGACCCCGGCGCACGCTGCGCCCCTCGGTGCGGGACGCGGCCACCGCCTCGACGATGTCCGCCCGGTCGGGCTCCTCGATCTCGCCCACCCGGGCCAGCCGCCGCCCCTCGGCGTCCAGCGCCAGCAGCGCCCCGCCGAGCACCTCGGTGACCGCCGCCGCCACGTCCTCCATCCCGCCGCCGCGCACCACCAGGGCGGTCATCCGGTCGTGGGCGGCCGCGGCCCGCTCCACCGAGCTGCTGTGCGCCCGGATCGTGCTGTTCGCCGCCGACAGCTCCTCCAGCGCCGACCGGGTCTCGGCCAGCAGCCGGGCGGTGTCGATCGCCACGGCGGCGTGCGCGGCCAGGGAGACCAGCAGCGACACCTCCTCCCGGGCGAACGGCCGGGCCGAGCGGTTGGCCGCGTACAGCACGCCGATCACGCTCGACCCGAGCCGCAGCGGGACGCCCAGGATGGCCACCAGGCCCTCCTCGCCCACCCCGCCGTCGATCTCCCCGGTGTGCTTGAAGCGGTCGTCCTCCTGATAGTTGGACGTGACGTACGGGGTGCCGGTCTGCGCCACCAGGCCACCCAGGCCGTCGCCCATCTCCAGCCGCAGCCGCTGGAACCGCGCCGAGATCGAGCCGTCGGTGACCCGCATGTAGGTGTCGCCGCGCTCGTCGTCGTTGAGCGTCATGTACGCCACGTCGGTGCCGAGCAGGATCCGCGCCCGGTGCACGATCGCCCGCAGCACGTCGTCCAGGTCGCGGAGCCCGGCCAGGTCGCTGGCCGTGTCGTACAGGCCGGAGAGCTCGGTCTCCCGGCGGCGCCGCCGCTCCAGCAGCGCGCGGACCCGCAGCGCCACCAGCTTCGCCTGCTCCAGCTCGGCGAGGCGCTCGGCGGGCAGGCCGGCGGCGCGGGCGGCGACCAGCGGACCCTCGAACTCGACCGGGGCGGCCTCCCGCGCCAGCAGCTCCAGGAACTCGACCGGCGACGACATGACCGACATTGTGCGCGAGGCCACTAGTTGGCCGTCCAGCCCCCGTCGAGGGCGATCGACGCGCCGGTGATGAACGCGGCGGGCGGCGAGCACAGGTAGGCCACCAACTCCGCCACCTCCTCCGGCTCGATCAGCCGCTTGATCGCCGCCCGGGCCAGCATGATCTTCTCCACCACCTCGTCCTCGCCGATGCCGTGACTGGCCGCCTGGTCGGCGATCTGGCTCTCCACCAGCGCGGTCCGCACGTACGCCGGGTTGATGCAGTTGGCCGTCACCCCGTGCGCGGCGCCCTCCAGCGCCACCACCTTCGACAGCCCCTCCAGCGCGTGCTTCGCCGAAACGTACGCGGCCTTGTACGGCGAGGCGCGCAACCCGTGCACCGACGAGATGTTGACGATCCGGCCCCACCCGTTCGCGTACATCCGCGGCAGCGCCCGGCGGATCAGCAGGAACGGCGCCTCCACCATCACCCGCTGGATGTACTCGAAGCGCTCGACGGGGAAGTCCTGCACCGGCGCCACGTGCTGCAGGCCGGCGTTGTTGACGACGATGTCCACGTCGACGCCGAGCCGGTCCACCGCCTCGGAGTCGGCCAGGTCGACGCCCTCCGCCCGGCCGCCCGCCTCCGCGGCCACCGCCTTGGCCGCCTCCACGTTGCGGTCGACCACCAGCACCGCCGCGCCGGCCGCCGCCAGGCGCAGGGCACAGGCCCGTCCGATGCCGCTGCCACCACCGGTCACCAGCGCGGCGCGACCGGAGAGGTCGACGTTCACGACGTGGGGGACCGCCACGGGTTCTGCCGTCATGGCGCAAGAAGTTACGAGCTGTGTGGCCGGCGGCACATGGGGCGGCGACACATACTCGACCGCTTCAGTGTGTGGCGCCCGCCGCGTCCCCGGCTCCCGGCGTGTCCGCCCGGCCGGGCGGCGGGGAGCACCAGTAAGGTGTCGAACACACGTACTGCTGGCGGCTCGGGGAGGAGGCGGCGTGCGCGTGCTGGGCGTCGACCCGGGGCTAACCCGGTGCGGGGTCGGCGTGGTCGAGGGCGTGCCGGGCCGCCCCTGCACCCTCGTCGCCTACTACGTGGTCTACACCGACCCCGCCGACGACCTGCCGCTGCGCCTGCTGCACCTGGACCGCTCGCTCACCGACCTGGTCGCCGAGCACCGGCCCGACGCCGTGGCCGTCGAACGGGTGTTCAGCCAGCACAACGTCCGCACCGTGATGGGCACCGCCCAGGCCAGCGGGATCGCCGTGCTCGCCGGGGCCCGGGCCGGGCTGCCCGTGCAGACCTACACCCCGAGCGAGGTGAAGGCCGCGGTGACCGGTTCCGGTCAGGCCGACAAGGCGCAGATGACCGCCATGGTCACCCGGCTGCTGCGGCTGCCCGAGCCGCCCCGCCCGGCCGACGCCGCCGACGCCCTGGCGCTGGCCATCTGCCACGTCTGGCGTGGCGGCACCCGATCCAAGCTGGCCGCCGCGGCGGAGCGGGCACGACGAGGAGGAGCACGATGATCGCCAGCGTGCGCGGCACGGTGACCGCGACCGGTCCGGACCACGCGGTGGTGGAGGTGGGCGGCATCGGCCTGGCCGTGCAGTGCGCCCCCGGCACCCTCGCCGAGCTGCGCGTCGGCCAGCCCGCCCGGCTGGCCACCAGCCTGGTGGTCCGGGAGGACTCGCTCACCCTCTACGGCTTCGCCGACGACGACGCCAAGCAGCTCTTCGAGCTGCTCCAGACCGCCAGCGGGGTCGGCCCGCGCCTGGCCCAGGCGGTGCTCGCCGTGCACACCCCCGACGCGGTCCGCAAGGCCATCGCCAACGCCGACACCGCCGCGCTGACCCGGGTGCCCGGCATCGGCAAGAAGGGCGCCGAGCGGCTCGTCCTCGAACTGCGCGACCGGATCGGCCCGGTGCCGATCGGCGCCGACGGCGCGGCCGGGGTGACCGCCGGCGCCTGGCCCGAGCAGGTCCGCCAGGCCCTCGTCGGGCTCGGCTGGACCGCCGCCCAGGCCGAGCAGGCGGTGGCCGCGGTCGCGGAGACGATCGACGGGGAGACCCCGCCCGTGCCGGTCCTGCTCAAGCAGGCCATCCGCCTCCTGGGCCGCACGCGATGAGCAACGAGAACCTGGTCTCCGCGTACGTCAGCGACGCGGAACGGGACGCGGAGGCCAGCGTCCGGCCCAGGCGGCTGGAGGAGTTCATCGCCCAGCACCGGGTCCGCGACCAGCTCGACCTGCTGCTGCAGGGTGCCATGCGGCGCGGCTCCCCGCCCGACCACATCCTCCTGTCCGGGCCGCCTGGCTTGGGTAAGACCACCCTCGCCAACATCGTGGCCGCCGAGCTGGGCTCGGGGATCCGGGTGACCAGCGGGCCGGCCATCGAGCGTTCCGGCGACCTGGCCGCCATCCTGACCAGCCTCGCCGAGGGCGACGTGCTGTTCATCGACGAGATCCACCGGATCGCCAAGCCGGCCGAGGAACTGCTCTACAGCGCCATGGAGGACTTTCGGGTCGACGTCGTGGTCGGCAAGGGTCCGGGGGCGACCGCCATCCCGCTCGACGTCGAGCCGTTCACCCTGGTCGGCGCGACCACCCGCTCGGGGCTGCTCACCGGGCCCATGCGGGACCGGTTCGGCTTCGTGGCCCACCTCGACTTCTACTCCCCGGCCGACCTGGAGACGCTGCTGCACCGGTCCGCCCGGATCCTCGGCGTGCCGATCACCGTCGAGGGCGCGGCGGAGATCGCCGGCCGGTCCCGGGGCACGCCCCGGATCGCCAACCGGCTGCTGCGCCGGGTCCGCGACTTCGCCGAGGTCCGCGCCGAGGGGGTGGTCAACCTGGAGACCGCCCGGGCCGCCCTGACCGTCTACGACGTCGACGCGCTCGGCCTGGACCGGCTCGACCGGGCGGTGCTCACGGCCCTGGTCGACTCGTTCCGGGGCGGCCCGGTGGGGCTCTCCACCCTCGCCGTGGCGGTGGGGGAGCAGCCGGACACGGTCGAGGAGGTGTGCGAGCCCTTCCTGGTCCGGGCCGGGCTGCTGGCGCGGACGCCCCGCGGCCGGGTCGCCACCGCGGCCGCCTGGCACCATCTGGGGCGTACGCCGCCGAATGGTACATTTGGTGCGGATGCCCCTCCGGTGCCCGATCTGTTCTCGGCGCAGACCGATCAGCCGTGATCCGAACGTGATCTGTGCCGCATTCGGTGTTCTCAGGTGCAGGGATTAGACTTCGCCGCGGTTTGTACAGGACGTGAGAAGTCGCCTCCGCTCCGGCACCCCACAGGGGGGAGCAGAGGCCAATGGGAAGGTCGACAACCGTGCAGAACCTTGCAGCAGGTGGCGGAGGGGCCGGCGGTCTGACGCCGATCCTCATGATCGCTCTGCTCTTCGGCGTCATGTACTTCATGATGATCCGCCCGCAGCAGAAGCGTCGCCGTGAGGCCGAGCAGATGCAGTCCGCGCTCGGCGTGGGCGACGAGGTGGTCACCATCGGCGGGCTCTACGGCACGGTGACCGGCGTCGAGGACGAGACCGTTCTGATCGAGGTGGCCCCGGGCGTGCAGACCCGGTACGCCCGCCCGGCGATCGCCCGCGTGGTCAAGCGGGTCGAGGTTCCGGAGGCCGAGACGATCTCCGAGGAAGCCGAGTCGGTCAAGGAGTGACACCGGCCCCGGACGGGGCAGCGGATTCACTCACACAAGTGGATAGTTGGGTCGGCGTCCGACGCCGGCACGCGAGGTACCCCGCGCGACGCCGCCGCGTCGTGCGCCGGGGAGGCGTGCCGTCCGGCGGCGCCGACCCCCGGAGCAGTCGGGCGGACACCCCCGGCCCGACCATCTCGCCGCTGCCGAAGCGGCGCGACCGTACAGGGAGACAGGACAGCCGTGGCACCACCTCAGGGACAGATGCGGCCCGGACGGCAGCTCGCCGTGCTCGGGTTCATCTTCGTCGTCCTCTATCTTTTGGTGTTCTTCTCGGGCGGCGCCAGCGGTGGCTGGAAGGATCGGCTGGAGCCCCGGCTCGGCCTGGACCTCGTCGGCGGCACCCGGCTGACGCTCGAGGCCACCAACACCGTGGACGGCAAGCCCCCGACCGCCGCCAACCTGGAGGAGGCGCGGCAGATCATCGAGAACCGGGTCAACGCCTTCGGCGTGGCCGAGGCCGAGGTGGTCACCGAGGGCAACCGGAACATCGTCATCTCCCTGCCCGGCCAGAACCGGGACCTGACGGACGTCGGTGAGGCCGCCGAGCTGCGCTTCCGCAAGGTGCTCAAGGCCACCGACGGCAGCGGCGCCGCCGCCGCGCCGGCCCCGACCGCCAGCGCCACCCCGGCTCCCTCGGGCAGCGCCACCCCGGCTCCGTCGGGCAGCGCCACCCCGGCTCCGTCGGGCAGCGCCACCCCGAAGCCCTCCGGCAGCGCCCCCAAGGCGACCGCGTCGCCGAGCGCCGGCGGGCAGGGCGGCATGGCCCCGACGCCGAGCGCCAGCGCCGCCGCGCCGACCCCGTCGGCGACGCCGAGCGCCGCGAGCCCGAGCCCGAGCGCCGAACCGGTGCCGCAGAGCGTCGAGCAGCAGCGCAAGGCCATCGAGCAGAAGGTGGGTGCGGCCGCCTGGGCCGCCGCGTCCGGCCTCCAGGCGCCGGCCGACCTGACCGCCGACCCGTCGCTGGCCGCCAAGCTCAAGCCGTTCGGCACGCTCTCCCCGCAGGAAGTGGCGGTGCTGCCGGTCGGGATGCAGTTCAACGTCCCGACCATCACCTGCGCCCAGCTCGACGACCGGCCGGCGGCGTCGATCAAGGACGAGAACCAGCAGGCGGTCGCCTGCGAGTCCGGCGCCAAGTACCTGCTCGACAAGGCCAAGGTGCTGGGCACCGACGTCAAGAACGCCTCCGCCCAGCTCGACCAGACCAGCGCCTGGGTGGTCAGCCTGAACTTCACCGGCAAGGGCCAGGAGAAGTGGACCGCGCTGACCCGCGAGGCGTTCACCAACGAGGGGCAGGCCTGCGACCAGACCGCGCTCGGCCAGGACGGCAAGTGCCGGGTCGCCGTGGTGCTGGACAACGAGATCGTCTCGTCCCCGGAGATCCAGGGCGTGCTGACCGGTGACTCACAGATCACCGGCAGCTTCGACAACAAGAGCGCCAACGCGCTGGCCAGCCAGCTCCGCTACGGCGCCCTGCCGGTGACCTTCGAGCCGCAGGAGCAGCAGAACGTCACCGCGACCCTGGGCGACAGCCACCTCAAGGCGGGCCTGCTGGCGGCCGGCATCGGCATGCTGCTGGTCATCATCTACTCGTTCTTCTACTACCGGTTGCTCGGCTCGGTCATCTTCCTGAGCCTGGTGCTCTCGGCGCTGCTGGTCTTCGGCGCGCTGGTGGTGCTCGGCCGGTCGATCGGGTTCACGCTCACCCTCGCCGGCATCGCCGGCATGATCGTCTCACTCGGTGTGGCGGCGGACTCGTTCGTCATCTACTTCGAGCGGCTCAAGGACGAGATCCGGGAGGGGCGCAGCCCACGCAGCGCGGTGCCGCGGGCGTGGGTCCGGGCCCGTCGGACGATCATCTCGGCGAACGCCATCACCCTGATGTCGGCCGTGGTGCTCTACATCGTCTCGGTCGGCGCGGTGAAGGGCTTCGCCTTCGCGCTCGGCCTGGCGACCATCCTCGACCTGGTCGTCGTGTTCCTCTTCCGCCACCCGATCATGACGATGTTCGCCCGCACCCGGGCGTTCCTGTCCCCGCGGGTCAGCGGCCTGGGCCGGGCGCTCCCGGCCCGCTCGGCCGAGGCGGGCACCGGCCGCAACCCGCGCGTCAAGGAGGCCTGAGATGGCTAAGAGTGGTCTGGCCGCCCGGCTCTACCGGGGCGAGGCTGATCTCAACATCGTCGGCAAGCGCAAGCTCTGGTTCGGCGTGGCCGGCGTGCTGGTGCTGATCGCGGTGCTGAGCTTCGCGATCAGCGGCTTCAAGCTCGGCATCGAGTTCGCCGGCGGCAACTCGTTCCAGGTGCCGGCAAGCGTCGGCACGCTGGAGCAGGCCGAGGCGAAGGTCGACGCGGCGCTCGCGGCCAAGGGCGGCGGCGCCGAGGTGGTCACCGCCCAGAAGGTCGGCAGCACCAGCGGCGAGTACTACGAGCTGCGCACCGGGCAGCTCACCGCGGAGCAGGCCAACCAGGTCAAGACCGAGATGGCGCAGTCGTTCGGCATCCAGCCCGACCAGATCAGCGGCAGCCAGGTCTCCGAGGCGTGGGGCAGTCAGGTGACCTCCCGCGCCCTGCTCGGCCTGGTGATCTTCGTGGCGGTGGTGGCGATCTACCTGATCCTCCGCTTCGAGTGGCGGATGGCGGCCGCCGCGATCGCGTCGCTCTTCACGAACCTGCTGCTCACCGCCGGCATCTACTCGCTGGTCGGCTTCGAGGTCACCCCGTCGACGATCATCGGCTTCCTCACCATCCTGGGCTTCGCGCTCTACGACGTGGTGGTGGTCTTCGACAAGGTCCAGGAGAACACCCGGGGCATCACCGCCAACAACAACCAGACCTACGGCGAGGCGGCCAACCTGGCGCTGAACCAGAGCCTCATGCGGTCGCTGAACACCTCGGTGGTCGCCCTGCTCCCGGTCGGCGGTCTGCTCTTCATCGGTGCCGGCCTGCTGGGCGCGGGCACCCTGAAGGACCTGGGTCTGGTGCTCTTCGTCGGTATGGCGGTGGCCTTCCTGACCTCGATCCTGCTGGCCACCCCGCTGCTGGTGCTGCTGAAGAACCAGGACCCGCGGATCAGCGCGCACAACAAGCGGGTGCTGGCCCGCCGGGGCGCCATCGCCCGCGGCGAGGTCACCCCGAAGGGCGCGCCGCGGGCCGCCGCGGCCACCGCCGAGGAGACCATCGACCCCGAGGCGGCCGCCCTGGCCGGCGCCGCACCGAAGGTCGGCGCCCGGCCGGGCGCCAAGCGCCCCACCGGCGCCCGGGGCGGGCGTCCCGCCGGCGGCGGGGGCAACCGGCCCGGTGGCGGCAAGCGCCGCTGACCCACCCGGTAGGGATCGACCGGACGGCGTCCGCCATGCTGTGAAAGCGGCATGACGGACGCCGCCGTCGTTCGAGAGGACATGGGACGTACCGTGACGGAGACCCACACCACCGGGGTACGGGGAGACAGCGGCCCGGAGGTCGCCCGACTGGTCGCCAGCCGTGTGCTGGACGTGCCGGACTTCCCGAAGCCCGGTGTCATGTTCAAGGACCTGATGCCGCTCTTCGCCGACGGCACGGCTTTCCGTGAGGTGATCGACGGGATCATCGCGTACCACGGGCGGGACTCGTTCGACGCGGTGGTCGGCATCGAGGCGCGCGGGTTCGTGCTGGCCGCGGCCGTCGCGTACGCCACCGGGGTGGGTGTGGTGCCGGTGCGCAAGGCCGGCAAGCTGCCCCGGGCCACCCACTCGGCCTCCTACGCCCTCGAATACGGCGAGGCGACGCTGGAGGTGCACCAGGACGCCTTCACGGCCGGCCGCCGGGTCCTCGTCCTGGACGACGTGCTCGCCACCGGCGGCACCGCCGAGGCCACCCTCGACCTGGTGGAGCGGGCCGGCGGCACGGTGGCCGGCTTCACGGTGCTCATGGAGTTGGGCTTCCTCAAGGGGCGGGAGCGGCTCGCCCCGCGTCCGGTCCATGCCCTGCTGACCGTTTGACCCGCCGGCCCGTCGGGCCGACCCGGCGCGGTCCGTCCGGCGGAGCGGCGGCGTACCCTGCGTACGGGTAGCATTGCCCTTTGCTTGACCGGGCGGGTGACCGTCCGGCGGTGCGGGGCCGCCGGGGCCGCGAGGCCCCCGGTGACCGGCGCGGAACAACTCCGGCCCCTCGGCCGGTTGGACAGGATGTCGGCCGGACGGCCGGCGCATCCCGGCGAGCGGTGAGGAGGCCGGTGTCCCACGATGTCGTCCCTCCGGTGGAGGGCACGGTGCACCCGACAGGCGACGCGGACGGCTCGGTGACCGAGCGGAGCGGCGGCAACCCGCCGGCCCGGGTGACCGGACCCGGCAGCGGGCCCGACGGGCAGGCGGACGGCGGCGCGGTCGTGGTGCCGTTCCCGACCGACGCCGGGGCGGACCCCTCGCCCGCCAGCGGCTTCGCCCTCTCCAACGCGCCGACCGGCCGGAGGGTGCGCGCCCGGCTGGCCCGGTTCAACGCGCCCTGGCAGACCTCGCAGGTCAGCGAGGTGCTGGAGCCGCTGATCTCCACCCACCGCGAGAACCACCCCAAGGCCGACGCCCGGCTGCTCCAGCGCGCCTTCGACACGGCCGCGCGGTGGCACTCGGGTCAGTACCGCAAGTCCGGTGACCCCTACATCACCCATCCGCTCGCGGTGGCGACCATCCTGGCCAACCTGGGCATGGACACCACCACGCTTGTCGCGGCGCTGCTGCACGACACGATCGAGGACACGGAATACACCCTCGACCAGATGCGCGCCGACTTCGGCGGCGAGGTGGCCCTGCTGGTCGACGGCGTCACCAAGCTCGACAAGGTCAAGCTGGGCGACGCGGCCAAGGCGGAGACGATCCGCAAGATGGTCGTGGCCATGGCCAAGGACCCCCGGGTCCTGGTGATCAAGCTGGCCGACCGGCTGCACAACATGCGTACCCTGACCTTCCTGCCCCGCCCCAAGCAGGAGCAGAAGGCCAAGGAGACGCTGGAGATCCTCGCCCCGCTGGCCCACCGCCTCGGTATGAACACCATCAAGTGGGAGCTGGAGGATCTCGCCTTCGGCACCCTGTTCCCGAAGCGGTTCGAGGAGATCAACCGGCTGATCGGCGAGCACCAGCCGCAGCGCGAGGCGCTGCTGCGCCAGGTGACCCAGAAGGTGTCCACCGACCTGAAGGCCGCCAAGATCAAGGCGGAGACGACCGGCCGGCCGAAGCACCTCTACTCGATCTACCAGAAGATGATCGTGCGGGGGCGCGACTTCAACGACATCTACGACCTGGTCGGGGTGCGGATCCTGGTCGACACGGTGCGGGACTGCTACGCGGCGCTGGGCGTCATCCACGCCAACTGGCAGCCGGTGCCGGGCCGGTTCAAGGACTACATCGCCATGCCCAAGTTCAACATGTACCAGTCGTTGCACACGACGGTCATCGGGCCCACCGGCAAGCCGGTGGAGATGCAGATCCGCACCTACGCGATGCACCGCACCGCCGAGTTCGGCATCGCCGCGCACTGGAAGTACAAGGAGCACAAGGGCGTCCCGGTGGTCGGTCCGCCGGCGCACATCGACGAGATGACCTGGCTGCGCCAGCTGCTGGACTGGCAGCGCGAGGCGGCCGACCCGAGTGAGTTCCTCGACGCGCTGCGGTTCGACCTGTCCAGCCAGGAGGTGTACGTCTTCACCCCGAAGGGCGACGTCATCCCGCTGCCGACCGGGTCGACGCCTGTGGACTTCGCGTACGCGGTGCACACCGAGGTCGGGCACAAGTGCATCGGCGCCCGGGTCAACGGCAAGCTGGTGCCGCTGGAGTCCACGCTCTCCAACGGCGACGTGATCGAGATCTTCACCTCGAAGTCCGACACGGCCGGCCCCACGCAGGACTGGTTGGGCTTCGTCAAGAGCCCGCGCGCCCGCACCAAGATCCGCCAGTACTTCAACAAGGAGCGGCGGGAGGAGGCGATCGAGGCCGGCAAGGACTCGATCGTCAAGGCGATGCGCAAGCAGGGCATGCCGCTGCAGCGGATGCTCACCTCGGACGCGCTCATGGCGATCGCCCGAGACCTGCACCTGGCCGACGTGGCCTCGCTCTACGCGGCGGTCGGCGACAGCCAGGTCTCCGCCCAGTCGGTGGTGCAGAAGCTGATGGCCGCGTACGGCGGCGAGGAGGGCGCGGCGGAGGACATCGCCGAGACCGCCGTCGCCACCCGGCCGCCGCGCAGCCGGCAGAGCAGCGCCGACCCGGGCGTGGTGGTCCGGGGGGTCAGCGACGTCTGGATCAAGCTGGCCCGCTGCTGCACCCCGGTGCCGCCGGACGCGGTGTTCGGCTTCGTCACCCGCTCCGGCGGGGTGAGCGTGCACCGGGACGACTGCGCCAACGCCGAGGACCTGCGGGCGCAGAGCGAGCGGGTGGTCGAGGTGAGCTGGAAGCTCACCTCCGCCTCGACGTTCCTGGTGGCCATCCAGGTGGAGGCCCTGGACCGGCACAAGCTGCTGGCCGACGTCACCCGGGTGCTCTCCGACGAGCGGGTCAACATCCTCTCCGCGACGGTCACCACCACCCGGGACCGGGTTGCGGTGAGCCGGTTCAGCTTCGAGATGGCGGACCCGAAGCACCTGGGGCACCTGCTGGCCGCGGTCCGCAAGGTCGACGGCGTCTTCGACGCCTACCGGGTCACCTCGGGCGCCTGAGCCGGCCCCCGGAACACCGAAAAGCGCCCGCCGGCGGTCAGCCGGCGGGCGCTTTCGCGTCGTACGGGCGGGTCAGCCGCCCTGGATGTCGCTCATGCTGAGCTTGTTGATGACGATCTCCTTCTTCGGGTGACCGCCGCCGGCCTGCTGGGCGAAGGCACCGTCGTCACCGGCCGCGGCGACCTGCTTCACCAGGTCCATGCCGCCGGTGATCGTGCCCAGCACGGTGTAGTTCGGGTCGAGCTGGGAGTCGCCGTACACGATGAAGAACTGGCTGCCGGTGCTGCCCTGCTGGCCGGAGTTGGCCATCGCGATGACGCCCTCCGGGTAGGGGGGCCGCTTGTCGGTGGGCAGGTTCTCCTCGGCCATGTTGTAGCTCGGGCCGCCGGTGCCGTCGGTCTCCCGCCAGCCCTTGCCGGACGCGCTCGGGTCGCCGCACTGGAGCACCTTGATGCCCTCGGTGACGAGCCGGTGGCACTTGGTGTTGTCGAAGAAGCCCTTGCTGGCCAGGTGGGTGAAGCTGCCCGCGGTGCAGGGCACGTTGCCGCGGTCGATCTTGGCGGTGATCGGGCCCAGGTTGGTGTCGATCGTCATGGTCTGGGTGCCCTTGTTGGCCTGCTGGGTCGGGGGCAGCCCCACATCCTTGATCTGCTTCGAGCGCCCCTCCTTGGGGACCTCGTTGAACACGCACTGGGAGAACCCGTCGCCGCCGGCGGTGTTCTGCTTCTTGTCGTCACCGCCGAGCGAGGTGGCGAGCCAGACGGTGCCGGCCACGACGAGCACCAGCACGGCCGCGGCGCCGACGATGGCCTGGGTCTGCCGGCGCTTGCGGGCCTTGGCGGCGCGTTCGGCCATCTCCCGCTCGAGGCGGGCCCGCGCCGCCGCGCGTTGCCGCTCTCTCGTGGACGTCACGGTCACTCCTCACATGCTTCTCGGGTACGGCGGTGCTCGCCGCTGCTCAGGGTGGGGCGGGCCGGGTCAGCCGGCGCTGGGGCTCGCCGCCGGGGCGCTCGTGGCGGCCGGCGCGGCGTTCGGCTCGCCGACGGTGAGGCTCTGGATCACCACGTCCGTCTTCGGCTTGACCTTGGCCCCGCTCCCATTGTCCACGGTCGGCAGGGCGCCGATCTTCTCGACCACGTCGAGGCCGCCGGTGACCTTGCCGACGATCGTGTAGCCGGGGGTGGGCGGGTTGAAGTCCTTGAAGAAGATCAGGAACTGGCTGCCGTTGCTGCCGGGCGGGTTGCCGATCATGGCGACCGTGCCCTTCGGGTACGCCGGGGGCTGCGCCGGCGCCGGCGAGGCGGAGGGGCTGGCCTCCGGCGCGGTGGGGACGTTCTCGTTGTAGAACGAGTAGGCCGGGCCGCCGATGCCGCTGCCGCTCGGGTCGCCGCAGCGCAGCGCCCCCTCGGTGGTGATCTCGTGGCACTTGGTGTTGTCGTAGAACGACTTGCCGGCCAGGAACGAGATGCTGGCCGCGCCGCACGGGGCGGCGGCCAGGTCCAGGTCGGCGGTGATCGGGCCGCCCTGGTTGGTGGTGACCGTCATGGTGCGGGTGCCGGTGGTGGGCAGGCCGGTGGTGGGCGGGGTGCCCACGTCCTTGAGGTTGGTGTTGGCCGTGGCGTCCTGCGGGGTCCAGAGGCAGGTGTCCTCGGCGGCCTGCTTCTTCGGCTCGGAGTCGAAGGCGCCCAGCGCCCAGGCCGAACCGACCACGATCAGCGCGAGCACCACGGCGGCGCCGACACCGGCCTGGATCTGCCGGCGGCGCTTCACGGCCGCGGCCCGCCGGGCGAGCTGCCGGTCGAGCTTGGCCCGCGCCAGTTTGCGCTGCCGGTCCCTGCTGGAAGCCACCCGTGCTCCCCTTCCTCTACCCTGGTTCTGGCCAGCGCCGGGCGCTGCCCGCCCGTCCGCTGGGAGGGTGCGCCACGCCACACGCCCGCCAGAGTGTACGGGTACCGGCTGGGAAAGTGGTGTACGAGGTCCGGCCTGGGTTTATCGGGCGTTGTCACTGTGCCGGGCGGGGCTGGTGGGGCCGGTGGTCGGCGAAACCGGGTCGCCCGTGCGACTAGGCTGCTGACAGGGACGACGACCTGGACGGAAGGGGAGCGGACGTGCTCGTGGCCGGCTTTCCCGCGGACGCCTTCGGCACCAACTGCTATGTGGTGGCGACCGCGCCGGGGGAGCAGTGCGTGGTGGTCGACCCCGGCATCGGCGTGCTCGACCGGCTCGACGCCGTGCTCGCCGAGCACCGCCTGCACCCGGCCGCCGTGCTGCTCACCCACGGCCACCTCGACCACACCTTCTCGGTGGCCCCGGTCTGCGGCGCGCGGGGCATCCCCGCGTACGTCCACCCGGAGGACCGGGAGCTGCTGGCCGACCCGTCCAAGGCGCTCTCGATGGACCTCACGCAGCTCTTCGGCGGGCGGCTGCCCTACGCCGAGCCGGACGACGTGGCGGAGCTGACCGACGGCGCGACCCTGTCGCTGGCCGGGTTGGAGATCACCGTCGACCACGCCCCCGGCCATACCGGCGGGTCGGTGCTGTTCCGGATGCCCGGCGCCGGCTCGCCCTGGGAGGCCGAGCAGATCTGCCTCTCCGGTGACGTGCTCTTCGCCGGCTCGATCGGCCGCACCGACCTGCCGGGCGGCAGCATGCCCCGCATGCTGGCCAGCCTCCGGGAGAAGGTCCTCCCGCTGGCCGACGACACGGTCGTCCTGCCCGGCCACGGCCCGCAGACCACCATCGGCCGCGAGCGCGTGACCAACCCGTACCTCGTCGAGGTGTCGGGGACCGGCGGCGCGCGCCCGGCGGCGCCCACCCGCGGCCTGTAGCCCGGCCGCGGCCCACGACCTCACCGCGCGGTCCGCGCGGCGCCTACGGAGACTCTGCCGCGCGGGGCGCGGCTGCCAAGGGAGTACGCCATGAGCAAGCCCACGCCCATCTCCGGCTTCCCGGAGTGGACGCCCGCCCAGCGGATGATCGAGCAGTTCGTGCTCGACCGGATCCGCGCCACCTTCGAGCTGTACGGCTTCGCGCCGCTGGAGACCCGCTCGGTCGAGCCCCTCGACCAGCTGCTGCGCAAGGGGGAGACCTCGAAGGAGGTCTACGTGCTGCGCCGGCTCCAGGCCGACACCGACGGGCCGGCCGGCGACGACGCGCTCGGCCTGCACTTCGACCTGACCGTGCCGTTCGCCCGCTACGTGCTGGAGAACGCCGGCAAGCTCCAGTTCCCGTTCCGCCGTTACCAGATCCAGAAGGTGTGGCGGGGTGAGCGCCCGCAGGAGGGGCGCTACCGGGAGTTCCTCCAGGCCGACATCGACATCGTCGACCGGGACACCCTGCCGGCCCACTACGAGGCCGAGATGCCGCTGGTCATCGGCGACGCGCTGCGCTCGCTGCCGATCCCGCCGGTGCGGATCCAGGTGAACAACCGCAAGATCTGCGAGGGCTTCTACCGGGGGGTCGGGCTGACCGACCCGGAGGCGGCCCTGCGCGCCGTCGACAAGCTCGACAAGATCGGCCCCGCGAAGGTGGCCGAGCTGCTGGCGGAGACCGCCGGGGCGAGCGAGGCGCAGGCCAAGGCGTGCCTGGCCCTCGCGGAGATCTCCGCGCCGGACGCCTCGTTCGCCGACGCGGTCCGCGCCCTAGGGGTGACCGACCCGCTGCTCGACGAGGGCATCGCGGAGCTGACCGCCGTGGTGGAGACCGCCGCCGCGCACTCGCCCGGTCTCTGCGTGGCCGACCTGCGGATCGCCCGCGGCCTGGACTACTACACGGGCACCGTCTACGAGACGCAGATGATCGGCTACGAGCGGTTCGGCTCGGTCTGTTCCGGCGGCCGGTACGACAACCTGGCCAGCTCCGGCAACGCTCGCTTCCCCGGGGTGGGCATCTCCATCGGGGTGACCCGGCTGCTCGGCCTGCTCTTCGGCGCGGGCGCGCTGTCGGTCTCCCGGGACGTGCCGACCTGCGTGCTGGTCGCGGTGAGCGCCGAGGAGGAGCGGCCGGCCAGCAACCGGGTCGCCGAGGCGTTGCGCTCCCGGGGCATCCCGACCGAGGTGTCGCCGAGCGCGGCCAAGTTCGGCAAGCAGATCCGGTACGCCGAAAGGCGCGGCATCCCGTACGTCTGGTTCCCCGGGGCCGAGGGCGACGAGGTGAAGGACATCCGCTCGGGCGAGCAGGTGGCCGCCGCAGCGGGGGAGTGGACCCCGCCCCGGGCCGACCTGAAACCGCTGGTCGGGCCCGCGACCGCTGGCGCCTGACGACGATTGGACCTACGGTGGCGTAAGTTACGCCACCGTAGGGAGATCGTCGTGACCGTGCTCAGCCAGACCGCTCTGCTCCGCGAGCTCGAACCCGTGGTCGAGAAGAACCTCGACCGGCACCTGTCGCTGGCCAAGGAGTGGTTCCCGCACGAGTACGTGCCGTGGAGCGAGGGGCGGACCTTCGACGGCCCCCTCGGCGGCGAGCCCTGGGCCGAGGGCGACTCGACCATCCCCGACGTGGCTCGGACCGCGCTGATCGTCAACCTGCTCACCGAGGACAACCTGCCCTCGTACCACCACGAGATCGCCACGCTGTTCGGGCGGGACGGCGCGTGGGGGACCTGGGTGCACCGGTGGACGGCCGAGGAGGGGCGGCACGGCACGGCGATCCGCGACTACCTGACGGTGACCCGGGCGGTCGACCCGGTGGCCCTCGAACGGGCCCGGATGACCCACATGTCGGCGGGCTACGTCAACACCCACGACGACGAGGTGCTGCACTCGCTGGCGTACGTCTCGTTCCAGGAGTTGGCCACCCGCATCTCGCACCGCAACACCGGCCGGGCGACCGGCGACCCGACCTGCGAGGCCCTGCTGGCCCGGGTGGCGGCCGACGAGAACCTGCACATGGTCTTCTACCGCAACCTGCTGGGCGCCGCCGTCGAGCTGGCCCCGAGCCAGGCCATGCGGGCCGTCGCCGACGTGCTGGCCGACTTCCAGATGCCGGGCGTCGGCATCGACGGCTTCGCCCGCAAGTCGGTGGCCATCGCCCTGGCCGGCATCTACGACCTGCGCCAGCACCGGGACGAGGTGGTGGTCCCGGTGCTGCGCCAGTGGAACCTGTTCGAGGTGACCGGCCTGGACGCCGACGGCGAGGCCGCCCGCGACCAGATCGCCGCCCAACTGGACACCCTGGAGACCCAGGCGTCCCGGTTCGAAGAGAAGCGCGCGGCCCGCGCCGCCCGCCTCGCCGCCACCCGCTGACGGCGGGCGGGGGGTCAGGCGGGTTGGTCCAGCGGGAACAGGAGGCAGCTTGACGTGGCGTGGGCGATCAGGCGGGCCTTCGCGTCGGTCAGGCGGGCCTCGGCCAGGGCGGTGCGGCGACCCCGCTGGAGCACGGTGCCCTCGCAGCGCAGGGTGCCGCTGGCGACCGTGACCGGGCGGAGGAACTTCACGTTCAGGTCCAGCGAGGTGTAGCCGACGCCGGCCGGCAGGGTGGTGTGCACGGCGCAGGCGGCCGCGGTGTCCAGCAGTGTGGAGAGGACGCCGCCGTGCACGGTGCCCAGCGGGTTGTAGTGGAACTCCTGCGGCACCAGCTCGACCGCGACGCGGCCCTCGTCGGCCTCCATCCGGGACATGTCGAGCAGGTGCATGACGGGCGGCGCGGCCAGCTCCCCGGCGATCATCGCGCGCAGCAGCTCCAGGCCGCTGCGACGGCCGATGTGCGCGGCCCCGGCGACGGGGTCGGACCAGGTGAAGGTGCGGCTGCGCTCCTGCGTCTGTGTCATGGACTCAGCCTCGCAGCGCGTTGCTGAGTCTGTCAATCAGACCTAGCCTGGTCGGCATGAGACCCGCGGCACTGGACTGGTCGGTGGAGAACTGCACCATCGCCCGCGCCATGGAGATCCTCGGCGAGCGGTGGACCCTGGTCGTGCTCCGCGAGGTCTTCAACGGCGTGCGCCGCTTCGACGACATGCGGGTGCGCACCGGCATTCCCCGGCAGGTGCTCACCAACCGGCTGGCCATGCTGGTCGAGCAGGGGGTGCTGCGCCGGGAGCCCTACCGGGAGCCGGGCAGCCGGCTGCGGCACGAGTACCGGCTCACCGACAAGGGGCTCGACCTCTGGCCGGTGCTGGTCGCGGTGCTCGGCTGGGGCGACCGCTACCTGGCCGACCCGGACGGCTCGCCGTTGAGCGTCGCCCACCGCGACTGCGGCGCCGAGGTCCGGGTGGCGCTGCGCTGCGCCGAGGGGCACGAGGTGACCGACCCGCGCGACGTGGTGCCGCGCCCGGGCCCGGGCGCCCGCCGCCGCGCCTGAGCGCCCCGGCCGGCTCTGACAGCCGATGTCGGCGATGTTGCTTCGCGGTTACATCGTGCGGCCCTGCGAATTCGGGCAAAGCCACGTCTTGCTCATGATCTTAAATATGTGAATACTTTGGTCGTCCGGCCGGTTTCCCCAGGTCGGCCGGGCTGTCCCCGGGCGCGTCCGCGTGACAGTGCCCGTCGCCCCCATCCGGAGGTTGTTACATGCGACCCACGAGGTCAATGCTCCGCCGCGCCGCCGTCGTCGCCATGGCCGGCACCCTGGTCACCGGCTCGCTGCTCGGCGCACCCGCCCAGGCCGCCCCCGCCTCGCCCGCGTCGCCCGACGCCGCCGCCGCCCTCGCCACGAAGCTCGGTGACCGCGCCGCCGGCGCGTACGCCGACAGCAGCGGCGCCATGGTCGTCGCGGTGACCGACGCCGCGGCCGCCCGCCAGGTCCGCGCCGCCGGCGCCACCCCGAAGCTCGTCACCCGGGGCGCCGACAAGCTCGCGGCCGCCGCCAACGAACTGGAGCGGTCCGCCAAGATCCCCGGCACCGCCTGGTGGACCGACCCGGCCACCAACCAGGTCGTCGTCTCCGTCGACAGCACCGTCACCGGCGCCAAGCTGGACAAGGTCAAGGCCGCGGTGGCCCGCACCGGCGGCGCGACCCGGATCGTGTCCGAGCCCGGCGTGCTGAGCAAGCGCCTCTCCGGCGGCCAGGCCATCTACACCGGCGGGTACCGCTGCTCGCTCGGCTTCAACGTCCGCAGCGGCAGCACGTACTACTTCCTCACCGCCGGGCACTGCACCAACCTGGGCTCGACCTGGTACTCCAACTCCAGCCAGACCACCGTGCTGGGCAGCCGTGCCGGCACCAGCTTCCCGGGCAACGACTACGGGATCGTGCGCTACACCAACGGCAGCACGCCGCCCGGCAACGTCTACCTCTACAACGGCAGCTACCAGGACATCACCACGGCTGGCAACGCGTACGTCGGCCAGAGCGTCCGGCGCAGCGGCAGCACCACCGGCCTGCGCAGCGGCAGCGTCAGCGCCACCAACGCGACGGTGAACTACGCCGAGGGCAGCGTGTACGGCCTGATCCGGACCAACGTCTGCGCCGAGGGCGGCGACAGCGGCGGCTCCCTCTTCTCCGGCAGCACCGCGCTCGGCCTCACCTCCGGCGGCAGCGGCAACTGCTCCTCCGGTGGCACCACCTACTTCCAGCCGGTCACCGAGCCGCTCAGCGTCTACGGCGTGAGCGTCTACTGACCGACCGCACGCGCACGGGCCGCCGGGGAACCGGCGGCCCGTTCCGCGTTCGTGGATCACCGGACTGACCGCCGCCGCGCGGGGTACGTTCCGCCTGGTGAGCGCCCCCGTGACCACCCCGACCGCGCAGCCCGCGTCCGCCTGGGCACCGCTGCGGATCGCCGCGTTCCGCGGCCTGTGGCTGGCGGTGCTGGCCAGCAACGTCGGCACCTGGATGCAGACCGTCGGCGCCCAGTGGCTGCTGGTGGACCGGCCCAACGCGCCGACCCTGGTCTCGCTGGTGCAGACCGCCAGCATGCTGCCGGTGCTGCTGCTGGCATTGCCGGCCGGCGCCCTCGCCGACACCTTCGACCGGCGGCGGCTGCTGATCGCCGTGCAGGGTTTCCTGGTCGCGGTCGGCGTCCTGCTCACCGCGCTGACCGCCGCCGACCGGATGCCGCCGGCGCTGCTGCTCACCCTCACCTTCGGCCTCGGCGTGGGACAGGCGCTCACCCTGCCGGCCTGGCAGGCCGTGATTCCCGAACTCGTGCCCCGGGCGCAGCTCGTCTCCGCCGCGGCGCTCGGCTCGATCAGCGTCAACCTGGCCCGCTCGGTGGGGCCCGCGGTCGCCGGTGTGCTCGTGGCGCGGGCCGGCGTCGCGGTGGTCTTCGCGGTCAACGCCGTCTCGTTCGCGATCTTCGCGCTGGCGCTGCTGCGCTGGCGGCCCGAGCGGCCGGAGACCGAGCCGACGCCCGAACGGTTCACCGCGGCGTTGCGCGCCGGCGGCCGGTACGTGCGGCACTCCCCGGTGGTCCGCCGGATCCTGCTGCGGGCCGCCGTGTTCGTGGTGCCGGGCAGCGCGCTGTGGGCACTGCTGCCGCTGGTCGCCAGCCGCCGGCTCGGCCTGGGCGCCGGCGGGTACGGCGTGCTGCTCGGCGCGCTCGGCGTCGGTGCGGTGGCCGGCGCCCTCGTCCTGCCCCGGCTGCGCCGGGCGCTCTCCACCAACCGGCTGCTGCTCCTCGCCGGTCTCCTCTACGCCGGGGTGCTGCTGGTCCTCGCGCTGGTGCCGGCGCCGGCCGTGGCGGTGGCCGCGCTGGTGCCGGCCGGGCTGGCCTGGATGACCGTGCTGTCCAGCGTCAACGCCGCCATGCAGCTCTTCCTCCCCGGCTGGGTACGCGCCCGCGGCCTGTCGGTCTACCAGATGGTCTTCGCCGGCGGGCAGGCGCTCGGCGCGGTCGCCTGGGGCGCGCTCGGTGAGGTCACCGGCCTGGTCGGGGCGCTCACCGCGGCCGCCGTGGTGATGGCGGCCGGCGCGCTCAGCGTGCTGCTGTGGCCGCTGCGCGAGACCCGGGGCGTGGACCGCGACCCGGCGATCTACTGGCCCGAGCCGCACCTGGCGCTGGAGCCGCACCCGCGCGGCGGCCCGGTGCTGGTCACCGTCTCCTACACCGTCCACCCCGAGCGACAGGCCCAGTTCGTCGAGGCGATGCGGGCGGTCGGCCGGTCCCGGCGGCGGACCGGGGCGATGCGCTGGGGGCTGTTCCGGTCCGGGGAGCGGACGCACGGCTTCGTCGAGGTCTACCAGGTGCCCTCCTGGGAGGAGCACCTGCGCCAGCACGGCGGCCGGCTCACCGGGGCGGACCGGGCGGTCGAGGAGCGGGCCCGGGCGCTCGCCGGGGACGACGTACGGGTCAACCACCTGCTCCCGGCCGACCCGGACTGACCGGCGGCCCGCCCGGCCGGGACGGGTCCGCCACCGGTGGCCCCGCGGGCCGCGCCGACCAGCGGCGGTGCGCCCGCCGGGCGGAGAGGACGGCGGCCAGCGGCCAGAGCGCGACGGCCAGCGCGGCCACCCGCTCGGCCAGCCCGGTCCGCGACCCGCCGGTCACCTCGACGACGAACCAGCCGAAGAGGAGCAGCAGCACCGCGGTGACGGCCAGGGCCACCGGCCGGCGGAACGCCCACGGCGGCGCGCCGGCGGGGGAGGCGGCCACGCCGCGCCGGACGGCCCGGGGCAGCCGCAACGCCGACCCGGCCGGCCAGAGCGACAGGGCGAGCACCGCGACCGTGGCCACCGTCCCGTGCGCCGGGGAGCCGCCGACCTGCGGCCGGGGGAAGGCGATCAGCGCGATGGTGGCCATCCCGCCGACGGCGAGCAGGAACCGGCTGGGCAGCCCGGCCGCGTGCAGGACCAGCGCGGTGCCCAGGTAGCAGCAGCCGAGCAGCACCAGGCAGGCCGCCATCAGCCACGAGTCGGTCGCGCCGACCCCGGCCAGCTCGCTGATGGTGTCGCGCACCGGGTCGTAGCCGGCCGGCTGCCGGGCGGCCGCCACCGTCGAGCCCGCCACCAGCAGGACGGGCGCCGCCGCGGCCGTCGCCACGGCCCAGCTCGGTACGGCACGCACCCGGCCACGGTAACCGTCCGGCCCGGCCGGGGCCCGGCGTTCGCCGCGGACCGACCCGACCGGCTCGGCGGGTGCCCGGGAGGCGGCCCGCCCGCCCTGACAGAATGCGGGGAGCAGACGTGGACCAGATGAGGAGACGCAAGCCGTGATCCGTACCCACAATGCCGGAAGCCTGCGCGCCGCGGACGCCGGCTCGACGGTGACGCTCGCCGGGTGGGTGGCCCGCCGACGCGACCACGGCGGCGTCATCTTCGTCGACCTGCGCGACGCCTCCGGCGTCGTGCAGGTGGTCTTCCGCGAGGAGGACGCGCACGCGCTGCGCAACGAGTTCTGCGTCAAGGTGACCGGCGAGGTGACCCGCCGCCCCGAGGGCAACGAGAACCCGGACCTGCCGACCGGCGAGGTCGAGGTGACCGCGACCGCCCTGGAGGTGCTCTCCGAGGCCGCGCCGCTGCCGCTGCCGGTCGACGACCAGATCGAGGCCGGCGACGACATCCGGCTCAAGTACCGCTACCTCGACCTGCGCCGCGGCGGCCCGGCGAAGGCCATGCGGCTGCGCTCGCGGGCCAACCAGCTCGCCCGCACGGTGCTGCACGAGCGGGACTTCCTGGAGATCGAGACCCCGACGCTGACCCGCTCCACCCCGGAGGGCGCCCGCGACTTCCTGGTCCCGGTCCGCCTCCAGCCCGGCAGCTGGTACGCGCTGCCGCAGTCGCCGCAGCTGTTCAAGCAGCTGCTCATGGTCGGCGGCATGGAGCGCTACTACCAGATCGCCCGCTGCTACCGCGACGAGGACTTCCGCGCTGACCGGCAGCCCGAGTTCACCCAGCTCGACATCGAGATGTCCTTCGTCACCGAGGACGACGTGATCGACCTCGGCGAGGCGATCGTGGCGAAGCTCTGGTCCGACCTGGCCGGCTACGAGATCCCCCGGCCGATCCCGCGGATCACCTGGCACGACGCCATGTCCCGCTACGGCTCGGACAAGCCGGACCTGCGCTACGGCGTCGAGCTGACCGAGCTGACCGACTACCTGCGCGGCACCGAGTTCCGGGTCTTCGCCGGCGCGATCGACGCGGGCGGCTACGTCGGCGCGGTGGTCATGCCGGGCGGCGCGAGCCAGACCCGCAAGGAGCTGGACGGCTGGCAGGACTGGGCCAAGGCGCGCGGCGCGCGCGGCCTGGCCTACGTGGTGCTCGACGCGGAGACCGGCGAGGCGCGCGGCCCGGTGGCCAAGAACCTCTCCGAGGCGCACCTGGCCGGGCTGGCCGACGCGGTCGGCGCGAAGCCGGGCGACGCCGTCTTCTTCGCCGCCGGCACGGACGCCCGGGAGGCACAGGAGCTGCTCGGCGCGGCCCGCGTCGAGATCGCCAAGCGGGCCAAGCTGGTCGACGAGAGCGCCTGGGCGTTCTGCTGGGTGGTCGACGCGCCGATGTTCGAGAAGACGGACGAGGGTGGCTGGACCGCCGTGCACCACCCGTTCACCTCGCCGAACGCCGAGTGGGTGGACCGGTTCGAGGAGGCGCCGGACCGGGCGCTGGCCTACGCGTACGACATCGTCTGCAACGGCAACGAGATCGGCGGCGGCTCGATCCGTATCCACCGCGGCGACGTGCAGCAGCGGGTGTTCGACCTGCTCGGCATCACCGCCGAGGAGGCGCAGGACAAGTTCGGCTTCCTGCTGGAGGCGTTCAAGTACGGCGCCCCGCCGCACGGCGGCATCGCCTTCGGCTGGGACCGGGTCTGCATGCTGCTGGCCGGCGCCGACTCGATCCGCGAGGTCATCGCCTTCCCGAAGACCCGCGGCGGCTTCGACCCGCTGACCGGCGCACCGACGCCGATCACCGGCCAGCAGCGCGCCGAGGCCGGCATCGACGCCAAGCCGAAGGCGCCGACCGGCCCGCACGCCGGCACCGCCGGCCCGGCCGCCCCGGTGGCCGACCCGACCTGATCCTCGGTCGACGAAGGGCCCGCGTCATGATGGCGCGGGCCTGTCGACGTCTGGAGGACGGGATGAACCTGCTCGTGGTGGGGGCCAGCGGCCTCCTCGGCGCCGAGGTGTGCCGGCAGGCGGTGGCGGCCGGGCACCGGGTGGTCGGCACGTACCACTCGACCGCCGTCGCGGTGCCGGGCGTCGCGCCGCGCCGGCTCGACGTCACCGACCGGGCCGCCGTGCGCGCGCTGCTGACCGAGGTACGCCCCGACGCCGTCGTGGCCACCCCCTACCGGTACGACGACTGGGCGGTCACGGCGGACGGGGCGGCCCACATCGCGTACGCCGCCGCCGAGGTGGGGGCCCGGCTCGTGCACCTGTCCAGCGACGCGCTGCACGCCGGCCGGCCGACGCCCTACCTGGACGACGACGTGCCCACGCCCGTGCACCCGTACGGGGCGGCGAAGGCGGCCGCCGAGACGGCGGTGCGGGCCGTCGACCCGGGGGCGGTGCTGGTGCGGACCTCGCTGATCGTGGGGGAGGGGAGCAAGCAGATCCAGCTCTGCCGGGACGCCCTGGCCGGCCGGGCCGTCCTCTTCACCGACGAGGCCCGCTGCCCGGTGCACGTGGCCGACCTCGCCGCGGCGGTGCTGGAACTGGTGCCCTCCGACCTGGCCGGCCCGCTGAACGTGGCCGGACCGGAGGCGGTCAGCCGCGCCGAGATGGGCCTGCTCGTGGCCCGGCACGAGGGCCTGGACCCGGCCGGCCTGAAGACGGCCACCATCGCCGAGTCCGGCCTGCACCGTCCAGCCCTGGTACGCCTCGACTCGTCACGGGCGGCCGGGCTACTGCGTACCCGGTTGCGCGGCATCACCGAGGTGCTGGCCTGATTCCCCGCTTGCACAGTTTCTGTGCAGAACTCTTGTGCACAGAAACTGTGCACAGATATTGTGCATGGCATGGAGAACGAGAGGTCGCGTCCCGAGCCGCGTGAAGTGCGGCTGGACCATCGACAGGTGCGGGTGCTGGCCCACCCGCTGCGGATGCGCCTGCTCGGCGCGCTCCGGGTGAAGGGCCCGTCCACCGCCACGGCCCTCGCCGAGATGCTCGGCACCAACACCGGCGCCACCAGCTACCACCTGCGCCAGCTCGCCGAGGTGGGGCTCGTCGTGGAGGACCCGGACCGGGGCACCGGCCGGCAACGCTGGTGGCAGGCGGCGCACGACGTCTCCAACTTCGAACCGAGCGACTACGACGACGACCCGGACGCCCGCGCCGCCATCGACTGGATCCAGGGCGACCAGGTGCGCCTCCTGGCGCAGCACGCCGAGCAGTGGTTCGCCACGAAGCAGGAATGGGCGCCGGAGTGGCGGGACGCCTTCGGGATGAGCGACAGCTTCCTGACCGTCCCGGCCGCCCGGCTGGAGCGGATCCAGGCCGAGGTCTGGGCGATCCTCGAACGCCACCGCGGCGAGGCCGACCCGGCCGAGCCCGGCGCCGAGCCGGTCCAGATCTACTTCGCCACCTACCCCCTGCTGAAGGAGTTCCGGTGACCGCGCTCTCCGTACGCCAGGTCCGGTTCCGCTACCTCACCCTCTACGGGCTGCGCTGGCTGCCCACCGGCCTGCTCGTCCCGGTGATGATCCTGCTCATGCAGGAGCGCGGCCTGTCGCTGTCCCAGATCGGCCTGCTGGCCACCGCGCAGGGCCTGGCCGTGCTGGCGCTGGAGCTGCCCACCGGAGGGCTGGCCGACGCGCTCGGCCGCAAGCCGGTGCTGGTCGTCGCGTGGGCGGTCTGCCTGGCCTCGCTGGTGCTCTTCGCGGTGGCCGACTCCTTCTGGCTGTTCTTCCTGGTCTGGGCCCTGCAGGGGATCTACCGGGCGCTCGACAGCGGCCCGCTGGAGTCCTGGTACGTCGACGCCACCCTGGCCGCCGACCCGAAGGCCGAGTACGAGCGCGGCCTGGGCTGGGCGGGCACCGTGGCCGGCGTCGCCATCGGCGCCGGCGCGCTGCTCGGCGGCGGCCTGGTCGCGTTCGGGCCGGTCGGGCCGCTCAGCGCGCTGACCCTGCCCGTGCTGGTGGCCATCGCCCTCCAGGGGGCCGCGCTGGTCGCGCTCACCGTGCTGCTCGTCGAGCACCGGCCGGCCCGGGGCGCCGCCGCCGTGCGGGCCTCGGTGGCCGAGGCGCCCCGGATGGTCGTCCAGGCCGTCGGCCTGCTGCGCCGCAACCGGGTGCTGCTCGCGCTTGTCGCGGTCGAGCTGTTCTGGGGCTTCGGCATGATCACCTTCGAGTCGCTGCTGCCCGTGCGCCTCGCCGAGGTGGTCGGCGGCGCCGACCGGGCCGCCGCGCTGCTCGGCCCGGCCAGTTCGGCGGCCTGGCTCGCCAACGCGGCCGGCGCCGCCCTGACCCCGCTGCTGCTGCGCCGGCTCGGCGCCGCGCCCGCCGCCGCGCTCATGCGGGTCCTCCAGGGCGTCACCGTGGTCGGGATGGGCCTGCTCGCCGGCCCGGTCGGTGTGCTCATCGCCTACCTGGCCTGCTACACCGTGCACGGCGCGTCGAACCCGCTGCACATGGGGCTGCTGCACCGGCAGGTCGACGGCCCGTACCGGACCAGCGTGCTCTCGCTGAACTCGATGATGGGCCAGCCGGCCGGCGCGCTCGGCGCCGTGGTGCTGACCGCCCTGGCCGACGCCACCAGCATCAGCGTCGCCATGCTGGTCGGCGCCGTGGTGCTCGCCGTGGCCGCCCCGCTCTACCTGCCGGCCTGGCGGGCCGGGCGCCGGACGGCGGACGCGGAGCCCGACCCGGGCGAGCGCCGGCCCGGTGACTCGGCCTCCGGTCCGGGCCACCCCGGTCCGGCGCTCGACCCCGCCGGCCCGGTGGACCCGGTCACGGTCGCCGTCTCCACACCCGCGCGGTCGGACTGAGCCCGTGCCCGGCCCGGGGAGGTGGTCGTGGTGGGGGGATCAGCCCAGGTGGACCGAGGTACGCGGCTCGGTGCCGGTGTAGCCCAGCCGGCGGTACAGCCGGATCGCGCCGGCGTTGGCGGTGTAGACGCCGAGCGCCACGTGGTCGTACCGGCTGAACAGGGCACGGGTCATCCCGGCGGTGAGCGCTGCGCCGAGCCCCCGGCCCCGGCGGTCCGGCGCCACGGTCAGCCCGGCGAGGAAGCCGACGTCGCCCCGGCTGCGGTCGGCGCCGCAGGCCACCAGGCGGTCGCCGTCGCGGATGCCGTACCAGTCGACGATCCGCGGGTCACCCGGGCGGGAGGTGGTGCTGGGGAAGGCCTCCTCGATCAGCGCCGCCAGCGCGGGGTGGTCGGCCTCGCCGAGGCGGACGACCCGCTCCTCCGCCGGCTGCTGCGGCGGGGCGGTCCTGGTCCACAGGAAGTCCCACTCGTCGAGCCGGGCCACGGTGAACCGGTCGGCGACCTCCTCGGCGGCGGTCCGGGGCAGGTGCAGCCACTGGCCGGCGTGCAGCGTCCCGTCCGCCACCAGGCCCGCGAAGACGTCCAGCGCCGGCCCGGCCGCCCCGACCGCCCCGCCCGCCGGCCCCTGCCCCGGCGGGAGGAGCCAGCCGACCGTGCCGCCCCGCCGCCAGCCCCGCGCCTCGTGGTCCCGCCAGAGGGCGTGCCGGGCGTACGGGTGGTGGCCGGTGGCGGCGAGCAGGGTGTCCCGCCCCGACAGGACCTCCTCGGCAGTGATCATGCGGCCAGCCTACGAGAGGAGAAATCGTGACCCCCGTCCACTCCGTACGACCGGTGCGCCTGCCAGGCCGGCGCTGCGTGCTGCGCGAATGGGCCGACGACGACGTGCCCGCGCTGCACGCGCTGCTCACCGAGCCGCGGGTGCTCGACCGGGTGCTCGACGAGCGGGCGCCCTCCCGGGACGAGGTCCGCGCCGCCCTGTCCGGCTGGCGGGAGGAGGCGGCCGGCGAGCCGCGGCCGGAATACCGGTTGGCCGCCGTCGACGGGGACCGGCTGCTCGGGCTGGGCACCCTGACCGTGGAGAGCGTGCCGCACCGGCGCGGCGAGATCGGCTACGTGGTGCACCCCGACCACTGGGGCCGGGGCCTCGGCACCGAGATCGCCGGGCTGCTGCTCGACCTGGCGTTCGGGCCGGTGGGACTGCACCGGGTGGAGGCGACCACCCGGCCGGACCACGCCGCCTCCCGGCGCGTGCTGGAGAAGACCGGCCTGCGCTACGAGGGGATCAGCCGCGACCACCTGCTCGTCCGCGGCTCCTGGTGGGACTCGGTGCGGTACGCGATCCTCGCCACCGACCGCTGACGGCGCCCGCCGGCGGCGGAGCCGGCGTTCCACGGTGGAGATTGACGAACAGACCGATTGGGTACATCGGTGGCCGACCTACTGGGACCCCCCACCGGAGGAACGACCATGCTCGCCATTCTCGCGGCCATCGTGTTCGGCTTCGCCCTGTTGATCGATTTCCTGAACACGAACTTCGGCGCGCCCGACCTGTTCAACACCCACACCCTCATGCTCATCGGCTTCCTGCTGCTCTCCCTCTACCTGGCCGGGGTCGGCTCCGGCCCGCGCGGCGGCGGTGGCGGCCGGTGGTACCGGGGTCGGCGCCCGGGTCGCGGCTGACCGGAAACGACCATCCGGGCCGGGCCGGCGGCGCGATTCCAGCGCCGTCGGCCCGGCCCGGTACTGTTCTCGTGATGGAATCCGACGCCCTCTTCACCCTCGGCGAACCCGCCGGAGCGCCCAGCGCCCACGCGGGTTCCGGCGGCGTCGACGGGTTCACCGCCGCCGCGGCGGATTCGCCGCTGCCCGTCCGGATGCGCCCGGCCAGCATCGACGAGCTGGTCGGTCAGGACCACCTGCTCGCCCCGGGCGCCCCGCTGCGCCAACTCGTCGAGGCCGCGGCCCCGATGTCGGTGATCCTCTGGGGGCCGCCCGGCAGCGGCAAGACCACCATCGCCCACCTGGTGGCCCGGGCCACCGACCGCCGCTTCGTCGCCATGTCCGCGCTGACCGCCGGGGTGAAGGACGTCCGCGCGGTGATCGAGACCGCCCGCCGGCAGCGCCGGGCCGGCGGCCCGCCGACCGTGCTCTTCATCGACGAGGTGCACCGCTTCAGCAAGACCCAGCAGGACTCGCTGCTCGCCGCCGTCGAGGACCGCACGGTCACCCTGCTCGCGGCGACCACCGAGAACCCGTACTTCTCGGTCATCTCACCGCTGCTGTCCCGTTGCGTGCTGCTCACCCTCCAGCCCCTCGACGACGACGCCGTCCGCGGCCTGCTGCGCCGCGCGGTCGCCGACGAGCGCGGGCTCGGTGGCGCGCTCAGCCTGGAGACGGACGCCGAGGACCACCTCGTCCGCCTCGCCGGTGGCGACGTCCGCAAGGCGCTGACCGCGCTGGAGGCGGCGGCGGCCACCGCGACCGCGCGCGGCGTGGGCCGGATCGACCTCGCCGTCGCCGAGCAGGCGGTCGACGTGGCGGCCGTGCGCTACGACCGCGACGGTGACGCCCACTACGACGTGACAAGCGCGTTCATCAAGAGCATGCGCGGCTCGGACGTGGACGCCGCGCTGCACTGGCTGGCCCGGATGCTGGTCGCCGGCGAGGACGCCCGGTTCATCGCCCGACGCATGGTGATCTTCGCGAGCGAGGACGTCGGCATGGCCGATCCCAGCGCGCTGACCGTCGCCACCGCCGCCGCGCACGCCGTCGAATACGTCGGCCTGCCCGAGGCCCAGCTCAACCTGGCCCAGGCGGTCATCCACCTGGCCACCGCACCGAAGTCCAACTCGGCCACCACTGCCATCGGCGCGGCTATCGCCGACGTGCGCGCCGGTCGCGGCGGGGCGGTGCCGCGCGGGCTGCGCGACTCCCACTACGCCGGCGCCCGGGGCCTCGGGCACGGGGCCGGCTACCGCTACCCGCACGACGACCACCGCGGCGTGGTCACCCAGCAGTACGCTCCGGACGACCTCGTCGGGACCGACTACTACCAGCCCAGCGCGCACGGCGCGGAGCGGGCGGTGGCCACCCGGCTGCCGCTGCTGCGCCGGATCGTGCGCGGTCTGCCCGCGCCGCCGGCGCGGGCGGAGGCCGCGGTGAACGGCGCCCGACCGGCGGGCGCCGAGCGGGTCGACGGGGCGAGCGAGGGCGGCAGCGACGCCGTGGGGGAGGGTCAGCAGTGATGGCGCGTGGTCCGGAGCGGCCGGCGGACGGCCCCGACGAGCGGCGCGACCCGCGTGCCAAGGGCCGCCGGTGGGGGCGGGGCAAGGCCGACGCCGAGCCGGACGAGGCGACCGCCGGCGAGGAGTTCGGCTGGATCGACGACCTGCGGACGGCCAAGCAGCAGCGCAGTGACCTGGGCCCGGGCGGGGAGGCGCCCGGCGCCGTGCCGCCCGCGCGGGGCGGGATGCCACCGGCCGCTCCCGGGCCCCGGCCCGGCCCGCCCGCGGCCGAACCGCCCCGGGCTGCCCGCCCGGGCGCGGCGCCACCGCCCGGAGCCACCCGGCCCGGGCCGGAGACCCCGCCCGCCCGCCGCGTCCCGGAGGCCGGCCCGGCCGGTCCGGCCGCGCCACCGGTCCGCCCCGGCGGCCCCGATCCGGCGGCCCCGCGTCGCCCCGTGGACGGCCCCTGGCCCGGCACACCCGAACCGTCCCGGCGCCCCGCCGAGCCCGCGCGCGGCCCCGGCGAGCCGTCCCGCCCGCCCCGTCGTAACCCGGACCCGCCGACCGGGCAGCAACCCCCGGTCCCGCCGGCTCCCGGCCGGATGAGCGGGCCGCCCGGCCCGCGCGTCGCGCCCCCCGCCGGCCCGGTTCCCGGCCGCACCGCTCCGGGCGGCGGCCCGGTTTCCGGCCGCACCGGTCCGGGCGGCGGCCCCGCACCCGAACGCGGTTACGGCGGCCCGAATCCCGGTCCCGGCTGGCCGCAGGCCCCGGGCCCGGACGGCGCCCGGCCCGCGGTTCCGCCCACCCCGCCCATCCCGCGCGGACGGCACGGCGCCGAGGCGCCCACCGGCGCGCGGCCCGGTGGCGTGGACCCGGCGGTCCGGCCCGTCTCCGGTGGCGGACGGCGCGCCCTTCCCGACGACGCCGACCCGGGCGTCCGCCCGGTCTCCGGCGCCGGCCGCCGCGCGACGCCCGACGGTGCTCCGCCCGGCGCCGGCCGCCGGCCGGCCTCCGGCGCCGTCGACCCCGCGCTCCGACCCGTCTCCGGTTCCGGCCGGCGGGCCGCCGTCGAGCCCGATACCGGCCGCACGGGCGTGCCCTCGGCGCGCGCCGGCGCGCCCGGCGTCGGCCGGGCCGCCGACCCGGTGACCGGCGCTCCGCACCCGGGCGACGCCGCGTCGGGCCGTGGCCGTGCCCCGCAGCGCCCCGAACCGTCCACGGCCGGGATGCCCCCCGTGGAGACCGCCGGCGGTCGGCCCGGTGGCCGTCGCCGCGCCGGCGAACCGAACCAGCCCGCGGTGCCGCGCACCGGGAACGCCCCGCCGGTGCCCGGTGCCGGACCCGACGCGGACCGCCGGCCGGACGGACCGGCGCCGACCCCGCGCCGCGCCCCGGCCGACGCCCCGCCCGGCTCCCGGCCCGGTGCCGGCGCCGACGTGCCGCCCACCGGCCGGCGGGCCGGCGCCGCCCCGTCGACGCCCGGCGGCCGCACGGCCCCGGACGCACCCGCGGTCCCGCCCGGTCGCCGCGGCGCTCCCGACGGAGCCGCCATGCCGGCCGGCGGGCACGCGGCGCCCGAGAGCCCTGCTGTGTCGCGCGGCCGCCGCGCCGTCCCGGACGACGCGGCGATGCCGTCCGGCCGCCGTGCCGCCGGCGAGGCGCCGGGTCGCCGGGGCGCACCCGACGACGGGGCGATGCCGTCCGGCCGGCGTGCCGCCGCCGACGACGCCGCCACGGGACCGGGTCGCCGGGGTGCACCCGACGACGCCGCGATGCCGTCCGGCCGACGGTCCGCCGGTGACGGTCCGGCCGCGCCCGGCCGCCGCGCCGCGCCCGACGGTGCGGCCGGCCGCCGTGCCGCGTCCGAAGCGGCGAGCGGACCCGGCGTGAGCGGGGACGTTCCGCCCGCCCCGCGTCGCGGGGCGCGCGGGGAGGCCGACGAGCCGCGCCCGCAGCGGCCCGAGCGGCCCGCCGACTGGCTGCGGCAGGCCGGCCGCACCTCGCACAGCGACCCCGCCATGCCGGCGGTCCGCCACCCCGGCGGTCCCCCGGCCGACGACCTGACCGCAGCCCGGCGCGCCGGGCCGGTAGGCCCCGACCACGGCGCGGCCGGCCGCGCCGGCGCGGCCGTGCCGCCGGTGAAGCCCGACCAGCCCGGCCCCGCGCGCGGCGCGGCCCGGCCCGGTGGCCCGGCCGGCCGGCCGACCACCCCGGACGACGGCACCCGTGGCGCCGCCCGACCGGACAGCGACCGCACCGGCGGTTTCCCCGCCGGTGGGGACCCGGCCCGCACGGGCGGTTTCCCCGCCGGTGGTGACCCGGCGCGCACGGGCGGATTCCCGGTCGGCGGTGACCCGGCCCGCACCGGCGGTGTGCCGGCCGGCGACCGTCACGGCGGACGGGGCCCGGGCGGCGCCGGTGGGCGTGGCACCGGTGGCGACCCGTCGCGCACCGGGGGCTTCCCCGCCGGTGATCCCGCACGGACCGGTGGCTTCCCCGCGGGCGGCGACCCGCGTGGTCCCGCCCGTGGCTCGGCGCGCCCGGACGGCGGCATGCCGCCGGCGGGTGACCCGCACCCGGCGGGCGAGCCGGGGCCGCGCGCCGCGGCCGGTGCGCCCCCGGTGGCCCGCGCGGCCGCCTCGGTGGGCCGCCCCGAGGCGCCGGAGGACCGGCCGGCCGGCCGGGCCCCGCTCGCGCCGGAACCCACCCGACCCGGCCCGGGTGCCGTGCCGCCGGGACCCGGCGCGCCGGCGGTGGCGCGGGCCGCGGCGGTCGTACCGCCGGGCGAGCCGGCGGGGGCGCGGCCGGGACCGGGCGACGGCGCCGGACCGGCGCTGCGGCGGGCCGACGCCACGCCGGGGGAGACCGACGACGCGGCGGGCGGCCTGCGTGGCGCCCGCTCGGAGCTGCGCCGGCAGATGCGCGAGCGGCGGCGGCTGCGGATGGGCATCCTCGCCCTGGTCAGCGTGGTGCTGCTCGGTGCCGTGCCGCTCTTCTTCGGGCTGCGCACGCTGAGCCACGACCCGGTCTTCGACACCCTCGACGCGCTGGGCGTGCCGTCCTGGGCGGCGGCGAAGACGGTGGACAACGTGAGCGGCAGCCGGTGGTGTTTCCAGGACTGTCGGCTGCGCGAACGCACCGTCGAGTCGCAGAAGGCGTGGAAGGAGACCGCCCAGGTCTACGAGGCTGCGCTGACCCGCGACGGCTGGGAGCGCTGGAAGGTGAACCGCTGCCCGGAGCAGAAGGTCAAGGGGAGCTACACCTGTTGGCGCCGGGACGAACTCACCCTCGACCTCTGGGTCCGCGAGCCCACCTGCGTGCCGGCTCCCGCGGACGGCGAGGCACCGCCGTCTCCGGCGCCCGCGCCCGCAGCGGGGGAGTGCGCCGGCTCGTTGGTGTCGGTGAAGGTGCGCAACGCGATCGACGACGAGCGCACCGGACCACAGCCGAGCACCGATCCGTCACTCACCGGTGAGGACCCGTACCCGACCCTCACCGACGATCCGCTCGGCGAGGCGACACCCTCACCGTCGTGAGCCGGTTTCCATCACGGACGGTAGGGTCTGGGGCTGGCGGGGCCCGTCCGCCCCGTTGACCGGTCACGGGTCGGCGTGCGGCGGACCGGGTAGGTACGGTCGCGCGTCCCGGGGCGTCGGGCCCCGGGACACTGCTTGAGGAGGACATGGGCGTGAGTGGTGGAGAGATCGCTGCGCTGATCGCGGCCGGCGCGTTCCTGATGCTGGTGCTCGTGCTGGCGGTGCCGATCCTGCGGCTGCGGCACACCGTGGACGCGACGACCCGCATGATCGCCGACCTGAACGACCGCACGGCGCCGCTGCTCGGTGACGTGAACACCACCGTGAAGAACGTCAACACCGCCCTGGAGCAGGTGCAGACCTCCCTGGACGGGGTCAACCTGCAACTCGCCAAGGTGGACACCATGACCACCCACGCGCAGAACGTCACCGCCAACGTGGCGAACCTGGCCACCGTGGTCTCCGCCGCCGCCGCGAACCCGCTGGTCAAGGTCGCCGCGTTCGGCTACGGCGTGCGCAAGGCCGCCGCCGCCCGCCGGCACGCGGAGACCGAGCGCGAGGTGCGCGACACCATCAAGCAGCAGCGCCGGGCCGCCAGGCGCGGCAACCGCTGACCCGGCCGGCGAACAGCGGGAGGATGAGAGCATGAGGCGGTTGTTCTGGCTGGGCATCGGGCTGGCCGTGGGCGTCCTGGTGGTCCGTAAGGCCACCCGGACGGCGCAGGCGTACACGCCGGCGGGCATCGCCAGCGGGCTGTCCGAGTCCGCCGGTGGTCTCGTCGAGTCGGTCCGGAGCTTCGTGGACGACGTCCGGGCCGGGATGGCCGAGCGCGAGCAGGAGATCCACGAGGCCTTCGCCCGCGGCGAGGCGTACGACGACCAGTTCGCCGAGCTGCGGGAGGACCCGCGTATCGGCGACCGAGAGATTTTCCCGGAGGAGCACCAGCGATGAAGACGGCGGAGATCAAGCGGCGGTACCTCGCCCACTTCGAGGCCAACGGCCACGCCGTGGTGCCGTCCGCTCCGCTGCCCGCCATCAGCGACCCGAACCTGCTGTTCGTCAACGCCGGCATGGTGCAGTTCGTCCCCTACTTCCTGGGCCAGCAGACCCCGCCGTACCGGCGCGCGGTCAGCGTGCAGAAGTGCATCCGGACGCCGGACATCGACGAGGTCGGCAAGACCAGCCGGCACGGCACGTTCTTCCAGATGAACGGCAACTTCTCCTTCGGCGACTACTTCAAGGACGGCGCCATCCCGCTGGCCTGGGACCTGGTCACCAAGCCGGTCGAGGCGGGCGGCTTCGGGCTGGACCCGGAGCGGATCTGGCCGACGGTCTACCTGGACGACGACGAGGCGTTCCAGATCTGGCGTTCGGTAGGCGTGCCCGCCGAGCGGATCGTCCGCCGGGGCAAGGCCGACAACTTCTGGTCGATGGGCATCCCCGGCCCGTGCGGCCCGTGCTCCGAGCTGTTCTACGACCGTGGCCCCGAGTACGGCCGCGAGGGCGGGCCGGCGGTCGACGAGGACCGCTACATGGAGTTCTGGAACCTCGTCTTCATGCAGTTCGAGCGGGGGCCCGGCACCGGCAAGGAGGACTACCCGATCCTCGGCGAGCTGCCGGCGAAGAACATCGACACCGGCATGGGCCTGGAGCGGATGGCCTCCATCCTCCAGGGCGTCGACAACCTCTACGAGATCGACGAGGTCCGCCCGATCCTCGCCAGGGCCGCCGAGCTGACCGGCAAGCGCTACGGCGCGCACTCCGGCCACGTGGCCAGCGAGTCGCATCCGGACGACGTGCGGCTGCGGGTGATCGCCGACCACGTCCGCACCGCGCTCATGCTCATCGGTGACGGGGTGACCCCGTCGAACGAGGGCCGCGGCTACGTGCTGCGCCGGATCATGCGCCGGGCCATCCGCGCGGTGCGCCTCCTCGGCTACCAGGACCGGGCGCTGCCCGAGCTGCTGCCGGTGGCCCGGGACTGCATGGCCCCGTCCTACCCGGAGCTGGCCGAGGAGTTCGGCCGGATCTCCCAGTACGCGTACGCCGAGGAGGACGCCTTCCTCGCCACGCTGCGGGCCGGCACCACGATCCTGGACACCGCCATCGCGGAGACCAAGTCGGCCGGCAAGGCGTCGATCTCCGGCGACAAGGCGTTCCAGCTGCACGACACGTACGGCTTCCCCATCGACCTGACCCTGGAGATCGCCGGCGAGCAGGGCCTCCAGGTCGACGCCGAGGGCTTCCGCCGGCTGATGGCCGACCAGCGCAGCCGGGCCAAGGCCGACGCGCAGGCGCGCAAGACCGGGCACACCGACGTGTCGGCGTACCGGTCGGTGCTGGACGGCGGCGGGGCGGTGGAGTTCACCGGCTACACCGAGCTGAACCGGGAGTCCCGGGTGCGCGCGCTGCTGGCCGGCGGCGCCGAGGTGGCCGCGGCGGTCGAGGGCGACACCATCGAGCTGGTGCTCGACACCACCCCGTTCTACGCCGAGGGCGGCGGCCAGCAGCCCGACCAGGGCCTCATCACGGTCGGCGGCGGCCAGCTCGAGGTCTTCGACGTGCAGCAGCCGGTGCCCGGGTTGATCGTGCACCGGGCCAAGGTGCTCCGCGGCGAGGTGCGCGCCGGCGAGACCGGCTACGCCGAGATCGACGTGTCGCGCCGGCGGGCCATCTCCCGCTCGCACACCGCCACCCACCTGGTGCACCAGACCATGCGCAACTTCCTCGGCGAGTCGGCCACCCAGGCGGGTTCGCTGAACGCGCCGGGCCGGCTGCGGTTCGACTTCAACACCCCGACCGGGGTGGCGCCGAGCGTGCTGCACGACGTGGAGCAGCAGGTCAACGAGGTGCTCCTGGCGGACCTGGAGGTGCACGCCTTCATCACCACCCAGGAGGAGGCGCGCCGGATCGGCGCCATGGCGCTGTTCGGCGAGAAGTACGGCGAGCGGGTCCGGGTCGTCGAGGTCGGCGACTACGCCCGGGAGCTGTGCGGCGGCACGCACGTGGCCCGCTCGGCCCAGCTCGGCCTCGTCAAGATCCTCTCCGAGGCGTCGGTCGGCTCCGGTGTGCGCCGGATCGAGGCGCTGGTGGGCATGGACGCCTTCGGCTTCCTGGCCCGGGAGCACCTGCTGGTCTCCCGGCTCGCGGAGCTGTTCCGGGTGCCGGGCGACCAGGTCGCCGACCGGGTGGAGCAGACCGTCACGCAGCTCCGCGACGCGGAGAAGGAGCTGGAGAAGCTCCGCGCCCAGCTCGTGCTCGGCGGGGCCGCGGCCCTCGCCGCGCAGGCGAAGGACGTCCGCGGCGTCGCGTACGTCGGCACCGAGGCGCCCGAGGGCGCGGCCGGCAACGACGTGCGGACCCTGGCCCAGGAGATCCGGGGCCGGATCGACCCGGCCCGCCCGGCCGTGGTGGCGGTGGCCGCCCGGGCCAACGGGAAGGCGTCCCTCGTGGTGGCCGTGAACCAGGCCGCCCGGGGTCGGGGCCTGACCGCGAAGGACCTGGTGAAGGCGGCCTTCTCCGGTCGGGGCGGCGGCAGCGACGACCTCGCTCAGGGCGGCGGCCTGCCCGCCGCGGAGGCGCCGAACCTGCTGGCCACCGTGGAAAAGGCGATCGCCGACGCCTGATGTACGGCACCGATCGACGCCAGGGCGGACCGCCGGGTCCGCCCTGGCCCGTACCGGAGGAAGGGTGTCCGGTAGATGGCTGAACTGTCCCGTGGTGTCCGGCTCGGGGTCGACGTCGGCCAGGTCCGTGTCGGGGTGGCCCGCTCCGACCCGCACGGCATCCTGGCCACCCCGCTGGTCACCCTCGCCCGCGACCTGACGGCCGCGCCGGACGCGGTGCCCACCGACATCGCCGAGCTGGTGCGGCTCGCCGCCGAGCACGAGGCGGTCGAGATCGTGGTCGGCCTGCCGGTCAACCTCGCCGGAAAGCACGGCCCGGCCGCGGTGAACGTCTCGGCTTACGCTGACCGATTGGCCGATGTAATGGGGCCGATTCCGGTGACGCTGACGGACGAGAGGATGTCGACCGTGGTGGCGAGTCGTAGGCTGGCCGAACGGGGCGTCCGGGGAAAGCGCCAACGGGCGGTGGTCGACCAGGCCGCCGCGGTGGAGATTCTGCAGAGCTGGCTGGACGCGCAGCGGAGGCGGACGCAATGATCGACGATCTTGACCTGGGCTTCGACGACGCGGAGAGGGGGGAGAAGGGCCGGCACCGGCGCGGCGCCGTACGCAAGCGCAACGGCAAGTCGGGTGGCGGCCGGGGCAAGACCATCTTCGCCCTGCTGATGGCGCTCGTGCTGCTGGGTGGCATCGGTGGTGGCGCGTACGTCGGCTTCGACCGGATCCGCAACCACTTCGTCACCCCCGACTACGACGGTCCGGGCACGGGCGAGGCGCTGGTCGAGGTGAAGGGCGGCGACACCCTCACCGACATCGGCAACACCCTCTACGACGCCGGCGTGGTGAAGAGCACCAAGGCGTTCATCGAGGCCGCCGACGCGAACTCGCGCAGCAAGAACATCCAGGTCGGCCGGTACAAGGTCCGCAAGCAGATGAAGGCCGCGGACGTGATCACGCTGATGCTCGACCCGAAGAGCCGGGTGGTCAACGGGGTGACCATCCCCGAGGGCACGATCAGCCTGAACATCTACCAGATCCTCTCGAAGCAGACGAAGATCCCGGTCAAGGACTTCCAGGACGCCGCGAAGGACCCGGTCAAGCTGGGCGTGCCCGCCTTCTGGTTCAACCGGGAGGACGGCAAGAAGGGCCCGAAGAGCATCGAGGGCTTCCTCTACCCGTCGACCTACGAGATCCCGCCGAAGGCCACCGCCGAGCAGATCCTGTCGATGATGGTGGACGAGTTCCTGCGCGTCAGCCAGGAGCTCAACTTCGTCGACCGGGCGCAGAAGGAGCGCAAGATCTCCCCGTACGAGGCGCTGATCACCGCCTCGATCGCCGAGGCCGAGTCGGTCAACGCGGTCGACCTGCCCAAGGTCTCCCGGGTGATCTACAACCGGGTCTACGCCGGCAAGATCCCCTGCAAGTGCCTCGGCATCGACAGCGGCATCAACTACTACTTCCGCCTCCAGGGCAAGGATCCGAAGGACTCCGACGACCTGCTGCAGAGCGAGATCAACGACCTGAAGAACCCGTACAACACGCACAACGTGGCCGGCCTGCCGATCACCCCGATCAGCAACCCGGGCCAGGCGGCGCTCAAGGGCGCCCTGGAGCCCCCGCCCGGCGACTGGATCTTCTTCATGACGGTCGACCAGAAGGGCACCATGGGCTACGGCTCGAACGACGCCGACTTCCGCCAGCTCCAGAAGAAGATGTGCGACAACAAGGTGCTCACCGGGGAGAACTGCACCTGATGAGGGCCGCCGTCGTCGGCCGGCCGATCGCCCACTCGCTCTCCCCGGTGATCCACAACGCCGGGTACGCGGCGGCCGGGCTGACCGGGTGGTCGTACACCCGGATCGAGTGCGCGGCCGACGAGCTGGCCGGCCTGGTCGCGGGCCTGGGCCCGGAGTGGGCCGGCCTGTCGGTCACCATGCCGGGCAAGGAGGCCGCGCTCGCGCTGGCCGACGAGGTCTCGCCGGTCGCCGCCGCGGTGGGCGCCGCCAACACGCTGGTACGCCGGCCGGACGGCACCTGGTACGCCGACAACACCGACGTCGCCGGCATGGTCGACGTGCTCACGGCCGCCGGCTGCGCGTCGGGCGCCACGGTCACCGTGCTCGGCGCGGGCGGCACCGCCCGGGCGGCCGTCGCGGCGGCGGCCCGGATCGGCGCGGCCGAGGTGACCGTGGTGGCCCGCCGGCCCGAGGCCGTGCAGGAGCTGTGCCCGATGGCCGAGGCGGTCGGTGTCCCGCTGGTCGGCGCGCCCTGGGACGGCGACCCGGCGCACGCCCGTGCCGACCTCGTGGTCTCGACGGTGCCGAAGGGCGTGGCCGACCCGCTCGCTGAGAACTTCGACTGGCGGCCGGCGACGGTCTTCTTCGACGTGGTCTACGACCCGTGGCCCACGCCGCTGGCCGCGGCGGCGCTCGCCGCGGGCTGCCGGGTGGTCTCCGGGCTGGACCTGCTGCTCGCGCAGGCGGTCGGCCAGTTCGAGCATTTCACGGGCGTGGCCGCCCCCCGGGCGGCCATGCGCGCCGCGCTGGCGCGGGCGCGCCCCACGGCCTGACGACGAGGCCCGCTCCGGCCTCAAGAACGTCGCCGCGCGCCCGCCGTCCGGACGGGCGCGTCCGCAGGGCGGGACGCGGCGGGCAGGGCGACGCGGCGGACACCGGGCGTGACAGACTGACCGCTGTGTTGCGCTGGCTGACTGCAGGTGAATCGCACGGACCCGCCCTCGTCGCGCTGCTGGAGGGTGTGCCCGCCGGCGTCGAGGTGACCACCACGGAGATCTCCGGCGAGCTGGCCCGGCGCCGGCTCGGCTACGGCCGGGGCGCCCGGATGTCCTTCGAGCAGGACGAGGTCGAGATCATCGGCGGGCTCCGGCACGGCGTGACGATCGGCAGCCCGGTGGCCGTCCGGGTGGGCAACTCGGAGTGGCCGAAGTGGCGCACCGTGATGGCCGCCGACCCGGTCGACGCGGAGGAGTTGGCCGGGCAGGCGCGCAACGCCCCGCTCACCCGCCCCCGCCCCGGCCACGCCGACCTGGCCGGCATGCAGAAGTACGGCCACACCGACGCCCGGCCGATCCTGGAGCGGGCCAGCGCCCGGGAGACCGCCGCCCGGGTGGCCGTGGGCGCGGTCGCCAAGGCCCTGGTCAAGCAGGCTCTCGGCATCGAGATCGTCTCCCACGTGGTGGAGCTGGGTCCGGTCGCCGCGAAGCCCGGCCTGCGGCCCACGCCGGAGGACGCCGCCCGGATCGACGCCGACCCGCTGCGCTGCCTCGACCCGGAGGCCAGCGCCCGGATGGTCGCCGAGGTCGACGCCGCGAAGAAGGCCGCCGACACGCTCGGCGGCGTGGTCGAGGTGCTGGCGTACGGGGTGCCGCCGGGCCTGGGCAGCCACGTGCAGTGGGACCGCAAGCTCGACGCCCGGCTGGCCACCGCGCTGATGTCGATCCAGGCCATCAAGGGCGTGGAGATCGGCGACGGCTGGCAGCAGGCGCGCTCCCGCGGGTCGGAGGCGCACGACGAGATCCTGCCCACCGCCACCGGCGTGCGGCGGGTGACCGACCGGGCCGGCGGTCTGGAGGGCGGCATCACCACCGGCGAGCCGCTGCGGGTGAAGGCGGCCATGAAGCCGATCTCCTCGCTGAACCGGGCCCTGTCCACGGTCGACGTGGTCACCGGCGAGCCGGCCACCGCGATCAACCAGCGCTCCGACGTGTGCGCGGTGCCGGCCGCGGCCGTGGTGGCCGAGGCCATGGTGGCGCTGGTGCTGGCCGAGGCGGCGGTGGAGAAGTTCGGCGGGGACTCGGTCGCCGAGATGCGCCGCAACCTGTCCGGTTACCTCGACGCGCTGGTGATCAAATGAGCACCCGGCCGGTCTGCGTGCTGGTGGGGGCGCCCGGCTCGGGCAAGACCACGGTGGGGCGGGCGCTCGCCGCGGCGCTCGGCGTCGAGTTCCGGGACACCGACGCCGACATCGAGCAGCTCGCCGGCAAGCCGATCCCGGAGATCTTCGTGGACGAGGGAGAGGAGCACTTCCGTACCCTCGAACGCGCCGCGGTGGCGGCGGGGTTGGCCTCGCACCCGGGGGTGCTCGCCCTCGGCGGCGGCGCGGTCCTCGCCGAGGAGAACCGCGCCGCGCTGATCGGGCACACCGTGGTGCACCTGTCGGTGGAGCTGTCCGACGCGGTGAAGCGGGTCGGCCTGGGCTCCGGCCGCCCGCTGCTGGCGCTGAACCCGCGTGCCACGCTCAAGCACCTCATGGAGCAGCGCCGCCCGCTCTACGCCGAGGTGGCCACCGCGACCGTGCGCACCGACGGGCGTGACCCCGAGGAGATCGCCACCGAGGTCGCCGCCCTGCTCAAGCCCTGACCGCGGCGGGCCGGGGCGCCGCCCGCTCCGGCCGCCAGGTGACGAGCAGGGCGAGGGCGAGCAGGATCTCCGCCAGGTCGCCGCCGTAGTACATGACCGTGGCGCCGGCCCGCAGTTCGTTGCCGGTCGCCGGCACGTCCACCAGCACGCCGGCGTAGAGCAGTTGGGCGAGCACGGCGTGCGCCACCACCCCCGCACCGAGCACCACGAGGCGGACCGGTACCCGGGGGCGGTGCGGTCCCGGGTCCGGGCCGGCGACGGACCAGGTGAAGAGGTAGCCGCTGAGCACGAAGTGCAGCAGCACCAGCCCGTGCAGCGCCGGACTCGCGAGGGTGGCCCGGTACAGCGGGGTCAGGTACAGCAGCCAGAGCCCGCCGGCCGTGAGCACCAGCCCGGTCACCGGGTGGGCGAGCACCCGCGGGACCGGGTGCCGCAGCAGCCGCAGCGCCGCCCGCCCGACCCGCCGGTCCACCGTGCGCAGCGCCAGCGTGCCGGGGGCGCCGAGCACCAGGGCGAGCGGTGCCAGCATGCCCAGCAGCAGGTGCTGCGCCATGTGCCCGGGCAGGTCGGCCGCGGGCAGCAGCAGCCCCGCGGCGAGCAGCGCCGCGCCGAGGCCGAAGCTCGCCGTCCGCCGGTGGTCCCACCCGGGCCGGCCCGGGTCCCGCTGCCGCAGCGCCGCCGCCAGATAGGCCCAGAACAGCGCCAGGGGTACGAGCGCGGCGGCCGGGAAGCCGCCGGCCGCGTGCCCGGCGTGGGTGAGGCTCACCGCCGGTCCGCGGCGCAGAGGTCGACGACGGTGGCCCGCCGCTGCACCGCCCAGCCGACCGCGACGAGGACCGCGCCGAGGGCCAGGAAGCCCAGGTCCCACCAGAGCTGGTGCGGGCCGCCGTGCACGTGGTGGATGCCGAGGATCTGGTGGTCGACGATCCCCTCGACCAGGTTGAACAGGCCCCAGCCGACAAGCGCCCAGCCCCACAGGGCGGGGGAGCGCCACAGCCGGCCCCGGGACCGGGTGACCCGGGCGTAGAGCAGCGCCAGGCCGGTCAGCACCGCGACCCAGGTGACCGTGTGGAACAGCCCGTCCCAGACGGTGTTCATCTGCAACCCGGGCACGGTGTCGACCGGGTACGGCTTGATCCCGACCCGGTCGCTGTCGGTGCTGCTCAGCATGTGGTGCCACTGGAGCAGCTGGTGGAGCAGGATGCCGTCGGCGAAGCCGCCGAGTCCCACGCCGAGGATCGTGGCCGGTACCCGGATGTCCGCGCCGTCGATGGTTGGTCGGTTCATGCCCGCACCTCCGCCGTTGGGGGTTTCGTCCCACCGTTACTGCCCGCACCCGTCCCGTCAAACGTCGGTGACGGCGGACCGGCCACGAAGTGGACAGTCGCCGCCCCGGCGCCGTCGGCTCGACTAGGCTGCCGGCGATGGACGAGGTGACCCGGATCCCGGTCGGCGGCGACCGGCCGTACGACGTGCTGGTGGGACGCGACCTGCTCGACCCGCCGCCCCGGCTGCTGCCCGGCGCCGACCGGGTGGCCTTCCTGCACGCGCCCCCGCTCAAGGGGCTGGCCGAGGAGTTGGCCGGGCGGGTGCGCGCGGCGGGCGTGGCGCCGCTGCTCATCGAGGTGCCGGACGCCGAGGCGGGCAAGCACGTCAACGTGGCGGCGGCCTGCTGGGACCGGCTCGGCGAGGCCGGCTTCACCCGCACCGACGCGGTGGTCGGGGTGGGCGGCGGCGCGGTCACCGACCTGGCCGGGTTCGTCGCGGCCAGCTGGCTGCGCGGGGTGCGCTGGGTGCCGGTGGCGACCTCCCTGCTGGGGATGGTCGACGCCGCCGTCGGCGGCAAGACCGGGATCAACACCGCGGCCGGCAAGAACCTGGTGGGCGCCTTCCATCCGCCGGCCGGCGTGATCTGCGACCTGGCGACGCTGGACAGCCTGCCGCGGGCCGACCTGGCCGCCGGGATGGCCGAGGTGGTCAAGTGCGGGTTCATCGCCGACCCGGTGATCCTCGACCTGGTGGAGCGGGACCCGGCCGCCGCGTTGGACCCGACCGGGCCGGTGACCCGCGAGCTGATCGAGCGGGCGGTCCGGGTCAAGGCCGACGTCGTCTCGGGTGACCTCCGGGAGTCCGGGGTGCGCGAGGTGCTCAACTACGGGCACACACTGGCACACGCCATCGAGAAGGTGGAGGGCTACCGCTGGCGGCACGGTCACGCCGTCGCGGTGGGCCTGGTCTACGCGGCCACCCTGGCCCGGCTCGCGGGGCGGCTGGACGCGGCCACCGCGGAGCGGCACCGGGCCGTGGTGGCGGCGCTCGACCTGCCCACCGGCTACCGGGCCGACGCCTGGCCCGAGCTGCTGGCCGCCATGCGGGTGGACAAGAAGGCCCGGGGCAGCCGGCTGCGCTTCGTGGTGCTGGACGGCCTGGCCCGCCCGGCGATCCTGGAGGCGCCGCCGGACGAGCTGCTGGCCGAGGCGTACCGGGAGATCAGCTCGTGAGGGTGTACGTGCTCAACGGGCCCAACCTGGGCCGGCTCGGCACCCGCCAGGTCGACGTCTACGGGGTGACCAGCTACGCCGACCTGGTCACGATGTGCGAGCAGACCGGTCGCGAGCTGGGGCTGGACGTGGTGGTCCGGCAGACCGACGCCGAGCACGAGCTGCTGGGCTGGCTGCACGCGGCGGCCGACGAGGGCGCGGCCGTGGTGCTGAACCCGGCCGCCTGGTCGCACTACTCGATCGCGGTCCGCGACGCCTGCGCCATGCTCCGCGGCCCGCTGGTCGAGGTGCACATCTCCAACATCCACGCCCGCGAGGAGTTCCGGCACCACTCGGTGGTCTCGGCGGTGGCCACCGGGGTGATCTGCGGGCTGGGCGTGGACGGCTACCGGCTGGCTCTGCACCACCTGGCCGGCCGCGTCAGGTGACGTTCGGCACGTCCGGGGCGGGTGGACCGGGTCGGTGGGCGGTGGCCGGCGCTCAGCGCGGCGGTCCCGGTTCGACACAGCTAGTAGACTTCACAGGTCTGTCCGCCAATTGATGATCAAGGCAGGAAATGGCCACCACCAACGACCTCAAGAACGGCCTGGTACTCAACCTCGACGGCGAGCTGTGGGCCGTCGTCGAGTTCCAGCACGTCAAGCCCGGTAAGGGCGGTGCGTTCGTGCGTACCACGCTGAAGAACGTGCTGTCCGGCAAGGTGGTCGACAAGACCTTCAACGCGGGCACGAAGGTCGAGACCGCGACCGTCGACAAGCGCACCATGCAGTACCTCTACGCCGACGGCGAGGACTACGTCTTCATGGACCTGGAGACGTTCGACCAGATCACCGTCCTTGGCGGCACCGTCGGCGAGGCGGCCAACTACCTCCTCCCGGAGGCCGAGGCCACCGTCGCCACCCACGAGGGCGTGCCGCTCTACATCGAGCTGCCGACCTCGGTCGTGCTGGAGATCACCTACACCGAGCCGGGTCTGCAGGGCGACCGGTCGACCGGCGGCAACAAGCCGGCCACCGTCGAGACCGGCGCGACCGTCCAGGTGCCGCTCTTCATCACCACCGGCGAGAAGATCAAGGTCGACACCCGCGACGGCCGTTACCTCGGCCGAGCCTGATGGCCGAGGGTCCCAAGCAGCAGATGCCGGCGCGCCGCAAGGCGCGCAAGCGGGCGCTGGACGTGCTCTTCGAGGCCGACCTGCGGGACCGGCCGCCCGTGGAGGTGCTCGCCGGCTACCTGGAGCGGATCGAGAAGCCCCGACCCGAGCACGTGGGCTACGCGGTCGGCCTGGTCGAGGGCGTCGCGGCGCACCTGGACCGGATCGACGAGGTGATCGCCAGCTACGCCGAGGGGTGGACGCTGGACCGGATGCCGGCGGTCGACCGCAACCTGGCCCGCATCGCGGTCTACGAGCTGCTCTACGTCGACGAGATCGACGACGCGGTGGCGATCAGTGAGGCCGTCGAGCTGGCCCGCCAGATGTCGACCGACGACTCGCCGCGCTTCCTCAACGGCATCCTCGGCCGCATCGCCGAGTACGCCACCCGCTGAACCACCTCGTGCACGACGAAGGGCCCGCGCCGGACGGCGCGGGCCCTTGGTGTCGTGCGGGTCAGGACGCGAAGAACGCCCGCGGGTCGGCGACCAGCACACCGTGCTCGGTGAGCCGCTCGATCAGGCCCGACGGGGAGGCGTCGTAGACGATCGCGAGGGCGCGCAGGTCGTCGGCGCGGATGGAGAGCACCCGGCCGTTGTAGTCGCCGCGCTGCTGCTGGATGGCGCGGGCGTACCGGGCGACGTAGGCGAGGTCCTCGGAGGCCTCGTCGTAGAGCCGCTCCAGGTCCAGAACGATCTTGCTGGTGGGCTCGTGGCGCACTCCGCTGCCGTCGGGCAGCAGCTCCGAGACGGGAACGCGGTAGAAGTCGGCCAGCTCCGCCAGGCGGGACACGGTGACGGCACGGTCGCCGCGCTCGTACGAGCCGACCACCACGGCCTTCCACCGCCCGTTCGACTTCTCCTCCACCCCCTGCAGGGACAGGCCCTGCTGCTGGCGGATGGAGCGCAGGCGGGCGCCCAGCGACTTGGCGTATTCAGAGGGCATTCGGACACTCCCAGTGCTGCTCGGGGTTCTCCCAGCTATCGCTACGGAGCGTGACGGTACGGGGATTGCGACACGGGGTCAAGTGTTGGTGACGACCCCAGTTGGGGAGGGCGTACGGCTTGTCCGCATTTCTCCACGCTGACCCACTGGTCAGGACCGGCGGCGGTCCAGCCGGTGACCGCTGGTAACGTGGCGTGAAGCCCCGGTCCGGGCCCTCCGCGGCCCGCCGGAGCCAACCAGACGTCCTTTAACGACCCGTCCCGTGAGGCGGGGAAGGAGGTCCGCCGTGGCCTACCCACCGGCTGCCCACCCGTCGCCGCCGCGACAACCCTCGGTGAAGGTGATCCTCGCCGCCGCCGACGTGTCGCGGGTGGTCGACCGCATCGCCCACCAGATCCTGGAGAAGACCCAGGGCGCCGCCGACACCGTGCTGCTCGGCATCCCCACCCGCGGTGTCCCGCTCGCGCGGCGCCTCGCCGCCCGGATCAGCACCTTCGAGGACGTCACCGTCCCGGTCGGCGTGCTCGACATCACGCTCTACCGCGACGACCTGCGCCGCAACGCCACCCGCGCGGTCGGCCCCACCGACCTGCCCCCGGGCGGGATCGACGGCCGGCGGGTGATCCTCGTCGACGACGTGCTCTTCTCCGGCCGCACCGTGCGGGCCGCCCTCGACGCGCTGTCCGACGTCGGCCGCCCGGCCTCGGTGCAGCTCGCCGTCCTGGTCGACCGGGGACACCGCCAGCTGCCGATCCGCGCCGACTACGTCGGCAAGAACATTCCCACGGCGCTCGCCGAGAACGTCAAGGTCACCCTGGCCGAGACCGACGGCGCGGACGAGGTCCGGCTGCACGGAGGCACCTCATGATCCGCCACCTGCTCTCCGGGGCCGACCTGGACGCGGCCACCGCCGTCCAGATCCTGGACACCGCGGCCGAGATGGCCACCGTGGCCGGGCGTGAGGTCAAGAAGCTCCCCGCGCTGCGCGGCCGCACCGTGGTCAACCTCTTCTACGAGGACTCCACCCGCACCCGGATCTCGTTCGAGGCGGCCGCCAAGCGGCTCAGCGCCGACGTGATCAACTTCTCCGCCAAGGGCTCCAGCGTGGCCAAGGGCGAGAGCCTGAAGGACACCGCGCTCACCCTCCAGGCCATGGGGGCCGATGCGGTGGTCGTCCGGCACCCCGCCTCCGGCGCCCCGCACCGGCTGGCCAACTGGGTGGACGGCTCGGTGGTCAACGCCGGTGACGGCACCCACGAGCACCCCACCCAGGCGCTGCTCGACGCCTACACGATGCGCTCCCGGCTGGGCCGCCTGGACGGCCTGCACGTGGCGATCGTCGGCGACGTGCTGCACTCCCGGGTGGCCCGCTCCAACGTGCTGCTGCTGTCCACCCTCGGCGCGAAGGTCACCCTGGTCGGCCCGCCGACCCTCATTCCGGTCGACATCTCACCCGCGCTCGCTCCCGGCACCGACGTCTCCTACGACCTCGACACCGTTCTTCCCGGTGTGGACGTGGTGATGATGCTGCGGGTGCAGCGGGAGCGGATGAACGACTCCTACTTCCCCTCGGCCCGCGAGTACGCCCGCCGCTACGGGCTGGACGGCCCGCGGATGCGCCGGCTGCCCGAGCACGCGATCGTCATGCACCCCGGCCCCATGAACCGGGGGATGGAGATCACGCCCGAGGTGGCCGACTCGCCCCGCTCCACCATCGTCGAACAGGTCGCCAACGGGGTCTCCGTGCGGATGGCCGTCCTCTACCTGCTGCTCGGAGGGAACAACCGGTGACCGCGTACCTGATCAGGAACGTGAGTGTGGTCGGCGGCGCGCCGACCGATCTGCTGATCCGCGACGGCGTCGTGGCCGAGGCCGGCGCCGGGCTGACCGCGCCGGACGCCACGGTGTTCGACGCCACCGGCCTGGTGGCCCTGCCCGGCCTCGTCGACCTGCACACCCACCTGCGCGAGCCGGGCCGGGAGGACGCCGAGACCGTCGAGTCCGGTTCCCGGGCGGCGGCGCTCGGCGGCTACACCGCCGTGTGCGCCATGGCGAACACCTCGCCGGTGGCCGACACGGCCGGCGTGGTCGAGCAGGTCTGGCGGCTCGGCCGGGAGGCCGGCCTGGTCGACGTGCAGCCCATCGGCGCGGTCACCGTCGGCCTGGCCGGCGAGCGCCTGGCCGAGCTGGGCGCGATGGCCGACTCGGCGGCCCGGGTGCGGATCTTCTCCGACGACGGGCACTGCGTCGCCGACCCGAAGCTGATGCGCCGGGCCCTGGAGTACGTCAAGGCGTTCGACGGGGTGGTCGCCCAGCACGCCGAGGAGCCCCGGCTCACCGAGGGCGCGCAGATGCACGAGGGCGAGGTCTCCACCCGGCTCGGGCTGACCGGTTGGCCGGCGGTCGCCGAGGAGGCGATCATCGCCCGCGACGTGCTGCTGGCCGAGCACGTCGGCAGCCGGCTGCACATCTGCCACGTCTCGACCGCCGGCAGCGTCGAGGTGCTGCGCCACGCCAAGGCGCGGGGGGTGAAGGTCACCGCCGAGGTGACCCCGCACCATCTGCTGCTGACCGACGAGGTCGTGAGCGGGAGGGGTGAGCTTGCGAGCCCCGCACTCGCGGACAACTGGAGCCCGACCGGCCCCTACGACCCGGTCTACAAGGTCAACCCGCCGCTGCGCACCGCGGCCGACGTCGCCGCGCTGCGGGCGGCCCTGGCCGAGGGCGTGATCGACATCGTGGCCACCGACCACGCGCCGCACGCCGTGGAGGACAAGGAGTGCGAGTGGGCGTACGCCCGGCCGGGCATGCTCGGCCTGGAGACGGCGCTCTCCATCGCGCTGGACGTGCTCGGGCCGCAGTGGGACCTCATCGCCGAGCGGATGTCCCGCGCCCCGGCCCGGATCGCCGGGCTGGACTCCCACGGCCTCGACCCGGCCCCCGGCGTGCCGGCCAACCTGACCCTGGTCGACCCGGCCGCCCGCCGCGTGATCGAGCCGGCGGAACTGGCCAGTCGCAGTCGCAACACCCCGTACGCCCGCATGACGCTGCCGGGTCGCATCGTGGCGACCTTCCTGCGCGGCGAGCCGACGGTCCTGGACGGAAAGGCAGTTCGATGACCAAGCGGAGGCCCGCGATCCTCGTCCTGGAGGACGGGCGCACGTTCCACGGCGAGGCGTACGGCAGCGTCGGGGAGACCTTCGGTGAGGCGGTCTTCAACACCGGCATGACCGGCTACCAGGAGACCCTCACCGACCCCTCCTACCACCGGCAGGTGGTGGTGCAGACCGCGCCGCACATCGGCAACACCGGCGTCAACGGCGAGGACGACGAGTCCGGCCGGATCTGGGTGGCCGGCTACGTGGTGCGCGACCCGGCCCGGATCGGCTCCAACTGGCGGGCCACCGGCGGCCTGGAGGACCGGCTCGCCGCCGAGGGCGTGGTCGGCATCAGCGGTGTCGACACCCGGGCGCTCACCCGGCACCTGCGCGAGCGCGGCGCCATGCGGGTCGGCATCTCCAGCGTCGACGACGACCCGGCGGCGCTGCTCGACCGGGTCCGCCACGCGCCGCAGATGGTCGGCGCGGACCTCTCCGCCGAGGTGACCACCGAGAAGCCGTACGTGGTCGAGGCGGTCGGCGAGCACCGATTCACCGTCGCGGCCCTGGACCTCGGCATCAAGCGCAACGTGCCGCGCCGGCTCGCCGCCCGCGGCGTCACCACCCACGTGCTGCCCGCCGGCTCCTCGATCGAGGACCTGCTGGCCACCGGCGCGGACGCGGTCTTCTTCTCGCCGGGGCCGGGCGACCCGGCCACCGCCGAGGGCCCGGTCGCCCTGGCGCGGGAGGTGCTGGGCCGGCGGATCCCGCTGTTCGGCATCTGCTTCGGCAGCCAGATCCTCGGCCGGGCGCTCGGCTTCGGCACCTACAAGCTCGGCTACGGCCACCGCGGCATCAACCAGCCGGTGCTCGACCGGGCCACCGGCAAGGTCGAGGTGACAAGCCACAACCACGGCTTCGCGGTCGAGGTGCCGGGCGCGGCGCACGGCGCGGTCGTCCCCGACCAGGTGATCGAGACCGAGTTCGGCGGCGTGCAGGTCTCCCATGTCTGCCTCAATGACAACGTGGTCGAGGGGCTGCGGGCCAAGGACGTGCCCGCCTTCACCGTCCAGTACCACCCGGAGGCGGCGGCCGGCCCGCACGACGCGGACTACCTCTTCGACCGTTTCGCCGAACTCATCGAGGGGCGCAAGGATGCCTAAGCGGACCGACCTCAAGCACGTCCTGGTGATCGGCTCCGGTCCGATCGTCATCGGCCAGGCCTGCGAGTTCGACTACTCCGGCACGCAGGCCTGCCGGGTGCTGCGCAGCGAGGGGATCCGGGTCAGCCTGGTCAACTCCAACCCGGCGACGATCATGACCGACCCGGAGTTCGCCGACGCCACGTACGTCGAGCCGATCACCCCCGAGTTCGTCGAGCTGGTCATCGCCAAGGAGCGCCCCGACGCGCTGCTGCCCACGCTGGGCGGGCAGACCGCGCTGAACACCGCGGTCGCCCTGCACGAGGCCGGCGTCCTGGAGAAGTACGGCGTCGAGCTGATCGGCGCCAACATCGACGCCATCAACCGGGGCGAGGACCGGCAGCTGTTCAAGGACATCGTGGCCAAGGCCGCCGTACGCCTGGGCCTGGCCGACCCGTCGTCGCTGGTGCCCCGCTCCCGGGTCTGCCACTCGATGGACGAGGTCCGCGACACCGCCGGCGAGCTGGGCCTGCCCGTGGTGATCCGGCCGTCGTTCACCATGGGCGGCCTCGGGTCCGGCATGGCGCACACCGACGAGGACCTGGAGCGGATCGCCGGCGCCGGCCTGGCCGCCAGCCCCGTGCACGAGGTGCTCATCGAGGAGAGCGTGCTCGGCTGGAAGGAGTACGAGCTCGAACTCATGCGCGACCGCCACGACAACGTGGTGGTGGTGTGCTCGATCGAGAACGTCGACCCGATGGGCGTGCACACCGGCGACAGCGTCACCGTGGCGCCGGCCATGACGCTGACCGACCGGGAGTACCAGCGCCTGCGCGACCTGGGCATCGCGGTCCTCCGCGAGGTCGGCGTCGACACCGGCGGCTGCAACATCCAGTTCGCGGTGAACCCGGCCGACGGCCGGATCGTCGTGATCGAGATGAACCCGCGGGTGTCCCGCTCCTCGGCCCTCGCGTCGAAGGCCACCGGCTTCCCGATCGCCAAGATCGCCGCGAAGCTGGCCATCGGCTACACCCTCGACGAGATCCCCAACGACATCACCTTGAAGACCCCGGCGGCGTTCGAGCCGACCCTGGACTACGTGGTGGTGAAGATCCCCCGGTTCGCGTTCGAGAAGTTCCCCGGCGCGGACCCGGAGCTGACCACCACCATGAAGTCGGTGGGCGAGGCCATGAGCCTCGGGCGCAACTTCACCGAGGCGCTGAACAAGGCCATGCGCTCGATGGAAACCAAATCATCGGGTTTCTGGACCACGCCGGACCCGGAGGGGGCCACCAAGGAGAACACCCTCGCCGCGCTGCGGATGCCGCACGACGGCCGGATCTACACGGTGGAGCGGGCGCTGCGGCTGGGCGCCTCCATCGCCGAGGTGGCCGAGGCGTCCGGCGGGATGGACCCCTGGTTCCTGGACCAGATCGCCGCGCTGGTGGAGCTGCGGGCCGAGATCGTCGACGCCCCGGTGCTCGACGGCGACCTGCTGCGCCGGGCCAAGCGGTCCGGCCTGTCCGACCGGCAGCTCGCCGCGCTCCGCCCCGAGCTGGCCGCCGAGGACGGCGTCCGCACGCTGCGGCACCGGCTCGGGGTCCGGCCCGTCTACAAGACGGTGGACACCTGCGCGGCCGAGTTCGAGGCGACCACCCCGTACCACTACTCGACCTACGACCAGGAGACCGAGGTCGGGCCCTCGGACCGGCCCAAGGTGCTCATCCTGGGTTCCGGGCCGAACCGGATCGGGCAGGGCATCGAGTTCGACTACTCCTGCGTGCACGCCGTCATGGCGCTCCGGGAGGTCGGCTACGAGACGGTCATGGTCAACTGCAACCCGGAGACCGTCTCCACCGACTACGACACGGCCGACCGGCTCTACTTCGAGCCGCTCACCTTCGAGGACGTGCTGGAGGTCTGGCACGCCGAGGACACCTCCGGCAAGGCGGCCGGCGGCCCCGGCGTGGTCGGGGTGATCGTGCAGCTCGGCGGGCAGACGCCGCTCGGCCTGGCCCAGCGGCTCAAGAACGCCGGCGTGCCGATCGTCGGCACCTCCCCGGAGTCGATCCACCTCGCCGAGGAGCGCGGCGCGTTCGGCACGGTGCTGGCCCGGGCCGGGCTGCGCGCCCCGGCGCACGGCATGGCCACCTCCTACGACGAGGCCAAGGCGATCGCCGACGAGATCGGCTACCCGGTGCTGGTCCGCCCGTCGTACGTGCTCGGCGGCCGGGGCATGGAGATCGTCTACGACGACGCCACCCTGCGCGACTACATCGGCCGGGCCACCGACATCTCGCCGGACCACCCGGTGCTGGTGGACCGCTTCCTCGACGACGCCATCGAGATCGACGTGGACGCCCTCGTCGACGCCGACGGCGCGGTCTACCTGGGCGGCGTCATGGAGCACATCGAGGAGGCCGGCATCCACTCCGGCGACTCGTCCTGCGCCCTGCCGCCGATCACCCTGGCCGGCTCGCACCTGGCCCAGGTGCGCCGCTACACCGAGGAAATCGCCCGCGGCGTCGGGGTCAAGGGCCTGCTCAACGTCCAGTACGCGCTCCAGGGCGACATGCTGTACGTGCTGGAGGCCAACCCGCGCGCCTCCCGGACGGTGCCGTTCGTCTCGAAGGCCACCGCCGTGCCGCTGGCCAAGGCGGCGGCCCGGATCGCGCTCGGCGCCACCGTCGCCGAGCTGCGCGCCGAGGGGATGCTGCCGCCCACCGGGGACGGCGGGACCATGCCCGTCGACGCCCCGATCGCGGTCAAGGAGGCGGTGCTGCCGTTCAAGCGGTTCCGCACCCCGTCCGGTAAGGGCATCGACGTGCTGCTCGGCCCGGAGATGAAGTCCACCGGCGAGGTGATGGGCATCGACACCAACTTCGGGCACGCCTTCGCCAAGTCGCAGTCCGCCGCGTACGGGTCGCTGCCGACCGCCGGCAAGATCTTCGTCTCGGTGGCCAACCGGGACAAGCGCGGCATGATCTTCCCGATCAAGCGCCTGGCCGACCTGGGCTTCGAGATCGTCGCCACCACCGGCACGGCCGAGGTGCTGCGCCGGCACGGCATCGCCTGCGAGCAGATCCGCAAGCACTACGAGTCGGGCGAGGGCGAGGACGCCGTCTCGCTGATCCTCGGCGGCGACGTGGCCCTGGTGGTGAACACCCCGCAGGGCTCCGGCGCCAGCGCCCGCTCCGACGGCTACGAGATCCGCAGCGCCGCCGTGACGGCCGACATCCCGTGCATCACCACGGTGCCCGGCGCCGCGGCCGCGGTAATGGGCATCGAGGCGAGGATCCGCGGCGACATGCGCGTCCGCCCCCTCCAGGAACTCCACGCCGCCCTCCGGGCTGGCGAGTGACACCCCCGCTGCCGTCGATCATGAAGTTGTTGCCCGGCGCGCCGGCGTGTCGTGGCGACAACTTCATGATCGACGCGGCCGGGCGGGGGAGGCCGGCGTGATCTTCGAGAAGGTTGTGCGGCCTCGGTTGTTCGGGATCGGGGGTGGGGACGCCGAGGCGGCGCACGAGTGGACGTTGGAGCGGCTGGCCTCCGTGTCCCGGCGGGCGGCCGTGCTCAGGGCGCTGCGGGCGCGGTACTTCCAGGCGGCGCCGCGGACGGTGTTCGGGGTGGACTTCCCGAACCCGGTGGGGCTGGCGGCCGGGATGGACAAGAACGGGGTGGCGCTGCCGGCGTGGCCGGCGCTGGGCTTCGGCTTCGTCGAGGTCGGCACCGTCACCGCGCACGCCCAGCCGGGCAACCCCCGGCCCCGGCTGTTCCGGCTGCGCGACAGCGAGGCCGTGGTCAACCGGATGGGCTTCAACAACGCCGGCGCGGAGGCCCTCGCGGCCCGGCTTGCGGCGCTGCCGCGCCCGATCGGCGTGCCGCTGGGCATCTCGCTCGGCAAGTCCAAGGTGACCCCGCTGGACGGGGCCGTCGAGGACTACCTGGCCTCCTACCGCGCGCTGAAGGGGCACGGGGACTACTTCGCGGTCAACGTGTCCTCACCGAACACCCCGGGGCTGCGGTCCCTTCAGGACCGGTCCCACCTGGACGCGCTGCTCTCGGCCCTGGTGGGGGAGAAGCCCGTGCTCGTGAAGATCGCCCCCGACCTCAGCGAGCCGGCGATCGCCGAGCTGCTGGAGGTCTGCCTCGACCGCGGCGCGGCGGGGGTGATCGCCACCAACACCACGCTGGCCCGCGACGGGCTCGCCCCGGCCGACCGGGCACGGGGTGCGGAGACCGGGGGCCTCTCCGGCCGCCCGCTGGCCGCCCGCGCCCGGGAGGTGGTCGCCTTCGTGCACCGGGAGACCGGCGGCCGGCTGCCGGTCGTCGGCGTCGGCGGCATCCTCGACCCGGACGACGCCGCCCGGATGTTCGACGCCGGCGCGAGCCTGATCCAGCTCTACACCGGCTTCATCTACCGCGGCCCGGCCCTGGTCCGGTCGGCGGCCCGGGCGGCCGCCCGACGCTGACCGGCCGCCCGGACACCACGAAGGAGAACCGTGACGCCCGAGGAGATCCTCGCCGCCGACCGGCGGCATGTCTGGCACCCGTACGCGGCCCTGCCGGCGGCCGGCGCGCCGTACGTCGTGGAGAGCGCCCAGGGGGTGCGGCTGCGGCTGGCCGACGGGCGGGAACTGGTCGACGGGATGTCGTCCTGGTGGGCGGCGATCCACGGCTACCGGCACCCGGTGCTGGACGCCGCCGTCACCGACCAGCTCGGCCGGATGAGCCACGTGATGTTCGGCGGCCTCACCCACGAGCCCGCCGTACGCCTGGCCCGGACCCTGGTGGAGCTGGCCCCGGACGGCCTGGAGCACGTCTTCCTGGCCGACTCCGGGTCGGTAAGCGTCGAGGTCGCCGTGAAGATGTGCCTGCAGTACCAGCGGGCCCTGGGGCGGCCGGAACGCCGCCGGCTGGGCACCTGGCGGGGCGGCTACCACGGCGACACGTTCCACCCCATGAGCGTCTGCGACCCCGAGGGCGGCATGCACCACCTCTGGGGCGACGTGCTGCCCCGGCAGGTGTTCGCGCCGGTGCCGCCGGCCGGCTTCGACACCCCGCCCGACCCGGCGTACGAGGCGGCGCTTGTGGACGCGGTGGAGCGGCACGCGGGCGAGCTGGCGGCGGTGATCGTGGAGCCGGTCGTGCAGGGCGCCGGCGGGATGCGGTTCCACCACCCGCACTACCTGCGGGTACTGCGCGAGGTGACCCGGGCGCACGGCATCCTGCTGGTCTTCGACGAGATCGCCACCGGCTTCGGCCGGACCGGCACCATGTTCGCCGCCGAGCACGCCGGGGTCGCCCCGGACGTGCTCTGCGTCGGCAAGGCGCTCACCGGCGGCTACCTCACCCTGGCCGCGGCGCTCTGCACGCCGGAGGTGGCGCGGGGCATCTCCACCGACGGGGTGCTGGCGCACGGCCCGACCTTCATGGGCAACCCGCTCGCCTGCGCGGTCGCCAACGCCTCCCTGGGCCTGCTGCGGGGCGCGGACTGGGCGGGGCGGGTGGCGAGGATCTCCGAGGGGCTGCGGGCCGGTCTGGAGCCGCTCCGTGGCACCCCCGGAGTGGCCGACGTGCGGGTGTTGGGCGCGATCGGCGTGGTGCAGCTCGACCACGAGGTGGACATCCCGCGGGCGACCGCCGCCGCCGTCGGGCAGGGCGTCTGGCTGCGGCCGTTCCGGGACCTGGTCTACACCATGCCCCCGTACGTCACCGACGAGGCGGACGTGGCCCGGATCGCGGCCGGGATCGAGGCGGCGGTCAAGGCGGGCTGAGCCGGCGGGAGGCCACCGGCGACCGGCGCCCGGTGGCGGCAGGACGGTCCGGCCACCGCACGGCGGCCGGGACAGGAGCACGAGCGGCGGCGCACCCGTCGCCGGACAGCGCGGCGCGAGACCGCGCGAGGGAGAGGGAGAGTCGCATGGAGACCTTCGGCGCCCGCCTGCACCGGGCCGTGGCCGAGCGGGGACCGCTCTGCGTGGGGATCGACCCGCACCCCGGGCTGCTCGCCCGCTGGGGACTGCCCGACGACGTCGAGGGCCTCGACCGGTTCTGCCGGATCGTGGTGGAGGCCATCGGCGACCGCGTGGCCGTGGTCAAGCCCCAGTCGGCGTTCTTCGAGCGCTTCGGGTCCCGTGGTGTCGGAATTCTTGAGTCAACTATCCGACAGTTGCGAAATTCGGGCTCGCTCGTTCTGCTGGACGTCAAGCGCGGCGACATCGGCTCGACGGTCAGCGCGTACGCCTCGGCGTACCTCGATCCATCCAGCCCGCTGTATGTCGACGCGGTCACCGCGAGTCCCTACCTCGGAGTAGGTTCGCTCGCGCCGATGTTCGAGCTGGCCGCCGCGCACGGCGGCGGGGTGTTCGTCCTGGCCCTCACCTCGAACCCCGAGGGAGCCGCCGTGCAGCGGGCCGTCGGGGCCGACGGGCGCACCGTCGCGCAGACCGTCATCGACGAGATTTCCCAGCTCAACCGGGGTGCCGATCCCCTCGGCAGCTTCGGACTCGTGGTCGGCGCGACGATCGGCGACACGGGTCACGACCTCGCCGCGGTGAACGGTCCGCTGCTCGCCCCCGGGCTCGGCGCGCAGGGCGCGACGGCCGCGGACCTGCGTACCGTGTTCGGCTCCAGCCTGCCCTCGGTGCTGCCGTCCTACTCCCGCGAGGTGCTGGGCGCGGGGCCCGACCAGGAGGCTCTGCGGGCCGCCACCGACCGGGTGCTGGCCGAGTGCCGGGCCGCCCTGGCCACCTCGTGACTGACTGACGGCTCGGTCACTTTCCGTTGATCTTCGCGCGTCCACGTTGCCGAAAACTCCGTTGACCGCTAGTTTTCCCCGCGCTGGGAACCACGGACCCCTTTGGTTGCCAGCGACACCACGTTTCACAGATGCGGCGGTGCGCCCCGCCCGTCGTACTAGGGACCTGAGGAGAACTGGTGCCGCTCCCGTCACTGACCCCCGAACAGCGCGCTGCCGCGCTGGAGAAGGCCGCGGAGATCCGCAAGGCCCGTGCTGAGCTGAAGGAGCAGCTCAAGCAGGGCAAGACCACCCTCGCCACCGTCCTCGAGCGGGCCGAGTCCGACGACGTCGTGGGCAAGCTGAAGGTTTCGGCCGTGCTCCAGGCGATGCCGGGCATCGGCAAGATCCGAGCCACCCAGATCATGGAGAAGCTCAAGATCGCTGACAGCCGTCGGCTGCGTGGCCTGGGCGAGCAGCAGCGCAAGGCGCTGCTTGGAGAGTTCGCCGCCAACTGAACGGCCCACCGTGTAGAAACAAGCGGTGAGCATGGATGACGAGGCGCGCCCGGCGGCTCGGCTCACTGTCCTGGCCGGACCTTCTGGGGCCGGCGGGGGGAGTGTCGTCGAGCTGGTCCGGGCGCGCCTCCCGTCCGTGTGGGTGCCGGTGGCCGCGACCACCCGGCCGGCCTGCCCCGGCGAGGTGGACGGCGTCGACCGGCTCTTCCTCGACGCGACCGGCTTCGACCGCATGGTCGCGGCCGACGAGCTGCTGGAGTGGAGCCGGATCGGGCCGTACCGGCGCGGGGTGCCGCGCGCGGGCGTGCGGTCCCGGCTCGCGCAGGGGCAGCCGGTCCTGCTCCCGCTGGACCTGCCCGGCGCGCTCGCCGTCCGGGCCGTGGCCCCGGACGCCCGGCTGGTGCTGCTCACCCCGCCGGCGTACCGGCCGGACCCGGCCGTCGCGGCCGCCTTCGCACACGCCGTGCTGCACGACCGGACCGAGCGCGCGGCCGAGGAGCTGGTAGGCTTGCTCGGTTCTTCCTTCCTGGCTCCGGCCCGACCGCGCCCGAGCGGTTGAGAGGCCACCGCCTCCGGGCGGTGCACAAAGACGCAGAGGTTATTTCGTGGGATCCATCGCCAACCCCGAGGGCATCACCAACCCGCCGATCGACGAGCTCCTCGAGAAGACCACCTCGAAGTACGCGCTGGTCATCTTCGCCGCCAAGCGCGCGCGCCAGGTCAACGCCTACTACAGCCAGCTCGGTGAGGGCCTGCTGGAGTACGTCGGCCCGCTGGTGGAGACCACCCCCCAGGAGAAGCCGCTCTCCATCGCCATGCGCGAGATCAACGCGGGTCTGCTCACCGCCGAGCCGACCGACCAGCCGTAAGCCCCGCCCGCGCCGATGGCCGCCGAGATCGTCCTCGGGGTCGGCGGCGGCATCGCCGCCTACAAGGCGTGTGAGCTGCTCCGGCTCTTCACCGAGTCGGGCCACCGGGTCCGGGTCGTGCCGACCGCGTCGGCGCTCCGGTTCGTCGGGGCGCCGACCTGGGCCGCGCTCTCCGGCCAGCCGGTCGCCGACGACGTCTGGTCCGACGTGCACGAGGTGCCGCACGTCCGCCTCGGGCAGCACGCCGACCTCGTCGTGGTGGCGCCCGCCACCGCCGACCTGCTCGCCAAGGCCGCCCACGGCCTCGCCGACGACCTGCTCACCAACACGCTGCTGACCGCGCGCTGCCCGGTGGTGCTGGCGCCGGCCATGCACACCGAGATGTGGGAGCACCCGGCCACCGTCGCCAACGTGGCCACCCTGCGGTCCCGCGGCGTCGTGGTGATCGAGCCCGCGGTCGGCCGGCTCACCGGCAAGGACACCGGCAAGGGTCGGCTCCCCGACCCGGCCGAGATCTTCGCGGTCGCCCGCCGGGCCCTCGCCCGCGGCGGCGCCGCCCCCGCCGACCTGGCCGGCCGGCACGTGGTGGTCACCGCCGGCGGCACCCGGGAGCCGCTCGACCCGGTCCGCTTCCTCGGCAACCGCTCCTCCGGCAAGCAGGGCTACGCCTTCGCCCGCGCCGCCGTGGCCCGGGGCGCCCGGGTCACCCTGGTCTCGGCCAACGTCGCGCTCGCCGACCCGGCCGGCGCCGACCTGGTCCGGGTGGGCAGCACGGAGGAGTTGCGCAAGGCGACCCTGGAGGCGGCCGCCGACGCGGACGCCGTCGTGATGGCCGCCGCGCCCGCCGATTTCCGTCCGGCGACGTACGCGCCGGGTAAGATCAAGAAGTCGGACGACGGCAGCGCGCCCACCATCGAGCTGGTGACCAACCCGGACATCGCGGCCGAGCTGGGCCGGCGCCGGCGGCCGGAGCAGGTGCTGGTGGTCTTCGCCGCGGAGACCGGCGACGCGGAGGCCAACGGCCGCGCCAAGCTGGCCCGCAAGCGCGCCGACCTCATCGTCATCAACGAGGTCGGGGTGGACAAGGTCTTCGGAGCCGAGACCAACGCCGCCACGGTGATCGGGGCGGACGGGTCGGTGCACCGGATGCCCGAGCAGCCCAAGGAGGACCTGGCCGACGCCGTCTGGGACCTCGTGGCCGCCCGGTTGCGGGAGCGGTCCTGACGGTTGGTCACTCTCCGGTTCCCCGGGTCACCCTGGAAGCACGGTGACTAAACTGCCGCCGAGCGACCTTTAAAAGTCTTCACATGCTTAGGAGTGCCGTGACACGTCTCTTCACGTCCGAATCGGTCACGGAAGGCCACCCGGACAAGATCGCCGACCAGATCAGTGACGGCATTCTCGACGCACTGCTCTCCAAGGACCCGCACAGCCGCGTCGCGGTCGAGACGCTGATCACCACGGGCCAGGTGCACGTCGCCGGCGAGGTGACCACGAAGGCGTACGCCGACATCCCGACCATCGTGCGGGACACCATCCTGTCGATCGGCTACGACTCGTCGAAGAAGGGCTTCGACGGCGCCTCCTGCGGCGTGAGCGTCTCCATCGGCGCCCAGTCGCCGGACATCGCGCAGGGCGTGGACAACGCGTTCGAGCTGCGTACCGGCTCGTCGGAGAGCGCGCTGGACGCGCAGGGCGCCGGCGACCAGGGCATGATGTTCGGCTTCGCCTGCTCCGAGACGCCCGAGCTCATGCCGCTGCCGATCGCGCTCGCCCACCGGCTCGCCCGCCGGCTCGCCCAGGTGCGCAAGGACGGCACGATCCCCTACCTGCGGCCCGACGGCAAGACCCAGGTGACCATCGAGTACGACGGGCTGCGCCCGGTCCGGCTCGACACCGTCGTGGTCTCCAGCCAGCACGCGGCCGACATCTCGCTGGAGTCGCTGCTCACCCCGGACGTCCGCGACCACGTCATCACCCCCGAGCTGGAGGGCCTCGGCCTGGACACCGAGGGCTACCGGCTGCTGGTCAACCCGACGGGGCGCTTCGAGATCGGCGGTCCCATGGGCGACGCCGGCCTCACCGGCCGGAAGATCATCGTCGACACGTACGGCGGCTACGCCCGCCACGGTGGCGGCGCGTTCTCCGGCAAGGACCCGTCCAAGGTGGACCGCTCCGCCGCGTACGCCATGCGCTGGGTGGCCAAGAACGTCGTCGCCGCCGGCCTGGCCGAGCGCTGCGAGGCGCAGGTCGCGTACGCGATCGGCAAGGCCCACCCGGTGAGCCTCTTCATCGAGACCTTCGGCACCGAGACCGTGCCGGTCGCCTCGATCGAGAAGGCCGTGGCCGAGGTCTTCGACCTGCGCCCGGCCGCGATCATCCGGGACCTCAACCTGCTCCGCCCGATCTACCAGCAGACCGCCGCCTACGGCCACTTCGGCCGGGAGCTGCCGGACCTGACCTGGGAGAGCACCGACCGGGCCGCCGACCTCAAGTCGGCCGCGGGAGCCTGACCGGCACCAGGCGCGGCGACCGGCGACCCGCCGAGGGGTCGCCGGTCGCTCGCGTCTGCGTGGACGTGCCCCTGCCGCACCTCGACCGCCCCTTCGACTACCTCGTTCCGGACACCCTCGACGCCGACGCCCGCCCGGGGGTGCGGGTGAAGGTCCGCTTCGCCGGGCAGCTCGTCGACGGCTGGCTGCTGGAGCGCGTCGCGGAGTCCGCGCACCCCAAGCTGGCGTACCTGGAGAAGGTGGTCTCCCCGGTGCCGGTGCTGGCGCCGGAGGTGGCCGAGCTGGCCCGCGCGGTCGCCGACCGCTACGCCGGCAGCCTCGCCGACGTGCTCCGGCTCGCCGTCCCGCCCCGGCACGCCCGCGTCGAGAAGGACGTCACGGCGACCGACGCGGCCGGCGCCGAGGCCACCTCGCCGGCCGCCGCCGATCCGACCGTCCCCGCGTCCGCCGATGCCACCAGCCCCGCCACCGCGGCCTCCGCCGGTGCCGCCGGGCCGGCCCTTCCCGCCACTCCGGCCTCCGCCGATGCCGCCACCCCGGCCTCCGCCGATGCCGCCACTCCGGCCTCCGCCGATGCCGCCGACCCCGCCGCCCCGGCGGACGCTTCCGCGGACGCCGGCCCGGACGCTGTCGCCCAGGTCGACCCGCGTGGGTGGCGGGACTACCCGGCCGGACCGGCGTTCCTGCGGGCCCTCACCGCCGGCCGGGCCGCCCGGGCCGTCTGGTCGGCGCTGCCCGGCGAGGACTGGGCCGACCGGTACGCCGACGCCGTGGCCGCCACCGTGGCCGGCGGCCGGGGCGCCCTGGTCGTGGTGGCCGACGCCCGCGACCTGGACCGGCTGGACGCCGCCCTGACCGCCGTCCTCGGGACCGGGCGGCACGCCTGCCTCTCCGCGGCGGCCGGACCGGCCCGCCGCTACCGCGCCTTCCTGGCCGCCCGCCGCGGCGACGTGCCCGTGGTGATCGGCACCCGGGCGGCCATGTTCGCCCCGGTCGAGCGGCTCGGCCTGGTCGCCGTCTGGGACGACGGGGACGACCTGCACGCCGAGCCCCGGGCGCCCTACCCGCACGCCCGCGACGTGCTGCTCACCCGGGCCCAGCTCGCCGGGGTCGCGGCCCTGGTCGGCGGGTACGCCCGCACCGCCGAGGCCCAACTGCTCGTGGAGACCGGCTGGGCCCGCGAGGTGGTCGCCGACCGCGCGACCGTACGGGCCCGGATGCCGGCGATCGCGCCCACCGGGGACGACCCGCACCTGGCCCGGGACCCCGGTGCCGCCTCCGCCCGGCTGCCCAGCCTGGCCTGGACCACCGCCCGGGACGCGCTCCGCGCCGACCTGCCGGTGCTCGTGCAGGTGCCCCGCCGCGGCTACCTGCCCTCGGTGGCCTGCGCCGACTGCCGGGCCCCGGCCCGCTGCCCGCACTGCGCCGGGCCGCTGGGCCTGCCGTCGGCCGAGGGGGTGCCCGCCTGCCGCTGGTGCGGCCGGGTCGCCGCCGCGTACGCCTGCCCGGAGTGCGGCGGGCGGCGGCTGCGCGCCTCGGTCACCGGGGCCCGGCGGACCGCCGAGGAGCTGGGCCGGGCCTTCCCGGGGGTGCCGGTGCGCACCTCGGGACGGGAGGAGGTGCTCGCCACGGTGCCGGCGGGCGCCGGCCTGGTGATCGCCACCCCCGGCGCGGAACCGGTCGCCGAGGGCGGCTACGGGGCGGTGCTGCTGCTCGACTCGTGGGCGCTGCTCACCCGGGCCGACCTGCGGGCCGGTGAGGAGGCGCTGCGCCGCTGGCTGGCCGCCGCGGCGCTGGCCCGACCCGGCCCGGCCGGCGGCCGGGTGGTGGTGGTCGCCGACGGCGCCCTCGCGCCGGTGCAGGCGCTGCTGCGCTGGGACTCCGCCTGGTTCGCCACCCGGGAACTGGCCGAGCGCCGCGAGCTGGGCTTCCCGCCGGCGGTGCGGATGGCCAGCGTCACCGGCGTGGCCGACGCGGTGGCCGACCTGCTGGCCGGCGCCCGGCTGCCCGACGGCGCCGAGGTGCTCGGCCCGGTGCCGGCCGACGAGGGGCGGGAACGGATGCTGGTCCGGGTGCCCCGGGCCCGGGCCGCCGCCCTGGCCGGGGCGCTGCACACGGCCGCCGGGCAGCGCAGCGCCCGCAAGGCGGCCGACCCGGTGCGGCTCCAGATCGACCCGCTCAGCCTGTTCTGAGCCCGCCCGCCACCCGTGACGTGGCGCACCCGAGCCGTCGCGTACGGTCGTGACCTGGGGTTTGTCGGACACCTCGTCCGGCAAATGGGTGGAAGACGCGTGATAGCATCGCCCGTCATGCCCAGGCGCACGACGGCTCCCGGGCGCGGCGCGGTGCAGCGGGAGTGCGTCGAGCCGACGCGGATTCGATGATGTCAATCAGCCGGTGATCAGGGGTGGACCAGTCGTGACCGTTCGTCAGTCGATCGTCTTCAACGGTGACCTCGGCAGCGGCAAGAGCACCGTTTCCGTCGAGATCGCCAAGCGGCTGGGGCTGCGCCGGGTCAGCGTCGGCGACCTCTACCGCCAGATGGCCCAGGAGCGGCAGATGACCGCCCTCCAGCTCAACCTGCACGCCGAGCTGGACCAGGCCGTCGACGGCTACGTCGACCAGCTCCAGCGGGACATCGCCGCCTCCGGTGAGAGCCTCGTGATGGACTCCCGGCTGGCCTGGCACTTCTTCACCGACGCGCTCAAGGTGCACATGATCACCGAGCCGACCGAGGCGGCCCGGCGGGTGCTGGCCCGCCCGTCCGGCCCGGCCGAGAGCTACACCTCGATGGAGGAGGCGAAGGCCAAGCTCCGCGAGCGCAGCGAGAGCGAGCGCGGCCGGTTCATCGTGCGCTACGGCGTCGACAAGGCCCGGCTGCGCAACTACGACCTGGTCTGCGACACCACCCGGGCCACCCCGGAGCAGGTGATCCAGCACGTCATCGACGTCTACGAGGGCCGGCTCGGCGCGGACGTGCTGCGCGACGGCCAGCCGCTGCTGCTGCTCGACCCGGCCCGGGTCTACCCGACCGAGGACATCACCACCCTGCGCGGGCTGTGGGACTCGGAGTTCGTGGGTGAGGTGGCCGGATCCGGCGACGAGGCCCTGGAGCCGGTGAACATCGGCTACACCGGCGAGTACTTCTTCGTGGTCGACGGCCACCGCCGGCTCAGCGCCGCCCTCCAGAGCGGCTTCCCGCTGGTCCCCGCCCGGCTGGTCGCCGAGGTGGACGAGCCGGTGGTCGGCGGGATGAGCGCGGTCGACTTCTTCGCCGCCCAGGCCCGACCCGGCCTGATCCACGACTGGGAGGCCGCGCACGGCCTCGAGCTGCCGCTGCCCGAGCACGCCCTGCTCGGCGGGGGCGCCGTGCTGGCGGGGGAGCCGGGCGCCGGCGCCTGAGCGGGCCGCCGGGCGGGGCACGGGATCGCCCGATCGGGCGGACCGGAGCATGATGAAGGTCTCCGATGCCTGGGGAGGCCGACCGTGGACGCTGCCGACGATCTCGCGCTGCTGATGTCACCATCGGGACGGGTCGACCCGTACCCGACGTACGAGCGGTTGCGCGCGCACGGCCCGGTGGTCCAGGCCGGTCCGGTCTTCTACCTGGTGACCGGCTACGCCGAGGCCGACGCGATGCTCCGCGACGCCCGGTTCGGGGTGATGGACGACGACCTGCGCGACCAGTTCCTGCCCGGCTGGCGGGAGAGCCCGGCCGTCCTGTCGATCTCCCGGTCGATGCTGCGCACCAACCCGCCCGACCACAGCCGGATGCGGCGACTGGCGGCCGGCGCCTTCACCCCGCGCCGGATCGCCGCCATGCACGACGTGGTCGAGGCGCAGGCCGACCTGCTGATCGACGGGATGATGGCCCGCGGCCGGGACGGCGCGCCGGTGGACTTCATGGCGGAGTTCGCGTACCCCCTGCCGGTGGCGGTGATCTGCGCGCTGCTCGGCGTGCCGGCGGCCGACCGGCCGCTGTTCCGGCGCTGGGCCACCGACCTGACCGGCGTGCTGGAGCCCGAGATCACCCCCGAGGAGCTGGCGGTGGCGGACCGGGGCGCGGGCGAGCTGCGCGACTACTTCATGGACCTGGTCGCGGCCCGCCGCCGGGCCCCTGCCGACGACCTGACCAGCGCGCTGGTGCAGGCCCACGACGCCGACGGCGATCGCCTCTCCGGCGACGAGCTGCTGGCGAACCTGATCGTGCTGCTGGTGGCCGGCTTCGAGACCACGACCAACCTGCTCGGCAACGGCCTGGTGGTGCTGCTCGACCACCCCCGCGAGACGGCGACGCTGCGCGAGCACCCCGAGTTCGCGCCCGCCTACGTCGACGAGCTGCTGCGGTACGACTCACCGGTGCAGCTCACCTCCCGCATGAGCACCGCCCCGTCCCGGCACGGCGACGTCGACCTGCCCGCGGGGAGCTGGATGATCGTGATGCTCGGCGCGGCGAACCGGGATCCCCGCCGTTACCCCGAGCCGGAGCGCTTCGACCCCTGGCGCCCGCAGATCCACCCGCTGTCCTTCGGCGCCGGCCCGCACTACTGCCTGGGCGCCGGCCTGGCCCGGCTGGAGGCGCAGGTGGCGTTCCCGCTGCTGCTGCGCCGGCTGCCCGGCCTCGCCCTGGCCGGGCCGGGCGAGCGACGGGTCCGGCTCACCCTGCGCGGGTACGCCACCCTGCCGGTCACCGTCGGTGACGAAGCGTCGCCGGTCACCGATCGCGGTACGCCGGCCGGGGCGACCGGATCGACTCCGTAGACTGGTACGGCACCACTCGTCCCAGACAAGGAGCCACTCCGCGTGACCGTCCAGCCCATCCGTCTGTTCGGCGATCCGGTGCTGCGCACGCCGGCCGACCCGGTCGTCGACTTCGACGCCGAGCTGCGCAAGCTCATCGCCGACCTGACCGACACGATGCGCGAGCAGAACGGCGCCGGCCTGGCCGCGCCGCAGCTCGGGGTGGGCCTTCGGGTGTTCACCTTCGAGGTGGACGACATCCTCGGCCACCTGGTGAACCCGGTGCTGGAGTTCCCCGACGAGGAGGAACAGGACGGCCCCGAGGGCTGCCTGTCCATCCCGGGGCTCTACTTCGACACCAAGCGCCGGCAGAACGTCATCGCCAAGGGCTTCAACGGCTACGGCGACCCGCTGCAGATCGTCGGCACCGGCCTCATGGCCCGCTGCGTGCAGCACGAGACCGACCACCTCGACGGGGTGCTCTTCGTCGACCGGCTCGACCCGGCCGGCCGCAAGGAGGCCATGAAGGCGATCCGGCAGGCCGAGTGGTACGACGCCGCCGCCCCGCCGACCGTCAAGCTCAGCCCGCACGCCACCGGCAACCCCTTCGGCCTGGGGCGGTGACCCGGATGCGCCTGGTCTTCGCCGGCACGCCGGCCGTCGCCGTGCCCGCGCTCGACGCCATCGCCGCCTCCGGCCACGAGCTGCTCGCCGTGGTCACCCGCCCCGACGCTCCCGCCGGCCGCGGCCGGGGCCTGGTCCGCTCCCCGGTCGGCGCCTGGGCCGACGCGCACGGCGTCGAGGTGCTCACCCCGGCGCGGCCGCGCGAGCCCGAGTTCCTCGACCGGCTTCGCGAGCTGGCCCCCGACTGCGTGCCGGTGGTCGCCTACGGCGCGCTGGTGCCGCCGGCGGCGCTGGAGATCCCCCGGCTCGGCTGGATCAACCTGCACTTCTCGCTGCTGCCCGCCTGGCGCGGCGCCGCGCCCGTGCAGCACGCCGTGCTGCACGGCGACGAGCTGACCGGTGCCAGCGTCTTCCAGCTGGAGGAGGGCCTGGACACCGGCCCGGTCTACGGCACGGTCACCGACGAGGTCCGGCCCGCCGACACCTCCGGGGACCTGCTGGAGCGGCTCGCCCACTCCGGCGCCGGGCTGCTCGTGGCCGTGCTCGACGCGCTGGAGGCCGGCACCGCCCGGGCCGAGCCGCAGCCGGCCGACGGGGTCTCCCTCGCGCCGAAGCTCACCGTCGAGGACGCCCGGGTCCGCTGGGCCGACCCGGCTTTCGCCGTGGACCGCCGGATCCGCGCCTGCACCCCGGCCCCCGGCCCGTGGACCACCTTCCGCGGCGACCGGGTCAAGCTCGGCCCGGTCACCCCGGTGGCCAACGGCCCGGAGCTGAAGCCCGGCGAGCTGCTGGTCGAGAAGGCCCGCGTGCTGGCCGGCACGGGCACCGTGCCGGTGCAGCTCGGCGAGGTGCGCGCGGCCGGCAAGAAGGCCATGTCGGCCGGCGACTGGGCGCGCGGCGCCCGGGTCGCCGCCGGCGAGGTGCTCGCGTGACCGGGCCGTCCGAGCCCGGGCGGTTCTCCGACGGTCCGCGTGGCGGCCGCTCCGGCGACGCCGGGCGCGGTGGCGAGCGGGACCGGGACCGGGGCCGCCCGGAGCGCGGTGAGCGCCCGGGGCGCCGGGGCGACGGGCCGCCGCGCGAGGGGCGTTTCGGCGCCGACCGGCGCGGCGGCGTCCGGCGTCCGGTCCGTCCGGCCGTGGACCTGCCCCGGCACGTCGCGTACCAGGCGATCGCGGCGGTGCACCGGGACGACGCGTACGCCAACCTGGTGCTGCCCGCGATGCTCCGCGACGAGGGGCTGACCGGCCGGGACGCCGCCTTCGCCACCGAGCTGACCTACGGCACGCTGCGCCACACCGGCACGCTGGACGCGATCATCACCGACGCGGCCGGCCGGGACGTGCAGCGGATCGACCCGCCGGTGCGGGACGCGCTGCGGCTCGGGACCTACCAGCTCCTGCACACCCGGGTGCCGGCGCACGCGGCCGTGTCGTCCACCGTGGACCTGGTCCGCACGGTCGGTCCCGGGGCCACCGGCTTCGCCAACGCGGTGCTGCGCGAGGTGGCCGGCCGCGACACGGACGGCTGGGTGGCGAAGCTCGCCCCGTCCGAGGAGACCGACCCGATCGGCCACCTGGCGCTGGCGTACAGCCATCCGCAGTGGATCGTGCGAGCCTTCGCCGAGGCGCTCGGCGGCGACCTGCGCGAGACCGCCCGCCTGCTCATCGAGGACAACGAGCGCCCGCCGGTGCACCTGTGCGCCCGGCCCGGCCTGGCCGACCCCGTGGCGCTGGCCGACGAGGTCGGCGGGGCGCCCGGCGCCTTCTCGCCGTACGCGGTCTACCTCGCGGGCGGCGCCCCGGGCGACCTGGCGGCGGTGGCCGAGGGGCGCGCGCACGTCCAGGACGAGGGCTCCCAGCTGGTGGCGAACGCCCTAGCGGTGGCGCCGCTGGACGGGCCGGACGGCCGCTGGCTCGACCTGTGCGCCGGCCCCGGCGGCAAGGCCGGCCTGCTCGGCGCCCTGGCCGAGGAGCGCGGCGCCCGGCTCACCGCGGTCGAGGTCGCCGAGCACCGGGCCCGGCTCGTCGCCCAGGCCACGCGGGGCCTGCCGGTCACCGTGCTGCACACCGACGGGCGCACGGTCGGGGCCGACCCGAAGCTGCCGGAGGGGCACTTCGACCGGGTGCTGGTCGACGCCCCGTGCACCGGGCTCGGCTCGCTGCGCCGCCGGCCGGAGTCCCGCTGGCGCCGCCAGCCGTCGGACCTGCCGCCGCTGACCCGGTTGCAGCGGGAACTGCTCACCGCGGCGCTGCGCGCGGTCCGGCCGGGCGGCCTGGTCGCGTACGTGACCTGCTCGCCGCACACGGTGGAGACGCACGTGACGGTGACCGAGGCGTCCCGGCGGTGCGGCTTCCCGGTCGACTTCGTCGACGCCCGGCCGCTGCTGCCCGCCGGCATGCCGGGCCTGGGGGACGGCCCCACGGTCCAGTTGTGGCCGCAGCGGCACGGCACCGACGCGATGTTCCTGGCCGTGCTGCGTCGGGGCTGAACGCGGACCCGATTGACGGGTTCGGATGGTTGGGGTATGCCTGCACCACCCGGCCCGGCGCGCGCCCGCGTGCCGGGCGGGTGGGAGGGGCGCATGGATGCCGAGGATCCGCCGCCGGGCCGGCCGTGGGCCGGGTTCGGCCGTGAGCTGCGCGTGTGGCGCCGGCGGGCCGGGCTGACCCAGGGGCAGCTCGGCCTGCGCGTCGGCTACCACTACAGCGTGATCAGCAAGCTGGAGAGCGGCCTGCGGGAGCCCCCGATGGGGTTGCCGGCCCGGCTCGACACGCTGCTCGGCTCGGGCGGCGCGCTGGTGGCGCTGGCCGAGCCGGGCGACGGCCGCCGGCCGTCCGGCGCGCCGTCCGACCCGACACTGTTCCCGGTGCTGCCCGCCGTGGAGGGCGCCGAGGCGCTGGCCGCGCCCGGGGTGCCGGTCTGGCCGACCCGGCTGCCGTACGCGGGTTTCGCCTGCCCGCAGCACGGCGCCGCCGGGTGCGCGGTGGCCGGGCCGCACGACGTGCTGCCGGCGCTCGCCCGACTGATCCACGGCGGCCCGGCGGCGCTGCCGGACCGGCCCGTGCCGGACCTGGTGCACGGCCTCACCGCGCTGCTGCCCGGCTACACGCGGGCAGCGGTCGAGCAGGTCTCCACCGAGGTGGTCACCTCGATCGAGCGGATCCTGCACCTGCTGGTGGCCTGGGCGGAGACGGTCGACCGGGCCGGCCGCTCGCCGCTGCCGCTGCTCCGCCTCGCCGCCCAGTACGCCCAGCTCGCCGCCCGGCTGCGCATGCAGCGGGGGCAGAGCGTCGTGGGCATGGCCTGGGTGGCGCACGGGCTGCGGTGGGCGGGGGCGGGTGACGACGCGGTGGCGCGGGCGACCCTGTTCAGCGACTTCTGCACGCTGACCCGGCTGGACCGGGATCCGGCCTCGTCGCTGGCGTACGCGCGGGCGCTCGGCGCGGTCGACCGGCAGCGCGGCTGGATGTCCACCCTCTCCCACCTCTACCAGGCCCGGGCGCACGGCCTGGGCGGGGACGCCGCCGAATGCCGCCGCCAGGTGCTGCTGGCCCGCCGGCGGCTGGACCGGCTGGACGACCGGGACGCGGCGGAGGCGCCCTGGCTCACCGGGGACGCCGGTGTGGTGCGCGCGGAGTCCTCGATCGGCGGGGCGCTGCGCGACCTCGCCGCGCACACCGGGGACCGGGCCGAGGCCCGCCGCGCCGTGCACGCGACCGCGCGCTCGCTGGCCCACCTGCCGGCCCGGATGCGTCCGTCGTACCTGCTGCTCACGGTGCGGCTGGCGGACGCGCACGCCTGCGCCGGCGAACCCGACGCGGCCGTCGCGGTGCTCGCCCCGGTGGCCGAGGAGGCGGCCGGGAGCGGCCGGACCACCATCCGGCACGAGCTGCGCGGCCTGCGGGCCCGGCTGGCGCGCGGCTGGTCCGACCTGCCCGAGGTCCGGGAGCTGGCCGAGCGGACGCGCGTCGCGGGGGAGTGACCCGCCCCGGCGGATGTGCCGGAATGTGACAAGCATTCACGACCCTGGTTCATCCTCGTTGACCAGAAGATCGGCGAATGTGAACGTCTCCTGGCCCGGACGTGAACGTGTCGTGCCGACCGGCGAACCCCTCAGTCAGCCGGGCGCGACAGCACCCGCGGACACGTCCGGGCGCCTCCAACCCCCATCGCGCGCCGAACCGCGCGCCAGCGAGGAGTCACCATGAGACGCAGATCCGGTACGGCCGGACTCGCCCTGGCGGTCGTGGCCGCCGTGGCGGCGGTCGCCATCCCGGCCGCCTCGGCCGCCCCCGCCACCCCGGCAGCCCCCGCCACCCCGTTGGACCGGGCGCTGGCCGCCGCCGACCGGGCCGCCGCGGCCGGCGTCGACGCCCTGGCCAAGGGCTCCGACGAGCGCTACGAGCGGGCGCTGGTCACCCCGTGGGTGAACGGGCTCTACTCCGTCGCGTACGAGCGGACCTACCGCGGCCTGCCGGTCGTCGGCGGCGACGCGGTCGTGCTGGCCGACGGCGACGGCCTGGTCCGCGCCGTGCGCGGGGCGACCTCGGCCCGGATCGCCGTGCCGACCACCGCCACGGTCACCGCCGGCGCCGCCGCGGCCACCGCCCGCCGGCAACTGGCCACCGTGGAGCAGGTGGACTCCCAGCGACTGGTGGTCCGGATCCGGGACGACCGGCCCCGGCTGGCCTGGGAGACCGTGCTGACCGGCGCCACCCGCACCGCGCCGAGTCGCCTGCACGTCTTCGTCGACGCCCGGACCGGGGCGGTGGTCGACACGTGGGACGAGGTCAAGGCCGGCACCGGCAACAGCAGGTGGAACGGGCCCAACCCGCTGAGCATCAGCACCACCGCCTCGGGCGGGACGTACTCGCTGCGCGACCCGAACCGCCCGGGGCTGAGCTGCGCCGACTTCAGCACCGGCACGGTCATGTCCAAGTCCACCGACTCGTGGGGCACCGGAAACCCCACCAGCAAGGAGACCGGCTGCGTCGACGTCATGTGGGGGGCGCAGAAGGAATGGGACATGCTCAAGAACTGGCTCGGCCGCAACGGGCATGACGGCAACGGCGGCAGCTGGCCGGTCCGCGTCGGGCTGAACCAGGTCAACGCGTACTGGGACGGCACGAAGATCGCCATCGGGCACAACAACGCGAACGAGTGGATCGGCGCCATGGACGTCGTCGCCCACGAGTTCGGCCACGGCATCGACCAGTTCACGCCGGGCGGCGCCAGCAGCAACGAGTCCGGCCTCGGCGAGGCCACCGGGGACATCATGGGCGCGCTGACCGAGGCGTACGCGAACGAGCCGGCTCCCTACGACACCCCCGGCGACTACCTGGTCGGCGAGATGATCAACCTGGTGGGCCAGGGGCCGATCCGCAACATGTACGACCCGAGCGCGCTGAGCGACCCGAACTGCTACAGCTCCGCCATCCCGAGCACCGAGGAGCACGCGGCCGCCGGCCCGATGAACCACTGGTTCTACCTGCTCGCCGAGGGCTCGAACCCGGGCAGCGGCAAGCCGACCAGCCCGACCTGCAACGGCTCCACGGTCACCGGGGTGGGCATCCAGAACGCCGGCCGGATCTTCTACGGCGGCATGCTGCTCAAGACCTCCGGAATGACCTACAAGAAGTACCGGACCGCGACCCTGACCGCGGCGAAGAACCTCGACGCGACCTGCGGGCTGTTCAGCCGGACCAAGGCGGCGTGGGACGCGGTCAGCGTGCCGGCGCAGACCGCCGACCCCACCTGCTCGGCCACCCCGGGCAACGACTTCTCGCTGACGGTCGGCCCGGCGTCCGGCTCGGTCCAGCCGGGCGCGTCCACCACCGCGACGGTCAGCACCGCCACCACGAGCGGCAGCGCCCAGACCGTGAGCCTGTCGGCCACGGGCGCCCCGAGCGGGGTGACGGTGAGCTTCAGCCCGTCCTCGGTGACCTCCGGCGCCTCGTCGACGATGACGGTGAGCGCCTCCACGTCGGCGGCGGCCGGCACGTACACCATCACGGTCACCGGGAGCGGCTCGACCAGCCACACGGCCCAGTACGTGCTGACCGTGGGCGGCACGGGCGGCTGCGCCGGCGGCCAGCTCATCGGTAACAGTAGTTTCGAGTCGGGCAGCGCGCCGTGGACGGCGTCGTCGGGTGTCATCACGAACTCGTCGAGTCAGGCGGCGCGGACGGGTTCGTACAAGGCGTGGCTGGACGGGTACGGCAGCAGTCACACGGACACGTTGTCGCAGCCGGTGAGCGTTCCGGCCGGGTGTTCGAGCTACACGCTGTCGTTCTGGTTGCACATCGACACGGCGGAGACCACGACGGGCACGGCGTACGACAAGCTGACCGTGCAGGTGGGGTCGGCGACGTTGGCGACGTATTCGAATCTGAACGCGGCGAGCGGTTACGCGCAGCGCAGTTTCAACCTGGCGGCGTACGCCGGGCAGACGGTGACGTTGAAGTGGACCGGGGTGGAGGACGCCTCGCTCCAGACCAGCTTCGTCATCGACGACGTCACCCTCCAGGTCGGCTAGGTGATCGCGGGGCGGGGCCGACCGGCGACGGCGGTCCCGCTCCGCGCACCATGTGACACCCCCGTTGACTCTTTCATCGATACATGTAACTGTTCCGATCACCGGTCCGCCGACACCGGGGCTCCCACCGGGGTCCACGGGTCGCGCCACCCCGCCAGCACGTCCCCGCCAACCCCACGAGGAGTCTCCATGAGACACAGAACGCCGACCGCGGGCCTCGCGATCGCCCTCTTCGCCGCCGTGACGGCGACCCTCACCACCACGGCCGCCTCCGCCGCCCCCGCGCCGGTGAGCGCCGCCCCCGCGCTCGCCGCCGCCGCGCCGGACATCTCGGTGACAAACGTCCAGGCCCACCTCACCCAGCTCAACACCATCGCCACGAACAACGGCGGCACCCGGCGGGCCGGCTCGGCCGGCTACACCGCCTCGGTCAGCTACGTGAAGGCCAAGCTCCAGGCCGCCGGCTACACGGTCACCGAGCAGTACTGCTCCGCGTGCACCTACCCGTCGAACAACCTGATCGCCGACTGGCCGCAGGGCCCGGCCGACCAGGTGGTCATGTTCGGCGCGCACCTGGACAGCGTCTCCGCCGGCCCGGGCATCAACGACAACGGCTCCGGATCGGCCACCCTGCTGGAGAACGCGCTGGTCCTCGCCCAGCAGAACCCGAGCATGACCAAGCGCGTCCGGTTCGCCTGGTGGACCGACGAGGAGCAGGGCCTCAACGGCTCGGAGTTCTACGTCAACCAGCTCAGCGCCACCCAGCGCGGCTACATCAAGGGCTACTACAACTTCGACATGGTCGGCTCGACCAACGGCGGCTACTTCATCAACCGGCTCACCTCCACCACGGCGGCGCCGCTGAAGGCGTACTGGGACTCGCTGAACCTCCAGCCGGAGGAGAACGTCGAGGGCCAGGGCCGTTCCGACGACTACTCCTTCCAGCAGGCCGGCATCCCCACCTCCGGCTACGCGGCGGGCGCCAGCGCCCGCAAGACCAGCGCCCAGGCCGCCAAGTGGGGCGGCACCGCGAACGTGGCGTACGACTCCTGCTACCACCGCTCCTGCGACACCACGAGCAACATCAGCGCGACGGTGCTCAACCGCAGCGCCGACGGCGTCGCGTACGCGATCTGGCAGCTCGCGGTCGGCGGCGGCACCCCGACCAACGACTTCTCGGTCGCGGTCAGCCCGACCTCCGGCAGCGTCGCCCGGGGCGGCTCGACCACCGCCACCGTCAGCACCGCCACCACGAGCGGCAGCGCCCAGACCGTGAGCCTGTCGGCCACCGGCGCCCCGAGCGGGGTGACGGTGAGCTTCAGCCCGACCTCGGTCACCTCCGGCGGCTCGGCCACCATGACCGTCAGCGCCTCCGCGACGGCCACCACCGGCACCTTCACCATCACAGTCACCGGCACCGGCTCGGTCACCCGCAGCGCCGCCTACACCGTCACGGTGACCGGCACGGGCGGCTGCACCGGCGGCCAGCTCATCGGTAACAGTAGTTTCGAGTCGGGCAGCGCGCCGTGGACGGCGTCGTCGGGTGTCATCACGAACTCGTCGAGTCAGGCGGCGCGGACGGGTTCGTACAAGGCGTGGCTGGACGGGTACGGCAGCAGTCACACGGACACGTTGTCGCAGCCGGTGAGCGTTCCGGCCGGGTGTTCGAGCTACACGCTGTCGTTCTGGTTGCACATCGACACGGCGGAGACCACGACGGGCACGGCGTACGACAAGCTGACCGTGCAGGTGGGGTCGGCGACGTTGGCGACGTATTCGAATCTGAACGCGGCGAGCGGTTACGCGCAGCGCAGTTTCAACCTGGCGGCGTACGCCGGGCAGACGGTGACGTTGAAGTGGACCGGGGTGGAGGACGCATCGCTCCAGACCAGCTTCGTCATCGACGACGTCACCCTCCAGGTCGGCTGAGCGACCGGGGCGGGGTGGGCTCGCGGGCCCACCCCGTTCCCGCTCAGGTGACCGGCAGGGCCTTGCTGCCGCCGCCCTTGAGCGAGCGGGTCAGCGTCCGGTCGGAGACCCAGAGGAAGCACTGCACGCCCCGGTCGCCGTCGTTCCACTCCTCCTCGAAGGGGTGGTAGATGATCGTGCCGGCCCGGTAGACCAGGTCGCCGTTGTTCGGCACCTTCACGTACTTCGCGATCAGCCCGCGGCAGCCCTTGTGCGCCCGCAGCGAGGTGCGCTGGAACTCGGCGTAGCCGATGTCGGGGAAGTGGTAGACCCCGACGAACTCGGCGTGGTGCTTGGCGGTGCAGGCGACGGGCTTCATCTCCTCCACGTCGTCCTTCTTGAGCTTGGGGTCGAAGCAGCCCAGCGCCAGCGGCGAGCCGGCCTTCAGGGCGTTGCGCAGGCTGCCGCTGCGCGCGGTGACGCTGCCGTCGTCCAGCCCGGCCACCTCGGAGACGTCACAGCGGAACCAGCGGGCCCCGCCGGTCCAGGCCAGGGCCGACGGGAAGACCACCGACAGCCGCAGCCGCCCCGCGTGCCAGTCCGCGCCGACCGCCTTGTTGACCTGCCTGGTGCACTCGGCGTGCGCGGTCCGGGTGCCGGCCGAGCCGGCCCGCGGGGGAGCGCCGCGTTCCGCGTCCGGGCCGGTGAGGGTGCCCACGTGCAGCGTCTCGGCCCGGTGCGTGGTCGCGCAGTCGACCGGGCTGTAGCCGCTCAGGTAGCCGACGTCCTGGATGGTGCGGTGGCAGGTGCCGGACTCGGGCACGAAGGCCGTCGGGGCGCCGAAGGCGGGCCAGTCGTCGGCCAGGTCGCGGTCGACCCCGGCCGGCGCGCCGCAGCCGCCCAGTGCCAACGCCGCCGTCACGCCCACGGCGACCGCCGCCCACCATCGCCGCATCGCGACCGACCTCCCCGTCGTCCGTGGTCGGGCCACCGGCGCCGAGCGCCGGGTACGCCTCGGCGGTGCAGCATACGGCACCGGGGCTCAGATGACGGGTAGTCCCTCGGGCCCGGCCCCGCGCATCGACCGGGTCAGCCTGCGGTCGTCGCTCCACAGGAAACAGCGCACCCCCCGGTCGCCCTCCTCCCACTCCCGCTGCGACGGTGGGTAGAAGATCGAACCGGCCCGGTACGGCAGGTCGGCGTTGTTCGGCACGGCGGCGAACGCGGCGATGAGCGCCATGCAGCGGCGGTGCACCTCCGGGGCCGCCCGGGTGAAGTCCGGCCAGGTCCGGTCCCGCTCCTCGTAGACGCCGACGAACTCGGCCCGGTGCGGCTCGGTGCAGAGCACCGGGGCCATGTAGTTCAGGTTCTCGCCGATCAGCTTCGGGTCGAAGCAGCGGTGCACCAGCGTGTTGTCGCCCACCATGGCGCCGCGCAGGCTGCCCAGCCGGTTGACCGGCCGGGTGTTGTCGATGCTGTCGGTCTCGGCCAGGTCGCAGCGGAACCAGCGGGCCCCGGCCACCCAGGCGGTCACCGGGGGCAGCGCGATGTTGAGGGTGAGCCGGGCGGAGTGCCAGTCCCCGCCGATCACCTCACGGGCCCGCTGGTCGCACTCGGCGCGGGCGGACCGCAGCGCGGGCGACCCCGGTTCCGGCCGGGCACCCTGCGCCGTCGGTCCCGTGAAGGTGCCGACGTGCACGGCCTCGGCCAGGTGGCTGCCCGCGCAGTCCACCGTCTCGTAGGTGGCGGCCTGCACCACCGCGGTGAGCCGGGGCAGGCAGGCGTCCGTGGCGGGGACGAACAGCCGCGGCGCCGGCAGCGCGGCCCAGTCGTCGGTGAGGTCCCCGTCGGCGCGGTGCGGCGGGACGCAGCCGGCCAGGACCACCGTCGCCGTGCCGGCCAGCGCCAGCGTCAGGAGCCACCGTCGCATCGTCCGCCCTTTCCGGGAGATGACAGCCGGTCGTCACGGCCCGTGCGGCGTTCCCCGTGACCGGGCGAGCAGCATACGTGACCGTCCCTGTAGGAGTTTCGCCCCGTTTCGATCGATCGGCCAGTCGCGGATGGCTTTTCGTGTCGATTTCTCGCGCCGGACGGGCCGATTCTGCACCCGGGGTCACGGCGGGGTCACAGCGGGTTCCCGGCGGTGCCGCCCTGCGGGTGGCGGGTGACCGCGTTCGTACACTGGCCCCGTGACCGTACCGCCGCTGATCGTCGCGCCCAGCATCCTGGCCGCCGACTTCGCCCGCCTCGCCGAAGAGGTCCGCGCCGTCGAGCACGCCGCCGACTGGTTGCACGTGGACGTCATGGACAACCACTTCGTGCCCAACCTGACCATCGGGCTCCCGGTGGTGCAGAGCCTGCGCGCGGCGACCGAGCTCCCCTTCGACGTGCACCTCATGATCGAGGACCCGCGCCGCTGGGCGCCCGGGTACGCCGACGCCGGCGCGTACAACGTCACGTTCCACGCCGAGGCGTGCGACGACCCGGTGGCGCTGGCCAAGGACCTGCGCTCGGCCGGGGCGAAGGCCGGGCTGGCGATCGACCGGGACACCCCGATCGAGCCGTACCTGGACCTGCTGCCCAGCTTCGACACGCTGCTGATCATGACGATCAAGGCGGGCTTCGGCGGCCAGCGGTTCATCCCCCACCTGCTCGACAAGGTGCGCGCCGCCCGGCGGCACGTCGCGAGCGGCCACCTGGAACTGCGCATCGAGGTGGACGGCGGCATCGCCGCGGACACCATCGAGCAGGCCGCCGCGGCGGGCGCCGACGCCTTCGTGGCCGGCACCGCGGTCTACGGCGCCGACGACCCGGCCGAGGCGGTCCGCCGGCTGCGCGGCCTGGCGGAACGCGCGACGACCGGGGCCTGACGTGGACCCGGCCGGCGACCGACCCGACGTCATCCTGGTCGTCGACGACGACGAGGACATCGCCCGCTTCGTCGAGTTCAACCTCCGGCTGCACGGCTTCGAGGTGCTGCACGCCGGCGACGGCCAGGAGGCCCTGGAGGTCATCGAGCGGCACCGGCCGGACCTCGCCGTGGTCGACCTCATGATGCCGCGGATCGACGGCCTGGAGCTGACCCGGCGGCTGCGCGCCGACCCGATGACCTCGGCCCTGCCGGTGATCATGCTGACCGCCAAGGGGATGACCTCCGACAAGGTCAACGGCCTCAGCGCCGGCGCCGACGACTACCTGGTCAAGCCCTTCGACACCGCCGAACTGGTCGCCCGGGTCAGCTCCACGCTGCGCCGCAACAAGGAGTTCCGGGAGGTCTCCCCGCTGACCGGGCTGCCCGGCAACAGCCGGATCCGGCGCGAGATCAGCGACCGGGTGCGCAGCGGCGTCGACTACGCCGTCGGCTACATCGACATCGACCGGTTCAAGAGCGTCAACGACCGGTACGGCTTCGTCCGCGGCGACGAGTTCATCTCCGCCCTGGCCCGCAGCCTGCACCGGGCGGTGGTCTCGATCGGGCTGCCACCGGCCTTCCTCGGCCACGTCGGCGGCGACGACTTCGTCATCGTCTGCACCCCGTCCCAGGTCCGGCCGCTCACCAGCCGGGCCGTGGTCGACTTCGAGACGGCCGCCGACACCCTCTACGACCCGACCGACCGGGAGCGCGGCTTCGTCGAGTTGAAGGACCGGCGGGGCAACATCCGCCGTGCCGCCCTCGTCACCCTCTCCATCGGCGTCTCCCTCTCCGACTCCGGCAAGCGCTTCAGCGACCCCCTCGAGGCGATCGCCGTCGCCTCCGAGATGAAGACGGTCGCCAAGAGCCAACCCGGGTCATACGTCGCGGTCGACCGGCGCCGGGGCGTGACGTGACGAACCGGCCCGCGCTGTGAAGTAGCTCGCCTCTGTGGCGCGACCCGCCGCCCGGCGTGTAAGACTTCCGGTGTACCCACCACGCGCTGGCGGGGCTCGGTGAAATTCCGAACCGGCGGTGATCCACGGTCCGACCGTGGTAAGCCCGCGACCCGGACGGCTTCGGCCGGACGGTGGACCTGGTGAGAATCCGGGGCCGACGGTTGGGGTGCGGCTCGTCCGCCCCCAGAAAGTCCGGATGGGAGACAGCGCGCGGGACGGGGAGGGCCCTGCCGGGCGCTGAGCACCCTCAGCCGCCGCGTGGGCTCCCCGGGGCCGGCTGTGCCGTCCCCGGATCTCCGCCGCCGCGTGTCCGCGGCACCCGTGCCGCCTTCTCCCCGCACCGCCCGCGCGTGACCGGCGAGCGAGAGGACAGGGCTGGCGATGGCGAGCGTCTCCGTGGACGAGGCGATGCGTCGCGCGATCGCGCTGGCCGCCCGCGGCCTCGGCGCCACCAGCCCCAACCCCGTGGTCGGCTGCGTCCTGCTGGACGCCGACGGCGAGGTCGTCGGCGAGGGCTTCCACGCGTACGCCGGCGGTCCGCACGCCGAGATCGTCGCGCTGGCCCAGGCCGGCACGCGCGCCCGCGGCGGCACGGCGGTGGTCACCCTGGAACCGTGCGACCACACCGGCCGCACCGGCCCCTGCAGCCACGCCCTCATCGCCGCCGGCGTCGCCCGCGTCGTCGTCGCCGTCCCGGACCCGAACCCGGTCGCCTCCGGCGGCGCGGCCACCCTGCGCGCCGCCGGCATCCAGGTCGAGGTCGGGGTACGCGCCGAGGAGGCCGAGGCCGGCAACATCGCCTGGCTCACCTCGATGCGCCGCGGCTGGCCGTACCTCATCTGGAAGTACGCGGCCACCCTCGACGGGCGCTCCGCAGCGGCCGACGGCACCAGCATGTGGATCACCTCCGAGGCGTCCCGGATCGACGTGCACGCCCTGCGCGGCACCGTCGACGCGGTCATCGCCGGGGTGGGCACCGTGCTCGCCGACGACCCCCGGCTCACCGCCCGCAACCTGCGCGACGGCACCCTCGCCATCCGGCAGCCGCTGCGGGTGGTGGTGGACAGCTCGGGGCGTACCCCGGCCGAGGCCCGGGTCCGCGACGGCGCCGCCCGGACCTGGGTGGCCACCGCCGCGGAGGTCGGGGCCGGCCCGGACGGCCGGGTCGACCTCGCGGCGCTCCTCGCCGAGCTGCACCACCGCGGCGTGCGGGCCGCGCTGCTGGAGGGCGGCCCCACCCTGGCCGGCGCGTTCCTCGCCGCCGGCCTGGTCGACAGGATCGTCGGGTACGTCGCGCCCAAGCTGCTCGGCGCCGGCCCCACCGCGCTGCTGGACGCCGGCGTGACCACCATCGCCGACGCCATCGACCTGGAGCTCACCGACGTTACGCAGGTCGGCCCCGACCTGCGGATCACCGCGCTGCCCCGGAAGAGGGAGGCCTGACATGTTCACCGGCATCGTCGAGGAACTGGGCGAGATCGTCCGGACCACCGACACCGGGGGTGACTCGGCGCTGGTCGCGGTCCGCGGCCCGCTGGTCACCTCGGACGCCCGGCACGGCGACTCCATCGCGGTCAACGGGGTCTGTCTCACCGTGGTCGACGTCGACGGCGGGGTCTTCACCGCCGACGTGATGGGGGAGACGCTGCGCCGCACCGCGCTCGGCGCGCTGCGCCCCGGCGACCCGGTCAACCTGGAACGGGCCGCCGGGCTGAACAGCCGCCTCGGCGGCCACCTCGTGCAGGGGCACGTCGACGGGGTCGGCGAGCTGCTGAGCCGGGAGCCGGCCGCGCAGTGGGAGACGGTCCGGTTCCGGCTGCCCGCGGGCCTGTCCCGCTACGTGGTGGAGAAGGGCTCGATCACCGTCGACGGCATCTCGCTGACCGTCGCCGGGGTCGGCGACGACTGGTTCTCGGTCGGGCTGATCCCCACCACCCTGAAGCTCACCACCCTCGGCGCCAAGGGCGCCGGCGACCCGGTAAACCTCGAGGTGGACGTGCTGGCCAAGTACGTCGAGCGGCTGCTCGGCGACCGCGCGGCGGGAGGCGACCGCTGATGGGCCCGCTCGGCTGGCTGCTCGACGCCCAGGTGCACGTGGCCGGCTCGCCGGTGCTGGTCCGGGAGATCGTCGGCAACGTCTTCGGCCTCGCCTCGGCGCTGCTCGGGCTGCGCCGGCTGGTCTGGGCCTGGCCGGTCGGCATGATCGGCAACGCGCTGCTGTTCACCGTCTTCCTCGGCGGGGTGTTCGCCACCCCGCAGGCGCACGACCTCTACGGCCAGGCCGGCCGGCAGGTCTTCTTCTTCGCGGTCAGCGTCTACGGCTGGTGGCGCTGGTCGCGCAACCGCCGCGCCGGGGGCGGGGAGCAGCCGGCGGTCACCCCGCGCTGGGCCACCCGGCCGGAGCGGCTGGGCCTGCTCGCCGCCGCGGTGGTCGGCACCGCCGCCGCGTACCCGGTGCTGGCCGCGCTGGGCTCCTGGGGGCCGCTGCCGGACGCCTGGATCCTGGTCGGCAGCCTGCTCGCCACCTACGGCATGGCCCGCGGCTGGGTGGAGTTCTGGCTGGTCTGGATCGCCGTCGACGCGGTCGGCGTGCCGCTGCTGCTCCAGGGCGGCTTCTACCCGTCGGCCGCAATGTACCTGGTCTACGGCGGGTTCTGCGCCGCCGGCATGTACGCCTGGTGGCGCACCTCCCGGGCGACCCCGCCCACCCGCACCCCGATCCCGCCGACGTACTCGGAGGCCGTGGCATGACGAGCTTTGGCAGCATCGAGCAGGCGGTGGCGGACATCGCCGCCGGCCGGCCCGTCGTCGTGGTCGACGACGAGGACCGGGAGAACGAGGGCGACCTGATCTTCGCGGCCGAGCTGGCCACCCCGGAGCTGGTCGCGTTCATGGTCCGCTACACGTCCGGTTACATCTGCGTGCCGCTCACCGACAGCGAGTGCGACCGGCTGGACCTGCCGCCCATGCACCACACCAACCAGGACCGGCGGGGCACCGCGTACACGGTGACCGTGGACGCCCGGGAGGGGATCAGCACCGGCATCTCCGCCGCCGACCGGTCGCACACCATCCGGCTGCTCGCCGCCGCGTCGACCGACCCGACCGACCTGGCCCGCCCCGGGCACGTGGTGCCGCTGCGCGCCCGCCAGGGCGGGGTGCTGCGCCGCCCCGGGCACACCGAGGCGGCCGTGGACCTGACCCGGCTGGCCGGGCTGCGCCCGGCCGGGGTGCTCTGCGAGCTGGTCAACGACGACGGCACCATGATGCGCCTGCCCGACCTGGAGAAGTTCTGCGCCGAGCACGGGCTGACCCTGGTCACCATCGCCGACCTGATCGCCTACCGGCGGCGCACCGAGAAGCAGGTCGAGCAGGTCGCCGAGGCGCGGATGCCCACCCCGTACGGGGTGTTCCGGGCGCTCGGCTACCGCGCCGAGCACGACCCCGCCGAGCACGTGGCGCTGGTCATGGGTGACCTGGGCGACGGGAAGGACGTGCTGGTGCGGGTGCACTCCGAGTGCCTCACCGGCGACGTCTTCGGCTCGCTGCGCTGCGACTGCGGCCCGCAGTTGCAGGCCGCGCTGGCCCGGGTGGCCCAGGAGGGCCGGGGCGTGGTGCTCTACGTGCGCGGCCACGAGGGGCGGGGCATCGGCCTGCTGCACAAGCTCCAGGCGTACCAGCTCCAGGACCAGGGGCGGGACACCGTCGACGCCAACCTCGACCTGGGTCTGCCGGCCGACGCCCGGGACTACGGCACCGGCGCGCAGATCCTCTACGACCTCGGCGTCCGCTCGATGCGGCTGCTGACCAACAACCCGGCCAAGCGGGCCGGCCTGGAGGGGTACGGCCTCACGGTGAGCGGCCGGGAGGGGCTGCCCGTGCGGTCCAACCCGGAGAACGTGCGCTACCTGCGCACCAAGCGGGACCGGATGGGCCACCTCCTGGAGGGGCTGGACGAGGTGACCGAGGCGCCGATGGGCCGCCCGGTCGCCGGCGACGAGATCGGAGCATAGACATGGCGGGTTTCGGCGAACCGGGCGTGACCGTGGTGGACGCCGCCGGGCTGACCGTCGGCATCGTGGCCGCGCGCTGGCACGGCGACCTCACCGACCACATGGTGGACCGGGCGGTGGCCGCGGCCGAGGCGTGCGGCGCGCGGTCCGTGGTGGCCCGGGTGGCCGGCTCGGTCGAGCTGCCCGTGGTGGCCCAGGCCATGGCCCGCCGGTACGACGTGGTGGTCGCCCTCGGCGTGGTGGTGCGGGGCGCGACCGCGCACTTCGACTACGTCTGCCAGTCGGTCACCGAGGGGCTGACCCGGGTGGCGCTGGACGAGGGCAAGCCGGTGGCCCACGGGGTGCTCACCGTGGAGACCATCGAGCAGGCCCGGGACCGGGCCGGGCTGCCCGGCTCGGCCGAGGACAAGGGCTGGGCGGCCACGGTGGCGGCGCTGGACGCCTCGCTGGCCGTCCGCGACCTCGACGCCGCCACCGGTCGCCGGGTGGGCTTCGCCTGATCCGAGCCGCAGGTGGCCGCCGCCGTGTGATCGGCTCCCGCTCGGCGGGGCGGAGCAGAGTCAGGGGGCGGTGGCACCGCTGGACGACCGGGATGCGGCGCCGGCCCTCGTGGGGTCGGCCGCCGCGGACCCGGCCGGCATAGCCGCGTTCGGCTCGGTAACCGGGGCGGTGAGGCGGCGGCCGTTGAGCAGGTAGCCGGCGGTGGCCAGCAGCAAGGCCCCGGTCACTGCGTAGAGCAGTCGGTAGTCGACCAGGCCGACCAGCAGCGCGCCCGCGCCGATCGCCACCGCCTGCGGTCCGCTCGCGAGGGCGTCGAGTGCCGCTGAGGCGCGACCTACCAGGTCCGTCGACGTGCGTCGCTGCACCAGTGTCATCGTGCCGACCAGCGCGACCGGCAGCCCCAGCCCGATCAGCAGGCTGGCCGCGACGGCGAGGCCGAGGGTCGGCCAGACCGGCGCCAGACACCCCAGCGCGACGGCGGCCACGCCGAGTGCCATGGCGCCCAGTTCCCCGAGCCGCCGCAGGAGTGTCGCCGAGGCAAGTCCGCCGACCAGGCCGCCGACCCCCTGCAGGGAGACCAGCACCCCCAGGAAGGCCGGCTCCCGCCCGAGCCCCTGGTCCACGTACGCGAACCAGAGCGTCTCCCCGAAGCCCAACCCGATCGTAGCGGCCACCGCCGCCACCAGCGCTCGACGTAGCGCAGGCTCGCCCACCAGATGCCGGACCCCGGCGACCAGTTCGCCGCGCCCGCCTTCGCCGGTGCGGGCCTCCGCTGCGGTCGGCGCCGTCACGGCAGTTCCGATCCCGTCCGATCCCGCCGACGGGAACCCGGGTGCCGGCGCCGCCAACAGCGGAGCCGGGCGCACGGTCAACCCGACCGCGCCGGCCAACAGGAACCCGAGCGCGCAGGCGGCGGCCAGCGCCGGACCACCGAGCAGCACGTAGAGCCCGGCGCCCAGCAGCGGACCGACCAGCCGTAGCCCCTGCTTGACGGTCTGGGACGCCCCGTTGGCGTCGGGTAGCAGGTCGGCGGAGACCAGTTCCTGCACGAGCGCGGTGACCGTGGCGCCGAGCGCGATGTAGGAGAGCCCGTAGCCGGCGGCCACGGCGTAGACCACCCAGAGTCGGCTGGCGTCGTGAACTGCCAGCAGCGGCAGCAGCAGCACGGCGGTGGCCGCGTTGAGCGCCACGAACAGCGTCCGGCGGGGCGCCCGGTCGACCGCCCAGCCGACCAGCGGGGCCAGCACCATCGGCGCGGTCAGCGCGACGAAGGTGGCGCCGGCCAGCCCGTCGGAGCCGGTGAGCTCCTTCACCCACACCGCCAGGGCCAGCAGGAGCACCGACTCGGCGATCATGCTGACGGTCAACGCCAGGAAGAAACGCCGGAAGTCCGGCCGGCGCAGCAGCTGCCTCATCGTTCCCCGTTCCCCTCGGTGTCGGTGTCCGTGACGGTGGGGCCGTCGACCTCGGGCACGCCCCACGCCATCAGCCGCACCGGCCGCGAGCCGGGCGGGCGGGCCGTGGGGTCGGCGAGCCGGTCCAGGTGGCGGGCGAGCAGCGCGCGGAGCTCCTCCTGGAGCTCCTGGAGTTCGTCGGCGGTGTACCAGCTGACGAACTGGCTGAAGAAACCTGCGTCCCGCCATTCAGGGGACTGCTGCCGGCGGGCCGCCATCCAGTCCCAGAGCTTCCGGTACTCCAGGTCGAGCAGGACCCGGGCGGCTGCGTCGCCGGCCCGCGCGAGCTCGGGGCTCTCCTCGCCGTTGCCCCACTGGTGCCCGTCGGTGACCAGCCGCCACGGCCGCTGCCGGCCGGTGCCGCCGCCGGCCTCGGTGACGAACCCGTACTTGGCGAGTTGGCGCAGGTGCCAGGAACAGTTGGCCGGACTCTCCCCGACCCGCTCGGCCACCTCCGTGGCCGTCAGCGGGCCGTGCACGCCGACCGCATCGAGGATGCGCAGCCGTAGCGGGTGCGCGAAGGCGCGCAGGGTGTCGACGTCGGTGATCTCGCGGGAACGCTGCTCTGTCACGCGTCGAAGGGTATCCTTCGAAAGGCAAGTTTCGAAAGGCCTGCTTCCAGGATTGCGTCCACCATGTGGTCTGCGTCCCGCCGCGCCGGACCCGGGCCGAGTGGTCACCCGGGGCGGCTGGAAGAATCGCCTTCCGTGAAGACGTTCGAGGAGTTGTTCGCCGAGCTGCAGGCCAAGGCCGCCGCCGGCACCCCGGGCTCGGGCACGGTCGCCGCTCTGGAGAAGGGCGTGCACTTCATCGGCAAGAAGGTCGTCGAGGAGGCGGCCGAGTCGTGGATGGCCGCCGAGCACGAGGGCCCGGAGCGGGCCGCGGAGGAGATCTCCCAGCTGCTCTACCAGGCCCAGGTGCTGATGCTGGCCACCGGTCTCGACCTGAAGGACGTCTACCGACATCTGTGAGTGCCCCGTCCGCTGATCAGTTCATCGATCGAAGGAGCACTCCCATGCTGCGTGTCGCCGTACCCAACAAGGGCGCCCTGGCCGAGTCGGCCGCCGGGATGCTGCGCGAGGCGGGCTACCGCCAGCGCACCGACCCGAAGGACCTGGTCTGCCGGGACGAGCCCAACGACATCGAGTTCTTCTACCTGCGCCCCAAGGACATCGCCACCTACGTCGGCTCCGGGGACCTGGACGTCGGCATCACCGGGCGCGACCTGCTGGTCGACTCCGGCGCGCCGGCCGAGGAGGTCGTCGACCTCACCTTCGGCCGGGCCACCTTCCGGTTCGCCGCCCGCCCCGACGACGTGGACTCGGTCCAGCAGCTCGGCGGGCGCCGGATCGCCACCGCGTACCCGGGGCTGGTCGAGCGGCACCTGGCCGAGCTGGGCGTCAAGGCCGAGGTGATCCGGCTGGACGGCGCGGTGGAGAACGCCATCCGGCTCGGCGTGGCCGACGTGGTCGCCGACGTGGTCGAGACCGGCGCCACCCTCCGCCAGGCCGGCCTCGTGGTCTTCGGCGAGCCGCTGCTGCGTTCCTCCGCGGTGCTGGTCCGCCGGGCCGGCGCCCCCGGCAGTGCCCAGCAGGAGCAGCTGCTGCGCCGGCTGCACGGCGTGCTGGTCGCCCGCCGCTACGTGATGCTCGCCTACGACGTGCCGGCCGGCCTGCTGGACCGGGCCAGCTCGCTCACGCCGGGCATCGAGTCGCCGACGGTCTCCCCGCTGCACCGGGAGGGCTGGGTGGCCGTGCAGGCCATGGTGCTGCGCGACGACGTGCACCGGATCATGGACGAGCTGTACGAGCTGGGCGCCCGGGCCATCCTCGTCACCAACATCCACGCCTGCCGGTTGTGAGGCCGCTGCCGGTCCCGGCCGCCCTGGCCGTGGTCGTCCTCGGCGGGGTGGCCTCGGCCGCGCAGGGCGTGGTCAACGCCGAGCTGGGGGAGCGGGCCGGCGACCCGCTCATCGGCGCGGTGGTCAACAACCTCGGCGGGTCCCTGATCGTGCTGCTCGGTCTGGTCGCCGTCCCCTCGATGCGCGCCGGGCTGGCCGGGCTGCGCCGCTCCGGCCTGCCCTGGTGGGCCTTCCTGGGCGGGCTGGGCGGGGCGGCGATCGTGGTGATCGGCCCGTACGTGGTGCCGGCGCTCGGGGTGGCGATCTTCACGATCGCCCAGGTGGCCGGGGGCAGCCTCGGCGGCCTGGCCGTCGACCGGGCCGGGCTGGCCGCGACGGGCCGGCTGCCGCTCACCGGGCCCCGGGTCGCCGGGGCGCTGCTCGGGATCGCCGCGGTGACCCTGGCCCAGCTCGGCCGTCCGGTCGGTGACCTGGCGGTCGGGCTGGTGCTGCTCTCGGTCGCCGGCGGCCTGGCGGTGGCGTTGCAGTCCGCGCTCAACGGGCGGGTCGCCGCGGCCGTCGGCCCGGCCGCCGGCCTGGCGGTGAACTTCGCGGTCAGCACCTCGGTGATCGCCGCGGTGGCGGCGCTGGCCGGCGCGCTGGCCCACCACCCGAGCTGGCCCACCCAGTGGTGGCTCTACGTCGGCGGCCTGTTCGGCGTCGGCATCGTGCTGGCGCTGCTGGTCGGCGTCCGCGCCGCCGGGGTGCTGCGCACCGGCCTGGCGCTGGTGGCCGGGCAGCTCGGCGGGGCCCTGCTGCTGGACGTGGCGGTGCCCGGCGGTCCCGGGGTGCGCCTGCCCGTGCTGGCGGGGGCGGTGCTCACCGGGGTGGCGGTGCTGGTGGCGGGCCGGGGCCGGCGCGCGCCGCGGCGCGTGGCGGCGGAACGCGAGCCCGAGCCGGATGGCAGACTGGTTCCGTGAGCGAGCGGAGCGAGCGAACCAGCAGGCTCAGCAGCGCGGCGCCTCGCGCCGGCGCGGAGCGAAGCGAGGCGGCGGTTCGAGGCGATTCTGTGGTGACCGTGCGGCCGCGGCGGGTCCGGGTGGTCTGCTGGGCGTCGGCCGTCACGCTGCTGGTGGTGTTCAGCCTGGTGGCCACCTCCCTGACCGGCGCGACAGGCGACGGCTACGGCTCGTTCCAGCGGGGCGACCAGCTCGCCATGGTGGGGCTGGGCGTCTTCGGGGCCCTCGGCTTCCTGCTCTTCACCCGTCCCCGGGTGGTGGCCGACGCCCGGGGTGTCCGGGTCCGCAACGTGATCGGCTCGTACGAGCTGCCCTGGGAGGTGATCCGCGGGGTCCGGTTCGACCGGGGCGCTCCGTGGGCCAGCCTGGAGCTGCACGACGACGACCTGCTGCCGATGGTCGCCCTCCAGGCCGCCGACAAGGAGCGCGCCGTCGAGGCGGTCCGTGCCCTGCGCCGCCTGCACCAGGCCCAACTGGCCGCCCTGGCCGACGCGGCCACGCCGCGCTGACCGCCCCGCCGCGCCCCGGCCCGGCCGGTTTGGGGTGGGCTGGGGCGAGGGTGTAGTGTTGCGGAGTCGACCAGACTGCCCTCCGGGCGGTCCTGAAGCGGAGCGCCTGCTCCCACCCGAGTCGCCCACCGTAGGTGGCCGGGTCCCGGTCTCCCGGTTCCGGGCACGTCCCGGTCCCGGATGCGCGATCCTGTGATCGTGCCGACCGGTCGAGTGGGCCCTGGCATGCGCCGGGGCCTTCTGCTTTCCGGGTCGGCTCCCGTCCGGGAGCCCGCGGAGTCGGCACCACGGAAGACTCGACTCGAGGAGGCCCCATCAGCGTCGAACCACGCGTGAACGAGCAGATCCGGGCACGTGAGGTCCGACTGGTCGGCCCTGAGGGTGAGCAGGTGGGCATCGTCCCGCTGGAGCGCGCCCTGCAGCTGGCCGCGGACGTCGACCTGGACCTGGTCGAGGTTGCGCCGATGGCGCGCCCGCCGGTGTGCAAGCTCATGGACTTCGGCAAGTTCAAGTACGAGAGCGCACTCAAGGCGCGCGAAGCGCGGCGTAACCAGCAGCAGACCGTCATCAAGGAGATGAAGCTCCGGCCGAAGATCGACCCGCACGACTACGAGACCAAGAAGGGTCACGTGGTGCGGTTCCTCAAGGCCGGCGACAAGGTCAAGGTGACGATCATGTTCCGCGGTCGCGAGCAGAGCCGCCCGGAGCTGGGTTACCGGCTCCTGCGCCGGCTCGAGTCCGAGATCACGGACCTGGGATACGTCGAGGCCGCTCCGAAGCAGGACGGTCGAAACATGATCATGGTTCTCGCTCCGCACCGGGCCGTGAAGGCCTCCGCGGTCGCCGCCACGGCGTCCCGCGGCGGGCCCCGCGACCGGGCCGCGGAGGAGTCGGCCGCCCCGGCAGGTGGCGAGACCCCGGCGGCCGGCGAGACCGCAGCAGCCGGCGAGACCGGCACGACCGCTGACACCAGCGGCCAGTAACAGGGGAGAGACGTTCCACATGCCGAAGATGAAGAGCCACACGGGTATGGGCAAGCGGGTCAAGGTGACCGGCAAGGGCAAGATCGTTGCCCAGCAGGCCGGCCTCCGCCACAACCTGGAGAAGAAGCCTTCCACCCAGACCCGGCGGCTGACCGGCACCGTTGAGCTGGCCAAGGCCGAAACCAAGCGCATCAAGAAGCTGCTCGGCCGCTGACGCGCGCCACCTGAACCGAAGAAGGAGTTGAGATGGCACGCGTCAAGCGGGCTGTTAACGCCCAGAAGAAGCGTCGTACCCTGCTGGAGACCGCGAGCGGCTACCGCGGTCAGCGCTCCCGGCTCTACCGCAAGGCCAAGGAGCAGGTGCTGCACTCGATGCAGTACTCCTACCGGGACCGTCGCGACCGCAAGGGCGACTTCCGGCAGCTCTGGATCCAGCGGATCAACGCCGGCGCCCGGGCCAACGGCCTGACCTACAACCGGCTGATCCAGGGCCTGCGCCTGGCCGGCATCGAGGTCGACCGCAAGATCCTGGCCGACCTGGCCGTCAACGACGCCGCGGCGTTCGCCGCGATCGTCGAGCTGGCCCGCGCCGCCGTGGCGGCCGAGGGCACCGGTGGCGCCGCGGCCCAGGCCGCCTGATCCACCCGCACCAGCAGATCGAGGCGTCTCCCATGCCGACAGCACCGCACGGGAGGCGCCTCGACGCTGTCCCCGGCCCGTTCACCCCGCGTACCCCGCGGGTGGTCGCCGCCCGCCGGCTCCAGCGCCGGCGGGACCGGGAGGCCACCGGCCGGTTCCTGGCCGAGGGACCGCAGGCCGTCCGCGAGGCGCTGGCCCGCGCCGGCACCGTGGTCGAGCTGTTCGGCACCCCGGCCGCCCTGGACCGGCACGCCGACCTCGCGGCGCAGGCGGCCCGCGCCGACGTGCCGGTCTCCGAGGTCACCGACGAGGCCCTCGCCGCGCTCGCCGAGACCGTCGCCCCGCAGGGGCTGGTCGCCGTCTGCCGGCACCTCGACGTACCCCTGGATTCCGCCCTGGCGCGCGGACCGCGCCTGGTCGCGGTGCTCGCCGAGATCCGCGACCCGGGCAACGCCGGGACCGTGCTGCGCACCGCCGACGCGGCCGGCGCCGGCGCGGTGATCTTCGCCGGCGACGCCGTCGACCCCTACAACGGCAAGTGCGTGCGGGCCTCCGCCGGCAGCCTGTTCCACGTCGACGTGGTCCGCGCCACCGGGCCGGTCGCCGTGGTCGCCGCGCTGCGGGCCGCCGGGCTCACCGTCCTGGCCACGACGGGGTACGGCGACAGCGACCTCGACGACCTCGCCGACGCCGGCCGGCTCGCCGCCCCGACCGCCTGGCTCTTCGGTTCGGAGGCGCACGGGCTGCCCGAGGAGCTGACCGCCGCGGCCGACGCCCGGGTGCGGGTGCCGCTGCACGGGCGCGCCGAGAGCCTGAACCTGGCTGCGGCCGCGGCCGTCTGCCTGTACGCTTCAGCCAGAGCTCTGCGCCGACCCGCGGGTCCGCGTGGACACACAGCAGGGGAGTCAGCCGGATGATGAACGCGCCACGGCGTTCGTTTAGCCAGCCCGCCGGTGTCGGCGGGCGGCGGGCCTGACCCTTCCTCCTGCGCGAAACTCCCACCGGCGGGCTGCGGCGAAGCCGCGCGTCCGTAGACTCGCCTAGCCGCCCGTGAGGGCCGGCGCCGCCGTGAGGGAGTGCCCGTACGCCATGAGCTACCGCAACGATCCGTACGACCCGAAGCAGGTCGCCCTGCTCGACCCGGACGCCCTGGCCGCGGCCGTGGCCGACGCCGAGAAGGCGTTCGCCGCGGCCGCCGACCCGGACGCGCTGACCGCGCTGCGCCCCGCGCACCTCGGGGACCGGTCCCCGGTGTCGCTCGCGCGCCGGGAGATCGGCGCGCTGCCGCCGGCCGCCAAGTCCGACGCCGGCAAGCGGGTCAACGAGGCCCGCCGTGCCATCGAGACCGCGTACGCGGCCCGGCAGGAGATCCTGGAGCGCGAGCAGGCCGAGCGGGTGCTGGTCGAGGAGCGGGTCGACGTGACCCTGCCCTACGCCCGGCGGCCGCGCGGCGCCCGCCACCCGCTGAGCACCCTCATGGAGCAGATCAGCGACCTGTTCATCGGGATGGGCTACGAGGTGGCCGAGGGCCCCGAGGTCGAGCTGGAGTGGACCAACTTCGACGCGCTGAACATCCCCGCCGACCACCCGGCGCGCGGCCTCATGGACACCTTCCACATCGCACCCCCGGCCGGTGCGGAGAGCTCGGGCCTTGTTCTTCGCACCCACACCTCGCCGGTGCAGGCGCGCACCATGCTGACCCGCAAGCCGCCCATCTACGTGGTGGTGCCCGGCCGGGTCTACCGCACCGACGAGCTGGACGCCACCCACGCCCCGGTCTTCCACCAGGTCGAGGGCCTCGTGGTCGACAAGGGCATCACCATGGCGCACCTGCGCGGCACGCTCGACCACTTCGCCCGGGCCATGTTCGGCGAGGGCGCGAAGACCCGGTTCCGGCCGCACTACTTCCCGTTCACCGAGCCGTCCGCCGAGTTCGACGTGTGGTTCCCGGAGCACCGGGACGGTCCGCAGTGGGTCGAGTGGGGCGGCTGCGGCATGGTGAACCCGCGGGTGCTGCGCGCCTGCGGCATCGACCCGGAGGTCTACTCCGGATTCGCCTTCGGCATGGGCATCGACCGGACCGTGATGTTCCGGCACGGGGTCAGCGACATGCGGGACATGGCCGAGGGCGACGTGCGGTTCACCCGCGCGTTCGGGGTCTGACGGTGCGGGCACGAGTTACGGAGACGGTGGTTTAACAGTCATGCGAGTTTCTGTCAGTTGGCTGCGGGAGCACGTCGACCTCCCGGCCGACCTGCCCACCGGCGACCTGGAGCAGGCGCTTGTCGACCTCGGCATCGAGGTCGACTCCGTGGTGGACCTGCGGGAGACCGTCACCGGCCCGCTGGTGGTCGGTGAGGTGCTGGAGATCGAGGAGCTGACCGGCTTCAAGAAGCCGATCCGGTTCTGCCGGGTGGACGTCGGCGCCGCCAACGGCACCGGCGAGCCGCAGGAGATCGTCTGCGGGGCGCGCAACTTCGCGCAGGGCGACCTGGTCGTGGTGATCCTCCCCGGCGGCGTGCTGCCCGGCGACTTCCACATCGGCGCGCGCAAGACGTACGGGCGCAACTCGAACGGCATGATCTGCTCCGCCAAGGAGCTGGGCCTGGGCGACGACCACTCGGGCATCATCGTGCTGCCCGAGGACACCCCTGCCAAGCCCGGCGACGACGCGCGCCCGGTGGTCGGCCTCGACGACGTCGTGGTCGAGCTGGAGATCACCCCGGACCGCGGGTACGCGCTCAGCGTGCGGGGCCTCGCCCGCGAGCTGTCGCACGCCCTCGGTGTGCCGTTCCGCGACCCGGCCGACCTGCCGGCCCCGGGCGCGACCGCCGAGCCGGCGTACCCCGTCGAGGTGCGCGACACCGTGGGCTGCGACCGGTTCGCCGCCCGGATGGTCCGCGGCGTCGACCCGACCGCGCAGACCCCCGGCTGGATGTCCCGGCGGCTCACCGTGGCCGGCGTCCGCAGCATCTCGCTGCCGGTCGACATCACCAACTACCTGATGCTCGAACTCGGCCAGCCGATGCACGCCTTCGACGCCGACCGGATCAGCGGACCGCTGGTGGTCCGCCGGGCCGAGGCGGGCGAGAAGCTGACCACGCTGGACGGCGTCACCCGCACGCTGGTCGCCGAGGACATGGTGATCTGCGACGACACGGGCCCCATCTCGCTCGCCGCGGTGATGGGCGGCGAGACCAGCGAGGTCGTCGCCTCCACCACCGACGTGCTCTTCGAGGCGGCGCACTGGGACCCGGCCATGGTGGGCCGCACCGCCCGGCGGCACAAGCTGTTCAGCGAGGCGGCCAAGCGCTGGGAGCGGGGCGTCGACCCGGCGCTGCCGCTGGTGGCGCTGGAGAAGGCGGTCCGGCTGCTCACCGAGCACGCGGGCGGCACGGTCGGCGCCGAGGTCCTCGACCTCGACCACGTCCGGCCGCGCACCCCGGTGACCCTGCCGGCGGACCTGCCGACGCGCCGGGTCGGCGTGGCGTACCCGACGGAGCGGGTGGTGGAGCTGCTGGAGCGGGTCGGCTGCACGGTCACCCGGGGCGCCGACCGGCTCGGCGAGGACCCGGGCGAGACCGGTGCCACCGCCGCGGCCGGCGGTGACGTGCTGAGCGTGACCCCGCCGAGCTGGCGGCCCGACCTCACCGACCCGGCCGACCTGGTCGAGGAGGTGGTCCGCCTCGACGGCTACGACCGGGTGCCGTCGGTGCTGCCCACCGCGCCCCCCGGCCGCGGCCTCACCGCGCCGCAGCAGCGCCGCCGGTCGGTCGCCCGGTCGCTCGCCGAGCGCGGGTACGTCGAGGTCCTGGCGCACCCGTTCGTGGCTCCGGAGCTGGCCGACCAGCTCGGCCTGCCGGCCGACGACCCGCGCCGCCCCGCGGTGCGGGTGGCCAACCCGCTGTCCGAGGAGGAGCCGCTGCTGCGCACCACGCTGCTCGGCCCGCTGCTCGGCATCCTCAAGCGCAACGTCGGCCGGGGCCAGCGGGACGTGGCGATCTACGAGATCGGCACGGTGTTCCACCCCCGTCCGGGCGCCGGCGCGCCGCCCGCCATGGGCGTGGACCGGCGCCCGACCGACGAGGAGTTCGCCCGCGCCGACGCGGTGGTGCCGGACCAGCCGCGGCACGTCGCCGTGGCGCTCACCGGCGAGCTGGATCCGGCCGGCTGGTGGGGCGCGGGACGCGCGGCCGGCTGGGCGGACGCCGTCGAGGCCGGCCGGACGGTGCTGGCCGCCGCCGGCATCCCGGCCGACCGGGTCACCGTCCGGGCCGCCGAGCGCGCCCCCTGGCACCCCGGCCGCTGCGCCGAGCTGCTGGTGGACGACACGGTCGTCGGGCACGCCGGTGAGCTGCACCCGACCGTGGTGGCGACGCTGGAGCTGCCCCGGCGGACCAGCGCCATGGAGCTGAACCTGGACGCACTGCCCGCCGCGCCGGTGGTGGCCGGCCCGGCCGTCTCCACCTTCCCGCCCGCCCTCATCGACGTGGCGCTGGTGGTGGACGAGTCGGTCCCGGCCGCCGAGGTGGAGCGGGCCCTCGTCGAGGGCGCCGGCCCGCTGCTGGAGGACGTCCGGCTCTTCGACGTGTACGCGTCCGAGCAGCTCGGCGCGGGCCGCCGGTCGCTGGCGTACAAGCTGACGTTCCGGGCACCGGACCGGACCCTCGCGGGCGAGGAGGCGGTGGCCGCCCGGGACGCGGCGGTTGCCCGGGCCGCGGAACGCTTCGGCGCCACCCTGCGCGGCGCCTGAGCGCACCGGACGGGCCCCGCCCACCGCGGGCGGGGCCCGTTCGCGTGCTCAGCCGGTGCAGGGCAGCGTGATCCGGGAGGAGCCGCCGACGCCCAGCGTGCTCGGGGTGCCCCCGACCGCACGGTGCGCGAGTAGCGGTTGGTCGGCGCGAAGGGTCCGGGCGATCGGGCCGACCACCAGGTCGTTCGGCGCGGCCAGCGCGCCGCCGTCCATGGGCGGCTGTCAATTCGTCGCTCGCCCGCGGTGATCGGGATGTCGCGGAGCGTCAAGGATCGTCCGAAAGGTCAGCGGCGACGGCATCTTCGGCTACCCACGGGTCACTTGTGAGCGGTTAACCTGCTTGGATTCCGGCCATCGCCGGGATCACACCCCCGCCACCCCACGGGAGTCCAGCCATGTCCGAGGATCCGGCTCCGCCGCCCATCTCCATCGACGTGTGCATCGTCGGCGGCTGCGGTCGGGTAGGTCTGCCGCTGGGCATCGCATTCGCCTCCCGCGGCCTGTCCGTCGTGCTGTACGACATCAACGCCGACGCGGTGGCCACGGTGAACGCCGGCATCCTGCCCTTCGCCGAGCCGGACGCCGCCGAGCCGCTCGCCGAGGCGGTGGCCGCCGGCCGGCTGCGGGCCAGCACCGACCCGGTCAGCGTCGGCGCCTCCGAGCACCTGGTCGTGGTCGTCGGCACTCCTGTCGACGAGCACCTGAACCCGGACCTGGGTGCGGTGCCCCGGGCGCTCGAGCGCTGCGCCGAGCACCTGCGCGACGGGCAGCTGGTGGTGCTGCGCAGCACCGTCTACCCGGGGGTGACGGCGCTGACGGAGAAGCTCCTGGTCGGCAAGGGCATCCGGGCCGACGTGGCGTTCTGCCCGGAGCGGATCGCCGAGGGTCGGGCGATGACGGAGCTGTTCACGCTGCCGCAGATCGTCGCCGCCCGTACGCCGCACGCCCTCGACCGGGCGGAGAAGCTCTTCCGGCACCTGACCGAGGAGATCGTGCCGCTCGAGCCGGAGGAGGCCGAGCTGGCGAAGCTGTTCACCAACACCTGGCGGTACATCAAGTTCGCCACCGCGAACCAGTTCTGGATGATGGCCAACGACTTCGGGCTCGACTTCGCCCGCATCCGGCACGCGGTCGCGCACGACTACCCGCGGGCCGCCGATCTGCCGATGCCCGGTTTCGCCGCCGGCCCCTGCCTGTTCAAGGACACCATGCAGCTGGCCGCGTTCAACCGGAACAACTTCGTGCTCGGCCACTCCGCGATGCTGATCAACGAGGGGCTGCCCCTCTACCTGGTGTCCCGCCTCGAAGACCGGTTCGATCTTGCGGATCTGACGGTGGGCATCCTCGGGATGGCGTTCAAGGGCGGCAGCGACGATCCGCGGGAGAGTCTCGCGTACAAGCTGCGCAAGATCCTCGCGTTGAAGACCCGTGAGACGCTCTGCACCGACCCGTACGTCGCCGACGACCGTCTCGTCGACCTGGACGAGGTGCTGCGCCGCGCGGACCTGCTGGTGATCGCCGCTCCGCACGAGCAGTACGCCCGGCTGGAGACCGACCTGCCGGTCATCGACATGTGGGGCCTGACCGGAACCGGGGTGCGGGTATGACGCCGCGGGTGTCGGTGATCGTGCCGGTCTACAACGAGGGCGAGGCGATCCTGCGCTGCCTGGAGCGCATGCTGCGGGAGATGCTGCTGCCGGCCGAGGTGCTGATCGTGCACGACATGCCGGAGGACACCACCGTCCCGTACGTGGAACAGGTCGCCCGCACCGACCCGAGGGTGCGGGCGGTGCTCAACACCTACGGCCGGGGCCCGGCGAACGCCATCCGGTTCGGCATCGACGCGGCGCTCGCCCCGGTCGTGGTGGTGACGATGGCCGACGGCTGTGACGACCCGCGCCAGATCGACGAGCTGGCCCGGCTGGTGGACCGCGGCGTGGTGGTCGCGGCCGCGTCCCGCTACATGCCGGGCGGCCAGCAGGTGGGCGGGCCGCGGCTGAAGCGGATGATGTCCCGCTGGGCGGGGCGCAGCCTGTACACGTTCGCCCGGGTCGGTACCCGGGACGCCACCAACAGTTTCAAGGCGTATGACACCGCGTTCGTCCGCGAGGTGGGCATCGAGTCGCGGACCGGCTTCGAGATCGGGCTCGAGTTGACCGCCAAGGCCAACCGGCTGCGCCTGCCGGTCGCCGAGATACCCACGATCTGGTTGGATCGGCCGCTCGGGGAGTCCCACTTCGACCTGGGTCGGTTCCTCCCCGGTTACCTGCGCTGGTACTTCTTCGCCTACGGTCGACGACTGAACCGGGAGACGCTGGCGGCCCGGGCGGCCGGCTCGCGGTCGGTTCCGGCGCCGCCGCCGCGCGCACCGCACGACAGCACCGAGTACGAGAAGACCGCATAGGAGCGCACGTGGCGAAAGTCCTGGTAACTGGCTCGGCCGGCTTCATCGGCGGCTACCTGGTGCAGGAGTTGCTGGGCCGGGGCCACGAGGTCGTCGGGATCGACAACTTCTCCAAGTACGGCCCGGTCACGCACAGCTACGACGACCACCCGCGGTTCCGGTTCGTCGAGGGCGACGCGCGGGACGCAGACCTGCTGACCACGCTGCTGGACGGCTGTGACCACCTGGTCGCGGGTGCGGCGATGATCGGCGGCATCTCCTACTTCCACGCGTACGCCTACGACCTGCTCGCGACCAACGAGCGGATCATGGCGGCCACCTGCGACGCGGCCATCCGTGCACATCGGGACGGCCGGCTGGCGAAGGTCACCTACCTCTCCTCCTCGATGGTCTTCGAGTCCACCGAGCACTGGCCGAGCAGGGAGGGCGACGAGCGGCGCATCCCACCGCCACTGTCGTCGTACGGGTTCCAGAAGCTGGCCGTGGAGTACTACGCCCGGGCCGCCTGGGAGCAGTACCGGCTGCCGTACACGATCGTGCGGCCGTTCAACTGCGTCGGCGTGGGGGAGGGGCGCGCGCTCGGCCAGGTCGAGGTGCTCTCCGGCAACGTCAAGCTGGCCATGTCGCACGTGGTGCCCGACCTGGTGCAGAAGATCGTCAAGGGGCAGGACCCGCTGCACATCCTCGGCGAGGGCGGCCAGGTGCGGCACTACACCTACGGCGGGGACCTGGCCCGGGGCATCGCCACCGCGATCGAGCATCCGGCGGCCCACAACGAGGACTTCAACCTCTCCACCGCCGAGTCGACAAGCGTGCTGGAGTTGGCCGAGCTCATCTGGCGCAAGATCAAGGGCCCGGACGTGCCATTCCGGCACGTCTCCGACGAACCCTTCCAGTACGACGTGCAGAAGCGGGTGCCGGACGTGACCAAGGCCCGCGAGGTGCTCGGCTTCACCGCCACCACCTCGCTGGACGCGATGCTCGACGAGGTCATCCCGTGGGTGACCCGGGCGGTCGAGGAGGGCCGCCTCTGACGTCCGCCGTTCGTCCCCGCACGGCCCGTGTCGCTCTCCGCGACGCGGGCCGTCGGCGTCTCCGGCGCGGTGATCTTCGTCCTGCCCTCATGCCCAGGCGATGCGGTGCATGAACTGGCGGCGGACGGGTCGGTCGGCGGGGATCTCGCGCACCGGGACCGGATGACCGGATCTTGTACGCTACGGGTTCCTCAGACACGGGGCGACACGCGGTGCCGCCAACAACGCCTCGTCCACTCTCTCCGGATGGGAACCCAGTGTGACCCGGAATCCGCGCCAGGTGTCCACAGTGCTCCGACGGCTGCGTACCTGGGGACCGGTGGTGGCGCTGGTCGCGACGGTGCTGGTCGCCGCGGCGATCGTGGCGGTCGGGGTGCGTTCCTCGCCCACGTCGCCGCCCCGGCCGGTGGTGATCTCCAGTGGAGACTGGGCGCCGTTCGTCGGTCCGGACCTGCCGCACGGAGGTCCGATGACCGAGCTGGTCGTCGAGGTCCTCAGCAGGTCCGGCTACCGGCCCGAGGTCCGGTACGCGTCGTCGTGGGCCCTGACCGAGGACCAGCTCGGTTCCGGCGCCTCCATCGGCATGTTCCCCCTGGTGGGCAGCCAGTCGCGACGCGACCGCTTCCTGCTCTCCGACCGGCTCATCGACTTCGAGTACGTCCTGTTCTACGACCGCCGCGAGGGCGAGCCGCGGATCTCCTCCGCCACCGACCTGTCGAGACTGCGGGTGGGCGGCATCGCCGGCTACGACTACTGGGACGAGCTGGATTCCGCGGTGACCGGGCTGGTGGAGTTCGACTCGACGGTGCAGGGCTTCCAGGCGCTGGCCGACGGCAAGATCGACGTGCTCGCCGAGGGGCTGCTGTCCGGGCAGGCGGCGCTGGCCGATCCCTCCCTGGCCGCCGACGCGGGGGACTTCGGCCACCTGCGCGGCGACGACCCGCTGGTGCACTCGGTCGAGGGCCTGTACTTCATGATGCCGAAGACCCGTGAGGCCGCCACCGTGATGCGGGAGTTCAACGCGGAGCTGGCACAGATGCGCCGGAGCAGGGACTACGAGGAGATCGTCGCCGAGCTGGAGCCGTCGGCGACACAGGAGGTGACACTGGAGCCCACCACCGACGGCGGGCTGGTGGAGCTGCTCGACGACAGGGGCGACGTGCTGCTGCTGGCGCCCCGGGGCACGCGGGCCCGGGTGATCAGCTGGCCGGAGGCGTTCGTCAGCTCCGCCCGTACCCCGGCCGCCCGTGCCCCGGCGAAACGGATCCTGGTGCCGGTGAAGATCACGAACGGTCCGGCGCAGGGGCGGGCGCTGTACGTCGACGCCCGGGCCCTGCTGCTCACGCCGGAGGGGTCGTGACCCAGCTCCGGATCCTCGCCCCGGTGGTGGTGGACTACTACGCGGTGCCCGGCGCGCCGCTGCGCGACCCCACCGGGTACGCCGACTTCTGGGCCGGGCAGCAACCCGCGGTCGACGACCTGGTCGCGCGGCTGGCGCCCGGCGGCGACGAGGCCGTCCCGCCCCCGGAGGTCGTGCTGGCGCACGTTTGGGCGGTCAGCACGCTGAACCGGTATCGGACGATCAGCGACCACGCGGTGGAGCGGCCGGTGCACGTCCTCGCCGGCACGTTGCGCCCGGAGCACCTGCCGACGGCGCTGTGCGGACGGTCCGACGGCCTGCCCGGGATCGCGGAGATCAGTTTCCGGCTGTACGACCACGGCCTGCTGCTGTTGGAGTTGCTGGCGGACGTCTCGTCGGCGCTCGCCGAGGGTGCCGGCGACGTGCCGGGCAGCCTCGACGACCTCCAGGCTCGCGCGGTGGCGACGGGTGAGCGGGTGGCGCGGGAGACCGTGCGGCGGTACCTGCAACCGGTGCTGGCGCTGCTGCGCCGCGCGGACCCCGACGAGCGGATCATCCTCGCGGCCACCCCGGAGCACGACCCGGTGACCCCGGAGTTCGGCGAGCCGCTGTGGGTCACCCGCAGCCTGGTCGTGGATCCGGGCGAACCGTCCGCCGCGCAGGCGGTGCGGCACTGGCTCAAGGACGTGGTGATCCCGGGGGACGACCGGGCCCCCGCGGACCGGCTGCTCGACGGCGAGGTCAACCACCTGGTCCGCTGGCTGAACTATCTCTTCCTGGACCACACCCGGGTGGGCGGGCGGATGGCGCCCGGCGACCCGTTCCACGACCAGTGGGAGGCGTTGCGCTACGCCCAGGTCTTCTACGGCGTGCTGGACCGGATCGACAACCGGCTGTCGCAGATCCTCGCGGACTCGGCGGCGGCGGGCTCCCGGTGGGAGCTGGAGCGGCTCAAGGGGCAGTTGACCAGCCTGAGCCAGCGGGCGGAGCTGGCCATCATCGAGCGCCGGGACCTGTCGAAGTACCTCACCCGCGCGGTCCGGGCCGAGATGGACGCGATCCTCGAGTTCTGGGACTACGCCCAGCTCCTGGAGGAGCCGGTACGGTACAAGATCGAAATCTGTTCCCGGCGGCTGGCGGAGTTGGCCGCCCGGCGGACGGCCCGGTCCGCGATGTTCACCGACCTCATCCTCCTGGGCATCGCCATGACCTCGGTCCTCGGCACGGCCCTGGCGTTGACCGAGTTCGGGCGGTCGATCGCCAGCGACCCGGAAATGGCGGCCTACGACCTGGGGCGGTCCGGCCTGGTGGACTGGGTCGCGGCGCAGCCGGCGGATGCGATCCTGGTCAGCTCCGGGGTGGTGTCGGCGTTGCTGGTGACCCTCTACCTCTTCTTCCGCCGCGACAAGAGCTCATGAGAGCGGCGCTGCGGAGCCGGCCGATCCGCACGTTCATCGTCACCCAGTTCCTGCTCGAGGTGCAGTTCTGGTTTCCGATCTGGCTCATCTACCTGCTGGATCTCGGGTTCCCGCTGACCACGGCGGTGCTCGCCGACGGGGTCTTCCGGATCGTCTCGGTCCTCTGCGAGTTCCCGGTCGGGGCGCTCGCGGACCTGCTGGGGCGGCGGCGCACGTACCTGGCACTGGCCGGTGGCTCGGTGGTCACGTTCGTGCTGATCACTCAGATCCACTCGGTGCGGATGTTGTTCGCGGCCTGGATCCTCTGGGGAGTGCTCTGGGCCCTGACGTCCGGGGCGGCCAGCACGTACCTGTACGAACTCTGCACCCGGGGCGACCGGGAGATCGACCCGTCGAAGGCGTTCGGCCTGTCGCGGGCGGCCGGCAACGTGTCGGTGCTGCTCTCGCTGCTGGCTGCCGGCTACCTGTACGAGGCGGACCCGCGGCTGCCGTTCGCGGTCACGGCCGCCCTGGCCGCAGGCGCCTTCCTGCTCGCGCTCACCCTGCCCGAGATCACCGGGCCGCGGCTGGTGGCCCGGCTGTCCTCGGTGCTGGCGGGGGTCCGGGGCGCGATGGCCGAGGTTCGCGTCCGGCAGGCGGTCTGGCTGGGGGCTCTGCTGCTGCTGTTCGGCTGGAGCGCGCGGATCCTGTTCCAGCCGCTGGCGCTGGAACTGGGCCTGCCGGCCCAGGTCACCGGCTGGATGTACGCCGCCTTCGCGGCGGCCTCCGTGCTGGGTGGGCTGGCCGCCGGACACCTGGGCATGCGACACCGCAGAACGGCGCTGACCTGCGCGTTCCTTCTGGTGCTCGGCGCCCTGGCCGCGCTCAGCCAGGCCGCGCGGCTGGGCCCGTTCGTGTTCCTGCCGGTGATGGGCTTCGGATACGCCCTCGGCATGACGCTGCTGGAGGTGTTTACCAACGAGGTCAGCCCCCGGCCGGTCCGCGCCATGATCTTCGGCCTGGTCTCCTGCCTGGCCGGCGTCGGCATCGCGCTGGCCCGCCCCTTCCTCGGCGTGCTGGCGGAGACCCACTCCACCCCGTACGCCGCCGGGATCTGGGCCGGGTTCGGTGTCGCGGTGGTGGCCCTGGCGCTGTGGAAGATCCGGAAACTGCCGGGGCGGCCGCCGGCGCACTGACCATGCATGTTTGGTCATGCTGAGCACTGCATAGACTTGCAGTCGCGCCGACCGGGCTGATATCTTCTCTGCATAGTCATGCGGAGGTGAGTATGGGCATCCGAGTCGCGGTCGCCGGCGCGAGCGGGTACGCCGGCGGCGAACTGCTCCGGTTGCTCGCCGGGCACCCCGAGTTCGACCTGGTCGCCGCCACCGCCCACGCCTCGGCCGGCCGGCCCGTCGCCGCCGTACACCCGCAGCTCGCCGGGCTGGACCTGGTGTTCGGGGCGACCGACCCGACCACCCTGGCCGACGCGGACCTGGTCTTCCTGGCCCTGCCGCACGGCCAGTCGGCGGCCCTCGCCGCGGCCCTGCCCGGCCCCGTCAAGGTGGTCGACCTCGGCGCGGACCACCGGCTGCGCGACGCCGACGCCTGGGCCCGCTACTACGGCGGCGACCACGCCGGCGCCTGGACCTACGGGCTGCCCGAACTGCCCGGCCAGCGGGCCGCCGTCGCCGCGGCCGACCGGGTCGCGAACACCGGGTGCTACGCGGTCGCTACCACCCTGGCGCTCGCCCCGCTGATCGCCGCCGGCGCGGTGTTCCCCACCGACGTGGTGGTGGTCGCCGCCTCCGGCACCTCCGGTGCGGGCCGGGCCGCCAAGCCGCACCTGCTCGGCAGCGAGGTGATGGGCGACCTGTCGCCCTACAAGGTCGGCGCCCACCAGCACGTGCCGGAGATCAAGCAGGCCACGGGCGCGACCAGCCTCTCCTTCACCCCGGTCCTGGCGCCCATGCCGCGGGGCATCCTGGCCACCGTCACGGCCGTACCCACCGGCGACGCCGACCCGCGCGAGGCGCTGGCGGCGGCGTACGCCGACGAGCCCTTCGTGCACGTGCTGCCCGAGGGGGCCTGGCCGCACACCGCCGCCACCGCGGGCGGCAACTCCTGCCACCTCCAGGCCACGGTCGACGTCGACTCCGGCCGGGTGGTCGTGGTCAGCGCCATCGACAACCTGGGCAAGGGCGCGGCCGGCCAGGCCGTGCAGAACGCCAACCTGATGTTCGGCCTCCCCGAGACCACCGGCCTTCCTGTTTTTGGAGTGGCACCGTGAGCGCGCGGAGTGCAGCGAAGCGGAGCCCCGCAGTCGCGAGCGAAGGGACGGCTCAGTGACCGTCACCACCCCCCGGGGCTTCCGCGCCGCCGGCGTGGCCGCCGGCCTCAAGGCCAGCGGCGCCGGCGACGTCGCCCTCGTCGTCAACGACGGCCCCGACGCCGGGGTCGCCGGCGTCTTCACCGCCAACCGCGTCAAGGCCGCGCCGGTGCTCTGGACCCAGCAGGTCGTCCGCGGCGGCGTGGTCCGCGCCGTGGTCCTCAACTCCGGCGGCGCCAACGCCTGCACCGGCCCGGCCGGCTTCCAGGACACCCACGCCACCGCCGAGCACACCGCCGCCGTGCTGACCGCCAGCAGCCCCCGGCTCATGGTCGGCGCCGGTGAGGTGGCGGTCTGCTCCACCGGCCTGATCGGCGAGCGCCTGCCCATGGACAAGCTCCTCCCGGGCGTCCGCGGCGCGGTGCGCGGCCTGTCCCGCGACGGCGGCCACCCGGCCGCCGAGGCGATCATGACCACCGACACCCGGTCCAAGACCACCGTGGCCCGGGGGAGCGGCTGGACCGTCGGCGGCATGGCCAAGGGCGCCGGGATGCTCGCCCCGGCCATGGCCACCATGCTCTGCGTGCTCACCACCGACGCGGTGGCCGGGCCGGAGACCCTGGACGCCGCGCTGCGCGCCGCCACCCGGGTCACCTTCGACCGGGTCGACTCCGACGGCTGCATGTCCACAAACGACACGGTGCTGCTGCTGGCCAGCGGCGCCTCCGGCATCGAGCCCAGCGACGCGGAGCTGACCGCCGCGGTGACCGCCGCCTGCCACGACCTGGCCCAGCAGCTCGTCGCCGACGCCGAGGGCGCCACCAAGCAGATCGCCATCGACGTGGTCGGCGCGGCCGACGAGGACGACGCGGTCGAGGTGGGCCGCTCGGTGGCCCGGAACAACCTGGTGAAGACCGCGCTGTTCGGCAACGACCCGAACTGGGGGCGCATCCTCGCCGCCGTGGGCACCACCACCGCCGCGTTCGAGCCGGACGGCGTGGACGTCGCGGTCAACGGGATCTGGGTGTGCCGGGGCGGCGCCGCCGCCGAGGACCGGGCCAAGGTGGACCTCGCCGGGCGCGACGTCACCATCCGAATCGACCTGCACGCCGGCGAGGCGGCCGCGACGATCTGGACCAACGACCTGTCGCACGCGTACGTGCACGAGAACTCGGCCTACTCGACATGAGCCTCACCGCAGACCTCACCCGGGCCCAGGCCAAGGCCGAGACGCTCATCGAGGCCCTGCCCTGGCTGGCCCGCTTCTCCGGGGCCACCGTCGTGGTCAAGTACGGCGGCAACGCCATGGTCGACCCCGAACTCCAGCGGGCGTTCGCCGCGGACATGGTCTTCCTCCGGTACGCCGGCCTCAAGCCCGTCGTCGTGCACGGCGGCGGCCCGCAGATCTCCGCCATGCTCGGCCGGCTCGGCATCGCCAGCGAGTTCAAGGGCGGCCTGCGGGTCACCACGCCCGAGGCCATGGACGTGGTCCGGATGGTCCTCGTGGGGCAGGTCGGCCGCGAGCTGGTGGGGCTGATCAACGCGCACGGCCCGTTCGCCGTCGGCCTCTCCGGCGAGGACGCCGGACTGTTCACGGCGGTGCGCCGCCCCGCGTACGTGGACGGGGAGCCGGTCGACGTCGGGCAGGTCGGCGACGTGGAGTCGGTGGACGTCTCCGCGGTGGCCGACCTCATCGCGGCCGGCCGGATCCCGGTCATCTCCACTGTCGCGCCGGACGTCGACGGGGTGCTGCACAACCTCAACGCCGACACGGCCGCCGCCGCGCTCGCCGTCGCCCTGGACGCCCGCAAGCTGGTCGTCCTCACCGACGTGCCCGGCCTCTACGCCGACTGGCCCGACACGGCCAGCCTCGTCAGCGAGATCACCACCGACGACCTGGCGAAGCTGCTGCCGTCCCTGGAGTCCGGGATGGTCCCGAAGATGGAGGCCTGCCTGCGGGCGGTGCGCGGGGGAGTGCCCGCCGCGCACGTCGTCGACGGCCGGGTCGCCCACTCCACGCTCCTCGAAGTTTTCACGTCGGAAGGGTTCGGAACGATGGTGAGCGCCGGATGAGTGACCTTGTGAAACGCTGGTCCGCGGCCATGATGGACAACTACGGCACCCCGCCGCTGGCGCTCGTGTCCGGCTCCGGCGCCGTCGTGGTCGACGAGACCGGCCGGGAGTACGTCGACCTGCTCGGCGGCATCGCGGTCAACGCCCTCGGCCACGCCCACCCGGCCGTGGTGGCCGCCGTGTCCCGACAGGTCGCCACCCTCGGGCACGTGTCGAACCTGTTCGTCGCCGAACCGCCGGTGGCCCTGGCCGAGCTGCTGCTGGCCCTGGCCGGCCGCCCCGGCCGGGTGTTCCTGGCCAACTCGGGCGCCGAGGCGAACGAGGCCGCGTTCAAGCTCTCCCGGCTCACCGGACGCACCCACGTGGTGGCCACCCACGGCGGCTTCCACGGCCGGACCATGGGCGCCCTGGCGCTCACCGGCCAGCCGGCCAAGGCCGACCCGTTCCGCCCGCTGCCCGGCGAGGTCACCCACGTGCCGTACGGCGACGCCGCCGCCCTGGCCGAGGCGGTCACCGACGCCACCGCCATGGTGATCGTCGAGCCGATCCAGGGCGAGAACGGTGTCGTCGTCCCGCCGCCGGGCTACCTGGCCGAGGCCCGACGGATCACCGCCGCGCACGGCGCGCTGCTGGTGCTCGACGAGGTGCAGACCGGCGTCGGCCGCACCGGGCACTGGTTCGCCCACCAGGCCGAGGGCGTCGAGCCGGACGTCGTCACCCTGGCCAAGGGGCTCGGCGGGGGGCTGCCGCTCGGCGCCTGCCTGGCCTTCGGGCGGGCCGCCGAACTGCTCACGCCCGGCTCGCACGGCACCACGTTCGGGGGAAACCCGGTCAGTTGCGCCGCCGCGCTCGCCGTGGTCGCCACCATTGCCAACGAGGGGCTGCTCGACCACGTGAAGCGGATCGGGGAGCGGCTGCGGCGCGGCGTCGAGGGGCTCGGCCACCCGCTCGTCACCGAGGTCCGCGGCGCCGGCCTGCTGCTGGGCATCGTGCTCGACGCGCCGGTCTCCGGCGCGGTGGCCGGCGCGCTGCGCGAGGCCGGGTTCCTGGTCAACCCGGTGCAGCCGGGCGTGGTCCGGCTCGCCCCGCCGCTGATCCTCACCGCCGAGCAGGCCGACGCCTTCCTCGCCGCGCTGCCCGCCGCCCTGGACGCCGCGGCGCCCGCCCCCACCACCGCCACGGAGGTCCCCGCATGATCCGCCACTTCCTGCGGGACGACGACCTCTCGCCCGCCGAGCAGGCGGCCGTGCTCGACCTGGCCGCCCGGATGAAGGCCGACCGGTTCGCCCACAAGCCGCTCGCCGGGCCGAGGTCGGTGGCGGTGCTCTTCGACAAGCAGAGCCTGCGCACCCGGATCTCCTTCGACGCCGGCATCGCCGAGCTGGGCGGGCACCCGCTCGTGGTGGACACCCAGGTCACCCACTTCGGCCGGGGGGAGACCCTCGGCGACGCCGGCCGGGTGCTGTCCCGCTACGTCGCCGCGATCGTGCTGCGCACCCACGGCGACGACCGGATCGCCGAGGTCGCCGCGCACGCCACCGTGCCGGTGGTCAACGCGCTCACCGACACCTACCACCCCTGCCAGCTCCTCGCCGACCTGCTCACCGTCCGGGAACACTTCGGCGCCACGGCCGGGCGCACCCTGGCGTACGTCGGGGACGCGGCGAACAACATGGCGCACTCGTACCTGCTGGCCGGGGCGACCGCCGGGATGCATGTGCGGATCGCCGGCCCGGCCGCATTCCAGCCGGATCCCGAGATCGTCGCCCGGGCCGAGAAGATCGCCGCCGGCACCGGCGGGTCGGTGCGGGTCGTCACCGACCCGGTCGAGGCGGTCCGCGACGCCGACGTGGTCGCCACCGACACCTGGACCTCGATGGGCCAGGAGTCCGACGGCCAGGACCGGATCACCCCGTTCCTGCCGTACCAGGTCAACGACGCGCTGCTCGGCCACGCCGCGGCCGGCGTCATCGTGCTGCACTGCCTGCCCGCGCACCGGGGCGAGGAGATCACCGACGAGGTGCTCGACGGGCCGCACAGCGCCGTCTTCGACCAGGCGGAGAATCGCCTGCACGCCCAGAAGGCGCTGCTGACCTTTCTCCTGGAGGCATCATGACCGCCCCGCTGACCCGTGCCGCGCGGCACGGCCGCATCGTCGAGCTGATCCGCGACAAGGCCATCCACTCGCAGACCGAGCTGGCCGACCTGCTCGCCGGTGACGGCATCCAGGTCACCCAGGCCACCCTGTCCCGGGACCTCAAGGAACTCGGGGCGGTCACCGCGCGCGGCGGCGACGGGCGGGGCGTCTACCTGATCCCCGAGGACGGCCACCGGCCGCTGCGCGAGGCCGAGGCCGCGCCGGCCCGCCTCGTCCGGCTGCTGCGCGAGCTGCTCAACGGGGTCGACTCCAGCGGCAACATCGCCGTGCTGCGCACCCCGCCGGGCGCAGCCCACTATCTGGCCAGCGCGTTGGACCGAGCGGGCCTGTCCGAGATCGTCGGCACCATCGCCGGCGACGACACCATCCTCGTCGTGGCCCGCGAGGCCGTCGGCGGGGCCGCGTTGGGCGAGAAGCTCGCCGCGTGGGCCCGCCGGGAAGAGAACGTTGAAGGGAGCACCACACCATGACCGAGCGGGTCGTCCTGGCGTACTCCGGGGGTCTCGACACCTCCGTCGCCATTCCCTACCTGGCCGAGCAGACCGGCGCCGAGGTGATCGCGGTCGCGGTCGACGTCGGGCAGGGCGGCGAGGACCTGAACGCCATCCGGCAGCGCGCGCTGGACTGCGGCGCAGTCGAGTCCGAGGTGGTGGACGCGCGCGACGAGTTCGCCGCCGAGTACTGCCTGCCGGCGATCCGGGCCAACGCCCTCTACATGGACCGCTACCCGCTGGTCTCCGCGCTGTCCCGGCCGCTGATCGTCAAGCACCTGGTGGCCGCGGCGCAGAAGCACGGCGGCACCATCGTGTCGCACGGCTGCACCGGCAAGGGCAACGACCAGGTCCGCTTCGAGGTCGGCCTGAACGCGCTCGCCCCCGACCTGAAGATCATCGCGCCGGCCCGGGACTTCGCCTGGACCCGGGACAAGGCGATCGCCTTCGCCGAGGAGAAGGGCCTGCCGATCGACGTGTCGGCGAAGTCGCCGTACTCCATCGACCAGAACCTGTGGGGACGCGCGGTGGAGACCGGCTTCCTGGAGGACATCTGGAACGGTCCCATCGAGGACCTCTACTCGTACACCGCCGACCCGGCCGAGCCGCGCGACGCCGACGAGGTCGTCATCACCTTCGACGCCGGCGTGCCGGTCGCCGTGGACGGCGAGACCGTCACCCCGTACCAGGCGATCCTGGAGCTGAACCGGCGCGCCGGCGCCCAGGGCGTCGGCCGGCTCGACATGGTCGAGGACCGCCTCGTCGGCATCAAGAGCCGCGAGGTGTACGAGGCCCCCGGCGCGATCGCCCTGATCGCCGCCCACCAGGAACTGGAGGCGGTCACCGTCGAGCGGGACCTGGCCCGGTTCAAGCGCGGCGTCGACCAGCGCTGGGGCGAGCTGGTCTACGACGGCCTCTGGTTCTCGCCGCTGAAGAAGTCCCTCGACGCGTTCATCGACGACGCCCAGCAGCACGTCTCCGGCGAGGTGCGGCTCACCCTGCACGGCGGCCGGGCCACCGTCACGGGCCGGCGCTCCGAGGCCAGCCTCTACGACTTCGGCATGGCCACCTACGACACCGGCGACACCTTCGACCAGTCCCTCGCCAAGGGCTTCGTGCAGCTCTGGGGCCTGCCGAGCAAGATGGCCGCCGCGCGGGACGCCCGGCTGGGCGGTTCCTGATCGTGAACAGCACAATGGGTGGGGTGGACGACAAGAGCCTGACCGAGAACAGCGCCCCCGCCAACCGGACGAGTCTCTGGGGAGGCCGGTTCGCCGGCGGGCCCGCCGAGGCGCTCGCGCGGCTGTCGGTGAGCGTCCAGTTCGACTGGCGCCTCGCCCCGTACGACATCGCCGGCTCCCGGGCGCACGCCCGGGTCCTGGCCGGCGCCGGCCTGCTCGACCCGGAGGAGCTGGGGCGGATCCTGGCCGCGCTGGACGACCTGGAGGCCGCCTGCGCCTCCGGGGCGTTCCGTCCCACGGTCGACGACGAGGATGTGCACACGGCCCTGGAGCGCGGCCTGCTGGAGCGGCTCGGCAGCCTCGGCGGCAAGCTGCGCGCCGGCCGCTCCCGCAACGACCAGGTCGCCACCGACCTGCGGCTCTACCTGCGCGACCACGCCCGCGGCGTGGCCGCCCGGCTGGTCGAGCTGGCCGAGGCCCTGGTCGAGCAGGCGGAGCGGCACGTGGACACGGCCGCGCCCGGCATGACCCACCTTCAGCACGCCCAGCCGGTCACCTTCGGGCACTGGCTGCTCGCCCACGTGCAGCCGCTGCTGCGGGACCTGGAGCGGCTGCGCGACTGGGACCACCGGTGTGCCGTGAGCCCGCTCGGCGCGGGCGCGCTCGCCGGGTCCGGCCTGCCGCTGGACCCGGTGGCGGTCGCCAAGGAGCTGGGCTTCCGCACGTCCTTCGCCAACTCGATGGACGCGGTGGCCGACCGGGACTTCGTCGCCGAGTTCCTCTTCGTCACCGCGATGATCGGCGTGCACCTGTCCCGCCTCGGCGAGGAGGTGGTGCTCTGGACGTCGCACGAGTTCGGCTGGGTCGAGCTGGACGACGCGTTCGCCACCGGGTCGTCGATCATGCCGCAGAAGAAGAACGCGGACATCGCCGAGCTGGCCCGGGGCAAGTCCGGCCGCCTGGTCGGCGGCCTCATGAGCGTGCTCACCATGCTCAAGGGCCTGCCGATGACCTACGACCGGGACATGCAGGAGGACAAGGAGCCGGCCTTCGACGCGGTCGACACCCTGGAGCTGCTGCTGCCCGCCCTCGCGGGGATGATCTCCACGATGACGGTCCGGGTCGACCGGTTGGTGGCCGCCGCTCCGGTCGGTTTCTCGCTGGCCACCGAGGTCGCCGACTGGCTGGTCCGCCGGAACGTGCCGTTCCGCGACGCGCACGAGATCACCGGCCGGCTGGTGGCGCTGTGCGTGGCCCGCGACTGCGCTCTCGACGAGGTCTCCGACGACGACCTGGCCGCGGTCAGCGAGCATCTCGACCCGTCGGTGCGGGACGTGCTGTCGGTGCGCTCCGCCCTGGCCGCCCGGATCACCCCCGGCTCGACCGGCCCCGGGCCGGTGGCCGATCAGCTCGCGGCCGCCGCGGACCGGCTGGCCGGCTGGCGGGACTGGACCGCCGAGCGGGTCGTGCCCCGCTGAGTCCGACGCCCCGCGCGGTGGCCCCGGCCGCCGCGCGGGGTCAGGCCGTCGGTCGCTCGCGCTTGGGCAGCTTCGCCACCACCGCGTCGTACGACCCGTCGACCGCCTCGATCAGCTCGTCGTCCGGGATGCCGCCGCCGAGCCGCAGGGTGTTCCAGCCGGAGCGGCCGATGTAGGGGGAGGAGCGGGCGTCGTCGGGGAACCGGTGCAGCCACTCGTCGGCCACCTCCCGGGACGGGCCGCACTTGACCCCGACCCGGCCCTCGCCCTCGGGGGCGCCCAGGAAGGCGAAGATCCGGCTGCCCACCTTCACCACCTCGTCGCCCTCCCACGGCCGGTCCAGCCAGGCGCCCGGCTTGGCCAGGCAGTAGGCCAGCATCTCCTCGCGCGTCATCGCGTCCTCCCGTGCCGTCGTCCGGGACAGTCTCGCCCGCCGCTGTGACTCCTCCGGCGGTGGTCAGTCGCCGGTGCCGGTGCGCACGGTGAGCCGCTCGTAGCGCTGCCGGGCGGCCTGGGCGCTGCCCAGCCCGAGCCCGAAGGCGATGGCCTGCCAGGTCAGCCCCCGGCCGCGGGCCACCTGCAGCAGCCCGGCCTCCAGGGCGTCGACCTCGGCGCGCACGTGCGGGATCAGGGTCAGCGCGGCCATCAGGTCGGCCTGGTCGACCGGCTCCTCGCCCTCCGCCAGCTCCGCCCCGCCGGCGAGGGCCATCACGAGCGTCGCCGCCTCGTAGGCGTCGGGGACGTCGGGGTGCGCGTAGCGCCGGCGGCGGGCGTCGGTGCCGGCGTGCCGCTCGGCGATCCGCAGCAGCGCGGCGTAGTTGCGGTGGGCCCGCGCCTGGGCAGCATCCGGAGCGGTGAACGGGTCGTTATCCAGCGTGACCATGTCGTTCATCCCACACCCTTGAACAACATTTTGTCAACGCCCCGTTGAAAGCAATTCGTGCTCACCTTCGGGGATCCGGTTAGGGTTCTGCGGTGACCGCGACCGACCTCTCCGCTCTCTCCGACCTGCTCGCCGGCCCGGTGGTTCCCGCCGCCGAGGGGCTGCTCGGTTGCCGGCTCAGCGGCCACGGGGTCACGGTCCGGATCACCGAGGTCGAGGCGTACGCCGGCACCGCCGGAGACCCCGCCTCGCACGCCCACCGGGGGCGGACCCCGCGCAACGCCGTGATGTTCGGCCCGGCCGGGCACGCCTACGTCTACTTCACCTACGGCATGCACTGGTGCATGAACGTGGTGACCGGGCCGGACGGAGAGGCGTCGGCCGTGCTGCTGCGTGCCGGCGAGGTGGTTGACGGCCTCGACGTCGCCCGGGAGCGCCGACCGGCCGTACGCAAGGACGTCGATCTGGCGCGCGGGCCCGCCCGGCTCTGCGCGGCGCTCGGCATCGACCGGTCCGTCTACGGCGCCGACCTGTTCGGCGACGGTCCGGTGCGCCTGCGGCCTCCGCTCGCGCCGGTGCCGGAGGCGGCGGTCACCGCCGGGCCCCGGGTGGGCGTCACCGGCGCCCACGACGTCCCGTGGCGGTTCTGGATCGCGGGCGACCCGACGGTGAGCGCGTACCGCCGGCACGTGCCCCGGACCCGAAGCTGACCGGCGCTCGGCGCGCCGGGTGGGATTCCTGTCGGTGGGTGTGGCGATAATCACGGCACCCGTCGACGAGGGAGGACCGGCATGACGACGCTGCTCGCGATCGGCACCGGCAAGGGACTCTTCCTGGCCACCAGCACCGACCGGCGGGACTGGGCGGTGAGCGGCCCGCACTTCCCCATGACCGGGGTCTACGCGGTCGCCGTCGACAAGCGCCCCGGCCGGCCCCGGCTGCTGGCCGGCATGACCAGCTCGCACTTCGGCCCCAGCGTGGCCACCAGCGACGACCTGGGCGGCTCGTGGCAGGAGCCCGAGCAGGCGCCGGTGGCGTTCCCGGCCGACACCGGGGCCAGCCTGGGCCGGGTCTGGCAGCTCACCCCCGCCGGCCCGGACCAGCCCGAGGTGGTCTGGGCGGGCACCGAACCGTCCGCGTTGTTCCGCTCCGACGACGGCGGGCGCAGCTTCAGCCTGGTCCGGGCGCTCTGGGACCACCCCCACCGCGAGCAGTGGGCCGCCGGCTTCGGCGGCCAGGCCGTCCACAGCGTGCTCCCGCACCCGCGCGACCCGGGCCGGATGGCGGTGGCGATGTCCACCGGGGGCGTCTACCGCACCGAGGACGCCGGGGCGAGCTGGGCGCCCGGCAACAGCGGCATCCGGGCGTACTTCCTGCCGGACGAGTGGCCCGAGTTCGGCCAGTGCGTCCACAAGATCGCCCGGGACGCCGGCGACCCCGAGCGCCTCTACGCGCAGAACCACCACGGGGTCTACCGCTCCGACGACGACGGCCTCAGCTGGAGCTCGATCGCCGCGGGCCTGCCCAGCGACTTCGGCTTCCCGATCGTCGCCCACCCGTCCCGCCCCGGCACCGTCTACGCCTTCCCGTTGACCGCGGACGGCGAGCGGTTCCCGACCGACCGGCGCTGCCGGGTCTACCGCTCCGCCGACGCGGGGGAGAGCTGGGAGCCCCTGACCGCCGGCCTGCCCGAGGGACCGTTCTATCCCTCGGTGCTGCGCGACGCCATGTGCGCCGACGACCACGACCCGGCCGGGGTCTACTTCGGCACCCGCTCGGGCGAGGTCTACGCCAGCGCCGACGACGGCGACTCCTGGTCGCGGGTCGCCGCGCACCTGCCCGACGTGCTCTGCGTCCGGGCCGCGGAGGTCTGAGTGGTCACCGTGCTGCTGCCCGGCCCGCTCCGGCCCGAGGCCGGCGGGGAGAGCCGGCTGGCCGTGGCCGCGACCGGCACCCTGGGGGCGGTCCTCGACGAGCTGGCCGCCACCTGGCCCCGGCTGGCGCGCCGGATCCGCGACGAGCGGGGTGAGCTGCGCCGCTACGTCAACGTCTACATCGACGGCGAGGACTGCCGCCACGCCGGCGGCCTGGATGCCGCCGTCCCCGACAACGCCGAGATCCAGATCCTCCCCTCGGTGGCGGGCGGCTGACCCCGCCCTCCCGCATCCCCCGCCCAGCGCCGTTGATCAAGAGGTTTGCGTCGGAATCGGCCCGGTTCCTGACGCAAACCTCTTGATCGTTCTGGCGGGGGGTGGGGTGAGGTGGGCCACGTGGTGCCGAGGTCGCTCCGGAATAGTTGACTCGTCAAATATGTTGTGCGGAGCGATCCCGGGCCGGAGTGGTCCGGGCCCCACGCGAGGAGCCGGTCATGCAGTTCGGAGTCTTCACCGTCGGCGACGTCACGGTCGACCCGACCAACGGGCGGCTGCCGTCCGAGCATGAGCGGATCAAGGCCATGGTGGCCATCGCGCTCAAGGCCGAGGAGGTCGGGCTGGACGTGTTCGCCACCGGCGAGCACCACAACCCGCCGTTCGTGCCGTCGTCGCCCACCACCCTGCTCGGCCACATCGCCGCCCGCACCGAGCGGCTGCTGCTGTCCACCGCGACCACGCTGATCACCACCAACGACCCGGTGAAGATCGCCGAGGACTACGCGATGCTCCAGCACCTGGCCGACGGCCGGGTGGACCTCATGATGGGCCGCGGCAACACCGGTCCGGTCTACCCCTGGTTCGGGCAGGACATCCGCAACGGCATCCCGCTCGCCATCGAGAACTACGACCTGCTGCACCGGCTGTGGCGCGAGGACGTGGTCGACTGGAAGGGCCGCTTCCGCACCCCGCTGCAGTCGTTCACCTCCACCCCGCGCCCGCTCGACGGCGTGCCGCCGTTCGTCTGGCACGGCTCGATCCGCAGCCCCGAGATCGCCGAGCAGGCCGCGTACTACGGCGACGGCTTCTTCGCCAACCACATCTTCTGGCCGAAGGAGCACACCCAGCGGATGGTCGGCCTCTACCGGCAGCGCTTCGCGCACTACGGCCACGGCTCCGCCGACCAGGCCATCGTCGGCCTCGGCGGCCAGGTGTTCATGCGGAAGAACTCGCAGGACGCGGTGCGCGAGTTCCGGCCGTACTTCGACAACGCCCCGGTCTACGGGCACGGGCCGTCGCTGGAGGAGTTCACCCGGGAGACCCCGCTGACCGTGGGCAGCCCGCAGCAGGTCATCGACCGGACGCTGGGCTTCCGCGAGTACGTCGGCGACTACCAGCGCCAACTCTTCCTCATGGACCACGCCGGGCTGCCGCTGAAGACCGTCCTGGAGCAGCTCGACATCCTGGGGGAGGAGGTCGTCCCGGTGCTGCGCAAGGAGTTCGACTCGCTGCGCCCGGCGCACGTGCCCGAGGCGCCCACGCACGCCTCGCTGCTGGCCGCGGCGGGCGGCGCCAAGGACAGCACCGTCCACGCCGTCGACGACGTGACCGGCAAGGCGCCCGAGGAGGCCCGATGACCCGCCGCACCCTGGCCGTGGTCTCGGCCGGCCTCGGCCAGCCCTCGTCGACCCGGCTGCTCGCCGACCAGCTCGCCGCGGCAGCCCGCGACGAGCTGGTCCGGCGCGGCGCCGAGGTGGAGATCCGAACGGTGGAGCTGCGCGAGCACGCCCACGACGTGGTGAACCACATGCTCACCGGCTTCCCGCCGGCCGCCCTGCGCACGGCGCTGGACACCGTCGCCGGCGCGGACGGGCTGATCGCGGTCACCCCGATCTTCAACGCCTCGTACAGCGGGCTGTTCAAGTCGTTCTTCGACGTGGTGGAGAAGGAGGCGCTGGCCGACCGGCCGGTGCTCATCGGGGCCACCGGCGGCACGGCCCGGCACTCGCTCGCCCTGGAGCACGCGGTCCGGCCGATGTTCGCGTACCTGCGGGCCGTGGTGCTGCCCACGGCGGTCTTCGCCGCGCCCGAGGACTGGGCCGGCGACGGCGACGACAGCGCGTTGCGGGCCCGGATCCGGCGGGCCGGAACGGAGCTGGCCGAGCAGGTGGACCGCCGCCCGGCGGCCACCGGCCCGGCCGACCCGTTCGCCCTCACCACCAGCTTCGAGAACCTGCTCGCCGGCCGCGACCCGGCCTGAGCCCGACGCCGGCCGGCGACTCAGTCGTCGGCCGGCTCGTACGGGTGGGCCACCAGCACCGGGCAGTGGGCGTGCTGCACCAGCGCCTGGCTGACCGAGCCGAGCAGCAGCCCGGCGAAGCCGCCCCGGCCCCGGGAGCCGACCACCACCAGCGCCGCCTCCCCGCTCGCCTCGATGAGCGCCTGCTCCGGGGAGGCGGCCACCACCGGTCGCTCGACGACGCTCAGCACCGGATGGTCCGCGCGGATCCGGGCGGCCGCCCCGGCCAGCAGCTCGACGGACTCGGCCTGCCCGGCGGCGGTGGCCTCCGCCGCGGCGTCGGGCGCCACCGCGCCCCGCTCCGGTGTGCGGACGTGCACCAGCACGAGGTCGGCGTCCCGGCGGACCGCCTCGTCGGCGGCGAGCCGGACGGCGTACCCGGCGGACTCGGACCCGTCCACCCCGACCAGCACCGGGCCCCGCACCGGGATCGGCTGCTCCGCCGGGCGGACCACCAGCACCGGACAGTGCCCGTGCTGCGCGACCTGGTTGCTGACCGAGCCGAGCAGCAGCCCCGCGAAGCCGCCCACACCCCGGCTGCCCACCACGACGAGCTCGGCCCGGCGGGACTCCTCGACCAGCGTGACGCCGGGGCCACCGGCCACCTGGCGCACCTCCACCCGCAGGGTCGGATGCCGGCCGACCAGTTCCGCGGCCACCTGCTCCAACATCTTCCGCGACTCCTCGGTGGGCGCCGGCACCCCGAGGTCGTACGGGTTGAGCGGCACGCCGTAGCCGAGCGGATGCAGGTAGCCGTGCACCAGGTGCAGCGGCCGGGACCGCGCGACGGCGGCCCGGGCGGCGTGTTCGGCGGCGGTGAGGCTGGTCGACGATCCGTCGACGCCCACCACGACAGGTCGGTTCATCGGCATCCTTCCGGTCGGTTCCGCCCATTGTCGACCATGACCCGGCCCGTAGCTCCCGAACACGGCCGTCCGCGCCGGCCGAGGGGGGAAGTGGCCGGCGCGGACGGGTGTCGGGGTCAGCTCGCGGCGTGGCCCCGGCGGTGCCGGACGATGGCCAGCGGGCTGCGCCCGTGGTGCAGCACCGCGTGGCTGACCGAGCCGAGCAGCAGCCCGCCCAGGCTGCCCCGGCCGTGCGCGCCGACCACGACCAGCTGCGCGTCGGCGGACTCCGCCACCAGCACGGGAGCGGGAGCGCCGGCGACCAGCTTCCGCCGTACCCGGACCTCGGGGTAGCGCTCGGCCCAGCCGGCGACCGCCTCGGCGAGCACCCGCTCCTCCTCCGCGCGCAGCTGCTCCGGGTCGTAGACCAGCGGCACGATGTCGCCGGGTCCGACCGGGGCCGGGTAGAGCCAGGCGTGCACCGCCACCAGGTCGGTGCCGCGCTGCGCCGCCTCGGCGAACGCGAAGCCGATCGCCTCCGTGGAGAGCGCGGAGCCGTCCACCCCGACCACCACCGGGCCGTCGGCGCGCGGCTCGCCCCGCACCACCAGCACCGGGCAGTCCGCCCGGGCCGAGAGCCCGACGGCCGCCGAGCCGACCAGCAGCTCGGCGAAGCCGCCCAGTCCGCGGTGGCCGAGGACCAGCAGCGCGGCGTTCCGGCTCTCCTCCAGCAGCACCGCGACGGCGCCGCCGTCGCGCGCGACGCCGGTCACCGGCAGCTCGGCGTCGACCTTGCGGGCCTCGTCGACGGCCTCGGCGACCAGCTTGTCCGCTTCCTGCCGCAGCTCCTCGTGGGGGATGCCGGCCGCGAGCGGACCGAGCGGGGTGCCGAGCAGCGGCCACAGGAACGCGTGCACCACCCGCAGCGGCCGGTGCCGGGCCACTGCCTCCCGCGCGGCCACCCGGACCGCGTCCAGAGCGGTGGCGGAACCGTCCACGCCCACCACAACGGGGGCACCGGATCTGTCGGTCATCACGTCCTCCTTCGTCCACCTCCAGGGTCCTCCGGTGGGCGCCGCGCAGGCAGAGGCCTTGCACCCGGCCGGTTCGGGACCAACGGCCCTGACATTTCGGGCCGGACGGGAGTCCGATGGAGTCGGGACGATCCGCCCGTGACGCGTGCGCACCGGGACCCGGTGGGCGGCCGGGGATCCCCGTCCGACCCTGGGAGGCGAGCGACCGATGACCCCGCTGGAGATGCTCCGCGTACACCCCTTCCTCGCCGGGCTGCCCGAGGAGTGGCTGCCCCCGCTGACCGGCTACGCCCGCCCGGTGGTCTGGCACCCCGGGCACCGGCTGTTCCGGGCCGGGCAGCCGGCCGAGCGGTTCTGGCTGGTCCGCGGCGGCCAGGTGGCGCTGGACTTCCCGGTGCCCGGCCGCGGCGACGTGGGGATCGAGACGATCGGCCCGGGCGGGGTGCTCGGCTGGTCGTGGCTCTTCCCGCCCTACCGCTGGCAGTTCGGCGCGGTCGCGGTCCAGCGCAGCACGGCGGTCGAGCTCAGCGCCGCGGGCGTACGCCGGCTGATGGAGTCCGACGACGCGCTGGGCCGGCAGCTCACCACCCGCTTCATGAGCGTCGTGGTGGACCGGCTCCACGCCGCCCGGGTCCGCCTGCTCGACCTCTACGACCTCCCGGCGGTGCTCCCGCCGACCGGCTGACCGACCGTGTGCCGGTGGACGACCAGGTCGTCCACCTCCAGCCGGCCGATCCGCAGCTCACGGATCACCGCCCGCTTGACGGCCAGGCGGGCGATCATGAGCCGGCCGATCGCCACCGCGCCGAGCGCCGCCGCGGCGAGCGCCAGCGGCGCGGCCGCCGTCGGGCCCAGGGCACGCGGGCCGGCCGCGCTCGGCCCCGTGACGGTGGGTCGGCGGGTACGCATGGGAAGTGCCCGGCCGCGCGGGCGCTGCAGCATTCTGTTCACCCCGACGATCCTCCGCCCCACCCGGTCCGTCCGGTGCCGGTCGAGGTGCCGGTCCACCCGCCGTGTGACGTGGCGGGTCGGGTCCACCGGGCACACCGACGGTCCGGCAGCCCCCGGACCGGGCACGGCCGCCGGCCTCGACGGAGGCGGCGGCCGTACCCGGTGCGGGTCAGCGGTCGACGACCAGGCGGCGGGCCCGCAGCGCCCGGGCCCACCACGGCCGCCGGTCCGGCCGCAGCGGAGGCAGCGGGGCGCCGCGCAGGCTGACCCAGCCGCCCGGGCCCATGGTGACCGTGCGGATCGCCGGCGGCCGGCGCCGGGTCGTCGCCACCACCCCCACGGCGGCGGCGAGCGCGGCCACGGCGAAGGCCCCGGCGGCGGCCGCGACGAGCCGGTCCGGGTCGGCCAGCCGGCGGTAACGGACCCGCCCGCCGGCCACGACGAACGCCCCGACCGGCCGGCCCGCGTGGGTGACCGGCACCAGCGCGGCGGCCGGCGTGCCGGGCAGTTCCAGCACCGGGCCGACCGGCCCGGCCGGCGCCGGCGTGGGCGCGGGGGTGGAGAGCGGACGGGTCGGCACCGGGGCCGGGGCCGGACCCGTCGGGTTGAAGATGGCGGTCATCGCAGCTGCCCTCCTAGCGGGAGTCGGACGTGCCGGTGGTGGGGGCGACGGCCGCCCGGCCGGCGGCCAGCCGTGCGATCGGCACCCGGTAGGGCGAGCAGGACACGTAGTCCAGGCCGGCCTCGGCGAAGAACGCCACCGAGTCCGGGTCGCCGCCGTGCTCCCCGCAGACCCCGACGGTCAGCCCGGGCCGGGCCGCCCGGCCCTCGGCGACGGCCAGCCGGATCAGCCGGCCGACGCCGGTGGCGTCGATCCGTTCGAACGGCGACACCGGGAAGATCCCGCGCTCCAGGTACGCCCCGAAGAACGAGCCCTCCACGTCGTCCCGGGAGAACGCCCAGGTGGTCTGGGTCAGGTCGTTGGTGCCGAAGGAGAAGAAGTGCGCCTCGGCGGCGATCTCCCCGGCGGTCAGCGCCGCCCTCGGCACCTCGATCATGGTGCCGATCGGGATCTCCGGTGCCCCGTCGACGCCGGCCAGCACCCGCTCGGCCTCGTCCCGGACCGCGGCGAGTTCCCGTACGTCACCGACCAGCGGCACCATGATCTCCGGGCGCGGGTCGCCGCCGGCCCGGACCCGCTCGGCGGCCGCCTCGGCCACCGCCCGCACCTGCATGGCGAACAGGCCCGGCACCACCAGCCCGAGGCGGACGCCCCGCAGCCCCAGCATCGGGTTGGCCTCGTGCATCCGGCGCACCGCGGTGAGCAGCGTGCCGTCCCGGCCCGGGTCCTCGCCGAGCGCCTCGGCGCGGGCCACCCGGGCGGTCAGCTCGGCCAGCGGGGGCAGGAACTCGTGCAGCGGCGGGTCGAGCAGCCGGATGGTCACCGGCAGCCCGTCCATCGCGGCGAGGATGCCGACGAAGTCGGCGCGCTGCAACGGCAGCAGCGCGGCCAGCGCGGCCTCCCGCTCCGCCGGCCCGTCGGCCAGGATCAGCCGCTCGACGAGGGACCGGCGTTCGCCCAGGAACATGTGCTCGGTGCGGCACAGCCCGACGCCCGTGGCGCCGAGGCGGCGGGCCCGGCCGGCGTCCTGCGGCGTGTCCGCGTTGGCCCGTACGCCCAGCTTGCGCACCGTGTCGGCGTGGCCGAGCAGCCGGTGCACGGCGGCGACGAGCGGGTCCGCCTCGGCGTCCAGTTCGCCGGCCAGGTAGCGGGCCACCGGGGACGGCTGCACGGGGATCTCGCCGAGCCAGATCCGGCCGGTGTCACCGTCGATCGAGATCACCTCGCCGGCCCGGACCACCCGGTCGCCGACGGCCACCTCGCCGCGCTCGCTGTCGATCCGCAGCGCGTCGGCCCCGCACACGCAGGTCCGCCCCATGCCGCGGGCGACCACGGCGGCGTGCGAGGTCTTGCCACCGCGGGAGGTGAGCACCCCGGCCGCCGCGATCATGCCGGGCAGGTCGTCGGGGTTGGTCTCCCGGCGTACCAGGATCACCGGCTCGGTGGCGGCCGCGGCGGCGGCCGAGTCGAACACGACCCGCCCCACGGCGGCGCCCGGCGAGGCGCCCACGCCGACCGCGAGCGGCTCGGGCGCGCCCGTGAGGTCGAACGCGGGGAACATGAGCTGGGCGAGCTGCGCGCCGGTGACCCGGGTCAGCGCCTCGTCCGGGGCGATCAGCCCCTCGTCGACGAGCTGCGCGGCGATCACGAACGCCGCCGCCGCCGTCCGCTTGCCGACGCGGGTCTGCAACATCCAGAGCCGGCCGCGTTCGATGGTGAACTCGATGTCGCAGAGGTCCCGGTAGTGCCGCTCCAGCGTCGCCATGATCTCGCCCAGCCGGCGGAAGCTCACCGGGTCCAGCCGTTCCAGCTCGGCCAGCGGGACCGTGTTGCGGATGCCGGCCACCACGTCCTCGCCCTGCGCGTCGGCCAGGTAGTCGCCGTACACGCCGGGGGCGCCGGTGGCCGGGTCGCGGGTGAACGCCACCCCGGTGCCGGAGTCCGGGCCCAGGTTGCCGAAGACCATGGCCATCACGTTCACCGCGGTGCCGAGGTCGTCCGGGATGCGCTCCTGCCGGCGGTAGATCCGGGCGCGCTCCGAGTTCCACGACGCGAACACCGAGCGGATCGCCAGGAAGAGCTGCTCGTGCGGCGCCTGCGGGAAGTCGTGCCCGACGTGCCGGGCGAAGATCTTCTTGTACGTGTCGACCAGGTCCCGCAGCTGCCCGGCGCTCGGCCCGGCCGGCCCCGCGGTGGCCCGCACCGCCGCCAGCTCGTGGGCGAACTCCTCGGGCGGGATGCCGTGCACGGTGTGGCCGAACATCTGGATGAGCCGCCGGTACGAGTCCCACGCGAACCGCTCGTCGCCGCTGTGCGCGGCCAGCCCGCCGACGGTGGTGTCGTTGAGCCCGATGTCGAGGATCGTCTCCATCATCCCCGGCATCGAGTACCGGCCGCCGGACCGGACGGCCAGCAGCAGCGGGTCGCCCGGGTCGCCGAGCCTCCGGTCCAGCCGCGCCTCGATCTCCCGCAGGTGCGCGTTGACCTCCTCGAACAGCCCGGCGGGAGGCGCGCCGGTGGCGAGGTAGGCCCGGCAGGCGTCGGTGGTGACGGTGAACCCGGGCGGGACGGGCAGCCCGAGCCGGGTCATCTCGGCCAGGTTGGCGCCCTTGCCGCCGAGCACGTCGGCCCGGCTCCGGTCACCCTCGATGAAGTCGTAGACGTACCTGGCCATGTCCGGCCTCCTCGGCTCAGCACGGGACCCGGTGTCCCACGTCCAGGTAACCGGTGCGACCGGCCGCCGCGGCAGGGCCGGACGGGACCCGGGCCGGGCCGGAGGTCCCGAACCTGTCGGTGGGTCCGCGTATGGTCCGCCGGGTGACCAGTGAGATGCGACTCCGGCCGGTACGCGACGAGGACCTGTCGGCGTTCTTCGCCCACGAGCAGGATCCGCAGGCCAACTGGATGGCCGCCTTCGGCCCGAAGGACCCGGCCGACCGGGCCGCCTTCGACGCCCACTGGGCCCGCATCCGGGCCGACCCGCGCATCGTCAACCGCACCGTGACGGTCGACGGCGCGGTGGTCGGGCGCGTGGCCGCCTTCCCGGTGGGGGACCGCACCGAGGTCAGCTACTGGATCGACTCCGCTCACTGGGGTCGCGGCCATGCCACCGCCGCTCTCGCCGCGCTGCTGCGCGAGCTGCCGCAGCGGCCGGTGCACGCCCGCGCCGCCAAGGACAACGCCGCCTCCCTGGCGGTGCTGCGCAAGTGCGGCTTCGTGGTGGTCGGCGAGGACTCCGGGTACGCCAACGGCCGCGGCGCCGAGGTCGAGGAGTACGTGCTGGAGCTGCCCGCCGAGGCGACTGACCAGGGCGGCCACTAGTCTCCCCGGGGTGAACTGGCTGGAACTCGTCGGCTGGGCCGGCTCCGCGCTGCTGGTCTGGTCGCTTCTGCAGACCCGCATCCTGCGGCTGCGCGCGCTCAACCTGCTCGGCTGCCTCATCCTCATCGGCTACAACGCCGCCGTGCACGTGTGGCCCATGGTCGGGCTCAACGTGGTGCTCGCGGTGATCAACGTCTGGTACCTGCGGAGGATGCTGGCCACCCGGCACGACGCGCAGACCTACGAGGTGGTCGAGGTGGGCACCGGTGACGCCTTCCTGGCACACACCCTGCGGGTGCACGCCGCCGACATCGCCCGGTTCAACCCCGACTTCCGCTGGGACCCGGGCGCCGCCGACCGCTCGGCGTTCCTGGTGGTCCGCGCCGACGAGGTGGTCGGCGTGGTGGTCTCGCACGCCGAGGCGGGCGGGGTGGCCCAGATCGACCTGGACTACGTGACCCCGCCGTTCCGCGACTTCACCCCGGGCGAGTTCGTCTACCGACGCAGCCGCCTGTTCACCGACCGGGGCTTCCGCCGGGTGGTGAGCCCGCCCGGCATGGTCGCCCCCTACTACCACCGGCTCGGCTTCCGCCCCGAGGGCGACGCGTACGTGCTGGACCTGCCCGCTCCCGCCTGACCCGCCGCCGGAGGATTGCGCGGCCCGCCCGCGGGGCACAGAGGGGCGACGCCGCCCGGGCCCCGGGCGGCGACGGGGCGGCCACTGCGGCCGGCCCGGGTCGGGTCGAGGGAGAGAACCGCGCGTGCAGAGCTACTGGAGCCAACTGGCCCTGGTCGGAGTTCTGGTGATCGTCAACGCGGCCTTCGCCGGCAGCGAGATGGCCCTGGTGTCGCTGCGCGACAGCCAGCTCCAGCGACTGGAACGCGGCAGCCGCGCCGGCCGCACCCTGGCCCGGCTGGCCAAGGACCCCAACCGGTTCCTGGCCACCATCCAGATCGGCATCACCCTGGCCGGCTTCCTGGCCTCCGCCGCCGCCGCGGTGTCGCTGGCGAAGCCCCTCGTCCCGCTGCTCGGCGCCCTCGGCGACGCCGCCGAGACGGTCGCCATCGTCGGCGTCACCCTGGCGCTCACCTTCGTCACCCTGGTCTTCGGGGAACTGGCCCCGAAGCGGATCGCCATGCAGTCCGCCGAGCGGTGGGCCCTCCTCGTGGCCCGCCCGCTCGACCTCCTGGCCAGCGTCACCCGACCGGCGGTCTGGGCCCTCGGCGCCACCAGCGACCTGGTGGTCCGCCTCTTCGGGCTGAACCCGAAACACGAGCCGGAGGAGATCGGCCCGGACGAGCTGCGCGACATCGTGGCCGGCAACCACGGCTTCACCAAGGAGCAGCGGACCATCATCGCCGGCGCCGTGGAGATCGCCGACCGGCAACTGCGCGCGGTGCTCGTACCCCGGTTGCAGGTCTTCACCCTGGACAGCGGGACGACCGCGGACGCCGCCCGGCTGGTCCTCGCCGCGACCGGCCACTCCCGGGCGCCCGTGGTCCGGCACGGCGGCCTGGACGACGCGGTCGGTGTGATCCACCTGCGCGACCTGGTCGGCGTCCCCGACGACCGGCCGGTCGACGAGATCGCGCGACCCCCCATGCTGCTGCCCGACTCGCTGCCGGTGGTCGACGCGCTGCGCCAGTTCAAGGCGGAACGCCAGCACATCGCGCTGGTGGTCGACGAGCGCGGCGCGGTCGACGGCATCGTCACCCTGGAGGACATCCTCGAGGAGATCGTCGGCGAGATCTACGACGAGACCGACCGGGACCTCAGCTCGGTCCGCACCGAGGAGGACGGGACCATCGTCCTGCCCGGCACCTTCCCGGTGCACGACCTCACCGACCTGGGCGTCGACCTGCCCAACCGCCCGGCGGGCGACTACACCACCATCGCGGGGCTCGTGCTCATCTGCCTCGGGCACATCCCGACCGTCGCCGGGGAGAGCGTCCGCGTCGACGGCTGGGACCTGGCGGTGGCCGGCGTCGACCACCACGCGATCACCGAGGTCCGGCTCCGCCGCCACAGCCGCCACGACCGGCGCGACGACTCCGAGGAGGTCGAGGCGCCGGTCCTCGACGAGGCGCGGGGCTGAGCCGGCGCCGCCCCGCCGTCCCCCGCCCTCAGCTCCGGTCGGCCGGTGACCCGAACGGGAAGCCGGACACCGGCGGGAGGAGCTGCACCGTGTCGGCGGGGAACTGACGGGTGCTCCGGCTCAGCAGCCGGGTCACGGCGCGCAGCAGCCACGGCCCCGACGGGTGCCGCTCCGGCCCGATCAGCCGGCTGGCCACCCGGGCCCACCAGTGGCCGGCCACGATGACGTCGGTGATCCGCAGCCGCTCCGGCGGCCAGCCGCCCCGCACCACGACGTCGACCACCCGGCCCAACCGCCGCCCGCGCAGGTCGTACGCGGTCCGGCCGAGCAGCTCACCCGCTCGCACGGCCGGCTCCCGGGATCCGGTCGATCAGGTGCCGGCGCAGCCAGGCCTCCACCGGCGAGGGCGGCAGGTCGGCCGCCGGGCAGCGCAGCCGCACCACGCTGTCCACCCGGTCGACCTGGGTGAGCGCCACGCGCAGCGGCGCCGCCGGCGGGTCGTCGGTGAACCGGTCGGCCACCGCCGTCAGGATCCGCCCGATCCGGCCGCCGACCCGCAGCCCGAGCGCCGCCTGCCCGGTGAGCAGGCAGTCCACGTACGGGTAGCCCTCCTCGTCGACGGCGAACGCGATGTCGTCGACCCGCCCGACGAGCCGGCCGTCGACGTCGACGATCTGCCGGTCGAGCAACTGCTTGGCGAGCTGGATCCTCATCGCCCCATCCTCGTGATGATCGCCAGGGGGATCGCCGCCACCGAGGCGGCGACGATGAGCAGCAGGAACACCGCCCCGAGCAGGTTCGTCCACCACCCGTTGACCCGGTCGCCGAGGTAGCCGCGGTCGTTCGCCACCACGAGGATCGGCAGGTAGGTCAGCGGCAGCACCACCGCGCTGAGCACCAGCATGTACTCGGTGAGCCGGACCGGGTCCACGGCGGTCATCAGCAGCAGCACGCCGAGCAGCAACCCGACCAGCAGCACGCTGTGGAACCGGGCCGCCTCCCGTGGGCTGACCCGCTTGCCCCACTGCCAGCCGAAGTACTGCGACGCCGCGTAGGCGGCCGACAGCCCGGTCTCCAGGGCCGCCCCGAAGGTCACCGCGAAGAACGCCAGCACCGCGGCGGCCAGCCCGGCCCCGCCCAGCGCGGTCAGCACGGGCCGGGCCACCTGGTCGAGGGTGTCCAGCGACGCCCCGGACGGGTGGTACGCCACCGTCGCCACCGCGATCAGCGACAGCGCCAGGAACCCGCCGACCGGGAAGCCGATCAGCACGTTCGAGCGGGCGTGCGCCAGGTCGGCGGCGCTCCACCGCTCCTCGACCCCGCCGGAGGAGAAGAAGAACACCTCGTACGGGCTGACCGTCGAGGCGAACAGCGCCACCGCCACGAACCAGTACACCGACCAGGTCTCGCCACCGGAGCTCACCCGCAGCGCCCCGCGCCCCAGCTCCGCCCAGTCGGTGGGCAGCGCGAGCAGCGCGACCGCGAAGACCAGCAGGGCCAGCCCGGCCAGGCCGAAGACCCGTTCCATCAGCTCGAAGCGCATCCGCCAGAGCACCAACCAGACCGCCACCGCGGCCACCGGCACCCAGAGCAGGTAGCTCAGCCCGGTCGCGAGCTGCAACGCCAGCGCCACCCCACCCAGCTCCGCGGCCAGCGTGATCACCGTGACCAGCCAGGAGGCGACCAGGTTGAGCAGCGCGACGCGCGGCCCCAGCCGCTCCCGGACCAGGTCGAACACCGCCCGGCCGCTCACCGCCGCGATCCGTCCGGCCATCTCCGCGTACGCGCAGATGCCCACCACCCCGACGAGCAGCACCCAGGCGTGGGCCATCCCGAAGCGGGCCCCGGCCTGGCTCGCCGCCACGAGGTCGCCGATGTCGACGAAGCCGCCGATGGCGGACAGCACGCCGAGTGTGGCGGCGAGCAGCTTCCTCACGTCGGGTCGGGAGCGGACGGTCTCATCGACGCGACGATATCGGCGTCAGATCCCTCTTTTCGGGCGAATCGACCAGCCCGGGGTCAGGCGCCGGTGAGGTTCTGCAACCGCACCTGGCCGCGCGAGACCAGCCGGCCACCCTCGTCGGTGATCTCCACGAGCCAGAGCTGCTGGCTGCGGCCCCGGTGGATCGGGGTGCCGACCGCGGTCAGCTCGCCGTCGCGGACGGCACGCAGGAAGTCGGTCTGGTTGGACACCCCGACCACCTTGCCCTTGTCACCCAGCCACAGGGCGCCGCCGATGCTGGCCGCCGTCTCCACCACCGAGCAGTAGACCCCGCCGTGCTGGATCCCGTACGGCTGGTGCAGCTCGGGACGGACCTGCCAGCGGATCACCACCCGGTCCCCGCTCACCTCGTCGAACTTCAGGCCCAGCAGGGCGACGAAGCCCCCGGTCAGATCCGGCTCCTCCACGGCGACCCCTCCCTCTCGCGCGACGCCGTCGCCAGCCTAGTCGCGGCCCCCGAGAGGCAAACCCGGTACGGGCCGGGGCCGGTGATGGGGGAGAATCGGTGACCGTGACCGACAGCAACCTCCCGCAGGGGCGGGACTCCCTGACCGAAGAACTGCTGTGGCGGGGCCTGATCCAGGACTCGACCGGCCTCGACGAGCTGCGCGCGCTGCTCGACGGCGGGAGTGCGACCTTCTATGTGGGCTTCGACCCGACCGCGCCGAGCCTGCACGTCGGCAACCTCATGCAGGTCGTGATGGCCCGCAGGCTCCAGCTGGCCGGGCACCGGCCGCTGCTGCTGGTGGGTGGCGCCACCGGTCAGATCGGCGACCCGAAGGAGAGCGCCGAGCGCACCCTCAACCCGCCTGAGGTCATCGCCGGCTGGGTGCAGCGCATCCACGACCAACTCTCGCCGTTCGTCTCGTACACCGGGGAGAACGCGGCGCAACTGGTCAACAACCTGGACTGGACCGGCGAGATGTCGGTGGTCGAGTTCCTCCGGGACGTCGGCAAGCACTTCCCGGTCAACAAGATGCTGGCGCGCGAGGTGGTCAAGGCCCGGCTGGAGACCGGCATCAGCTACACCGAGTTCAGCTACCAGCTCCTGCAGGCCAACGACTTCTTCGAGCTGCACCGCCGGCACGGCTGCCAGCTCCAGTACGGCGGCTCCGACCAGTGGGGCAACATCACCGCCGGCGTGGACTACATCCGCCGCCGGGGCGCCGGCCCCGTGGAGGCGTTCACCACGCCGCTGGTGACCAAGTCGGACGGCACCAAGTTCGGCAAGAGCGAGACCGGCGCCGTCTGGCTCGACCCGCAGATGACCAGCCCGTACGCCTTCTACCAGTTCTGGGTCAACGCCGACGACCGGGACGTCAGCCGCTACCTGCGGTACTTCAGCTTCCGCTCCCGCGAGGAGCTGGAGGAGCTGGAGAAGGCCACGGCGGAACGGCCGCAGGCGCGGCTCGCCCAGCGGGCGCTCGCCGAGGAGCTGACCACGCTCGTCCACGGCGAGCGGGAGATGGCCCAGGCCGTCGCGGCCAGCCAGGCGCTGTTCGGCCGGGGCTCGCTCGACGAGCTGTCCCCGGAGACGCTGCGCGCCGCGCTCACCGAGGCCGGTCTGGTGCACCTCGACGAGCTGCCCGACGTCGCGGGCCTGCTCAAGGAGTCCGGCCTGGTGCCGAGCATGAAGGAGGCGCGCCGGGTGATCGCCGAGGGCGGCGCGTACGTCAACAACGTGCGCATCGCCGAGGTGGACGCCACCGTGTCGCCGGCAGACCTGCTGCACGGCCGCTACCTCGTCCTGCGCCGCGGCAAGCGCAGCTTCGCCGGCGTTGAGCTGGGCAGATAGCTCCACGTCGACGGTGTGACGCGGGACGCGCCCGGCGGATTTGACGATCAATCCGCCGGGCGCGTAACTTTCTCTCTGCCAGCGCGGAACGGACGAAACAGGCGAAAGACCTGGAAGGCCGGAGCGCAGGACCGAATACGGGCGGTGCCCCGGATTCGCCGGGAGGCGGATTTGGCGAGGCGGAACCGACCGGGTAAGGTTATCGGCCGGCAGGGACACGGACGAGCGAGCGGGAAACCGCAGCGGCCGTCCTGCCGAATTCCACGAGGCGCCCGGCGCGAGCCGGTCGAATAGTGGTGCCCGGCAAAAGGGTGGAAGGCGCGACAAACCGCGAAACACCGGTTTGACACGGCAGAAACCACCGGGTAACGTAGTAAAAGTGCCCGGCGCGAGAGCGGCGGTGCGGGATGAACGAAATGCCCCGGACGGGGGCTCCACGGTGTGGGGTTTCCGGATGGTGTGTGGTTGTTCTTTGAGAACTCAACAGGGTGCTTGATAAGCCAGTGCCAAATTGATTTATACCCCGGACTGGTCAGGCTCTGGTCTGATTGGTTGGGATTCCTTTGGCAACACTTTTGTTGTCAGGATGATTGTTCAACAAAGATTTTTGTTGGAGAGTTTGATCCT
>NZ_JANAVK010000018.1:0-520 GCF_024213425.1 Micromonospora sp. A3M-1-15 | reverse complement strand
AGGAGATATCTGATCATCGCAAAATGCATGATCCGTATCGCAGCTTTACCACCTTTAGCTATGGCGTGCAGTGCGTGCTGACCCCGTGGCCGGTGCCGCTGAAAGGCACCACCTGCATTTTTAAACTGACCCTGAAAGGCTATACCGCGGATGGCGAAGGCGAAGGCAGCGTGAGCTTTAAACATGGCAACGTGGATGGCGATCTGGAAGTGCTGATTCCGGTGGTGGGCACCTTTCTGGAAGAAGGCAAAAGCGCGTAAGGATCCTGGTCTTTGAGTCGGATTCCGGTCCTTCCCTCGTTGTAATTCGGCCCATTAGGCGGCGAATTCTCGGCCCCTAAACTGAAGAACAAAGTTAATGACCATAAGTATGTCGAACGTGTCAGGAACTGCTGGGGGGGTCGATACCCCCCCATACGCGGGAAACCGCATGGCCCTTGACGGACCCAAAGGGCGCCTGATACCAGTCCGGGGGAGTTACGAGAATGGAGCTGAACTTAACTCAGATAGATCGGAAGAGC
>NZ_JANAVK010000017.1:0-599 GCF_024213425.1 Micromonospora sp. A3M-1-15 | reverse complement strand
GGCCCGGGGTCGTGGGACCAGGACAAGGACAAGGACAAGGACAAGAAGCAGGGCGAGGGTGACGGTGGCGCGCTCCTGGTCGAGCGTGGCGGCAGCGCCAACCTGTTCAAGGTGAAGCTGACCGACAACAACGCCGAGAAGAACGGCGGCGCCATCGCCAACTTCGGCCGCGTCCACCTCGAAGACAGCAAGGTCACCGACAACCACGCCCGCGAGGACGGCGGCGGCATCTTCAACCGCGGCGTCCTCAAGGTCAAGGACTCCCACGTCGACAACAACACCGCCGGCGGCAACGGCGGCGGCATCGCCAACGGCAACGGCGACAACACCAAGCACGACGAGTACGGCCAGAACAGCACCGAGCAGAACAGCTACGACAAGAACAAGAACAAGCACGACGAGGAAGCCGGCACCGTCGAGATCGTCGGCTCCGACCACGGCAAGGACGCCGCCCGCAGCACCCTGTCGAACAACAACGCCGGCAAGAACGGCGGCGGCCTGTTCAGCTCCGGCGGCTTCGTCACCATCAGCTTCACCGCCATCACCGGCAACACCGCCTGCGAGAACGGCGGCGGCATCTACGCCGAGAACACCGAACT
>NZ_JANAVK010000016.1:0-692 GCF_024213425.1 Micromonospora sp. A3M-1-15 | reverse complement strand
GGTGGCGACCGTGAGGGCGGCGGCTTCCGTGGCGGTGAGCGCCGCGAGGGTGGCTTCCGTGGTGGCGACCGTGAGGGTGGCTTTCGTGGGGGCGAGCGCCGCGAAGGCGACCGCCGTGAGGGTGGCTTCCGTGGCGGCGACCGCCGCGAGGGTGGTTTCCGTGGCGGCGACCGTGAGGGCGGCGGCTTCCGTGGCGGCGAGCGTCGCGAGGGCGGCTTCCGCGGTGGCGACCGCCGTGAGGGCGGTTTCCGCGGTGGCGAGCGTCGCGAGGGCTTCGCTGGTGGTGAGCGCCGTGAGGGCGGCAACCGCGAGGGTGGGTTCCGTGGCGGTGAGCGTCGCGAGGGCGGTTTCCGTGGCGGTGAGCGCCGTGAGGGCGGTTTCCGTGGCGGTGAGCGCCGTGAGGGCGGTTTCCGTGGTGGCGACCGTGAGGGCGGCGGCTTCCGTGGCGGTGAGCGTCGTGAAGGTGGCTTCCGTGGTGGCGACCGTGAGGGCGGCGGCTTCCGTGGCGGTGAGCGTCGTGAAGGTGGCCCCGGCGGCGAGCGTCGCGAGGGTTTCCGCCGCGACGAGCGGCCCGGTGGCTTCCGCGGTGGCGAGCGTCGCGAAGGCGGTTTCCGTGGTGGCGACCGTGAGGGCGGCTTCCGTGGGGGCGAGCGCCGCGAGGGCGGTTTCCGCGGTGGCGACCGTGAGGGCGG
>NZ_JANAVK010000015.1:0-729 GCF_024213425.1 Micromonospora sp. A3M-1-15 | reverse complement strand
CTAAGCCCTCCAGCGCCGATGGTACTGCACTCGGGAGGGTGTGGGAGAGTAGGACACCGCCGGACAATCTTCCAGTCGAGGGCCGCCCCAGCAGGGTCGGCCCTCGACTGCGTTAGCGTCTTTCGGAGACGCAATGAGGAAGGATGTACCTGTGAGTTCAGGACCGCAGGGCGAGGATCGCCCCCGCCGTTACGAGGACCGTGCCGAGCGTGGGCAGGGGCGTGGTGACGCCCGCCGCGACGACCGTCCTTCGTACCGGGGCGACCGCGACGACCGCTCGGGCGGCCCGCGAGGCGGCTTCCGCGCCGGCGACCGCGACAGCGGCTCCCGCGGGGGCGAGCGCCGTGAGGGCGGTTTCCGCGGTGGGGACCGCCGCGAGGGTGGCTTCCGTGGTGGCGACCGTGAGGGTGGCGGTTTCCGTGGTGGCGACCGCCGTGAGGGTGGCTTCCGCCGCGAGGGCGGCGAACGATTCCGTGGCGGTGAGCGCCGTGAAGGCAGCTCCGGCGGAGCGCGCCGCGAGGGCGGCTTCCGCGGCGGCGACCGTGAGGGCGGCGGCTTCCGTGGCGGTGAGCGCCGCGAGGGTGGTTTCCGTGGTGGCGACCGTGAGGGCGGCGGCTTCCGTGGCGGTGAGCGCCGCGAGGGTGGCTTCCGTGGTGGCGACCGTGAGGGCGGCGGCTTCCGTGGCGGTGAGCGCCGCGAGGGTGGCTTCCGTGGTGGCGACCGTGAGGG
>NZ_JANAVK010000014.1:0-843 GCF_024213425.1 Micromonospora sp. A3M-1-15 | reverse complement strand
TGATCCCGGTTCGCCAGATCGACCGCCTCGACCAGCTCCTCGTCGTCACACGGCACCTCCCGGACCGTCCCGTGATCGGCGCCGTCCGGGTCCCACTCCCCACGGTCTCGGCCCTCCTCACCCTTCTTGTCCTTGTCCTTGTCCTTGTCCTTGCCGTCTCGGCCGTGCTCGTCGTCCCGAGCCTCCGAGCCCTCGGCGTCGTCACTGGTGAGCTGGGCGGTCGACCACTTCACGTCGGCGAGGCGGTGAGGGCCCGTGACCCCGGTGGTCGCGTAGGCCACGCCCGCGAGGCTGACCGCTCCCGTCAGGCCCACGACCCCGGTGGCGAGCCACAGCCGGCGACGCCGGAGGGGGGAAACCTTCTCACGGGAAGCGTCATCGTTATTGCGAAGGTAGTTGGACATCGGAGCTCTCTGCCCTCTCCTTGTACCCGACAAGGTCGCTTCGCCACAGCGAGGCGGCCTCCGCTACAAATCGGTTGTAGCTGCTGAAGACCAACGTATGAGAAGGTTCTTCACCTCGTGCCCATATACGAAAAAAACCCGCATAAGGGGTGGGGTAGCGCGGCGGGGCCGAGAGGGAACCACAGGTGCGGGAGGGCGTCCGGTCGGCGAAGGGGGTTCACGGAGGCGGAAGGCCGCCGGTCGCTACGGAGAGCCCGTACCGGACGGGACCGCGACGAACCACCCGGCGGGGACGCGGGGGGCAGGGGAGTCCCTCCCCGCCGTGGCGCGGCGGAAAGGGACTCCCCGGGTTATGTGGTGGTTCAGTTGAAGCAGTCTTCGACGGTGTTGGCGCAGTTGGTGGGGTCGTTGTTGGTGATGGTGGACTTGTCGTCGAGCT
>NZ_JANAVK010000013.1:0-946 GCF_024213425.1 Micromonospora sp. A3M-1-15 | reverse complement strand
GCCGATGGGGGTCGGCGGTGCGCAAGCACCGTCAGGCGCTCAACAAAGTCTTGGGGGGATCATCCGGCGTGCGGGGCGAGGCCTCTTCGTCGCGCCGGGACCATGTACAACGACCGGCCGCCCACCATCATTCCGGGGCTGGCCATCTCACCTCGGGGCGGCCCGGGGGCTGCCATCCGCCGGGGCGGGGTCTGCCTCGACCGGCCACTCGCGTGGGGCGGTCTTCCTCGGCCGTTCACGGGGATACAACGACGCCAGCCTGCCGGCCATTCCGCCGCCAGAGTGCCGCCGACCACCCCCGAAACGGACACCCCGCCCAGGCCGCACCGATCGAGTGGAACACCATGGGTGCATCCGGGCGCCGGAGACACCCATGACGTTCCACCGACGCCCGCAGACCTCCCTCGGTGGAACGCCATGGAGGTATCCCGGCCCCGGAGACACACATGGCGTTCCACTCAACGACCGAGCCCGTGCGCGAACCGGACATTCACCCCAGAACCGAGGGGATCGCCCGCCGGCACCGGGCCCACCCGTTCGGCCCCTTTGCTCTGCAGCCACGGGGGCAACACCCTGAAATCGCCCCTGTTGCGTGGAGGGCTGCAGAGCAAAGGCGGTGTTGACCACCGGCCACGGCGCCGGGCGATCGGACGTGGTTCGTCCCGGCCTCACAGCGCCACGTCCAGGTGGTAGAAGCGCCGGTCGACAGCACAGCGGGTACGGCCGAACCCGGCGGGTCCGTGGCAGCCGCCGCCGGGGGAGGCGAGGAGACCGGGCGGGAAACAACAGCGCCGCCCGGCCCGGAGGGACGGGCGGCGCTGTGGGTGTCGGTGTGCAGGTCGCCTCTCGGCGAGTGGCGCGACGCGGCTCCAGCCGGACGGTATTCCGCGAAGGCAATTTAGGTGAGGCCCGGGGACACTGGACACACCGACGCTCTGCACAACGG
>NZ_JANAVK010000012.1:0-1000 GCF_024213425.1 Micromonospora sp. A3M-1-15 | reverse complement strand
ATCACAGCACCTGATACTCCTGGGTGCGACATCGGCTGTTGGGTGGCCGTCCCCCACCCAGACACCCGCAGGCGTGGTGGTAACACTAAAACCGAAGGGCAGCTATACCGCTACCTGACCGATCCACATCCCTGTGTGCTGCTGCCTAGTCCTCCGAACGCGACATGTACGATTTTGGTTAACCTTCTCGGTTGCTCCGCTTGTATATGTAGACGCAGTGGTAGCGCTTCGGAGCTGGTTCGGCACCAATATCCGTCCTGGCGTCAATGCCGGTGGACGTGGTGATAATGACAACTTCGCTTTGAGCTGCGTTCCTATGCAATGACCACAAAGCACCAACAACCCCACTGTACACGAAAAAGGTGTGCCGGGTGGACGACCGTGAGGAAGTAGCATCGTTAGCAGGCGACATCGGGACGCGCGGATACCCTGATGCTCCTATCGGAGGACAAATAAGGGCCTCATGAATGTTTGCGTTGAGTCGGACAAGTTCTGATGATATCACCCTCTTTGGCCACCCGGTGCGTAGTTTGTAACCCCAGACCCGTACCAACTCAACCTATGGGCCGTTACAAATAATCCATGGCCTAAAAAGCAACCGAGGATGCGCGGAACTGCCGAAGAGAAGGCTTATTGGCCTATCGTCGGATAGATGTTCACCATATATATGTCATCATAGGGGGTCCTACGCCGTCTCATGCTCGAGTGGCCGAGTTAAAGTGTAGCGTTGCTTAATTCGAACTGCGTGATATCTGGGGATGGTCCCCCTTGCTTGAGAGGCTGCAGACTAGCTTTTCTCCACGCAAACCATCTGCTGATTATTATGGCCTATCCCGAAGATGCGGTTCGTGACCGCAGTGCGCATTCGGCCTGGAGATTGCATGTGCGTTTCGAAATCGGCAGGTGCCCGGATAGAGGGTCGTAAGAGACGCGGATCTCAATTCCCGCGTTGACCCTACCGACCCCACTGTTGACAAGGTGGCGGGTTGTTGCGCCGGAT
>NZ_JANAVK010000011.1:0-3419 GCF_024213425.1 Micromonospora sp. A3M-1-15 | reverse complement strand
CCTGGCCCCGCATACCGGATCCCCTGAGGGGGTTGCAGGTGTGGGGCGGAGCGGGTTGTGGGTTGGTCGTTTGTTGAGAATTGCACAGTGGACGCGAGCATCTTTGTGGTCAAGTTGTCAAGGGCGAACGGTGGATGCCTTGGCACCAGGAGCCGATGAAGGACGTGGGAGGCCGCGATAGGCCTGGGGGAGCTGTCAACCAAGCTGTGATCCCAGGGTGTCCGAATGGGGAAACCCGGCACCAGTCATGTGGTGTCACCCACACCTGAACACATAGGGTGTGTGGGGGGAACGCGGGGAAGTGAAACATCTCAGTACCCGTAGGAAGAGAAAACAACAAGTGATTCCGTGAGTAGTGGCGAGCGAAAGCGGATGTAGGCTAAACCGGCTGCGTGTGATACCTGTCAGGGGTTGCGTGGTCGGGGTTGTGGGACCCTGCTGAGCGAGCTGACACTCGTTCGAGAAGTTACAAAGTCAGTGGCTAGTCGAACAGTCTGGAATGGCTGACCGTAGACGGTGAAAGTCCGGTAGGTGAAAGTTGCTGACCTTCTGTGGGTGTTCCCGAGTAGCGGCGGACCCCTGAAATCTGCCGTGAATCTGCCAGGACCACCTGGTAAGCCTAAATACTTCCTGGTGACCGATAGCGGACAAGTACCGTGAGGGAATGGTGAAAAGTACCCCGGGAGGGGAGTGAAATAGTACCTGAAACCGTTCGCCTACAATCCGTCGGAGCCTTGCGGGGTGACGGCGTGCCTTTTGAAGAATGAGCCTGCGAGTTAGTGGCATGTGGCGAGGTTAACCCGTGTGGGGGAGCCGTAGCGAAAGCGAGTCTGAATAGGGCGATTCAGTCGCATGCTCTAGACCCGAAGCGGAGTGATCTAGCCATGGGCAGGCTGAAGCGCGGGTAAGACCGCGTGGAGGGCCGAACCCACCAACGTTGAAAAGTTGGGGGATGACCTGTGGTTAGGGGTGAAAGGCCAATCAAACTCCGTGATAGCTGGTTCTCCCCGAAATGCATTTAGGTGCAGCGTCGCGTGTTTCTTGCCGGAGGTAGAGCACTGGATGGTCTAGGGGGCCCACAAGCTTACCGAAATCAGCCAAACTCCGAATGCCGGTAAGTGAGAGCGCGGCAGTGAGACTGCGGGGGATAAGCTTCGTAGTCGAGAGGGAAACAGCCCAGATCACCAGCTAAGGCCCCTAAGCGTGTGCTAAGTGGAAAAGGATGTGGGGTCGCATAGACAACCAGGAGGTTGGCTTAGAAGCAGCCACCCTTTAAAGAGTGCGTAATAGCTCACTGGTCAAGTGGTTCCGCGCCGACAATGTAGCGGGGCTCAAGCACACCGCCGAAGCTGTGGCATTCACATTTCAACCTCGCTTGGACTTGATTCCTTGTGCAGGTGTGTGGATGGGTAGGGGAGCGTCGTGCCGCGAGTGAAGCAACGGGGTGACCTAGTTGTGGACGCGGCACGAGTGAGAATGCAGGCATGAGTAGCGAAAGAAGGGTGAGAAACCCTTCCGCCGGATGACCAAGGGTTCCAGGGCCAGGCTAATCCGCCCTGGGTGAGTCGGGACCTAAGGCGAGGCCGAGAGGCGTAGTCGATGGACAACGGGTTGATATTCCCGTACCCGCGAAAGAGCGACCCTGACGAACCTCGTTGTGCTAACCACCCAAACCATCCAAAGTCTTCGGACTGCGGATGGGGAGCGTGGGAACCTGGCGGGTAGTAGTCAAGCGATGGGGTGACGCAGGAAGGTAGCTGAGCCCGGCCGGTGGTTGTGCCGGGGTAAGCGTGTAGGCCGTGCCGTAGGCAAATCCGCGGCGCATATAGGCTGAGACGTGATGCCGAGCCGATTCAGGTGAAGTCAGTGATCCTATGCTGCCGAGAAAAGCCTCTAGCGAGTTCTTAGCGGCCCGTACCCCAAACCGACACAGGTGGTCAGGTAGAGAATACCGAGGCGATCGGGCGAACTGTGGTTAAGGAACTCGGCAAATTGCCCCCGTAACTTAGGGAGAAGGGGGGCCGGAGACGTGAAGCCCCGCGCGGGTGGAGCGTTGTATGGCCGCAGAGAGCAGGGGGAAGCGACTGTTTACTAAAAACACAGGTCCATGCGAAGAAGTAATTCGATGTATATGGACTGACGCCTGCCCGGTGCTGGAACGTTAAGGGGACCTGTTAGCTCTTCGGGGCGAAGCGGAGAACTTAAGCGCCAGTAAACGGCGGTGGTAACTATAACCATCCTAAGGTAGCGAAATTCCTTGTCGGGTAAGTTCCGACCTGCACGAATGGCGTAACGACTTCCCCACTGTCTCAACCACAGGCCCGGCGAAATTGCATTACGAGTAAAGATGCTCGTTACGCGCGGCAGGACGGAAAGACCCCGGGACCTTTACTATAGCTTGACATTGGTACTTGAGTTAGCTTGTGTAGGATAGGTGGGAGCCGGTGAACCATCAACGCCAGTTGGTGGGGAGGCAATCTTGAAATACCACTCTGGTTGATTTGGGTATCTAACTTCGGACCGTTATCCGGTTCAGGGACAGTGTCTGGTGGGTAGTTTAACTGGGGCGGTTGCCTCCTAAAGGGTAACGGAGGCGCCCAAAGGTTCCCTCAGCCTGGTTGGCAATCAGGTGTTGAGTGCAAGTGCACAAGGGAGCTTGACTGTGAGACTGACAGGTCGAGCAGGGACGAAAGTCGGGACTAGTGATCCGGCACTGGCATGTGGAAGCGGTGTCGCTCAACGGATAAAAGGTACCCCGGGGATAACAGGCTGATCTTCCCCAAGAGTCCATATCGACGGGATGGTTTGGCACCTCGATGTCGGCTCGTCGCATCCTGGGGCTGTAGCAGGTCCCAAGGGTTGGGCTGTTCGCCCATTAAAGCGGTACGCGAGCTGGGTTTAGAACGTCGTGAGACAGTTCGGTCCCTATCCGCCGTGCGCGTAGGATACTTGAGAAGGGCTGTCCCTAGTACGAGAGGACCGGGACGGACGAACCTCTGGTGTGCCAGTTGTCCCGCCAGGGGCACGGCTGGTTAGCTACGTTCGGAAGGGATAACCGCTGAAAGCATCTAAGCGGGAAGCTCGCTTCAAGATGAGGTATCCCACCCACTTTGTGGGGTAAGGCCCCCAGCTAGACGACTGGGTTGATAGGCCGGAAATGTAAGCCCGGTAACGGGTTCAGTTGACCGGTACTAATAGGCCGAGGACTTGACTACCAAGCTGCTACGCGTCCACTGTGCAACTCTGAACAAGCGAACAGCCTGTGGGTTGTTTTGACATGTTCATAGAGTTACGGCGGTCATGGCGGAGGGGAAACGCCCGGTCACATTCCGAACCCGGAAGCTAAGCCCTCCAGCGCCGATGGTACTGCACTCGGGAGGGTGTGGGAGAGTAGGACACCGCCGGACAATCTTCCAGTC
>NZ_JANAVK010000010.1:0-123627 GCF_024213425.1 Micromonospora sp. A3M-1-15 | reverse complement strand
CTCGGCCTACCCGGATGCGTACGCGCAGTGGGAGCAGCAGGCCGCCGACATCGTCGCCCACAACTGGAACAGCTGACCCACACAAACGAACGCTGGCCGGCACCCCGAACCTGGGGTGCCGGCCAGCGGCGTTTCACGGAGCGGTCAGCAGGGCGGGTACAGGCGACGCGTCCCCGAGCCGGCGGCCCAGGCGGCCGGGTCGCTGAACCGGCAGCCGAAGTCCGGCGCCGCCACCGCCTTGCGGTCGGTCACCGCGTCACCGGCCGGGCGGTGGCCGGTGCGTACCCAGGAAACCAGGTCGTCCCAGGCCGCGCCGGCCTCGGCCGGGCTGAACTCGCAGTGCTGCGCGGCCCGGACCGCCCGCTGCACGACCAGCCGGCTGCGGCCGTGCCACGCCGTGTCGCGGGCGTACGCCTGCTCCATGCTGAACGGCACGAAGAGGTCGCCGAGGTCGTGCAGGCTGAGCACCGGCACGGTCGGCCGGCCGCTGATCCGCGGCACCTCGGTCAGGGTCGGGGACAGCCGCTGCCGCAGGTTCTCCGGGGCGACCCGCTGCACCGTGGCGTTGACGTTCACCGGGCTGTTCGGCGAGTAGCGGGTCAGCAGGTTCGTGGCGAGCTGGCCGGGCCGCTGGGCGGGGGAGTCGCCACCGTCGGTCGTGGTGATGCTGAACAGGAAGTCCTTCCAGACCGCGAAGGCGGCGTCGGCGCCGGGCCGCGGGCCGCCGGACCGCTCGACGGTGATGGCCCGCAGTTGCTTGCCGAGGTCGTTCGTGGTGTCCGGGCCGCCCGGCTTCAGCCCGGCCAGCCCGAGCGCTACCTGGATCCGCGGGACGGCGTTGGTCAGGTAGTCGTCGGGCGTCGGGTACGCCGGCACCCCGGCGAGGGCCTGCGCGACCAGGTTGTAGTCGAGGAAGAAGTCGAACAGCTCGTGGTCGCCGAGCACCCCGCACATCGGCAGCGCGCCGTCGTAGTAGCCGGGGTACTGCTCCAGCGAGCGGCCGATGATGTGCCCGCCCATGGAGACGCCCGCGATGTACACCCGCTTCGGCCGCTTCACCGTGTCGGCGAAGAAGTCGGCAAGCGCCCGGGTGCCGAGCACGCCGGAGCGGATGTCGTAGCCGTTGCGGTCGTACGAGGACGACGCCCAGGCGTACCCCTGCGCCAGCAGCCGCTGCCGCAGGTCGTAGCCGGGCGGCTCGGGGGAGAGCACGGTGCCCTGGCCGCGGTAGCCGTGCGCCCACATCACGAGGTCGCCGTTCCACCGGGCGGGGGTCTCGATCACGTAGCCGGCGTGCTCGTGCACGCCCTGCCGGACGGTGGTGGTGGCGCCGTCGACGACCAGCGGCGCGAGCGGCGGGTTGCTGATGGTGTAGCCGGGCAGCGGCTGGCTGCCGTCGTCGGCAGCGAGGGCGGGCGCGGCGCCGCCGAGGCCGACCGTGAGGGTGAGGGCCGCGCCGGCGGCGAGCAGCCGGCGCAGGAGGCGGGTGGACGAGGTCAGCATCGGTGCTCCCCCGGGGACGGGTGCCGCCCCGGGACGGGGGCGGCCAGGCGGGACGGAGGCCTACCGGCCGGTAGCGACCTGAACCTAAGCGCGGCCTCGACACCTGTCAATCGTTGACTGACCGAACGGTCAGCCAGGTCCGTCCGGCCCGCCCACAGTGGCCGCTCACACCAGCCCGTGCGCCAGCATCGCCTCCGCGACCCGCCGGAACCCGTTGATGTTCGCCCCGGCCACATAGTCGCCGGGCAGGCCGTACTCCTCGGCGGTGGCCCAGCAGCGGGCGTGGATGTCCCGCATCGTCTCGCGCAGCCGCTGCTCCGACTGGGCGAACGTCCACGAGTCGCGGCTGGCGTTCTGCTGCATCTCCAGCGCGCTCACCGCCACCCCGCCGGCGTTGGCCGCCTTGCCGGGAGCGAACCGCACCCCGGCCCGGCCCAGGATCCGCACCGCCTCCGGGGTGGTGGGCATGTTCGCCCCCTCGACCACCGCGACGCAACCGCCGGCCACCAGCGCCGCGGCCTCCGCGCCGCCGATCTCGTTCTGCGTGGCGCAGGGCAGCGCCAGATCGCACGGCACCTCCCACACGGTACGACCGGAGACCGCCACGGCGTGCGGCACGTGCCGGACGTAGTCGTCGAGACGGGCCCGGCGCTCCTCCTTCAGCTCGCGCAGCAGGGCCAGGTCGATGCCCTTCTCGTCGAGCACGTACCCGTCCGAGTCGGAGCAGGCCACGACCGTGCCGCCGAGCTGGTGCACCTTCTCGATCGCGTAGATGGCCACGTTGCCGGAGCCGGAGACCACCACCCGCTTGCCGTCCAGGCCGTCACCAATCTGCTTCAGCATCTCCTCGGCGAAGAACACCGCCCCGTAGCCGGTCGCCTCCCGCCGCACCTGCGCGCCCCCGTACGCCAGCCCCTTGCCGGTGAGCACACCCGACTCGTACCGGTTGGTGATCCGCTTGTACTGGCCGAACAGGTAGCCGATCTCCCGGCCGCCCACCCCGATGTCCCCGGCCGGCACGTCGGTCTGCGCGCCGATGTGCCGGTACAGCTCGGTCATGAAGCTCTGGCAGAACCGCATCACCTCCCGGTCCGACCGGCCCTTCGGCTCGAAGTCCGCGCCACCCTTCCCGCCACCGATCGGCAGGCCGGTCAGCGCGTTCTTGAAGATCTGCTCGAAGCCGAGGAACTTCACGATCCCCAGGTAGACCGACGGGTGGAAGCGCAGCCCGCCCTTGAACGGGCCCAGCGCGCTGTTGAACTCCACCCGGAAGCCGCGGTTGACCCGGACCCGGCCGTGGTCGTCCTCCCACGGCACCCGGAAGATGACCTGCCGCTCCGGCTCGCAGATCCGCTCGATGACGCAGGCGTGCGCGTACTCGGGGTGGCGGGCCAGGGCCGGCCCGATGCTCTCCAGCACCTCCCGGACCGCCTGGTGGAACTCGGGCTCACCCGGGTTCCGCCTGACCACGTTCGCGAACACCGTCTCGACGGTCTCCGGCATCACGGACACGCCCCTTCCGGTCCCGGTACCGGCCTCGTCGCCGCACCGCCCCCGGGTACGGATCGTCACCGCCGTCCGGTTCACTTGTCGGATGGACGAGTTGATCTGGGAGACGGCCCGGGACGCCCGCGCCTGGCTGGACGCGGCCAACGGCACCGGGGACGCCGAGCTGACCGTCCGCCTGCTCAAGCTCACCGAGGAGGCGGGGGAGGCGGCCGCCGCCTGGATCGGGGTGCTCGGCCAGAACCCCCGCAAGGGCGTCACGCACAGCCGCGAGGACGTGGCCGCCGAACTGGCGGACGTCGCGTTCACCGCCCTGGTGGCGATCGAGAGCCTCGGCCTGGACGCCCGGACCGTGGTGTCGGCCTGCGCCGAGAAGGCCCGCACCCGCCTCGCCTGACCACCCGTCCGGTCCCGGTCCGGGCCTGAATGCGCGGCGTGTCCGTTTCCGGGTGACCGGCGGCACTCTGTTCACGGAATGGCGGGAGGCCCCGGGTCGTTGTATCCCCGTGAACGACCGAGGAAGGCGCCCCGCCAGGCGGGGTGGCCGGGCCCGGAATGATGGTGGGCCGCCGGTCGTTGTACATGGTCCCGGCGCGACGAAGAGGCCCCGCCCCGCACGCCGGATGATCCCCCAAGACTTTCCCCTTTTTGAGCGCCCTGACGGTGCTTGCGCACGGCCGACCCCCATCGGCGTGGTGCGCCAACCCCCGAATGGAGCTTTCCCTCATGAACACGATGCTGCGTAAGAGCGTGCTCGGTATTGCTGGTCTGGCCTTCACCGGCGGTGCCTTCGCCGGTCCGGTCGCCGCCCACGCCGCGGAGCCGGTCCAGGGCAGCAAGCCGGTCGCGGTGAGCGTGCAGGGCGCGCAGTCGAAGATCGACCTGAACGACGAGCAGACCGCCAACGCCAAGGCGATCATCGCCGCCACCAAGAAGGCCGGACTGCCCGAGCGGGCCGCGGTCATCTCGATCGCCACCAGCCTGCAGGAGTCGAAGCTGGAGAACCTGGGCCACCTCGGCGACAAGAATGACCATGACTCGCTGGGTCTGTTCCAGCAGCGCCCGTCCTCGGGTTGGGGTACGCCGGAGCAGATCACCGACCCCGAGTACTCGACCCTGGCGTTCCTGAAGGGTCTGAAGCAGGTTGACGGCTGGCAGGACATGCCGCTGACCGAGGCCGCCCAGACCGTGCAGGTCTCGGCCTACCCGGATGCGTACGCGCAGTGGGAGCAGCAGGCCGCCGACATCGTCGCCCACAACTGGAACAGCTGACCCACACAAACGAACGCTGGCCGGCACCCCGAACCACGGGGTGCCGGCCAGCGGCGTCTCCAGGGGAGAGGCGAATGAACTGAACCCGGAACGGAGACGTATCAGCCAGCGGGGACCGGGAAGAGGGGACAGGAACATGGCGGCACCGGAGGACGACCCTGACCACACCGCGTCGGGCTGGTCCGGGGCCGCCCGCCTGCTGGTCGCCGCCGCCGTGCTGGTGGTGGCGCTCGGCGTGGTCGCCGTGGTGGCGACCCTGTCCCATCCGGCCCGGCTCGGGGTCGCCTTCTCCGGCCGGGCGCCCACCGTGACCGAGGGCCACCGGCCGGGCGGCGTGGGCGCCGCCGAGGTCGCCGCCGAGGAGACCCTCACCGCCCCGCGCGGCGACCGGCGAAGCGCGGACTTCGAGCTGGCCGACGGCCTGACCAGTTTCACCCTGCGCGCCGCGGACCTGGGCGTGGCCGCCGGGCAACTGGTCAGCTCGCCGGGCTGGGACCGGTCGCGGGACCGGCTCTACCTCGACCTGGCGGCCGGGGCGAACACGGTGAGCGTCGCGGCCGGCTGAGCGTACAGTCGGGCGGTGGACCGTACCGAATCCCTGCCGGCGCAGACCCTCCCACCAGGCGTGGGCTCCACCGACCCGGGCAGCGTGCTGCTGCCCGGGCACGACGTGCCGTTGGGGCGCTACACCACCGTGCGCCGGCTGCTGCCGCAGCGGCAGCGGCGGCTGGTCGGGGCCTGGTGCTTCGTCGACCACTTCGGACCGGACGACGTGGCCCAGCGGCCCGGCATGGAGGTGCCGCCGCACCCGCACACCGGGTTGCAGACGGTCACCTGGCTGCTCGACGGCGAGATCCTGCACCGGGACAGCCTGGGCAACGTCCAGCCGATCCGCCCCGGCCAGCTCAACGTGATGACCTCGGGGCACGGCATCGCCCACTCGGAACGCTCGCCCCTGGTGCACCCGCCCGTCATGCACGGCGTGCAGCTCTGGGTGGCGCTGCCGGACCCGGCCCGGGCCGGCGCGGCCGACTTCGCCCACCACGCGGAGCTGCCCCGGTGGCGCGACGGCGACCTCACCGGCACCCTGCTCGTCGGCGAGATGGCCGGGGAACGCTCCCCGGCCGTGGTGCACACCCCGCTGGTCGGCGCGCAGCTCGAGGTCGACGGCCCGGCGCCGGCCACGCTGCCGCTGCGCCGTGACTTCGAGTACGGGCTGCTCGCCATGTCGGGCTCCGCCGAGGTGGACGGGGTGGCCGTCGACCCCGGCGCGCTGCTCTATCTGGGCGCCGGGCGGGAGTCGCTGACCCTGCGCGGCGCCCCGGGCAGCCGGCTGCTGCTGCTCGGCGGCACCCCGTTCGAGGAGCCGCTCGTCATGTGGTGGAACTTCGTGGGCCGGTCGCACGAGGAGGTGGCGGCCGCCCGCGAGGACTGGATGGCGGGCCGGCGGTTCGGCACGGTCGCCGACGACGCGGCGCCTCCGCTGCCCGCGCCGGCGCTGCCCACCACCCGCCTCAAGGCGCGGGACCGGCGCGGCGGCACGCTGGGCTGAATGCCCCGCCCCACCCCGGGTAGACGGCGGGCATGCCCACCACCAGTGCGATTTCCAGTGTCGAGGACAAGAAGCGGCTGGTCCGCCGGCTCGCCGGGGACGGCCGCGGGTTCGCCGAACGGTACGGGTTCCGGGTCACGAACAACCCGTCCCAACTGTTCCAGGTGCTCTACCTGTCCGTTCTGCTGGCCCGGCGGGGTGACTTCCACAAGGCGGTCGACGCCGCGACGGGGTTGCGGGACGCCGGCTGGGACAGCGCCGCCCGGCTGGCCCGCTCGTTGCACGCCGACCGGGTGCGCGTGCTGCGCGCGGCCGGGCAGCGCGGCGACGTGGACACCCTCGCCGCCACCCTCGGCGACCTTGCCCGCAAGGTGGTCGACGCGTACCGGGGCGACCTGCGGCGGCTCCGCACGGAGGCGCACCAGGATCCGGCCCGGGAGCGGCGGCTGCTGACCGCGCTGCCCGGGGTGGACGACGAGGTGGCCGACCTGTTCCTGCGCGAGGCACAGGCGGTGTGGCGGGAGGTGGCGCCGGTGGCCGACCGCCGGGCCCTCGCGGCGGCCCGCCGGCTGGGCCTGGGCCGTTCCGCCGACGACCTGGCCGGGCTGGCCGGCAGCGGCGAATCGGAGCGGCTGGCCTGGCTGGTCGGGGCGCTGGCCCGGGTGGATCTGGAGAAGCGGTACGCGGAGTTGAGCGTCTGACCGAACGTGCCGGTCGCCACAATCCCGCGATACTCACCCGTTCGGCTGATGTCCTGTCGTATGATGATCGTGGCAGCGATGCCCGCCCGGTTCGGGCGAACATCCACCGCCTGTCGGTCGCGACCCGGTTCGGGCGCGGACCGGCGGGGACAGGTGCTGCGTGGCGCCCCAGGTCGCGGTTCGTGACCCGGGGCGCCCGCCTGTCGCCGGCGGTTCACTGGGCGAGGCTGGCGAGCAGGTTCACCGTGGCGGCGATGATGACCGCGCCGAACAGGTACGACAGCAGCAGGTGCCGCAGCGCCGTGCGCCGCATCTCCGAGCTGCACAGGTCCGTGTCGGAGACCTGGAAGGTCGCGCCGACCGTGAAGCCGACGTACGCGAAGTCGGAGAAGCAGGGCGGCTCCGCCTGGTGGAAGTCGATCCCGCCCGGCTCGCCGCTGTAGTACAGCCGGGCGTACCGGGTGGTGAAGACGGTGTGCACCACGAACCACGCGACCACGACGCTGAGCACACCGAGCCCCCCGTAGAGGTCCCGGGGCAGTCCGGGCGGGATGGTGTGCGCCGTGGTCAGCACCAGCCCGACCGCGACCAGGCTGGCCAGGCAGGCCGCCAGCAGCAGGGCGTCGCGCGTGGCCCGGTTGGGGTCCTCCAGCTTCGCCAGCCGCGCCGTCCGGGCGGCGTCCAGCCGGGACAGCCGTCCCCACTGCAGGACCAGCCAGCTCAGCGCGGCGCCGTCCCACCCGACCAGCGGGGCGAGCGTCGGCGCGAGCATGACGGCGGCGGCGCCACCGGCGACGGCGCCGACCAGCGCCATCACGACGAGCTGGACCGCCGCCGGCACGTGCCCGTGGACCGGGGCGGCCGTCCGGCGCGGCACCGGTCGGGTCAGATGCCGCGCAGGTGCTGCGAGACCCGCGGGTGCCGGTCCCGGGCCTGTGCCGCGCGCTGCGAGCGGCTCACCTCGGGCGCGGCGTCGATGCCGGCCGACCGGGCCACCTCGGTGCCGTTGGCATAGTCCACCGGCGGCAGCGCCCGCAGCGCCCGCAACACCTCCGGCGGCGCGCCCTCCCGTTCGGCCTCCCGGATGACGTCGTCCTTGCCGGCCGGGTAGTCCAGCGCCGACAGGTACTCAAGGACGTCCGTGTAACTCGCCATGGGTCGGGCTCCTCGCGCCTGTAGTTGCGGTCACGACCGGCGGCGGATACCCGCCGGGCCGCGGGTCACGCCCGGGACCGGCGGAAAATCCGGCGGCGGTTTCCGGGCCGCCGTGGCGGGTAGCCGCGCGGTGCTGACCACCGAAGGAGGTACCACCCATGCACTACCTCACCTTCGTCGGCCGGGTGGCGCGGCGTACCGGGACGTCCCAGGAGTGCGCGGCGGAGTTGACGCGGGCCACGCTGGCGACCCTCACCGACCGGTTGACCGGTGGTGAGGTGCTGGACCTGGCCGCCCAGATGCCGAAGCCCCTCCAGGGGCTGCTCAAGCCGGACCCCCGTCAGGAGGCGGCGGACCGCTTCGGGGCGGCCGAGTTCGTCGCCCGGGTGTCCGTGCGCGCCGGCGTCGACGAGGACACCGCCCGGGGCGGGGTGCGGGCCGTGTTCTGCACGCTGCGCGAGGCGATCACCGGCGGGGAGTTCCAGGACGTGGTGGTCCAGCTGCCCCGCGACTTCCGGGACATGGTGGAGCCCGCCCTGGCGCCCGCCGCGGCCCGCCGCTGACCCGCCGCGCCGGCCCCGGTCAGGCGACCGTGCCGGCGGCGCGCAGGGCGGCGATCCGGGCCGGGTCGAGGCCGGCCTCGGCCAGCACCTCGTCGGTGTGCTCACCGGGCCGCGGCGGCGGCCGGCGGACCGAGGTGGGGGTGCCCGAGAAGCGCGGCGCGGGGGCCGGCTGGGGAACCCCGTCGGGCGCGACGAAGACCTTCCGGGCGGCCAGGTGCGGGTGCTCCGGGGCCTCGGCCCAGTCCAGCACGGGCGCCACGCAGGCGTCCGAGCCGGCCAGCAGCGCGGCCCACTCGTCCCGGGTGCGCGTGCGGAACAGCCGGGCCCAGGCCGCCCGCAGCGCCGGCCAGTTCGCCGGGTCGTGCCGGTCCGGGGCCTCGTCGCCGTCGAGCGGGAAGCCGGTGAGCCGGACCAGCTCGTCGTAGAACCGCGGCTCCAGCGCGCCGACCGCGAGGTGCCGCCCGTCGGCGCACTCGTACGTGTCGTAGAACGGCGCGCCGCCGTCGAGCAGGTTCACCCCGCGCGGGTCCTGCCACATCCCGACGCGGCGCAGCGCGTGGATCTGGGTGGCCAGCACCGACACGCCGTCCACGATGGCCGCGTCGACCACCTGGCCGGGGGCGCCGGCGCGGACCGCGTACAGCGCCGCGACGATGCCGAGGGCCAGCATCATCCCGCCGCCGCCGAAGTCGCCGAGCAGGTTCATCGGCGGCACCGGGCGCTCGCCGGCCCGGCCCACGCCGTGCAGTGCGCCGGTCAGCGCCAGGTAGTCGATGTCGTGGCCGGCGGTGTGGGCGAGGGGGCCGTCCTGCCCCCAGCCGGTCATCCGCCCGTACACCAGTCGGGGGTTCGTGGCGTGGCAGTCGTCCGGGCCGAGGCCGAGCCGCTCGGTGACCCCGGGCCGGAAGCCCTCGATCAGCGCGTCGGCCCCGGCGACCAGTGCCAGCACCACGTCGCGCCCCTCGGGCGTCTTGAGGTCGACGGCGAGCGAGCGGCGGTTGCGGTTCAGCAGGTCGCCCGGGAGGTCGCCGAAGCCGCCGCCGCCGATCCGGTCCACCCGCACCACGTCCGCGCCGAGGTCGGCCAGCATCATGGCGGCGAACGGCCCGGGCCCGATGCCGGCCAGCTCGATCACCCGTACGCCGGTCAGCGGCCCGTTGTCCATCGCGTCACCATAGGGCCCCGGCTGCCCGGGCACCACGCCCCACCGTCCCGCACAGCGGTTGACCAGGGCAATCATCCGCGTCGAAACTTGGCGTGCGGGTTGAGGTTGCCCTAACCTTGAGGCCGCGAGGGGAGTACTTCCCACGAACCATTCCGGTCAGTACGGCGGGCCCCGGGCTCGCCTCGGGTGGTTGCCCACGATCGGTGGGTGAAGGAGACCTCGGACATGGCACCGTGTTCGAGGAGGCTCCATGACCGAGTTGTCATACCTGTCCGCCGCCGAGTTGTCGTCGGTCGGCACCCCCACCCTGTGGGCGGTGACCATCGCCGGCGTGCTCGCGCTGCTGGTGCTGGACTTCCTGGTCACCCGGAAGCCGCACGAGGTCTCCCTCAAGGAGGCGCTGGGCTGGTCGGCCTTCTACATCGCCCTGCCGCTGGCCTTCGGCGCCTGGGTGTGGGGCCGCTACGGCTCCGAGCAGGGCGTCCAGTATCTCACCGGCTACCTGGTCGAGAAGTCGCTCTCGGTCGACAACCTCTTCGTCTTCATGCTGCTGCTGGCCGCGTTCGCGGTGCCCGCCGTGCTGGCGCAGCGGGTGCTGCTCTACGGCATCGCCGGCGCGCTGGTGCTGCGCGCGATCTTCATCGCCCTGGGCGCCGCCGCCCTGAAGACCCTCGACTTCGCCTTCCTGCTCTTCGCGCTCATCCTGATCGCCACCGCGGTCAAGCTGCTGCGCGACGCCGTCACCGGCCACGAGCAGGAGGTCGACATCGACAAGATGCGGTCGGTGCGGCTGCTCCGCAAGGTCATGCCGGTGGTCGACGAGTACCACGGCCCGAAGATGACCATCCAGCAGAACGGCCGCCGGGCGCTCACCCCGTTCGCCCTCGTGGTGGTCACGGTGCTCGCCACCGACGTGGTCTTCGCCGTCGACTCGGTGCCCGCCGTCTACGGCATCACCGAGGACCCCTACCTGGTCTTCGCCACCAACGCCTTCGCCCTGCTGGGCCTGCGGGCGCTCTACTTCGTGCTGCACGCCGCGCTGAGCCGCCTCGTGCACCTCAGCTACGGCCTGGCCGCCATCCTCGCCTTCATCGGCCTCAAGCTGGGCCTGCACTGGGCGCACGGCATCTGGCCGGGCGTGCCGCAGATCCCCACTCTCGCCTCGCTCGGCGTCATCATCGGCGTCCTGGTGATCGTCACCCTGACCAGCCTGCGCGCCACCCGCGACCGCGCCCCCGGCGAGCGGCAGGTCGTCTCCGAGCGGCAGTGACCCGGCCGAACCCCTCGCCCCGACCCACCCCAGGTGGTACGACTGACGGGTGGGAATCGTGTCGCCAGGCTTCCAGGGCCGGCCCCGTACGGCCGAACCGGCCCTGCCGCCGGGGCAGTACCTCACCCAGGACTTCCCGGTCCTCTCCGCCGGTCCGACCCCCCGGGTGCCGCTGGACACCTGGGAGTTCGTGGTCACCGACGAGGGTGGCGCCGAGTACCGGTGGTCCTGGGACGAGCTGATGGGCCTGCCGCAGGAGACGCCGCACGTGGACATCCACTGCGTCACCCGCTGGTCCAAACTGGGCACCGACTGGCAGGGCGTCTCGCTGGACACCCTGCTCGACGGCATCGACACCACCGCCCGGTACGCCCTGGTCCACTCCTACGGCGGGTACACCACCAACCTGCCCCTGGACGACCTGCGCGGCGGCCGGGCCTGGGTGGCGCACACCTACTCCGGTGGCCCGCTGCCGGCCGAGCACGGCGGGCCGGCCCGGCTGCTCGTCCCGCACCTCTACTTCTGGAAGTCCGCGAAGTGGGTCCGCGGCATCCGGCTGCTCACCGACGACAAGCCGGGCTTCTGGGAGACCGCCGGCTACCACGACTACGGCGACCCGTGGCGCGAGCAGCGCTACCAGGGCGACTGAGGTGGCCGCTCCGACGACCGGCGGCCGGGTGGTCGCGCCGCTGACCTGGCGGGTGGCCCGGCTGGTGGAGCGGCGGGTCGAGACGCCGACCGCGCAGACGCTCGTGCTGGACGTGCCCGGCTGGCCGGGGCACGAACCCGGGCAGCACGTCGACATCCGGCTCACCGCCCCCGACGGCTACCAGGCGGCCCGCTCGTACTCCCTCGCCGGGCCGGCCGAGGGGGAGCGGATCGCGGTCACCGTGCAGCGGGTGCCCGACGGGGAGGTGTCGCCGTACCTCACCGACACCTACGCCGAGGGCGACCCCGTGGAGGTGCGCGGGCCGGTCGGCGGCTGGTTCGTCTGGCGTGCCGACGAGACCGCGCCCGTGCTGCTGGTGGGCGGCGGCTCCGGTGTGGTGCCGCTCATGGCCATGGTCCGGGCCCGGCGCGCCGCGGGCAGCCGGGCCCCGTTCCGCCTCATCTACTCGGTGCGCACCCCCGAGGACGTCATCTACGCCGACGAGTTGCGCCGCCGCGCCCGCGACGACCAGGGCCTCGACGTGGCGTACGTCTACACCCGGTCGGCGCCGGAGGGCTGGCGGGGCGAGCCGCACCGGATCGGCCTGGCCGACGTGAACAGCCACGGCTGGCCGCCCGACCTGGAGCCGCTCTGCTACGTCTGCGGCCCCACCGGCTTCGTGGAGACCGTGGCGGACCTGCTGGTGGGTCTGGGCCACCCGACCCGGCGGGTGAAGACCGAACGGTTCGGCCCGACCGGCTGACCACCCGAGGAGAGCGCATGACCGACATGTCCTATCTGGACGGCAACATGCTCGACGGGCCGATGCGCGAGCTCTTCGCGGTCGACCTGAGTTCCGCCATGGGCCGCTGCGACCACTGCGGCACGACCGGCCCGGTGGCCGGGCTGCACGTCTACTCGCACGCCCCCGGGCTCATCGGGCGCTGCCCGGCCTGCACCGGGGTGATGGTGCGCCTGGTGCGCGCCCCCGAGCGCGCCTGGCTGGACCTGCGTGGCACCACCTTCCTTCAGATCCCCCTGCCCCTCGACCAGCCCCACCCCCGCCCGCTCTGACGCGGCCACCCTCGGCCACCGGCGGCGCAGCCGGCTGACGAGCTGCCCGACGGTCACCGGCACCACCGACAGGACGAGCTGGCCGTTGCGCGGGTCGACGGTCGCGGCCACCCCGTACAGGCGGGCGCCGCGGCGCACCACCCGGGGGCGGCCGGCGGCGAGCCGGGGCGCCCGGACCGGGGCGCTGCCCCGGCCGTGGTCGCCGTCGAGCTCGGCCCGGACCGGGTGCCGCTGGCCGCTGGCCGCGCTGCCGGCGAGGAGCCGGTCGACCGGGAAGTCGGTCCGCACGGTCCGGCCGGTCGGGTCGGTGGCGTCCAGCAGGGTGGTGCCGTCGAGCGGGCCGGCCACCAGCCGGACCGGCCCCGCCTCCGCCGCGAACCGGGGGTACGGGCTGCGCGTGGTCACCGCGAGGGTGTGCGCGTCCGCCCAGCTCACCGTCACGGTGTCCAGGCGGGCCAGCCAGTCGGCGCGTACCTCGGTGACGTCGGTCCAGGCGGCCGGCGCCCCCGGGTAGCCGGCGTGCCAACGGCCGTGCGCGACCACCGTGGCCGGGACACCCCGCTCGGCGTCCTGGTCGATGACGGCCAGCAGTTCGTCGACGCCCCCGGCGGTCACCGCGCCGAGCCGCAGCCGGGCCTCGATGTCGAGCCGGTCGCGGAGCCCGTCGGTCACGTACCGCTCGACGAGCCGGCGTACCGCCGCGTGCACCCGCTCCTGCGCGGCGCGGTCCAGCCGGCGGAAGTCGTCGCCGACCAGGTTGGCCAGCTCCAGCCCGACGTGCCGGCGCAGCACCGCGTCCCGGCGCGGGCCGGCCGGGATGAGCCCGGCCACGAACGCGAACAGCCGCTCCACGCTGACCAGGCGCTTGTCGACCCGGCTGTGGTAGGTGATGTTGCGGGCGTCCAGGCGGCGCACCGCGTGGTAGTAGTCGTAGTCGGCGAGCACCGAGATCCGCCGGGCGTGGTAGCAGGCGGCCAGGGTGAACGGCTGGTCGCTGAGCACCGGCATGTCCTCGGGGAAGCGCAGCCCGAGCCGGTCCACGAGGTCCCGACGGAACAGCTTGGTGTTCGCCAGCGACCAGGGCAGCGCCGAGTCGAACAGGCTCACGTCGACCACGTTGCCGGCGGCGAAGACGTCGGAGAAGACGTGCCGGCCGTTGACCCCGACCACCTTGCCGAGCACCACGTCCGAGCCGTACCGGTCGGCGGCGGCGACCAGCCGCTCCAGGGCCTCCGGGCCGAGGTGGTCGTCGGAACCGAGGAAGAAGACGTACCGGCCGGTGGCCAGCTCCAGGCCCCGGTTGCAGGGGGCGGCCGGGCCGCCCGAGTTGGCCTGGTGGACCACCTTCACGGTGCCGGGGTGGCGGGCGGCGAACCGGTCCAGCAGCCGGCCGCTGCCGTCGGTGGAGCCGTCGTCCACCGCCACGATCTCCAGACGGTGCCGGCCGATGGTCTGGCGCAGCAGCGAGTCCAGGCAGGCCCGCAGGTAGGGGAGGGTGTTGTAGACCGGGATGACGACGCTCACGTCGGGGGTGGGCACCGGAGCGCTCCTCGTGGAGTCGGCGGGGCGGGCGGGTCCGCCTGGGGCGGGGGCGGGGCGTCGGGCAGCAGCCGCCGGTAGACCGCCTCCAGCACCTCGGCCTGCGCCGACCAGGTCCAGCCGGCGAGCAGGCCCGGCCGGTCGTACGCGGCGCGGTGCCGGGCGGGGTCGGCCAGCACGGCGGTCACCGCGCGGACCAGGTCGTCGACGTCGCCGGCGCGGAAGACCTCGCCCTGGCCGGTCTCCCGCACGGTGGCGGCCATGGTGCGCACGTCGCTGACCACCACGGGCAGCCGGGCGTGCGCGTACTCGAAGAACTTGGTGATCAGGGCGATCTCGTGGTTGGGCCAGCGGTGGATCGGGATCACCCCGACGTCGGCGCCGGACAGGAACGGCACCACCTGCCAGTGCGGCACGTACGGCAGCACGTGCAGCCGGTCGGCGGCGCCGAGCCGGGCGGCCCGGTCGGCGAGGCGCTCGACGTAGCGCAGCGCCGGGTTGACGACCAGCGCGAGGTGCACCCCGGGCAGCCGGGGCAGCGCCTCGACCAGGCTGTCCAGCCCGCGCTGCGGGGCCGCCGCGCCGCTGTAGACCAGCAGCGGCACGTCCGGGCCGATGCCGCACTCGGCCCGCAGGTCCGGCGGCGGCACGTCGTCGGCCGGGCGGCGGTCGTCGGCGGGGGCGTTGAGCAGCACGCCCGGCGCCTCGGCGAGCCCGTGCTCGCGGCGCAGCAGCTCGGCCAGGTCCGCCGAGACGGTGAGCACCGCGTCGGCGTACGGGGCGTACTCCCGCTCGTGGGCCCGGTGGGCGGGCAGCCAGCGCGCGTGGTCCCGCCACGGCTTGATCCCCGGCAGGAACTCGTGGGCGTCCCAGACCAGGGCGACCCGGCGGCCCTGGCCGCCCGCCCGGATCTTGGCGCGGGCGCCGACACCGAGCATCCGGAAGTCGTGCGCGTGGATCAGGTCCGGGCGCAGCCGGTCCACCTCGGGGCCGTAGGCCAGCTCGTAGTCCCACAGCCCCGGCTCCAGCCGCCGCCAGGCCCGGTCACCCAGCGCGAGCTGCCAGAACAGCGTGTACGCCCGGTCCCACGGGCCGCGGAACCGCCGGCCGTACCGGACCCGGTTCATCATCTTGCTGCGCAGCCACACCCAGCGGTCCAGCAGCCGGGCGGCGACCTCCCGCCGGCGCAGCGCGCGCCGGGCCCGGCGCAGCGGGCCGCCGGCCAGCTCACCGGCCGCGGCACGTCGCGTCACGAGACCGGACCGGACGGCCAGGTCGGCACGCCAGGCGCGAACCCACTGGGCGCGGTGCTCGGCGATGCCGCCCGACCGGTACGCCAGCGGCCAGCGCAACGAGCGGCGGAACTCGTGCCGGCGCCGGTGCAGCGGCTCCGGCACGGGCAGCAGCCGCACCTCGGCGGCCCCGAGCCGCCAGCTCCGTTCCGTGCCGTCCGGCGAGCGGCCGAGCAGCGTCACGTCCCACCCGGCCTCGGCGGCGGACCGGGCGATCTTCTGCACCCGGGAGTCGCCCTCGACCTTGTTGTCGACGAGCATGACGACCCGGCCGCGGGGCGCCGGTGTCGCCTCGTCGTGTGCCACTGCTGGTCCTCCGCTGGTCGGCCGGCCGTCCCGGCGCGACACCACGCTGGTGGAGGCATCCGTCGTCGGGGCTACGCCGACGTGACGGCAAGGTGACCGAGAGGAGGCGGTTGAGCGGTGACCCGCGACACGGGGGACGCCGGTGGGGAGACCGGACGGCCTCCCCACCGGCGGGGACGGATCAGCGGGCGGTGTCGCCCAGCCGGCGCCAGGCCAGCGCCGTGAGCACGGCCAGGGTCACGGCGGCCAGCCAGAACGGCGCCAGGAGGCTCCCGGTCGCCCGGGCCAGGACGCCGCCCGCGACGGTGCCCAGCGCCGCTCCGCCCAGGTCGGCCAGGGCGTAGACGCTGTTCACCCGGCCGCGTAGCCGGTCCGGCACGAGTCGCTGCCGCAGTGACACCACGAGCACTCCCCAGACCATGGCGTGTGCGCCCCACACGGCCAGCGCCGCGCCGGCGACCACCGGATGCCGGGTCCCGGCCAGGACGACCTGAAGCCCGACCTCGATCAGCAGCCCGGCCCGCAGCAGCGTGGGGGTGCGGAAGCGGGACCGCAACCGGGTGGCCAGCGCGCTGCCGGCCAGCCCGCCGACCGCCGAGGCGGTCAGCAGCAGGCCGTACCCGACCTCGGCGAGGCCGAGCCGCTGCCGGGCGTAGAGCACGAACGCGGCGAACGCGGCGCAGAACGCCACGTTCATGACGGCGATGCACCCGGCCAGGGTGCGCAGCACCGGCACGGCCCAGAGCGTGCGTACCCCTTCGGCCATGTCGGCCCGCAGCGACCGGCGCGCGCCCGGGGGCGCCGGCGGCGTCGCGGACGGAACGGGTCGCCAGCGCAGCAGCGCCAGCAGCAGCGCGGCCGTCCCGAAGGTGGCCGCGTCGAAGCCGAACGGCAGCGCGGCCGCACCCACGAAGAGGTACGCCCCGAGAGGCTTGGCCACGAACTGGTTGCCGATCACGAAGGTGGCGGAGAGCCGGCTGTTGGCCTGCTCCAGGCGGTCGGCGGGCACCACCGACGGCAGGAGCGCCCCGGCGGCGGTGTCGGCCAGGGTCTCGCCGACCCCGGTGAGGAAGAAGGCCAGGCAGACCAGTGGCACGGTGGCCGCCCCGGCGAGCACCGCGCCGGCCAGCGCGGCCAGCACCAGCGCCCGACCGAGGTTGACCGCGACGATCAGCCGGCGGCGGTCGAGCCGGTCCGCGAGCGCCCCGCTGACGAGGGACAGGAGCAGCCACGGCAGTTGCGGGGCGAGCGCCGCGGCGGCCACCGCCGCCGGATCCGGGGTGAGCGAGGCGACGAGCAGCGGCGCGGCCACCAGGGTGACGCCGTCGCCGAGGTTGGAGACCGCCGAGGCGATCCAGAGCCGGTGGAAGTCGGGGCCGAGTCGCCCGGCGGGAAGGGTGGCCGTCATGCCGGCCACCGGGCAGGGATGTGCGGTCCGGGCGCGGCGCGGCGCCCGGACGGGTCGTCCGGAAACACGAGGAACTCCCTCGGAAGCGATGTGGTGGCGTGCGGGCACGCCGGGATGTCGGGACCCGCGCGGGGCGGATCATCGGATCGCTTCGCGGCGAGGGGGTGGCGGTGTCGGGGCCGGTGGGCGGCGCCGGGTGGCGGCGTCGCCGGTCAGGTCAGGACACCGGGACGCCCAGCGGCGAAGCGGGAACCAGCACCGTGCCGAGTGGAGCAGTCCTCATGATCGACCTCCCGTCCTCGGGGGCCACGCTAGGGCACCCCGGCGCGGGGCGCGACCCCGGTTGGACAGCGGCCGGGCGGGTGACCGAGAGTGGATCACCGTGAGGTACCTGCGCAGCGACGGCCGCGTCGCGATCCGCCGCCCCCGCCCCGACGACGAGGCGGAGTTCGTGGCCGCCGCCCGGCGCAGCCACGACCTGCACCACCCGTGGCTCGCCGCGCCGAGCGACGCCGGGCAGTACGCCACCTACCTGCGCAAGATCCGGGGGCGGGGCAGCTCCGGGTACCTGCTCTGCGACCGGGCCACCGGCGAGATCGCCGGGTACGCGAACATCAGCGGCATCGTCATGGGCGCGCTGCGCGGCGGCTACCTCGGCTACGCCGCGTTCCTGCCGTACGCCGGCACCGGCCACGCCTCCGCCGGGGTCCGGCTGGTGATCGAGCACGCGTTCACCGCGCTCGGCCTGCACCGGCTGGAGGCGAACATCCAGCCCGGCAACGAGCCGTCGAAGCGGCTGGCCCAGCGGCTCGGATTCCGGCTGGAGGGCTTCTCACCGGACTACCTGTTCATCGACGGCGCCTGGCGGGACCACGAGCGCTGGGCCATCACCGCGCCGGAGCCGGGGCTGCGCTGACGGCGCGGTGGCGGCCGCCGAAAGGGCGACCGCCACCGGCGTCGTCGGACCTCAGCGGCCAGGCCCCCGATCCTGCGGGCGCTGGCCGGTCAGCCGTTGCCGCTTCGCCTCCTTCTGCTCGAAGCGCCGGCGCTGCCGGGGCGTGAGCTGCGGGCGGCCGCTCTGCTGCCGGTAGTGGGCCTCACGTCGGTCGGACGGCAGGATACTCATCCCGGGCTCCCCTCGGTCGTGATCGACTCTCGCGCTCCCACCACCCTCCGTCGCGTCCGGGTGAGGCATCCTCACCCGGTCCGGGTGGGGGCGCGGTCAGCTGCCCGGCTTCGGGAAGGCCACCGGGCTGCGGTGCCCCGTCCGGTCCACCGCCCGCACGCCGAAGAACACGTTGTCCTTGGACAGGTCGATGGTCACCTCGGTGACGTCGCCTACCGGCAGCACCTTCTGCCACTCGGGGGCGGTGGTCTCCCGCCACACCACCTCGTAGCCGGCGAGGTCCGGCTCGGTGCCGCGCTGCCAGCGCAGGGTGGTGTCGTTGGTCAGGTTCGTGGTGACGACGGTGACCCCCTTCGGGGTGCCGGGCGCCTGGGCGAGGGACCACAGCGTCGCGCCGTTCACCCGGGCCACCCGGGTGATGTAGTCGAAGTCGCAGAACTCCGGCAGGTCGCCGTACTGGACGCCGTCGACCACCCGGACGTCCTGGTGCTGGTGGGCGAAGTCCTCGTTCGGCTCGGTGAACCGCCCGGCCGGCCAGCCCTCCCGCAGGAACGAGATGTGGTCGCTGCCGCGCAGGTAGCGGTCCCGCCGGTAGATCACCCGGACCCGCATCCCGGTCGCGCCGTTGCACGCGACGTCGGACACGAACCGGGCGAGCTGCCGCGAGGGCGAGTCGTTCTCCCCGCCGACGGACTGCCGCACGCTCGCCTCGGCCGGCGTCTCGGCCGTCGGCACACCCTCGGCGAAGAGCCGGACCGAGCGCGGGTCACGGGTGCCGTCGTCGGCCGTGCTGCTCCCGACGATGTCGTTGCTGAACATGCCCTGGACGTCCACGCCGGCAGCCTTGAGCCGGCCGGCCAGGTACGCCGAGCCGTACAGCCCCTGTTCCTCGCCGGCCACGGCGGCGAGGACGATGGTCGCCTCGCTGCGCCGGGTGGCCAGCACCCGGGCCAGTTCCATGACCACCGCCACGCCGGATGAGTCGTCGTCGGCGCCCGGGGCGTCGCTGACCGCGTCCATCACGTCGGTGGCGCGGGAGTCGTAGTGGCCGGTGATCACGTAGACCCGGTCCGGCGCGGTGTCGCCGCGCAGGGTGGCCACCACGTTGGTGATGGTGGTGGCGGTCGGGATCCGGGAGGCCGGCTGCTGCACGTACGACTGGAGCTCGACGGTCATCCGGCCGCCGGAGGCGGCGGCGTACCCGGTGAGCTGGGCGTGGATCCAGTCGCGGGCGGCGCCGATGCCGCGTACCGGATCGTTCTGGTCGGAAAGGGTGTGCCGGGTGCCGAACGCGGCGAGCCGGCGGACGGTGGCCTCGATCCGGTCCCGGTCGATCTCGCGCAGCAGCGCGGCCAGCTCGCGGTCCGGCGGCTGCGGCCGGACCGGGTGGCCGGGGCCGGGCGGCGTGACGGCGTCGGTGGCGGCGGCCGGGGTGGCGGCCAGCGGGGCGGCCACGGTGGCGGCCGTGGCCGCGGCGGAGGCGGTGAGGAAGGTGCGCCGGGTGGGCCTCGTGGGCCGACCCCCGGCGGTCTCGTGGGTTCCCATCAGGGCATCCTCGCCCCGGATGGTGAGAGTTGTCCATATAGCCGGAGATGGATTCATCCGGAACGGGTGATGCCGCCCTCGCCCGCGCTCCTTCTACCGTGGGCGGCATGGCTGCCGTGCGTCCGACTCCGGCCGATCCGAGGCCCGACCTGGCCGCCGCCGCCGGGCCCGGCGACCAGCGAGCCGTCCCGCCCGAGCTCGGCCCCGAATCGCTCGCGGTGCTCAGCGGGCCCACCTTCATGTACTCCGACCCCGCCGGGGACGTGCCGCCGGGCAGCATCGGCGGGCTGGTCCACCTGGACACCCGGATGGTCAGCGGCTGGGTGCTGACCATCGACGGCTGCCGGTTCCCGGTGCTGCGCTCGGAGACCATCGACCACTACTCCGCGCAGTTCATGCTCACCAATCCCGAGCTGCGTGGCCTGCCGCCGGACAGCCTCACCGCGCGCCGGCTGCGCTACGTCGGCGAGGGGTTCCACGAGCGCATCGAACTCGTGTCGTTCTGCACGGAGTCGGTCCGGTTCGAGGTCAGGCTGGCCGTCGCCGCCGACTTCGCCGACCTGTTCGAGGTCAAGTCCGGGGTGCGGGACCGCTCCGCCGACATCGTCCGACGGCACGGCGTCGATGGCGCCGCACTCTTCTTCCGCTACGACCGGGACGGTTTCACGGCCACCACCGAGGTGCGTTCCAGCCTGCCGCCGGACCGGATCGAGGGCGACGATCTGGTCTGGCAGGTGGAACTGGACCCCCGTGAGGGCTGGCAGGTGGACCTGGAGGTGCCGCTGCCGCCGGGGCTGGGCGTGGTGGAGCCGGTGCGCGGCGACATCGCCGAGGTGTTGCACCGGCGGGCAGACGACCCGCTGCGTCGCTGGATGGAAACCCGCGCGATGCTGGACAGCGACAACCCGGTGCTGGAACGGGTCACCCGCCGGTCCCGCCACGACCTGGCCGCGCTGCGGCTGGACCTGGAGGTCAAGGGCCAGCGGGTCATGCTGCCCGGGGCCGGGCTGCCCTGGTTCCTCACGGTCTTCGGCCGGGACACCCTGATCACCGCGTACCAGACCCTGGTGGCCGGGCCGGGCCTGGCCCACGGGGCGCTGCTGGCGCTCGCCCGCCTCCAGGGCACCCGGTGCGACGACTTCACCGACGAGGAGCCCGGCCGCATCCTGCACGAGGTCCGCAGCGGCGAGCTGACCCGCACCGGCGCCAAGCCGTACACGCCGTACTACGGCACGGCGGACGCCACCCAGCTCTGGCTCATCCTGCTGTCGGAGTACTGGCGGTGGAGCCGCGACGACGAGACCGTCCGCCGCCTGCGCGAGCACGCGCTCGCCGCGCTGCGCTGGATCGACGAGTACGGGGACCGGGACGGCGACGGGTACGTCGAGTACGCGACCCGCTCGCCGGAAGGGCTGGGCAACCAGTGCTGGCGGGACTCGCCGGACGGCGTCTGCTTCTCCGACGGCCGGATCCCGGTGCTGCCGATCGCCACCTGTGAGATCCAGGGCTACACCTACGACGCGAAGCTGCGCCTGGCCGAGCTGGCCGACGGCCCGCTCGCGGACCCGGTGCTGGCCGCCCGGCTGCGGGCCGACGCGGGCGAGCTGTACGAGCGGTTCAACCGGGACTTCTGGCTCGACCGACGCGGCGGCTTCTACGCGGTCGGCCTGGACGGCGACAAGACCCCGATCGACTCGAAGACCTCCAACATGGGGCACCTGCTGTGGAGCGGCATCGTCCCGCCGGAGCGCGCCGAGGCGGTGGTGCGCCAACTGATGCACGACGACATGTTCTCGGGATGGGGGATCCGCACCCTCTCCCGGGACGAGCGCACCTACAACGCCCTCGGCTACCACCTGGGCACGGTCTGGCCGCACGACAACTCGATCGCGGCGCTCGGTCTGGTCCGCTACGGCTACCGGGACGAGGCCAACCGGATCGCCATGGCCCTGCTGGAGGTGGCCGAGCAGTTCGGCTACCGGCTGCCGGAGGCGCTCAGCGGGTACAGCCGGGACCGGACCATGTTCGCCGTGCCGTACCCGACCGCGTGCAGCCCGCAGGCCTGGGCGGCCGGCGCCCCGCTGGCCCTGGTCCGGGCCATGCTGGACATCAACCCGGTGGGCGGCCGGCTGGAACTCGACCCGGACGTGCCGCCCGAGCTGGGCCGGATCACCGCCGAGCGGGTCCGCGCCTTCGGCCGCTGCTGGGACGTCGAGGCGGTCGGCCGGACCGCATACGTCCGGCTCGCCCCCGACTGACGGCCACGTTTGTCGGGGTCCTCGACGGGAACGGCAGCGGGCATGACGAAACCTCGTGTGGTGATCGTGGGGGCCGGGTTCGCCGGATACCACGCGGCGAAGACGTTGAGCCGGCTGGCCGGCAAGCGGGCCGAGATCGTCCTGCTGAACACGACCGACTACTTCCTCTACCTGCCGCTGCTGCCCGAGGTCGCCGCCGGGGTGGTCGAGCCCACCCGGATCTCCGTGCCGCTCGCCGGCACGCTCGACGGCGTCCGCGTGGTCATCGGCGAGGCGGACCGGGTCGACCTGCAGAACCGCTGGGTCGGCTACCGCTCCGCCGAGGGGGACCACGGCCAGCTCGCGTACGACCGGCTGGTGCTCTGCGTCGGCAGCGTCAACAAGCTGCTGCCGATCCCCGGGGTGACCGAGTACGCGCACGGCTTCCGCGGCCTGCCCGAGGCGCTCTACCTGCACGACCACGTGATCCGCCAGCTCGAGCTGGCCGAGCTGGCCGAGGACCCGGTCGAGCAGCGGTCGCGGACCACGTTCGTGGTGGTCGGCGCGGGCTACACCGGCACCGAGGTGGCCGCGCACGGGCAGCTCTTCACCGACCGGATGATGGCCCAGCGGCCCCACCTCAAGGTGCGTCCCCGCTGGATGCTGCTGGACGTGGCCCCGCGCGTCCTGCCCGAGCTGGACCAGCGCCTGTCCGTCACCGCCGACCGGGTGCTGCGCCGGCGCGGCGTCGACGTGCGGATGGGCACCTCGGTCTCCGAGGCCACCCCGGACGGGGTGCTGCTCACCGACGGCGAGTACGTCCCGACGTGCAGCCTGGTCTGGTGCGTCGGGGTACGCCCGGACCCGTTCGTGGCCGAGCTGGGGCTGCGCACCGAGAAGGGGCGCCTGGTGACCGACGAGTACCTCAACGTCCCCGGTTACCCGGAGGTGTTCGCCTGCGGCGACGCGGCGGCCGTGCCCGACCCGACCCGTCCCGGGCAGATCTGCGCGATGACCGCCCAGCACGCACAGCGGCAGGGCAAGCTCGCCGCGCACAACATCGCCGCCTCCTACGGGCAGGGCAACCGGAAGCGGTACAAGCACCGCGACCTGGGCTGGGTGGTCGACCTGGGCGGCAAGGAGGCGGCGGCCAACCCGCTGCACGTGCCACTCGCCGGCCTGCCGGCCAAGGTGGTCACCCGCGGCTACCACCTGTACGCCATGCCCAGCAACCGGGCCCGGGTCGGCGCGGACTGGCTGCTCGACGCCACCCTGCCCCGGCCCGCCGTGCAGCTCGGCCTGGTCCCGGCACACGCCGTGCCGCTGGAGAGCGAGTCGCCCGAGGTGGTGTACCGACGCTGACCGGGTCCGCCCGTCTCATCCGCCGGCCGGCGGCGGGTTCCCGTCCCTGGGAGCCCGGCCGCCGGCCGGACGCCGGAGCGGCACGTCGGCGGCCGGGACGGGCAGCGCCTGCCGGCCGGTGCGGGCGAACTCGCGCAGCAGGACCTGCGCCATACCGGCCGCCGGGATGGCCAGCAGGGCGCCCACGAGTCCCGCCAGTTCGGCGGCGAGCAGCACGCTGACCAGCACGGTCAACGGGTTCAGCCGGACCGCGCGGGCCATGATGACCGGCTGGAGCAGGTGGTTCTCCACCTGCTGGTAGACCACGAAGAAGACCAGCACCACGACGCCGGCCGTGGGGGAGTGCAGGAACCCCGCCCCGGCCGCGACGATCGCCCCGAGGGTCGCCCCGACCAACGGGATCAGGTCGGCCAGCGCGACCACCAGGGCGATCACCCCGGCGAACGGGACCCCGAGGAGGAAGAGCACGCCGAAGGTCAGCCCGCCGCAGATCACGCTGATCAGCAGGTTGCCGCTGAGATAGCCGGTGATGATCCGGGAGGAGTCCCGGCCGATGCGCCGCAGCCGCTCCGCCGCACCGTCGCCGACGAGCTTGAGCGTGCCGGAGATGATCTTCGGGGCCTCCAGCACCATGAGGTAGGCCAGCACCACGACGGTGACCACCGCGGCGACGACCTGAAGCACGCCCCGCAGCACCCCGACCGCCGGCTCGCCGAGCCGGGAGCCGTAGCGCTGGATCTGTTCGGCGTGGGTGTCGGCGTACCGGCGCAGGTGGAAGCGGTTCAGCGCCTCGCCGACCGGGCCCCGCCCGGCCCGGGCCTCGTGGATGAGGTGCGGGGCCCGGTCGGCGAACCGGCCCAGCTCGTCGACCAGCGGCAACACGATCATCGCGCCCAGCGCGGCCAGCACCACGAAGGTGGCCAGGAAGACCAGCAGGGTGGCCAGCGCCCGGCGCCGGACCAGCCGCCGCTCCACCCGGTCCACCAGAGGCTTCAGGGCGACCGCGAAGAACGCCGCGACCAGGCCCCAGACAAGCACCCGCCGGGTCGCCCAGAGCAGCGCCAGCCCGACCAGCGTGGCCAGCACCAGACCGATCACGATGAGCGCCCGGCGGGCGGTGGACCGGTCATCGGCGTTGCTCATCCGGCGCGGCTACCCGCCCCCGACCCTGGGAAACCCGGCGCGGCACCCGCCCCCGACCCTCGGAGAACCCGCCGGCTCAGCCCTCGGCCAGGGTGGCGTCGGTGGCCGGGCGGGTGCCGGCGACGAACGCGTCGAGCGTCGCACCGTGCACCACCCCGCCGGGCACCGGGTCGCCGGCGGCGCGGGCGACGAGCCGGCGTACCGGCAGGCGGTCGGGCCGCGTCGCGGCGGCGAGCACCAGGTTGCCGTACCGCCGGCCGCGCAGCATCCGCCGGTCGGCGACCAGGCAGACGTCGGCGAAGACCGTCCGCAGCGTGGCCACCTGGGTCCGGGTGTGCGCCAGCGGCGGGAGGTCGGTGACGTTGACCAGGAAGACGCCGTCCGGGCCCAGCACCCGGGCCACCTCGGCGGCGAACTCGACGCTGGCCACGTGGCGGGGCATCCGGGCCGCCCGGTAGACGTCGGCCAGCACCAGGTCGTAGGCCCCGGCCGGCGCGGCGGTGACCGCGTCCCGGGCATCGCCGTTCTCCACGACCACCTCGGGCGGCACCGGCGGCAGGTCGCGGCGCACCAGTTCGACCACCGCGGGGTCGCGCTCGATCACCCGCTGCGGGGAGCCGGGACGGGTGGCGGCCAGCCAGCGCGGCAGGGTGAGTGCCCCGCCGCCCAGGTGCAGGGCAGCCAGCGGCCGGCCCGGTGGGGCGGCCAGGTCGACCACGGCGGCCATCCGCCGCACGTACTCGAAGTGCAGGTGGCGCGGGTCCGTGACGTCGACGTAGGACTGTTCGACCCCGGCGGCGAGCAACGTCCGGCCGGTGGGCCGGGCCGGGTCCACGACGATCTCCAGGGCCTCGGCGTCGCTCTCCACGGCGGGCAACGGTACCCGGCCCGCACCCGACGCCGCTCAGCCGGCGGCCATCCCGGCGCCGGCCTCGTCGATGGCGTCGTCGACCCGCCGGGCCAGGTCCACGTCCGCCGCCGTCACCCCGTCGACCTGCTGGGTACGCACGGTGAGCACGGCGCTGTCCTGGTCGGGCCGCCCGATCTGCGGGCCGCGCCCGGTCTCGCCCCGGAGCTGGTCGAGCCGGTCGAGCACCCGGTCCAGGTTGCCGGCCGGCAGCTCGATGGTGCGCACCAGGGACTGCCGGTCACTGGACCAGTACGGCAGCTGGGCGAGCGCGTCGCGCAGTTCCTGCTCGTCCAGCGGAGCGGCGGCGGACGTCGCGCCCACCAGGCCGCCGCCGGCCACCGGCGGCGCGAGCAGGTCCCGCAACCCGTCCGGTACGCGCAGCGACTCGACGAGGTCGCCGTCCGCGTCGGCCAGCGCGGCCAGTGTGGCCTGCGCCTGGTAACGGGCCTGCTCCGGGCTGAGGCGGCTGCGCCGGCCCACCTCGGCCAGGAAGCCGGGCAGGTCGCGCCGCTGCTGGATGCCGTCCACCGGCACCACGTCGTGCAGCTTCACCGGCACGGCCTCGAGCAGCCGTTCCCGCTCGGCCTCGTCGAGCGCCCACGCCAGCGCGAGCACGGTCGCCTCGGCCGCCACCTTGGCCGTGGAGAAGTCCACCCCGGCCCGCCGGCTCACGTCGTCGACGAGATCCCGGTAGCCCATGGTCGTCACCCGGGCCGGCCGCTCGTCGGGCAGCGGGCGCGGGCGCTCCGCCACGGCCGCCGGCGGCGGCGCGGGACCGCCGCGCGTGGTATCCGGCTTGTGCCGGCCGGCCGGCGGCGGGCCAGACCGTTCGCGCTGGTCCAGCGAGGTGATCTGCTTGGACGCGCTCAGGCTGGCGCCGGTCTGGCTGGGCCGCAGACCGCGTTCCCGGGCGTCCCGGGCCAGGGCCCGGCGGCGCTGGTTGTCGCCCTCCATCTGCTTGCGCATCGTCGCACCTCGTTCCTGGTCGGTTGCGCTTGCGCCGGTCGCGTTCCCGGCGCCGCTGGGAAGGAAACGGGCGCTGCCGGTCCGGCCAGCTTCACTCGCTGCGGGTGAGGACCGGTCACCCGGCGGGGCCGCACCATCGGGGTGGACCGGAAGAACTTCCGACGCACGCGGAAGGGCAGGTCGTCATGAAACGGATCGTGGAGATCGTCCCCGCCCGGCCCGGCTGGTACGCGCGGTGGCAGGTCGACCCGGAGGGCACCCGCTGCTATCCGGTGACCCTCTGGGCGCTGCTGGAGGAGAGCGACGGCAGCGGACGCGAGGTCGTCGGCGTCGACTGTGTGGGGCAGTGGCCGGGAGCGGACGACAACGAGGTGGGTGGGGAGTTCGTCCGTTACCTGTTCCAGACGCCCGATTCCGGCGCGCCCGAGGACGCGGCCTCGCCCACGGTGGGGGAGCTGCGCGAATCCGGCCCTCGACTGCAGGCCATCCCGGCCGCCTGAGCCACCCTCCCCGGCCCCCGGCCCCTGGTCCCAGGGTCGGGGGCCACCCCCCGTCCGGCGGCGGTCAGCCGACCTGGCGGGTGTCCCCGGTCGCCGCGGACGGCGGGATGGCCAGCAGCTCGGTCAGCCCGGTGCGGTCCAGCAGCTGGCGTACCGGCGGGTTCAGGGAGTCCAGCCGCACCGTGCCGGCGCCGGACCGGTGGATGACCACCAGCGCGCTGAGGCCCGAGGAGTCGCAGAGCGTCACCCCGGCGAAGTCGAGCAGCAAGTCCTGGTAGCCGTCGCGGCGCAGCTCGGCGGCGGCGGCGACGAGGTCGGGCGCGCTGTCGAAGTCGAGCTCACCGGTCAGCCGAAGCCGGGCACGTCCGGCGGCGAGCCGGTCCACCTCGATGGTCAACAGCTGGGAGGGCATGTCGCCATGTTCCCAGGTGGGGATGATCGGGAAACCCCGGGGGTGCTCACGCGAAGGCGGCCGAGTCCGTCGCGGGCCGGCCGGACCGGCCCTCCGGCCGCGGCCGCGACAGCAGGCCGGTGACCCCCGTCATGTCGAGGATGGTGGTCAGGAAGCGGGGCGGCTCCCGGAGCAGGATCGCGGTGCCACCCCGCTGGCCCTCCCGCCAGGCGTGCACGATCACCGACAGGCCGGTGCTGTCGATGAAGAGCAGGTCGCCGAAGTCCAGCACGAGCGTCGCGGGGTGCTCGGCCAGCAGCCGGTCGACCTCGGCGCGCAGCGGGGCGGCCGTGGTGAAGGCCAGGTCACCGCCGACCTTGACGACCGGGGCCGCGGGGTCGGACCGGTCCAGGGAGATGGTCAGCGGCGTCGCCTCGGGCGTGTTCCGTCGGGGTGCCACCATCACGCCTTTCCGCGGCTCCCGCTCGGGGCCGGTCGTCAGGGATCGTAACCACCCCGGACCGGCCCCGCTGGATGGCGCGTCCGCAGGCCGGGGCGCAGGCCGTGGGGTGGCGGTCCCGGCACACCGGCGTAGGGTGGGGTGGAGAGATCTGACCATACGCGCCGTCTCCGGCGCGCCGCGGGGTATCGAGAAGGAGTGGGGCTCAACTGGTGACTGCTGCCGACGTCAGGGGTGCTGACCCGGGCGACGGAAGGGTCTCCAGGCCGGGCGCCGGAAGGGCTCGCCCGAGGTCCACCGCCGCGGCGGCCCTGCCGCCCCTGGCCCCGGACCGCGGCCTGCCGACCCCCGACTGGTCGGAGGTGGTGGAGCACTTCCGCGAGGGTCTCATCGTCTGCGACGCCGACGGCGTGGTGCGGCACCTCAGCCCGGTCGCCGAGCGGCTGGTCCCCGAGGTGGTGGCCGGCGAGGTGCTCGCCGCGGCCGGGGTGCCCGCGCTGCTCGGCGCCGATCCGGGCGAGTTCACCCATCACGGGCGCCGCCTGCGGCTGCGGCGGGTCCCGCTCTCGGCCGCCCGCCGCTGCTGGTACGTCGAGGACGTCACCGAGAGCGTCAGCCGGGCCGACGCGTTGCTCGCCGAGCGGGCCCGCTCGGCGTTCCTCGCCGTGGTCGGCGAGAAGCTCGGCAACCCCCTGCACCCCGACCGCGCCGCCGCGGCGGTGGTCCGGCTGGCCGTGCCGACCGTGGCCGACGTCGCCGTGCTGGTGCTGGCCCCGCGCTCCGGCCGGGTCCGCTGGTGGCGGGCCGTACGGGCGGACGACGAGGCGCCCGCCGTGGACAGCGGCATGCTCGCCGCCACGGCGCTGCCGTCGGCGATCGCGGAGGGCCTCGACGGCGCCGAGCCGCACGCCCTGGACTGGCTGGTCGAACAGGCCGTCGAGGCCGGCTGGCTGCCGGGGCTCGACGCGGCCGGAGCCACCGCGCGGGTGGTGCCGCTGCCCGGTCGGGAGACCCCGGCCGGCGTGCTGCTCGTGGCCCGCCGGGCCGGCCGCTGGTACGACGATGCCGACCTGGACCTGGTCCGCGCCTTCGCGGCCCGCGCCGGCGCCGCGCTGACCACCGCCGTGCTCTACCGCGACCAGGCCGAGGTCGCCGACACCCTCCAGGCCAGCCTGCTGCCCGTCGAGCCGGCGGCGGCCACCGGCGTGCAGTGGGGCACCGCGTACCGGCCGGCGCAGGCCGGGCTGCGGATCGGCGGTGACTTCTACGGCTCCCACCGGCTCGTCGACGGCGGTTCGGTCTTCTTCCTCGGCGACGTCTCCGGCAAGGGCGTCGAGGCGGCGGTGTTCACCGGCCAGCTCCGGCAGTGCCTGCACGCGCTGCACCGCGTCGAGTCGCAGCCGGGACGGCTGCTGAAGCTGCTCAACGACGCGCTGCTGGAGACCACCCAGGCGCACGGGCAGGGCCGGTTCGCCACCATGGTGCTGGGCGTGGTCCGCCCGCACCGCGACGGCAGCCTCACCCTGACGATGGCCGGCGGCGGCCACCTCCCGCCGCTGGTGCTGCGGGCCTCCGGCGAGGTCGAGGTGGTGCCGCTGAGCGGGATGCTGATCGGCGTGGTGCCGGATCCCCGGATCGGCGAGGCGACCGTGCACCTGGCGCCGGGCGAGACCTGCCTGCTCTACAGCGACGGGGTGACCGAGGCGCGGGGCGGCCGGCGCGGCGACGAGCAGTTCGGCGCCGAGCGGCTGCTCCACGCGGTGACGGGCTGCCACCGGATGCCCGCCCCGGCGCTGGCCGAGCGGATCGAGCAGGTGACCTGCGACTGGCTCGGCCACGGCGACCACGACGACATCGCGGTGCTCGCGCTGCGGGCCACCGGCCCGGGCCGACCGGGCCGCCACCTGCACGCGGTGCACGGTCCGACCGGTGCCGACCGACCGAGGGAGACCACTCCGTGACCGCGACGACCACCGAGGCCGACCCGGCTCACGTCTTCCCCGGCTACCTGGAGTTCCTCGCGGAGGCCGATGAGCACGGCGCCGTCGAGGTGGCCGTCGGGCTGCTGGAGTCCGGCGTGCCGGCCGAGCGGGTGCTGCTGGACCTGGTCGCCCCCGCGCAGGCCGAGGTGGGGGAGCGGTGGGCGCGTGACGAGTGGAGCGTGGCCCAGGAGCACGCCGCCACCCACATCAGCGAGCGGGTGGTGGCCGCCGTCGCCGCGTACGCCGATCCCCGCCCGACCCGGGGCCGGATCGTGGTGGCCTGCATGGACGGTGAGTGGCACGCGCTGCCGGCCCGGCTGGTGGCCGAGGTGCTGCGGCTGCGCGGCTGGCAGGTGACCTTCCTCGGGGCCAGCGTGCCCGCCGCGCACCTGGTCTCCTACCTGCACCGCTACGACGCGCACGCGGTCGCCCTGGCCTGCGCGCTCCCGATGCGGCTGCCGCACGCCCACCGGATGATCGAGGCGTGCCGCCGCTCGGACGTGCCGGTGGTGGTGGGCGGGCGCGGCTTCGGCGACGACGGCCGCTGGGCCCGGGTGCTCGGGGTGGCCTGGGCGCCGGACGCGCCTATTGCGGCCGACCTGCTCGCCGACGAGCGGGCGCTGCGCTCGGTGCCGCCGGCCCGGCTCGACCACCTGGCCGACGACGAGTACGCGAGCCTCACGAAGCGCCGCGGCGAGCTGATCGACAGCGCTCTGGCCGACCTGCGGGAGCGGGTGCCGGGGGTGCGCGACTACACCCCGACACAGCTCGACTCGACCGTCAGCGACCTCGGCTACATCGTCGACTTCCTCGCCGCCGCCCTCTACGTCGACGACGAGTCGCTCTTCGGCGAGTTCGTCGAGTGGCTGGTGGCGATCCTGGTCAGCCGCCGGGTCCCGGCGAGCGCGGTGGGGCTCACCCTCGACCACTATGGACAGCGGCTGCGCGACTTCCCCCGCGCCGGCCGCTTCCTCGACCGGGCTCGCGCCCTGGTCAGCGGGCTGCCGGCCGCCCCGGCACGGTGACCGCCGAGGTGCGGGGAACCCTGCGTATACTTGCTGCACTGCAAGGGTTGGCCTGCGGTGGGAGCGAGGGGGGCCACGGTGACGTTCACGGTCACACACGCCCGGCTGGACGGCGGCCGGGCCCGCCTCCGGCTCGCGGGTGAGCTCGACCTGGGCACCGCGCCGGAGCTCACCGCCGCCATCGACCGGCTGGCCGCCGAGGGGCACCGTGAGCTGCTGCTGGACCTCACCGAGCTGACCTTCTGCGACTCCACCGGCATCGCCGCGTTCGTCCGCGGTGACAACCTCGCGGCCGCCGCGGGCGGGTGGTTGCGGCTCACCGGGGCGACCGGGCGGGTGGCCCGGGTGCTCCGGATGACCGGGCTGGACGACGTGCTGCGCTACGAGGCGGACAGGGCCGACCCGGCCACGCCGGCCGCCTCCTGATCGGATAGATTTCCCCGCCGGTGGTCGACCTCGCCGTCGGCGCCTCCACCTCCGAGACGAAGCAGGTTTTCCCATGGGTCATGGCACCCCCAGCCCCGTTCGTATCCTGGTGGTGGACGACGATCCGGGTGACGTCCTGATGATCGAGGAGGCGCTCGAGGACTCGGACGTCGAGAAGGTCATCGACGTGGTCAACGACGGCCAGGAGGCGATGGAGTTCCTCCGCCGCGAGGGCCGGCACACCGAGGCCCGTCGGCCCGACGTCATCCTGCTCGACCTGAACATGCCGCGCATGGACGGGCGTCAGGTGCTCGGCGAGGTGAAGCGGGACGAGAACCTGTGCACCATCCCGATCGTCGTGCTGACCACCTCCAACGCCGACACCGACATCCTCGGCAGCTACACCCTCCAGGCCAACGCGTACGTGACGAAGCCGATCGACCTGGACGACTTCAACGACGTGGTGCGCCGCATCGACGAGTTCTTCGGCCGGGTGGTCGTGCTTCCCAAGCACCCCTGACCACCTTCGTCCGGGCATCCGGATGCTGAACATTTTGCGGGAACGGCCACGGGCGTGGCCGCCCGCCGCCCAGGATCGTCAGGTGGGGAAGTGACACCAGCTGCCTGGGGGGCGACACGCATGAGGTTCTCCGTGGTTGAGACCGGTTACGACCAGCGGCAGGTGGACTCCTGCCTGGACGAGCTGGGAATCCGGTTGGTCCGGCTCGCCGCCCGCGCGGAGAGCGCCGCCGGCGCCGGCCGGGAGTGGGACCAGATCCGGGAGGACGCGACCCACCTCTGCGACTTCCTGCGCCGCCGCACCGCCGTCGTGGACGGCGAGGTGACCGCCGGGACGGCCGCCGAGCGGGAGGCCGCCGCGCTGCTGGCCCAGGCCCGCGGCGAGCTGGAGGCCGCCCGCGAGGAGGCCCGCCAGGTACGCGAGCAGGCGTACGCCGAGGCGGTCCGTGCGCGCCGGGACTTCGAGGCGGCGCTGCTGGCCCGCCGCCGACGCGAGGCCCGTGTCGACGAGGTCCTCGCCGGGGTACGCGGCGACGTGGTGCCCCCGGAAACCCCGACCGCCGCCGCGGGGCTGCCGACCGGTGGGCGCAACGCGGCCTGAGCGCCCGCTCAGACCAGCGCCGCCACCACGGTGGTGGCCCGCTCCTCGTGCTGCGCGTACGCGTCGGGGAAGGCGGAGACCTGCACCGCCTGGGCCGCCGCCGTGAGGCTCAGCTCGGTCCAGTCGGGCACCTCGTTGAGCGCGGTGAAGAACGCGCGGGCCGCGTACGCCGGCCGCATGATCTCGGCGACGGTGCCCCAGCCGCTGCTGGGCCGCTGCTGGAACAGCCCGATCGAGTCGTGGTCGGAGCCGCTGCCCTGGTGCGGGTAGTCGAACGACTCGGGGAGCACGTCGCTGGCCAGGTTGTAGAGGTTGCTCTCCTGCATGGCGGTGGCGACGGCCACCACCAGCGCCCGGCGGGGCATCTTCATGGCCAGGCCGGCGTCGACGATCGCCTTGGCGTTGTCCATCTGCCGCTGGTCGAGGCCGGCGACCGGCCGGGGGTGCTTGGGCCGGACCGGCTTCTTCGGGGCCTTCCTGGTGGGCGTCGGGCTGGGCGTGGCGACCGGGATCGGGGTGACCGGCACGGCGACCGGCGGGGCGCTGCGCTCGAAGTCCCGGGAGGCACGCTGCTCGCTGGCGGCGGCCGCCCGGTCGGCGAGCGCCTCGCGGACCGGCTCGTGCGCCTGCCCGGTCGTCCGCGCGCCGACGACCCCGATCAGGCCGAGGCAGCAGGTCACGCCGGTGGCGACGGCGACCCGGGCGGGGGTGGAGCGGATCGGCCCGCGCCGTGCCGGCTCCGGGGCCCGGTGCCGCCCGATCGTCCGTTCGGCTGATGCCGGGTCGATCGTACGGCGAACGGGTGAGGTCTCGGTTGGCTGCTGTTCAGCGGGGTCGTCGGGATGCACCCGCCGAGGCTAGAAAGCTTCCCGGCCCTTGCCATCGGGGTGGTTGGTGGCATGCGTCACAGTTTGCCGCTATCCGCCCCCGCATTACGCTCGGTAGAACATGAATTCGATCTCTCTCGCCTTTCGTATTTTCCGGTCATGTCGGAAAGTCCGGAACGGAACGTACGCATGATCATCTTTTTGGCGGTTCCGGCCGGCCTCCTCCGTTCGGGGGAGGTCAGGCCCGTCACCTGGGCGTACTCGCCTGGGCCGGAGAGGCCAGGCGGCCGGTCCGGGGGACGTACTCGGATCGCCACTACCCGCGGGCCGGCGGCTCGATACGATGCGGACGGTGACGGAGCAGATGGTCGATGAGCGGGCCGCCGGAGAACCCGCCGGCCGTCGGGGCCGGCGAGGGCTGATCGTCGGTGTCTGCGCCGTCCTGCTCGCCGTGCTTCTGGTCGGCCACCGCGCGGTGCCCAACGTGCACGGCCTGGGCAGCCTCGTGGACAGCGCCACGCCACTGCTCGGGCTCGGCGTACCCCTGCTCGCGCTCGCGGCGCTGCTGCGCCGGTCCCGGCCGGCCCTGCTCGCGGTCCTGCTGCCGGCGGTCGTCTGGGCGGCCCTCTACGGTGGGGCCTGGCTGCCGCCGGCCTCCGGCGCGGGCGCCACCTCGCTGCGGGTTGCCAGCCAGAACCTGCGCTCCGGCAACCCCGACCCGGCCACCACGGTCGACGCCCTCGCCGACGCCGACCCGGACCTCATCGGGCTTCAGGAGGTCGACGACGGCGACCGGGTCGCCGCCGCGCTGGCCGGCCGCTACCCGCACCGGGCCACGGTCTCCACCGTCGCGCTGTGGAGCCGCTGGCCGATCCGCGAGGCACGCGGCGTGGACACCGGCCTCGGCTGGGAACGGGCCCTGCGGGCCGTGGTCGCCGCCCCGCAGGGCGACCTCGCGGTGTACGTGGTCCACCTCGGCTCGGCCCGCGCCGGGCACACCGCCACCCGCGACGAGACCGTCGCCGCCCTCGCCGCCACCGTCCGGGCCGACGACGCGCCTCGGCTCGTGGTGCTCGGCGATCTGAACACCGCCACCACCGACCGGGTCTTCGCGCCGCTCACCCACCTGCTGCGCGACGCCCAGGCCGACGCCGGACAGGGCTTCGGGTTCACGTGGCCGGCCGACCTTCCGGTGACCCGCCCCGACCACGTCCTCTTCCGGGGGCTCACCCCCACCGCGGCCGGCGTGCTGCACACCCCCGACAGCGACCACCGGGCGGTGACCGCCGGCTTCCGCTGGTGAACGGTCAGTGCCGGCCGTTCTCCGCCGGGGTGACGGTCAGCCGGTGCCGGCTGTTGTCGCCGCTGGAGAACGGCCAGAGCCGGTCCGCGTGCGCCACCAGGTCGGCAAGCTGCTCACGGGTGAGGCCGGCCGAGGAGATCTCGGCGTGCACGTCGGCCCGGTACCGGCCGTCGTCGTCACGGCCCAGCTTCGCCGCCGCGGTCACCTCGACGGTGTGCGCCTCGTCGGTGATCTCACCGGCCGCCTCCACCGCCGCGTGGTGCAGGCAGGAGGCGAACGCGGCCGCCAGGAGCTGTTCGGGCGTCAGACCGGTGCAGTGCGGCGCCAACGGGGACGCCAGGGCGGAGGAGAGACCGCCGTCTTCGGTGCGTACGTGACCGCCCGCGGCGGTCGCCGTGGCCGTCTCGGCCAGCCAGGAACTCGGATCCGGCATCGCGTTCCTCCCGTCACTCACCCGCCCGGCTACCCGGCCCCCGGCCGGCGAAACCGCGCCTGAGCAGGCAGCGCCGGTGGGCTACGCGGTGTCACCGCCGGTCCGACCGGGGGGATGCTGCGCGGCGCCTTTGCTCTGCAGCCACGGAGGCAACAGTTGCGGTGAGTGACCACGCCGGCCGGGGGCGTGCCCGCCGGCGTGGAGAAAGGGCAGCTCAGGATGGTGGTGCGCGGAGGGCTGCAGAGCAAAGGCGGGAAGAAGCCTCCCCGGCCCTCGCCGGGGCCGTTACTGATGGTGAACGCGGCGGCGCCTGCACGCACAGTGACCTCTGCGTCGGGTGAGCGGTGCCGATGAACGCCGGACAGGAGGGATGGCTCGGCGAGGTCTGCCCTACGGCGTCAGCCGGCCCGGCCCGTCGGGTACGCGTCGACGGCGACCGCCTCGGTCGCCTCGGCGGCGGCCCGCTCGGTCCACGGCGACACCGGCACGCGCCGCTGGCGGGGAGCCGCGGCGACCATCGGCACGTAGACGCGGGCGTCCACCACCTCGGCGAGCAGCAGCGCGGCCATCAGGCTGCTCGGCCGGGCGGTCGGGTCGGTGGCGAGGCAGCGCCGGCACAGATCGGCCGCCTCGGCCGGCAACCCGTCGATCTCGGGCAGCGGCTCCGGCGCCCGGCGCCGGCCCGAACGGAGCAGCTGGGTGGTGGTGTCGGCCGTGTACGGGAGGCGACCGGTCAGGCAGTAGTAGAGGAGCACGCCCAGGGCGTACATGTCGGCGGCGGGGGTGGCCGGCTGCCGGTCGAGCTGCTCCGGCGCCAGGTACGCCGGCGTGCCCACCACGATTCCGTCCGGGGTGTGGTCCGGCGCGCCCGCCGGGGTGGCGATCCCGAAGTCGAGCACCTTCACCCCGGCCGGGGTCAGGATCACGTTCGCCGGCTTCACGTCCCGGTGCACGATGCCGTGCGCGTGCGCGGCCGCCAGGGCGGCGCTCACCTCGGCGCAGACCCGTACCGCGATCCGCCAGTCCAGCGGGCCGCCGCGCAGGTGGGCGGCGAGCGTCTCCCCCTCGGCCAGTTCCATCACGATGTACGGCAGCGCGCGTCCGTCCGGCAGGGCGGCCGTGCCGAAGTCGTGCACGCTGGCCACGTTCGGGTGCACCAGCCGGGCCGCCGAGCGGGCCTCGGCTCGGATCCGCTCCACCGACGTGGCCTCCCCGTCCAGTCCCGGCGAGATCAGCTTCACCGCGACGGTCCGGTCGAGGACGAGGTCGTGCGCCCGCCACACCTCGGACATCCCGCCGATGCCGACGCGCCGTTCGAGCTCGTACCGCCCGCCCAGCGTCCTCATCGACCACTCCTCGTCCTCGTTCGGTCCCCTCCGGTCTCGCTACCCGAGCCCCGAGCAGGGCAAACCGCCGGGGTTACCGCCCCCGGGCGGGGTAGCTTCGCGGGCAGGGGATCGTGTCGACGTCGAGACGGAGGGTGACCGTGGGTCTGGTGCGCGTACGGTTCGTCGGCGGGCCGGCCGACGACCTGGTCCGGGACCTGCCCGCCGACCCGGACGGGTCGCCGCCACCGCGGTGGATCCTGCGCCACCCCGACCGGCCGCCCGGCGGCGAGGCGGACCACCTCTACGAGCGCGACCACCACCACGACGGGGGCGACTGGACGATGCGCTACGTGCGCACCGACCCGTTCGGCGCCACCGAGTGAGCCCGGTCAGGCCGCCCGCGCGCCGGTGGTGTCGAGGATGACCGAGGCGACAAGCTCCGGGTCGTCGTGCATCGGCACGTGCCCGCAGCCGGTCAGGCCCAGGTGCCGGGCCGCCGGCAGCCGGGTCCGGGCCAGCGCGGCCTGCCGGTAGGGCAGGATCCGGTCCCGGGTTCCCCAGGCGACCGTCACCGGCACGGTCGGCGCGCCGGCGAACGCGTAGCCGCGGCCGGCGCGGGCCACCGCGCGGAAGGCCCGCGCCTCGCGCAGCGCCCGCGCGTCGGCCAGCGCCTCGGCCAGCGCCATCCGGTTCGGTCGGGCCAGGATCATGCCCAGGGCGAGGGTGCGCAGCGCCGGGTTGCCGAACAGCGAGCGCAGCACCGGCTCGGGCAGCCGCGCCGCGTTGCGGTGCAGGGTGAGCACGGTGAGCGCCCAGCGCAGCTCGCGCGGGGTGCAGAAGCCGGCGGGGGAGAGGGCGGTGGCCGAGGAGACCGCACCGGAGGCGGCCAGCTCCAGCGCGATGGCCCCGCCGAGGCTGTTGCCCGCCACGTGCGGGCGCTCCAGCCCGAGCGCGGCGAACAGCTCCACGACCGCGGCCACCAGGCCGGGCATGTCGGCGGGCAGGCCGGCGGCGGGCACCGGCGAGCGGCCGAAGCCGGGTAGGTCGACGGCGATCACGTCGTGCGCCTCGGCGAGCCGGTCCAGCACCGGTGACCAGGCGGCCCAGTGGTGCCCGATGCCGTGCAGCAGCACCAGCGGGGCGCCGGCCCCCCGCCGCTCGAAGACCACCTCCACGCCACTCATTGCCGCACGTCCGGCGTGCTCGCTCCGAAGCCCCGGCCCAGCGCCCGGGTCTGCTCCTCGATCAGCGGGACCGTGTCCCTCGCGGTCCGGCCGATCAGCCGGTCGGCGAGCGGGCTGACCAGCACCGACCGGACTGCCTGCACGACGCCGACGGCTCGTGGCACGTAGACCCGCCGCCGGCGGCGCTCGATCGCCCGGACGAACGCCGCGGCGCACTCCTGCACCGTGGTGGTCCGCCGCATCGGCCAGGGCAGCTTCGCCAGCGCCGCCTCGAACGCCGGCAGGTCGGCCCGCGCCTCGCGGACCAGGTCGGTGTCCACCCAGGACGGGTGCGCCGTGCCCACGGCCACCCCGCGGTGCGCCAGCTCGAGCCGGATGGCCGTGCCGAAGTGCTCGACCCCGGCCTTCGAGGCGCAGTAGGCGGCCATTCCCGGCAGCGCGGCGAACGCGGCGGCGGACGAGACGATCAGCAGGTAGCCCCGGCGGGCGGTGAGCGCCGGCACGGTCGCCGCCGCGGTGCGCATCGCCCCGATGAGGTTCACCTCGACCGTGCGGACCAGCGCCTCGACGTCGCCGACGGCGATGGTGCCCCGGTTGGCCACCCCGGCGTTCGCCACCACCGCGTCGATGCCGCCCAGCGCCGCGACCGTGCCGTCGACCGCGGCGGCCAGCTCGGCCTGGTCGGTGACGTCGGCGGGAAACCACACGTGCCCGGGACCGAGCTCCGCGGCGAGCGCGGCGAGGCGGTCGGGCTCCAGCCCGACCAGCGCCAGCCGTGCGCCCCGGGCGGCGGCGAGCCGGGCGGTGTGCTCGCCGATGCCCCGGGCCGCCCCGGTCACCAGCACGACCTTGCCGGCCAGCCGGCCGGCGGGACGACCGTCGATGGACATGCCGGCAAGTTACCACCGGGTAGCAGGCTGGGGAAGGCCCGTCCGGCGTGTCCGCGGCCAGGCCCGGACGCCCTGTCCGGCCAGCCATTCCGGGCCGCCCGCGCCGCGGGCCAGCGCGCCCACCGCCAGCATCGCGGCCCGCGCGGCGTCGGGCGCGGCCACCGTCACCGCGGACCACGGCGAGTCCGGCGCGGCGCCGGTGCGGGGATCGCGTACCCCGCCGCCGTCCGGGCGCAGCACGTCGGCCGTGACCAGCGCGCCGCCGGTCAGCGTGGCCGGCCCGTGCGCGACCCGCCAGCCGCCCGCCGGCGCCGGCCCCGCGGCGGCCACCCGGGACCCGACCGCCACCAGCACCCCGATCCCGTGCCGGGCCGCCACCTGCTCGGCGCACCGCTGCACCAGGTACGCCCCGGCCGTCGCGCCCAGGTCCAGCCAGAGCGGCGGGGGCACCGCCAGCAGGTCCCCGCGCAGCGACACCGCCCGCCAGCCCTCGCCCCGGTCCACCCGCCCCCAGCCCGAGCCGCAGGCCGGCAGCGGGGCCACCGACCGGCGCAGCCGGGCCGCGCCGACCGTCGGGTCCACCGCGCCGCCGCTCGCCTCCGCCGCGCCCAGCGACACCGCCACCAGGTCGCGCAGCAGCGGACCGACCGGCACCGCCCGGCCGGCCGCCCGGTGCGCCCGGGACAGCTCCAGGTCGACCGCGCGCAGCCCGGCCAGCCGGCGCGCCACCTCGCGGCGGGCCGCCGGCAGCGCCGTACGATCGGACACCGCCACCCGGACCGCCGCACCACGACTCCACCACCGGAGCTCGAAGAACCCGTCCACGCTCATGCGCCGAGCGTCCCCGGCGAGGCTGGAGGGGACGTGGGCCGTGCCTGTGCTCCGGCTGTGCGTCCGCCCCGACGACCCGACCGCGCGGATCCCCGCGGCCGGCCCGCACAGCTGGTACACAGGATCAGGACAGGACCGGCACAGCGGGTGCGCCCACGATGGGGGTCATGGTCATGAACGGGCAGGCCGCGCAGGGCCGGATCGAGCTGCGCCGACCCGACGGCGAACCGGTGCGGGTGCTGGTGGTGGACGACGAGCCGACGCTCACCGACCTGCTCTCGATGGCGCTGCGCTACGAGGGCTGGCAGGTGACGACCGCCGGCAACGGGATGGCGGCGATCAGCGCCGCCCGGCAGTTCAAGCCCGACGCCGTAGTGCTCGACGTCATGCTCCCGGACCTCGACGGCTTCCAGGTGCTGCGCCGGCTGCGCGAGCAGGCCCCCACCGTGCCGGTGCTCTTCCTGACCGCCCGGGACGCGGTGGAGGAGCGGATCGCCGGGCTCACCGTCGGCGGCGACGACTACGTCACCAAGCCGTTCAGCCTCGAAGAGGTGATCGCCCGGCTGCGCGCCCTGCTGCGCCGCTCCGGGTTCGCGGTCGCCGCCCGCGAGGAGGCGGTGCTCACCGTCGGCGACCTCAGCCTCGACGAGGACAGCCACGAGGTACGCCGCGGCGGCGACCTCATCAACCTCACGGCTACCGAGTTCGAGCTGCTGCGCTACCTGATGCGCAACCCGCGCCGGGTGCTCAGCAAGGCGCAGATCCTCGACCGGGTCTGGAACTACGACTTCGGCGGCCAGGCCAACGTGGTCGAGCTGTACATCTCGTACCTGCGCAAGAAGATCGACGCGGGCCGCGAGCCCATGATCCACACCTTGCGCGGGGCGGGTTATGTCCTCAAGCCCGCGGAGTGACCGGGGCGGTCGGCTGCGTCGGCGGCTGGCCGGCTGGTCGCTGCGCCGCCGCCTGGTGCTCTCCGTGGTGGCGCTGCTGGCCCTGGTCAGCGTCGGCATCGGCGGCCTGACCACGATCGCCCTGCGCCACTTCCTGATCCGCCAGGTCGACGACCAGATCACGGCCGGCGACCGCCGACGCGAGAACGTGCCCGACATCTTCCGGGACCAGCCGACGCCCGGGCGGCCCGGCGACGCCGGGCAGTGCGAGGCGCTCCAACCACCGCCCGGCTTCCCCGTGAACTCCGTCGCCGTGAAGGTCGACGACGGTCAGGTCACCTGCGCCAAGATCAGGACCGGTCCGCGCGTGGTCGAGTCGTTGCCGGCGGAGCAGGCGGCGGACGCGGCCGGGCAACCCACCGACGGGCGGCCCCGCACCGTGGACATCGGGGACCGTGGCGACTACCGGGCCGTCGCCCATCAGATGGCCGACGGAGACGTCCTGGTCTTCGCCGTCCCGCTGTCCAGCGTCAACGACACGGTCATGTGGGTGCTGGTCGCCCAGGCCGGGCTGGTCACCGCCGGGCTGATCATCGCCGGCGGGCTCGGCGCGCTGATCGTCCGGGCGGCGCTGCGCCCGCTGAACCGGGTCGCCGCCACCGCCGCCCGGGTCACCGAGCTGCCCCTGGACCGGGGCGAGGTGGCCCTGTCGGTGCGGGTGCCGGCGGCCGACACCGACCCGCGTACCGAGGTCGGGCAGGTGGGCGGCGCGCTCAACCGGATGCTCGGCCACGTCGCCGCCGCGCTCGCCGCCCGGCAGGCCAGCGAGACGCGGGTACGCCAGTTCGTCGCCGACGCCAGCCACGAGCTGCGTACCCCCCTCGCCGCCATCCGCGGCTACGCGGAGGTGGCCCGGCGCGGCCGGGACGAGGTCCCCCCGGACGTGGCGCACGCCCTGCGCCGGGTGGAGTCGGAGAGCACCCGGATGACCAGCCTCGTCGACGACCTGCTGCTGCTCGCCCGGCTCGACTCCGGCCGTCCGCTCGCGGTCGAGCCGGTAGACCTCACCGCCATGGTGGTCAACGCGGTGAGCGACGCCCACGTGGCCGGCCCCGAGCACCGCTGGCAGCTCGACCTGCCCGACGAGCCGCTGAGCGTCACCGGCGACGCCCACCGGCTGCACCAGGTGCTGGCGAACCTGCTCGCCAACGCCCGCGTGCACACCCCGCCCGGCACCACGGTGACCACCCGGCTCACGCCGGTGGCCGGTGGCGTCGAGCTGAGCGTCACCGACGACGGCCCCGGCATCCCCGCGGAGCTGCAGCCGGAGGTCTTCGAGAGGTTCGCCCGCGGCGACAGCTCGCGCTCCCGGGCGCACGGCAGCACCGGCCTCGGGCTGGCCATCGTTGCCGCCGTGGTGGAGGCCCACCACGGCCAGGTCGAGGTGGCGAGCCGCCCCGGGCGGACCGTCTTCACGGTGCGGCTGCCCGAACGCACAGCTGGCGCATAGGCCGCTCACGGGGCCGGGTCAGCGGGCCGCCCGAGGCTTGCCGGCATGGACAGAACAGAGAGCCTGCTGACCGCGCCCACGGCCGGGTCGCCCGCGACCGACCCGGCCCCCGCGCCCGCCCCGGAACCGGTCCCGACCCCGGCGCCAACGGCGGCCGAGCCGCCCCGTCGCGACCCGCGCTGGACCCGACCGGCGCTGCTCGGCCTGCTGCTGGCCACCGCCCTGCTCTACCTCTGGGGCCTGGGCGCCTCGGGCTGGGGCAACGCGTTCTACTCGGCGGCCGTGCAGGCCGGCTCGGAGAGCTGGAAGGCGTTCTTCTACGGCTCCTCCGACGCGGCCAACTCGATCACCGTCGACAAGACCCCCGCCTCGCTCTGGCTGATGGCCCTCTCCGTCCGCGTCTTCGGGTTGAGCAGCTGGTCGATCCTGGTGCCACAGGCGCTGCTCGGCGTCGCCTCGGTCGGCGTCCTGTACGCCGCCGTCCGCCGCTGGTACGGGCCGGTCGCCGGCCTGCTCGCCGGCGCCGTGCTCGCGGTCACCCCGGTGGCCACGCTGATGTTCCGGTTCAACAACCCGGACGCCCTGCTGGTGTTCCTGCTGGTCGCCGCCGCGTACGCGACGGTGCGCGCGGTCGAGACGGCCAGCACCCGGTGGATCACGCTGACCGGCGCGCTGGTCGGCCTCGGCTTCCTCACCAAGATGCTCCAGGCGTTCCTGGTGATCCCGGTCTTCGCAGGGGTCTACCTGCTGGCCGCGCCCACCGGCTTCTGGCGGCGGCTCCGCCAGCTGCTGCTCTCCGGGCTGGCCGTGGTGGTCGCCGCCGGCTGGTGGGTGGCGATCGTCGAGCTGGTGCCGGCGAGCGCCCGCCCGTACATCGGCGGTTCCCAGCACAACAGCATCCTGGAGCTGACCCTCGGCTACAACGGCCTCGGCCGGATCACCGGCGACGAGGAGGGCAGCGTCGGCGGCGCCGGCCGGATGGGCGGCGGGGGCGGGGGCCCGTTCTCCGGACAGTCCGGCCTGCTGCGGATGTTCGACACCGAGGTCGGCGGCCAGATCTCCTGGCTGCTGCCGGCCGCGCTGATTCTGCTGGTCGCCGGGCTGTGGCTCGCCGGGCGGGCGGCGCGTACCGACCGGACCCGGGCCGGGTTGCTGCTCTGGGGCGGGTGGCTGCTGGTCACCGGGCTGATCTTCAGCTTCATGTCCGGGATCTTCCACGCGTACTACACGGTGGCGCTGGCCCCGGCGGTCGGCGCGCTGGTGGGCATCGGGGCGACCCTGCTCTGGCGCGCCCGGACGACACCGGCCGTGGGCGGACCGCCGGCCTCGGGACGGTGGCGCCGGTTCGCCGCGACCGTGATCCTGGCCGGCACCCTCGCGGTGACCGCCTGGTGGTCCTGGCGCCTGCTCGGCCGCAGCGCCGACTGGTACCCGTGGCTGCGCACCGCCGTGCTCGTCGTCGGCCTGGCCGCCGCCGCGCTGCTGGTCGTCGCCGACCGTCTGCCCCGGCGGGTGGCCCCGGTGCTGCTCGCGCTCGGCGCGGCGGCCGCGCTCGCCGGCCCGGTGGCCTACTCGCTCCAGACGGCGGCGACCGCGCACACCGGCTCGATCCCCAGTGCCGGCCCGTTCGTGCAGGGCGGCTTCGGCCCCGGCGGCCGCGGCGGGTTCCCGGGTGGCGGCCGGATGCCGGGCGGCATGGAACTCCCCGGCGGCCAGTTCCCGGGCGGCCAGCTCCCCGGCTTCCCGGGCGGCCGGAACGGCGGCACGGCGCAGAACGGCGGGATCGCGCCCGGCGGCGGCCCGCAGTTCCCCGGCGGCGGCCGGTCGCAGGGCGGCGGCATGGGTGGGCTGCTCGACGCCCGCGAGCCGAGCGCCGAGCTGAAGGCACTGCTGGAGGCCGACGCGGACGACTACACCTGGGTCGCCGCGACGGTCGGCTCGAACAACGCCTCCGGCTACCAGCTCGCCACCCGCGAGCCGGTGATGCCGATCGGCGGCTTCAACGGCAGCGACCCGTCGCCGACCCTCGCCCAGTTCCAGCGGTACGTCAGCGAGGGCAGGATCCACTACTTCATCGGCGGCGGCGGTTTCCGGGCCAACGGCGGCAGCGACGCCTCCGCCGAGATCGCCGGCTGGGTCGCCGAGAAGTTCACGGCGCAGACCGTCGACGGCGTGACCGTGTACGACCTGAGCAGCGGAAAGCAGGGCTGAGCGATGACCAACACGCGCGAACCCCGGGCCGCGGTGCAGGCCCGGCCCACGGCGCCCGCGGCGGTGCTGGACGTGGTGGTGCCGGTCTACAACGAGGAGGCCGATCTCGCTCCCTGCGTCCGGCGGCTGCACGCGCACCTCACCGCGCACTTCCCGTACCCGTTCCGGATCACCGTGGCGGACAACGCCAGCGTGGACGGCACCCTCGCGGTGGCCGAGGCGCTCGCCGCGGAACTGGCCGAGGTGGGGGTGCTGCACCTGGACGCCAAGGGGCGGGGCCGGGCGCTGCGGGCCGCCTGGTCGGCCTCACCGGCGCCGGTGCTGGCGTACATGGACGTGGACCTCTCCACCGACCTGGCGGCGCTGCTGCCGCTGGTCGCCCCGCTCATCTCCGGCCACTCGGACCTGGCCATCGGCACCCGGCTGGCGCGGACCAGCCGGGTGGTCCGGGGGGCCAAGCGGGAGGTGATCTCGCGCGGCTACAACCTGCTGCTGCGCGGCACCCTCGCGGTGCGCTTCTCCGACGCGCAGTGCGGGTTCAAGGCGATCCGCGCCGACGTGGCGGCCGGGCTGCTGCCGCTGGTGCAGGACACCGGCTGGTTCTTCGACACCGAGCTGCTGGTCCTGGCCCAACGGTCGGGGCTGCGGATCCACGAGGTGCCGGTCGACTGGGTCGACGACCCGGACAGCCGGGTGGACATCGTGGCCACCGCGATGGCCGACCTGCGCGGCATCTGGCGGCTGGGCCGGGCCCTGGTCACCGGGGCGCTGCCCCTGGCCGACCTGCGCGCCCAGCTCGGCCGGGCGCCGTTGCCCGCGCCGCCGGCGCAGGTACCGGCCGGGCTGCCCCGGCAGCTCGCCCGGTTCGCGGTGGTCGGGGTGGGCAGCACGCTCGCGTACCTGGTGCTGTTCCTGCTGGCCCGCGGCCCGCTCGGGGCGCAACCGGCGAACCTGCTGGCCCTGCTGGTGACGGCGGTGGCCAACACGGCGGCCAACCGGCGGCTCACCTTCGGCGTCACCGGCCGCCGGCACGCCGGCCGGCACCACCTTCAGGGGCTGCTCGCGTTCGCCCTCGGCCTGGCTCTGACCAGCGGCTCCCTGGCGGTGCTGCACGGCACGGCCGGCACCCCGCCCCGCGCCCTGGAACTGACGGTGCTGATCGCCGCCAACCTCGCGGCGACCGCCCTCCGCTTCACCCTGCTGCGTCTCGCCATGCACCACCGCGCCTGACCGCTCGCCAAGATCGGGAGCGGGGAGCGGGTCCCGACGTGGCAGGGTGGGGGCATGTACCGGGAGGAAGCGGCACCGGGAGTTCCGGGGGCCGTCCGGTGGGCGAGCGTCTCGCGCGGCGAAGAGCCGGTGCGGGTGCTGCCGGACGGGTGCCTGGACCTGCTCTGGTCCAGCCGGTCCGGGCTGCTGGTCGCCGGACCCGACCGGCACGCGCACCTGTCGGTGAGCGTGCCGGGGGAGCGGTGGGTCGGGCTGCGGCTCCCGCCGGGCACCGGGCCCGCGGTGTTCGGGGTCCCCGCCGATGAGCTGCGCGACCAGCGCGTGCCTCTCGGCGACCTGTGGGGGCCGGCCGCCGCCGAACTGGCCGACCGCGTCGCGACTGCCGGCGCGTCATCCGCGACCGCCGGTCGGGACCGGCGAGGACACCCGGGACGGCTCCCGGCCGGCTCGCCCACCGCGCCCGCCGACGGCCCGGCCGCGCCGGCGCTCGGCGAACTGCCGGCAGGGTCCATCGCCGCCCTGCTGGAGGAGGTCGCGTTGCGCCGGCTGCGGACGGCGGGCGGGCCCGACCCGCTCGGCGCCCGGGTCGCCGCCCGGCTGGCGGCCGGCGCGACCGTCGCCGCCACCGCCGCCGAGGTCGGCCTCGGCGCGCGGGCCCTGCACCGGCGCAGCCAACTCCTCTTCGGGTACGGCCCGAAGACCCTCGCCCGCATCCTGCGGATGCGCCGCGCCCTCGGCCTGGCCCGCGCCGGCACTCCGCTGGCCGAGGTCGCCGTCCTGGCGGGGTACGCCGACCAGGCGCACCTCACCCGCGAGGTGACGGAACTCGCCGGGGTCCCCCCGACCCGCCTGCTGCCGCCCGCCGGCGACTGATCATGGACAGTTACCGTCCCGCTCGAACGGCAGCTGTCCAAGATCGGCGGGAGACGCGGCCGTGGCTCACTCGGACTTGAGCGGGGCGAACAGGTCGACGCCGTTGCCGTCGGGGTCGTGCAGGACGGCGTAGCGCTGGCCCCAGAAGGCGTCCCACGGCGCCAGGTGCCCGTGGTGGCCGGCGGCGGTCAGCTCGCCGTACCAGCGGTCCACCTCGACCGGGTCGGCGCAGCGGAAGGCCAGGGCGGCGCGCGGGCCGCCGGTCGCCGGGGCGTAGCCGGGGTCGAAGCCGCGGATGGTCTCGACGGTGTCCCACGCGAGCCGGACGCCGTTGTCGAGGGTGATCTCCACGTGCGGCTCGCGTTCCGCGCCGGCCGGGACCGGCAGGCCGAGCCGGCGGTAGAAGTCCAGGGTGCGCCCCATGTCGGTGACGACCATTCCGATGAGATCGAACTGCGGTGTCATGCGGTCACGGTAGGAGCCGGTCGGCCCGCCCGTCTTGAACGGATCGGACGGGGGACGAGTGACCGGTGTGGCCCGCACGTCCGGGAGCGGGAGCGTACGGTGTGGGACAAGTCCGGCTTAGAGCGGTAAAGCTCTCATATCGGGCCGGACTCCGATGACTGGCGAAGGAAGGGAGCTGGCCGTGACGCACCTGGCCTACCTGGACGCGGGATCCGGCAGCCTGATCGTGCAGGCGGTGGTCGGAGGGGTGGCCGGCGTGGCGGTGGCCGCCAAGCTCTACTGGCGACGGCTGGTGGCGCGGTTCCGCCGGCAGCCCACCGACCAGGGCTGACCGGCGTGGCGGCTCCCGACACCGGCCTGCGCGCCGAGCCCGGCTCCTTCCGCGACCCCGGCAACCGGGTCTTCCACCGCGCCGGCGAGGTGCTGCGCGGGCTCGACGAGCGGTCCGCGCGCGACTGGCGCGCCCTGGCGGCCAGCGACTTCTTCCGCGACCTGCTCGCCGGCGGTCAGGTCTGCGGCACCCAGGAGGTGTTCCCCACCCCGGTCGACGTGCCCTGGGCCGCGGTGCTGCGCCACGAGCGGATCCCGTTCGTCTCGCATCCCTACGAGTGGTCGTACGGGATGCTCCGGGACGCCGCCCTGCTGCACCTGGAGGTGCTGCGGGCGGCGCTGGCCGCCGGCTTCACCACCAAGGACGGCTCCGCGTACAACGTGCAGTGGCGGGGCGCCCGGCCGGTCTTCATCGACGTCGGTTCGTTCGAGGCGGCCCGCGACGGCGAGCCCTGGGCCGGCTACCGGCAGTTCTGCCAGACCCTGCTCTACCCGCTGCTGGTCCAGGCCCACCTCGGGCTGGACTTCCAGCCCTTCCTGCGGGCGCGGATCGACGGCATCGAGCCGGACCAGATGCGCCGGCTCTTCGGCGGGGCCCGGCGCTGGCGGGCCGGGGTGCTCACCCACGTGCACCTGCACGGCGCCATGCAGGACCGCAACGCCGAGGCCAGCACCAGCGCGGTGCGCGCCCAGCTGCGGGCCGCCGGCTACTCGCGCGAGCTGGCCCTGGCCACCGTGCGCGGTCTGGCGAAGCTGGTCCGCCGGCTGGACCACCGGCCGGGGGAGAGCCACTGGTCGGACTACCAGCGCACCTGCGCGTACTCGGTGCCGGACCGCCAGGTCAAGGAGCACTTCGTTGACCGTGCGGTGGCCGCGACCGGGCCCGGCCGGGTGCTCGACCTGGGCGCGAACGACGGCCGGTACGCCCGGATCGCCGCCCGGCACGCCGACCACGTGGTCGCCGTCGAGCAGGACCCGGCCGTGGTGGACGCCCTCTACCGGGCGCTGCGCGACGAGGGGGAGCGGCGGATCCTGCCGCTGGTGATGGACCTGGCCGACCCGTCCCCGGGCGGCGGCTGGCGGGGCGTCGAGCGGGCGTCCTTCGCCGACCGGGCCCGGGCCGACGTGGTGCTCGCCCTGGCCGTGGTGCACCACCTGGCGATCGGCCGGAACGTGCCGCTGCCCGAGGTGCTGGACCAGCTCGCCGCGCTGACCGTGACCGGCGGCAGCCTGGTGGTCGAGTTCGTCCACCCGGAGGACCCGATGGCCCGCCGGCTGCTGGCCAACAAGCCGGACGGGCTCTTCCCGGACTACCGCCGGGAGGTGTTCGAGTCGCTGCTCGCGGCGCGGGGGCGGGTCGTGGCGCGCACCGAACTGCCGTCGGGCACCCGCACCCTCTACCAGGTGGTGGTGGGTGGCTGAGGGCACGCTCGCGCCCCCGCAGGCGCCGCCGGCGAGCCCGGAGCGGCCCCGGGCTCGGGGTGGTTGGCGTGGCGAGGTGGGCCGGCTCCTGGAGGTGGTGGCGCTGGTCGGGCTCGTGGTGACCCAGCCGCTGCTGGACGTGCTCGGCCGCAGCCCCGACTTCTTCCTGTTCCACCGCGCCTCCCGGGCCGACGTGCTGCTCCTGGTGGCGCTGGTCGCGATCGCGCCGACCGTGCCGTTCGCCCTGCTCGGCGCGGTCGGCCTGGTCGCCGGTCGGCTCGCCCGGGTGGCCGTGCACACGCTTGTCGTGGGGCTGCTGCTGGCCGCGCTCGCGGTCCAGGTGGGCCGGCACGTCACGCCGCTGCGGGGCGTACCCCTGCTGCTCGTGGCGGGTGTGGCCGGCGCCGCCGCGGCGGCCGCCCACCGGCGGTGGCGGGCCCCGGGCCGGGTGCTGCGGGTGGCCGCGGTCGGGCCGCTGGTCTTCGTCGGCCTGTTCCTTTTCGCCTCGCCGGCCTCGGCCGTGGTGCTGCCCCGCGGGCACGGCGGCGCCGCCGGGGTGGCCGGCGCCGGCGCGCACCCGCCGGTGGTCATGATCGTCCTGGACGAGCTGCCGCTGGTCTCCCTGCTCGGCCCGGACGGCCGGATCGACGCCACCCGGTATCCGCACTTCGCCGAGCTGGCCGGCGGCTCGACCTGGTACCGCAACGCCACCGGCGTCAGCGGCTGGACGCCCTACGCGCTGCCGGCCATGCTCACCGGGCGCTACCCTGCCGAGCCGTTCGCCCCGCACTACTCGCAATATCCGGACAACCTGTTCACCGCGCTCGGTGGCCTGTACGACATCAAGGCCGAGGAGAGCATCACCCGGCTCTGCCCGCCCAGCCGCTGCGAGCAGCCGGTCAGCCCCGAGCAGGGGCTCGGCGTGCTGGTCCGGGAGAGCGGGAAACTGCTGCGCCAGGTGACCGCCCCGGTGGACAGCCGGATCGACCCGGAGGACTCCTACCGGGAGCAGACCCGGGCCGAGGTGGGGCTGGACGCGGCTGAGCCGGTGCCGGCCGACCCGAAGTTCCGCTGGGACACCCTCGACGACAACCAGCCGGCCCGGTTCACCGCCTTCCTCGCGGGGCTGCGCCCCACCGCCCGGCCGACCCTGCACTTCCTGCACCTGCTCATGCCGCACTCGCCGTGGGCGTACCTGCCGTCCGGGGCGCACTACGCCGCCCCCGAGGACCTGCCCAACGACGGGGCCGGCTGGGTGGACCTGGCCCGGGCCCGGCACCTCGCCCAACTCGGCTACACCGACCGGCTGATCGGCGAGACGCTGCGCACCCTGCGCGCCACCGGCCTCTACGACAAGGCGCTCGTGCTGGTCACCGCCGACCACGGGGTGAGCTTCCGCCAGGACTGGCAGGGCCGGGGGCTGGACGCCATCACGCACGCGGCCGACCAGGTGGCCTGGGTGCCGATGTTCGTGAAGGAGCCCGGCCAGCGAGCCGGCCGGGTCGACGACCGGAACTGGGAGCACGTGGACCTGCTGCCCACCATCGCCGACGAGACGCACGTGCGGATCCCCTGGCGGGTGGACGGCCGCTCGGCGAGGCAGGCCCCGCGCGAGCGCGCCGACAAGCGCTTCTACGACCGGCCCGGCCAGCCGCTGACGATCACCGGCGGGGTCCCGTCCCCGCCCGCCCCGCCGCCGCCCGACCCGCTGCTCGGCGCCCGCGTGGGGGACAGGCCTTCCGGGGGTACGGCCACGGTGGCCGACCTCGCCGCGTTCCGCGACGTCGACCCCGCGCACGGCGAACTGCCCGCGCTGGTCTGGGGGACGGTGCCCGCCTCGGTCCCGGACGGCACCCGGCTCGCGGTGGCGGTCAACGGCACGGTCGGCGCGGTCGTGCCGGTGGTCCGGCCCGACCCCGGCGGCCGGCGCTTCGCCGCGCTCCTGCCCGACGACCGGCTCTTCGCGGCCGGGTCCAACCGGCTCGACATCTACCGCGTCGGGGCCGACGGGACGCTGCGCCGGCTCACCCTCTCGTGATCATCCACGGCGGCGGCGGGTAGCCTTCCCAGCTCGGGGTGGTCGCGCTTCCACGGGGTTTCCGAGCCGGCAAGTCGGGAATCGGGTGACGCATACCTCACCACCGAACCATGACGAGCGGTGTCCTCCCCACCGTGATTACGGTAAAAGCGAAGGCAACTCAACGAAGATCTTGCCGGCGAAGCGAGGAACAGATGACGGAAGTCAAGCTCGACCACCCCGGTGGGCAGCTGTCGATGCCGGTACAGCCCGCGGTCGAGGGGCCCGCCGGGATCGGGGTGGGCAAGCTGCTGAAGGAAACCGGGATGACGACGTACGACCCCGGTTTCGTGAACACCGCGTCCTGCTCGTCCGCGATCACCTACATCGACGGTGACGCGGGCATCCTGCGGTACCGCGGCTACCCGATCGAGCAGCTGGCCGAGAAGTCCTCCTTCCTGGAGGTCTCGTACCTGCTGATCTACGGCGAGCTGCCGACCCAGACGCAGCTGACCGAGTTCAGCGACCGGATCCGGCGGCACTCGCTGCTGCACGAGGAGATGCGCCGCTTCTTCGACGGCTTCCCGCGCGACGCGCACCCGATGGCCGTGCTCTCCTCGGCCGTCAGCGCCATCTCGACCTTCTACCAGGACAGCCTGGACCCGTTCGACTCCGAGCACGTGGAGATGTCCACGATCCGGCTGATGGCGAAGGTCCCCACCATCGCCTCGTACGCGTACAAGAAGTCGATCGGCCAGCCGCTGCTCTACCCGGACAACTCGCTGGGCTACGTCGACAACCTGCTGCGGATGACCTTCGGTGTTCCGGCCGAGGAGTACGAGGTCGACCCGGTGATGTCGAAGGTGCTGGACATGCTGTTCGTCCTGCACGCCGACCACGAGCAGAACTGCTCCACCTCGACCGTCCGGCTGGTCGGCTCCAGCAACGCCAACCTGTTCGCCTCGGTCTCGGCCGGCGTGAACGCGCTGTTCGGCCCGCTGCACGGCGGCGCCAACCAGGCCGTGCTGGAGATGCTCCAGAAGATCCAGGCCGACGGCGGCGACGTCCGGTCCTTCGTGCAGAAGGTCAAGGACAAGCAGGACGGCGTGAAGCTGATGGGCTTCGGCCACCGGGTCTACAAGAACTACGACCCGCGCGCCGCCATCGTGAAGAAGGCCGCGCAGGACGTGCTCGGCCGGATGGCCAAGCCGGACCCGCTGCTCGACCTCGCGGTGCAGCTGGAGGAGATCGCCCTCGCCGACGACTTCTTCGTCTCCCGCCGGCTCTACCCGAACGTGGACTTCTACACCGGCCTCATCTACAAGGCCATGGGCTTCCCCACCAAGATGTTCACGGTGCTCTTCGCGCTGGGCCGGCTCCCCGGCTGGATCGCCCAGTGGCGCGAGATGATCAACGACCCGGAGACCAAGATCGGCCGCCCCCGGCAGATCTACACCGGCTACGCCGAGCGGGACTACGTCCCCGCCACCGAGCGCTGAGTCCGGTCCCGACGGCGAAGGCCGCCGACCCCGTGGGGGGTCGGCGGCCTTCGTGTATGCGGGCCGCTGCGTCAGCCCACCAGGGAACGCAGCGGGATCCGCGCCTCCCGGAGGGCACCCACCAGGTCACGCAGGAACGGGTGCTCGTCGGCCTGGAGGCCGGCCGGATTCGGGATCACCAGGTAGGCCGACCCGTCCACCTCGGAGACCCGGGCGGTGTCGGTGTACCGGGCGACGACCGCCTCGGCCCGACCGCGGTCGGCGGCCGCCACCTCGACGGTGATCGGGCGCCACTCGCCGCCCAGGTCGTCCGCCACCGGCTGGGCCGCCGCGGCCGCCCGGGCGGGGTCGACGCCTGTCGTCCGCCGCGCGCCGCCGCGGTCCGCCGCCGCGCCCGACGGGTAGAGCAGTGCGTTGGCCACCAGGTGCAGCCCGTTCTCGTTGTACGCCCGGAAGAGCGGGTTGAACGCGAACAGCACGGCCCGGCCGGCGCCGGTCGGCTCGTCCACGAGCGCGACAGTGCCCTTCAGCACCTCGCTGCGCGTGGTGTAGCCGTTCGCCCAGAAGGTGTCCCCGGACGGGTAGGTGAGGACGTTGGTGCCGGTGCTGCTCGGGTTCAGGATCGAGTCGCTGTTGTTGAACTCGAAGTCCTCCGCCGGGCGGCCCAGCGCGACCGGGCTGCTGCCGTCGACGTCGACCCGCAGGTGCGAACCGATCATCCGGTAGTCCGCCGGCTTCGCCTTCTCGGTGGTGGAGGTGAGGCCGGCGGCCCGGGCCATCCGGGTGCCCTCGTTGCGCAGGCCGAGGTAGGTGTGGCCCTGGGCGATCCAGTTCCGCAGGTTGGCCTGCCCGGCGGCGGTGAGCCCGCCGGTCGCGCTGCTGCCGTCCGGCACGAGCAGCACAGTGCGCCCAGTGAACGCCGGGGTGTTGTCGTTGATGTCGGCGGTGGTCACCGGCGTGAGGTCGAGCCCCCACCGCTTGCCGAGCACGTACCGGGCCTCGCCGTGCGAGCCGGAGGTGGTGGAGATGCCGGTGCCCTGGAACAGGCCGACGTCCGGCAGGTCCACCGGGCTGCCGGTGGCCGCCGCGCCGCTGGGGCTCAGGGTCACCCCGAGCGACCGGGCCAGCCGGTCGATCTCCGGGGTCAGGCTCTTCGCGGGGAAGCCGACCACGCTGGTGTCGAGGTCACGGACGAGCGGCACGCCCAAGCCGAGCAGCCGGAAGGTGAGTTCGGCCGCCGCCGCCGAGTCCAGCGGGTACGCGTACGACCCCTTCGCCCCGGCCGCCGAGGTCGTGCCGCCGGTGATCTCCCGGACCGGCCGGGCGTGCGGCCGGACGTCGTCGCCGGTGTAGATGGTGTCCACGCCCATGAGCAGCGGGTTGCTCCAGGACGACACGTCGTAGAAGTAGGGGAACGGGACGTACGGGTCCTCGCCCATGATCGCCTGGATCCAGTGCTTCTGCGGCTGGTCCATCGGGATCCAGTACGCGCCCACCGGCACCGTGACGTCGGTCGCGGTGCGCCCGCCGAAGACCCGGGCGGTGGGCACCGTCGTCGGCCTGGTCACCTCGTAGACCTCGACGTCCATCCCGCGCAGCCGCTCGACCAGCCGGCGCACGTCGCCGAGCTGCCGGTCGGGAAGCAGGAAGTACGAGCGGATGCTGATGTCCGGCACCGGGAACTGGACGGTGTTGGTCGGCTGGACCACCTCGTTCGGCTCCAGCGCCCCGGCCCGGCCCTCGGCGAGCGCGTCCGTCCAGATCTTGTAGTAGCCGGTGAGCACCTCGTGCCTGTTCGCGGCGGCCCAGCCGAGGGTGGACCACTGGGTGTGGAACTGCTGCTGGACCCGGTCGGCCACCGCCGACGCGCTGCCCTTCTCGAAGGTCATGCCCGCGGCGCCGAAGCCGGCGGCCGGGACGGTGTCGCCGTAGCCCATGAAGAACAGGTCGTACGTCGCGTAGTTGAAGTAGCACTCGGTGGTGACGGCGCCGCCGCAGGCGCCGTTGAAGCCGAAGCCGGCCTTGTTGGCCTCACCGATCCGGTTGATCCAGTCGACGTTCTCGCTGGCGATCTCGTGGTGGATCGGGTCGGCGTTGGGCGGGAAGAAGTACTGCCGGCCGCCCATCTCGTGCGCGTCGACGAAGACCTGCGGCGGGTACTGCCGCAGGAGTTCGATCTTGCCGTCGGTCTCCTGCTGGGTGCGGGCGAACCAGTCCCGGTTCATGTCGAAGCCGTACTCGTTCTGCCGGCGGCTGGCGTCGCGGCCGTCGGGGTTCTGGGTCGGCACGATGACGGTCACGAGGTTGTCGTTCCGCTCCGCGACCGCGCAGGACAGGCCGGATGCCAGCTCGTACAGGGTCTTGAGCGCGGCGTCCGTGCCGCTCTTCTCCCCGCCGTGCACGTTCGCGGTCACCCAGACGATGGCCGGGCGGTCGGCCGCGGTCTCGGCGGCCTTCTTCGCCGTGGTCCGGCGCGGGTCCCGCAGGTCGCGGATGTCGTCGGCGATCTGCCGCAGCGCGCCCCGCCGGATGTGCCGCTCGTTCGAGACGACGGCGTACGGCAGCGGCTGGCCGAGCACGCTCGTCGCCATGACGCCGGTGACGACCCGGTCGGAGGCGGCGTCGACGGCCGTCAGGTAGCTACGGACCTCGTCGTTGGTGACGACCCGCTCCTGGCCGGTGCCGAGCGGGAAGCCCAGCGCGGACTCGGGGCTGGGCACGGTGGACAGCCGGGCGGCAGGATCGTCGCTGCAGCCGGGCGGCGTGGGGGCGGCGCCGGCCGGCGCGCCTCCGAGCAACGGCGTCAGGCCGGCCAGCAGGAGCAGCGCGGCGAGGCCGGCCGTTCTTCTCGTGGGGACCGCCCGGTGTGGACGCTTCGACAGGCGCATCGGGATGCCTCGTTTCACTCGGGGGCAGATCGAGCGAGCTGGATCGAACGTATGAGCTGCGGTTTCGGTGAGCAAGAGTCAGTGGGAGCGGTGCCCGGCCGCGCCGCCGGTGGTGGGCAGATTGCCGAGCACGTGGTTGATGATGTGGATCCGCGCGCCGGCGACCTGGTAGTCGGCGCACACGGTGTCGGCCTGGTCGGCCAGGCGGGCGCTCCCCCCGCCACCGGTGACCGTCACCGTGGTGCCGGCGAGCGTCGTGACCTTTCCGGCGGACACCAGGTCGGACAGCGACAGCGACCCGGCGACGAGGTGTTCGCGGAGCAGGCCGCGGAGCTTGTCCCGGTCGGCCAGGAGCAGGTGGTCCAGGTCGTCCTCGGAGAACTTGGCGGCGAACGCGTCGTCGGTCGGGGCCAGGATGGTCACCCCCGAGCCGCCGTGCAGGTCGGCGGACAGGCCGGACGCCCGCACCGCCGCCTCGAACCTGGTGAGGACGGGAAGCCACTGCAGAGCGACCTCGGCCGGCTGGCCGGTGAGGGCCGCCGGGTTGCCCGGGTCGCTGCCGGAGGGCAGCAGGTCACACAGCGGGCCGCTCACGACGGGCGCCGCGTTCGGCGCGGCGCCGCCGGCGGCGGCCGGCGAGGCGGTGCCGGCACCGGAGCAGCCCGTGCCGGCGAGCAGCAGGGACAGCGCGGCCGCGGCGAGCGCGGCGGCCGGTCGCCGGCGTGCCGGCCACCGGCGCCGGGGGAGGATTCGGGATCGCGGGGGGATGACGGGCCGTTCCACGGCGTCTCCGGTCAGGTCGGGTCGTACCGGCCGGACCGGGGTGGCCGGTCCGGCCGGTACGACGATCAACGGATCAGAGGCTCGCGCACTGGCCGGTCTTCGGGCCCTGCGTCGAGTTGCCCAGTTCCAGGTCGACCGGCGCCGTGGCGTTGCCGTCGCAGCGCAGCGGGCCGGTGACCGTGTTGGCCGCCAGCAGCGGCGCGTCGCCCCGGTTGCCGGACACGTCGAGCGGACCGTCGACCGTGGCGTCGACGACCACCACCGGGCCGGTGCCCTGCGCGATCCGGACCGGGCCGCCGACCGTGCTGTCGGTCAGGAAGACCCCGGCGGCGCCGGTCGCGTCCACCGGGCCGGTGATCGACGAGCCGGTGGCGACAAGCGTGCCGCCGGGCCGGACCCGGACCGGGCCGGTCACCGTGGCGTCCCGCAGGCAGGTGACGCCGGAGACCACGAGCGGGCCGTCGTGCGGGCCGGTCACCGTCGGGTGCACCCGCTCGGCGTCGACCAGCTTCTCCACGGCCTGCCCGTCGAGCAGCAGCGGGATCAGCCCCCGTTCGGGCTGGGCGAGGGGCACCACGTACCCGTCGTCGACCTTGACCACCTTCCAGCCGTGCGCGGCGAGCCGCTGCGCGACAGTGGTCCGCTGGCCGGCCGGGCCGTCGGTGCGCTCACCGTGGTACTGCTCCTCGGTGAGCCGGTAGGCGCACGGCGCGTCGGTGAGGATCTGGTCCTCGCGCGGGGCGTCAAGCGGCGGCGGGGCCTCACCCGGGTGCGGCGACGGGTACGCCGCGATCGGGCGGGAGCCGCGGAAGACGATCCGGCCGGTGTTCGACACCTGGAAGGTGATCGCGTCGGCCCGCGCGGAGGTGATCTCCTTGAGGTTCGCCCGGTGGTAGTCGAGGAACTGCTGGAACGTCCAGAGCGCCGAGTACGCCTTGCGCCGCCGGTTGTTCGCCGTGTTGCCCTCGTCCGGCCGGGTGGTGCCGCCGGCGCTGCGCAGTTCCAGCAGGGAGTTCACCACGTTCTTGAGCCCGAGCGTGTTGCGCAGGATGGTCTCCTCGCTCAGCCCCACGTTGCCGCCGCCGTTGCACCCGTACGGGCAGGGCCACCAGCCGTCCTTCGCGCCCTGCGTGTACATGTGACCCTCGATCATGTGCTGCGACTCGTCGAAGATCGGCTGGGCGACGTTCTGGTGCCGCGGCGGCAGCATCGGCAGGTCGCCGGCGCTGGAGTTGCCGAACTCGTGCCCGTCGTAGCCGGCCACCGGCCGGTAGTCGCGCAGCATCCGCACCAGCGCGAAGGTCTCCGGCTGGCGGACCAGCGAGTAGTCCCGGTTGAGGTCCTGGCCGGTGGAGTTGCCCCGGGTGTTGGCCGCCCGGCCGTCCCCGTTGATGGTGGGCACGATCAGCACGGTGGTGTGCGACAGCAGGTCCAGCGTGCGCGGGTCGTCGCTGAAGGCCAACTGGCGCGCCATGATGAGGCAGGCTTCCCGGTCACCCGGCTCGTTGCCGTGCACGTTGCAGTTGATCATCAGCGGCGAGGTGGCGGCCACCGCCGCCGGGGTGGCCGGCGGGGTGGGGTAGCCGATGACGAACATGTTGATCGGGCGGCCCAGCGCGGTCCGGCCGATCTCGGTCACCCGGACACGGTCGCTCGCCTCGTCGACCGCCGCGGTGTACGCGTACTCGTTGACGTCGCTGGTGTACTGCGCCGCGAGGGTCGTCTCCCACTGGGTCCGGAGGTTCTGGCCCGGCACGGCGGGGTCCCCCCAGGGGGCCCGGGTGGTGCCGGCGATCGGCGCCGAGAACGGCTGGTCGGTGGCGCCGAAGCGGGCGCGGACCCGCCACTGGAACCGGGCGCCCGGGTTGAAGCCGGCGTCGGCGAAGGTGGGCGAGGAGTTGTTGATCTGACGGTTCGGCCGCCAGACGCCGGTGATGACCGCCGGTCCCGCCGCCGTGTCGTCGGCGGCGACCGGGGTGCGCTCGATCTGGTAGTCGGTGGCGCCGTCGACCGGCGTCCAGGCGAGGGTGGCGTAGCCGTCGCCCTGCACGACCGTCAGGCCCTGGACCTGGCCCGGTTCGGCCGGGTCGGCCTGTGCGGGCACGGGCCCGGCGAACGCCGCGAGGCTGGCGGCGAGCAGGGCGGAGAGAAGGGCCGTCGTCCGTCTGTCTCTCATGGAAGCTCCAGAACAGGTGGGATGACTTCGGTCCGGACAGCACACGCCAGCCACCCCGCCCACGGTGGACGGCGCTCGATTTCTTGAGATTGATCTGAGGATCGGCGGCTCACTCCGGCCGGAGCCGGTAACCCACCCCGCGTACGGTCTCCACCAGGCCCGCGTCGTCGAGCTTGCCCCGCAGGGCGGCGACGTGGACGTCGAGGGTGTGGCCGCCGCCCCAGGTGGTCTGCCAGACGTCCATGAGCAGCCGCTCCCGGGGCACCACCGTCCCGGCCTGCCGGGCCAACGCCATCAGCAGCGCGAACTCCTTGCGGGTCAGGACCACCTCCCGGGCGCCGAGCCAGACCCGCCGGGCGTTGAGGTCCAGCCGCAGGTCGCCCACCTCCAGCGCCGGCTCGGCCCGGAAGGCGCGGGCGCTGCGGCGCATCACGGCCTCGATCCGGGCCTGCAACTCCGCCATCGAGAACGGCTTCACCACGTAGTCGTCGGCGCCGGCCCGCAGTCCCGCCACCCGGTCCCGCTCGTCGGAGCGCGCGGTCACCGCGATGATCGCGATGTCCTCGTTGTGCCGGCGGATCTCCCGGCACAGCGCCAGGCCGTCCCGGTCCGGCAGGTTGAGGTCGAGCAGCAGGAGGTCGACCGGCCCCGCCTCGGCCGCCTCCGACGCGGTCGTGGCCGTGATGACCGAGTTGCCCCGGCGGCGCAGCGCGGCGGCGAGCGCGGACGCGACTCGCAGGTCGTCCTCCACCAGAAGCACCCGCACCGCGTCTCCTCGAACCTCGTCGCGACAGGTTCACGCGAGTCTGTCCGATCCGCACCGGCCGCGACCAGTCCGGACGGGAGATCACGGCCAGACGATCATGCGTGTCGAGCCGTCGGGCCGACCCGGTGAGCCCCTCAGGAGTGGCTCGGTGCCTTGAGGTGAAGCGGTAGGACGAACGCGGTGGAGACCGCCAGCTCGCGGTCGAGCACCTCGTCGCGGGGGACGAAGACCATCGCCCGGCCCTCGCCGCACACCACGTCCTCCTGGCGGGCGTCCGTGGCGCCGCGGAAGACGTGGACCGTGACCGTGTGCGGGAAGCCCTCCTCGTAGGGGCGCGGGCCGGTCCAGAGGGGACGCAGCTCGCCCGCGGTCAGGCCGGTCTCCTCCCGCAGCTCCCGGCGGGCGGCCTCCTCCGGCGTCTCACCGGGCTCGATGCTCCCGCCGGGCAGGCTCCACTGGTTGGGTGAGACGGGCGCGTGCTCGTCACGGTGCTGGAGGAGGATCGCGTCCGAGGGGTCGACGAGCAGGACGAGCGCGACGTCATAGCTGGCCATCGCGGCATCATTCCACGGCGGCTCTCCCGGCGCGGGACCGTCGGCGCGAAGCTTCCGACCAGCCGGAGCCGGCCGGCCGGCCCACTAGCATGATCCCGTGCCGGAGGACTTCATCGCTGACGACCAGTTGGCCGCATTCCTGCGGGCCGTGAGGGCCCAGCCCACCGTCGGCGAACCGGACGTGACGACCGCGCGTCTAGCCTCCCGCGCACGGGCCGCGGCACGTACGCCGGGACCGGAGGTCCCGACCATCGACACGACGATGGCGGGTGTCCCGGTACGGGTGTACGCGCCGGGCGCGGTCCCAGCGGTCGTCTACCTCCACGGCGGCGGGTTCGTCCTGGGAGACCTCGACACGCACGACGCGCAGGCGCGGCGGCTCGCCGTGGCCACGGCGGCGTCGGTGGTCGCGGTCGACTACCGACGCGCGCCGGAACATCCCTGGCCGGCGGCGGTCGACGACGCGGTGGGGGTGGTCCGGCGGGTGGCCGGCGACGGGACACCGGTGGCGGTGGCCGGGGACTCGGCCGGCGGTCTCATCGCGATCCTGGCGGCGCTGCGGCTGCGCGACGAGGTTCCCCTGCTGGCGCAGCTGCTGGTCTGCCCGAACGCCGATCCCACGCTCCGGTGTCCGAGCGTCGAGGACAAGGGGCGCGGCTGGCTGCTCGATGCCGGCACCCTTCGCCGGTGGGTCGCCATGTGGCTGCCCGATCCCGACACCCGCGACTCGCCGTCGACCAATCCGCTCGTCGCGGACCTGCGAGGTCTGCCGCCGGCCGTCGTCGTGACCGCCGAGCACGATCCTCTGCGCGATGAGGGTGAGGCCTACGTCGCGCGCCTGCGGGCCGCCGGCGTGCCGGTGACGCACCGACGTGAGCCCGGACTGGTCCACGACTTCCCGACCCTGCGGGACGTGTCACCCGCCGCCGCCACGGCGGCGGACCGTTTCCTCCGCGACGCCGCGCAGGTGCTGGGCCGACGATCCAGCTGATCTTCCGCGGCCGACGCGCGGCCGGGCGTACCACTGGTCACCGGACGCCCAGACGCCTGCCCAGGGAGAAACCGGAGTCGGCGTAGCCGTGCCGACCGTAGAAGCGCACCGCACCCACGTTGCGGTGGTGGATGCCGGCGGACAGGTACGTGATCCCTCGATCGGTCGCCCACCGTTCGGCCGCCTCCAGCAGCGCTGTTCCCACCCCGAGTCCCCGGGCGTCAGGCAGCACGACGGTGTGCACCTGCGCCGACGGCTCAGGACGCAGGATCTGATGCTCCGGCGGCTCGGACTGCCGCAGCACCTCGATCATCCCGACCACCCGGCCGTCCCGAACCTCGGCGACGAGAACACCGTCCCGCCCCGCCTCGTCGCCCAGCAGGGCCGTGAAGTGACGCGCCACCGTCTCGCGCCGCGGAACGCGGTAGACGTCCGGATCGAGAGCGAGGTGGGCCTCGGCGTTGGCCAGCCGCAGCTCCACCAACGAAGGAACATCCGCCAGGCCCGCCAGCCGAACCGTCAGCCCAACCTCCCGCATGATCGCGATCCTAGGGGCGACGCGGCAGTCCTGGGGAGGTGTCCATGATCGGCCGCCGGCCCGGTGCAGGGGCCGGCGGCCGTCATGGCTCGGGTCAGCGCAGGCCGGCGGCGGCGAGCAGGTTGCCCTCGGGCAGGGCGGGCAGGGTCCGGCCGGCGGTCATCCGCTGCTCGGCCCGGGCGGCCGTGAACGCGGGATCGCCCGCGATGGCGGACGCGTACGCGGCGGCCGTGCGGGACGCGATGGCCGACCAGCCGTACTGCTCGTGGACCATGGCGCGGGCGCGCCGGGCGAGCAGCCGCGCCCGGTCCCGGTCGGAGAGCAGCGCGTGCACCGCCTCGGAGAGCCCGTCCGGGTCCTGCGGGGCGAAGGTCAGCCCGGTGACGCCCGGCTCGACGATCTCGGCCAGCCCGCCGGTGCGGGACACCGCGAGCGGCGCGCCGGCCGCGGCCCCCTCCAGGGCCACCATGCCGAACGGCTCGTAGATGCTCGGCACGGCGAAGCAGTCCGAGGCGGCCATCACGGCGGGCAGGTCGGTGCCGCCCAGGAAGCCCGGCATGCTGACGGTGGCGCCCAACCCGAGCCGGTGCACCTCGGCCTCCAGGGTCGCCCGGTAGGGCCCGTCGCCGACGATCACCGCGCGCAGCCCGGGGTGCCGGTCGCGCAGCCGGGGCAGCCCGGCCAGGAGGTGCTGCACGCCCTTCTCGTAGACCAGCCGGCCCGCGAAGGTGACAAGCGGGCCGTCCCCGGCGAACCGGGCGCGGGCGGCGGCGACCGCCGAGCCGGGCACCCGCCAGCGGTGCGGCTCCACCCCGTTGGGGACCACGTCGACCCGGGTCGGGTCCACCCCGAACAGCGCGCCCACCTCGTCGCGCATGTAGCCGGAGCAGACGATCACCCGGCCGGACTCGGTGGCCAGCCAGTGCTCGACGCCGTGGATGGTGCGGTTCATCTCCTCGGGCAGCCAGCCCTGGTGCCGGCCCGCCTCGGTGGCGTGGATGGTGCTGACCAGCGGCACGTCCAGGTGCTCGCGCAGCGTCATGGCGGTGTGCGCGACGAGCCAGTCGTGGGCGTGGATGACGTCGTACGCGCCGGACTCGGCGGCGCGCAGGGCGGCCCGGGTGAGGGTGTGGTTGAAGGCCATGGTCCAGGCCAGCAGCGAGCCGGTAGCGAGGGGGAAGGTGACCGGGTCCTCGGCGGCGCGGACGATCCGCACGCCGTCGGCGTACTCCTCCAGGGGAGCGCCCTCGGCGTGGCGGGTGACGACGGTGACCTCGTGGCCGGCGGCGGCGAGGGCGACGGAGAGCGCGTGCACGTGGCGGCCGAGGCCGCCGACGAGCACCGGCGGGTACTCCCACGACAGCATGAGGATGCGCCGGGTCCGGGGCGGCACGCCGGGCTGCGGTGGGATGGTCGGGCGGGAGGTGAGGGTGGGCCGGTGGGTCCGGTCCGTCGCGGTGGCGGGCTGCGCGCCGACCCGCAGGGTGGTCACATCGATCTCCGTCCATGCATGCTGGAACGCGCCGGCGTCACTGGCGGCGTGGGAAGCGTGGGGGGCGGCCGAACGGCCGGGTGGACCCGCGCGGGCACGCGTGTCCGTTATCCAGGAAAAGCCATCCGGCGCGAACCCGCACCTCGAAAAGGGCGATCGTGACGGACGACACCCGAAGGTCCAGCCCGCCTCAGGTCGGTGGATTTCGGTTACCGTCCGAACGGGTGGATTGGCGGAGCGTGCGGCGGGGCATTAGCGGCGTGCGCACCGGCGGCCCGCCCGTCCGGTGCGCTCATGATCATGAAGGAGCGACATGCAGGTCTGGCCGGGCGAGAGCTACCCCCTCGGCGCCACCTACGACGGGATGGGCACCAACTTCGCGATCTTCTCGGAGGTGGCGGAGAGGATCGAGCTCTGCCTGTTCGACGAGTGGGACACCGGCGCCGAGCTCCGGGTCGAGCTGCGCGAGGTCGACGCGTACGTCTGGCACGCCTACCTGCCGGGAATCGAGCCCGGCCAGCGCTACGGCTACCGGGTGCACGGGCCGTGGGACCCGGCCAACGGGCTCCGGTGCAACCCGCACAAGCTGCTCCTGGACCCGTACGCCAAGGCCGTCGACGGGGAGGTCACCTGGGGCCCGGCCGTCTACGACTACGAGGTGGGCGGCGACCCGGACCGGCGCGACGACACCGACTCGGCGCCGTTCATGCCGAAGTCGGTCGTGGTGAACCCGTACTTCGACTGGGGCAACGACAGGCCGCCGCGCACGCCCTACCACCACTCGGTGATCTACGAGGCGCACGTGCGCGGGCTGACCATGCGCCACCCGGACATCCCGGAGGAGCTGCGGGGCACGTACGCGGCCATCGCCTCACCCGTGATGATCGACTACTTCAAGCAACTCGGGGTGACCGCGGTCGAGCTGATGCCGGTGCACGAGTTCGTGCACGACCACCGCCTGGCCGACCTGGGGCTGCGCAACTACTGGGGCTACAACACCATCGGCTTCTTCGCCCCGCACCACGGCTACTCCGCCCTGGGCCGGCTCGGCCAGCAGGTGCAGGAGTTCCGGGGCATGGTCAAGGCGCTGCACGCGGCCGGCATCGAGGTGATCCTCGACGTGGTCTACAACCACACCGCCGAGGGCAACCACCTCGGGCCGTCGCTGAGCTTCAAGGGCATCGACACCCCGAGTTACTACCGGCTCTCCGAGGAGGACCGGCGCTACTTCGTCGACTACACCGGCACCGGCAACAGCCTCAACGTGCGCAGCCCGCACTCCCTCCAGCTGATCATGGATTCGCTGCGCTACTGGGTCACCGAGATGCACGTCGACGGCTTCCGCTTCGACCTCGCGGCCACCCTGGCCCGGGAGTTCTACGAGGTGGACCGCCTGTCCACCTTCTTCGAGGTGGTGCAGCAGGACCCGGTGGTCGGCCGGGTCAAGCTGATCGCCGAGCCCTGGGACGTCGGCCCCGGCGGCTACCAGGTCGGCAACTTCCCGCCGCAGTGGACCGAGTGGAACGGCAAGTACCGGGACACCGTGCGGGACTTCTGGCGCGGCGAGCCGGCCACCCTCGCGGAGTTCGCCTCCCGGATCTCCGGCTCCGCCGACCTCTACCAGGACGACGGGCGCCGCCCGTTCCACAGCATCAACTTCGTCACCTGCCACGACGGATTCACCCTCAACGACCTGGTCTCCTACAACGACAAGCACAACGAGGCCAACGGCGAGGAGAACCGGGACGGGGAGAGCCACAACCGCTCCTGGAACTGCGGCGTCGAGGGGGAGACCGACGACCCGGGCGTGCTGGCCCTGCGCGCCCGGCAGCGGCGCAACTTCCTGGCCACCCTGATCCTCTCGCAGGGCGTGCCGATGCTCGGCCACGGCGACGAGCTGGGCCGCACCCAGCGCGGCAACAACAACGCCTACTGCCAGGACAGCGAGCTGGCCTGGGTCGACTGGGAACGGGCCGACGAGGACCTGGTCGCCTTCGTCCAGCGGCTCACCGACTTCCGCAAGCGGCACCGGGTGTTCCAGCGGCGCCGCTTCTTCACCGGGCTGCCGGTCGGCGGCCGGGCCGCCGGCACCGCCCTGCCCGACCTGGCCTGGTACACCCCGGACGGCCGGGAGATGACCGGCGAGGACTGGGGCAACGACTTCGGCCGCTCGGTGGCCCTGTTCGTCAACGGCGACGGCATCCCGGAACGCGGCCAGTACGGCCAGCGCCACCGGGACGACTCCTTCCTGCTGCTGTTCAACGCGCACGACGCGCCGCTGGACTTCACCCTGCCGCCGGCCGAGTTCGGGCAGCGGTGGGAGCCGGTCATCAGCACCGCGGACCCGGATCCGGAGAAGACCCCGACGGTCGACGCGGGCGGGAGCGTCTGCGTCCCCGACCGCTCGCTGCTGGTCCTGGAGAGGACGGCCTGACCCATGCCCGACACCCCCCACCCCCACGACACGACGGCGACGACGACGCGGGTGGGGTCGACCTACCGTGTCCAGGTCCGCCCCGGCTTCGACCTCGACGCCACCGCCGGTCTCGCCGGCTACCTGGCCGACCTGGGCGTCACCCACCTCTACAGCGCGCCCCTGCTCACCGCCACCCCCGGCTCGCAGCACGGGTACGACGTGGTCGACCACCGCGCGGTCAACCCGGAACTCGGCGGGGAGGGCGGCCGGCAGCGCCTCGTCCGGGCGCTGCGCGCGGCCGGGCTCGGCCTGGTCGTGGACATCGTGCCCAACCACGCCGGGGTGGCCCGGCCGGCGGCCAACCCGGCCTGGTGGGACGTGCTGCGCCGGGGCCGGGCCTCGGCGTACGCCGACTGGTTCGACATCGACTGGGACCGGGGCCGGCTGCTGCTGCCCGTCCTCGCCGACACTCCCGACGCCCTCGACGACCTCAAGGTGGTCGACGGCGAGCTGCGCTACCACGAGCACCGCTTCCCGATCGCCGACGGCACCGGGGACGGCGCCCCGCGCGAGGTGCACGACCGGCAGCACTACGAGCTGGTCAACTGGCGGCGCGGCGACACCGAGCTGACGTACCGCCGGTTCTTCGCCGTCTCCGACCTGGCCGGCCTCCGGGTGGAGGACCCGGAGGTCTTCCGCGCCACCCACGCGGAGATCCTGCGCTGGGCCGCCGCCGGCGACCTGGCCGGCATCCGGGTCGACCACCCGGACGGGCTGCGCGACCCCGCCGGCTACCTGGCCCGGCTGCGCGCCGCCGCGCCCGGCGCGTGGCTGGTGGTGGAGAAGATCCTGGAGTACGGCGAGGAGCTGCCGGACTGGCCGGTCGACGGCACCACGGGCTACGACGCCCTCGCCGCGGCCTGCGGGCTCTTCGTCGACCCGGACGCCGAGGCGGACTTCACGGCGCTGGACGGCCGGCTCACCGGCCGGCACACCTCGTGGGAGGACCTCACCCACGACACCAAGCTGGCGGCGGCCACCCGGCTGCTCGCCGCCGAGCTGAGCCGGCTCGCCGCGTTCGTCCCCGAACTGCCCGCCGAGCAGGTCCGGCCGGCCCTCGCCGAGCTGGCCGCCTGCTTCCCGGTCTACCGCGGCTACCCGCCGGAGGGCGCCCGGCACCTGGCCGCCGCCCGCGCCGAGGCCGGCCGTCGCCGCCCCGACCTGACCGCCGTGCTGGACGCGGTCACCGCCCGGCTCCGCGACCCCGGCCACGAGCTGGCCGCCCGCTTCCCGCAGCTCTCCGGCGCGGTCATGGCCAAGGGCGTGGAGGACACCGCCTACTACCGGTGGAGCCGGTTCGTGGCGCTCAACGAGGTGGGCGGCAGCCCGGCCCACTTCGGGGTGCCGCCGGCCGAGTTCCACCGCTTCGCCGCCGCCCGGCAGGTGCGCTGGCCCGCGAGCATGACCACGCTCTCCACCCACGACACCAAGCGCGGCGAGGACGTCCGTGCCCGGCTCGCCGTCCTGTCCGAGCTGCCCGGGCGGTGGGCCGAGCGGGTGGCCGACTGGATGTCCCGCGCCCCGCTGGCCGACCCCGCGTTCGCCCACCTGCTCTGGCAGACCGCCGTCGGGGCCTGGCCGATCGAGCGGGAGCGGCTGCACGGGTACGCGGAGAAGGCCGCCCGGGAGGCGTCGGCGTCGACCAGCTGGGCCGACCCCGACCCGGCGTTCGAGCACGAGCTGCATGCCCTGGTCGACCGGATGTACGACGACCCGGAGCTGCACGCCCAGCTCACCGCGTTCGCCGACGAGATCACCCCGGCCGGCTGGTCCAACTCGCTCGGGCAGAAGCTCGTCCAGCTCGCCATGCCCGGTGTGCCGGACACCTACCAGGGCACCGAGCTGTGGGAGAACTCGCTCGTCGACCCGGACAACCGCCGCCCGGTCGACTTCGCCGTACGCCGGGACCTGCTGGCCCGGCTCGACGCCGGCTGGCGGCCCGCGGTGGCCGCCGACGGCGCGGCCAAACTGCTCGTGGTCTCCCGCACCCTGCGGCTGCGCCGGGACCGCCCGGAGCTGTTCACCGGCTACCGGCCGGTGCCCGCGCACGGCCCGGCCGGCGCGCACGCCGTGGCCTTCGACCGGGGCGGCGCGATCGCGGTGGCCACCCGGCTGCCGCTGCGGCTGGCCCGCGCCGGCGGCTGGGGCGACACGACGCTGGCGATTTCCGGCAACAGTGTTACGGACGTGTTCACCGGTCGGGTCTACAGTGGGTCTGAGCTGCTGATGCACGATCTGCTGAGCACCTATCCCGTCGCCCTCCTCGCTCCCACCGACTCCGTGGAGGCAGCCGCATGACCGAGTTCACGGTGTGGGCGCCCGAAGCCGCCCGGGTGCGGCTGCGCCTGCCCGGCGTCGCCGACCACGACATGCGTCCCGGGCCGGAGGGCTGGTGGCGGGTCGAGGTGCCCGGCGCCGGACCGGGCACCGACTACGCGTTCCTCCTCGACGACGACGAGCGTGCCCTGCCCGACCCCCGGTCGCCCTGGCAGCCGCAGGGCGTGCACGGGCCGAGCCGGCGCTACGACCACGCGGCGTTCGACTGGACCGACCAGGACTGGACCGGCCGGCAGCTGCCCGGCAGCGTCCTCTACGAGCTGCACATCGGCACGTTCACTCCCGAGGGCACCTTCGACGCGGCGATCGGCCGCCTCGACCACCTGGTCGACCTCGGCGTCGACCTCGTCGAGCTGTTGCCGGTCAACGCCTTCAACGGCGAGCACAACTGGGGCTACGACGGCGTCTGCTGGTACGCGCCGCACGAGCCGTACGGCGGGCCGGACGGGCTCAAGCGCTTCGTCGACGCGGCGCACGCGAAGGGGCTGGGGGTGATCCTCGACGTCGTCTACAACCATTTCGGGCCCTCCGGGGCCTACGCGCCGCGCTTCGCGCCGTACCTCACCGAGCAGAGCAACACCTGGGGCCGCACCGTCAACCTGGACGGGCCGCACTCCGACGGGGTGCGCCGCTACATCGTCGACAGCGTGCTCATGTGGCTGCGCGACTATCACGTCGACGGCTTGCGGCTGGACGCCGTGCACGCCATGCCCGACTCCCGGGCCACCCATCTCCTGGAGGAGGTCGCGGTCGAGGTGGAGACGCTCTCCACCCACCTGGGCCGGCCGCTGTCGCTGATCGCCGAGAGCGACCTCAACGACCCGAAGCTGATCACCCCCCGGGAGGCCGGCGGGTACGGGCTGCACGCCCAGTGGAACGACGACGCCCACCACGCGCTGCACACCCTGCTCACCGGGGAACGGCAGGGCTACTACGGCGACTTCGGCTCCCTCGAATGCCTCACCGACGTGCTGACCGGCGCGTTCTTCCACGCCGGCACCTGGTCCAGCTTCCGCAACCGCAGCCATGGCCGGCCCGTCGACCGGCAGCGCACGCCGGGGCACCGGTTCGTGGCGTACCTGCAGAACCACGACCAGATCGGCAACCGGGCCACCGGGGACCGGATCTCCGCCACGCTCTCCGCCGGGCTGCTGCGCGTCGGCGCCACCCTGTTGATGACCGCGCCCTTCACCCCCATGCTGTTCATGGGGGAGGAGTGGGCCGCCAGCACACCCTGGCAGTTCTTCACCAGCCACCCCGAGCCCGAGCTGGCCACCGCCGTGGCGACCGGGCGCCGGCGGGAGTTCGCCGCCCACGGCTGGCCGCCGGGGGACGTGCCCGACCCGCAGGACCCGCAGACCTTCGTCCGGTCCCGGCTCGACTGGGCCGAGTTGGACAAGCCCGAGCACCGGGAGATGTACGACTTCCACCGGCGGCTCATCGCGCTGCGCAAGCGCCGTCCCGACCTGTCCGACCCGCGGCTCAGCCACGTCGAGGTCCGCCACGGCGACCAGTTCCTGCTGATGCGCCGCGGCGGCTGCCTCGTGGTGGCGAACCTGGCCGGCAAGGCGCAGCGGATCAACCTGCCCGGTGTGGTGCGCCGGGTGCTGCTCGCCACCTCCGAAGGGGTCACCGTCATGCGGGACGGGATCGAACTGCCGGCGGAGTCGGCCGCGATCGTCGCGCTCTGAGCGGCGTACGACAATCCTCGGAGAAATCCCGGCGCGCGTGTCGGATCGGGGCGGCGGCGCTCGTAGCAGGGGTGACAGGCGGCCCGAGGGAGCGGCCACCCGGCGACAGGAGATGATCCCCATGGCGCAGTACCTGATGTCCGTGCTCACCGACACGGCCGACCTCGCCACCGAGGCGGAGATGGCCGCGATCGACGTCTTCAACGAGCGGCTTCGGGCTGACGGCCACTGGGTCTTCGCCGGCGGCCTCGCGTCGCCCGGCTCGGCCACCGTCGTGGACGGCCGCCACGGGGAGCCGGTGTTCACCGACGGGCCCTACGTGGAGTCGAAGGAGCACGTCATCGGCTTCTGGATCATCGAGGCGCCCCACCTCGACGTGGCGCTCCGGCTCGCCGCCTCGGGGTCGAAGCACTGCAACCGGAGGGTCGAGCTCCGGCCGTTCCTGGGTTGATGACCGACGTCGACGAGGTGATCACCCGGGTCCACCGCGAGGAGTGGGCCCGGGTGGTCGCGAGCCTGGCCCGGCGCTTCGGCGACCTCGACATCGCCGAGGACATGGCCGCCGAGGCGTTCGCGACCGCCGTCGAGCGCTGGCCCGTCGAGGGCGTCCCGCCGAGTCCCGGCGCGTGGCTCACCACCACCGCCCACCGCCGGGCCATCGACCGTCTCCGGCGTGAGGTCCGGCGGGAGGAGAAGCACAGGGAGGCGCTGATGCTGTCCGACACCCCCGAGCCGCTTGGCGCCATTGACGACGACCGGCTCCGCCTGGTCTTCACCTGCTGCCACCCCGCTCTCGCCATGGAGGTGCGGATCGCGCTGACCCTCCGGCTGGTCGGCGGGCTCACCGTGCCCGAGATCGCCCGCGCGTTCCTGGTCCAGGAGAGCGCCATGGGCCGGCGGATCACCCGCGCGAAGGCGAAGATCAAGGCGGCCCGGATCCCCTTCGGCGTGCCGTTGCGGGAGGACCTCCCGGCGCGCCTCACCGGGGTGCTGGCCGTCCTCTACCTGATCTTCAACGAGGGCTACCTGGCCTCGGGCCCCGGCACGGAGGCGGTCCGCGGCGACCTGACCGCCGAGGCCATCCGGCTGACCCGGCTGGTCCGGGCCCTCCTGCCGGCCGACGGCGAGGTCGCCGGACTCCTGGCGCTGATGCTCCTGACCGAGGCCCGGCGGGCGGCGCGGGTGTCCGCGAGCGGGGAGCTGGTCACCCTGGAGGAGCAGGACCGCGGCGCCTGGGACCGCGAGCTGATCGCCGAGGGCCACGCCCTGGTCCGCGCGCGCCTCGCCTCCGGCCAGCCGCCGGGGCGGTACCAGATCCTCGCCGCGATCAACGCCGTCCACACCGACGCCCGCGACGCCCGGGACACCGACTGGTCACAGGTCGTCGCGCTCTACGACCAACTGGTGCGCCTCGACCCCTCGCCGATCGTGCGGCTCAACCGGGCGATCGCGGTCGCCGAGCTCGACGGCCCGGAGGTCGCCCTCGCGGAGGTGGACGGCCTGCCGCTGGAGGGCTACCACGCCTTTCACGCCACCCGCGCCGCCCTGCTGCGCCGGCTCGGCCGGAGCGCGGAGTCGCGGGCGGCGTACGACCGGGCCGTCGGCCTGGCCGGCAACACCGCCGAGACGGCGTACCTCATCCGCCGCCGCGACCAGCTGGCCGGCCCGGCGACCGCGTCGCCGTGACGCGGGACCGGGCCGGCGGGGCGCCGGTCCCGCACCGCCCGGTCAGGCCCAGGGGGCCGTCGGGTACCAGGGAATGATCTCGCGGCGGGCGAGCAGCCGGACGTCCCAGTAGAGGAACGTGAAGGCGCCGGCGACGAGGAACGCGACAGCGGTCAGCACCGCGAGGCGGCTCGGCCGCGCCGCGAACCACCGTTGCAGCCGGGAGCCGGCGAGCCAGGCCAGCAGCAGGAACAGCACCGCCATGATGACGATGTTGCCGATCGACTGGAGGGTGAACGCCGCCGCGCCGTAGAGCGGGTTGCCGCTCTCGGCGGCGTCACGGAACATCTGCCGGAACAGCGCGAAGGGCCGTCCGATCAGGAAACCGGCGATCAGCACGCCCATGAAGACCATCGGCGCGTTGGGGTGGCGCCGGGCGAGCCGCGCGAACGGGTCCGGCACCACGCCGAGCGAGGCCAGCCCGAGATAGACCATGACCAGCCCGATCACTCCGAACACCACCATCGACTGGATGCTGCGCGGCGACAGCCCGCTGGGTGTGGTCGGCGCGGTGGAGAACTGCGGCATCGACGTGCCGACGAGACCGACCACGGCGCCGTACGCGGCCGACACCGTGGTCATGCCCACCGCCATCCAGCCGAGCGGCCGCAGCGGCGCGGCGAACCGGCTCCACCGGCCGCCGGTGCTGCCGGTCAGCGGGGCGAGGGCGCCGAACGCGGCGATGTTGCAGGCGGTGAAGGTTCCGGCGATGCCGGAGACCAAGGCGAACAGCACGCCCGCGGCGATCCCCTGGATGGGGGTCTCCTTCGCGTCGTGGCCGAGCAGGGTGTTGGCGACGTTGTCGCCAATGGTCTGGTCCACGAACTCGGCCGACCAGACCACGGTCAGCAGGAATCCGCCGAGGACGGCCAGCAGGGCGACGAGGCCCCGCCGCCGGGGGAAGTGCCCGTTCACGAAGGTGGAGGTGCCGACGCGCACGGGGGTGCGGGGGAGTCGGACCTGGTCGTCGGGGTGCCGTGGGGGCCGGTGGGTCTGCGTCACGGAGCGCTCCTCGCGGTCGGGGACGGAACCGATCCCATCCTCGGGTCGCAGCACGCGCCTGGCTTCCTCCCCCGTGCGGAACCCGGAGCCCCCTTCCCGCCCGGGGCGGCGGAGCGGGCCACGGGCGGCTAGCGTGCCGGAAATGGACGAGGCCGAGCCGCCGGCGAGGCTCGCCGGCATCGCGCACGAGGTGGGCGGCGGCACGGTCCGGCTGCGCCCGGTGGCCGAGCCGGACCTGGCGATGTTCCGCCGGTTCGCCACCGAGCCGGGCCTGATCGGGCTGGACTGGGCCGGCTTCCGGGATCCGGGCGCGCCCGCCCGCCGGTATGCCGAGGACGGTTACCTGGGCGAGCGGGACGGCCGGCTGATCGTCTGGACCGAGCCCGAGGAGGCCGCCGCCGGCTACGTGAGCTACCTGTCGGGCAGCTACGGCGGGCGGGCGCCGTACTGGGAGATCGGCATCGTCCTGCTGCCCGAGTGGCGTGGTCGGGGCATCGGCTGGCGAGCGCAGGCGCTGCTCTGCGACTACCTGTTCGCGCACACGCCGGTGCAGCGGATCCAGGCCGGCACCCACGCGGAGAACCTCGCCGAGCAGCGGTCGCTGGAGAAGGCCGGCTTCCAGCTGGAAGGCGTCGTCCGGGCATGCGAGTTCCGTGCCGGCGCCTGGCGCGACGGGCACCTCTACAGCCGGCTGCGCGACGACCCGTCCCCGCTCTGACGCGCAGCGGTCAGGGGAGTGGCCACTCGTGGACCGGGCGGTTGCTGTGCATCAGGTCGACGTAGTGGCGCACCACCTCGCGCAGCGCCTCCGGCCGGTCCAGGTGGTCGGCGGACTCCAGCCGGTGCAGGGTCTCCACCTGCCAGGTCGCCCCGTTGCGGCCGGTCAGGCAACGCTGCTCGACGATGCCGAGCAGCCGGTCCCGCTCGGCCGGGTCGAGGCCCCACCGGTCCAGCCCGTGGTGGGCCAGCGGCAGCAGCCGGCGCAGCACCAGTTCGGTCACCGGCAGGTAGCCCAGCCCGGGCCAGAACACCTGGGCGTCGATGCCGTGCCGGGCGCAGTTGGTGAAGTTCTCCTCGGCCGCGCTGAACGACATCTGTGACCACAGCGGCCGGTCGGACTCGGCGAGGGCGCGGACCAGGCCGAAATAGAAGGCGCCGTTGACGACGGTGTCCAGCACGGTCGGCCCGGCGGGCAGCACCCGGTTCTCCACCCGCAGGTGCGGGCGCCCCTTGAGCACGTCGTAGACCGGGCGGTTCCACCGGTAGACGGTGCCGTTGTGCAGCCGCAGCTCGGCGAGCTTCGGCACGCCGCCGGCGGCCAGGGTCTCCGCCGGGTCCTCCGGGTCGCACACCGGCAGCAGCGCCGGGAAGTAGCGCACATTCTCCTCGAACAGGTCGAACACGCTGGTGATCCAGCGTTCCCCGAACCAGACCCGGGGGCGTACCCCCTGGGCCTTGATCTCCTCGGCGCGGGTGTCGGTGGCCTGCTGGAACAGCGGCACCCGGGTCTCCCGCCACAGCTCCCGGCCGAACAGCAGCGGCGAGTTGGCCCCCAGCGCGACCTGGACGCCGGCGATGGCCTGGGCGGCGTTCCAGTAGTCGGCGAACTGGGCCGGGCTGACCTGGAGGTGGAACTGGGTGCTGGTGCAGGCGGCCTCGGGGGTGATGGTGTCCGCCGTGGTGGCCAGCCGCTCCACCCCGCTGATCGAGATCCGCAGGTCCTCGCCGCGCGCGGCGAAGATCTGCTCGTTGAGCAGGGCGTAGCGGGGGTTGGCCGACAGGGTCTCGGCGGTCAGGTGCTCCGGGCGCAGGGTCGGCAGGATGCCGATCATCACCATGTGCGCGCCGACCGCGCGGGCCTTCTCCTCGGCGGCGTTGAGGCTGGCCCGGACGTGCTCCTCGAACTGCGCCGTGCCGGTGCCGGTGAGCCGGCGCGGCGCGACGTTGATCTCCACGTTGAACTGGCCCAGCTCGGTCTGGAAGCTCGGATCGGCGATCGCCTCCAGCACGTCCGCGTTGCGCATGGCCGGCTGGGACTCGTCGTCGACCAGGTTCAGCTCGATCTCCAGCCCGGTCATCGGCCGCTCCACGTCGAAGCGGGACTCGCGCAGCATCTCGGCGAACACGTCCAGGCAGCGCCGCACCTTGTCGCGGTAGCGGGCGCGGTCCTCCCGGCTGAAGGTGCGCACGCCGACGTCCTCGCCCATGGTCACCACCCTGTCACCGTTGGTCCCCCTAACCTCGCACGCCCCGGTGTCGCGGGGAAAGACCCGGGGGATCCATTACTACCCAGCCGTCCCGCCGGTGATCCCTGTCGCGTCGCCGGTTTCCCCGGCCGGTCCGGCACGCCCGGGTGGCTAGCATGGCCGGATGCGCGAGACCACCATCCGGCTGTTCGTGGCGGCGGCGATCGCCGAGGCCTGCTCCTGGGCCGCCCTGCTGGCCGGCATGGCCGTCAAGTACGGGCCGCCCCGCAACGAGATCGGCGTGCACGTCTTCGGCCCGGTCCACGGCGCGCTCTTCGTGGCGTACGGGCTGCTCGTGCTCGTGGTGGCCCGGCAGCGGCGCTGGTCGCTGTGGCACACCGCCATCGCGCTGGCGTGCGCCGTGCCGCCGTTCGCCACGGTGCTCTTCGAACGCTGGGCCCGCCGCCGCGGCCTCCTCGCCGCCCCGGCCGCCGCCGGCCGTCCCCTCACTCCGGTCGGCTGACCGCCGCGGCTCACCCGGCCAGGAAGTCCCCGAGCAGGGCGGCCAGTTCCGCCGGGGCCTCCTCGGCCATGTGGTGCCCGGAGGGGATCGAGGCCGCGCGCACGTCGTCGGCCCAGTCCCGCCAGATCGCCGCCGGGTCGCCGTACAGGTCGACCATGTCGTCCCGCTCGGACCAGGCGAACAGCACCGGACAGCCGATCCGCCGGCCGGCGGCCCGGTCCGCGTCGTCCGCCGCCCGGTCCGGGCCGAGACCGGCCCGGTAGTCCTCGCACATGGCGTGCACCGTGGCCGGGTCGTGGATGGCCCGCCGGTAGTCGGCGTACGCCTCCGCGCCCATCGCCTCCGGCGAGCCGCCGTACCAGGCGTCCGGGTCGGCGTTGATCACCCGCTCGGCCGGCTTGGCGAGCTGGCCGAGGAAGAACCAGTGCCACCAGCGGGCCGCGAACCGGGCGTCGCAGCGGGCCAGGGCCTCGCCGATCGGCACCCCGTCCAGCACGCCGAGCCGGGTCACCCGGTCCGGGTGGTCCAGCGCGGTCCGCATGGCCACGTACGAGCCCCGGTCGTGGCCGACGACCGCCGCCCGGGGGTGGCCCAGCGCGTCGAGCAGCGCCACGACGTCGCGGGCCATCGCCCGCTTCGAGTAGACCGTGTGCTCCGGGTCGCTCGGCGGCTTCGACGAACCGCCGTACCCCCGCAGGTCCGGGCAGATCACGGTGTGCCGGGCGGCGAGCAGCGGCGCGACCCGGTGCCAGGTGGCGTGGGTACGCGGATGCCCGTGCAGCAGCACCACCGGCGGCCCGGAGCCGCCGTGCCGGACCCGCAGCCGGACCGGGCCGAGATCGATCTCCGACAGGGTGAATCCGGGGAACATGAGCGAGCCGGTGCCCCGGGCGGGGGAGGCGGAAACCTCAGCCGAGCGCCGAGCAGGCGGCGACGCCCGCGACCAGCAGCACGCCGAGCACCGCCTGGAGCAGCAGCGCCGGCCCCAGGTGCGACCAGACCGTCGCGGTGCGCGGGGTCAGCAACTGGCCGGTCGTCAGGTTGACGATCCGCTCGATGCGGGGCGGCAGGTCGGCGTCGCGCTGCGGGCGCAGGGTGAGCTGCACGTGGTCGCCGGGGTGCAGGGCGCTCTGCGGCAGGTGACCGTGCAGCTCCACCTCCACGAGCCGGTCGGCGGCGTCGCGCACCCGCACCGGGGTGACCAGGAACTCGGGCCCCTGCTTCAGCTCCTTGAAGCTGCGCCGGGCGCCCCCGCCGCCGCTGCTCAGCAGGGCGCGCACCACCCGCAGCAGCAGCCCCACCACACCCGCGGCGGTCAGCACCGCGACCAGCACCGGCTGCCCCACCCGCACCTCGCGGGCATAGCCCTCCAGGAGGCGGACCAGCCGCCCGGTGACGATCCGTTCCGTCGGGTGGACGGCGCGGCGAATGTGCAGCTCCGTGTCCATGTTCACCACCGAGAGTTCCGTCGCGTTCACTGATCGTATCGATTCTCCGGGTTGAACGACGTGAATGAACGCCGGTCACGCGGCCCGGCCCGCAAGGTGACATCCGCACTCGCGCGGGTATGCGTGCGGCCGAGCTGGAAAGGGGTCGAGCATGCAGCTGTCCTTCCTGCGCCCGCTCTACGACCGTCCCGGGCCCTGGTGCTCGGTGTACATGGACGCCTCCCGGGACACCCACGACGCGCGTCCGCAGGTCGACCTGCGCTGGCGCGCGCTCAAGGGCGACCTGATCGGGCAGGGCGCCGACCAGGCGACCGTCGAGGCGGTCGAGGAGGTGGTCCGACGGCACACCCCGATGCCGGGCGACTACGGCATCGCGGTCTTCGCCAACCGGGGGCGGGTGGTGCTCACCGAGTACCTGTCCGCGCCGCCGTTGCGCGACCTGGGGAGCTGGTCCGCGCTGCCGCACACGATGCCGCTGGTCGCCCAGCGCGGCGAGCAGATCGCCTGGGTGCGGGTGCTGGCCGACCGGACCGGGGCGGACGCCGTCGCGGTCAGCGCCGGCGGGGTGCCGCGCCGGGCCTCGATCAAGGGGCGGGAAAGCTGGCAGCTGCGCCGGGTGCAGCCGGGCGGCTGGTCGCAGTCCCGCTACCAGCGGGCCGCCATGGAGGCCTGGCACCACAACGCCGGTGACGCCGCCGCGGCCACCGCCGAGCTGGCCGACCGGGTCGGCGCGGACGTGGTGGTCGTCGCCGGTGACATCCGGGCCACCGGGATGATCGCCGCCCAGCTGCCGGAGCGCTGGCAGGACGTGCTGGTCCGCACCGACGCCGGCTCCCGCGAGCAGATCGGCTCCGACGACATGCTGATGGACGACATCACCGTGCAGACCATCGCCGAGGTCGCCGACCAGCGGATCGCCACCGCGCTGGACCGCTTCGGCGTGCAGGAGGACGTCGGCGCCGGCCTGGACGCGGTGGTCTCCGCCCTGCAACGCAACCAGGTCGACACGATGCTGATCGTCGACGACGCGTCCGCCGACGGCGACCTGTGGATCGGGCCGGAACCGACCGAGATCGCCACCGACCCGCGGCAGCTGGCGGACATGTCCGTGGCCGACCCGCAGAAGGTACGCGCCGACGCCGCGCTGCTGCGCGCGCTCATCGGCACCGACGCCGAGCTGACCGTGCTCGCGCCGGAGGAGGCGCCGGAGCTCACCGACGGGGTCGGCGCCGTGCTGCGCTACGTCGACGCCAGCACGCCCGGGCGGGGCAATGGCTGACCGCACCGTGGCCGACCTGGTCGTCGAACGGTTGCGGGCCTGGCGGGTGCCCCGGGCCTTCGGTTACCCGGGGGCGGCGATCGCGCCCCTGGTCGACGCGCTCGACGCGGCGGGCGGGGATCCGGAGTTCATCCCCGCCCGGCACGAGGAGACCGCCTCGTTCATGGCCACCGGGCACGCGAAGTTCACCGGCGGGATCGGGGTGTGCCTGGCCACCCAGGGGCCCAGCGCGGTGCACCTGCTCAACGGCCTCTACGACGCCAAGCTGGACAGCAAACCGGTGGTGGCCATCGTCGGCGAGGACATCACCGGCCCGCTCGGCGGGGCGCACGAGGAGATCGGGCTGAGCCGGCTCTTCGGCGACGTCTGCAACCAGTTCGTCCGCTACGGCCGCACGCCCGACCAGGTGCCGCGCCTGCTGGACCAGGCGTTCCGCACCGCGGCGGCGACCCGCAGCCCGACCTGCGTGGTGCTGCCGTACGCGTTGCAGGTGGCCGCCGTCCCCGACCTGATGCCGCAGGTCGCCGGCGTGATGTCGGCGACGCCGGGCGAGCCGCTGGCCCGGGTGCTGCCGCACGACGTGGACCTGGACGCCGCCGCCGCGCTGCTCGGCGCCGGCCAGCGGGTGGCGATCCTGATCGGCCAGGGCGCACACGGCGCGGCCGAGGAGATCGTGGCCCTCGCCGACCGGCTCGGCGCGGGCGTGGCCACCTCGCTGCTGGGCAAGCCGGTGCTGGACGAGCGGCTGCCCTTCCACACCGGCGTGCTCGGCGAGGTCGGCACCACGGCCGCCGCGCAGCTCATGGGTGGCTGCGACACCCTGCTCATGGTGGGCACCAACGACCCGTGGACCGACTGGTTCCCCATGCCGGGCCAGGTCCGAACGGTCCAGATCGACATCGACGGCCGGCGGATCGGCACCCGGTACCCGGTGGACGTGCCGCTGGTGGGCGACGCCGCCGAGACGCTGCGCGCGCTGCTGGCCCGGGTGCCGGACCGGCCCAACGCCCAGTGGCGGGGCGTGGTCGAGGGTTCGGTCGACCGGTGGCGGGAGGCCGCCGCCGAGCGGGCCGCCGCCCCGGCCGAGCCGATCAACCCGCAGCTCGTGCTGCAGGAACTCTCCACGCGGGTGCCGCGCCGCGGCTCGGTGGCGGTGGACGTCGGCTCGGTCATCTACTGGTACGCCCGGCATCTGGAACTGCCGCCGGGCGTCCGGGCCCAGCTCTGCGGCACGCTCGGCTCGATGGGCTGCGGCCTGCCGTACGCGGTGGCCGCGAAGCTGGCCCGGCCGGACGAGCCGGTGATCGCGCTGCTCGGCGACGGGGCCATGCAGCTCAACGGGCTGGCCGAGCTGATCACCGTGGCGCACCACTGGCAGGAGTGGCGGGATCCCCGGCTGGTGGTGCTGGTGCTGAACAACCGCGACCAGTCCGGGATGGGCGGCGGTCGCCCGCCCGGCGCGTTCGCCGACCGGCGGCCCGACGTGCCGTATGCCGGGTGGGCCCGGCTGCTCGGCCTGCACGGGGTGCGGGTGGACCGCCCCGACCTGGTCGGTCCCGCCTGGGACGAGGTGCTCGCCGCGGACCGGCCCAGCGTGCTGGAGGCCGTGGTCGACCCGGCGGTCGCGCTGGATCCGCCCGAGCCGGCCCTGGCCGACCTGCGCGGCCTGTTCGCCGACGGCGACGCGGCCCGTCGGGTACGGGAGCGGGTCCTGCACACCGGAACGGCCGTCGAGGCGGAGGACCTGGTCTAGAGCATCCGAGGGCCCAGCGTCGATCATGAAGTCAGCGCCTCTGGAAAGCGCGCTGACTTCATGATCGACGCGTCTGGCTGCCGGCTGGCGGCACTAACGGCGGGAATCGGGTCGGCGCCCTTGGGGCGGGGCACGGCGGAACGGCCGCCGTGCGTGCCGCGCGCGGTGCCGCCACCCGGCCGGTGATTGGCCCGACCCGTGGGGGGATGCCCCGTTTAGACCCCAGAGGGACGGGAAGCCGGGCCGCGTGGTGAACGAACGAGGCAAGGTGGGGTCGGTGCGGAAGGTGCCCGTGGGGTCGGCCGCCGACGGTGGGCTGGGCGGCGACCGGGTGGTGGCGCCGGGCAGCGCCGCCCGCCTCCTGGTCGCCGTGACGGCCCGGGCGCTGCGCGGCGACGACTGCGGTGACCTCGGCCACCCGGGCCCGCTGTCGCGCCTCACCGGGGCCCCGGAGCCGGTTCGCCGCGCCGCCGCGGCGCGGGCCGCCGGCCGGGCCGCGCTCACCCCCGCCGAGGTCGCCGAGGTGGACCTCGAGCGGGTCGCCGGTTGGTTCGTCGGCCAGTACCCGGCCCGGCGCTGGCCCGGAGCGGTGTTCGGCTCGCCGCACGGCGCGGCGGCCCACCTGGCGGTGGCGCTCGGGGTGCCCTGGCTGCCCGCCGGGTTCGAGGTGGCCGCGCACTGGACCCGGGGCGCGGTGGACCGCCCGGACGCCGCGCTCGACCACGGGGCGGCGCTCGCCGGCCGGCTCCTCGCCGGCAACGCCCGCGTGCACGTCCGGCAGGTGCACTGCCCGGCCAGCCGGGGCGCGTCGGCGGGCGCCCTGGTGAGCCTCGCGCTGCGCTGGTGCGCGCTGCCCGCGGCGTACGCCCGGTTCCTGGCCGAGGGCCTGGAGCCCGGGGCACCGGTGCTGCTGCTGCACGACGCGCGCACCTGGCCGGTGCGGGACGACGGGATCGGGCACAGCTTCCAGGTCGGCTCCCCGGCCAGCGGGCTGGACCCGGTCGACTTCCACCCGGACGCGCACGCGCTGCGCCAGGTGCTCCGCTCGACCGGCGGTGACGGGGCGCGGTGGGCGCCGCCGGACGTCACCTCCCCGGCGGCCTTCGCCGAGAACGGCGTGGAGTCCGGTTTCGAACACGACGCCCGGGAGTGGGGCGGCCGGCACGGGCACCCGCTGCACCGGATCGTCGTCCCGCAGCCGGACGCGCTGAGCGCGGCGACCGCCGACCTGTACCGGCGCTGGCTGCGGCGGGCCGGCAAGACCGGCGACCGCCTGGTGGTCGAGTGCGGACGGCTGCTCGACCCGTGGCAGGTGGTCCGGGCCGGCCTGGTGCCCTACTGGTGCGAGAACGCGACCCGCCGGAGGGTGCAGGGGGTCGAGTGGTGGCTCGCCGGCAGCGAGCCGTTCAGCTCGGTGGACGTGCTGCCCGAACCGCCCGGGGTCCGCTCGCCGGCCGTCGCGGGGCTGCCGCAGTGGCTCGCCGTGGCCGGGTTCGGTCGCCGCCGGCGGGCCCTGGACCGGGGCTCGGCGCGTGGCTACCCGGTCGCCGCCGTCGCCACCCGCCGTGCCACGGAGGTGTTGCGCAACCAGCCCTACGACCTGCCCGTGCCGCCGCCCCTGGGGATGGCCGACGCCCTCGCCGCGCTGCGCGACGCGGGCGCCCACCAGGGGTTGATGGTCTCCTGACGCGGGCGGCCGGCGGGTCGCCGGCCAACCTGGCGAAACATCCTCGCGATCCTGCGGTCCGTGATTGAGTACCTACGGAGCGGGAACACCGCTCGCCGCGGAACGGCCCACGACGCCGTGCGGCGGGCGGCCGCCGCTCCCGGCGTTCCGTCACGTAACCCAACTTCCGGCCCGGTGCGTGGCCCGACCACGCGCACGACCGGTTCCGATCCGGGCGGGGGACCTTCCTGAGGGAGGCGCGGATGTTCGGACAGACCACCACAACCACACCACCACCCACCGAGCGGGGCCTGGAGGACCTCGACGCGGCGGCACTGGCGTACGCGGCACGGATCGCCGGCCTGCCACCGGAGCGGCGGCAGGAGGCGCGGGACGACCTGGTGCGCTTCGCGCTGCCCTTCGCCGGCCGGCTGGCCCGCCGTTACCGGGGCCGCGGGGAACCGCTGGAGGATCTGGAGCAGGTGGCACGCCTCGGCCTGGTCAACGCCGTCGACCGGTACGACCCCGAACGGGGCTCGTTCACCGCGTACGCGGCCATCACCATCGTCGGCGAGATCAAACGGCACTTCCGGGACCGCACCTGGGGCGTGCACGTGCCGCGGCGGCTGCGCGACCTGATCCTGGAGGTCGGGCAGGCGACCGCGGCGCTGACCAGCGAGCTGTCCCGGGCGCCCACGGTGGCCGAGCTGGCCGAGCGGCTGGAGACGCCGGAGGAGGAGATCCTCGCCGCGCTGGAGTCGGCCGCCGGCTACAGCCCGGCCTCGCTCAACGCGCCGGTCGGCGGGGAGAGCTCCGCCGAGTTCGGCGACCTGGTCGGCGAGTCGGACAACGCCCTGGAGTCGGTCGACGACCGGGTCACGGTCAGCGGCCTGCTGCACCGGCTGCCCTGGCGCGAGCGGCGGATCCTCGCCATGCGCTTCTACGGCAACCAGACCCAGGCCGAGATCGCGGCCCGCTTCGGCATCTCGCAGATGCACGTGTCCCGGCTGCTGTCCCGGGCGCTGACCTGGCTGCGCCAGGCGATGCTCGCCGACGCCCCGCCACCCTGGCAGAACGGCGCGGCCGAGTCCGAGCCGGCCAAGGCGAGGATCTCGGTGCGGCAGAACGGCGACCGGGTCGTCGTCGAGGTCGGGGGAGAGGTCGACCGGGACGGCGCGGACCAGCTCCGCAAGGCCATGCTGGAGGCGGTCACGGGGCACCCCCGCGAGGTGGTGGTCGACCTGGTGGGCGCGGGCGGCTTCGACGCCGGCGGGATCGCCGCGCTGATGGCCGGCCGGGACGCCGCCGCGCGTACCGGGGTGCCGTTGCGGCTGACCCGGGTGCAGCCCGCGGTGCGCCGCTCGCTCGCCGCGGCGGGCCTGCCGGCGGCCGACTGACGGAACGTACGACGAGAGGAAGGGCCGGCGCCCGCGGCGCCGGCCCTTCCTCCTGTGCTGACCCGCTCAGCTCTCCCGGTTGTCCCCGTGCCCGCGGCCATCCGGCTTGTCCCCGTGCCCGCGGGGGTGCTCCCAGCGGGGGTTCGACGGCCTGCTGCGCTGCGGGCCGAACTGCGTCTCGTCCGGCTCCTCGGTCTCCTCGAAGCTGGGCCGGCGGACCTCCTCCGGCTCCGGCACGTCGACCGGCCGCGCGCCCGACTGCGGGGCGGGCTGGTACTCGACGGCCTCGCGGGCGCCGTGCGCGCCCTCGGCGGCCGGCGACTCGGGGACGTGCCGCTCGTGGTGCAACTCCTCCATGAAGTGCTGCGGGGGCCTGGTGGTGCGCTGCGGCAGGTCCCGGCCGAGATCGGAGACGAGCGGGCCGTACTTCAGGTCGAAGGCCGGCCGCTCGGAGCGGATCCGTGGCATCCGGTCGAAGTTGCGCAGCGGTGGCGGGCAGGTGGTGGCCCACTCCAGCGAGTTGCCGAAGCCCCACGGGTCGTCGACCGTGACCTTGGCGCCGTACCGCCAGGACTTCCACATGTTGTAGATCACGAAGAGGGTGGACGCGCCGAGCAGGAAGGAGCCGAGGGTGGAGATCACGTTGAGCGTGGTGAAGCCGTCGCCGGGCAGGTAGTCGGCGTACCGGCGGGGCATGCCCTCGGCGCCCAGCCAGTGCTGGACGAGGAAGGTGGCGTGGAACCCGATGAACATGGTCCAGAAGTGCATCTTGCCGAGCCGCTCGTCGAGCAGCCGGCCGGTCATCTTCGGGAACCAGAAGTAGAGCCCGCCGAACGCGGCGAACACGATGGTGCCGAAGAGCACGTAGTGGAAGTGCGCCACCACGAAGTAGGTGTCGGTGACCTGGAAGTCGGCCGGCGGGCTGGCCAGCAGGACGCCGGTCAGGCCGCCGAGCAGGAAGGTGACCAGGAAGCCGACGGCGAACAGCATCGGCGTCTCGAAGGTGATCTGGCCCTTCCACATGGTGCCGATCCAGTTGAAGAACTTCACGCCCGTGGGCACCGCGATGAGGTAGCTGAGAATGCTGAAGAACGGCAGCAGCACCTGGCCGGTGGCGAACATGTGGTGCGCCCAGACGGTCATCGACAGCACGGTGATCGCGATGGTGGCGAGCACCAGACCCGTGTAGCCGAAGATCGGCTTGCGCGAGAAGACCGGGATGATCTCGGTGATGATGCCGAAGAACGGCAGCGCGACGATGTAGACCTCGGGATGGCCGAAGAACCAGAACAGGTGCTGCCAGAGCATCGGCCCGGCGGTGGTCGGGTCGTAGACGTGCGAGTGCAGGATCCGGTCGGAGGCGAGCGCGAACAGCGCGGCGGCCAGCAGCGGGAACACCAGGATCACCAGGACGCTGGTGAGCAGCATGTTCCAGGTGAAGATCGGCATCCGGAACATGGTCATGCCGGGGGCGCGCAGGGTCAGGATCGTGGTGATCAGGTTGACCGCGCCCAGGATGGTGCCCAGACCGGAGAGCGCCAGGCCGACCACCCACATGTTCCCGCCGACGCCCGGGCTGTGCTGCGCGGTGCTGAGGGGGGTGTACGCGGTCCAGCCGAAGTCCGCGGCGCCCTGCGGGGTGAAGAACCCGGCCACGGCGATGATGCCACCGAAGAGGTAGAGCCAGTACGCGAAGGCGTTGAGCCGGGGGAACGCCACGTCCGGCGCACCGATCTGCAACGGCACGATGTAGTTGCCGAAGCCGAACACCATCGGCGTCGCGAACAGCAGCAGCATGATCGTGCCGTGCATGGTGAACAGTTGGTTGTACTGCTCGGGGGAGAGGAACTGCATCCCGGGCTGGCCCAGCTCCGCCCGGAGGAGCATCGCCATGATCCCGCCGATGACGAACCACGCGAAGGACGTGATCAGGTAGAGCAGGCCGATGAGCTTCGCGTCGGTGGTGCGCAGCAGCCGCCACAGCGTGTTGCCCTTGACCGCCTCCCGCACCGGGCCGGGATAGCCGCCGAACTCGGCCGGCGCGAGGATGGCCGGCCCCCGGTCTCGTGGCTCCGTGACTACCCGTTCAGGCATGGCTTCTCACCCCGTGTGACGACAGACAGGACGGGCACGCGTACCCGACCCTCTGCCCATCAAACCAGGCGAGAGTGGAGAATTCGGTCAGTTCGCCGGCAGCATGGCCCAGACCACCTTGCCCGAGCCCGCCGGGCTGCTGCCCCAGCGCTGGGTCAGCTCGCGGACCAGCATGAGCCCGCGCCCGCCCTCGGCGCGCGGGTCCCGGTCGGTCACCGCCCGGGCGGTCGCCGGGCTGCCGTCCATCACGGCCACCCGCAGGTACGGCCGGCGCAGGGTCAGCGTCACCTGCATCGGGGTGCCGGCGTGCCGGACGACGTTGCCGACCAGCTCGCTGAGGACCAGGGAGGCCGGGCCGGCCAGTTCCGGGATGTTCCACCGGGTGCACGCGTCGGTGACCAGCTCGCGGGCCCGGCGGCAGGCCCCGGCCACCGGCTCCAGCCGGGCCCGCAGCCGCGGGTCCGCCACCGTGCCGGCCAGCGCGGTCGCCTCCGCGCAGTCGCGGCGGACCGGCACCACCCGGCAGGCGGTGGTCTCGGCGAGCCAGGCCGCCGTTTCCGGTGGCGGGGCGCACAGCACGACCGGCACCGCGGGCCAGTCCGCGGCCCGGCGGAACGCGGCGGCGAAGACGGAGAGGGCGAGGGGGTCGGTGACGTCGAGCTTCTCCAGGTCGACCACGAGGGCGTCCGGCTGCGCCGCCAGGCACCGGTCCAGCACCGTGTGCACCGAGCGCATCGTGGCCAGGTCGAGCGCGCCGGTCAGCCGTACGACGGTGACCGCCGACTCGTCGCGGACCTCGCACCTGATCCGGGTCGACATCCCCAGGCCCTCGTTTCCGTCTCGTCGGGAGGATCTGGGAAGTACCCGTGCCCGGGGCGGGTGAAACCGGACATCAGCCCCGGGCGCTGCCCGCTCAGCGGCGATTCCGGTCCCGGGTGAGGAGCAGTCCGAGGGCGATCATGCCGACACCGAGCAGGAAGTGCAGCCAGTTGTCCGCGCCGTTGAGCGGGATGAAGTTCGCGCCGCTGTTGTGATCGACCACCACGCCGTAGAGCCAGAGCACGAGGTAGATCGCGCCGCCGCCGATCAGGAACGTCCGGGCCCCGGGAACGGTCCGGGCCAGCAGCAGGCCGGCGACGCCGAACAGCAGGTGCACGATGTTGTGCAGCCACGAGACCTGGAACAGCCCGAGCAGCTTCGCGTCGGAGTCGTGCCCGGCGAACTTCAGGTCGCTGAAGTGGGTGGTGATGCCCGGGATGAAGCCCAGCACGCCGATCACCAGGAAGAGCACGCCGACGGTCGCCGCGGCCCGGCGTACCGGCGCCTTGCCGTCGGCCGGGTTGCGTCGCCCACGGGAGTGCGCCATCGAGTTCGTCATGCCGGCCTCCTAGCTGACAGGGACCGCGCGGCTTTCCCCGGCCCACCGGAGACAAACGCACGCCCGGCCGGACCGTCCCCGGGGACGGTCCGGGCCGGACGCGGTACGACTCAGGCGGGCTGCAACGGTCGGGTGGCGAGCTGGCGGACCCGCTCGTACAGGTCCACGTACCGCTGGGCCATCAGCTCGGGGGTGAACCGGGCGGCCGCCTCGCGCCGGCACTCGTCCTCCCCGAGCAGCCCGGCGGCCAGCACCAGGTCGCCCAGCTCCTCCTCGTCGGTGGTGAGCAGCCCGGTCCGGCCGTGCTCGATGAGCTCCGGCAGGCAGCCCCGGTCGGTGGCCACCACCGGCGTGCCCAGCGCGAGCGACTCGACCACCGCCGTGCCGCCGGGCTCCTCCCACCGCAGCGGGAACAGCGAGGCCCGCGCCCCGGCCACCAGGTCGTCACGCTCCTGCCCGGCCACCGTGCCGACCCAACGCACCAGGTCGCCGTCGACGTGCGGGGCCACCTGGTCGTAGAAGAACCGCACGTCCGGGTTCTGCCGGGCCTCGTCGCCCGCCGCGGCCAGGTCCTCGGGCCGGTGGTACGGGCCGACCGGGCCGGCCAGCACCAGCGGGAAGCCGACCTGCCGGGCCAGCCGGGCGCCCAGGTCCTGCCCCTTGCCCGGGTTGATCCGGCCCAGGATGACCACGTGCTCGCCCTTCTCCACCGCCGGCCGGCGGTCCGCGCCGACGGCGAGCGGGGTGGACAGGTGCACGTGGCCCACCGAGTGCTCCTGGAGGGCGCGCGGCGCCCGGGCGAGCTGCGAGGCGGACACGCCGTTGACCCGCACCCGGTCGCCGCCGTCCAGGTTGCCGTACAGCTCGGGGTGCTTGGCCAGGTCCCAGTGCAGGGTGTGCAGCGCGGGCGGGGCGTCCGCGCCCATCGCGGCCAGGGTGGCCAGGCCGACCGCCTCCACGTGGTCGTGCACCAGGTCGATGTCGTCGCGGCCGTGCAGCGCCCGGACCACCCCGTTCAGGTGCGCCTGGGACACCCCGCAGACCTGGTTGTAGGGCCGTTGCAGCGCGTGGAACTGCCCGTCCGGGAAGACCGAGATCTTCTCGTCGACCGGCAGCGTGCTGCTCTCCACCGAGGCGAGCACCACCCGCACGCCGAGCTTGCGCAGCTCCGGCACCAGGGTGGCGACCACGTTCTCGATCCCGCCGTAGCCGGGCGGCGGCACGGACAACCAGGGACCCGCGTTCATCAGGACGGTGAGACTCATCGTGCGGTGTCCCTTCCCTTGTTCACGCCGCGACCCGTCGCCGCGGCACCCGGTGGCGCAGCTGCGCCAGCGGCGGCCGCTCCTCGATCGAGACGTCGCTGACCACGATCTCGCGGTCCAGGTTGGGCAGCGCCTCCGAGCCGCCCCGCCGGAACTGGGTCAGCAGGGCGGTCGGCTCCACGCCCGGCACCGCCCAGCCGCGCCGCTGCAACCGGGACCAGGCGGTCAGCATGATCTGCGCGGACATCTGGCCCAACGCCGCGGTGTCCTGGTGGCGGTGCTTGCGCTCACCCAGGTCCACCTGGGCCAGCGCGTCCAGCCCGACCAGCTCCAGCAGGTCGATGAGCATGGCGGTCTCCACGCCGTAGCCGGAGACGAAGGGCACCCGCTCCAACACCTCCCGGCGGCCGGCGTACTCGCCGGCGAGCGGCTGCACGAAGCCGGCCAGCTCCGGCCAGAACAGGTTGAGCAGCGGGCGGGCCATCAGCTCCGTCACCCGGCCCCCGCCGTCGGCCTCCACCCCGGTGGCCCGGACCAGCGGCCGGTGGTAGAAGCCCTTCACGAAGTCGACCGACGGGTCGGTGAGCAGCGGCCCGAGCAGCCCGGTGACGAAGTGCGGCCGGAACTCCCGCAGGTCGGCGTCGACGAACGCGACCACGTCGCCCTCGGCCGCGGCCAGCCCGGCCCAGAGCGCGTCGCCCTTGCCGGTGAGCCGGGGCAGCCCGCGCGTCATGGCGTCCTGGCTGACCACCTCGGCGCCCGCCGCCCGGGCCACCTGCGCGGTCCGGTCGGTGGACCGGGAGTCCACCACGATCAGCTCGTCCACGAGGGACACCCGGTCCATGAGGTGCTCCCGGATGGTCGACACGATCGCCCCGACGGTCGCCTCCTCGTTGCGCGCCGGCAGCACCACACTGACCCGGCTCGCGCCCTTGGCCCGCAGCAGGCGCCGCGTCGGCCAGTGGTCGGCGGACGTGGTGCGGTACGTGGCCCAGGCCTCCACCACAGGTGAGACGATCGAATCTGTATCCCGCACGGGCACACCCCCAGGTTGTGGCGGAACCACGGGCTTCTGGTTTTCCCATTTCACCGCCCGTGCTAACCGGATCATGCCTAACAGCTTGATCACGACCTGGGTGCCGGTCGGTTCCCACCCGGTGAACGTTTGATTGCGTGTCCCACCGCGTTTGACCACGGGGCAGCCCGGGGAGTGCTCTCGGCAGTCTGTCGGAGCGGTGAGAGGGTCGAGAAGATGCGCGCGTGCCGGGTGGGACTGGTCGGAGCCGGCGGGGTGGCGCAACGCCACGCCCGGGTGTTGACGGGCTTCGACGACGTGGAACTGATCGGGGTGACCGACGTCGCCCCGGACGCGGCGGAGGCGCTCGCGGGCACGCACGGCGCCCGGACCTTCCGCGACGTGGACGAGCTGCTCGCCGCCGGACCGGACGCCGTCTACGTCTGCGTGCCGCCGTTCGCGCACGGCCCGGTCGAGGAGGCGGTGATCGACGCCGGGGTGCCGATGTTCGTGGAGAAGCCGGTGGCCGTGGACCTGGAGACTGCGGAGCGGGTCGCCGCGCTGGTCGAGCGGCGCGGCCTGCTCACCGGGGTCGGCCACCACTGGCGCTACCTGCACGTGGTGGAGGAGGCCCGGCAGCTGCTCGCCGACCGTCCGGTGCGGATGGTCAACGGGGCCTGGCTGGACAAGGTGCCGCCGGTCGCCTGGTGGGCCCGCCGGGACCGCTCCGGCGGTCCGGTCGTCGAGCAGGCCGCGCACGTCCTGGACCTGGTCCGGCTGCTGGTCGGCGAGGCTACCGAGGTGACCGCGTACGGCGACGGCACCCCGCCGGCGGTGGAGGGCGCGGACATCGACTCGGTCACCGCGGCCACCCTGCGCTTCGCCTCCGGTGCCGTCGGCACCCTGGCGGCGGCCTGCGTGCTCGGCTGGAAGCACCGGGCGGGCCTGGAGATCCTCGCCGACGGGCTGGCCCTGTCGCTGGCCGAGGACGGCCTGACCATCTGCGACGCCGACGGCGAGCGGCACCTGCCCGCCGACCCGGACGGCGCCCGGGTCGCCGTCGACCGGGCCTTCGTCGACGCGGTCCGGGGGATCGGCGACGACGTGCGGGTCCCGTACGCCGAGGCCCTGCGCACCCAGCGGCTGGCCCTCGCGGTGGCCGAGTCCGCGCGGACCGGGCGGGCGGTGGCGCTGCCCACCGGGCCGGCCGCGCGGCTCACCGCCGCGGTCGCCGACGCGACGCCGGCCGAGGCGACCGGGGTGACCGTCGATGCGTGACCGGGTGGTGGTGGTCAGCGGACCGGGCCGGGTCGAGCTGGTCGAGCAGGACGCGGGGGAGCTGCGGGAAGGCACCTTCCGGGTGGAGACCCTCTACAGCGGGGTGTCCGCGGGCACCGAGCTGAGCTACGTCAAGGGCACCAACCCCTACCTGAACGTCACCTGGAACGCCGGCCTCGGGCTGTTCCAGCCGGGGGAGGCCAGCACCCCGTATCCGGTCACCCGGCTCGGCTACATGCAGGTCGGCCGGGTGGTGGAGAGCCGCACCCCGGCCGTCGCCGTGGGCACGGTCGGCGCCATGACGTACGGCCACCGCAGCGGGTACGTGGCGGACCCGGTGGCCGAGCGGTTCGTGCCGCTGCCCGACGACCTCGACCCGCTGCTCGGCGTCTACGTCGCGCACATGGGCCCGATCTGCGCCAACGGCCTGCTGCACGCGGCCGCCGACCTGTGCGGCACCGACGTCCGCTCGCTCGGCGACGGGGTGCGGGGCCGGCGGGTGGCGGTGGTCGGCAGCGGGGTGGTCGCGCTGCTCACCGCGCTGTTCGCGCGGCGGCACGGTGCCGCCTCCGTGGTGATCCTCGACCCCACCCCGGCCCGGCGCGAGGTGGCCGAGGCGCTGGGCCTGGAAACCCTCGACCCGGACGCGGACGACCCGGCCGTGGTGCTGAAGACCCGCTGGAACCACGCCGCCGGCGACCGGGGCGCGGACGTCGTCTTCCAGTGCCGGGGCCAGGACTGGGCGCTCCAGCTCGCGCTGCGCCTGCTGCGCCCCCAGGGCACCGTGATCGACCTGGCGTTCTACCAGGCCGGCGCGGACGCGGTCCGGCTCGGCGAGGAGTTCCACCACAACGGGCTGTCGCTGCGCTGCGCCCAGATCGGCCGGGTGCCGCGCGGGCTGGCCCCGACCTGGGACCGGGAGCGGCTCTCCGCCGAGACCGTCGAGCTGCTCCGCCAGTACGGCGACCTGATCCGCAAGCACCTCGTCTCCGCGGTGGTGCCGCTGGAGGAGGCGCCGGCGCTGCTCACCGACCTGGCCGAGCGGCGCCGCTCCGAGCTGCAGGTGGTGCTCACCGGCTGAGCCTGGGCGGGCCCGGTTACGGTGCTGCCATGACCACCGAAGCCGGGAGCCCGCCGGGGCTCGCCGCCCTGCTGCCGTACCTGCGCGCCCACCGCGGCACCCTCGTCGCGGTGGGCGCGCTGTCGTTCACCGGCGCCGGGGCGGCGCTGGCCCAGCCCCTGCTCACCCGGGGCGTGCTGGACCGGATCACCGCCGGCCGCCCGGCCGCCGGGTTGGTCGTCGCCCTGGTGGCGCTCGTGGTGGTCGGTGCGCTGCTCGGCGGGCTCCGCGACTTCCTGCTCCAGCGCACCGCCGAGGGCCTCGTGCTGGGCACCCGCCGGCGGCTCGCCGGGCACGTGCTGCGGCTGCCCATCGCCGAGTACGACCGGCGCCGCACAGGTGACCTGCTGTCCCGGGTCGGCGCCGACACCACGCTGCTGCGGGCGGTGGTCACCTCCGGCCTCTTCGAGACCGTCACCGGGGCGGTCATGGTGCTCGGCGCCGGCACCGCCATGCTGCTGCTGGACCCGCTGCTGTTCGGGGTGACCCTGGCCGCCGTCGCGGTCGGCGTCGGCTTCGCCCTCACCGTCGCCCGGCGGGTGCGCGGGCTGGCCCGCCAGGCCCAGGAGCGGGTCGGCGAGATGACCTCGGCCGTCGAGCGGGCCATCTCGGCGGCCCGGACCATCCGGGCCAGCCGCGCCGAGCGGCGGGAGACGGCCACCGTGGCGGCGAGCGCGACCGAGGCGTACGCGGCCGGGCTGCGGGTGGCCCGGGCGCAGGCCGTCGTCGGTCCGACCAGCACGGTCACCGTCCAGGGCGCGTTCCTGCTGGTGCTGGCCGTGGGCGGGGCCCGGGTGGCGGCCGGGGCGATCAGCGTGGGCGACCTGGTGGCCTTCGTGATGTTCCTGTTCTTCCTGGTGCTGCCGCTGGGGCAGGCGGTGCACGCGTACACCCAGCTCCAGAGCGGGCTCGGCGCGCTGGCCCGGATCGAGGAGATCCTCGCCGTGCCCGGGGAGGGGGCGGACGACCGGCCCGCCCCGGTGACCGCCCGGCCCGTCGCGACCGGACCGGCGGCCGTGGAGTTCGACCGGGTCGGCTTCGGCTACCCGGGCGGCCCGCCGGTGCTGCACGAGGTGAGCTTCACGGTGCCGGCCGGCACCCGGACGGCCCTGGTCGGCCCGTCGGGCGCCGGCAAGTCCACCCTGCTCGCCCTGGTCGAGCGCTTCTACGAGGTGACCGGGGGCGCGCTGCGCCTGGACGGGGTGGACGTGCGCGACCTGCCCCGGGACGCGCTGCGGGCCCGGCTCGGCTACGTCGAGCAGGAGGCGCCGGTGCTCGCCGGCACGCTCCGGGACAACCTGCTGATCACCGCGCCGGACGCCACCGACGACCGGCTGCGCGCCGTGCTCGACGAGGTCAACCTCGGGCACCTGGCCGAGCGGACGGCCGACGGGCTGGACGTGCAGGTCGGGGAGGGCGGCGTGCTGCTCTCCGGCGGGGAGCGGCAGCGGCTGGCCATCGCCCGGGCGCTGCTGGCCGGGCCGCCGGTGCTGCTGCTCGACGAGCCGACCAGCAACCTCGACGCCCGCAACGAGGCCGCGCTGCGCCGGGCCATCGACGCGGTCGCGGTGCGCCGCACCCTGTTGATCGTGGCCCACCGCCTCTCCACCGTGGTGGACGCCGACCAGATCGTGGTGCTGGACGGCGGCCGGGTGGTCGCCGTCGGCACCCACGACGAGTTGACCTCGACCAGCCCGCTCTATCGCGAGCTGGCCACCCACCAGCTCCTCGTCGGATGATCGCGAAAACGCCCTGACCTGCGCAGACACGGCACAATCCGGACACGCTCCGGCGCCCGCGGCGGGCGGGGGTCACAATCGGCTCCGGTTCGCGTACCGTTGCCGCTCATGGGTGTGTCGCAACGTCTGAAGAGCAGGTTCCGGCGGTTCCTCGAGCGCCCGGGGACGACGGTCGACCTGGCCCCGCTGGAGAAGCTGCTGCCGGCGATCGAGGGCCGCGAGGCGGAGCTGGAGAAGCTCTCCGACGCGGAGCTGACCGAGGCGGCCGGGCAGGCCACGGGCTACGAGGAGATCTGCGCGATCGGCCGTGAGGCGGCCCGCCGCGGCCTCGACCAGCGGCCGTACGACGTCCAGCTGCTCGGCGCCATGGCGCTGCTCTCCGGCAAGGTCGCCGAGATGGCCACCGGCGAGGGCAAGACGCTCACCGCGACCGTCGCCGCGTACGGGCACGTCCGGATGGGCAACGGCCCGGTGCACGTGCTCACCGTCAACGACTACCTGGCCCGCCGCGACGCCGAGTGGATGGGCCCCGTCTACACCCTGCTGGGGCTCACTGTCGGCTGGGTCAACGAGGCGTCCACCCCCGAGGAGCGGCGTGCCGCCTACGCCTGCGACGTCACCTACGTGTCGGTCAGCGAGGCCGGCTTCGACTTCCTCCGCGACCAGCTCGTCACCGACCTGGCCGACCGGGTCCAGCCGACGCTGAAGACCGCGATCGTCGACGAGGCCGACTCCATCCTCATCGACGAGGCCCGCGTGCCGATGGTCCTGGCTGGCGCGGTCCCCGGTGAGCAGGACCCGGTGCACGCCGCCGCCGCGCTGGTCCGGGGCCTGCGCAAGGGCCGGCACTACACGATCGCCGAGGACGGCCGCAGCGTCGCCTTCACCTCGGCGGGCCTCGCCACGGTCGAGGCCAAGCTCGGCGGCATCGACCTCTACGACGAGGAGCACGTCGCGCAGCTCTCCGCGGTCAACGTGGCGCTGCACGCGCACGCCCTGCTGCACCGCGACGTCGACTACATCGTCCGCGAGAAATCGGTCGAGCTGATCGACGAGATGCGCGGCCGGGTGGCCCAGCGCCGCCGCTGGCCGGACGGCCTCCAGGCGGCGGTCGAGGCCAAGGAGGGCCTGGACGCCACGGCCGAGGGCGAGGTGCTCGGCACCATCACCGTGCAGGCCTACATCGCGCTCTACCCCACGGTCTGCGGGATGACCGCGACCGCGGTCCTCGTCGGCGACCAGCTCCGCGAGTTCTTCGGTCTCGAGGTGGCGGTGATCCCGCCGAACACCCCGTGCGTCCGGGAGGACGAGCCGGACCGGATCTACGCCACCCGGGCCGAGAAGGAAGAGGCGCTGATCGACGAGATCCGGCGCTGCCACGAGGCCGGCCGCCCGGTGCTGGTCGGCACCCTCGACGTCAAGGAGTCCGAGGGCCTCGCGGCCGGCCTGCACGCCGCCGGGGTGCCCTGTGTCGTCCTCAACGCCAAGAACGACGACGAGGAGGCGGGGATCATCGCCGAGGCCGGCGCGTACGGCGCGGTGACGGTCTCCACCCAGATGGCCGGCCGGGGCGTCGACATCCGGCTCGGCGGCAGCGACCAGGCCGACCGGGAGCGGGTGGCCGAGCTGGGCGGCCTCTACGTGATCGGCAGCGGCCGGCACGACAGCCGCCGGGTCGACGACCAGCTCCGCGGCCGGGCCGGCCGGCAGGGCGACCCGGGTGGCTCGGTCTTCCTCGTCAGCCTGGAGGACGACCTGGTCGTCCGGCACGCCGGCGACACCGTCCCGCCGTCGCCCCGGATGAACGCCGACGGCCTGGTCACCGACCCGCAGGTCGACTACGCGGTCGAGCACGCGCAGCGGGTCGCCGAGGGCGTCAACCACGAGATCCACCGCAACACCTGGCGCTACAGCCAGGTGATCGAGCAGCAGCGCAAGGCGCTCGCCGAGCGCCGGGAGCGGCTGCTCACCAGCGACGTCGCCGCCCTGATGCTGCTGGAGCGGGTGCCGGAGAAGGCCGGCGAGATGGACGAGGACCTGCTCGCCGAGGTGGCCCGCACGATCGCCCTCTACCACCTGGACCGGCTCTGGGCCGACCACCTGGCCGAGCTCTCCGAGGTGCGCGAGGGCGTGCACCTGCGGGCGCTGGGCCGGCTCGACCCGCTGGACGAGTTCCACCGCAGCGCGGTGCCCGCGTTCAACGAGCTGATCCCCGAGATCGAGACGCGCACCATCGCCACCTTCGAGGAGACCGAGTTCGACGACGGGTGGGAGCCGGACTCCGCCAAGCTGGTGCGGCCGACCGCCACCTGGACCTACCTGGTGCACGACAACCCGTTCGGCTCCGAGCTGGACCGGCTGATCGCCTCGGTGGGGCGGCGGCTCATCGGCTCCCGCTGACCCTCCGCGAGGGGTCCCTTCCGGTGCGTACCGCGCCGGAAGGGACCCCTTTGCGCGGTTTCGATCCTGGTTTGCGAGGGTAGTAGGCCGGGGCTTCGAGTCAGGGAGAAGAGTGGACATGGGACAGGCAACGGCGCCGGACGGGGACACCGCGTACACGGACGCGGAGGTGGCGGAAGCCGTGGCCCGGTGAACCTCGACACGCGGGAGCCCATGATCGACACGCTCGGGGTGCTGGAGACCGCCGCGCTGCTGCGGGAGCTGACCGCCGGCCTGATCGCGGTCGCCGGCTTCGACGAGGCGCTGGACCGGTTGGTCCGGATCGCCCGGGACGCCGTACCCGGGGTGGACTGCTGCGGCTTCACGGCGCTGCGCGCCGGTGAGCCCGCCGGCGTGGCCGCCTCCGACCCGGCGCGGGCGGAGCTGGACGACCTGCGGCACGGCCCGGACACACCGGCCATGACCGCGATCCGGCGGCGGGAGATGATCACCGCCGCCGACCTGGGCGAGGAGTCGCCCTGGCCGGCCTGGGCCGAGCGGGCCCGCGGGCTCGGCGTGCGCGGGGTGATCTCCGCGCCGGTGGACGTGGACGAGCAGGTCATCGGAGCGATCAACCTCTACGCCGAGTCGGCCGGCGCGCTCACCCCCCGGCACCAGCTCACCGCCATGCTGCTCGCCGAGCACGGCGGGCTGCTGCTCGCCGCCGCCCGCGACCGGGAGCGGCAGGCCGCCCGGGCCGACCAGCTCGACACCACGCTGCTGGCGGAGGGGGTCGTCGGGCAGGCCGTCGGCGTGATCATGACGCAGCGCGGCTGCCCCGCCCCGGAGGCGCTGGACGTGCTCCGCAGCGCCGCCTCCTCGTTGGACATACCGCTGCGCGAGGTGGCCGAGCGGCTCGTGCTCACCGTCTCCCGGCCCCGGGACAACTGAGCGACATTCGTTTCACCCCGGTGGGCCTCGGGTAGCACCCTGGACTGGTGAGCTGATCCGACCTGGGGAGGAACCGATGGAGAGCCGACTGCGGGTGCAGGGCCATCCGATCCAACCGATGCTGGTGACGTTCCCGTTCGGACTCTTCGTCAGCGCCGCGGTCTTCGACCTGACCGATGTCGCCGGCGGTCCGGCCTTCCTCGGCGAGGTGGGCTACTGGACGGCGGTCGCCGCCCTGGTCGCCGCCGCGCTCGCGACGGTCGCCGGGATGGTCGACCTGTGGGACGTGCGGGCCGGCCGGACCCGCCGGACCGCGATCACGTTCAACCTGGTCAACGCCGCGATGGCGGCGCTGTTCCTGCTCACCTGCCTGATCCGGGCGCACGCGCCGCAGCGCGGCGCGACCGGCGTCCAGGTGGCCACCGAACTGCTCGCGCTGGCCGTGGGCTCGGTGGGGGTGTGGCTGGGCGCGCGGCTGATGCGCCAGTTCGACCGGGGCCGGGCCGCCGAGCCGACCGGGTTCGAGGCGCTCCGGGACATCCCCGGCGCCACCGTGGAGATCATCCGTCCGAAGGCCTGAAAACGCCTTGCCGCCGGCCGCCTCCGGCCGCCAGGCTCGGCCGGTGAGCACGGTACGGAACGCCGATGAGCTGATCGCCGAGGGCGCGGCGGCGCCGGTCGAGGGCTGGGACTTCGACTGGCTGGCCGGCCGGGCCACCGAGGAACGCCCGCCCTGGGGCTACGCCCGCCTGGTGGCCGCCCGGATGGCCACCGTCGGCGCCGCGCTGGACATCGACACCGGCGGGGGAGAGGTGCTGGCCGAGGTTCCCGTCCCGCCGCCGCTGCTGGTCGCCACCGAGGCGTGGCCGCCGAACGTGCCGGTGGCTTGGCGGACGCTCGGCCGGATCGGAGCCTGCGTCGTCCAGGTGGCCGACCGGCCGCCACTGCCGTTCCGCGACGCGTCGTTCGACCTGGTGGTCAGCCGGCACCCGGTGGACACCTGGTGGGAGGAGATCGCCCGGGTGCTGCGCCCCGGCGGCGGCTACCTGTCCCAGCAGATCGGCGCCGGCACCGTCCGCGAGCTGAGCGAGGCCATCCTCGGACCGCTGCCGCCGCCGGCCAGCCGCCACCCGGAGCGGGCGGTCGCCGCCGCCGAGGCCGCCGGGCTGACCGTGGTGGACCTGCGCGAGGCCACCCTGCGGACCGTCTTCCACGACGTCGGCGCGGTGGTCTGGTTCCTGCGCAAGGTGGTCTGGACGGTGCCCGGCTTCACCGTCGACCGCTACCGGGCCGAGCTGCGCCGCCTGCACGAGCGGATCCGCGCCGACGGCCCGTTCGTGGCGCACGCCCGCCGGTTCCTCATCGAGGCCCGCCGCCCCTGACCCGGCGCCCCGCGCGTCCACCAGCAGCTACCTCCGGTGATGGAAAGCAGGACCGAGATGCACCGCATGAACGTCGTTACTCGACTGGCCCTGGTCGGCGACCAGCATCTTGACGATGCCGCCCACGCGCCGGTCGTCCGGGCGATCCGAGGTCTCACGGGGAGCAGCGGCATGACGATCGACGCCACCTGGATCCGCACGGCAAAGGTCGACGGCAGTCTCGACGACTACGACGGGGTCTGGCTCGTCGGCAGCCCCTATGAGACGGAGTCGGGCGTCATCACTGCCGCAGGCGCCGCCCGCCGAGGCGGGATTCCCCTCCTGGGCACCTGCGGTGGCCTCCAGCTGGCCGTCATCGAGTTCGCGATGCAGGTGGCCGGCCTCGCGGAGGAGGACATCCTGACTCCACTGTCCTGCAGCGTCGGCGGCGACGAGTGCGTCGTCCTCGCCACCAGCGGATCGCTGTTCGAGCGAGCCCTGGGCACGCGCCGAACCGTGGAGCACTACCACTGCTCGTACGGCCTGAACCCGGCGACCATGCAGGCGCTGACCGCGCACGGGATGCGGTTCACCGGCGTCGACGAGGATGGCCTCATCCGGGTCGCGGAGTTGCCGACGCATCCCTTCTTCCTGGGCACTCTCTTCCAACCCGAACTCGCCGAGAGGACCGACCCCCACCCGATCATCCAGGCGTGGGCCGACGCTGCCCTGGCCCGGGGGCGCTCGCGTGTCCGTGGACGATCGCTGGGTTGATCAAGGAGTATGCGTCTGATTGAAGATCAGCTGCGACGCAAGCTTCTTGATCAACCACACGGACGTGGGGCCGTCAGTGCGCGGCGGCGTGGTGGGCGGCCAGCACGTCGGCGCCGAAGTCGCTGGCCGGGCGGCGCAGCACGGTGTGCGCGTGGTTGCCGTCCTCGGTGGTGTTGTCGTACTCGATCAGCAGGTCGTCGCCCTGGACCCGGTAGTAGTGCCGCTGCCCCGGCCCGACCGGGCCGGCCCAGGCGAAGTGCAGCTCGCCGCCCGCCAGCCGGCCCGCCTCCCGCGCGGCCAGCTCCGGAGGGAGCCGGTCCAGGTAGAGCGCGACGAGCCGGTCGAGCAGCGCCCGGCCGGTCGGGGTGAGCCGGTCCCGGGGCACGCCGAGCGGGTCGAGCCGACCGGGTGCGCGGGCCCGGGTGGCGCTGATGATGTCGGCGGGCGCCTCGTCGGCGACGACCGCGGCGGCCCGGCCCGCCGGACCGAGCGCGTCGAGCAGTTCCCGGGCCAGGTCCTCCTCCGGCCCGAGCGGCCGGGAGACCGGCCGGCCGGCGTGCCGGACGGTGGCCGGGTTGGCGCCGAGGAAGATCGGGGCGGGGGAGACCTGGTCGTCGACCACGGTCATGCTCACCGACAGGTGGTGTCCCTCGAACCGCCACGCCCACCCGTCGTCGCGCGCCGGGTCGCCGAAGACGGCCACCCAGTAGTCGCCGCTGTGCCGGCCGCGCCGCCAGCCCTCCGCCCGGTCGAGTACCTCCTCCAGCGCCACCACGGCCATGGCCTGGGCGTACGCGGCGGGGCTGAGCGCGGTGGCGAGCAGCCGGTGGGCGGCCTTGCGGGCGGTGACGTCCAGGTCGGCGAGGCTGGCGCCGGGCCGGGGCCGGGGTCGGTACTCCAGCCACCGGCGGGCCGGCTCGTCGTCGAAGTCGTGCCGGGCCCGCTGCCGGGCCGGCTCGTCGAGCGCCGCCAGCAGCGCGCCGGCCGCCGCGCGCATCTGCTCGGGTACGGGATCCTCCACCGCACCTGTATACCGTCCCGCCGCGGGCCGCGTCGGGCGCGCCGGCACCTCGGTCGGGCCGGTCAGCTCCGGCCGAGGAGGGTGAGCATCTCGGGAAGGTCGAAGAAGCGGGCGGTCTCGACCGCCGACGGGTCGCCGTGCTCGGGGTCGGCGCCGGCGTCGAGCAGCGCCCGGACCGCTTCGGCGTTCCTGCGGAACACCGCCGCGGCGAGCGCCGTCTGCCCCCGGTCGTTGGTCCGTGCGGGGTCGGCGCCGCGGGCGAGCAGCGCGCCCACGGTCTCCGGGTGGGCGTGGTACGCGGCCAGGATGAGCAGCGTGTCGCCCTTGCCGTTGGTCAGGTTGACCGGCAGCCCCGCGTCCACGTTCGCCGCCAGCTCGTCGGTCGTCCCGGCGCGGGCCAGGTCGAACATCCGGTGGGCGAAGGCGAGCGCCTCGGCGTCGAGTTCGTCGGGCATCCGTCCAGGTTAGTGGGCGCCCCGCCGGGCCCGCCTGGTAGCTTGCCGAGCCGGCACGGGAGGCGTGGATGGACGATCGGGTGTACGTCGGCAACGCGGCGGTGGACGGCGCGACCGACGCGGGCTGGCTGCTGGGCCACTTCAAGCCGCTCGGCGACGTCCGGCACAGCACCGAGGTCGAGGTGAAGTGGGGCGTGCACCCGGCGGGGGAGACCCGTTCGCAATGGGCCACCGGCGAGCGGCGTACCGCCCTGCTGGTGCTGATCAGCGGCGCGTTCCGGATCGAGCTGGCGGACCGCACCGTGGTGCTGCGCGCCCCCGGCGACTACGTGGTCTGGGGCCGGGGCGTGGACCACTCCTGGTACGCCGAGCGGGAGTCGGTGGTGCTCACCGTGCGCTGGCCGTCGGTACCCGGCTACCGGGTGGAACCGCCCGTCCTGCGCTGACGGCCCGACCCGCGGACCGGAGCGTCCCAGCATCCGATATTACCTACTAAACCTATAGGGTTTAAAGCCTAAAGTGACGGGGCACGCGCCGCCCGTACCGTGAGGACGCCCCCGCCGATGACCAGCTCCGACCCGTCCGACCTGCTCGCCGTCGCCGCCCGCTGGGCCGACCCGACCCGCTGGCCCGTGCCACTGCGCTTCGACCGCGCCGAGCGGTGGTACGCGCGGCTCGCCGCCGACGACGGGCACGAGGTGTGGGCGCTGAGCTGGCTGCCCGGGCAGGGCACCGACCTGCACGACCACGGCGGCTCCTCGGGCGCCTTCCTGGTCGTCGCCGGCGCCCTCGTCGAGGAGACGGTCGGCGGCGGCCGGTTGCGCCCGCACCGGCTCGCCGCCGGCACCGGCCGGCGCTTCGGCCCCCGGCACGTCCACGTGGTCACCAACCGGGGTGACCAGCCGGCGGTCAGCGTGCACGTCTACCGGCCCGCGCTGCGCCGGATGACCCGCTACCGCCTCGCCGCCGGGCAGCTCCTGGTCGCCGAGGTGGCCGAGGCCGGCGTCGCCTGGTGAACCGGCCCGCACCCCAGTCCCCGAGACTCGCCGCACGGAAGGACGCCACGATGGCGCAGCCCCCCACCCGCACCGAGAGCTGTCCGGTCCCGCCACCCGGCTCGCGGAGCATCGACGAGATCCTCGCCGCCGCCCGTGCCCGGCTGCGCCGGCTCGACCCCGAGCACGCCCACCTGGCGGTCCGGGGCGGGGCGCTGCTCGTGGACATCCGGCCGGCCGGCCAGCGCGCCGCGCACGGCAGCGTCCCGGGCGCCCTCGCCGTCGAGCGCAACGTCCTGGAGTGGCGCTTCGACCCGCGCTGCGCGGCCCGGCTGCCGCACGCCGTCGACTACGACGTACCCGTGATCGTCCTCTGCCAGGAGGGCTACACGTCCTCGCTGGCCGCCGCCGCACTCCAGGACCTCGGCCTGCACCGGGCCACCGACGTGGCGGGCGGCTTCGCCGCCTGGCGCATCGCCGGCCTGCCCACGCTCGGCCCCACCCCGCCGCTCCGACCCTCGTCCACCGCGCCCCCGGCCACCGCCGGCCGGGCGCCCCGCTGACCGCCCCGCCGCACCCGGTGGGGCGGGGCGACCGCCCGCACAGGAGGCCCCCATGTCCGTCGTCGCCATCACCTCCCGTCCCGCCCGGCCGGGCCGCCCCGACCGGGCGGCCCCGCCCCGGCCGCGTACCGCCCCGACCCTGACCATCACCCTCGACCTGGGCGCCGGCGCGCTGACGCCCGGCCTGGCCCGGCTGGTCGACCTGCTGGACGAACTCGCCGCCTCCGGCGAGGGCCTGCTCCGGCCCGAGGAGCACCGGGCCGCCCGCGCCGTGCTCGACGTGCGCCGCGCCGCCGCGCCGCCGGAGCCCCCCGCGCCGCCCGCCGGGGCCGAGGAGCCCGGCACGGTACGCATCCTGACCGGCACCCGCCGGGTCCGCCACGACGGTGTCGAGGTGGCCCTCACCCGGATCGAGTACGACCTGCTGCTCTTCCTCGCGGAACATCCCCGGCGGGTGTTCACCCGGCGGCAACTTCTCGCCAACGTCTGGGGCTACGAGCACGCCGTGGCCCGCACCGTGGACGTCCACGTGCGCCGGCTGCGGGCCAAGCTCGGCGTCGACACGCCGCTGGTGACCACCGTGTACGGCGTCGGCTACCGGCTCGCCGACGAGGCCCGGATCGTGGTGGACGGCGAGCGCTGAGGCCGGCCCGGCGGCGCGCGGCGCACCCGGATCCCGGGTGCGCCGCGTTCACGTCCACGCGCCGCGGGAGCTAGCACCGGCCATTGTGAACCGGGCGGGGACCCCCCGTACCGGGTCAACCCGGCGCTCTGCTGTAATCAACGGGCCTCGTACGCAGAGCGAGCACGCGGCTGCGATGTGTTCGCCAATTGTCACATTCATGCAACGCAGCCGCCCCTTGACCCTCGCACAGGCGCCGGGAAGCATCGATGAAGCGGCGTCCCGGGCCGTGGGGAGATACCCGGACCAGCCAAGGAGGACCATGTCGGTCAGCCCCGCCTCGTCGCGCGCCGGATGGCATACGTCCCAACCCGCGGTCCCGGGTCGTCCCCCCGGCGGCCAGCGTCGCCCCGCCAACACCTCGGCGCCCGTGCTCACGGTGACCCTGAACATCCCGCTGGCCTGTGAGGAGTCGCTCACCCCGGCCGCCCGCCGGCTGCTGGACGCGGCCCGTGAGCTGCTCGAACGCGGCGACGCCGTGATCAGCACCGGTGCCGTCCCGACGGAGCGCCGCCCCGACGCGGCGCCGCCCGGCCGCTCCCCGGGCCGGCCGCTCGCGCCGACGATCCCCACCCTGCACATCCTGGCCGCGTCCCGGTCCGTGCTCCGCGACGGGGAGCCGCTGCCGCTGACCCGGCTGGAGTTCGACCTGTTGCTGCACCTCGTCGCCCACCCCCGCCGGGTGTTCACCCGGTTGCAACTCCTCAATGCCGTCTGGGGCTACGAGCACGCCGGCGTCCGCACCGTCGACGTACACGTGCGCCGGCTGCGCGGCAAGGTCGGCGTGGACGTCCCGCTCGTCACCACGGTCTACGGGGTCGGCTACCGGCTCGCCGACGACGCCCGGGTGACCATCGACCGCACCGGCTGACCCCCCGGGTCCGGCCACCACGTGCCGATCCCTCTCCGGACGGAGCCCCGACCGCCCGGCGGATCGCGGTGGTGAGCCCTCCCGCCCGCCGGGCAGGATGGTCGGATGCGCGTCCGCCCCATCACGCCCGAGCTGCTCGTCACCGAGCTGGCCGACCGCCTCGCCGGCGCCGCCGCGCCCGGCCGGCTGCGGGTGGCCCTGGACGGCCCGCCGGCCGCCGAGCCGGACACCCTCGGCGCCGCGTTGGTCGCCCCGCTGCGCGCCGCCGGCCGCCCCGTGCTGCACGTCCGGGCCGCCGACTTCCTCCGGCCGGCCTCGATCCGCCTCGAGCGCGGCCGGACCAACCCCGACGCGTACTACGAGGGCTGGGTCGACGAGGCCGGCCTGCGGCGGGAGGTGCTCGACCCGGCCGGCCCGGACGGGTCGGGGCGGCTGCTCCCGTCGCTGTGGGACGCCGCCGCCGACCGGGCCAGCCGCGCCCCGTACGTCGACCTGCCGCCCGGCGGGGTGGTCCTGGTCAGCGGCGCGCTGCTGCTCGGCGGCGGCCTGCCGTTCGACGTCACCGTCCACCTGGTGCTCTCGCCGGCGGCCCTGGACCGGCGGACCGACCCGGAACTGCGCTGGACCCTGCCGGCCTTCGCCCGGTACGCCGACGAGGTCGCCCCGGCCTCCTTCGCCGACGTGGTGGTCCGGGCCGACGACCCGCGGCACCCCGCCCTGGTCGAGCGCGACTGACCCGGACGTAGCACCCTTTTCGGGACGACCGGCGGCGGACCGGCAGGGACGGGCACGGTCCGAGCGGCACAACCGCACACGAACGGCCACGAAGAACGCGGAAATCCCCGGTTTGGCCCGCGCAGCGGGCGGGTAATCGCCCGGCTCACAAGGCACGGGTGATCTCGCCCGCGCATCCATCGGACCACGTTCCGGGGCGCTCGCCGCCCCGGAACGGTATGAGGCCCCAGGAAAGGCAGGCAGCGATGCTCGTCCACGACACGACAGCCACGGGCCGCTCCCAGGCGGAGGTCGACCAGATCCGGCAGTCCCTGAAGTCGCGGTACGACGAGCTGACCGCGGAGTACGAGCAGGCCGTGCTGCAGAGCCAGGTGCTCCGGCTCGTCGAGGTCGGCGACACCGCCGGCGACGACCAGGCCGACAGCGGCACCAAGACCGCCGAGCGGGACACCGCACAGTCCCTGCTGCGCACCATCCTGGACCGGCGCGCCCAGTTCGAGCACGCGCTGACCCGGCTCGACGAGGGCACCTACGGCTTCTGCGAGGGCTGCTCCGCGCCGATCCCCGTGGAGCGGCTGGAGATCTTCCCGTCCGCCACCTCGTGCGTGACCTGCAAGCAGACCCGGGAGCGGCGGGCGGCCTGAGACGCCCGGGTTGCCGGTCGGTCCCGGTAGCGGTGGACTCGCCACATGGGTGACATCAAGGTGGGCACCGCCTCCTGGACCGACCCGACCCTGCTCGACTCCGGCTGGTACCCGGCCACCGCCGACACCCCGGAGAAGCGGCTGTCCTGGTACGCCCGGCAGTTCCCGCTCGTCGAGGTGGACGCCACCTACTACTCGCCGCCCGCCGAGCGGACCGCGCGGCTCTGGGTGGAGCGCACCCCGCCCGGCTTCACCTTCAACGTCAAGGCGTTCAGCCTGCTGACCGGGCACCCGACCCGGGTGTCCGCGCTCTACAAGGACCTGCGCCCGGAGACGGAGAAGAAGAACGTCTACCCGGACGACCTGCCGCCGCAGGCGTACGAGGAGGTCTGGACCCGGTTCCTGTCCGCCCTCGACCCGCTGGTCGAGGCCGGCAAGCTGGGCGCCGTCCTGTTCCAGTTCCCGCCCTGGTTCACCATCCGCCGGGACAACAAGCAGTACCTGCTGGAGGTGGCGCGGCGGTGCGACCCGCTGCGCCCGGTCTTCGAGTTCCGGCACGCCTCCTGGTTCGACGGCGACAACGCCGAGGAGACGCTGGGCTTCCTGCGCCAGCACGAACTGCCGTTCGTCTGCGTGGACATGCCGCAGGGGCACAAGTCCTCCGTACCCCCGGTGCTGGCGGCCACCGCGGACCTCGCGGTGGTCCGCTTCCACGGCCACAGCGACAAGTGGACCAGCAAGGACATCCACGAGAAGTTCGGCTACGACTACTCGAAGCGGGAGTTGCGCGACTGGGCGCCGAAGCTGCGCGAGCTGGCCGGCGAGGCCGAGCACACCCACGTGCTCATGAACAACTGCTACCGCGACTACGCCCAGCGCAACGGGCAGCAGCTACAGGCCCTCCTCGGCGGGGAGACATAGAGCATCCTCGGCGGGTGGTCGGATCACGCGGCCTCGCCGAGGTGACGCCGCCCGCGCCGGTTCGGTCCAGGGCGCGTGTCGCCTCGCCGGGGCGTCACCACGTTCACCCGCCCGCCCGACGCCGGCCGGTGGTTCACCCGGAGAGGGTGAGCCGGCCTCACCCGGTCGCCGCGCAGCATGGACGGTGTGCGCGGTCCGTCGACCGACACGACCGCGCCGCCGAGGAGGAGGTGGGGTCATGACGGTGCGGGTCGTAGCGGATCGCCGTCGCGGCGGGGTGCTGCACGTGGTCGGCAGGTCCGACCTGCCCCGGCGGGGCGAGCGGCCCGGTCGGTTCAGCCCGACCCGGCTCTGGCGAGGGCCCAGCGGGCCGCCGGGGCGCACCGACGACCGACGCTGGGAAACCGATGCACGGGGGTGGGCAGATGGCTGAGCAGATGATTTCCGCGTTCGAGTCCTCGCTGGACAAGACGAACGTGATGCTCAAGGAGATCGAGTCGGCGTACGGCTGGCCGAAGGAGCAGCGCAACCAGTCCTACGCGGCGATGCGTACGGTGCTGCACCTGCTGCGGGACCGGATGCCGGTGGGGCAGAGCGTGGAGTTCGCCCAACAGTTGCCGGTGCTGCTGCGGGGCGTCTACTTCGACGGGTGGCAGCCGGAGAACGTGCCGATCAAATTGAACCGCGAGGACTTCCTCTACGAGGTCCGCCAGGGCTTCCCGTACGACGTGGAGGGCGGTACCGAGCGGGTGGTGCAGGTGGTGCTGGACACCCTGCGCAAGCACGTGACCCAGGGCGAATGGGAGGACGTCAAGTCCGCGATGCCGAAGGACCTGGGTCGGATGATCCCGTGACCCCACCGTCCCCGGCCCGTTCCGCCAGCCCGGCGGGGCGGGCCGGCGGCGTGCGGGTGACCGGCAGCCCGGCCCGCCGGGCCAACCCGGCGAAGGTCACCGCGTCGACGATCGCCGCGCCGCCCGGGTCGTTGTTGAAGTAGACGTACGCCGGCTCGCCGGCCGGGAAGGCGGTGGCCAGCCGGCGCACCCAGGTGGCCAGCGCGGCCCGGCCGTAGCGGGGCCAGGGCCGGGCCCGGCCCTCGTGCAGCCGCAGGTAGCCGAGGTCGGTGGTGCGCCACAGCGGGGTGATCGGGCGGCTCAGCCGGTCCGCCCAGACCAGCGCCGCCCGGTGGCGCTCCAGGACGCGCCGCGTGTCGTCGGTCCACCAGGACGGGTGCCGCGGCTCGACCGCCACCCGCACCTGCGCGGGGAACAACCGCAGCGTCGCGTCCAGAGCCTCCGGGTCGGCCCGCATGGTGGGCGGAAGCTGCACCAGCACCGGGCCCAGCCGGTCGCCCAGCCCGGTGGCCCGGTCCAGGAAGCGGGCCACCGGCTCGGCCGGCTCCCGCAGCCGCTTGATGTGGGTGAGGTAGCGGCTCATCTTCACCGCCACGCAGAAGTCGTCCGGCGTGCGGTCCCGCCAGGCCACGAAGGTGTCCCGCTCGGGCAGCCGGTAGAAGGCGTTGTTCACCTCGACGGTGGCGAACCGCGCGGCGAAGTGCTCCAACCAGAGCCGCTGCGGCAGCTTTGCCGGGTAGAAGCGCTCACGCCAGTCCCGGTACTGCCAGCCCGACGTGCCGACGAGGATCATCCCGGCCGCCTAGGCGAGGTCGATCCGGAAGACCTCGAAGGCGGCGCCGTACCGGACACCCAGCCGGCTTCCCGCCGGCCGGGCCAGCCCCTCGAGGAACTCCTCGGCGTCGAAACCGCCGTCGCCGAGCCCGCTCAGGTAGGCCCCGTGCGCCCGCAGCGACGCCACCCCGCGGTCGAAGCAGTCGGTCACGTCCACCCCGTGCCGAGCCTCCGGGGAGCCGGCCGCCCACACCTCGCGGACCCGCGACCACGGCCGTACCCCGTCGGTGAGCTGCTCGGGGAAGATCCACCGGTTGCCGGCGTCGCGGACCGCGTCCAGCGTGGCCCGCCCGCACGCGATGTGGTCGGCCTGGTTCAGCGCGTACGCCCCGTCCCAGGTGTCCCGGAAGTTGTTGGTGAGCACGATGTCCGGGCGGTGCCGGCGCACCACCGCGGCGATCTCGCGGCGCAGCGCCACGCCGTATTCCAGGAGCCCGTCGGGGAGGCCGAGGAACTCCACGGTGTCCACCCCGACGACCGCGGCGGAGGCCCGCTGCTCCTCCTCCCGCAGCACCCGGCTGCGCTCCGGCGGCATCCCGTCGATGCCCGCCTCGCCGCTGGTGAGCAGGCAGTAGACGACCTGCTTGCCCTGCCCGGTCCAGCGGGCCACCGCGGCGGCCGCGCCGAACTCCAGGTCGTCCGGGTGGGCCACCACGGCGAGCGCCCGCTGCCAGTCCTCGGCCAGCGGTGTCAACGGCTCCGGCTGCCCCACGGCCACCCCCTTCCCGCGTGCTCCCTCCCCGCCATCCTGGCACCGGACCCGGCCGCCCGCCGCCCGGCGACCCCGCGGACATCGGCTCCCGGGGCGTCCGCCATCGCCGGTGAACGGCACGACCTGCCGCAACGGGTGACCTCCGCCGGGGCCCGGCGAACCGTCCGTGCGGCCGGGTCCGGGCGTCTACGGTGTGGTTAGAGAAGATCGGGCGAGGGGTACCACCCGCTGCACACGGACCCCGACGACGGGGCGGCACACCGAGGGAGCACCCATGGCACTCAACGACGACGACATGCAGACCACCAGCGGCGGCGGTGCCGAGGGCCCGGCCGACGGTGGCGCGACCCCCGGTCAGCAGGACGGTGGCGCCGACGGCGGCGCCGACCGGGGCGCGGAGCGCGGCGCCGACCAGGGTGCCGACCAGGGTGCGGAGGGTCCGGCCGACGGTGGCGCGACCCCGGGCCAGCAGGACGGTGGCGCGGACGGCGGCGCGGAGGGCCCGGCCGACGGTGGTGCGACCCCCGGCCAGCGCGACGGCGGCGCCGACGGCAGCGCCTCCTGACGATCGCCATGACGCACATCGACCCGCCGGGCGGCCACGGCCGCCCGGCGGTTCCGTCTTCCGCGACCGAGGCCCTCGCGCGCTGCGTGGCGGTCGAGCCGACCAAGTTCGCCGCCGACCACTGGGGGCGCAGCCCGCTGCTGTCCCGGGCGGCCGAGCTGCCCAACCCGGCCGGCTTCACCGACCTGCTCAGCCCCGCCGACGCCGACGAGTTGCTCAGCCGGCGCGGCCTGCGTACCCCGTTCCTGCGGGTCGCCCGGGACGGCCAGCTCGTGCCGGCGGCGCGGTACACCGGCGGCGGCGGCGCGGGCGCCGAGATCGACGACCAGGTCCTCGACGAGAAGATCCTGGCCCTGTACGCCGACGGCGCCACCCTGGTCCTCCAGGGACTGCACCGGACCTGGCCGGCGCTTGTCGACTTCGCCCGCGACCTGGGCGCCGCGCTGGCCCAGCCGTTGCAGGTGAACGCCTACCTGACCCCGGCCGGCAGCCAGGGCTTCGCCACCCACTACGACACCCACGACGTGTTCGTGCTCCAGGTCGACGGGCGCAAGCACTGGCGGATCCACCCGCCGGTGCTGCCCGACCCGCTGGAGAAGCAGCCCTGGGGTGGCCGGGCCGACGAGGTCTCCGCCACGGCCGAGGGCCGGCCCGCGCTGGACGTGGTGCTCGAACCCGGCGACGCGCTCTACCTGCCGCGCGGCTGGCTGCACAGCGCCCAGGCGCAGGAGTCCAGCTCGCTGCACCTGACCGTCGGCATCCGGGCGCTGACCCGGTACGCCCTGGTCGAGGAACTGCTGGCGCTCGCCGCCGAGGACGCCCGGCTGCGCGCCGGGCTGCCGTTCGGCATCGACGTGGCCGACCCGGACGCCATCGAGCCGGAGCTGACCGAGACGGTCGAGGCGCTGCGCGACTGGCTGCTGCGGGCCGACCCCGCCGCGGTGGCCGCGGGGCTGCGGGCCCGGGCCTGGCCGGCGGCCCGCCCGGCGCCGATCCGGCCCCTCGCCCAGGCCGCCGCCCTGGCCACGCTCGACGCGGACAGCCGGGTCGCACCCCGGGCCGGCCTGCGCTGGCAGCTCACCCCGGCCGGGGACGGCAAGGTGGCGCTCCGCCTGTTCGACCGGACCGTCACCCTGCCCGGCACCTGCGAGCCGGCACTGCGCGCGCTGCTGGCCGGCGAGGTCACCCGGATCGGCGACCTGCCCGGCCTGGACGACGACGCCGACCGCCTGACCCTGACCCGCCGCCTCCTGAAAGAAGCCGTCCTAACCCCCGCCTGACCCCCTGGGCCCCGCACCCCGCACCCCGCGCCCAAGCGCGTCGATCATGAAGTTGTTGCCCGCCACGGCGGCGTGTCGCGGCAACAACTTCATGATCACCGGTCGGGGAGGCGGGGGGTGGGGGCGGGGGTGGGGGGTGGGGGTCAGCGGGTGGCGGTCAGGGTTAGCAGGAGGGCCGTTGTCGCCAGGCCGGCGGCGGCTACCAGGAGGATGGGGCGGGGGGTCAGCACGGCGTGGCGGCGGTCGGCCAGCAGGCGGGCCGGCGCCAGCCCGACCAGCGGGCCGAGCAGTGTCACCACCAGCGCCAGCACCGGCATCCCGACGGCCAGGTCGCCGCCGGAACCGGCGCCCAACGCCCGGGCCCCCTCGCCCAGCGCGTACGCCACCAGCGCGCCGCCGATCCCGCAGGCGACCAGCAGCGGGTTCGCCGAGCTGGGCAGCTCGCCGGGCTGGCGGGTCCGCTCCAGCAGCTCGCGTACCCCGCGCAGCAGCGGCACAGGGTCGCCGGTGGCGTCGCGGGCCGGTCCGGGCGGGTCGCCCAGCCGCCGGCCGCCGGCGCCGATCCGTGCCCGGAGCTGCCCCCACAGGTGGGTGGCCTCGGCGTCCACCCGCTCCACCATCCGCTGCGCCTCGGCGACCTCGGCCTCGGCCCGCCGCACCTGCTCGGTGGCGTCGGCCACCGCGCGGTCGGCGGCAGCGACCTGCTGGGCGTACCAGCTGTGCGCCTCGTCGCGCTGGGCGGCCACCCGGGCGGTCAGGTCGGCGAGCCGGCGGATCTGGGCGGCGTACGTCTCACTGGAGACCGGTGCGTTCATCGGGACGGACCATAAGGGATGATCACCTGTCCGGTGCGGTGCACCGCCCGGTCGAAGTAGAGGCCCCGCCACGGGCGGGGGTACCAGTCCGGGCCGCCGGTGCCCGGGTAGAGCGAGGAGCCCAGCTCGGCGCCCTGCACGTCGAGCGCCACCCAGGCGCCGATCTGGTCGGTGCGCGCCGCCGGTCCGCCCAGGTCGACCCGCATCCGGGCCACCCCGCGCCACCAGGCCAGCACGTGGGTACGCCGCTCCGGCCCGTCGTGCAGGATCCTGCGCAGCTGCTCCAGCCCGGTCCGCCGGCCGGCCTTCCCGGCGAGCTGCCCGGCCGCCGCGTCGACCGCGTAGAGCAGCAGGAAGTGCGGGGTCTGCGGGGTGCCCGGGGCGCCGAGCGCGTCGCCCACCTCGGCCATCAGCTCGGGCACCGTCTCCTCGTCGTACCAGGCGGCGTCGTCGGCCAGGTCCTCGTAGAGGGCGCGGGCGGCCGGGTCGGCGTCCGGGTCGAGGCAGGCGATGGAGAACCGGGCGGTGCCGGGGCGGTACTGCCGGGCGAGGGAGCGGGCGGCGGCGTCCAGCACCGCGCACGCCTCGTCGACGCGGGTGCCGAGCACGGCCAGGTTGCGCCCGGGGGCCCGGGGCAGCCGCAGCGCCGCCGAGCGGGCCTGCACGTCGATGATCTCGCCGAGCAGCGCGACCGGGCTGCGGGGGACCCCCTGCTCGGGGGCGGTCAGCGCGCGGAAGTCGGGCGCCTCGGCCAGCCTCGGGACGGCGTCGCCGTCGAAGAGCCGGGCGGGGGCGGCGTCCTGCGGGCGCATCCGCCACAGCCGGTGCTGGAGGTCGCTCCACGTCTCCCAGTCGCCGGCGAGCGGGATGCGGGCCACCTCGTTCCCCTCGGCCAGACCGGACTCGGCGTTGACGACGGCGTGGTGCCGGGGCAGCGACTGGGCGGCGTCGTTGCGTTCGGCCAGGATCCGCAGCGCCTTGGGCAGCGCGATACGCAGGGTGAACTGGGCGACCAGTGCGGGTCGCCCCCACAGCGCCTCGATGCCGCGGACGTCCTGCGAGGCGAGCACCAGGTGGATGCCCTGCGAGCGGCCCCGCCGGGCCAGGTCCTCCAGCAGGTCGGCGGCCTCCCGGGCGACCACGTCCCGGCCGGCGAGCAGCGCCTGGAACTCGTCGACCACCGCCACGATCCGCGGCCAGTGCCCGGTCGGGTCCACCGCGCGCAGCTCGGCCAGCTTGGTGACCTCGTGCTTCTTCGCCGCGTCGGCCCGGCGGCGCAGCTCCTCGGCGAGGAACCGCAGCAGCGCCAGCCCGAACTCCCGGTCGGTGTTCACGTTGATCCCGACCAGCCGCATGTGCGGCAGCCAGCTCGGGTCCCGGCGGCCCTGGGCGAACCGGGCGAAGGACACCCCCTCCTTGAAGTCGAGCAGGTAGAACTCCAGCTCGGCGGGGGAGTAGCGGGCGGCGAGGGCGCCGATCCAGGCGAAGATCAGGTTGGTCTTGCCGGTGCCGGACGGGCCGCCGATCAGCGCGTGCGGCGGGTAGTCGCCGAGGGTGAGCAGCACGGGCCGGCCGTGCGGGCCCTCGCCGATCGGCGCGCTGAGCCCGTGCGCCGAGTCCTCCCGCCAGTACTCGCCGGGCGGGGGGAGCAGGTCGGCGAAGGGCGCCGGCGGCGGGCCGGCGTTGACCCGGGAGGCCACCTCCCGGCAGGTCTCGGTGACCAGCCCGGCCGGCGGCGGGGCGTCGAGCACCACCGGCAGGCCGCCGATCCGGGCGTCGTCCGGGTCCACCACCACCCGGGTGACGGTCGGGCCGTCCGGCAGGTCGATGCCGCGGACCACCAGGTGCACCCCGCAGGCCGCCCCGGTGCGCACCACCCGGTCGAGCTGGCCGCGCTCGTGCCGGGACAGCTCGTCGCCGCCGAGCAGCACCGCCACCCGCCACGGCTCGGGGCGCCGGCCGGTCGCGGCGGCCAGCTCGCGCAGCGACGCGTACTCGCCGGCCAGCACGGTCTCGTTGATCCGGCGGATCTGCTCCACCAGGTCGTCCAGCAGGCGGCCCAGGCCACCCGGGCCGACGAAGGTGAGCAGCCCGGCCGTGCCGAGCGGGGCGAATCCGGCCAGGCCGCCGCCCAGGTGCTCCGGGTCGTACCCGAAGAGCCGGACGGTGCCGGGATCGGCCCGGCCCACCGAGCGCAGCAGCAGCGCGGGCACCACCGCGGCGACGCCCTCCCGGTCGCTGCCGGCGAGGTGCACGTGCCCGGCGTCGAGCAGGGGGACCAGCGCCGGCACCGGCTCGGCGCCGGAGATGCGTACCGTGCCGATCCGGACGGCACCGGGTGCCTCGCCCCGGCCGGCGGGCGTGGCCCGCCAGCGGTCCCATGGCGCGGACGCCGCGCCCGGGGCCTCCCGCTCGGCCGCGGCGGCGGCCCGGCGGGCCAGCTCGGCGATCCGGGCGGCGTGCCGGGCGTCGATCTCGGCGAGCCGGCGGTCCCGCTGCGCGCCCACCCGCTCCGGTACGGCGGCGGCGGCGCGCCGCACCCGGGCCAGCCGGTCCCGGCCGGCGGCCAGGTCGTCCTCGGCGGTGGCGAGCCGGTTGCGGGTGGCGCCCAGGGCCTCGGAGAGCATTCCCCGGACCCGCGTCACCAGTTGCGCGCGGACGTCAGCCACGGGTCGGCTCCCGGTCGTCGGTGTCCCTGGGCAGGTCGCGGCCGAGCCGGTCGAGCAGCACCCCGGTGACTACGCCGGCGGTCACCGCCGGGTCGGCGGCATGGGGCTGCTCCTGGTCGTCGCCGCGGCGCGGCGGCGGCATCCGGCAGACCCGGGTGAGCAGCGTGTCCAGCACCGGCGGGGGGAGCCCGGGCAGCAGGTCGCGGACCCGCCCGTCCAGCTCCCGGCGCAGCCGGCCCAGGTCGTCGGCGCGCGGCGGGTGGCCGAGCAGTTCGCCGGCCAGGCCGCGCAGCATCGGCGGGGCGATCGCGGCCAGCCCCAGCCCGACGTCGGCGTGCGCCCGGCGCAGCTCGCGGTGCAGCCGGTCCCGGTCGCCGGAGCGGATCCCGGTCACCACCCGGCGCAGCAGCTCGCGGGAGTCCTCGACCCGCTCGTCCGGCTCGTCCGGGGCGCCCTCCCGGCCGCCGGTCAGCTCCGCGACCCGCACCGCCCACCAGCGCCGCACGGCCGGCTGCTCGTCCCGGTCCGGCGCGGCCCCCGGCGCCGGGGGCGCCACCTCGCCGCGGGCCGGGTCGTGCCTCGGCCGGCGGTCGGCGGCCCGCGGCGGCGGCGCCCCGTCGGCGGCCAGCCCGATCGCGGCCAGGTACGCCGACAGCTGCTCCTGCGCCACCCGCAGCGCGTACCCGGCGGTCTCGGCGTGCTCGGTCGCCGCGGAGAGCTCCGGCACCCCCATCGGGTTGGCCGACTCCTGGCGGACCCAGCGCAGCCGCTCGGTGGCCTGGCCGAACTTCTCCAACGCGGCGGCGAGCTGGGCCAGCGGCAGCTCCTCAGCGGCCGCGCGGACCTGCGCGCCGATGTCCTCGACGATGGACACGACCGGTCCTCAGAGGGTCGCGACGTAGAGCTGCGCCTGCTCGACCGCCACCAGCGTGGCGGCGAGACACTCCTCCAGCTCCTGGCTGGCCTGGGTCAGCGAGGCCTGGGCCGCCTCGACGGTCTCGTGGCCGCTGCCCTCCAGCGCGCCGGCGAGGGTCTGCTGCGCCTCGGCCAGCTTCTCGCCGGCCGCCTGCACCGCTGTCTGCCCGTCTCCTATCTGCTGGAGAGCGACATCGATCGCTGCCTTCAGCTCGGCGACGCTCGCCACGGGGGACCTCCTGGGGGCGGGGGAGATCTCCATTACAACGTATCCCGACGGGTGGGCGAACATCCGCCCTCGCGGCGTTCCTGCCCGACTGTCCGATTACCGCCCTGACGTGGGTAAAGGCGCTCCCCGGCGGCACCCGTCGGTCCCGTCGGCGGACCCCCGGGTCCCGTCGACGGGACGCAGTGGCGGTCAGCGGGGCAGCCGGCGCGGGCCGTACACCTCGGCACCGAGCGCACCCACCCGGGCCCGCAGCTCACGGTCGGCGGTGACCACGGCCCGGCGGCGCCCCGGCGCGGCCGCGACCAGCTCGACGATGGTGTCGTCGCCGGACCCGGGCGCGGACACCACGGCCACACCGGGCACCGCCGGGACGTTCCGGGCCGCGCCCTCCACCACCAGCACCACCTCGACGGGCGGCGGCAGCTCCGGCGGCACGCCCGCCTCGGCGAGCGGCACCAGCGCGTCCCGCAGCCGGGCGGCCGCCCCGGCCCGGTCCCGCCACCAGCCGTCCGGCCGCGAACCGACCACGTTCGCGCCGTCGACGATCAGCAGCGGCCTGGACTCCATGCCCCCAGCGTGCCACCCGCACGCGTTTGTCGCGCCGACCGGCGGGTAGCCACCGCCGACCGTGCCGCGCCTTGTCGCGCCCCGGCGGCCGTGCCGACCGACTGCGGAGGACAGAGATGATGGGACCCGGTGACTTCGGCAACGACCCGTGGGACGAGTTCCTGGCCCGGTACTTCGGGCGGGGCGAGGGGGGACGCCGGCCGGCGCACCGGGTCGACATCACCCGGCTGATGACCGCCGACGCGCGGGAGATGCTGGCCGACGCGGCTCGCCGCGCCGCCCAGAAGCACAGCAACGACCTGGACACCGACCACCTGTTGTGGGCGGCGTTGCAGCGCGAGCCGCTGCGGGACCTCGTCCGCCGGGCCGGCGCCGACCCGGACGCGCTGGTCAACGCGCTGGGCGGGCGCGGCGAGGGCGCGCCCCGCGGCGAGGTGCCGCCGAACCTGTCGCTCACCCCGGCGGCCAAGCGGGCGCTGCTCGACGCGCACCAGCTCTCCCGGGCCATGGGCGCCAACTACATCGGCCCCGAGCACATCCTCATGGCCCTGCCGCTCAACCCGGAGTCGCCGGCCGGCCGGATGCTCGCCGCCGGGCGGATCCAGCCCGAGTCGCTCCAGGCGGCCAGCGCCGAGCGCGGCCCGTCGACCGGCCCGAAGCCGGACCGGGGCACCCCCACCCTCGACCAGTACGGCCAGGACCTCACCGAACTGGCCCGGATGGACCAGATCGACCCGGTGATCGGCCGCGCCGACGAGATCGAGCAGGCCGTGGAGATCCTGTCCCGGCGCACCAAGAACAACCCGGTGCTGATCGGCGAGGCCGGCGTCGGCAAGACCGCCATCGTGGAGGGGCTCGCCGAGCGGATCTGCGACGGCGACGTCCCGCAGACCCTGATCGGCAAGCGGGTCATCCAGCTCGACCTGGCCGGCCTGGTCGCCGGCACCCGCTACCGCGGCGACTTCGAGGAACGGCTCAAGAAGGTGATCGATGAGATCCGCGCCCACCGCGAGGAGCTGATCGTCTTCCTGGACGAGATCCACACCCTGGTCGGCGCGGGCGGCGCCGGCAGCGAGGGCGGCATGGACGCGTCCAACATGCTCAAGCCCGCCCTGGCCCGCGGCGAGCTGCGGGTGATCGGCGCGACCACGCTGGACGAGTACCGCAAGAGCATCGAGAAGGACGCCGCGCTGGCCCGCCGGTTCCAGCCGGTGCTGGTCCCCGAGCCCAGCGTCGAGGACACCGTGGCCATCCTGCGCGGCCTGCGCGACCGGTACGAGGCGCATCACCAGGTCCGCTTCACCGACGAGGCGCTGGTCGCCGCCGCCGAACTGTCCGACCGGTACGTCACCGACCGGTACCTGCCGGACAAGGCGATCGACCTCATCGACCAGGCCGGCGCCCGGGTGCGGCTGCGCACCCGTACGCCGGCCGCCGACGTGCGCGAGCTGGAGCAGCAGCTCGACGAGGTACGCCGCGACAAGGAGCAGGCCGTCTCCGACGAGCAGTACGAGCGGGCCACCCAGCTGCGTGACCGCACCGCCGAGCTGGAGGACCAGCTCCGCCGCGCCCGCGGCGACGAGGGCCCCAACCACGTGCCCGAGGTCGGGCCGAAGGAGATCGCCGAGGTGGTGTCGCGGGCCACCGGCATCCCGATCAACCAGCTCACCGAGGAGGAACGGGACCGGCTGTTGCGCCTGGAGGGACACCTGCACGAGAAGGTGGTCGGCCAGGACGAGGCGGTCAGCGCGGTGGCCGAGGCGGTGCGCCGCTCACGTACCGGGCTGGCCGACCCGGACCGGCCCATGGGCAGCTTCCTCTTCCTCGGCCCCACCGGCGTCGGCAAGACCGAGCTGGCCCGGGCCCTCGCCGAGGCGCTGTTCGGGGAGGCCGACCGGATGGTCCGGGTGGACATGAGCGAGTTCCAGGAGCGGCACACGGTCAGCCGGCTGGTCGGCGCGCCTCCCGGCTACGTCGGCTACGAGGAGGCGGGCCAGCTCACCGAGGCGGTGCGCCGCCGCCCGTACGCCGTGGTGCTGCTCGACGAGATCGAGAAGGCCCACCCGGACGTGTTCAACATCCTGCTCCAGGTGCTCGACGACGGCCGGCTCACCGACAGCCAGGGGCGCACGGTGAACTTCAAGAACACCGTGCTGATCATGACGAGCAACCTCGGTTCGGAGCTGATCACCGGCACCCAGCGCACCGTCGGCTTCGGCGCGGGCGAGCCCGGCGAGCAGGAGTCCAGCGAGCTGCGGGAGCGGCTGATGCGCCGGCTCCAGGAGAACTTCCGGCCCGAGTTCATCAACCGGATCGACGAGGTGATCATCTTCCAGCGGCTGGAGGCCGAGCAGCTGCGCCAGATCACCGGGCTGCTGCTGGAGGAGACCCGCCGCCGGCTGCACGCCCAGGACATCCGGGTCGAGTTCACCACCGCCGGGGTGGACTGGCTGGCCGAGCACGGCTACCAGCCCGAGTTCGGCGCCCGGCCGCTGCGCCGGGTGATCCAGCGCGAGGTCGACAACCGGCTCTCCCGGATGCTGCTGGAGAACGAGATCTCGCCCGGCCAGCAGGTCACCGTCGACGCGCGGGACGGCCAGCTCGCCTTCGAGGTGAGCGCCACCGACCGCGGCTACACGGCCGCGTCGACGTCCCATCCGCGATGAGGGAAGACGCCCCAGCCCCGACGGATCGGAGGGCGGACATGACCGAACCCGAGGAGACCCGGGAGGACACCGAGCGCACCGAACCCATCGTCGCGCCCCCGACGGCCAACCCGGCCCGGGTCAAGGTGCCGCCGGAGGGCCTGAAGCAGCACACCGACAAGGGCGAGGGCGACCCGACGCCGTCCGGGTCGCCGGCGGAAGAGGAGGCGTGATGGTACGCGAGGCGCGACTCGACCCCGAGGTCGAGGTGATCTGGGACGACTTCCACGCCGAGGTGAACGTCCCCTCCGAGCAGCTGCGGCGGTGGCTGCTCACCCGCGGCTCGGGGGAGGAGGCGTTCGGCCCGAACCCGGACCTGGACCTGCCCGAGCCGGGGCGGCGGATCCTCCAGGTGCTGACCAAGCGCAAGGTGGACCTCACCCCGGACGACATCGAGGTGATGCGGAACGCCATCGAGCAGATCCGGGCGCTGACCGCGGCGAAGCCGAGCCGGGGCAACGCCGACGACGAGTGGCGGCACTCGCTGCTCGACCTCGGCCACGACGTCCTCATCGAGCGCTGAGGCGCCGTCTTCTGAAGGCGACACCGCGAGGGCACCCGGGATCTGGTCCCGGGTGCCGCCGCCGTCGGTCTACTCCGATTCCATGCTCGGCAGTTGCAGTCCCGCGGCGTCCGCCGCGTCCTGCCGCTCGCCGCGGGCCCGCTCCTCCCGGGTGAGCAGGTTGGCGTACTCGGTGATGTCCGCCGGCTCCGGCACCTCGGGCAACCGGCGCAGGAACGCCTCCAGGTCGGCGGAGGCGGCGGTGTGCGCGGCGGCCGCCTGGCGCAGCAGCTCCCGCTGGTCGGCGGCGGGGTACAGATCAGTCATGCCGCCCAGATACCCGCGCTCAGGCGGTTCGCACCCCGCCCGCCGTGGTCGGCTGCGCGCCGAAGTCCGGGTGGGCCAGCAGCCAGGCCAGGTAGTCCGGGTGGTTCGCCAGCGCGTCGGTGTACGACGCCACCGCCGTCTCCAGCACCGGCTCGGCGACCCGGGCCGCCGGGGCGTCCGGGTGCCAGCCGAGCAGCAGCCGCCAGCGCAGCGGCGTGCCGGCCAGCCGGCGGGTCACCAGCCCGGCCACCGGGCGGAAGGTGGCCTGGCACAGCGCGACCGCCTCGCCCGCGTCCACCAGGTCCAGGCAGCCCCGCACGTCCGCCTCGTAGACCTTGCGGGGGGTGAAGCCGGCCCGGGCGCAGGCGGCCGCGAAGCAGTCACCGAAGCAGCCGTCCCCGGGTGCTGCCACCCACTGCTCGCGGCGCAGGTCCACCAGGCGCACCTCGTCGCGTCCGGCCATCGGGTGGGTCTGCGGCAGCAGCACGAAGACCGGGTCGACGGCCACCTCCCGCCAGCTCAGCCCGAACTCCGCCGACGGTGTGGCGTCCCCGCACACCCCGGTGAGCGCGAAGTCGAGCCGCCCGCCGGCCACCAGTTGGGCCAGCTCGTCCACCGACCAGGACGCGTACGTGGTGATCTGCACCTCGCGGCGTTCGGCCGCGAGCCGGTGCACGAGCCGGCCCAGGATGGGGCTGTTCACCCCGCCGAACCGGTACCGGCTCAGCGGGTCGCCCGCCCCGGCCAGCCGGGCCGCCTCGTCCTGGAGGCCCTTCATGGCCGGCAGCAGCACCCGGGCCCGGTCCAGCACCAGCTCACCCAGCGCGGTGGGCCGGGCGCCCCGGCGGTCCCGCTCGAACAGCGGCCCGCCGAGGGCTCGCTCGATGCGCTGGAGCTGGGCGGTCAGCGCCGGCTGGGCCAGGCCGAGCGTCGAGGCCGCCTTGGTGACGCTCCCCGTCTCCGCGATCGCGCAGACCACCCGCAGGTGTCGCAGCTCCAGATTCATACGGTGACGGTAGGACCACCCAGCGGGTGGGCGAAAGGGTCCGACGGCATCGGTATAGCTGTATGAACCAGGGGTTCAGAGGTCGCGGGGTCGCTCCAGGTCCGCGAGGCGGGTGCGCCGCCCGCTGACCACGTCGCGCACCTTGTCCAGCACGCCCACCGCCGGCTCGACGATCTTGTTCCAGGGCGGGGTGGCCGGCGTGCCCGGGTGCGGCCGCGTGGGCGCCGCCTCCTCGGCGATCTCCCACCGGTTGCCCAGCCGGATCAGCTCCGCGTCGCTGGCCACCTCGCGCAGCGGCGTCAGCAGCGCGGCGACCCGGCTCACGTGCCGGCGTACCCGGTCGGCGACGTCCGCCACCGCGGGATCGTCCGGCCCGGACAGTCCCTTGAGCGCGGTCAGCAGGGCCGCGTCGGCCTCGATCTCCCGGTCCACCAGCTCGCCGCTCTCCGGCACCGCCGCCCGGGCGGCCGGGAAGAGGTACTGCTCCTCGGCGGAGAGGTGCCGGGACACCGCGGCGGTCAGCACGTCCAGCACCTCGCGGCGGCGTGCCCCGTCCAGGCCCGCGTCGGTGACCTGCCCGGCCAGCCCGAGCAGCGACCGGTGCTCCCGGTCCACGTGGTCGGCCAGGCTCCGCCCGCCCGGCCGGTACGCGTCGTCGGCGGCGGGCGGCAGCGGCGGCAGCGGGACGGTCATGGTGCCCTCCGGGATCGACGGGTGTGGCGGTCCGGCGGTACCCGCCCGCGCGATCCGCGAAACCGCGCCCCCACCGGGGCCGACCGTCGGGCCGGGCCGGCTGGTATGAAGAACCGATGACGAGCGACGCCGCCTCCGCCCGACCGGACCCCACCGACGAGGTCGTGGACCTCTGCCGCGACCTGCTGCGCATCGACACCACCAACACCGGGGACAACGACACCAGCGTCGGGGAGCGCCGGGCCGCGGAGTACGTCGCCGAGAAGCTCGCCGAGGTCGGCGTAGACGCGGAACTGATCGAGTCCGCGCCGGGCCGGGCCAACCTGGTCGCCCGGATCCCCGGCACCGACCCGGGCCGGGACGCGCTGCTCGTGCACGGCCACCTCGACGTGGTGCCCGCCGACCCGGACGAGTGGTCGGTGCACCCGTTCTCCGGCGAGATCCGCGACGGCTACCTGTGGGGCCGGGGCGCCATCGACATGAAGGACTTCGACGCCATGGTGCTGGCCGTGGTGCGCGGCTGGCAGCGCGCCGGTGTCCGCCCGTCCCGCGACATCGTGCTCGCCTTCACCGCCGACGAGGAGGCCGGCAGCGACTACGGCGCGCACTTCCTCGCCAAGCGCCACCGGCACCTCTTCGACGGCTGCACCGAGGCGATCGGCGAGGTGGGCGGCTTCTCCTACTCGGTCGACGAGTCGCGGCGGCTCTACCTCATCGAGACCGCCGAGAAGGGCATCGACTGGCTGCGCCTGCACGCCAAGGGCCGCCCCGGCCACGGCTCGATGGTGCACGACGACAACGCCGTCACCGCGCTCGCCGAGGCGGTCGCCCGGATCGGCGGGCACCGCTTCCCGGTCGTCATGACCGACACCGTACGGGCGTTCCTGGCGGAGGTCTCCGACGTCCTCGGCATCGAGATCGACCCGGACGACCCGGAGACCGCGATCGCCAAGCTCGGCCCGATCGCCAACATCATCGGCGCGACCATCCGCAACACCGCCAACCCGACCCGGCTGGCCGCCGGCTACAAGGACAACGTCATCCCGGGCCGGGCCACCGCCACCATCGACTGCCGCAGCCTGCCCGGCCAGAGCGAGGTGCTGGAGCGGCAGCTGCGCGAGCTGGTCGGGCCGGACATCGCCATCGAGTACGTCCAGCGCCAGCCCGCCCTGGAGACCACCTTCGACGGCGACCTGGTCGAGGCCATGTCGGCCGCGCTGCGCGCCGAGGACCCGGGCGCCCGCCCGGTGCCGTACATGCTCTCCGGCGGCACCGACGCCAAGGCGTTCTCCCAGCTCGGCATCCGGTGCTTCGGCTTCGCGCCGCTGCGGCTGCCCGCCGACCTCAATTTCTCCAGCCTGTTCCATGGCATCGACGAGCGGGTTCCGCTGGACGGACTACAGTTCGGCGTGCGGGTTCTCGACCGCTTTCTCCGCAGCTGCTGACCGTGCCCGTCGCGCCGCCGGCGCGGAACCTCCCCCATCGCGAAGGGACTGCCTCACATGACCGACCAGCACGGTGAGCTGGACGCCGCCCTCGAGCGCGTGATCGACGCGGCCCGCGCCCACCTGGCCGCCGTCCGCGCCGCCCAGGGCCGGATCGACGACGACGCCGTCTGGCAGGCGTACGTCGCTTTGAACAACGCCTCGTTCGCGTACGACGAGCAGCTGCTCGACGCGTTCGGCGAGGTGACGCCCTGGGACGTCGAGTCGATCGACCCGGACGAGGCCGACGAGCGCTTCGGCGGCGGCGAGGGCGTCGAGGCGACCGACCCGCACCCGCGGGTGATCTCGGTGCGGCAGCGGCGGGACTACCGCGTCCCCAGCGTCGCCGCGCTGATCCGGGCGGCCGAGGCGGCCCGCCGCGAGGGCGCCCCGGAGGAGGACGAGACGGCCCCCGTCGAGGGTGTCGGCGAGGCCGTGCTGGAGCTGCTGCAGAGCGGCGACGGCTCGCTGTCCGCGCTCGACGTGCCCGAGCTGGAGCCGCTCGACGGCGTGGTCATGGTCAGCGAGGTCGGCACCCCGGTCGACCTGGAGTCGTTCGACGACGACGACCCGGTCGGCCCGTTCCAGCCGGCCGCCGACGACCGGCTGGTCGGCCGGCTCGACGAGCACCCGTTCCTGGAGCTCGACGAGGAGCACGACCACGACCACGCCCACTAGGCCGTGACGTCCCCGGGGCCCACCGTGCGGTGCCGGCCCCGGGGACGCCTCGCGTCCGGGCCCGCCGTCAGTAGGAGAGGCCCGGCTGCGGCTGGTTGACCCGGCGGCGCCGCAGCATGACCTGCCGCGTGCCGTCCCGGTACAGCCGCACCCGGGCCAACTCCCAACCGGAGAACTCCGCCTGGATCGCCAGCTGCGCCGCGGCGGTCAACCGATCGACGTTCGAAGGCAACCGCAGCGGCGCGTATTCGTAGTCCATGGCCTCTATGCTGCCCAGCTCCGCAGCCTGCCGCCACCCCCTGAGGGTGACCCACGTCGCCCGTGTCGCGCACCGGGGCGGGCGGCGGGCTCAGCCGTCCCGTTCCGGGTAGCCGACCGGCACCGCCGAGACGTCGTCCAGGGCCGTGACGATCTCCTCCGGCAGGGTCATCCGCTCCACCTGGAGCGCGCCGAGCAGCTGCCCGACGGTCCGGGCGCCGAGGATCGGCGCGGTCACCCCGGGCCGGTCCCGGATCCAGGCCAGCGCCACCTCCAGCGGCGACACGCCCAGACCGCCGGCCGCGATGGCCACCGCCTCCACGATGCTGGAGCAGCGCGGCTCCAGGTAGGTGGCGACGAAGCGCTCGAAATGCGGCGACACCGCCCGCGAGTCCGCCGGCCGCCCGTTGCGGTACTTGCCGGTCAGCACCCCGCGGCCCAGCGGCGACCAGGGCAGCACGCCCAACCCCATCGCCTCGCAGGCGGGCAGCACCTCGCGCTCCACGCCCCGCTCCAGCAGCGAGTACTCCACCTGGGCGGCGACCACGGGGGCCCGCCCCGGCCAGGCGGCCTGCCAGGCGGCGGCACGGGCGGTCTGCCAGCCCGAGAAGTTCGACACCCCGACGTAGCGGGCCTTGCCGCTGGACACCGCGTGGTCCAGCGCGGAGAGCGTCTCCTCCAGCGGGGTGCCCGGGTCGTACCCGTGCACCTGCCAGAGGTCGACGTGGTCGGTGCCGAGCCGGCGCAGCGAGGCCTCCAGGGTGCGCAGCAGGTGCCCCCGGGAGCCGTCCCGGCGGCGGCCGCTGCCCGGCCGCAGCCCCGCCTTCGTGGCGATGAGCAGATCGTCGCGCGGCACCAGGCTGCCCAGCAGGGAGCCGATCACCGACTCGGCGTCGCCGTCGGCGTACACGTCGGCGGTGTCCACGAGGTTGCCGCCCGCGTCGAGGTAACTCTTCAGCTGGGCGGCCGCGTCGTCGGCATCGGTGTCCCGTCCCCAGGTCATGGTGCCGAGCGCGAGCCGCGAAACCGCCAGCCCGCTTCGGCCGAGCGGTCGCTGTTGCATGGGTGAACCTTATTTCGAACCCGGCGTCACGGATATCCTCGCCCGGAGTCAAGTTCCTGCCCGACCTGACGGGCGGGTGTGACGTGTTCGAGGTGATCCGGTGATCCGCTCCACCGCCCCCATTGCGTAACCTGATGCGACCTGTGGTGCGGACGGTGGGAGGACCAGTGCGACTCGGGCTCAGCCTCGGATACCAGACGGCGTGGAGCACGCCCGCCGACCACCTGGCTCTGGCCCAGGAGGCGGATCGGCTCGGCTACTCGGTGGTGTGGGCGGCGGAGGCCTACGGCTCCGACTCGCCGAGCATGCTGGCCTGGATGGCCGGCCAGACCGAGCGGATCGACGTGGGCGCCGCGGTGATGCAGATCCCCGCCCGCACCCCGGCGATGACCGCGATGACCGCCGCGACCATCGACGCCCTCTCCGGCGGCCGGTTCCGGCTGGGCCTGGGCGTCTCCGGCCCGCAGGTCTCCGAGGGCTGGCACGGCGTCCGCTTCGCCAAGCCCCTGGCCCGCACCCGGGAGTACGTCGACATCGTGAAGCTGGCGGTGGCCCGAAAGGAGGTCGCGTACGACGGCGAGCACTACACGCTGCCGCTGCCGGACGGCCCCGGCAAGGCGCTGCGGCTGGGCTTCCACCCGCCGCGCGAGCACATCCCGATCTACCTGGCCGCGGTCGGCCCGAAGAACCTGGAGCTGGCCGGCGAGATCGCCGACGGCTGGCTCGCCGTCTTCTACGCCCCGGAGTTCGCCGAGGAGCAGCTCGCCTCGGTCCGCGCCGGCCGCGCCAAGGCCGGCAAGGAGCTGGCCGGCTTCGACGTCGTCCCGTCGGTGCCGGTGGTGGTCGGCGACGACATCGCCACCTGCGCCGAGCTGGTCCGCTGGTACGCCGCCCTCTACGTCGGCGGCATGGGCAGCCGGCAGCAGAACTTCTACAACCAGCTCGCCACCCGGATGGGCTACGGCGACGCCGCCCGCGAGGTGCAGGACCTCTACCTGGCCAAGCGCCAGCGCGACGCGGCCGCCGCGGTGCCGATGGAGTTCATCGACCGCACCTCGCTGCTCGGCCCGAAGGAGCGCATCGCCGAGCGGATGCGGGAGTACGCCGCCGCCGGCGTCACCACCCTGTCGGTCACCCTGTTCGTGGCCGACCGCGACAGCGGCGTGCAGACCCTCCGGACCGTCGCCGAGGCGCTGGACCTCTCCGGAGTCGGCGAGTGACCTGGGTCGAGGCCATCGTCCTGGGCATCGTCCAGGGGCTCACGGAATTCCTGCCCGTCTCGTCCTCCGGCCACCTGCGGATCACCTCGGCGATCTTCTTCGGCCGGGACGCCGGGGCGTCGTTCACCGCGGTGACCCAGCTCGGCACCGAGGCGGCGGTGCTCATCTACTTCTTCAAGGACATCTGGCGGATCGTCCGGACCTGGTGCCTCGGCCTGTTCGACCGCTCGGTGCGCTCCAGCCTCGACTACCGCATGGGCTGGTACGTCATCGTCGGCACCATCCCGATCGGCATCTTCGGGCTGCTCTTCAAGGACCAGATCCGCACCGCCGGCCGGAACCTGTACCTGATCTCCGGCACGCTAATCGTCTTCGGCCTGGTGCTGGCCTTCGCCGAGTACTGGGGGCGGCAGACCCGCACGCTGGAGAACTTCCGGATGCGCGACGGCGTCATCATGGGCTTCGCCCAGGCCATGGCGTTGATCCCGGGCGTCTCCCGCTCCGGCGGCACGCTCACCGCCGGCCTGCTGCTCAACCTCACCCGGGAGACGGCTGCCCGCTACTCGTTCCTGCTGGCCATCCCGGCCGTGGTGATCTCCGGCGTTTTCAGCATCCCGGACGTCTTCGAGCCGTCTGCGCCGGGCACGGCCGCGCCGAGCGGCGCGCAGATGATCGTCGCCACGGTGATCGCGTTCGGCATCGGCTACGCGGCCATCGCCTGGCTGCTGCGCTACGTCGCGCACCACACCCTGTACCTGTTCGTCCTCTACCGGGTGGCGCTCGGCTCCCTGGTCCTGTGCCTGCTCCTCACCGGCACGATCAACGCCACCTGAGCCGACCCGCAGACGCCGAAGGCCGGCACCCGTTCGGGTGCCGGCCTTCGTGTCGTGGATGTCAGCTGTTCCAGTTGTGGGCGACGATGTCGGCGGCCTGCTGCTCCCACTG